>NZ_JBHTMY010000002.1:0-1005306 GCF_042679565.1 Namhaeicola litoreus | reverse complement strand
ATTTCTTAGAGACAGGTGCGGTGAGCAGAGGGTCAAAAGTGGTTTACGACAGAGCCCATTCTTCTATGTCTGAGATAGAGCCTGGGATGATCGACTGGGATAAAGTATTTGATGGAGTCACTTGGTTTCACTGGACAGGGATTACACCTGCCATTTCACAAGGAGCAGCAGATGCTTGTTTAGAAGCGGTAAAAGCGGCTTCGGCCAAAGGAATCACGATTTCAACAGATTTGAATTACAGAGCCAAATTGTGGAAATACGGAGGAGACAGAGAAAAGATCATGACAGAGCTCACATCCTATTGCGATGTGATCTTGGGCAATGAAGAAGATGCAGAAAAGCATTTTAACATACATCCTGAAGGTTTAGATGTCACCAAACACGGTCATGATGTAAAAGCAGAAGCCTTTTTATCGGTTTGCCAGCAAATGATGAAAAAATTTCCTAGAGCTAAAAAAGTGATCACCACTTTGAGAGGTTCTATTTCTGCTTCACACAACACCTGGGCAGGCGTGTTGTACGATGGTAAAAAGATGTATGAAACACGTCAGTACCAGATTACAGATATCGTAGACAGAGTAGGTGGAGGCGATAGTTTTATGGGTGGTTTGATCTACGGTTTATTGCAATACCCGGAAGATGATCAAAATGCTTTAGACTTTGCAGTGGCAGCTTCATGTTTAAAACACACGATCAAAGGAGATGCGAATCTAGTTACGGTAGACGAAGTTGAAAAACTGATGGGTGGAGACGCCTCAGGTAGGGTAGCGAGATAAATTTGAGCTCAAAAATTAAAAGGATAATGTTAAGGACATTCCAAGCCTTATTAAAATAAATAGAAAAATATACAATTATACCCTATGTCAAAAAAACAACTATATACAATTCGAATTGCAGCAATTGTTGCACTTGGAGGATTTTTACTAGGATTTGACGCTTCTGTCATATCAGGTGTAGTAAAATTCATTGAACCAGAGTTCAATCTTTCTAAAATACAACTAGGTTGGGCCGTGAGCTCGATCACGTTAACTGCGGCTTTGGGAATGATCGTCGCCGGACCTATGAGTGACAAATACGGAAGGAGGAGAATTCTCAAATTCGCGGCAATTTTTTTCACTATTTCCGCAGTTGGATCTGCTTTGGCCGGATCTTTTTTTTGGTTAATCGTTTTTAGAATGATTGGTGGTTTAGCTGTTGGTGCCGCTTTGATTATTGCCCCAATGTATATCGCTGAAGTTGCCCCTTCTGAAAAAAGGGGACAATTAGTTTCTTTTAACCAACTAAACATAGTCTTAGGAATCTCTATTGCTTTTTTTACGAATTACTTAATACTTAAACTAGGTAATTTCGACGCTGAATGGGCCAAATCTATGGGTTTTAGCAAATGGAATTGGAGATGGATGTTAGGTTTAGAAGCCTTTCCTGCCATTTTATATTTCTTCGGTTTGTTCATGGTTCCGAGAAGTCCAAGATGGCTGATGACACAAAACAGAAAATATGAAGCCATTGAAGTGATGAAAAAAGTAGTTTCTGATGATGATGCAAATAGTCAAATCGATGAGGTAGAAAGAAGTATTGTCGCGGATCAAAATAAGGAGAAGTCAGTATTAGGTGACATCTTTAAAAAATCCATGAGAAAAGTAATCATCATTGGATTGATCGTAGGAATTTTTCAACAGTTGGTAGGCATTAATGCTGTGCTCTTTTATGCACCTATGATATTTGAACAAACAGGGATTGGCACAGACGCCTCTTTTGTTCAGGCAATATTAGTTGGGGTGACAAATCTAATATTTACTATTATAGCCATGTTAGCCATAGACAAATTTGGAAGAAAGCCCTTGCTTATTATAGGGATGGCTGGAATAGCTATTAGTTTATTTGTCTTGAGTCATGGATTTAACAAAGCCACCTATACGCTCACCCATAGTGAAATAGAAAAACTCCCTAAAGAAATCAATCATGAGCAGATTCTGCAGCTAGAAGGCCAAGTATTTGACAGCGATCTCACTTTTAAGAAAGCGCTAGTAGAGACACTTGGACAAGAAAGTGCTGCAGTTCATGAGGTTACTTTGATTACAGCCTCTGCTAAGATGAATACCTTACTCATATTAATTGGAATTATTGGATTTGTTGGCGCATTTGCTATGTCTATTGGTCCAGTTATGTGGGTTTTATTTTCTGAGTTATTTCCAAATAAAATAAGAGGTGTTGCTATTTCGTTCGTCGGGCTAGTTAATCTAGGCGTTGCGTTTTTAGTTCAGTTATTATTTCCATGGGAATTGTCTATTCTAGGAAATGCAATGACATTTTTTGTTTTTGGCGTATTTGCAGTACTTGGCTTTGTTTTTATATGGTTCAAAGTGCCTGAGACAAAGGGTAAATCACTTGAACAGCTCGAAGCGATGTTGGTTAAACGAGATAAATAATTATTCATGAACATGACATCATTAATAAAAATACGACCTATTCTGATGAAATCAGTATTACTCTTGTTATTTGTTTGGATATTCCTTGGCAGCTGTAAAAAGGAACCAATTCGGGAGCAAGATCAGAGGCATGAGTTGTTATTATTTGATTTTGAAGATATTTCGCAAATAGAATTAGTGAAACCACAAGACGCTAGTTTTGATTTAAGAGATTCTTTAGATAATAAGTTCATCCAAGTGAACAATGGATATACGATCAAAGAAACAGGAGTAAAATTGTTATGTCCGGAGGGAAAGCCTTGGGACTTGTCTGGTTATTTCCAAATAAAGGCAGAAGTTGCAAATGTAGGAGACGAGGATATTCAAGTAGAATTATTTGTAGGAAATGATCCGGACGACCTGTTAAGGTGGTATTGTTCTGATTATATCGACCTTTCACCAGGAGAAAGTAAAACTATAACTGTTGATTTAGCCTGGACACCATGGATTTTTAATCCACAGATTGAAATTGAAGGATTGCGCGGTGTTCCGGGTAAAATAAAAGCAGATCTAAGTCAGGTTACAGAGCTCACCTTTTGTTCGAGATATGCTACCCAACCCAACCATTTTACCATCGATAATGTAAAAGCTGTTGGAAGATATGAGGAAAGAAATCCAGATAATTTTTTTCCTTTTGTTGATGAATATGGCCAATACATTCATGAAGATTGGAAAAACAAGATGCATTCAGAAAAAGAATTGAAAGAATCTGGCTTGAGAGAGTTAGACTATTTAGAAAGAGTTACCGGGCCTGAAAACAGAGGTAAGTTCGGTGGGTGGACCCATGGGCCCCGACTAAAGGCTACTGGATTTTTTAGAACAGAAAAATTGAAAGATCAATGGTGGATGGTTGATCCGGAGGGTTATTTATTTTGGTCTGCAGGATTAAATTGTGTAGCATCGAATTCGGTTTTTACAGGAATAACCGGTAGGGAACAGTATTTTAGAAATCTACCTCAAAAGAATTCTGATTTCAATGAATTCTATGGTAAAGGTACTATAGCTACACATGGCTTCTATAGGGACAAAATCCCTTATGAAACGTATAATTTTTACCAAAGTAATTTATACAGAAAATTTGGAGATGATTGGCTAAAAACCTTTCAAGACATGGCGCATTTGCGCATAAAAGATTGGGGAATGAACACCATTGGGTTTATGTCGGATTTCGGTGCAACACGTCAGCACAAAACACCTTATGTTGGTTCTATATGGATTCATGAAACTCCAAAAATAGAAGGCTCTACAGGATTCTGGGGGAAATTTCACGATGTGTTTGACCCAAGTTTTAGAACAGCGGTACGGAATTCGGTTATGGCACAAAAAGAAGGAGCTAATGACCCCTGGTGCATTGGTTATTTTGTAGATAACGAATTGTCTTGGGGATTATTAGGTTCATTATCGGTTGGCACACTTCAAAGTCCAGCTACTCAACCTGCTAAAATCGAATTTGTTAACGACTTAAAATCAAAATATCAAAATATAGAAAAGCTTAATGCAGTTTGGACCTCAAATTATGCATCTTGGGATGCATTATTAAACACAGTAGAAAAACCTAACGAGATAAAGGCTAAAGAAGATTTAATAGCGTTTTACAAGAAAATTGCAGACACTTATTTTAGCGTAATAAACGAAGAACTTAAAGCAATTGCACCAAATCAAAACTATTTAGGCTGTCGCTTTGCTTGGGCAAATAACGATGCTGTTTTAACAGCTGCAAGTAAGTACTTGGACATCATGAGCTTTAATAAATACGAGTATAGCATCGCAAATTTCAGACTTCCGGCCGGTGTGGACAAACCTGTAATGATTGGCGAATTTCATTTTGGTGCATTGGATAGAGGAAGTTTTCATATTGGGATAAAAAAGGCAAAAGACCAAACAGAAAGAGGGCAAATGTATCAAGATTATATTCAAGGTGCGTTAAGACATCCAAATATAGTTGGAGCGCATTGGTTTCAGTATATAGACGAACCAAATACTGGACGTTTTGATGGCGAAAACTACAATGTTGGATTTTTAGATATTTGCGACAATCCTTATGAAGAATTAATAGAAAAAGTAAAAGAAACCACGTATTCTATGTATGAATACAGAACAAAAAACTAAAGACACTTATGCACTTTAAATTATTAAATATTTATAGATACGCTATAGTTTTTCTTTTTACAACTTTACTATTTACGAATTGCGGAAGTTCTTCTGGTTCTGATGAACCTGAAAATATGAACGGCACACTAACTGCTGTTAATGATGTTTTGGTTGTAGAAGAAAATAGTACTGCTGGCACTTCAAATCAAGTTAATGTTTCTCTGAATGACATCCTAGGAAGCGATGGAGGAGATTCAGATAATTATAGCTTAACTACAGCTGCAAATAATGGAGAGGTTAACGAAATTAGCGATGGAGTTTTTGAATATATTCCAGATGAAGATTTCTTTGGTAATGACAGTTTTACCTATACTGTTACTGATGTTGATGGCGATTCAGATACTGCAACAGTTAATATTACTGTAAACGAATATCAACCTACTGCAGAAGATTTTGATAATATGGATCCTAATTTTCCATCCTTCACCTCTATAGAAGACACAACTCCTGATGGAAAACAATGGGTGAAATTTGAGTCTATGTCTGATGAATTTGATACTTGGGACAATACAAAATGGTTTAAATCTACATGGAATTATGGTGTACCTGTTTTTATGTCGACATCTAGCGAAAACTCCGGAGTTACAGACGGAAAGCTTTGGATTAAAGCAACATTAAATTCAGGTAATCCTGATGGCAGATGGTTTCAAACGGCAAGAATTCATTCTGTAGCAGAAACCAAATATCCGATGTACACCGAAGCTCGAATAAAAACATCTCATATTTCTGCCTATAATACCTATTGGCTAAATAATGGAGACATCAATAATCGAGATGAAATTGATATTATCGAAAACAACTCTAAACCCTCGTGTACTAATTGTGCTGCAGATGTATTTCCAGCGCAAATGAATTCGCAATACTTTCAAGCTGATGAAAATCTAATCCCACAAACGGTAAGAAACAAAGGAAACTTTAGAAGATCAAATTTATCTTCTGCTAATCCTTTAAAAAATGTTGGATGGAACGAAGATTATCATATTTATGGTGTTTGGTGGAAAGATTCCAAGCACATCCAGTTCTATTTAGATGGTGAACCAGCTGGAAGTGTTACCGTTGGAGAACATGAAGATGGCAAGACCTACAACAGAGAATTTACACGTGATTTAGAAATTATTTTCGATTTATGGACGAATGAAGCAGAATGGTTAGGTGGTCTTCCGCCACAATCCGATCTAAACGATGATGCGATTAATACCATGCGCATTGATTGGGTTAGAACGTGGAAATTAGAAGACGAATAAAAAAATTTAGGTTTTAAATGAAAAACATAAGCAAAGAAGAAAAAGATTATTTATCTGAAAAAGGAAAAATTTCTAACGATAAAATTGTCTTTGACTTAAGCGGAAATAATTGGCAATTCGAAGGTATTCGTCCTGATGAAGGTGTTAAAATTGGGTTCCATGAATTAAATTTTGATATCACTGGAGATTCCTTTAACTGGAGTTTCGCAAAAGTTCCTGGAGATGTTTATACAGATTTATGGAGAGCAGGAAGAATTGAAGACCCACATTTTGGAAGAAATAGTTTAAAGGCAAAATGGGTTCCAGAGAATGAGTGGTGGTACAAACGTCAGTTCGATGTTCCAAAAGAGATGTATAAAAAACATATCCAACTCGTTTTTGATGGAGTGGATTATGCTTGTGATGTTTGGTTGAACGGAAAGTTTTTAGGTACACATGAAGGTATGTTTTCTAAATTCAAATTTGATGTGTCAGACACGATTAGATTCGAAAGTTTACGTTTCGGTACCAATGTATTAATGGTTAGATTACATCCTGCACCAAGACGCTACAGTCAAGTAGCTGGTCGTAAACCTGCATGGCATGGCGACTATTGGGTAAGCTTACCTCCTACAGGAATTTGGAAACCTGTTCGCTTAGAAGCAACAGGAAAAGTAACTATTGAAGATACCTATGTAAAACCAACAATCTTGTTGGAAGATTCGGTGAGATTAGGCATAGAGCTTGAGCTATTAAACCATGATTCTATAGCGAAAAATGTTATTGTAAAAGTTGAGGTTGAAGGTGAAAACATGGACACTAAAACTTATGAAATCACAAAGTTCATTGCAGTAACAAAAGGAACAAATTCTGTAGCCTTAAGCCTTGATGTTAATGAGGCTAAATTATGGTGGCCTTGGGATTTAGGTGACCAAAATTTATACACTGCCAAAGTAACCGTTACTGAAGGTGAAGCGCTTCATGATACAACTTCTACATCGTTTGGAATTCGTGAAGTAAAAATGGAACTCAACCCAGGTTTCACTAAAGATCAAGTTGAAAATCCTTGGACTGTGATGATAAATGGAAAACGTCATTTTATGCGTTCTGGAACTTGGGGAGGACCTCCAGATATTTTTATGGGAAGAGCGCATCCAAGTAAATACAAAGAATTAATTCGATTAGCGAAAGAAGCTAACTTCAATAATCTAAGAATCTTTGGATGGCATCCAGAGGAGATTCCATTATTCTATCAATTGTGTAATGAAGCAGGAATTACAGTTTGGCAAGATGTATTGCCATTGGCCAGTTTATCTTTACCTAAAGATGAAGAGTTCAAACAGGCTGTTTATGCAGAGGCAATAGCCTCTGTAAAAGAACAACGTAATCATCCTTGTATTGTGTTGTTGGAAGGTTCGGAAGAACTGTTTATGACAGCTTCAGACCCAAAACACAATTTAGAATTTGTAAACGGACTTGGTGAAGCCATCAAACCATATACATCTTTATATTTTATTCCTTCATCACCTTTAAGTGATGAAGTTGGACTCAATTTAGGTTTCAAACCAAACGAAAGTTTTCATGCAAACGATTTATTTTATGGTGAAGGAGAATTCGTTATGGAAGACTATTTCCCAAGTTTAGATTATGCCGTAATTCCAGAATTAGCCATTTCTTCTTGTCCAAATGTAGAGAGTATAAAGAAGTTCATACCTGAAAACGAAATTTGGCCTCCTGGACCAAGTTGGGGACATCATTGGACAGATTTTGATGCCTTAAGAACACTTAACTTTGAAGTACTTGGTGACCAAAGTCGAGATGGATTCGAGAAATTTGTTGAAGCAACTCAAATTGCACAAGGTGTAATTTTTCAATATGCATTGGAGCATTTTAGAACCAGAAAGCCTAAAACAAGTGCCATTTGTATTTGTCATTACATCACTTTTGCTCCAGATATGAAATGGGGAATTGTAGATTATTATCAGGAAAAGAAAATGTCATTCAACCATGTTAAAAAAGCCTATCAGCCTGTTTTATTCACCATGAAACATTACGATAGACGGTGGTTACCTGGAGAAGAATTTAAAGGGGAATTGTGGATTGTAAATGATTATTATAAGTCATTTAACAATTGTAAAGCATCGATCAAATTCTTGGACAAAGCTAAAAAGGTAGTCAAAGAAGAAGAATTTGATGTAAGCGAAATTTCAGGAGACAGCTCAAAGAAATTCTTTGATGTATCGTGTAAAGTTCCTGGTAAGCTAGGAGATAAATTCTATGTGGAAATGTCTTTAGTTGATGACAAAGGAAATGTTTTATCTGAAAACGATTATTTCTTATTAGTATCTGATAAAACCATAGATAAAAAAGAGTTGAGAGAAATCGGTTTAGAAGCTTTTGAAATCAAGCAAAAGTATGGATGGGCAAATTATTTTAGATACTATCCAAGTCTTGGTGCAGAAGAAGGTCATCTGGAAGCTGACCAGAAAATGCCAGTTGCAAGAGGATTTGAATAAATGGATATTTCCTAAAAAAAACCTTGATAGTTTTATCAAGGTTTTTTTTAGCTAAGATCGATATTCTTTAGATAAAGCATCATTTGTTTATTTAAGTTCCACTGATTTTCAATGGGAACATTTTTAAAAGGCAAATAAGGCATATATGGTTTTGGACCAAATTCCGGACAAATATAAAACTCTTTTTGCCCTCTAATTTTTGCGTCTTGTAATATACTTTTCCACCAATTCGTAAAAATTTCAAGAGCTTCTTTATTTTCTGGAGCAAAAGGATTGTTGATTTGCGGTGATTGCGTATACCCTACTCTTGCATGAATATAATAGCATTTTTTAACGGCAGTTTGAACATCATCCATTTGATCCTCTAAAAAAGATTCAGAAACGGTAACCCAATGAGAAAAATCTGCGGTAAGTTTTAAATCTGGATATTGTTTTAAAAAATCAACTGTTTTTTTTGCACTATAATTAAATCGGCCTCTATGTGTTTCATGTATTATTTCTACACCTGTTCTTTTTGATATTTCAAAACATTTTTCAATAATTCGGCAATTATCTTCAAATGAAAAATAATCCTTTCCTGTATGCGAATTAATAAAGTCAGGATTTAAAGATGCTCTTTTTAGGAGTAGATCTTCCAACCTCACAATATATTCATTTACCGTTTCTAATTTTGGACTTAGCCATTGTTGGGCAACAAAAATTAGATTTTCGTCTTTTATTCGTGAAAGCAATTTATTTTCAAAATCGCTATCGTTAGGAATGTTAATTTCTATTCCATCATATTCATACTTCAATACTTTATCAATAAATTCATCAGCAGATAAGCCTTCCATTCCCCAAAATGGACATAAGTATTTTACAGTCATAAATTAAATGCTATGTTTGTGATCTGTCTAATAACAAAGGAAAAAATTGACCTTCCATTTTTTTCCCTTTTGGTATAACAGGAACACCTTTTAACAAAGGTTCATCCGAATTGGAAACAGTACCATCGGCAAAAACATTTAAAACAAATGCTCTTCGAGATATTTCAGAAGAATTTTCGTAAGAACCATGCACCATTAAAGGATGATGAAAAGTTCCATATCCTTTTTTCATTTCAATTGGTACTTGATTTTTAAACTCTTCTTTTTGTTCATCAGTTAGAAAGTTTTTAAACTCATCCATTTCTCCAGTTAAAACTATCTTATCCAATAATCCCCATTTATGACTTTTAGGAATATAGTGCAAACAACCATTTGCTTTAGTCGCATCGTCCAAACCCGTCCAACAGGTTAAATGTTGCATTTTAACAGTTCTTGTCCAATAAGAGTAGTCTTGATGCCATGCAACCACACCTCCATGTTTTGCAGGTTTACAAAACAGTTGGTCATGCCAAAAACGCACAGATCTATTGTCTAATAGCTGACTTGCCGCCATAACAAATGCTGGATTCCAGTTTACATCATGAAAGCCTGGAGTTATTCTCCAATGTCCTAAGGAGTGGAAAATCACTTTTTTAGGGTCAACGGCTTCATTCGTATGAAATTCGTAAAAAAGTTCATGTGCTGGATGCTTTGGATCTCGTATTTCAGCTAACTCCTCATTTAGTTGGTCAACTTGCCATTCTTCTAATAGTTTTATATTCGATAGATAACCATTCTCATGAAAGAATGCTATTTGTTCATCGGTTAGTTTATATTGCTCCCATTCTTCTGGTGATTGTGGCCATTTAAAAAAATTGGAAACTAGTCCATGTAGCTTAGACAGATCTTTAGTTTTTGTCATGTTTTAAAATTTTTAGATGATAAAAATAGAAAGTCAAGGAATTAAAATATTAGTGTAATGTGACTAAAAAAGTGCTTATTTTGATCTATTTTAATAGTAGGCATTCATTTAGTTGTTCATATACAGAATAAATCAATGTCTGACATACATTTTTTTAGCGCGATACACACAATCTGTACTGCTACACGTATCACAAATATATTCGCGATGTGTTACTTTTTTTCCAATTCCAACAATTCCGGAAACCGATTTAACTGGACTCATTAGAGACGATTCGCTTAGTTTTACCTTGCAGAAATTATCCGGTAAAAATGAGAATAACTTTTGTTGGTCTATCACTTTCCAATCACAGTAACCTGGACTGTATCTATTTGTTACTGAAAGAGTATCGTTTTCTACATAGTCTTTGATATTATTGTAAACAATATCCATAGCACCTTCTACTAAAAGAGAGCCAGTTGCATCTACAACAAAACTCATTACAAAATCACCTTCCGTTTGAAACTTTTTACTCCATTTTTCTACTTCGTAACCAGCAGTACATATAAATAATGCCACATACTCGGAACCTTTTAAGAAAGAAGTTATCATTCTACCTGTATTAAAAGATTTTTCTTCAACAGAAATACTTCCATCTTTTATGGAAAAATCTGTAACGGGTTTTATAACATAACCTCCTTCAATGTTTTTGTTTTTAGACAATAAAGCTATGGCCTCATCAATCATACTATTGAAAGGTTCGTCTGGATTGGGACCCAAACCCATAAAGGAAGATATTTCTTTTTTATCGAGTTTGATTTCTGAAAAATCAATTTTATATGAAACAATTCCTGTCATAAAACTAAAGTTCTTGCAGTTTGAAAAGTGTTTCGCAACAATCTTAAATTCATCTCCTCTCCAAATGCAATAATTTCACAGTTTCCAGAGAAATCTTCAAGGGGTACAATATTGAAGTTATTATAGGTTAAATGAAAGAGTCTGTATTCATTCGTATCAATCCGAACAAAACCTTTTACTCGAATACTAATCTTGGTGAGTTCTTGTAGAAAAATTTCTAAATTTTCAAGAGGAATAATTGATGTAGTTCTATAGACTGCAGTTTTAATATCTTCTTGTCTAGATACTTCCATTGCTCCATTGGTAATGGTATGGACTTGAGTTAAATGAACTGAATCTATATTGCAAAACTCATGTTTAGCAATTTCAGCAAATGGATTTATCTCTTTTACAGATTCAATAACATTGTTGATTTGAGCATCATCAACCAAATCTATTTTATTGAGAATAATTTTATCTGCAACTCTAATTTGATGTTTTGCACGTTGAACCAATGCAGCACTTTTCTCAAAATTCAATGCGTCAACAACACACCATGCTCCAGCATATTTTACTTTATGGCTAATGCTATCGTTGTTTAGTAATTCGCAAATAGAGATTGGATCTGAAATTCCCGAAGCTTCTAAATAAATAATTTCAGGATTGAATTGATTTACTAAGGATAATAGATTTTCTATAAAATTGCTTAATAAGCAAACACAAAAAACAGAACCATTGTTGATTTCAACAAGTTCAAAGTCTTTGTTTTGAAGTTTTAATTCTTTGCCATCAACTCCAGAAGGTGCGAATTCATTTTGAATCACTGCGATTTTTTTATCCTTTTGTAGTTTCAGCAGATTTTTAAGCAATGTTGTTTTTCCACTGCCTAAAAATCCACTGATAAGAATTAAATCTGCAGTCATGCGTTTTCTAATTGCTTTTGATCTAAATGTTTGTTTATGCGTTCAATTAATTCTGATTTTGGAGGTATAATTGAAATAAATTCAACTTCTCCATCGATACAAATAGTTGGTAGATTTCTAACACCAAGAGACATCATCATCTGTATACCTTCTTCGTTTTTAATTTTATGCTCTACAAATTCTATATTATCTGCTCCAATTTCTTCAACGGCCAGTTTAACTGCTTTTACCATGTATTGACAAGGAGCACAAGAAGCTGAATCTAAAGTGATGATATCTATTTTTACTTTGTCCTTTTCAAAATAGCCATCTAAATTAAGCAACTCAATATTTTTAGCCGTTTGTCCTTTTGCTCTTAAAACATCTTGCTGATACTTGTCGTGAACAATTTCTGCCACAGCTTCCAGATTTTCAACAGGAGTTGCCATTGGCAAATCGCATCCAGGAGCTAAAATAAATCCTGTATCACCACCAATGTCCATACATTCAATAGCTTCAAATTTTGATGCTTCAGGAGTTCCCATTAGTAATACTGATGTAAGCTTCATGTTTCCACCAAAACTTAAATTGTATGTATCACATTGCTCTTTTAAGAAATCTAAAGGAATGTTTTCATCAATTGAAATATTGTCTGGTTTACATTTACACATTACTTCAATGTTTTGCGATGCGTTACCACAAACAAAGAACGAACTTAATGCTCCACTTTCTCTAATATGAGCGAATAAATCTGTACAGTAAGGAGACACGAACGTCTCGAACGACATTGGGTCTATTTGACTTACCATAGGATCTACAACAGCAATGACATCGCAACCAGCTTCCATATAATAATCAGACATGGCCTTACCTACTTTAGTCGTATAATCCATTACTTTTCCAACATATTCAGGGTCTTCAAATAGCTTCATGAATATATCTGTTCCTAAAAGGTGTAATGCCAAGGTAAAAGGACCAGTAATTAATCCATATAATGCAATATCTGGATTGTTTTCCTTAATCTTGGTTGTAGCATTCATGACTGTTGCTATTCTACCTTTACAACGACAAGGCACTTTTAAATCCTCGATATTTAGACTTCCATCTGCAAGTGGATGAGATACCACAGCAGGAGGATTATCTTTAGACCATTTAATTTTGCAACCTAAAACTTCGGCTTCAATTTGAAGATCGAAAGTCACAGGAATTCCATCTGGATTGTACTTTTTTATTGCTAGTTCAGCACCATCAATTATATGTTGTTCCGATTGAAAATATGTCGTCGCATCTAAGCCTAATAGTTCTCCAGCGTGTGCACCAACAAAAGGAACCCATGGGATGCGTTCCACTTTTTGACGTTGCATTGCTGCTTGTATTAATTCTAAACCATTCATTAGGCAGATTTTTTTAATTTATTCATAAATTCAACTACACCTTGAGGATCTGGAGAATAGTTGTCTGCTCCAATTTTATCACAAAAATCTTGTGTAATTGGTGCTCCACCAATGGTGACTTTTTGATTTGGGTAAGCTGATTTAATTTCTTGAACTATATTTTCCATGCTTACCATTGTGGTTGTTAATAAGGATGACAAACCGATAATAGCATCTGGAAATTCATTAATGGTATCTAAAAACTTCTTTGCTGGAACATCTGTACCTAAATCTATGACTTCGTAACCGTTTCCTTCCACAATCATTGAAACTAAGTTTTTACCAATATCATGTAAATCACCAGCAACGGTTCCTATGATAAACACCCCTTTTTTGTCTTTATTTCCTTTAGCAAATAATGGTTTTAGGTGTTCCATTGCTGTATTCATAGCTTTTGCCGACATTAAAACTTGAGGAACAAAGACTTTATTCTCTCTAAATTTGATACCTACTTTTTCCATTCCAATTATCAATCCTTTTGAAAGCACATCTTTTGCTGAAGCACCTTGTTCTAGGGCCTGAATAGTTAACTCATCTGCACCATCTTGATCTTTCATGTTTGGTGGATAAGGTGCAGCCTTATTGATTTTACCAAACTCTACACAGTCCGATATTTTTTGAAATAAATCTTCCATTATGCTAATTCTTTTTCTTTTAGTTGCGCTTGTGCAACTTCAATAAATGTTAATATATTTTCTAGTGATGTATCACTTTCTACAGAGTGGGAAGGTGAGAATATGTAACCACCTTTTCTACCCATTTCGAGTAATTTAAGCGATTCTTGTTTTACATCTTCAGCAGTTCCAAAAGGCAATGTTTTTTGCATAGATAAGCCTCCATGAAAACAGAGTTTCCCTAAATAATCTGCATGAATTTCATGAACATCCATAACCTCTGGTTGGAAAGGATTGAAACAATTCAATCCTGCATCAATTAATGAGGGGAATAATTCGTCTACATCGCCACAAGAATGTATCATCACATATTTACCTGCATCTTTCACTCTCTTATACATTCGTTTAATGTGAGGATACAAAAACTCATGCCATAAATCTGCTCCCATAATTAATCCATGTTGTTGTCCCCAATCATCACCAAAGTAAACAGCATCAATGTCATACTCTAAAGCTTTATCAACTTGAGCAATGTTATAGTCTGTTATTTTACCCAATAGTTCATGAACAAAATCTGGATACATGTAGAAGTCCATCAATAGATTTTCCATACCTCTCATTGACCAAGCTCTTTCATATAATGAAAATCCAATTTGAAAAACCCTGAACATGTCAGGTTTCTTTTCAATTTCAGATTCAATATTGGCAAAGAAACGAGGGTCGTGAGGATTTGGAAACTCAACTCCTTCCAATGTTGGTTCTTTAATAATATCTTCTACAGGCATTCCTATATCTTTATCGACAGTTCGGTCCCAAACTACTTTAAATACATCTTGAAAATGATCTTTTTGAACTTCTTCAAAAAAGCCTATATCACTGCCTAAATTTAAAATGTGGTTTCCTAAAACAACATCTAAATCTTCTTTTTTAAAGTGTTTTTGAAGCATTTCTTTTGGCTCTTTTGTGAATTTAAAAGACCATGGTACATAAGGAGGTTTCTTGTGGTCAAGTACCATTTTGATGATTTCTCGCTTAGTCATGTTTTTATTGTTTTTGAAGTATATCAAAAGTGCTACTTTATCTATTAACAATCTACCTTGATTTTAGCTATATAATAGCTTATATTGATATATTTTCCACTTGAATTGTCATGATATGCATCATAATTGACTATCTTTAGTAAAAAATTTGTATGACTTGAAAGCACAATTTGAAAAGATTCCTAATAACCATCATTCACTTCATGCCTTTATATATGAAAATAAGGATTTTGATGCCCCTTGGCATTTTCATCCTGAATATGAGTTAACCTATATTGTAAAAGGAAAAGGAATACGATATATAGGGAACAATATTCAAAAGTTTGAAGAAGGTGATTTTGTTTTAATAGGTTCTAACTTACCACATTGCTGGAAGAATACACATCAGGGTAGTGGATCTGTAAAATCAATCGTTTTTCAATGGAATGAATCGATGTTGGGTGCAGATTGGTTGGAGAAAGATGAGTTTTATAATATAAAAATGCTTCTAAAAAAGGCGTCGAAAGGAATTTTATTCAAAAAAAGCTATGCCAAAAAAAGCCTAGATAAACTTTATAGTATTATAAGTAAACCTCCTTTGAATAAATTATTAAGTTTTTTGTCCTTACTTGAAGAGCTGAGTTCTGAGGAAGATATTGACATACTTACATCAGCTGGGTTTTCGCCAAACCTAAATTTAAAGGCGAATTACAGGATTGATATCGTTTACGACTATGTAAAAGTGAATTACAAAAATAAAATTATGCTTGACGAAGTATCGGGGCTGGTCTCTATGGGAAATGAAGCTTTTTGTAGATTTTTTAAAAAATCATTAAATAAGTCTTTTTTTACTTTTATAAATGAGTATAGAATCAATCTTGCCAGTAAAATGTTAATTGAAACCAATAAACAAGTAAGTCAAATTGCTTATGATTGTGGTTATGAGAGCTTGCCATTTTTTTACAGACAATTTCAAAAGTTCATGCATTGTTCTCCTTTGGTATTTCGAAAAAAATATTTGATTGTAAAACCTTGATAACTAATGTATGTCTATAGTAATTTCTTTACTATTCTGTCCATCTATAGTGGCTTTTACTTTTATTAAATTGGAGTTTTTATTTGACTGAAGAATTAAGAGGCATCTTCCGTGACCGGTCATAATGCTCTTAGATTTAAAATCTTGGACATTGTCTGGTAAACCATTATCAACTCCGAGTATTCTTGCATCGCCTTTTAGTTCGAAGGTAACTTTTTTGTTTTCGGTTTTTACGTCTCTTCCTTTGTCGTCTTTTAGTTGAACAACTAAATGTGCTACATCATAACCATCGGCTTTGAGTGTTGATTTATCTGTGGTAAAGGAAAAGTTTGTGGCTTTTGTACTTGTTTCAAGAACAGCCTGAGCTTGACTATTGGTTGATTCAGCTCTTAATTTACCTTCTTTAAAAGGGACATACCACCGTAATATTTTATCTTTATTATTCGATAAGTTTTTAACTCCTAATGAGGTGTTGTTGATAAACAATTCTATTTTTTCTTGATTGGTACAAACTTCGACTATAATTGAATCATTATGTTTGTAATTCCAATGCATATTGGAAGGCCTCCACCGATAAGCAATCTCAGAATCAGCAAATACTTCACCATTCACGTCAACATTAAATCCAGACTCTGAAACAGGTAGGGTACCAATTGATACATGTGGTTCATCTACCCATATACTTTTGAAATAATTCCAGCCTTGATTTTTAAAGCCCGCCAAATTAAGCATATCACCTAAAAACACTTTTGTAGGCCATTGGTCATGAGCTTCTCCAAGATAGGCAATTCCTGGCCACATATACATGCTGTAAACTTCAGGATTATCGATTACCTCTTTCCAATCTTCCCACGAGCCGGGGCATTCATTGATTGTTAGTTGCTTGTGTGGAAAATACTTCTGCGCCCAATCTATATCTTTATTTCTATAACTATAACCAACCACATCAACAGCGTCAGCATAACCACTTACATGACTTACTTGTGGTATAACGAAGTTGGCTGTTGTTTTTCTTGTTATATCTAGTTCTTTTAACCATTGATTTGCCTTTTTTGCAGTTTCAGCTAAAATGTATTCTCCTTTTTTTGATTTGTCGTATCGCGCTTTCATTTCTTCTGGTGAAAATATTGGAGCACTTCCCCAATAATTTCCAGAATTTTGTGGGTCTTTTGGATCTTCCCAAAAACCTGTTACATATCTGTAATGAAGATAAGTCCACTCAATTTCGTTACCAATACTCCATTCAAAAATACTTGGATGATTTCGGTCTCTTAAAACGGTTCTGGTTAAATCGCTTTTTCCCCATTCATGAAAATGTTCAGTATAACCAGATGTAATATAATCTGGTTCTCTTTCATGGTAATTTAGACGCTTATCTTTAGGGTAATCTAATTCATCAAACAATTCTGCTTGTACTAAAAATCCCATTTCATCACATAAATCTAAAAACTCCTGAGAAAAAGGGTTGTGTGCTGTTCTAATAGCATTAACACCTCCATCTTTTAACAATGTTAGGCGCCTTTTCCAGACACCTTTTGGTACTGCTGCTCCAACTAAACCAGCATCATGATGTAAGCAAACTCCTTTAGCCAAAGTTGGTGCCCCATTTACCAATAACCCTTGTTCTTTGTTGTGAACAATACTTCGTATTCCGAAAGGGGTTGTGTAGTTATCAATAATTTCATTATCCATTTTTAAAATGGTTTTTGCACTATATAGATTAGGGTTGTCAGTATCCCACAACATTGGATTCGTTACTTCTAATTCTAAATTCACTGTTTTTATTTCATTGGATTTAATATAATCAGAAGAATAAGTAGTTGTTGCTACATGATTCCCAAATTTATCAAGAATATCCGTTACTAAGGTAAATTCAGAAGCATATGAAAAATCATTTTTAACCTTAATTTCAATATTAATCTTAGCTTTCTTATTTGAAATTTCAGGAGTTGTGACATACGTTCCCCAGATAGGAATATGTAGTTTTTTTGTTGTGATGAGTTTTACATTTCTATAAATCCCACTTCCAGTGTACCATCTGCTATCTGCATAGCGTGAATGATCGACATAAACACTTAAGATATTATCCTCGCCATTAGAATTGAGTTTATCTGTTACATCAAAATAAACTGGCGAATAACCATAAGGATTCTCACCTAGATACTGACCGTTTAACCAGAATTTGGCATTGTTGTATACTCCGTCAAAAAGAATAAATGCATTTTCAGAATCTATCTCTATTGGAGTTTCAAAATGTTTTTGGTACCAAGCAACTCCTCCCGGTAAATAACCGGTACATCCTTCCAAGTTCTTATCAAATGATGATTCTACACTCCAATCGTGAGGTAATCGTACATCTTCCCAAGCACTATCTTTTAGTGGTGTTTGAAATGCAGAAAGGGTATCTTCAATTAGTTGAAATTTCCAGTCGAAATTAAAATCTATTTCTCGATTAGTTTTTATTTCTTGTTTGCAACCAGTTAGACCAATTATTAAAAAAATGATCAAGAAAAACAGTTTCAAACTGGCTTTGAAGAAACTCTTTTTTGATATTTGGTAGAAAGAAGTTAAGGGGGAATATAAAACTATTTTAATTGTCGATTGGTTTAAATACACGGATCCAGTCTATTTTAAAGGTGTTGTTTGCAGTATTTTCTATTTCAACATTAGTTGGAGACAAACCTTGATTTGCCCGCCATGTTTGGTCTTCCGCGCTAATAATGATATCCATTTCTTTACTTAAACCAGTACCATTCGTAAAATCCTGCGGATCAATTTGAGCAACACCTGATCTAGTTCTTACCAGTTTTCCATCAATATAATATTCCAAATTCCATGGATCTTTCCAGTAAACTCCATATCTGTGGAAATCATTTCTCCACACGGTTTGACCATCAGTGTAAAAGCTTCCCTCGTCATTAGGTTGCCAATCTTGAAAAGGCTGTCTAATAAATACATGGTGACTTAGATGTACTCTTTTAGGCCCGAACCATGGATTGGTAAAACGATCACCGCCGTAGGCTTCTACAATGTCTATTTCTTGTGTATCATCTGGGCTAAGTAACCAAACTGCATTTGCCAGTGTAGAATTCATAATTTTCACTCTTGCTTCAATATAAACGGGATAAATAACTCTATTGGTCGATGTGACAATGCCCGTGTTGGTGTTGTTAGTGCCTATGGGTCTGCCCGCTGTTATGTTTAATTCATTATTTGTCACAAATGAGTGTTCACGGCTGAATATCGTTGGCTCGGGACCTGTCCAAGCATTGTGATACCAATCATCCCATTTATCTAAAAATGTAGCACCCTTATTATTTGCCGGCGAATCATATTCGAAATTATCTGAAATATTTTTCTGAAATTCCCATTTTTTTCCTGGTCCAGAATTGGCTGGAACGGGTATGGTTATCCATGTTTCTTCTAAAGGATTATTGTCATTATTATCTGAAATTGCATCTTCTACATCTGACCCTGAGCTAGAACAAGCCATCATTGTAGTTAAAAAAAGTGAAAATAGTATTTTGATAATTTTCATAGATTTTAATTTTCGGTAAAGGTATTTTAAATCAATTTTTTTATGCTTAAAAACAACTTTACAAAAACTGTACAATTAAAAATTATAATAGACGCATTGTTTCTTTTAGAATGAGTACCGATCATCCGTTAATTGATTTAAATGTCTAGTTTATATGAAGTTTTTGTTGGCTTATTTTCATAAATGAAATGGTAATTTGCATTACATCTTAACTGGTATTATGAAAACATATTTACATCTAATTTTAACGTTATTAACTTTTAATGTGATTTCTCAAACTAAGATTAATTCAGTTGAAGCGGCTATAGAAATTCAACCATCAAAACCTGTAATAAAGGACTATAAAGTGTTGGGAAGCTTAACTAAAAAAATTTTTTTAGACATTGTTAATGATGGTGAATACGCAGGTTTGACGGTATATGAAAATGATAATCTTTTGATTGACGATTTTAATCTTGCAAAGAAAGGTGTACAGAGAGTTACAGGTGTTGTTCGTTTTGAAGATTTTGGAGATGTGAAACTGAGGTTTCAAGCCCATGACCAAAAACTAACCCTACTTGACCTTTATTTTGAAGATGTGCCAGAAATTCAATTACCTGTATTTAATGACATTTCGATATCAGCAGGAATAGATAAAGTAAGTTCTCTTAAATATGCAGGGCCCTCAATTGGGGACATAGATAATGATGGAGATTATGACTTTATTCTAAACAATCATAATGCAGAAACTAGTAAACTATATTGGAATAACGGTGATGGAACAGTAACAAAACATTATAAAGATCTCGCTAGATGGTTTAAACATGACTTACATGGTACGGCATTAGGCGATTATGATAACGATGGTGATCTCGATCTTGTTCTCACGCAAGGTGGGGGCAATGGTAAGAACCCTTCAAAGGCAAACTTCTATCATAACGATAATAATACTTTTGTAATGTACACTGGAGATGTTGAAATAGATAGGGGAGGAAGAGGTCGTGGAGCTAGGTGGATGGATATGGATTTGGATGGTGATCTTGATTTATTTCTTTTTAATGAAGCAAGCCTCAATTTTGATCGACCACAGCATTTTTTTTACGAAAATAAGGGGAATGGAAAGTTTAACTACAGATCTATAAAGGATATTGAAAATATAGAACAATCACGTGTTCTGGTGACTGACTTTAATAATGACAATATCGATGATATCGTTTTTTATGGACCCCTGACGCTTTGGAAAGGTAATGGAGATTTTACATTTACAGAGGTAACTGCGCTCATTCCAGAGCACATCAAGTCATTATCACATATTATGGCAATGACTGATATCGACATCGATAATGATGGTGATTTAGACTTGTATTTAGCAAGAGGAATGCATTTTGAAGGAGGAGAAGGAGAGTCTCCATCTCTTGATTTTAATCCAATAACAAAAGAATTAGATTTAAAGACCAGGGGCTATAAAGGCAACGATGCATTTGATTTCTCTTCTGGTGACACGATTTTGTTGCATAAATACTATTATTTGGAGCAAGGTTCATTACTCGGTAAAAACTATCCTATTTTTTTAGGGAAAAACAAAATTTCTAAAACTGTTAAATCTGGTGATGAGTTGGAAATAACAACTGAAATGGCCAAAGGTTGGCCTGATGAGATTTCTGAAAATGGTTTTTATTTGGGTTATATAGGAAATTCTATATGGAAAGCCATATTGGTTCGCGATGATAATTTCTTTTGGCAATATAGATTTGGTCTATCAGGAGTAACAAGTGTAGCACCAAATTTTGTCCCCCAAAACAGAAATCATTCAGATTATCTACTTCGAAATGATGGTGACAGATTCACAGATGTCTCAGAAGAATGGAATATCCCCCAAGGCGGAAACACACTTGGAGTTACTTCTGGTGATTTTAATAACGATAGCCATCAGGACCTTTTTGTGTATCGATGGGGACGAATTGGTGCAAGGATTTCGGATTTCATGCTTTTAAATAGTGGAAAAAATTCTTTTGAAATAACGACAATGCATGGTGCAAGTGATGTTGGTGGACCTGGAAATGGGGATATGGGTCAAGCTTTTGATTTTGATTTGGATGGTAGAATTGATTTGTTAAATGGCAGCGAAGGTGGAGAATGGTATTTATATTCAAACAACACTAGAAATAGGAATAACTATGTATTGGTTAGAGTAGGGTACGCGCCTACATCTCATATTGACGCTGTTTCTGCAGAAGTAATTGTGACTACCGAGAACAATCAATACAAAAAACGTATTGGATCTGCAGGTGAGGTTTTTTCACAAAGTTTACTAAATATTGTTCATTTTGGTCTAGGAAAAGAAGAGAATATAAAGCAGATTCAAATCACATGGAGAAATGGTGAGGTGATTAAATTTAAAGATAAAAAGGCAAATACAATCTATGACACTGATTATGTGGATCCTGATTTGTTAAACATAGAACCCTTAAAGATAAGAGAGAAGACAAAAGCTGAAATTTCGGTTTCTGTTCAACCCAAAAATGCGAATACTGATGTCACATGGACTTCAAGTAATGAAAAAGTTTTAACGGTAGATAACAATGGAATGGTATCAGCAATTGGCAAAAAAAATAAAAAGGCAAAAATTACTGCTACCAGCAAAGCCAATGGATTATCTGCAACTACTGATGTCAAAATTATTAAATGGTTTCCAAAACCAGTTAAATCAATAATATTACATGCTGATAGAACAAAACTTTACACTGGAGAAAGCTATACAATAAAGGCAAGCGTTTTACCCAAAAATGCAGATAATCCTGATCTTATATGGAAATCGAACAATGTCAACATTCTAACTGTAGATAGAAATGGGAATGTTAAAGCATTAGCTCCCGGGAAAACAACCATTGCTGCTTATACTACTGATAAATCAGTTAATGAGGAAGTTGAATTTGAAGTTGAACAATTTATTGAACCTTATGTTGAAATTGTTAACAAAGGGCAAATTGAAAGTGAACCACTAGTTGTTGGTGACGATTTAGACGTAGTAGTTAAGTATCATGCAGGTTCTGGAAACCGTGTTATTTCTGCAGATGAAGGGGGTATTAGATTTTGGTTACGTCATTTTAAAAGTAAATGGATTCCAGTTAAAGACAATGTTTTAACGTATGAAGAAGCCCTAAATACCGTTTCAGGTAAAGCATCTATGACAATTTCTTTGGATGGTATTACACCTACAAAGGATTTACTTGAAGGTCATTTTTATCAACTACGTGTAACCTTTACATCTAGTGATGGGAACATGTATTTTGACGATATTTTACCACTACATATAGTTTCTA
Source organism: Namhaeicola litoreus (assembly GCF_042679565.1). Taxonomy (NCBI): domain Bacteria; kingdom Pseudomonadati; phylum Bacteroidota; class Flavobacteriia; order Flavobacteriales; family Flavobacteriaceae; genus Namhaeicola; species Namhaeicola litoreus. The sequence continues at coordinate 982,521 of NZ_JBHTMY010000002.1, read as the reverse complement.
AAAAATAAATGTTACTTAAATTTTAAATTCCCGAGCTATTTTTGAAGTATGTTCTCCTAAAATAGGAGAACCCAGGGAAGATTTAAAATATTCCCCATCGATTTTTATTGGGCATCTGGTAGTCGCATATTTGTATCCATCTGTCATAGTTACTTTTTGGATCATATCCAACACTTTAAAACCTTCATGGTTAAATAAACTTTTCCAGTCTAAGATATCTGCACACCAAATATCTGCGGGTTCTAAAATAGAGAGCCAATATTCTGTGGTCTGTGTGTTTATTTTTTTGGCTATAATTTCTTTAATGGAATCGCGTTCTGTAAACCAACATGAGGGCTCTTGGTAATCTAATAATTCTGCACATTTAATTAATTCTCCGATAAAGGGAATAGAACCCATTGCTAAAGCTATGTGACCATTTAAAGTTTTATAAACGCCATATGGAGCACCTAAATATGCATGTGCGCTATTACTTTTCGGTCTCATCGTCGGCTGTCCTCCATCGTTATAGAATGTGGTAATCGATTCAAATTGAAAGTCAATTATTGATTCCAACATACTCACAGAAACTTTTGATCCTTTTCCTGTTTTTATTTTTTTCAGTAAAGCGGCTAAAATTCCTTGTACTAGGTGTGCGCCTGATAGTATATCTGCAATGGCTAATCCAACCGGAATTGGTTCATTGCTGTCATTTCCATTTAACCAAGTCAAACCTGATAAACATTGTACCAATAGATCTTGTCCGGGTTTATTTTTCCATGGCCCTTCTTTGCCATAACCTGAAATTTCTCCATAAACAATTTCTGGATTTATTTTTTTTATTGAGTCATGATCCATTCCCAATCTTTCAACAACTCCTGGTCTAAAATTGTGTATTAATACATCTGCCTTTCCAATGAGTTTTAATATGCGCTCTTTCTCTTCGTGATTTTTTAGATTGGCTTGAAAGCTTTCTTTATTTCTGTTAATTGCTCTAAAAAAAGAAGAATCTCCATTCATATTAACATTTGAAACATAGAGGTGACGACAAATGTCTCCTTTTGGCTGTTCAACTTTTATTACTCTTGCTCCCAAATCTGCTAAACGAAGAGTTGCGGAAGGAGCAGATAAAAGCTGACTTAAATCTATAACCAATATGTCTTGTAATGGTTTCATATCAACTATAGATTAAATTCTTTAATAATACTTTCTGTGTGTTGTCCTATTCTTGGAGCAGGTTTAATTGCAAAAAGCCTTTCATCATTTAATCTTATTGGACAGCGGGTAGTGTGAACAGTTTCACCAGATAATAAATGAAATTTCTGATCCATTTTTAAAACTTTATAAGCCTTATGGTTCAATAGTCTTTTATAATCAAAAACATCAGAACACCAAACACCCTTAGATTCTAGAAGATGTAACCAATATTCTGTTTTTTTATTAATCAAAATCGAACGAAGAATATCCATGATTTCATCTCGCTTTTCAAACCATGTATTAGGGTCTTTATACGATTCTAGTTCAGGATTCTGTAAAATTCGCCCAAGATTTGTTAAAGAACCCATTGCTAAAGCGATATAACCATCTTTGGTTTTGTAAACACCATAAGGAGCTGCTAAATATGCATGAGCATTTCCTTGTTTTGCTCTTACAGGTTTTTGATGACCATCGTTTAAAAAAGTTGTAATGGCCTCAAATTGAAAATCTAAGGTAGATTCTAACAGGCTTACCTCAACTAATGCTCCTTTGTTGGTTTTCACCCTTTTTAATAAACTTGCAAGAATACCATGAGTTAAATGTGTACCTGTAATGATATCGGAAACTGCTGCACCAACAGGAACTGGGTCGTCATTTTTATTTCCTGATAATTTTGCAAATCCAGACATTGATTGAACTAGTAAATCCTGACCTGGTTTTTTAGCCCAAACACCTTCTGTACCATAACCAGTAACTGTAGCATAAATCAGTTGTGGATTAATTTCTTTGACTGTATTATAATCTAAACCAATGTTTTCCATAACTCCTGGTCTGAAGTTATGTGTCATCACATCTGCTTTTTCTATTAATTTTTTAACACGTTTTAAATCTTCGGAATCTTTTAAATTTGCTGTGTAGGATTCTTTATTTCTATTTGCTGTATGAAATACCAAACTACTGCCATCCAAAAACAAATTCTTTAAAGCAATTTGTCTACCCGCTTCACCGCTATTTGGTCGTTCAATTTTTATGACTCTGGCTCCTAGATCTGCTAAACGTAATCCAGCAGAGGGTCCAGCCATAAATTGAGCAAATTCAAGGACTATAATGTCTTTTAATGGTAAATTCATTTAATCTCTTTTTGGCGCTCTATAATTATCCATTCGTTCCATAGCCTTACCTTCATATTCTCTTTTGAGTTGCCACAGTGGACGTGTTAATGTGAGTTCCCAATCAAAAAGTTTTTTATAAAGGTCTTTTACTTTTTCTGGATATTTGTTTGCTAGATTATGGCTTTCAGAAATATCTTCATTGATGTTGTATAACTCTGCCGGTCTATCAGGAAAACGCAGTAACTTCCAATCGACATCTCTAACTGCAGCTCTATTTTCTTTTTTCCAATATAAAGTTTGATGCGGTCTTTCTGTAGTTTTTTTATGAATAAAAGGCATTAAATCGACTCCATCAATATCTTTTAAATCTTTATCATTTCCTCCTGCAAGCTTATAAAATGTTGGTAATAAATCTAATGTGCTAACAGGAAAATCATAGGATGAATTTTCAGCAATTTGCTTTGGGAATCGCATTAAAAATGGCACTCTAATTCCTCCTTCAAGATGATTGGCTTTTGTACCACTCAAAGGATAATTATTAGAAGCATTTGTATCTGAAGGTCCGCCATTATCATTAGTAAAAATGACCAAAGTATTGTCAGTCAAGTCGAGCTTGTCTAATTCATCAAAAACACGACCACAAGCTCTATCTAAAGCAAGCGTCATTGCTGCAACCTGCTTTCTTTTTCCTTCTAGGTTAGGAAATTGTTTTAAATCTTCATTTTGTGCTTCCATTGGTGTATGGACAGCATTAAAAGAAAGCATTAAAAAGAAAGGGTTGTTTTTGTTCTTATTTATATACGAAATGGCTTCATCTGCAAAAGCTACCGTTAAATATTTTTTGCTTTCTTCAAAATTCCCAAATCCTCTTTCTAAATAATCTTCTTTTCTAGAATTTGGGTTTTCGCGATTAAATTCAAAATAACTTCTAGCTCCACCTCTAAAGCCATAAAAATGGTCGAATCCTCTTTTGGTAGGATGATATCTATCTGCATTACCTTGATGCCACTTACCAATTAGAGCTGTTTTATAACCCAGATCTTTTAAGTAATTTGCCATAGTTTTTTGATTTAAAGGCAAACCCATTTCATCACCGTCTAAAAAAGAATTAATCATGTATCCAGGTACATTATTTTCTTCATAACCAAATCGTTGCTGATACTTACCAGTTAATATTCCAGCTCTTGATGGTCCACATACAGCGGCAGTAACATAAGCTTGCTTAAAATGCATTGCTTGTGAAGCAAATATATCAAGCTCTGGTGTTTTCATTTGCTTACTTCCATGGAAACCAAAGTCTCCATAACCTGCATCATCTGCAACAATTAAAATAATATTTGGTTTTGATTGCGCAGAAATAGTGTTTATTAAACTAGAAATAAATGTTAATACAATAATTAAAAATCTACTTTTTATCATTATTTAAATTGATAAAGATTTTTGATAAATCTGATTCAAATGCTTTAAAAGTTGATGTTCATCTCCACCATTCATCATATAGTCTCTTATAGGTGCCCCTGCTCTATCTTGAAAATACATATGACCATGATAACGAGGTCTTAAAAATGCTCTGTCTAAAGCTGGCAAAGTATCTGTAAAGAAATTGTCTGTTAGCTCATTTGCACGTTTGTTTAACCATGCTTTTCGATGTCCTGGTTGTCCACCATTATCAAAAAAAACACCTTTTTGTGTATTTTCTGAACCAACATAATCCACAAACTTTCCCGCAATATCTTTATGATTAGTATTTGCAGAAATTGCCAATCCAGTTCCTCCTAAAGTAGTAATCAGTTTTTGGTTACCTAAAACAACCATATCATGAAACTTTAAGCGTTTACGAGCATAACCTTCTCTGGAATAATTGGTATATCCATAAGCAAAAGGACTATATAAGTAATCGTCCGTTAAGGTCATTGCTTCATATACTTTAATAGGATTCCACTGGTAACTTTCTTCTCGAATGTTCTTCCCCAACTTTTGTAATAATTGTAAAGCTTTGATTCCTATTTCTTCTGAAATTACACGCTCTTCCGTTAAACAAACATCTTCTCCAAGAGTTGAGCAAATCATGTAAAAACTCATTAAAGTATCTTGAGGAATTCCAGGAATAGCAACCATTCCTGTTTTTGATAATTCGATTAACTCATCGAAGGTTTTTGGTAAATCTAATCCATGTTTTTTTAACAAATCTGGTCTACTGGCTGCAACTGGCGTTGCAGCATCTATTGCTAAAGCCCATTGCTTATTATTGAATTTATAACTAATATGAGATTTTCCTACAGAATTTAGTTCTTGGTCTCTTAAATACGATTCTGTAAGAAAATCGTTTAGTGGTAAAATAACTTTTGTTCTTGCTGCAAAACCAGTCCAAGGATGATCGATAATTAAAAAATCATATCGTTTAGCCAATTCGTTTATTGGTTCGTCTGCAAAGGCTTGTAAGGATCTTTTTTCCCAAGCAATATCTACATCAGGATTTAATTCTGAAAAACGTTGTGCGCAAGCAACTATTGATGTGAAACCACGACTATGGTTCCAAGTGATTCCTTTTAATTTTATCATCTTTTATTCGTAATTCATGTAAATGGTACGTTTTTGAAGATATTGCTCAATTCCATAGATACCATCTTCACCTCCGATTCCAGATTTTTTATGTCCGGAATGGAATCCTTGAATATAACCTACAATTTGCTTGTTAATAAAAATCGTTCCTATTTGAAACTCTTGGATAGAACGCATTATTAACTTATGATTATTGGTATATAAATAGGCAGAAAGACTATCATCTCGTTTGTTGAGCAATTCCTTAGCTTCTTCGTAACCATTTATTTTTACAATTGGTAAAACAGGTCCGAACATTTCCTGTTGAACAGAAGCATGGTCAGGTTTAACGTTACCAAGAATGGTGGGTTCGTACCAGTTTCCTTTTTCGAATTCTGTACCTTCTGGCCGTTTACCACCTATGATTAACTCTGCTCCTTGAGCTATATTCTCTTTTACAATAGCATCAATACGTTCTAAACCTTTTGGGCTTAAACTTGGTCCCATATCTACATCTGTCATTGGGTTTCCAACTCTAATTTGCTTCACTCTGTTGGTTAGTTTTTCTGTAAATTCAACTGCAATTTTACTATCTACAAAAACCATTTCATTGCAAATACAAACTTGCCCGCAATTTGCATAACGAGAAATAGCAGCAGCTTCTACTGCTTTATCAATATCAGCATCATCAAGAACTATAAATGGTGCCTTCCCTCCTAATTCCAATACCAAACCAGCGACATTTTCTGAAGCTCCTTTATAAATTGCTTGACCAGCACGCGTACTTCCTGTCATGGAAATAAGCTTTGTAATTGGATTGGAAACAAGATATGAACCTACATCATGACCATAACCAACAACCATACTTATAACGCCTTTTGGTAATCCGGCTTCATGGATAATTCTACAGAATTCTGATGCAGTTACAGGCGTTAATTCTGATGGTTTTATCACCATGGTATTTCCTGCAATTAAAGCTGGTCCTATTTTACGCCCAATAAGTGCTAAAGGATAGTTAAATGCCATTAAACCAACGGTTACTCCAAAAGGTACTTTGTGGATACTCAACTGCTCGTTTGGCAAATCAGAAGGAAAAATTGCACTTTGAATACGTCTACCTGCTTCTGCTGAATATTCAATATACTTAATGGTGTCATCTACCTCATAACGCGCTTCCACAAGGGTTTTACCTTGTTCCATCACCAACAATTTAGCAAAATGTTCTTTTTCCTGTTTCAGTCTTGCAGTGATTGCATATAAATATTTAGCACGCTCAACTGGAGGTAACATTTGCCATGAGAATTGTGCTTTGTCGGCAGATTCTAATGCATGTTGAGTTTCTTCAATCGAACTTGTATATATGGAAGCAAAAACTTCTCCATTAGCAGGGTTTTCTACATCTATTTTTTCACCAGAACTTTTTTCTATCCATTCTCCATTTATGTAGCATTTATAAACTTTTGGTACCATGATGTTAATTTTAAGCTATGCACTATTTAAAAATTGGTTTTCTTTTTTCTAAAAAAGCATCAAAACCTTCTTTAGCATCTTCTGTTTCGTACAATGAATTAGCTAATTTGGATTCTAACCTTAAACCATCTTTTAAAGACATTTCGCTTCCGAGTCTAACGGCTTGTTTTATTGCTGCCATAGCAAGTGCTGGTCCAGATGCTAATTTTTCTAAATACGCTGTAGCTAATGCTTTAAATTCTTGTTCTGGATAAAATTGATTTACTAAACCTATATCAAATGCTTGGTCTGAGGTTATTGCGTCTCCACTTAGTAAAAATTCCAATGCTCTACTTAAATTTATTCGTCTAATTAATCGCTGTGTACCGCCATTTCCAGGCATTAAGCCTAATTTTACTTCAGACATACCTATTAAGTATTCTGCATCACTTGATAACCTTATATCACAAGCCAAAGCCAATTCCAATCCTCCTCCTAAAGTATGGCCATTAAGTAAGGCCACTGTAATTTTAGGAGAGTTAAATAGCCTTTCTGCAACCAAATTAGCGTACTTTACCATTTGCTTGTTTTCTTCCATTGTATTTTGTCGAAAGACCTTTACATCTGCTCCTGTGCAAAAAAACTTATCTAGTTTACTTTTAATTGCTATCACTTTAATTTTATCGTCTTCGATAGCCTTATCGATCGTTTGAGCCATTAATTTCATGAAGTCAATATCATAACTATTGGCTTTGGGCTTATTCATTACGATATATCCTACGCGATTTTTTTGTTTTAATGAAATTACTTTGTTCATGATACCAATTATTTTAACAATAATTTTTTCTAATTATCTAAATGGATTGTAATTATTTTTTTATTTCTTTTTTGTGCACCTATATGCTCAATAGACTTTTTGCTATCACCTTCTCCAATAATAATTTTATATTCACCTTTATTTAAAACCTTTGGTTGATATTGATTACCATTAATCCTAATAGATGAAACAACATTTCCTGTATATTGATCAGCCACAGTTACAACTTGGTCATCTTTTGAAATCTGAAGTTTTGGTAATTCGTATCCATCATTAATTATATAATTATCCTCCTGCTTTATAGTTATTGGCCATCCAGGATATTGTTTAGCGTTTGGATCGTGAATATCTACATTTCTTGGCCATGCTTCGAATGTGATTTTTCTATTTGGTTTATTATAACGAACAACTCCAAAACCTGCAGCTCTAGTAGATAAATAGCCACCTTCTTTAATTTCTGGCAATGTTGGGTTTGCAACTGCTTTAACAGTTATTTTGTTATGGAAACCATCTAAAAATTCGCCTGTGTAGGTTGGTGAATTTTTATCTCTGTTTTTACCTGGTGTTTTTGGTTGCCACCAACGTAACCAATAATTTGCAATTGCTGGGGTTGTAAAATTATAACCAGCATCTCCCCATGTATCAATTCCCATTTTAGTAACAGCACCTAAATGTGTATCTCCGGTAATTGTAGGCGAAAAACTTTTTCTTATCACTGTTAAAGCCTTATTTCTTCCCGTTTGAGGCCATCCATTTGAGTCAAAGTCAGCAAATAGTTCCTTATCGTACTTGCCTGTATAATTATCTACCATAGCTAATGCTGTTTGAGATAATACTGTTTTCATTTCTGCATTTTCCCAATCAGTAGTCCATTCTTCTAAAAATTTTAATTGTCTATCTCCAAGCAATTTAGCTCCTTCCATATCAAATCGTCGGGTATCTACTTTTGGGTCGAAGATTGCCTCATAAGGTCCTTCTGGAAATACATCTGGATGCGCTTTTGCAAGTTGAGTTAAGCCTGTTTTAAATTTTCTATCTTCAATAATCGCAAAGCTGATGCCCCCCCATTTCAAATCAGTGTAATATACTCCAATACCACGTTCAATTGGTGTATCGTCATAAGGATCTGGAAGGTGACTAGTTTGAGCTCTTTCTACCTCTTTAATATATTCTAAAGGCATATAATAACCTCCTGAAATTCCTCTTCTAGAATCTGCTTTTTTTCCATTTTCTCCCCAATAATTTCCTTGACCGATATCATGATCGTCTGGCGTTATTACGACAGGAGTACTTCTAAATACTTCGGAAAATTCTCTTCCAAATTTTAACCATGCTAAATAATGTTCACTATGTTCATATACTTGATCTCCAGAAAAAAAAATTAAATCTGGGTCTAACTTCAAAATGTTGCTTACAATATCATCTTTTGGCAAATCACCCCCATGTTCAGGATACATAGAATTACATGTTAGGGCAACTAATACAAACTCATCTTTGTCTATTGGGTTTTTTTTGATGGTACCTACATAATACGCTTCATTATTATAAGCTACTCGATACCTCTTTTCTTTGGTATCATCCCAGTTTTCTATTCTAAATGGCGCAGTGTATCCAGGATAGATAATTTCTGCTTGCGCTTTTTCTACCCATTGTCCATTTTCTTCAATTTCTAAAGAAGCTTCAAAAGGAGTAAAATTTTTAATTGGATGAAATTGAGCCGTTAGCTTTAGCGTATTTTCGTGTACGGTATACATTGCAAATGCAATTCGATCTTGAGGCTGAATATTTTCTGGCAATCGTATAATACTTTCATCTTGTGACATTGCAAACTTGCTCATAAAGAGGCAAGTAATTAGTAAAAATGACTTCAGTATTCTCATTATTTGTTATTTGATATAGGGCTATTAAATCTTCTTGCATACAATTCAGAATTTATTTCTTTAGCTGCCTTAACCATACTTGGATAAGGGACATCGGTATTTGTAACAAAACCAACGTTATAGTTTTCACCGTCATGTGCTCTTCCTGAAACAGGAGAGTCAATGTATTGAAACCAGTGTGCACCAACGAAATAAGGATTATCTATTACAGAGTTGAGATATTCTTTGTACATTCTTGCTCTATCATTATGATCTGCAGCGTGTATAACTCCAGGGTGAAACAATCCTGATACCGCGGTACCTATATGAAATTCCCCAATAATACTCGGTTTATCTATTTCTTCTAAAAAGGACCAATACTTTTTTCCTATTCCTTCTTCATAGTAGTTATAGCTCATAACATCAACATATTTTTTAGCAGCTCTAAGAACTTCTTTACCCATACCCCATGGTGCAAATCGACATCCCATATACATATGATTGGGCATTATTTCTTCCAAAACATCATGAACCACCTCAAAATATTTAGTGGCATAAACCTCTAAAAGCATTGAAAAATCAGTAACCATAGAATCAGTATAGGCTTCTTGTTCTTTTAGATTTAGACCACTTTCTAATGAAGACCAATTTATAATATTTGTTTCCCAAACTTCATTCAGTACTTTAATATCTTGGTATTTTGCCTTTAATAGTCTAGTAAATTCTTTTTTGAGTGGGCTTTCAATTGCTGGCATACTTAAAGCATCTAATACAATACCATATTGCCCTTTGACTGTACCTGGCACTCCCCAACTTTTTTCATTATCAACAAATACGCCAATACAATAAGGGTTATTTTTTACTTCTTCAGCTATCTTATTAATAGTTAGTTTTGTTCTTTCGGTAAATTCAGGGTCAAATACATCTGGCATTTCACCCCAAAAATCATATCCGGAACGCACAGTTTTATAATCGCCAATAATCCAACCGTCTGCAAAATAGGGCATCCTATTTTCGTGGTAAAACTCATAACCAGCCCAATTACCAAAAGAAGTAAACCCCCAGTTTAAAAAACGTTTCAAGGTTACATCAACCCATTTCTTTAGATGTTCTCCTTCTTTAGTTTCGCCATAGCGTCTTTCGAGATTGGCTTGGTAAAAGCTGAATGTTTCTCCATGTGCAAAAGGACCAAAGTGTTGTTTTCGTCGATAACTATAATGATTTGCTAAAGGATCATCATAAGTGGGTAATTCCAAAAACATCTTATTGCGTTCTGGATATGCAATGTAAGATGTATTAGTAATTTCCTTTCCTAGTTTCACCATCCCTTTTGAATCTTCTGGAGTTACTTCTTCAGGGTCGAGACTGCGTATTTTTTCATTTTTAAAATCGACACCTGTAAAAGTGGTTGTATTTGCCATGCGCACATTAGCTATTCCAATAGAGAAGAACAAATAACCTTTTGGGTCTATCAAAGCCCATTTATTATCAACTTTTTCCGTCCTAAAATAACCTGTTGCATTTAATTTAGGGCCATTTAACCAACCCCCGAATGTGCTTCGTCCTCCCATTGGCCCTTCTTCTTCAAGTTGTTTCAATTCAGCCTGTGCCATGGCTTTTAATTGGTTATCAGAAGTTATTTTTCCCTCAAAATTAAATTTTGCATTTTGGCCGTATTTGTCGATAATTCCAACTAGATAATTGTTGCTGATTTCAGGAGTTTCAACTAACAAAACATTATCAAGTACAACTTCTTTATTATGCAGTGTATTCTTGGTATAAAAAGTAATGGAAGTTATTTTTGAAAAATCTATAGGTTCAATGCGTCCTCTCATTTTCATTTGAACGGAAGGAATATTCCATGGTTTTGGGTTATCTCTTAAATTAGTGTCAGTCCTTAGGTATTTTCCCTCTAATTCGAAAAAATAAGTTTTTGTAGTATTTACAGGTACAGATACTGACCTAGTGCGTGTTTTACCCTCATGGTTGGTTATTTCTACATAAAGATGAGTGGAGAAATCACCCGGATTTGTAGCATCAAAAACTAGGCAAAAATCTTTAAGTTTACTAGCATCAATTGGTGTTTTGGGCTCAATTTTAATACCTGTTTGTTTTTCGTCAGATTTAAATACTATTTTCAAAGCACTTTCCCCATGAGTTACTCCAATATCATTAATTGCTTCCACTTTTGCATTTATAGAAGTAATGGATGTAGAAGTAAGATCCTCCTCAAAATTCAGTAATTCAATTTTATTAAAATCATTCCAGAACGGATCTGTTTGTAATTGAGACTCATTTTTTTTACAAGACATTAAAACTGATAAAAAAAAGAGCGTCGCTATAACATACCTCAAAGTTTTGTTCCATTTTTGGATTTTTATCCAGCACATTTTTTCCATTTAATATTTATACCATTCGACTTAGAACTTATAAAACATACAATTTCTTTTATTTGCCGAATCGTCTTGTATATAAACCTGAATTAATTTCTTTTGCCTTTTTAATCATTTCTGGGTAGGGTATGTCGGTATTAGATACAAAACCAACATTGTAGTTTTCCCCGTCATGTGCACGTCCGGTTATTGGGGAATCAAGATATTGAAACCAATGAGCTCCAACAAGGTATGGATTGTCTATCACAGAATATGCATAATCCGCCCACATGTTGGCTCTATCCTCCTGATTCATGGCGTGTACCAAACCCGAATGAAATAAACCAGAATCAGATGCACCAATATGATACTCACCAATTAGTGTTGGCATATCAACTTCTTCTAAAAATTGCCAATATTTTTTTCCGATTCCTTCTTTGTAATAATTATAGCTAAAGACATCTACATACTTGGCAGCCGATTTCCGCACTTCTGGTGTAACTCCCCAAACCGCAAATCTACAGCCTAAATACATATGATTTGGCATTTCTTGTTCTAAAGCATCATGAACAACTTGAAAGTATTTAGTGGCAAAGGTTTCTAATAGAACAGAAAAATCGGCTACCATTTCATCACTAAACTCTGTATGTTTTTTATAATCAACGCCCTTTTGAAGTTCATTCCATGAAGAGAATTCACTTTTCCATGCATTGTTCAGGTTAGTTATACTGCTATACTTTGTTTTTAGAATTTTCATGTATTCTTGTTTTAGATAACTTGAATTATCTTTTGACAAGCCATCTAATACCAGTCCATAATGATCGACAACTGACCCTTCTCTACCCCAACTTCTTTCATTATCAATAAATACACCAATACACCAAGGATTGTTTTGCACTTCTTCCGAAACTACTTTAATAGATTTTTTTGCTCGCCGTTCAAATTCTGGGTCGAAAGGATCTGGCATTGGTCCCCAATAATCTGCTCCTGAATATACTTTTTGATATTCACCTATTATCCATCCATTTGCAAAAAATGGTAAATTGTTCCTATGGTAAAATGCTGGATCAATCCAATTTCCGAAGGATGTAAATCCCCAATTTCTAAATCTATTTTCTGTAACTTCTAACCATTTATCAAAAAATGAATTAGGATACTCTTCACCATATCTTCTTTCTAAGTTGGCACGGTAAAAACTATAAGTTTGTCCATGCTCAATTGGTCCTATATGTGATTCTTTACGATAACTGTAATGATTTGCCAATGGATCATTATAAGCTGGCAAATCAAGGAACATATCATTACGTAATTTGTTTATCACGTACCCAGTTTTCATAATCTCTAATGGAACCTCAACTATCCCCTTTGAATCCTCTGGGGTAACATCTTCAGGGTCTCTGTACTTCAATTTTTCATCAGTATAGTCAATTCCAGTATAGGTTGTAGAGTTTGCCATCCGAACATTGGCCAAGCCAATCGAGAAAAACAGATAACCTTCAGGGTCAATCAATGCCCATTTTCCATTAATTTTTTCTTTCCTAAAGTAACCGGTCGCCTTTAATTTTGGGCCGTCCTTCCAACCACCAAACCTACTTCGATCTGGCATTAAGGTATATTCTGCCAGAGATTTTAATTCTTGATCCGCCAATGCTTTTAACTCATCATCTGAGCTTACTTTGATCGGGAAATCCTCTTTTGCATTTTGACCATATTTATCTACAATTCCCTTTAAAAAATGTGGATCACGTTCTGGGCTTTCAATAAATCTAATATTGTCTATGGTTACTGTTTTATCTTTTAAACCTTGTGATCTTAGGATACTGATTTTACTTATCTGTGTAAAATCGGTTTTATTTAGCAAGCCGCTTACCTTTAAATGTATGGCATCAGTTTTCCATGCTTTTGGGGTATCTCTTAATCCACTTTCAACATCTTCCGTTTGGGTAGTAATCTCAAAATAATAGGTGTTAAAATCTTTAGGATAGATACTTCCAATTCTTGTAGTTTTCTGTCCAAGATGATTAAACACTTCTACTGTGATAAAGGCAGATTCATCAGTATCGCTTTTTGCATCAAAGACAAGGCAATAATTTTTATTTGGCTCTAAATTCCAAGGTTTGTCAGGTTCAAGATTAATTCCTGAAAACTTTTCATCCGCCTTAAAAAATATTTGAATTCCTTGATTGCCTCTTTCAGATTGGACTGGGATTAACTTTACCCGTGCACTAATGGGTTTGACGACTTTACTGATGGAGTCGTTCTCAAAATCATCAATAATATTTCCAGACTGAAATTCCCAACCATTTTCTGTAATAGATTTTTTCTCCTGATGACAGGATATAAGCAGAAATATCGCGATTAAAGATAAAAGATTAGGGCAAACCCTAAAGAGAGAATAAAACGGAATATTTTTAAACATTTTTTCTATTTTTTAATGACCTTTTAAATCTTTTTCAAAAGCTAAATTAAAGATTTGTACTTCTTAAAAGCTTTGAAGATTAGACGAATTACAACTTGTAAAGTTTTTGTCAAGTAAATTTGAAGGCTCCATCCAGCAGAAAACAACTTACAAATATTTAGAATTTACTTTTCCCTTGTTCAAACTGAGCCCAAACTAAAGTGTTAATCATGTAAATCTTCTTTCGTATGATATAATCATTTTCTCTTGTCGCTGCTAGATGATCCAAATGGGATGAGGTTCATCATTTCCCTCATTCTCGATCTCACCCTATTGCCATAGCGATTTTCGAGTTCCTGGGCGTTGAGGTTGGTGGTGGCATGGGTTTTTACTTTGTGGTTGACAAAAAGATCGTAGCGGGATAGAAGAACTTCGCCCATCACATTGCATTCTGCACCAAAATGTCTGCCGTTGGGTTCAACACCGAGGTCGTCAAAACAAAGGCTTTTGTAATTGCCATATTTTTCGATGACAGAAAAGCCCTGGTTAGAAAATTCAAAGGTGATATTTCTGGCAGGGATGAGGTCGAAAGTTTTCTTTTTGGGTGTGATGGTGGAAAGTAATTTCATAAAGCTGGTCTTTCCACAACCCACAGGTCCGGTAAGGAGGATTCCTTTGTTTGGATCTATGTTGAATTGTTTACAAAGTTGATGGTCATTCAGAAAATAAGCGCAGAGTTTGAGCAGCAGGTCTTTGTCGGTTTTGTGGAGTTTAAAGTTTTCATGGAACAACAATTTTCCTTTGCACTCAAAATAAGCCCATATTTGGTCGAAATCATAGGTAAGGCGATTCTCTTTGAGTTTTGCCAGCTGAAAGGTCTGTGCACCTTCTGTGAGTATATGAACAGGTAAATTCATTGTCAAAGCGGATCGTTAAAGTTTTTCTTTTTGCTGGTGTGGAGGTTATCCAATTTTTGTCCAAGCTGTTTTTTGGTTTCATTTTCTGAGGAGCGGAGCATCCAGGTTTTTGCCGTGGCCTTCCAGTTGGTAATTTTGGCTTTCCCGATCATCCAATCGATGCCTTTGTAGTAATGAAAAAATTTTTTGGCTTCGATGTCGGGCCGGTTTTCTTTTTTAAAAAAAGTGATGACTTCTTCTTCATTTTTTGGAATGGCTGTTTCCTCTGTTTTATACTGTTTAATCTGTTTATTCTTGTTTATTAAAGATACCAGCTCTTGTTCGGCTCTTGTCCGATTTTTGGCATGCATCAAGTCTGCCTCATGTTCATCACTTGTCCAATTTTGAGCCATGTCGGGATCATTTCCAAAATTTTCCACTTCTTCAAAATTGAACATTTTGACCCTGCTTCCATGGAAATGGTTGTGCGAGGGAAGGTATTTGAGATAAGACCAAAAATCCAATTCTCGGATACATTTGTGATAGGTGGTTTGAGATCCAATTCTGGAGAGTTGCATGACCTCCGCGCGATGGATAAAAAAGACTTTTGGAAAGCGGTTGATATTCCAGAGTCTAAAAAGTGCGATGTACATACTGATATGACTTGGATTAAGTCGGGCATCTTTGCTGAAAAGGTAGAAAACCCCGTTGAGGTGTTTGATATAATTGATGTTTTCCATAGAAAAAGAAAAAGTGAAAATCCTCATGAATCCCCCCCAATTCAATGAGGATTTTCGGAAAAATAATTAGTGGTTAATTTTGATCAGCGCCTGGTCGAGTTCAGCGCGTTTGTAGCGAATTAGGTTCCCCAGGCGATAAGGTTTGATGATGCCTTTTTTGTTCCATTCAGACAAAGTAGCCAAAGAAACTTTTAGGAGTTTTCTCGCTTCCTGTCGGGTAATGTATTCGGTTGGTTTGACCGGTTGAAAATTTTTGGCAAGCAGTTTTAATTCTTCACGGAAATCCTCGAGAATATATTCTTTCAGTTCTAAAGGAGAGATGTTGTGGACTTGTGTAACTGTGTTTTCTGACATCTTTTTTGATTTAAAAGTTTAACAATGCGAATGTATTTCGATCAGTTCAAAACAGATGTATTGGAGCGGCTACAAACCTTACTCCACAGGGTACTCCAATTGGTTGAAAACAGCTTGTATTTTAGCCATATCACGCGTAAAACCTTGTCCGACATCAAAAGCAGATTTGTCCAGTTTTTCGATGGCGCTTTTGATGTTTTTAGCATTCTTTCCCAATAATCTGCTCAGGATTTCAGCCTGTTTGCTTTTGGCAATGTTTTCGAAATACGGACTCGCAAAAACACCGAGTTGATCTAACAACAATACACTTTGGTTGGTGGTAAATAAGTTTGAAGGTGTTTCACTTATTGTTTCAGGTTTGATCTGAAGCTCTTCAAGACAGGCTAATTTTTGGGTTAAAAACTCCATTTTTCGCTGAAGGGTAAACGTCCATGCTTCTGTAGGACAGAATAATCTTGCATAATTGAGTCGTAAGAATTTTTTATTGAAGCTTATGATGGGTTCAAATTTATTTGCCTGTCTTCTCAACGCATTAAAATTGATCTTTGTTTGTTTGAAATTGAGCATGTATTCATTGAGATCTTTGTAGGCGAAAGAAAGTCCTTTTTTGAAATTAGGATTTTCAAATTTGGACAATTCCAAACAGATAAAATCTTTTTCCCGGGCGTCGAAATTATACCTCAGAAAATGTCGTTTTCTTTTTTTGTAAAAGTTCTGATATACCTGAAAAGGACAATCGGTAAAGTAGAAATTTTCATTTCTACTCTCTTTGAAAACATAGAATAGAAGAAGGTTAAAATCGGACTTTAATTTTTCCAGTTGTTTTTCGAACCCGGTGTTTAATTCATTGAGTTCTGCCATACTGAAATGAGGTTTTTTTAATTCTTTTTCAATTTTTTTATTGGAATTATATTCCAATTCACTTACCTCCAAACACAGCTCAAAAAGATGATGTATTTTGGCAATAAAAGACATAGAATATTGCGTCATTACTGCAAAAAATTAATTCATAAAAAAACAGAGGAGGTTTGTCGTATTCCGACATAACAAAATAAACACAAAACGATTAAAATAAAAAAGAATTATTTAACAATTTTCATGTTAAGTTGCTCAAAATTATTCTGTTCTTGTTGTTTTTGCCAAAATTCCTGCAATTTTTTTGCATTTTCTTTGGCGATTTGTTTTTGAATAAAAAGGATCAGGAACGGGCGAATTCTATCAGCGGGATATAATTTCCCAAATCAGCCTGTTTGACGGCTTTGAGATAGAGGGCTCTTGCTTGTCCGGATTGTGACAGGTCTTTTGTGCCCCATGAAAATACAGTTTTATTAAATAATTTTTCAATGATGATATCCGCCATTAGTCGGCTATGTCTTCCATTTCCATTGGGAAAACAGTGAATACTAACTAAGCGGTGTTTAAAGCGGATAGCGATTTCATCGGGAGGATAGGATGTGTGGTCTATCCAATACAAGGTATCATCACAAAGCATTTTTAGTTGGACAGGAATCAAGTGTTTATCAACTCCCAGGTTCTTGTTGGTATCTCTGAATTTACCTGCCCATGTCCATACTTTTCCAAACATACGTCGGTGGATGTCGCAAATGAATTTTTCAGTAAAGATGGTAGATGGGACAAACTTTTTCCCAACCATCCATTGCATGGCTTCTTCGATATTGAGTTGTTCAAATTCATCGAGTTCGCCTTTGGTGGAAATGGTTTCGATGCGCAGGCCTTCTTTTTCATCCTCATCGATAGGTGTTTGTCCGTCGATGTAATCCAGGTTTAATCCCATAGCGTTTTAGGCATTTCATTTTTGATGTCAGCAGTACGCTCTTCGATTGCCTTTATTATGCGTTTTTCTGAGTTTTCCTGGTCTTCCAATTTCATGGTATTCGAGGTTCTGGCAACGATGTTGGCAGCTAATTCCTTGGCTTTTCTGTTGATCAGATCATCAAGGGAGCCGTCTTTGGGCACTAAGGCATAAACGAGTTTCATGTCTAATGCATTGGCCGCGTCTTTGAGTGTTCTCAAAGTAATGGATCCTTCTTTTTCTCGTTTTTCAATGTCTTGCACACTTTGTTTGGTGATGGACAATTTATTGGCGAGCTGTTGAAGGGACATCCCCAAAGAAACACGGATCGCTTTGAGCCAACCGGTGGGCGGAGGCGTAATGAGCACCGCTTTTTCGAAGGCTTTCAACTTGCGGTCTAGTTGTTCACGTTGAAGTTTGTTCTGGTTCATAATGTAAGGGTATAAGCTGACATTTAACAAGTAAAAGTAAGTCTATAGTATGACATGAACAAATTATTTGTCAGTATATAAACTGACTAATTTAATAAAAAGTATGTCTTTAGCTTGACAAAAAAACAATGAGATCATG
This sequence comes from Namhaeicola litoreus, assembly GCF_042679565.1. Lineage (NCBI taxonomy): Bacteria > Pseudomonadati > Bacteroidota > Flavobacteriia > Flavobacteriales > Flavobacteriaceae > Namhaeicola > Namhaeicola litoreus. The sequence goes on along the minus strand of NZ_JBHTMY010000002.1, from coordinate 964,424 downwards.
AGGACAAGTGATGATCAGGTTATTTTACAACTTTCATATTCAGCTTTTCAACCTGATTTTCTTCCAATTGCTTTTGCCAGAATTCCTGTAATTTTTTTGCATTTTCTTTGGGAGTGATCTTGATGTATTTCAGGAATTGTGCTTCAGTTTGGTGACCTGTTATGCCCATGATGACCAGGTTGGGCAATTTTCCATACAGATTACTGGCAAAACTTCTTCGGCAGATGTGAGAAGTGACCAGCTCATATTTGGGATAAATCCCTTTTTCTTTCCGATTCGTTTTTGGGTTGATCTTACTTCCCTCTGTCATGGCATTTAATTTGGCTTCTTGACAGACTTCTTTGATGTACAAATTGAATTTTTGATCAGAGATACTCTCGGGAAAACCATTTCTCTTTTCCAGAATTTCTTTGACCTGGGGGTGCATAGGGATAACTACTGTTTGACCGGTTTTCTGAGTTTCAATTTCGATAAAACCCTCTTTTATATTTGTTTCTTTCAAGCGAAGAAAATCGGAGATCCGCAAACCTGTTCTGAGACCAATGATAAAAAGATCGCGGGCATTGTCTAGTCTTTCGTTCAGTTTGAAGTTGTGACTGAAGATGGTATTGATCTCGTCATCTTTTAAGTAAATACTCAAAGCTTGAGAAGTGGGGCCAAAAAATTTCGGATGGTTGATATGTTCATGGACCGGAAGACCTAAAAGTTTGGCCTCACGCGCCATGGTTTTGACGGTTTTGATATAATGCCCAACCGTACCCATATTGATTTTTTGTTCAACACTCAGCATATTCACAAATTTGTCGTAGAAGTGAAGATCGAGATCTGTGAATCGAATTTTCGTTTTGTATTTTCGCTCATAATCCTGAAGCTTGACCAGTGTACTTTTATATTTTTTGATTGTTCCTTGGGACACGGGCTGATTTTTCCCTTTCACCAGTCGTGTGGGGGCTATTTTAATAAACCCTTGTACATAGGGAACAAAATAGATCTGGTCAATGGCTAAATCATCGATGGGACGATTAAAAAACTTGGCAATTTTCTTTTTAAGCCAATTGGTATCGATAAAGACCCCTTTCATATGGTCGTTATTAAACTGGTTCAAAATGAATTCTTCCAGTTTACCTAGTTGTACATTGATTTCATCTTTTGAAGTGTCGCCGGCGATTTGTTTTATCCGTTGACGAGTACTGCTCCATTTTTTAGGATCGACTTTTATTTCTGTTGATGCAGTGAGATCATTTCTCGTACCGTCTTTAAATCGGACTAGAATATTGGAATAGTATTTCTTGCCTTTTACGATGTAATTGAGTGTTGCCATAACCTTGGGGAGGGTTCTGGTACAAACCGGTCTACAAACCCCCTAAAACAAAGGTATAAAATCAACCCCATAATATCCCCATAATTTTTATTTTTTGATGGATTTGGATAGATTTATTTAGATTTTATAGAAGATACAAACCCTTTATTTAATACGTATACAGACGTTTTTGATCAAGCTTAAAAAGGTCCGAAAAGTGGCTTGTCACTACCGTTAGCTCCACTTCAAAAAAGCGTAAATGATTGATAAACAATTGTTTGCGCTTTTTGAATTTTTATGATTGGTTTTCATACACTATCCATACTTTATCCATACACTATCCATACTTCATCTATACTTAAACTATAGACTTATTTTTTAAGTTTTAAGTCTGGATTTTTATGAGTGATAGAGAAAGAAAAAGTTTAACCCCTGTTCTTTGAGACTTCTTGAAGTGAGACTCTTTGGTAAATTAAAGGTAAACGGGAATTTTCTTTATATGTTTTTTAAATCAAACGAAAGAATTTTCCTCGTCCTAACTCAATAAAGCAACTTCCTGCGTCGCTATTTTACCGGCTTTTTACTTGCTGGTCTTTAATCTGAATTTTTGAATCTGGTTACCTAAAATATCTCCGACATATATATTTCCTTCATTATCAATTTGTATATCGTGATATCTCGAGATTGGACCATCGTAAAATCCTGTTCTTCCGAATTGCAATTGAAGATTTAGTTCCAAATCAAATCTAAAAATGTCTGAGCCTTTTACTACCGTATCATTTACGGTCATATAATCTATTCCAAACACATGGTTTCTCTTATTATCGATCATTACTGAATAGAGTTGTTCTGTTATTTCGTTATGCCAAACAGCATTAAAATTTCCTTCACCGTCAAATTTTTGAATTCTATTGTTTTCACGATCTGCTACATAAACATTTCCGTTCTTATCCAAATCTATTCCGTGTGGAATATTAAATTCTCCTTCCTTATTTCCAAATTTGCCCCACTCAAATAGGTATGTTCCATCCTTTGAAAATTTAACTACCCGACTGTTCCCATATCCATCGCTTACATAAAAAGAACCATCGGCAGAAACAGCTACATCTGTTGGGAGATTAAAATGACCTGCATCATTGCCTGGAACTTTTGCTTCGCCCAATGTCAACAATAAATTTCCATCAGCATCAAATTTAAAAACCTGGTGAAGTCCACAATCTGTAACCCAAATATTATCGTGTTGATCAACTTCTAGTCCGTGTGGCATGATAAACAAATCATTTCCCCAAGCATTTAAAATTTCGCCAGTTTTTGAATCTATTGTTGATATAGTATTTTCTGTAATAAGCGGAAGATGCGAAATGGGATTTGTTTCCCAAACTCTACCGGACCGGTGAAAGGCAATTATATTTCCTTTGCTATCAAGTCCTAATCCAGTGGGACTTCCCAAGATGAAATTATCGGGTAATTTAGGCCAATCCTTAACTAAAATATAAGCTTCAACAATTTTAGATGCTTGGTCGGGTTTGTTTTTGTCATTGTTCTTACAGCCTAAAATTAGAAATGCCACAAGAAAATAAAGCAAAGTATTTCGTTTAAATTCCATTTAATTATTGTGTTATCGGTTTGTTATGTATACTCGGGATGAATTACAAGATATTCATTTGTAATTTTGTAGAGCTAAGGTTTTAGAAATTAATTGAATTGCTTAATTAAGAGAAAAACCTCTTGTAGGTCCCAATCTTCTTTTTTTAGAAAGTATTGGTATTTTATCTTTTCTGACACCAAAATATCAGGATTTATTTTCTGTTCAGGAATATTGTTTTCCAATTCTTGAGAGAATTTAATAACGCCAATTGGCAATGAAACCCTAATCTTAGTATTTGGCAATTCATATTCAATTTGTTTTCCAGCTGTTATTTCGTGATGTGAACCTCCAATTTGTTCCCCTACCATGCGTCCTCTGTTATAATTTTTAAAGATCGCTGTAAAATATGAGGCTCCAGAAATATTTCTTCCGCCAATGATTAAATAAACATTTCCATTAAAGTTATTTTTTTTAGGCTTGCGCAGTTCATTATTAACGTAATTGAATTCATAATAGCCATTACTTTTAGTAAAAGGTTTTTGAAAATTTATTATAAACTCATCCACTTGGTCTTGATTTACCTCTCTGTCACCAATCTTTTTAATGTAATTTTTATACGGCAAATCAAAATCCGGGACACTAAAATGTATTTCTTCATAAAAATCATTTTGTGCAATATAAGAATAGAATAAGGCTGGAATCAAGATGTTGCCCCCTCCATTATACCTTAAGTCTATGATTAAATTCTTTGATTTCTGTTTTTTTATAGTTTTGAATATGTCCGAAAACTTTTTATCAAAAGCATCATATACATTAGTAACATTTTCATTCCAATCAAACGAATTTAATTGGATATAATATGCATCGGAGTCTTTAAAATAATCCGTGTTTATTAGATTTTTTAATTGCCAAGGATTTATTGGATATATGGTAGTGCCATAAAAGTTTTCTCTAGTCTTAATATCGATAGGGTCTAATTCAATAAATTGGGTTTCGCCAGAATTTGGTAATTCATAAGTGACTTTAAATGATTCGGGAGCTCCATATTTTACAAGAAAAAATACATCAAAGGAGATCTCCAAGCGTCGTAACCCATATGTTGATTTTTCTTTAAGCATACTGTCGATTATGGCTACAACTGGCATCCCGTTGATTTCAGTAATAACAGATCCATATGGAATTTGAGCCCTCTCATGGTTTACAATTAGTTTATCGTCAATTATCATAACTGGAAATGGGAAAAGAACGCTTTTATCATCGAGCATTTCTTTCATGATATCGCTGGGGAGTGATATCGTGCCATGTTCATCTAATTTTGTGTTTGCTTTTGTGTCCATTAAAAATTTGAAAAACTCAATCGCACTCATCGTTTTTCCGGCAAGTTCTAAACTCCGCTCATTCAGATAATTGTACAGTGTTTCCCTTTCTTTAGAATTTAGATTTGGGGAAACTTCACAAACCATATTTTTTAATATGTCGAAGTCCTCTTTTAAAAGAGAATCACTTAGCTGAACTTGACAAATGCAATTCAAGCATAAAAAAAAGTGTAAGATGAATAAAATCTTTCTCATTTTATTTAATTACTTAAAACGCGTTATATCAGCACTGAAATAATTATTTATTTGCATCACAACTAGACATTAAGAAGTTTATTTAACCCTATTTTCAATAGTTGATATGCTTAAAACCACACTTTAGCATCGTGCGGGAGCGGGGGCTTCTATTCAGATTTATGTGCCTCTAGTTCGATTTCAACCATAAATTCAGGTAATGCTAATCCCTTTACTTCAAGCCAGGAACCCGTAGGAAATCCGTTTTTATAAATTTCAGCTCGGTAAGCTGATTTTTCAAGCATTTGTGCCATATCAGTTGTAAAAATATCTTCTTTTACAACATCGTCAAATGTGCAACCATAGTGCTTTAATATTTTTTCCAGATCAGCGTAACAGTTTTTCATCTGCTGTTCTATATCTCCCACTGCAGTTGGATTCCCCTCGCCATCCATACTCACCGCTCCAGAGATTTTAATGCTATTTCCAATTTTTACAGCATGAGAATATCCGTAAGCTTTTTCTACATCAGGCCGTAATAGGAAATATTCAGGTTTCCCGGATTCAACAATCACTTCCTTGTTCACTTCTTTCGTTTCCACCTTTTGTTTTTTTTCACAACTTTGGAAACCTACAGCTAATACGAAAAGTAGAGTCATTAAAGTTCGTCGGTCGCTTAGTTTTTTCATATTTTCATTTTGTTTCATGCCTACTTTGGTCGGTTTTCGGCTATCCCGTTTTATTATGAGTTTCGTTTTTCAGTATGACGTCTAAGGGTCTTGTATTTGAAAAGTAGCGCGTGTTAAGACGAACTATTCAGTTTATCACTGACCTTTAGGTCTTTATTTAGCTTTCATTTAAGCCTTACAATCGCTATTTTTTTATTCGATGTTAGCACCAGTTTTTTTAATCCACTCATCAACTTTATCTTCTAGTATGCTTAAAGGAACATTGCCTCCTGTTAGGATTAAATCGTGAAAGTCTTTTAAGATAAATTTATTACCCAGTTGTTGTTCGGCTCTTTTTCTAAGTTCTTTTATCTTAAGTTCTCCAATTTTATATGAAATTGCCTGTCCCGGGCGAACCATGTACCTTTCTATATGAACTGTAGCACTTTGCTCGGAAATAGGCATATTATCTAAAAAATATTGAATGGCCTGTTCTCTTGTCCAACCTTTATAGTGCAGCCCAGGATCAACCACTAATCTTGCTGCACGAAGCATTTCTCCTTGTAACCTACCCAGATATTGGTAAGGGTCTTTATAAAGACCAAGTTCTTTGCCCAAGCTTTCACAATAAAGACCCCATCCTTCCGTAAAGGCTCCGAAGTCAGCAATTTTCCTATATAAAGGTATTTCGTCTGATTCAAGGTTTAAGGCGATTTGAAAATGATGTCCAGGGATAGCTTCATGAAGAAACATCATTTCCATCGCTATATTGTTAAACTTCCGTACATCGGGAATGGCTTCATAGAAAATTCCAGGTCTTGTACCATCCATGGATGGACTATCGTAGTTGGAGGTTGCTGCGTTGGCCAAATCTTCTGGAACAGGCCTAACCTCAAAAGGTGTTTTGGGCTTTACACCGAAGTTCAAACCAAGTAAGGGTTGAATCTTTTCCAGGGTCTCATAATGTTTCGCGATGATTTCTTGTTTTGTGGTAAAAGGAAAAAATTGTTGATCCGTATTTACAAATTGAAAAAATTCACTTAAAGACCCGTTAAACTCTGTGGCATCCTTGATAGAGTCCATTTCTTTGCGAATTCGAGCAACTTCTTGCAAGCCTATTTCATAAACCTCTTGGGGCGTAATATCTGTGGTCGACCAATATTTTACCAAATATGCATAGATTTCATTTCCACCAGATATGGCATAGATTCCATCTTCTGTTTTCGATTTTGGCAAATACACATCCTCTAAATAAGACTGCATGAATTTAAACTGCGGAATTAATTCTGATTTGATGAATCCATTATATTTTTGAACAATTTCTATGCTGTCCTGATTTGTTATAGCATTCGGCATTACAGCTAACGAAAAGTAAAAAGGATTAATCTTTGGATCTTCACTGGTCCAATCGTCAAATTGTGGAATCATTACTTTCACAATCTTTTCAGGTAACGTTCGATCTGTATTCACCGCTTCTTCCTGAATTTCTTGGGCCGTCACCAACCATTCCTTAAAACTTTTTAAGCGTTTTAAAAAATCATCGTAGTCTTGTTTTGAATTAAATGGTTGTGCGCCATTTCCTTTGGCAAGTTTCACAAATTCGTGATGCGTACTTCTATGATAGGAATGTAGCGGATGATAGGTAAAAATGGTGCCTGGTTGAATCCCTAATTTCAGCCCTTCCTGTTCGATCTTAATAAGGTATTTTAAAATTGCTATTTCATTCTTATCATTTGAGTCAAGATTTGAGGTGTCGAGCAACTTTAGACGAGCTTCCCATTCTCGATAAGAATTTGCTTTTTCTAATAAATACGGCTCACTGATATTATTAGCAAACAAATGGTTGTATTCATTATAGCCTAATCTGGTAGCTCCAACCGGGTCAAAGCCAAGCTGTTCATTGAAATACTCCAGATATAACGAATCTAATGAAATCTCCCGGGGAACTTCCTTTTCTTTTTTGATTGAATTGCAGCTAAAAAGTCCTATTAAAGCTATCGTTGATAAGAATATGTTTGTTCGACTCATTTTATAAATTGGTGCTTAAGTGTGATATCCCGACTAAAATAGTTATTTACAAATATATCATAGAGGTAAAAAAGTTTAATATCTTTTTTTTATAGTTGATGTGTTTAAAACCACTTGATACACTTGCACGGGAGCAGGACATATTTTTATTTTTTTAATGGCTACCAACGGTAAATTGTATGAATAGTTGTAGATTTTGTGGCACTTTTTTGTCAAACCACTACGCAGTTTGAGCGGGTTACCTACCTTGATGCCTGCCATTACTTATACAAAATGCTACACCTTGTTATTTTTTGATTCCAACTGATTTTGTAGGTTTTGACTTTTTGAAATAATAATTAACGGCAATTAATTTATAGCTATAAGATTCATTATCCAAAATCACCGGGTCTATGTAATGGTTTATATTCCCATCTACTTCAACCAATACTTCATTATTTCTCAAAATTATATAATACCAGATGTCATTGCCTTGGTTGGACTGTTTAAGAGGTAATTCCCATTTTAGTATATTATTATTTCCTATATAGTCCGATTGATGTTTTTCGACAGTCAAACCTTCAGTTGTATGTGGTATTTCGTCATTTTTGCCTTTCTCCTGTTTAAACAACCATGTCTCCAATGTTTTTTCTTCCGATGCATTTTCCCAGCTGTTATGTTTTACACCTTGGTAAACGGTATATCGTACCTTACTCCCTCCTTGCTTAATTATTTCATTATAAATATTCCTTGACAGATGTATCGGAACCACATCATCCAGCTCACCGTGAAAAATCCATAATGGAATATTGATTAACTTTTTAGCAATTTCTACTTTGGCCCCTCCGCAAATAATGTAGGCCGCTGCAAATGTTTCAGGAAATTTTGACAAAATTCCAAACGTACCATGCCCTCCCATCGAACCTCCATGAATGTAAAGTCGATTGGTATCAATGTTAAAGTTGTGTACTGTATTTTCAAGAATTTCGATTGCCAATTTACCATCCCTTAGCAAGGTGTCATTAAATAGATCATACCATCCACCACCTTCAAATGGATTTCCGTGGCAAATTGGTGTCAAAACGAAACATGGATTATTTTTTTGAAATGTCTCTTTGTAATAAACTAAATCATGGGGGATTGTATCAGTAAAACCATTAAGAACCATTACAAGCGGATAGGATTTGTTCGTATCGTAATCTATAGGTTTATAAAAACCATATTTCAATCCTTTGTACTCAAGTTCCTTGTAGTTGGGGTATTTTGTATCAAGTTGCGCATTAACTAAATTAATATTGAAAATAAGTATTATCAGTGTAATAATTGCAAGAACGGTTTTCTTATTTGCCATAATACTTCATCCTATAAATGGTTAAACAATCCGTTATTTTTAATAAGGCATAGCGTGTAATATCCTGACTAAATTAGTTATTTACTAGAACATCATAGAGGTAAAAAAGTCTAATATCTTTTTTTTATAGTTGATATGTTTAAAACCACGCAATACATTAGCTGCGCTTGAATTTCATTTAGCTGCGCTTGAATTTCATTTAGCTGCGCTGAATCTTCGATTTGACTTCGTCGAATCTTGCGATTTGACTTCGTCGAATTTGATTTTGCACGGGAGCGGAGGTTCTTATTCTTTTTTATTTTGGCTTTGCACCTTTTGAAACAATCGTTCTCAGCAAGCCAGGAAACCAATTTTGTAACCAAACAAAAACTCTCCCGTGGTTTGTGAAAATATAATTTCTTTTCCGCTTAATTATAGCCTTCGCCATAACTTTCGCAGCTTTATCCGTAGGCCACATTAAATTTGCCGGACGTGGGTCTGGCCGTTCAGGATGCCACACGCCTTCATTATCAATCCTGGCAATCTCGGACACCACAAATCCAGGATGAATGGTCGTACAACTCACTCCAGTGCCCTTTAATTCAACCTGCAAGGTCAGACCAATTGAGTGTACAGCAGCCTTTGAGGCGCCATAGGCTCCGACATTAGGATTGGGAAGATAAGCTCCAACACTACCCACCAAACCTATTCGACCTTGGTTTTGCTTTAAATGTGGCAGGGCGTATTTTACCGTCAATGCTAATCCGGTGACGTTACCTTGTAATTGCCTATTCCAATCTTTTGCATTCAACTTATCTATACTTCCAAAAACACCAAAACCGGCATTGGCTATAGCAATATCTAAACGCTCCCAATTGTCTATTATGTTTTGAACAGCATTTTCTATTGACTTTTCTTCCATAATATCAACCGGAACTACCAATGCTTCACCACCCGCATTCTCTATCTCAAGAGCAATCTCATCTAATAATTCTATGCGTCTGGCAGATAGCACCACTTTATATCCCAATCTTACCCACTCAAAGGCCATAGCTTTGCCAATACCAGACGAAGCCCCTGTTATCCAAACTACATTTTCTTTTGTGTTTGTCATTTTAAATTATTTTAGTCAATCTATTAGATATTCAAGCTGAAGCATAACGGTCTCTGCCATGATTTGTTTCGGAAAAATCCGCAGGATTTTCTTAGTGAAGACTGACCAAGCCATAGCTTATACATGTGTTGTACGGTCGTCCTTTTCCGATTATTCAGTACTAAAAAAATCTTGTTTTTGACCTTTAGCTACCACAAACTTTCTAAAATACATTTCATTCTTTCTATTCTTTTCATTTTCAATAATTTCTTCTCGTTCATTTATTGGCATACGCTCATAACAATTCAAAGATTCCATTGCTTTTTGTTCGTCTTCGTCTGTATAGTTTATAATTACATTAAAATATTGGTCATCAGCATACCTTATCCATCCATCATTATTTTGCTCAAGGGTTTTAGGCCATCCAAAATAATACAAAGGATATTTATCAACCCATTTCTCTCTCAACAACAATTCTGTTATAATACTACCAACAATAATATGTTCAGGATGCCCATATTCTCCATCGGGTCCATAAGTGATAATTAAGTCAGGTTGAATTTGAAGAATAGTTTCTTTAAGTTTTTCTCTCAATTGTACACCTGATTCAATGGCTGCTCGAACTCCATCTTTCTGTCCGTGTTTTCTATCAAGGCTAATCAAATCACAAAAAATAGGTTCTGAAATTCCTAGTTTTTCACAAGAACAAATGGCTTGATTTTTATTGGCCAGGGCTAATGAGTCCGGATTTTTGTTTTCCAAATTTGTACTATAACGACCATCAACACTAATTACCAAATGAACTTTATAACCTAGTCGCGAAAATTTTGCTAATACAGACCCAAATCCTGTTTCATCATCTGTATGAGCCACTACTACTAATACGTCTTTCGTCTTATCCTGTTTTTCATTGCACGAAAAGGTGATCGTTATTACTAATGCAAAAAAAACAGAAGTTAATGAAGTTATTTTCATCTCGTTTGAGTGTTATTTGTTATGATACAAAACGGTCTTGGTTATGGCAAGTACGAGATTTTGAAACCGCTTTCTTGTTCGCCTACCTTAAATTTATTTGTTTGCAATATCTTCAAATATTAGCGATCAGTTCGCATTTGCTAAAGCCGATGTTGTGCCCAGTTATTTTTTCCGATAAATGGTTCTGTTTTTTTCTCCTAATTTTTCAAACAGTTTTAATTCTACTCCCTTTTTTAAATCTCTGCTAGCTGTTGCAGAGGAAATATCCTTAAAAATGTCCATATAATCTTTTCTTGTAAATTCGGTGTTGTTCAAAGAGATAAAATACTCCAGTCTATCTTTTTCGGTCAATGTTCGATTGTTAAAGTCCAATAATTCGCTTATCGAAATATCAATTACATTAAGCATATATTCAATGAACTTTGTGGATTGTCCTGATTTATCACTTTCTGCCAATGCGTTGTAATATTTCTCTTGGTCGTTGCTAATTAAAGTCTCGAAAGGTAAAAATTCAAATATTGGATATTTTTCCATTAATACTAAAGTTTGCCATAATCGACCCATTCTTCCGTTTCCATCTAAAAATGGATGTATAAACTCCATTTCATAATGAAAAACACAACTTTTAATTAATTCAATTTCATCCGATTTTTGCAAATACCTAAAAAGGTCTTTCATTAGATAAGGGACATTTTCAAAAGGTGGTGCTAAATGTTCTACTTTTGAACCTGTTACAATTCCTACGCCTTGATTTCTATATTTTCCAGCGTTTTCAATTAGACCTTCCATTAAATTTAGGTGTGCTTTTAAAAACGATTTTTCATTCGTAGGATCGTAATCTTCTAAGTTCTCATAAATTTTAATTGCATTTAGAACTTCGATAACGTCCTTTTTTGGTCCAATTACTCTTTTCTTTTCAAGTAGTGCTGTGATTTGTTCTTCCGTGAGTGTATTTCCCTCAATTTTCAATGAGGAATGAATGGTTTTTATTCTATTTTGTTTTCTCAATTTAGGCGAAGGTCTATTTAATAAATTAGCATTTACTTCTCCTATTTTTTCAGAAATTGAAGTTATAAGTTTTAAAATTGATGATGTTATTTCATATGGTGGGTTCATTTATGATACTATCATTTGATACTATCAAATATACAATCATTTGCCAAAATGTAGAATTGAAAACGAATTATTTTAATTGAGCACAAAGTGTTCTATCCTCACTAAAATATTGATTTACAAATATATCATAGAGGTAAAAAAGTTTATTTGATCTTTTTTAAAAAATAGAAGATGTGCTTAAAACCACTTGATACACTTGCGCGGGAGCGGAGGAGGTTACAGTGTTGACCATATTTAGACAGATTTATGTTTTGTAGTCAATTTCTCAAAACGCTCCTTAAAATCAGGGGTCTCCGTATTCATCCAAGTATCCCAGAAGGTGAAATAGAGCCCATAGTTATAGTTGAATTTTTTGTGATGGTCGTCGTGATGCGCCGCTCCGATTAACCATTTTGCTGAGCTATTATGCGCCCATTTGGCGGAATAAATTTCCACTCCCCCATGGTTAATGGTTGATGCAATGGTCATAAACAGCAGGATCGCCAGTATGACCCCAATGTGTAAAGGCAACCACAAGACCAATACAGGTAAGACTATGGCTTGCAATAAAGATTCAAAAGGATGGAAGGAAAATGAGGTAAAGGCTGAAGTTTGTAAACTCATGTGATGTGCCCTGTGTATCCATCTGTAAAATCTAGGTAAGTGCATCCAACGATGAAGCCAGTAATAAAGGGTATCCTGGATGATCAGCACCAGTATTACACTCAAGACCAAATACCAGATAGGATAGGTGTCAAAGTTGGTATAAATTGCTGTGTGTCCGCGCTGCCACAAGATGATTACTCCCATCCCAAGGATAGTAAAGATGGCGGCACTCATTGCAGAACTATAGATCTCCTTTTTAATTTGTTTGCTTTTCAATTTTGAAATACTTAAAAATCGATGCCGAAACTTGTCCCTGAGCCAACGATGGAAAAAAAGATGGTATACCCAGGAGAAGATGAGATACCGAAAGAAGATGATCACAAAGAGGCCCAGTGATGACCAAAACACATAAACAGGATTAAGTTGTCCGATTTGTTTAAGATATTCCATCACTTCTAATTTCAGAAAATTTTTTTCTTCTCATGGTTTGATCTCTCAAGCAAAAAGTCTCACCATACCACTAACCTGAGTTCGGTGGTAAAAGAATTTTATATTCTTTTCAGGTTGGTCATCGTGAGGTACAACACTTGACAGTGAACGAAAATAAGCATTTATAAGTTCGATCACAGGGAACTTGTAATTTTTTGACACTATATAGGGTTAAGTAGATCGGTTGGGTTCCCCAGGAAAGATTCACTTCGTCGAAACTGCGATTTAGCTATGCTGAATTTGATTTAGCTACGCTGAATCTTCGATTTGACTTCGTCGAATTTCATTTAGCACGGGAGCTGAAAGTTTTTTGCCTGCCTGTGGCTGGTAGGCTTTTGTTATTTTTTCAATTCAGCATCTATTACATTTTGTATTTCTTGACATTTATCAATGAGGTCTATTAACATCTCATGGATTCTTCTGTCGTTGCTGATAATTATTTTTAATGTGTTAATTAGTTCAACGTTAGACCTTAAAGACTTATAATCAACTGGTTGTAATTCCGGCAATTGGTCTGAATTATTACTAGTAGTATTAAACAGAGATCTGGCAATTGGTCTACCATAATCGTGGATATTTTTATGAAAATTCTCGTATTCATAAACCAGCATATTATAGTCAATATTATACAGGTTTAATATATCTTTTTTCAATTGGTTATTACTTATTAGATCAATGCCTTTAGATTCTAACACCTTATATGCTGAAATCTGTGGGGTGAAAGCTTTACCCGCCGTTGATGTTATAATTACAAAGTGTTTATTGAGAGAGTCATTGTATGGAAGATTTTTTTCTAAATGTTTCAGAATGATATTCGCACTTTGAACATCATTTTTAGCCAATTCAATTCGCAAATTTAATTGTTGAATGTCTGTTGAAATAGACCCCTGGATATCTTGAAGAATATTTGATTCGGCAATATGATCCTTCCTGGTTTCATTCCAATTATTAATCTGAAGGGCAATAAGAATTCCAATAACCACAAGTACAATTTCTCCAATAGCATATTTCAAGTACCTGCCTACCTGCCAGGCAGGCTTTCCAGTTTTACCTGCCCTTCCGGCAGGCGGTTTTTTTTCCATAAGGTCGTATCTAATTTTTCTAAAAAACTTTATCATAAATCTAATTTAAGCATTTAGATTGTCCGCAAGCGGGGATCTCGCCTAAATGTCCATCGGACATTAAATTTACTATATAAATCTCGGCTCGATCATATCATTGGTTAGCGATTTGCCCCGAGTACTCGGGGTAAAGCACAAGGGTTTTGGTTATGATTCGTTGTGTACCAATTTAAATTACATGATCTTTTCAGTCTTCCTTTTTGACAATCTCAAACTCAGATCAATCGATTTCAACATAATTAATAATGTCCATTGCCTCAAATTCATTTTATTCTTTTATTCCTGTCCAGGGAGCAGCAAGGTTTCGATTTGGACAATCTATTATTCCGAAAAGCTTATCATTTTCTAAATATCCGGCATGATAATATTCATTACTCTGATCAGATGTTGAAAAAGCAAAGTAAATTTTATCCCAATTCTTATTGATCAAGGCATCCTTTATTTCACTACTTTAAAAAGTTCCGGTAAAAGTATATTCACCTATCATTTTCATATGGAAGGATTGATCATATCCATCTGATTCAGGCGTTGGTCTTAAATCAATTTTCCAATTGCCCATCATTGGATCAATGTCTTCGGAAGCCTTGTTTCTTGAGTCTTGAGCAATGATTGAAATCAGCATTAAAAAAATATGGCAATCCTTTTTAATTTTCTTTTCATGAGTATGGAAGTTATAAATGACCTAAGACGGCCTATATCAGCACTAAAATAATGAATTTTAAATTTAAATAAGGGAAGATAGAATGCAGTTGCACAAAAGAAAAATTCGCCAAAAGCCTGTAAAAAAATGATTTACCCCGCATACTCAGAATAAATGAGCCAAGCTATGTCATTGCGGTTCTCATTTCAATTTACTTTGTACATGTTAAAAGTTCTAGACCATTGGGTTGATTCTCCCGGTTGGATAGCTATGTTAAAAAACAACTCCGGACTAATCACATGCCTCCATCCCCAAAGATTGATCTTATTTGTCTGAAAATTTCCGGTTTCGCTGATACCAATCTTACTTTCCAGGTTGATCAGTTCCCATTTTGCTTTTACATTTTTCCCTCCAGTTAGGTTACCATAAAAGAATTGTTCGTTGGGGGTACTTTTAAATTTAATTTCATTTTCGCCCAATTCAACTTTTCCTTCAGGGTTAACCATTTCTCCAAAAAACTCAGGTTTTAATTGAAATGGAAATTTTAACAGGTAATTTGTCCCTATTAAATCTTTATTGATGGCCATAAAGTTGTGCATGTATTCCGTTGTTACAATCTCTTTTTCACCTGTATTTTGCAAAAAATAATTTACTGTAAAACTACTATCAAGTAATTCAATTTCCTTTTTTAAAACATATGCATATCCATGAACTGCTTTTGATGTGCAACTCATTACAACCTTATTCGATCGGGTAATCATTTCAAATTCGGCCGGATCGACCTCGTAATACTTGTGAAACTGGTAGTGCGCATCTACTTTTTTTAACAAGCCCACGCCTATTTTGTGATACCATCCCCCTATGTCTGTCTCATCAAAACCCAAGGCTGTATCAATTCCAAATTCATTATAATATCCTTTTCCAAAATCATGCTCATTTTGACAATCGGTTCTTTCGACACTAGACAATGAAATGCCTTGAAACTTGACTTCCACAATTTTACCCGTCCAATCAAATCGTGAAAAATTGTAATTTTCCAAAGGATGATCAATATGAATTTCCAGGTTTTTGTTTTTAAGAATATAAGTCATCATACGATTTTAGTTTAAACCCATAAGCACCATGTTGCCATAAACAAACTTGAAATCAACTGCCCCCTCTGAAAAGGTTTTAAAGTTATATCTATTATCCTTATACAGATCATTGCGTGATTCATTTTAAACAAACATCATCCTCATGTTGTGATCTCTTCCTCAATCTTCCGCATTAATTGTTGGATTTTTATAATGATATTTTTTAGTGTACTGATGTTCCATTTTCGGTTGGAAATGATCTCCGTATTGATACTTTTAAATTTAGGATCTTTCATTAAAGAGTCATAATCCATTGGTTTAGCATACTCAATGCCTTCCGTGTTGCTATCGTCATAATACTTGATAAAATGCTCAACGTGATAAGGGTATGACACATTCTGCTGCAAATTATTTGCCCATTTTTCATTTTCTGATTGTATGACAGGCAGTTCATTCTCAAAAATCAAACTAATTTCGATTCTTAAACTATCGTTGGCTATTAACTCAAGTCCTCTTGTTTTAAGGTAATCGTATCCTGCCGAAACGGGATGTGAGGAAACCGTCCAAAAATACATCCCAAAAGCTTCATCAAGTTTTTGGTCATATTGCTTTTGATGATCAATATAATCGAGTATCAAAAAATTGTAATCTACATATGTTTCCTCTAATTCAATTGTTCTATTTAAAGATGCGATTGTACTTTTGAGATTGGTATTGATTTCATTCAATATCTTCATCTCCAGAATTTTATCTTTTCTCGATTCGTTCCAGTTATTTATCTGCAAGGCGATCAAAATTCCAATAACAACCAACACAATTTCTCCAATGGCATATTTAAGATACCTCCCCGGAGACAAAAAAGGTTTTCCTGTTTTGTCGAATGAAAGGAGATGATGACGTAGTTGCCTAAAAATCTTCATTATTATTTGTCATTTATTTGGTCTGAAGAAGCTATACCATTCTCGCCTTAAAAAGGTTCATATGAGGGTTCATTGCCTGCGCATTGCAGATCATTCATTTTTTTTGAACCTTACAAGGGGTTTATCATGCTATTCAAGTACTTCAAATGTTTTCAGTAAGTTTTTCTTCATGGTATTTGGCACCTCGGATATCAATGCATACCTACCAGGTATCAATGTCGCAGTGAAATAGCCTTTATTTCCCGCCGGCATATCATTTACACCCCCCAAAAAAGTGAAAGCTTTTGGTGCAGGTTCAATTAAGCCCTTGGGATCTGCCCAATTCATCCAACTTTCTAATTCTTCAAGATTAGCATTTTCATCCAGCTTCACAAGATTAATGTCGTGACCGACAAAATTTTCATGTACAATTTGATCTTTGTAGTACACAGAAAAGGTGTGCTCTCCAGCCCGAATAGCCTCATCAAAAACAATTCCATCGGTACTCGAAACAACGATATCAATATCCGAAGTCGGTTCTTTATTACCCGAATCTGCTTCCGTTACAACGATATCCTTTGTCATTCCCATGGAAGTGTGGAATATCCCATTGCTCATTTTGACATAACACTCAAGTATATATTTTCCGGGTTTTAAATGAAGCGTTGTTTCTGCCACTTGATTGGGCGATAGTAGGCCCGAACCTCCAACGAAAACCACTTCACTGAACCACTCCGGTAGTTTTGCAAATTCAGCAAAACCTTCTTCAGATTTCCCTTCCATAATTAATTTCATAGCACTATCAAATACCGGAGCTACTGCATTTTCTGCATCCTCTGAGGTCTTCCCTTCCGGATATTTATCCACAAGGAAAAAATGTGTTTGAGGCGATACGTTTTTATAGCGAAAGGTATTCCAGCCCGAAGGAATCGTATCCACCATCTGAAAATCCATTTTTTCCGTTATAATTTCTATCACATTTTTTGGTTCTGAAACAGCAGTTTCAATTTGCTTTTCCTTTTTCTCACTTTTACAAGATTGACAGAAAAATAAGGCTGTTAAAGTCATTAGTGCAATGCTAAAAGTATTTCTTTTTAACAAGTAATTCTTAAAAGTTCTCATTTGACGTGGTATTAAGTTAGTCGAAATTATTTCCTAAAAGTACCATCTGTTTAATCGCTTGAAATGGACTTTGATTTTCGACTAAATTAATCATTTCAACTGAATTTTGAATGCAATCAATAGATAACCAGCGCTATAAGTACATTCTTATTCTTGATTTAGACCCGACATATTATCAAAAATCGCAAGGTTTGGATGTCTTGAATCCATCATGCTAATCATGAAAGAGTTGCTTATATCCGGCCACAAGAAATGGTTTGATCGGTAAACTTTTCATGATTTTTATCTCCTCAACCAAAGTACTTTCATTTCCTAAAAAGGCGAGAATATTTTCTATCGAACATTTCTTGAATAGGGTAGAGAAAATTTCCCTCCCTTCCATGCTTCCTGAAATAATTACTTCCAACATGGTTCGGTCATACCAATCAAACATAGCCTCTCGAAAAGTTGCCTTTGGGTTTGGCGGGTACCCTTCTCGCAAATTTTTTAAAATAAGGTCAGTGTGTTTTTGAATAAATTGAAAGGTATACCCACTGCTCGCTTTGGTAAAACCTCCGGCGGTGCCCATATTTACGATCCTATGACTTGCATCAGGGTTTCTTGAAAACTTTGCCAATGACATGGGTATAACGCCAAATTCTTTATGCATGATTTCATACTTTTCAATCTTGAGATATGCTTTGATATAGTTTTCCAAGGCTGCTTTGTACATTGCTTTATCGAGTAATTTTTCACTGAATAAAGTATATTCTACAAGGGCCTCCGAAGAAGATGTCGGAAGTATGTACATAAAAGTAATCCCATTTTCTTGGCTAAGCCTAAAGTCCATCAAAGTTCCGGTCTTATCATCAAAAACAGGTCTTTCCGTTTTTATCACCCAGCCTTCAAAATGCTGTAAAAGCGAATTTTTTGTATTGATCTCCGGGTTAAACAAGCCGGTAGAATTAAAAACATATTCCGCTACATATTTGGCTTTTTCAGTCGCGACAAAAGCGGTATCGGATTGCCCCTGGATATTTAGAATATTTTCTTGTTTAAACGATACATTTTTAAAATTTTGAGCGAAAGACAAAACGTAGTCATAAAAATCAATTCCTTGAATCATTTTATAACTGTAATTTTTCAACTTGTATTGCCTCTCAAAATCAGTTGTCAAAAATTCCAGAATTTTCCATTCGTGGGAAACAACCGGTTCAAACACTCCCCTTCCCTTTTCCCAAAAACACCAGGTTCTGTCGTTTGCATTCTTATCGCTCTTATCGAGCACTAAGATGTTTTTGGCACTTAAAACAGGGTCTTTTAGTATTCTGTATAAGAGGCTCAGGCCTGCACATCCCGATCCGGCTATGATATAATCGTATGGTAGTTTTTGTTGCTTCATTTTTAACGCATAGAGTTTTCGCTGCTATAAGTATTCATTCGCTCACTAAAATTAAGGGTATGTTCGATGTGTTCTCTCTGAAATAGGTATGCGATAGAAGTAAGCAAAACGTTGTGCATTTTAAATCAAATTCTTTTGTGCGTCAGTTCGAATGATTTTGTGGCAAATAAAATAATATTGAGAACTGCTAAAAAGGTTGAAATTGAACCTCCCTGTTTTTCAAGAAAACAGATTTTTCGCTATGTCTTATTACTGATCATTTTTACTATTCGATTGTACATGATTTCTGACAAACTCCAGTTATATCCATTAAAATCAGTGGTGTTTGTAAACTGAATGACAACGGCATCTATGTCTTTATGGTATTTGGCTATGCTTTGGTAACCTGGGATCAATCCCGTATGGTCATACACGTAAATAGAAGAATAGATCTTCTGTTCCTCCCCTTCAAACAAGGAACCCTCATTCAATGCCCTCAAAAAAATGCCTACATCCTCTGCGGTTGCCAGCATAGATCCATAGTCTGCTGTTTTGATATCCTCTTTTACACCTACATAATAACCGCTCATTACATTGTTTATATCGACATCATGAATGGAAGCAAAGGTGTTTTTAAGTCCGATTGGATCTAAAATATTTCCCTTGATGTAATTAAATTTACTTCCGCCTGTAACCCTTTCGATGAGTTTTGAAATCAATAAATAATTGGTATTGGAATATTCATACTTATCATCCGGGTCGAATTTAGCGGGCATATCAAGAATTTTATCAAGTGCCTCTTGTTCATTCTTAGCCGGATCGTTCCAATAATCAGGTGTGTCTGTAAAATTGGGAATGCCGCTTCTGTGCATGACCAACATTCTCAGTGTTATTTTATCAGAATTTTCTATTCTGCCTGCGAGTTCAGGAAAATAATCATCAAGTGTTTTATCCAAAGACAAATGGCCGGCATTGACTAATTTAGATATGGCAACTGCGGTATAAAGTTTGTCGATACTTGCAATTTTGAATAATGAATTAGGATTGGCAGGACTTTTCTTTTCACTGTTGTGGAAGCCCGCAGTAAAATATGTTGGTCCTACCCCTTTTTTATCTATGTATACGATGATCCCTTCAAAACCATAATCTGTAGCTTTATTTACTTGTTCCTGAACTGAATTGGGTAAGGGTGTTAGCCTAGCTTTTAATATGGGCCATGGTACAAAGTACAAAGAAACAATTGTTCCAAAAAGCAATAAAAGTCTAATGATTTGTGTTGATTTTTTCCTAGTCATATTTTCTAAAGACGATGGTTAGCGCAAATTGGGTAAAAAACTAATTATCCAGTAAAAATAACAGAATATTTATAAAGAAATGAATTCAGATCTTCCTTCTATACCAGGGCATTTTCAAATTCAGAATCGGCACAAAAAATGGCTGATATTCTGGATTGATTTACAATATCGACCATTTCTTCCACAGACATGTCCGGCTCAATACTAAAAATATTCACATCCGTGTTTCGCTCTTCATTTACATTTTTTAGTAAATCCCCTCGATTAATAGAAATTGTGGTACTCTTCGGAAATCTAACCATGGTCCGCAAATCGTCAATATCCTTATCAGAAAAACATATATCAGAATCATTGTTCAATAAATGAACATCTATTGTTCCTTTCCAATTTCGCCTTATCAAAAGAGAAACCAGCGTAGCGAGGTCATTGTTTTTTATACTGAATGTTTTCTTCCAATCTGCAGGTATATTTGTCATCCACAAATTGATACTTTTTTCTATGGCCAAGCTCGCCGTAGAAAATGGGATATAAGCGATCAATCCAAAATTATTCTTTCTGGCATCCCATATGAGCTGGTTGTAATATGCCAAATTGGAGCTAAGGGTATCGATACTTACAAAAATAATGTTTGGTTTAAAAAACGCTGCATTTAAGGATTGCATACTCACATTGACCGTCGTATTAAAATCTGCATTATCGATCACTGTATAGGAGACGGATAGCTCACTTTCTTTAAATTTATTTACGGCATTTTTAAAAAAGATTTCAAGGTTTCTTTGCTCGATTTCATTTTCATTGCGGATGGCTAAAATTTTAATTGAACCTTTCGGATAAATGATGGAATGAATCAATTTAAAGGAACTTCTCAACTCTTTTGGCATTTTTACGGGCATCAGCAGATCCGGTCTCCAAGACCTTACTTCCTTTTCCTGGCGCAGGCTATTTGTCTTTTTTGTCGCCCACTCTGCCAAAGCCGTAAACAAACCGCTTCTGGAATCTCCGGCTGCCGATTTAATGTTCATTTTGACCAAGTACAAATAAAAAAGAATAATAAATGCCAAGGAAAAAATAGCGACGATAACATTCATGACGAACATGATCGCGATAGAGCCCAAAGCACCAATGGCAGGTACGATAATCGGTATTTTCAAGGTTGGTCTATAACTAGGTAGTCCCAATGATTGTTCAACAAGTGCTACTACATTTACCATCGCATAGGTCATCATAAAAAACATGGTAAGAATGGGTGCTATTGTATTCAAATCGCGAAGTGAAATCCCAATCATTACAATTATCGCGGTAATTAGCATTGAATTTACCGGCTCCCCTTTTTTAGAAAGTTTAGCGAGCATTTGACTTTTTGGTAAAATATTTTTTTCACCTAATGCCAACAATATTCGAGGTGCTCCAACAAATGAACCCAAGGCAGACGATAGCGTAGCTCCGAGTAAACCAGCGAGAACAATTGGCCCGTACAAGGATTTGTCTATAAAAATATTATAATTACTTGCCAGCTCATTTGGGGTAGCTATGATGGCAGCCACAAATATCAGGCTGACATAAATCATGGTGGTAATGATGACCGATGACAGCGTACCCACCGGAATACTTTTTCTAGGATTGGTCAAGTCTCCTGACATGTTCGCCCCAGCCATTACCCCGGTAACTGCAGGAAAAAAAACCGCAAAAACTTTCCAGAAGGAAGAACCGCTAAAATTATTTTCAACAGATCCAGGGTATATACCAAACCATTCAATATTGAAATTTAAATCGTTGACAAAGAGGGCTCCGTAAATGGATCCCAAGGATAAAACGATGACGCCCAAAATCACATACTGTATCTTAAATGCAAAACTTGTGCTGATAAAGGCAATGGTCATCACCACAGAAAAAATACATATATCGAGAAAAAAAGGATCAACCCCTGGTACAAGTGTCTGTAATCCCTCTCTAAACCCAAAGATATACATGGCAACGGCAATGGCCTGTGCAAAATAGAAAGGAACGCCTATTGCCCCTCCAATTTCTAATCCAAGGGATTGCGCTATAAGACTAAACGCTCCGCCACTCCCGATTCTTACATTCGTTGTAATCGAAGACAAACTGAGGGCCGTTGTAAAAGTGATGGCCACAGACAATAAAACAATTGCCAAAGCGCCAAATACTCCGGCATTACCCACTACCCAGGGTTGTCTGATATACATGATCACCCCTAAGATTGTCAAGGTTGTCGGCGTAAACACGCCTGCAAAAGTTCCAAAAGTCTTCTTTTTTATCATGATTGATCTTAAAACAGATAAATTTTAGGATGTCTGTTTGTTTAATTGTTTAAGGGATTAGAGCTATATCCCTATAAATTTAGCTCTTTATCGGCAATTAATACAGAAAATTGGCTATTATAATGAAGCTTGAAAAAGCTATTCCCTCAAATTAATTCGGGATTGACTACAGAAGAAAAATGAGGTCAAAATTTAATTTGACATTGTTCAAGTATTTACTCCTTTCCATTTTTTAATAATAAATTGACTGATGTTATGGAAAAGATTAAATGGCCCGAAATATCTGGTTATACAATTTTAATGCAGCCTCCAGGTTTTATTTTGAATAATTGTTGATCGCCCGCGCGCATAATTTTCTATACAAGTACATTTATATACCTGCTAAGTACGTGGTAGACAGGTACACATTGCTTTTAAACACAGTTCAAAGCCCTATTTAAATTTTTAGTAAATTTCCAATTATTTTTCATCTTTCTAAAAAGATCTAAAACAAGTGTTATATACCAAACTAAATCGACCAAAAATTTCGCAGGAGCTGTTGCCAAGACCTCATTTGATCCAAAAATTTACGGAGAAAAGTTTTTTACCCTTTATTTTGGTCTCAGCACCGGCTGGTTTCGGTAAAAGTGTCCTTGTAAGTCAATGGCTTGAAAACCATCCGAAACAATATGCCTGGCTTTCTCTGGAGGAAAGTATGAATGATTCACAGACATTTATTTCGTATTTCGTCGAAATGCTCAAGAAATTTGAAGCTTTAGATCTACAAAAACTAAAAAAAATAGAGCAAGATTATACTTTTTTATCATGGCAGGCGATTATCGATACTGTGATCAATACACTCAATCAACTTGAGTTACAAACTTCTTTAATTCTAGACGACTACCATTTGATCACAAACCCGGAAATACATGCACTCATGGAAGCCCTGATCAGTGAAAATATGAATCATCTGCAGATGATCATCATTACCCGTTTCGATCCTCCCTTTTTGTTAAGGGAACTAGGGCTATACCATAAATTAATGGAAATCAGGATGCGAGACCTCAGATTTAAAGAACATGAGATTGCCGAACTTCTTGCCATTGAGAAAGACAGTAGGTTCAGCGCTGTCGAAATCAAGGAGCTTTCAAGCAAAACTGAAGGTTGGATCCTCGCCATTAAAATGATCATCATGGCAAAATCTATTTCGGAAATAGGTACAAAAGAGGAAAGTACAGGGATTCTGACAAAAGATCTCGACCGATTGATATCTCATATCAGCGAAAATTTTGAGCCAAACTTTTTAAGGCAAATACAACTTTGTGCACTCTGTGAACAATTTAATGCAGCGTTGATCGACTCAATTTGTGCTTTTGCTTTTCCTGACTCATGCAAGTCAGATATTTTCCTAGCTAAATTAAAGGATTTAGATTTTTTCATTATTCCTACTGAAAGTGAAGGAAGCTGGTATAGATTCCACCATTTGGTTGGGCAAATTCTAACGCGGGATCTGAGAAAAAATGAGCCCAATCTTATGATAGCGCTTTACATCCACATCAGTAAATGGTTCTCAACTCAAGGTTTTGTTGATAAAGCAATACGCTACGCAATGAAAGCAGAGAATTATGCATTGGCGTGCGAGGCGATCATAAAGCATAGGGCAAGCGTATTGGATAAGGGCCAATGGTGGGTTGTTCAACGCTGGCTTTATAAAATTCCAAGGCAAATTCGAAACACCAATGTTGATATATTGCTCACAGAATTATTAGTTTGCGAAGAAACCTGGAACATCGAAGATTTTTTTTCCATTCTCGAAACTTTAAAAACAATCGGTATTGAAAATTCAAGCGATGAGAACATCTCCCAGTATCTGTTTCATTTAGGGTACTTTTTCACGTTTGTCAAACCTGAGCCCAAAAAAGCGGTAGAATCGCTCCAACGATCAATTGCATTGTGCCATGATGACAATTTTATGTTTGGCTCACGCAGGGATTTGATCTTGGCCTGCAGCAGACAAATGCTGGGTCAAACCGAAATGGCATTGAGGTCGCTTGAGGAGATGAGAGAAAAATCCGAGCCTTCCTCAAATAAATACATACGCGCTACACAAGGAAAAGCGTTTGTTCACTTACTTTCCGGCAATTTGGAATCAGTAAATAATGAAGCAAAAAAATTACAGTTTCTTGTTCGCGATTCCGATTTACTATTACCAAAAGCTTGGAGTTTGTATTTTCAAGGCAATGTTGCCTTTCAATCTTACCATGAATATGAGGTTATGCGCCTATTAAAAGGAGCTCTATCATTTGAGGATATGATTAATTTGAGGGTGTATTTTGATACCCTGGCAGGGTTAATTATCTTCAGCTCTCTTAAAGGAGACGAAAAGGCTGCTGAGTCATATTTATCGCAAATGAACATGGCGGCAACAAAACTAAAAGACACAAAGTTCCAAAACTACTACCACTCAGTACAAGCAAGAGTCAACTGGCATCAAGGGCAAGGAGACAAAGAGCTGAGCTGGGCTAAAACCGATTGGGTGAAGCAACATCCTTCTTCGTATTTATTCTTGATCGATGTACCTGAAATGACAAAGTTAAGAATCTTGGTAAGTCATAGTTCACGGGTCCAGGTTGAGGAAGTGATTTCTGTTTTAAATGAGGTGGAAGCCCTGTTGGAAAGTGTTCATAACCACTATCAGCTGATAGATGTTTTCCTTCTCAAGGCGATGGGATTCATGCGTTTAAGGAGAAAAAAAATCGCTGCCAAATGGTTAGAGAAAGCACTTTTCATCGCAGATAAAAAGGAGATGGCCAGGCCTGTTTTAGAAGCTGCTTTGGTGATGCCCACTTTATTTAGTATTCTGGAGCACACAACTCCCTATCGCATTTTAAACTCCATAAACATCGATTTTACAGCTCAAAGGTCAACAAATGGAGCTGTTGTAAATTCTTTAGAATTGTCAATGCGTGAGCAGGAAATTATAAGACTTATTTCGAGAGGTCTGAGGAATAAAGAAGTTGCTGATCAACTTAATATCTCTATCTTAACCGTTAAGAAACATCTGTATAATATTTACCGTAAACTCGATGTCCCAAATCGTACCACCATGGTCAATAAAATTTTAAATGAGGATATCTTTATTCTGTAGTACTCCTTTATTACTACTTAAGTAGTATTCGTCTTTTCAATTATCCCACTATATTTACAAAATCAACAACCAATTGACTTAGAGTGATATATATGACATCCAGAATTAATATATCTATCAAATTAGATTGACTGGGGAAATCAAATACTGCACTCATCAATTTCATCGACAATATGCAGTTAAAACAGGAAACTGATAAAAAAATTATCACACTTGTCGGTTGCCTGCAGACCAATCTTCGTTAGTTGGGTTATTGATCAGTTTGAACGAAATTCGATATGAAATTCTTTCAAATACATAAATAAAAATTCATAAAATCAACTAATATTCAATGAAAACTATAGAACTCTTTTTATAAATCCTATTTTGTTTGGCAAAAATGTATCGGCTCAAGAGGCAAAAGCTATTAAACAAATCCTTTTTAAAAATGTAAAAATTTTTAAAGGAAAATGTATGAAAATATTATAAAATAAATTTAAAAGTATGAAAAGCGAAAAAATAGGTTTAGTATTATTGTTTTCTGCAGTTGTACTTAGTTATTCTGTCTATGGGCAAGATATAAAGAAAGACACTATTCTGATAAGAGATCTTTCAGGTCCAAACTCTGTAAGTCAGCAGATGAAACAAGACAACACCTCAAAAGGATTGTTTTATATAGGGGCCGGGTTAGACAGTTTAGACCAAGCGAAAAAAAGGTTTTATAATAAAACTGGTTTTATTATGAATGCTGATTATAACTCCCAAATAATGGGAGCTACCAAAGCCATTGGAGATAATGTTAGTGCTAGTGGTGTGCTTCGTATTTATGGTAAGTATAATTTAGTTGGTAGAGGTACTCCAAATGAGGGCGGTTTAGTATTTAAAGTTGAAAACAGACATAAATACACCGACCTACCATTACGTGAATGGGGGCCGGAAGGAGTAGGTTATATTGGTCTTGTGCAATCTGTTTATAATGATGACGGGTGGCGTGTTGGTAATCTATATTGGAGACAAACATTTGCTAAGGCTAATATTATTGCTTACGCGGGATTTGTGGATGTGACTGACTGGGCTGACATATTTGCAATGGCTAGCCCTTGGAGTAGTTTTAACAACCTGTCATTTGCAACAGGTACCAATACTTTCGGTGGTTTATACCCTGATGGTTCATTGGGTTTTATGGTTAGCGCATGGTTAACTGAAAATATTTATGTGATAGGAGGTTTAATTGATGTTAATGGTAGTGCCACAGAATTTTATAAAGGATTTGATACTTTCTTCACTAAATTTGAAACCCTCAAAACTTTTGAAGTTGGTTTTACAACGAATTCCCAAATGCCTATTTTACAAAACTTACATGTAACCTTTTGGCAAGTAGACGAGTCAGCAAAAACTCCTAAGGGTTGGGGGGTTGCAGGCTCTATGAGTTGGGAAGTAGGTCATAAATTATTTCCATTCCTTAGAGGGGGCTGGGCAAATGATGGCGGTAGTCTTTTTACAGCCTCAGTCAGTACAGGTATTGGTTATAATATAACAGGATCAAACGTGTTTGGATTAGGATTAAACTGGAACCAACCAAATAAAAACATATTTGGCCCTGGCTTGAAAGATCAGTACCTATCTGAAATATTCTACAAATTACAGGTTACACATCATTTTGAATTCACACCAAATATACAATTCATACTAAATCCGGCATTAAATACCAACGACAACTTTACAACCATTTTTGGAGCACGTGCACGAATTAATATTTAAAGAAACTAGAATTACTATTGTAAAAAATTAAGCTATAATTCACCATACAATAATTTTATAAAACTAATTAATAAACAAAAAACAATGAAATCATTCACTATTTTAACTTTAACCAAAAAAAACAATTTATTATGAAAAGAATGTACACGACACTGTGTCTTATTGTAGCATTAGTATTTTTGAATACTAATGTATTTGCACAAGAAAAAAAAGCACCCAATTACAAATTAATCACCAATGTAAATGTTTGGGATGGAACAAGTGATAAGCTTGTAAAAGCAGATGTATTAATTGAAAACAACTTAATTAAAGAGGTTAAAAATGGAATTAAAGCACCTGCAGGTGCAACTGTCATAGACGGTAAAGGTGGTACCGTAATGCCTGGTTTAATTGAGGGGCACGGCCATTTATACTTGAATGGCTCCACTCTGGCGGATATTGAAAATAATAAAGGTTATGATGAATTAGCGATTAGAGGAGCAGTAAAAGCTGAAGCTGCTTTAATGTCAGGATTTACTACCTGGAGAGATGCAGGAGGAATGGGTTCTGGGCTAAAGAAATGTATAGATGCAGGTTTAGTAAATGGCCCAAGAATTTATCCCTCTGGTGCTATAATTGGCCCAACCGGTTCTCACGCAGATTTTAGAAATTATACAACGCCTAACGAAACTTTTTTTGGGGGCCATTCTTCAGCCGCTCGCAATGGCATGAGTTATACAGCTGATAGTCCGGAAGCGATTAGAACAGCAGCTCGCCAAAACTATATGCAAGGAGCAACTCAAATTAAAATTATGTCTAGTGGAGGAATTGCTTCACAATTTGACCCTTGGCAATTAAATGCGTTCTCTGCAGAAGACATAAAAGCTGCTGTTGAAGTAGCAGAGGCTTATGGCTCTTATGTACAGTCTCATGCCTACTCCAAGACAGCAATTATGAGGTGCTTAGATAATGGCGTAAAGACCATAGAGCATTGCTTAGCGTTTGATGAAGATGTTGCCAAAAAATTGGTAGAAAAGGGAGCATATATGACCACAAACATGACTTCTTACTCTCCTCTCATTGATCAACTGGATTATATACGCACAAGTCCAATGTCTAAGAAAAAATATGAGTCTGCGAAAATTGCGACTAAAGACTTTGTTGAAAATGTAAAGAAATATCGACCAAAAATGGGGTTCAATACTGATGCGATTGGCGATCTTAACAACGGCATAACGCAAGCTGACTATTCCATTTATTTAAGTGGACAGCTTTTTGGTAATTTATATACATTAAAATCGCTGACTTCTGTAAATGGTGAAATAGTAAAACTTACAGGAGAAGTTCTAGACCCGTATTTTGAAGGAAGTTTAGGCGTAGTAAAAGCCGGAGCCTATGCAGATCTTCTTATTGTAGACGGAAATCCATTAGAAGACTTAACACTTATTGGCGCGAATGAAAAATGGTTTGATGCACCTGGACGTGCTGGTGATGATATCCCAGGAATGAAGCTTGTCATGAAAGATGGAAAAGTATATAAGAATACTTTATAATTAAGTCGTTCTAAAGAATGAAATCGATCTGGAATAAAAGAAGACTGAATATGTCAATCCCTCTAACACAGGGAGGACATACTCAGTCTTCATTAATAATAACAAAGGCTGGCAGCCTCATCTTCCGATTAACTGCCTTGCTCGCCTGTTTGTTTGCTTTTGCAAATCTAAATGCGCAAAAGCTTGATACCATTACACCAATACGCGATAACATTGGAGATTTAAACGAAGCGGCTATTAGAAAAGGTGAATTCCCGGGTGCCATTAGACTCCCCGGCACAGATGTTTCTCTGGCCATTGGAGGATTTATTAAGGCCGTTGCATTATACGATACCAGATATAATGTAAAAAACGAAATCCTTCTTCCCGGCACATTCTCTACTGAAAATATTTATAAAGGTCAGACCTATATGGGCGCCAAAGCATCGCGCTTATATTTTGACGGAAGGTTTACCGTAAAGGATATACATATGCGAGGTTATGTCGAGATGAACTTCACGGGAGAATCGGGATTTAATTTGCGACATGCTTATTTACAACTGACTAATAAAAAGGGTCAAAAACTGTTAATGGGGCAGTACTGGAGTCTCGTAATGGATTTGGAGGCAATTCCTGAAGGTTTGGTTGAACCTACAATAAGTGGACTCCCCTTTGTACGCCATGGACAAATTCGGTTTAGCACCCCACTCTCGAAAACACTTGCATTGTCGGTTTCTCTGGAGGAACCCAGAAATTCAGATCTGAAAGGAGTTAATATGATTCCGTTGAATAAATATCCTGATTTTATTGCATCACTGAGCATTGACCCTTCATCTATATTTCATTTTAGCATCATGGGAATGATTCGCCCCATGTCTTTTGCTGATGAAACAGATGATTCTGAAAATCTTGCAACTGGTTATTTAAGCAACGCAACGCTCATCGTTAACCCAAATGATGCTAACAAGCTTACACTTTCAGGCCTGTACGGCTCAGGAGCCTCTAATTATCTATTGGGAGCGGATAGTTATGCCGGATATTTCGATGGAACTAGAACTGAATTGCAAACCGAATATGGTGGTTTTGGTGCATACCGCCATGAATGGAATGAAAAATTTAGGAGTAATTTCGCATATGGAATGTTTATGGCTGATAAAATTCCCAATAATCCTAATCCACATATAAAATCAAGCACCTACACTTTTATTAATACTTTTTACAGGTTTAATAAATATGTAAATATTGGTGTGGAATGGATATACTCAGCCAAGGAAAATTTCAACGGGGGAAAATTTATTAATAACCGTTTTCAATTCGGAATTCAGCTATTTTAATGGCAGCCCTAACCAGTGCCTGTAAATAAAGTGATGTACCAAATGGAAATTAATGATCGAACGAATTTAAAATAATAAATGAGTCAGAAGCTTCTCGAACCAAGGGCAAGGCCAATTCGAAACCGGAATACAAAGTAGGATTACGTTGGGAACCCAATAGCTACATTATTCCAGCTATTACTTACGGAGGCTGTCTAGATGGCAGTCCTGGGGCGGGTTTCGAAATAGGAGTTGTTATGTTATCTCCTCAATTTTTGAAAAAGGATTTTATTAAAACAATTCCTTTGAATTCTATAGTCATCATGAATAATTCTATCATACAAATACAGAACTTAAAGTTTAATTGGGACAAATCAAAGGTTCCTTTTATTATAATTCCGGAACTTGAAGTTTTGAAAAGTGAACATCTTTTAATTAAAGGTGACAGCGGAAGTGGAAAAACCACAATTTTGAATTTAATAGCCGGTGTTTTGCCCCTTAGCAGTGGTGAAATTAAAATATTAGGCGAAAATTTGGATGATGTGTCATCTTCAAAACGCGATGCCATCAGGGCAAATCACATGGGTGTTATTTTCCAGATGTTTAATCTCATCCCCTATCTTTCGGTGATCGAGAATGTACTTCTTCCTATACATTTTTCTGAAGTCAAAAAGAATAAAATTCGGGCAAAAGGAATAAGTCCAAAGGAAGAAGCCATCCGTTTACTGTCTGAATTAGGCCTTCAGCAAAAAGAGATTCACGAAAAAAAAGTGACCGAACTGAGTGTTGGGCAACAACAGCGGGTGGCGGCAGCCCGGGCTTTAATTGGTTCGCCCGAAATTATACTGGCCGATGAACCCACTTCAGCACTTGATGAAAACAACGCCATGCGCTTCCTCGACCTGCTTTTAGAGGAGTGCAAAAAAAACAACAGCACGTTGTTGTATGTAAGTCACGACAGTCGCATCCATCAAAAATTCCAACAAAGTATTTCCATCCGTGATTTTACGGATGATGTGCCGATTGTTGAGAAAAAAGGAAAGGAGGCCGTAGTATGTTTATCTTAAAGCTCGCGTTAAAAAGTCTGTTGAACCGTAAGTTTACGGTGGCGCTTACCATATTTTCTATCGCTATCAGTATCACTCTTTTATTGGGTGTTGAACGGATAAGGATTGGCCTTGAAAATAGTTTCTCCAATACCATTTCGGGCACCGATTTGGTTGTTGGCGCGCGCACGGGAGACGAGCAACTTCTTTTGTCAACTGTATTTCATATCGGAATGGCTTCGAACAATATTAGCTGGCATAGCTACGAAGATATAGCTGCCAATCAATTAATAGCCTGGACGATTCCGATTTCACTGGGCGATTCGCATGATGGATTTAGCGTAATTGGTACTAATGAAGATTATTTCAAACATTATAAATTTGCCAATAAACAGCATTTGCAATTTCAGGATGGTAAGGCGTTTCATGAAACTTTTGATGCCGTTCTGGGGGCAGATGTTGCAGCCGCTCATGCATATAAAATCGGTGATGAAATTGTAATCAACCACGGTTCTGGAGATATTGCATTTCGCGACCATGGCGACAAACCATTTCACGTAACAGGCATCCTGCAACGCACCGGTACACCTGTTGACCAAACTATTCATGTGAGCCTGGAAGGAATCGAAGCCATTCATATTGACTGGGTAGATGGAATGCCAGACAAATACATGAACTTTTCGGCTGAAGAGGTAGAGGACCTGAATCTAAAACCCGAATACATTACTGCTTTTTTGGTGGGATTAAAAAACAGAACGGACGTATTAACCATACAGCGCCAAATCAATACAAATAAGCGTGAGCCCTTAACTGCAGTTATGCCGGGGATTGCCTTGCAAAGACTTTGGAACATGATGGGAAAAATTGAAACAGCACTGCTGATAGTCTCTGGTTTTGTCGCCATTGCCGGATTAATAGGTATGCTTGTGGCATTGCTCACCGGCATTAACGAAAGAAGGCGCGAAATGGCAATTCTACGTTCGGTTGGTGCCAGCCCGTTAAAAATATTCGGTTTAATTTCCATCGAATCTATTGTAATTACCATGTGGGGAATAGCGCTGGGTATAGCTTTTGTTTTTCTCTTGTTGCAGATAGCTAAACCCAACCTCGAAACACAGTACGGCATTTATTTAAATCCCTCTGGGATATCATTACAGGAAATTTACATTATCGGAACGGTCATAATTTTGGGAATATTAATTGGGATAATTCCCGGTTATAAAATATATAAATACTCACTTTTGGATGGAATGACAGTTAAAATGTGATTTGCTTCCACAATAAAAAACTTAATAAAAAAATATGCGTAATTTAATTTTCACTTTTCTGTTTTTAAACGTTTATACCGGCATTTTTGCCCAGGAGGTTAAAGTAATTACATGGGATGATCTAGTTCCGGGTGAAGTTAAAATTGATGATCCTTTTGAAGAATTGACGGAGGATCAAATTGATGATTTAAGATATATCGTGAGAATGCGGATGCTTCAAGAAAGAAAACCGGGAAGTGTGGGCGCTGAAAGTCTGAAAACACTTGAAGAAAAAGAAAAAAAACTCACCGCTGAAGGAGTTGATATTGAGGGCATGCTTGTCCAGCATACAGCCATTACGGAGCTTCGGAAAAAGAGTGGGGAAGCAGTAGTCGACTCATTAAACGGATTAAACATTAGAATGTTAGGTTATTTATTGCCGCTGGACTTTGAAGGAAAAAATGGAGTTGAATTTCTTTTGGTGCCCTGGGTAGGGGCCTGCATCCACACACCGCCACCACCACTAAATCAAATGGTTTATATAAAATTTGACAAAGGCTTCGAAATGAATGCCTCCTTTGCTCCGGTGTGGGTGGAAGGTACGCTGCAAACAAAAAGTTTAACGAAATTGCTGTATTTGGTAGATGGTACATCCGAAATAAATGTGGGATATGCAATGTCGGCAGAAAAAATCTTGGACTACAAGAAAAAGTAAATAAGACAAGCCAGGGACCAATGCGGGAAGAGAATCCGTTAAGGTCAGTTGCGGTATAAATTATATTTTGACATTTATTTATATTAAAATAATATCGAACTTAACAGTTTAAACTAAATTCTTATTGTTAAATCAAATTCTAAAAATTAGAATACTAACTTTAAAATTAATCAACTATGAAATTCAACAAACAATTATTATTGGTAATACTTTGCTTGTTCAGCTTAATGGTATTTGCCCAAGAAAAACCTAAACAGATTACACTTTTTACTAACGTAAAAGTTTTTGATGGAACATCTGATAAACTGATCAAAGCAGATGTTTTGGTGGAAGGAAACTTGATCAAACAAATTTCTAAAGAACCTTTAATGGTGATGCAAACCGATAATGTAAGCATTATTGACGGAGGAGGAAGAACGCTGATGCCGGGTCTTATTGACGCCCATGTACACTTGTCGTTAAATATGAATTTCATCAGTATGTTTTATCAACAGCCAGATTATTTGGCGGCTATCGCTTTAGCTGAGGCAAAAAACACATTGATGCGAGGGTTTACTTCTGTAAGAGATACAGGAGGAGAAGTATTGGGAATAAAATTAGCCATTGATCAAGGACATGCTATTGGACCACGTATTTGGGCTGCTGGAGCAGGAATTTGTATGACCGGTGGGCATGCAGATCTAAGACCACAAGCGCAAAGACCACGTCAATTAGGAGGTCCAGTTTATTACGATGGAGAATTTAACGGCATTACAGTGATTGCGGATGGTGTACCGGAAGTATTAAGTGCTGCTAGACTTCAAATGCGAAAGGGTTCAGCTTTTATAAAAATGTTCACAAGTGGTGCCGTTAGCGGCATGTATGACCCTTTAGATATTGGCGAATTTTCTTTTGATGAAATAAAAGCTGCTGCTGATGAAGCAAAAAGATGGAATACTTATTTAGCCGTGCATTCGTATAATGACAAAGGGGTTCGTTTAGCATTAGAAGCTGGTGCAATGTCTATTGAACATGCAAATTTAATGACAGAAGAAACCATGAAGTTACTTGTTGAAAAAGGCGCTTTCTTAAGTACACAAACTGGAGTATATTTTTCAGATGCACCTGACAACTGGAGTGAAGAAAGCAAAATGAAACATGATAAAGCTAAAGATGGAATAGACAACTTATTTAAACTGGCAAAAAAATACAATGCTAAAATCACCATTGGTACTGACTATGTTGATAATGCCGAGCAAAAAAAGGCACAATCTTTTGAGTTAAGTAATCGGTTGCCATGGTGGACAGCTCCAGAAATCCTGAAACAAGCTACTTCAGGAAACGCTGAAGTACTTTATTTTAGTGGCCCACGCAATCCGTACCCTGGAAAATTAGGCGTCATTGAAAAAGGTGCTTTGGCTGACATACTCCTTGTAAAAGGTGACCCAACAAAAGACCTTACACTATTTCACGATCCTGAAAACAATCTTGATCTTATCATGAAAGATGGAAAAGTATATAAGAATACTTTGTAAGTAAGTCATCCTAAAACAGGTATACAGATTTATATGGCAAATTCAATCAAAAAACTGCGAAGCTAGCTTCGCAGTTTTTTTATGTAAATAACACGGTGTAGGCATGCTAACTTAGTCATCACAGAAAGTTAAGAAATAATCTTAATTTTAACCTATGAAATAAGTTCGCAAAATTTATGACAACAGAGGCTCCCGCCATTTTATTTATATGAACCGGACTTTCTTTGGTTTATATCAATTAATGTTTGAATTAGGAGCGAATAAGATCAAGATCCAAAACCTATAAGTTAGGATCCTTAAATTGGTATTTTTTTAGTTAATTAACTTTGAATTAATGAATTACTAAAGCAAATATTATTAATTTGATATTACATTAATATTTTAATGCTCAACACTAAACTAAATCGACAAGTAATCACAAAAGATCTTCTCAAAAGGAAGAGACTTTTGGAGAAGTTGGAAAAGCACAGTCACTTGCCATTTATATTGCTCTCAGCTCCTGCCGGCTATGGGAAGAGTATTGTTGTGAGTCAATGGCTTGAGCATTGCCAAAATAATTATGCTTGGCTATCTATAGAT
Source organism: Namhaeicola litoreus (assembly GCF_042679565.1). Classification (NCBI taxonomy): domain Bacteria; kingdom Pseudomonadati; phylum Bacteroidota; class Flavobacteriia; order Flavobacteriales; family Flavobacteriaceae; genus Namhaeicola; species Namhaeicola litoreus. The sequence continues at coordinate 929,142 of NZ_JBHTMY010000002.1, read as the reverse complement.
AAGAGCATGAATGACTCGGCAACTTTCATTTCTTATTTCATCGAAATGCTTAAGCGTTCAGAGTCTGTCGAAATAGAAAAATTAAAAGAACTCGAAAAGGAACTTCATTTTCTTTCTTGGGAAGGAATTATTAATAGCATTATAAATATCGTTAACGAGTTTCAGAAACAAACGAGCTTGATTTTTGATGACTATTATTTGATCCATAACCCGGATATTCATCAATTGGTTGAGACCTTATTAAGAGAAAACTTAGTTAATCTACAGATCATAATTATTACTCGATGGGACCCCCCTTTTCAATTTAAAGAACTCCGACTCTATCAAAAAATGATTGAATTTCGGATGCGAACGCTCAAATTTGATGAAGATGAAATCGCGCAGCTCATTGCCCTAGAACAGCGTGTAGAATTTAGTGAGGAAAAAATCAAAGAACTTAGCACTAAAACGGAGGGTTGGATTCTTGTAATTAGAATGATACTATTGGCAAGTGATTTTTCGGTTTTAAAAGACGAAAATTCAGGTTCGAAATTTTTAATCAATGACCTTGATCGTATTATGTCTTTAATTAGCGTAGGCCTTGATTCGGGCTTTTTTAGACAAATGCAACTTATTGCGCATTGCGATCAATTTAATGCTGAGCTCATTAATTTCATTTGTAGTTTCGCCTTTCCCGATTCATGTGAGGGTGATGTTTTCCTCTCCAAACTAAAAGAATTGAATTTTTTTCTCATTCAAACTACAAATGAAGGAAACTGGAACAGATTCCACCATTTGATAGGAGATATTCTTAAGCAGCAATTAAAAAGAACAGAACCGGACCTTATTAAACCACTATACCTTCATATTTGCTCATGGTATTCAGGGAAAGGCCTGGTCGATGAAGCCATTCAATATGCGATAAAGGCAGGAAATTTTGACTTGGTTTTCGCTTTGATTAGTGAACATAGAACACCTTTTCTAGATGAAGGAAAATGGTGGGTTGTGCAACGATGGTACAGCGATATTCCGTGGCAAATTCGAAAAGCCAATGTTGATATATTACTCACGGAATTACTGATTTGCGAGGAAACTTGGAACATAGAGGAAATTTCTTCCATCCTAAAAACGCTAGAATCAATCGGCTTAGAAAATTTAAGTGACGAGAACATTTCCCTTTATCTGTTTCATCTAGGGTACTTCCTTACCTATTTCAAACCTGACCCCAAAAAAGCAGTAGAATCGCTCGAACGATCTAAAGCCTTGTGCCATGATGAAACTTACATGTTTGGCGGACGCAGGGAATTAATATTGGCAACTAGCAGACATATGCTTGGCTTAACTGAATTGGCATTGAGGACACTTGAGGCCATTCAAGAAAAATTTGAGCCTTCCTCAAAAATGCATGTGCGCTCCATACACGGTAAAGTGCTTATTCACTTACTTTCTGGAAATTTAGAATTAGCAATTAATGACTCAAAAAAGTTGCTTTTTCTTGTTCAAGATTCTGATTTACTCTATGCGAAAGGATGGGGTTCTTATTTTCAAGGCAATGTTGCCTTTCAATTTTTCAATGAGTATGAAGTTATACATTCCTTAATTGAAGCCAAAGCGTTTCAAGGAGTATTTAATTATAGGGTGTATTTTGATACGCTGGCCGGCTTAATTCTTTTTAGAACACTTGAGGGAAACGAAAACGCTTCTAAAATGCTTCTAAAAGAAATGAAAGAAAAGATTGGTAAACTAAAGGATAGCAGGTTTCAAATTTATTATCAATCTGCTAAGGCAAGAGTTGCTTTACTCAATGGAAAAGGTAAAGAGAAACTAGCTTGGGCAGAAACGAATTGGGTAAAACAAAGCGCTGCATCATATATGTTTTTGATCGATGTACCTGAACTTACCAAAATAAGGATCATCATCAGCCATGGTTCAATTTTACAAGTCGAGGAGGCACTTCATGTTCTTTCAGAGGTAGAGTCTTTTCTAGATGAAGTCAACAACAGGTATCACGACATCGATATCGAACTTCTTAAGGCGATGGCACTGCTCCGGCTCGGCAAACAAAAGCAGACGCAAACATCATTGGAAAAAGCAATATTACTTGCTGAGGAGAAAGGGCTAAAAAGGGCTGTTTTAGAAGCATTTCAGGTTATGCCGGCCCTATTCCGTCAATTGGAATTATCTACAAAATCACAACGTATTTTAGTCCGATTAGGACTGAATTTATCAACTCCGAAATCAGTCTCAAAAGATGAATCTGATGCCCCGGAATTAACGCTGCGTGAGTTAGAATTAGTTAAACTCATCGCCAATGGTCATAGAAATAAAGAAATCGCTGATCAACTCCATATTTCTATCGGAACAGTAAAGAGTCATTTAACCAATATATACAAAAAACTCAAGGTCTCTAATCGCACTTCTATGCTGAAGAAAATAATGGATAGAGCTATATCACTCTAATAATCTTACTTTTTTGTGACTAAAGTCGTAGACCTTAGTCGATTTAGTGTTTATAAATTTAGTCATGTCAAATGATCAAACATCTTTTCAAAAGAGTCCTTGCTATGAAATTCAGAAGAGTTTTAGCTATCAAAAAGAAGCGATTTACCACATTTTATTAAAGGGTAAAATCAACGCTACCCTCCTGCATATTGTTGACGATATGCAGATACGTCAGGAAAGTGAAGAAGATGTAATAAATCTTATTGGATATTTCCCGGACCAATCGGCATTACTCGGATTACTTAATGCTCTAAACGATATCCGGTACGAAATTTTATCAGTACACATTTTAACAAGCAAACAATAATCAAAAGATGAAAAGAAAAAATCTCACCTTCCATATTACTCCATTTATTTGCTGCAGTAGACTTTAAATAGCTTCGAGTAGTTGATTATCAATCAGTATTATTTATTGAAACCAAACAAACAACATGAAAAAAATTCTAAGCTTATTATTTATTGCATTCAGCATTGCAATTGCAGATGCTCAAGAAAAGAAAAAAGAAATAGCTCAATCAACACCGGAATATGATATCGTCATATTACATGGTCGAGTGATAGATCCGGAAACGATGTTTGATGATGTAGCTAATGTCGGCATCAAAGATGGTCTAATCGTCGTCATCACCAAGGAAAAAATAAAAGGAAAGGAAACGATCGATGCTACAGGGCATGTGGTAGCTCCAGGATTTATTGATACACACTACCATGCAACGGATGTCTTTGCAAGCAAGATGGCACTCAGGGATGGCGTAACAACAGGTATGGATCTGGAAGCCGGCTCATATAATGTAAAGGCTTGGTACGGTGACAGAGCAAAATCGGGTTGGCAAGTCAACTATGGTACATCTGCCAGCTTGTTATTTAATAGAATGGCTGTTCATGATCCTGATGCTGAACTCAATGGGCCGGTCGATTACTCAACTATTCCTACGTATGCTGCGAAAGCGTTAACAGATGGTGTTCAAGGTTGGGCAGATACGAAATCCACCGTGGAGGAAATGAATAAAGTGATGGCTTTAATGGATGAAGATCTGCGTCAAGGGGCCATAGGTGTTGCTGCACCTATTGCCTATATGGCCAATGGAATAAGCAGTTATGAGCTTTTTGAAGGGCAAAGGGTTGGTGCGAATTACGGACGTCTTACCTCTGTTCATACGAGGTATCATCTTTTATCAGAAACTCCTACTGAAGCACCTATCGCTTTTGACGAGATGTTTACCAATGCGATGTTATTGGGTGCTCCATTATTAATGGCGCATAACAATGATTATGGCTGGTGGGAAATTGAAGAAAAATTACAAATGGCCAGAGATAAAGGGTTGAATATGTGGTCTGAATACTATCCTTATGCTGCCGGATCAACAGCGATCGCTGCTGCTTTCTTAAGACCTTCTGAATGGGTAGAGAAACGCGGTTACAAATACGAAGAAACGATTTATGACCCCATTGATGATGCCTACCTTACCAACGAAACTTATGCCGCATTGATGAAAAAAGAACCGGGGAGATCGGTTGTAGTTGAATTTCCATATCGAAAAGAATGGATGAATAATTGGTTGGCAATTCCGCACATGACCATTGCAAGTGATGCGATGGCAGGTGTAGGTGCTGACGGCAAATTGCTGCCATGGGATGCGGATTGGTCTGAATACCGTGGACATCCTCGCACTTCAGGTTCTCATGGCACTTGTTTTAGATTAGGACGTGAACAAGGCATACCATTGATGTTTACGATTTCCCAAGCCAGTTATTGGGTAGCGAAACACTTAGGCGATTCTGGTCTTGAAGCGATGAAGCAACGCGGTAGAATTCAAATAGGGAAAGTGGCGGATATTACCATTTTTAACCCAAACACGATAAAAGAAAATTCCACTTTTAAAGTAGGCGAGCATGGCACCCCTACTACCGGTATTCCTTATGTTATTGTGAATGGCGTTACCGTAGTAAAAAACAATGAAGTACTTCCTGTAAAGGCCGGACAAGAAATTCGTTTCCCGATAGAATCAAAAGGAAGGTTTGTCCCCATTGATCAAAATAAATGGTTGAATGAACACACCATTGGTTTAAATCCAGAGCTTTTAGAGATACATTTAGATGACGATTCCGGAGCGGGAAAAGCGCTTAATAAAAAAGAATACTAATTAATCGAACTATAATAAAATGAAAAAACACTCTTTATTTCGGCGCTTATTTTCAGTAGCTGTAATGAAACAACAACCGAAAAAGGGGCAGATTCCAATCAGGAATTTGACATGGTCATCTTGAACGGTGGCGTCATGGACCCAGAGACAAATTTTGACGGTATCCCTCATTTTAAAACAAAAGGACGTATGCAAAAAGGGATGGTTGCGGATATTGTCATTTTCAATCCTGAAACGGTTACAGAGAACACTACCTATGAACCAGGAATGGGAGCTATACGATCAACCGGTATTCCTTATGTCTTGGTAAATGGGGTGATTGTAGTAAAAGACTCTGAAGTATTAAAAGTTTTTCCAGGCAAACCGATTCGTTTCCCTGTTCAAGAAAAAGGGAAAATCGATGAAATAGAAATTGAACCACGGTTGTTTGATCCAAATCAATCTTAAAATAGTTAAATCATCTCTGGATGTATTTTTCAAAAAGATGAGCCCATCCTTAGATGCTCATTAGAATTTAATCAACAACCATTTAAAACTGATGTAATCTTATGTTAATAAAAAAAATTAAACTCCTCATCATTTTATTCATTCTTGTTGCGAGCAAAGGCCAGCTTCATGCCCAGGATCTGGATTCCATAAAGGCCGAAATAAAGATGTTAAAGGAATATACGCAAAGGATCAATGAATTGGAAAAGTATATCGACCAAATAGAAAGTGATTCATCCTCTACACATCTACAACAGGTAAAAGCAGCCCAAAGTGATACCTTGGGGGATCAAATATTAGTCATACCCAAGGAAGACATGCGCGAACCAAACCCTGTAATAACGGGAAGTGACCTTGTTAACGATGATTTCAAGGGATCGTGGCCGATGTTTGGAAGTGATTTTCGCATGAAAATAGGAGGTTACTTAAAAGTAGATATTCTTTATGATTTTAACGGAACCACAGATAAAACCCAGTTTCTCATGTCGACCATCCCTGTAAAGGGTACACCGGAATACGCAGACGATGGGTATATCAATTTTATGGCCAGAGAAACCCGTTTTAATTTCGATGTTCGCCGAACATCAGGTAAAGTTCCTTTACGATTATTCATTGAGGGAGATTTTTGGTCTGCCGGAAATCAGCTTAGGTTACGACATGCCTACGTTGTTGCCGGAGATTTTATCGTGGGACAAACATGGACGACTTTATCATATCTGGAGTCCTTGGTCACTCTTATTGACTTTGCTGCCGGAGATGCCTTGTTTGGAGGACGTACAACGCTCGTTCGCTATCAAAAAAAGATTAACGAACATTGGAAGGTTGCTGCCGGTATTGAAAATTTAGACTTTTTGGGGATTGAGAATCCGGATATGGTGGGTGGAAAGTCATCACTTCAATTGCCCTTATTGGCTTTTAGAGCCGACTATAGTTGGAAAACTGGGCTATTGATTATGGGGGCCAGCTTTGCTCAATTGCATTGGGATGGTGGAGCCGAAGGACCCGATGCCAGTGCACTTCAAAACGACTTCGTTGTCGGTGGCAGACAATACATCGGTAAGAGCGATTACTTTACCTGGAATTTTTCTTATGGTAATGGCTCGGGTGAAAACATCATGGCCTTTGCGGGTAGCGATGCCAATGCCGTTATCAACATTGATGGAAAACTTGAAACATTACCTGCTTATTCTCTTTTATTAGGTTTTTCGCATGAGTGGAGTGACAAATTCACTTCCAATTTATCAGTAGCCTATGGTTGGCTTGAATCTAAGGAATCAAGAGACCCGCTGGCATTAAAACAAGGAGGAATCGGACATTTGAATCTCATTTACAGACCATTAAAAAATTTCACTTGTGGTATTGAATTTATGTATGGTAACCAAGAAACTACCGATGGTTCAATAGGAAGAGCAAACCGTTTACAGACAATGGCGAAGTATCAATTCTAAACGGATGAATACCTGCCATTAATCATCACTAAACCCTCTGAAAAATGAATAAACAAGACAGAATTAACCACATGCTAAACATGGAGACACAAATGAATCACTATTGAGATGAATATTGGATTTGCCATTGCACCATCGGGAATATCCCGATTGAATTCAAGCTTGAAATATTGAAGTAATTTTAAAATAAATCGGATAAATATATCCATATAATGAATAATCAACTATTTATGTTTTGAAAGAAAAATTTCAAACTTTCGAAGGCCGCGCAGAAGAACAGTCAGTGACTGTCATTCTCTGCACATCCCTTGGGGATATTGAACTGGTGGTTTATCCCCAAAAAGCCCCATTATCTGCAGGGGATTTTTTAGACTACGTGGACCGCGGTTTATACCAAGGGGCAGCATTTTATCGGGTAATCCGCCCTGACAATGATGCTGGTTCACCAGTGATTGAAGCCATACAAGGTGGATTACTGACAGAATCGCCTCCGACCGAATTCATTGCTCATGAATCTACCAAACAAACAGGCATTAAACACCTCGACGGAACCCTCTCGCTAGCCCGTCGTGAAGTGGGTACTGCCACCGCTGCCGCTTTTTTTATCATCATTGGCGATCAGCCCAGTATGGATTTTGGGGGTAGTCGTAACGCTGATATGCAGGGCTTTGCCGCCTTTGGACGCGTTGTGAAAGGTATGGAGGTCGTGCGGGCCATTCAGCAAATAAGGGATACATCCAATGAAGGCCCTTTTGTGAAAGGTCAAAAGTTAAGTAATCCTGTTGCGATTGAATCAGTAAAACGTAAAACTAACTCCTGAAACAAGCTTTTAGGTATCTCAATTCAGATAAATTCAATTAAACTTTATAAAAGAAAAAATGAAAATAAAACTAAAATTTTTAAGACTATTTAGCATCGCTTGTTTAGGGCTTGTGATGCTCACTAATTGTAACCCATCACCTGAAGGAGATAACAAAAAGTCGGATTACAAGGCGTTACCCGCCTCTACCGAATTTGATGTAGTCATACTCAACGGTAGAGTCATAGACCCAGAAACAGAGTTTGACGCTGTTAGAAATGTGGGGATCCTTGACGGAAGAATTGCGTTAATAACCGAAGAGTCTATTTCTGGAAAAGAAACCGTGGATGCCACAGGTAAAATTGTTGCCCCTGGATTTATTGATACACATTTCCATTTTCAAACGCCAATCGGTTATTCTCTTGGGTTGCGTGATGGCTTAACCAGCAGCATGGATTTCGAGATGGGCTGTGCAGGATCCTACATCGCGCCCTGGTACGAAGCGCGAGCTGGTGTGACCCAAGCCAACTATGGAGTTGCGGTTAGCCACGAGTTAGCCCGCGCAATGTTTATCGACGGGTCAGACGGCGCTGATTACTTAATCAACGGCCCTATAGCCGCTTACACAACCCGTGCGAAAAAAGGATGGAGCCAAACGCGTCCAAACCTTGAGCAAGGTAATGCAATTCTTCAAGAAATTGATAAAGGTTTACAAGCGGGTGCAGTGGGTATCGGTAGTACTGTGGGTTACATGAGAGCAGGTGTGTCTTCACGCGAGATGTTCGAGGTGCAGAAGGTAGGAGCACGCTATGGTCGTGCGACCGGTGCACATACACGCTATACGCTTGGTAACGACACGGAAGAGAATAACGGCGCACAAGAACTTATTGCCAACGCCGTGGCGCTTGGAGCTCCAGCAAATGTAGAACACTTCAATAACCCTGGTTGGCGTCTTGCACACGAAATGATTACCAGACTTCAAGAACAAGGACACAATATTTGGGGAGAAATCTATCCCTATGCTGCGGGTTCCACTACGCTCAATGCAGAGTTCCTTAGACCGGAGATCTGGATTGACAAAATGGGTAAACGATATGAAGATACCATGCTGGATCCGGTTACAGGTAAGTACTATACTTTGGAGACCTACAAAGCCACGGTGGCATCCGAACCAACTAGGCCGATTGTCATATTCAAAATGCCGGAGGAAGACCAATGGAAGTGGTTGACGCTGAAAGGTGTAACCATGGGTAGCGACGCAGTTGGTGCCACACCATACCTAGCTCCTTGGGATTACCCTATGGACTCACTTGGGGGCACCCATCCCCGCACGGCTGGTTCTAGAGGTGCTACCATAAGGCTTGGTCGGGAACACAACATCCCTATGATGCAGTTAATGTCAATCCTAAGCTACAATGCTGCCAAACATTTAGGAGATACAGGCTTAAAGTTTTTCCAAGAACGCGGTCGTATCCAAAACGGAATGGTTGCTGATATCGTGGTGTTTAACCCTGAAACCTTCAGGGATAATTCAACCTACGATAAGGGCGCAGTCCCTTCAACGGGTATGAAAGCCGTTATTGTTAACGGTCAGGTGACCGTGCGTGATGATGTGCTGCTTCCAGTTTTTGCTGGTCAGCCGATCCGATTTGAACCCGAAGACAAACCGCGCTTCGAGCCGATCTCGGTAGAGTCGTGGAATGCTACCTTCTCGACTGGTATGCCATCTGACTTCTCGGGTGGCGTGCCTGTGCCTGATTTAGACCATCCAGAATCTGATAAACATTAAGAGGGATTTAGATTAAACTCACTTTAAAGAGCATTACTAACATTTTAATATAACTCATGAAGATTAAAAAAGCATTACTAGTATCAATTCTCTGCATCATTAGTTTAGGCCTGTTTGCTCAGGAAAAATCAAAACAGATTACACTTTTTACGAATGTACAAGTGTTTGATGGTACATCAGATAAGCTGATTAAAGCCGATGTTTTGGTTGAAGGAAACCTTATCAAACAAATATCCAAAGAACCTTTGATGGTTGCGCAAACCGATAATGTAACCATTATTAATGGAGGCGGAAACACCTTAATGCCAGGCATGATTGAAGGACACGGGCATGTTATGTTTGCCTCCGATCTGCCTAAATTATTGAATCAGGACGAGTTTGAGCAAGGAATTAATGCCGCAAGACGTGCGAATGACTACCTCATGCATGGATTTACAACCATACGTGATTGCGGTGGAAACAGTTTTGGTGTAAAACGCGCACTGGATCAGGGCATTATTTCCGGTCCCAGGATTTACCCAAGTGGTGCAGCCATAGGTCAAACATCCGGGCATGGTGATTTTCGTTCAAATGTTGATGGTCACCCCTATTATGATGGGGTCGATAACGGTGGGGTCGTGAACAAGTGGAAGCACACTTTAATTGCCGATGGTACGGATGAGGTGCGCCGTGCGGTTCGTGACCAGTTGTTTCGTGGCGCATCACAAATTAAGATCCATACGGGTGGTGGTGTAACAAGTTTCACAGATCCGCTTCAGGCGGCACAGTATACGCCGGAAGAAATTAAGGCTGCCGTTGAAGAAGCAACTCGGTACGGAACGTATGTGATGACACATTCGCAGATGAACAATAGCGTAGTTGCCTCTCTGGATGCCGGAGTAAAATCCATAGAACATGGGCTCGTTCTTGAAGAAAGTACCGTAAAAAGAATGGCGGAGCTTGGTGTTTTTTATTCGCCTCAGTTGTTTTTACCATTACAGCCTACAGCAGGCAACCCAATGTTTCAGGATCCCATTCAACAGGCAAAATTAAAAATTGTTGCAGAGGGTACGCGAGATGCCATTGCACTGGCAAAGAAGCATAAACTGACCATCCTTTGGGGAACAGACTGTTTTTTTGGTAGTGCACCTTATAGTGCCTTTACACAGGAATTCGCTTATCGTGATGAGTTCTTTACTCCTATAGAACAATTGAAGCAAATAACTGGAAACAATGCTAAAGTACTGGCATTATCGGGCCTTAAGAATCCTTATCCCGGGGCTGAACTTGGGGTGATCAAAGAAGGCGCTTTTGCAGATATGATCATTGTAAAAGGAGACCCTACCAAGGATATCAAATTGCTAATGGATACGAATAACATTGGTTTTATTATGAAAGACGGAAAGATTTATAAAAATACCATTGGGGATTAAAATGACCGCTTAGACGAAACCCTATGGGTCATTACATAAAACAAGATTTAATAATAAAAAATACAGTAAAATGGAAAAAGAACTGGAATTAAACGAGTTACAGAAAGGTGAAATATTTACCTCAAAACAATCCGTAATAATTAATGGAAAAACAATAAATCTTGATGCTGAAACAGGAACAATTCAGTTACGAGATGAAGATGATAAACCCATTGCATTAGCTGGGTTTACCCATTATAAGAAGACAGATACAAATGAAAATAGACCAATCGTGTTCGCATTTAACGGAGGACCGTTACAAGCTTCCTTCTGGTTACATATTGGTATTCTAGGTCCAAAACGAGTGGAAACAAATGACCCGTATCATACCAATCCTGCTCCTTATAAAGTCGTAAATAACGAATTTTCTATACTAGATAAAGCTGATTTGGTTTTAATAGACCCAATTGGTACAGGTTTCAGCAAACCCATTGGTGAATCGAAATTTGAAGATTTTTGGGGAGTTGACCAGGATATCCGCGGTATTGGACTATTCATTGAACAGTTTATAGCCCGAACAGAGAAATACAATGCCCCGAAGTATATATTGGGTGAAAGCTATGGCACTTTAAGAAGTGCGGGCGTAACAAAATACCTTCAGGATAGAGGTGTTGTTATGAATGGTGTAATTATGATCGGAGCAGTATTAGAGATGCATAATTTGCTATTTGGACCAGGAAATGACATTTGTTATTTAATTCATTTTCCTACTTATGCGGCAACTGCGTGGTATCATAATAAAGTAAAGGATAAAGGCGAAAGTCTTGAGTCTTTTTTAAATGATGTCCGAAAATTCACTGAAAATGAATATGCTCTTGCTCTCTTTAAGGGTGACCAATTAACGGATAAAGAAAAGAACACTGTAGCTCAAAAATTAGAAGATTATTCTGGTGTAAGTAAGGAGTATTGGCTTAAAGCAAATTTTCGAGTTTCAAACAGCGAGTTTTTTCAAGAACTTTTAAGAGACACTGGCTTAACTGTCGGAAGACTTGATTCTCGTTATACTGGTGTTAATGAAAATTTATTATCACAATTTGCTTTGACAGATCCTGCTGGCGATGCCATTTTACCTCCAATCATAGGAGCATTTAAGGATTATTTATACAATGATTTAAGTGCTGGAAAACATTTGACCTATACACCAATGGCTGCAACAAGACCAAATTTCAAATGGGATTGGAGGCACAGCGGAAATATTGTTTGGAACGCAGACCTTGCGGTCAGCACCTTGCCTGACCTGACATCAGCGATGAAGCGAAACCCAAATCTGAAGGTTTTAATTCTCAACGGATATTACGATGTAGCCACTGTTTTCTATGGTGTAGAATATTCTATCAATCATATGGGCCTGGATGCAGAATTAAAGAAAAATATCATTATGAAATATTACGAATCAGGTCATACGCTATACGTACATGAACCTTCAAGGCCAAAAATTAAAAATGATATAGACGAGTTTATTGATCAAACTTCTAAATAAGAAAACTGATAAAAAGTTAGTATTATATAACTATAAAAGACTTAAATCATGAAAGACGAAAAAAATAAAAGTCGATTAAAATTGGTTATAAAAATGCAGGTTGTGTGGTTGGTCGTGGCTATTCTTTTTCATGTAGTTAGTCTGATCAGAGTTTGGATGGGCTTAACACCATTGTCTGAAGCGGCTCCGATAAATAGTATCATAAGTTTATGTATAATTTATATCCCCCTTCTGTATCTCGGCTGGAAATCTCATTTAGTGATCTATGGTTTGATGAATGGTTTTGTGTTTGGCATGATGCTATTTACGGGCGAGATCCCTAGAGTAATGATGTATTTTTCTCCAGAGGGAATAGCTGCTTATCCGTCAGCTATAGGATGGTTTGGTGGTATTCTGATCAACGGGATAGGCATTCCTTTAGGTTTCTATGGGAGTTTCCTGGCCCTGAGCATGGCGTGGAGGCAAAAATCTAATCATCCAATTGAATGAAAAAATAGCAAAGGCGCGAGAAGTTAATAAGCCATAGATTATTAATGAAAAACTAAATAAAAAAGATAGTAAAGGAAATTAAATAAAAACGAGTATTAATTTTTAAAAACAAAAATCATGAAACATGAAAAAATAGAAATGAATGAAGATCGGACTATTCACGACAAGATGATTGTACTTGACGGCTGCTGTCCCCTGCTCACCTGGGGTATTGACCCAATGTCGGGCAGGGTCGATAAAGCGACTCTTGGCAAGGGGCCCGCTCTTTATATTGAAGGTGGCGTCACTGCAGCCGGGGCTTCAGTTGGGGGTACCCGTACCCCTGTGGAACTCACCAGAACTTCCCTCAAGCTCCATAACCAAATGATCGAGGACAATGGCTGGATCAAAGTAAAAAGCACAGCTGATATTCTACGTGCCAAGCGAGAGAAAACATTTGGGATATGGTACCTCTTCCAGGGCGCCTTTGCTGTTGAAGACAATTTGGACCTTCTCGAAGAGTTCAAGGAAAATGGTGTTGGCCAGGTGGCACCCGCTTACAATTACCGAAACCGATTCGCAAGTGGACAATTAGATCGCTCTGATGCCGGACTGAGCATGGCAGGGGTAGACCTGATCAAGAAGTGTAACGAGTTGGGCATCATTGTCGATGGAGTTCACAATAGCGATAAAGATGTATTGGACATGATTGAATTCTCAAGCAGCCCGGTAATCATTTCTCACTCCAATGCCAAAGCAGTTTACAATCACCCTCGTAATGTTCCGGATGATGTGATTAAGGCGATTGGTCAAAAAGGTGGTGTCGTTGGCGCAGTTGGCTGGCCAACGTTTGTAAGCGAAAGTCAGTTCCCCACCTTTGACCAGTTCTTCGCGCATATCGAACATATGATTGAAGTGGCCGGTATCGATCATGCCTCCATAGGAATGGATTATTTCTATATGATTCAAGGGCTCATGACGGATGATGAAGCACAGAAGCTCTACGACCAGATCATCGCGAGCGGTGCCTGGACAGCTAAGGAGTACGGCCATCCTCCCTATGCCTACCCGACTGGTCTCAAGACACCAGCAACCTTCTACAACATCACCAATGGTCTTCTCAGTAGGGGTTACAGCGTGGAAGATACCCAAAAAGTCATGGGAGGAAACTTAATGCGCGTCATGAAGGAAGTCTGGGGAGCGTAATGCTTAGGGCCGTCAGGAAAGGGGTCAGGAGTCATTAAACGGAGTGTTGGCTATCGAGCAAAACTTCAGGAATAGGACTCCGTACCTTAAAGTCATAAGACAAATAACATTTTAGCCATTTAGAATTGAATCCAAATGAGCTAACAATATAGAATATACGACATACGAAACATGGAGACAAGCATGAATCACCATTAAGACGGATATTGGATTTGCCATTGCCGCATAGTGAATATCACGATTGGAATCAGGGAAAAGTAATTGTTTAAAACAAATAGAATGCATCCACTCATAGAAATTTTACAGAAGTAAATGGAAAATTTAGAAAAAGATTCAAAAGCGTTTTCTGCATCCCCAAAGGTTTCCTTTGACGATGCGTGGAATTTTATCATGAAAGTAGGCTTGGCAGCGCATAAATACGGCGCTACGTCAGGAAGATTAGAATTTCTATTAAAAGGCTTAGCGCAAGATTTCGGCTATAAAGGCAATTTTAAATCTACTCCTGTAGAAATAAGGTTTGGCTTGCAGGAAACGCCCGCTGCACCAAAACGTGTAGAAGTTTTGGCTACACCACCCCTGAATATTGATTTGGACAAGCTCGCCCGATTAGGCGATGTGTTGAACGAAATTAAAGCCGGGACTTTATCTCTGAATGATGCTGCGCCGCGCATTGATGCCATTGACCAAATGCCCCCTCCATGGGGAAAATTTGCTAGCATGCTAGGTTATGTATTTACCGGATTTGGTTTTGCGCTGCTTTTGGGAGCAGGATGGACGGATACGTTATTGGCAGCGGTATTTAGCCTCATCGTTTATGGTATCGTTTTACTCTCGCCTCGCTTAGGTGCTACTGCCGTGAAGTGGATGCCCCTCACAAGCGCAGTAGTTGTTGGTTTTCTTGCAGGACTGACTAAACATTGGTTACCTGATTTAAATCTGGTTTTGGTTATTCTTTGTGGTGTTATCATGTTGCTTCCGGGATACGCCATTAGTCTGGGCACTGGAGAATTGGTGACGAAACACGTCAAATCAGGCTTTTACAATTTGAAGTCCGGGTTAGTTGCGCTTATTAAACAAATTGCCGGAGCTATAATTGGAGTCCGTCTGGCCAGCGTTTTCGTGACCATTGGAGTAGCAGCACCACAAGCCCCCGTAGATCAAAAGTGGATAATTCTTTTTTTTCCATTGCTGCTAGTGGGGTTGGCCTTGGCATTTCAAGTTCCGCGGAGAGATTTAGCTTGGTCGGTTTTGGTTTCTGCCATTGCCTATCTCGGGGTATTATGGGGAAGTTCACTCATGAATGCTAACCTGGGTAATTTACTAGGAACAATCCTTGCAGTAATTATTGGTATCTTCTGGTCATCTAAAACGGGTCGACCAGCCTCCATTGTAGTCATGCCTGCTATTCTTTTACTGGTGGGTGGAACCATCGGTTTTCGTGGTTTAGCCAACTTGGCCAGCGGAAATATGGTACTTGGAGTGGAGCAATTTTTTCAGATGTTCATTGTGGCATTAACCATTATGTTGGGTGTTTTAATCGGTTTCTTCATTATGAAACCTAAACCTAACTTATAATGCGGATTCCGATAAAAACTTTATCGACATCAAGAAAGACAGTAAGAATTACAAAAAACACGCTTAAATTTGTAATTGGTGCACAATGCTTCGAACCCTTTATGTATTATAGAGGAGAATGTAAAATCATAAGAAATAAATAGTCAGGTACTCATCAAATAAACAAACATGGAAAAGGAGAGAATTCATCATTTTATCGGGTACTGCAGGTGTTATTGCAGTATCAGCACCTTTACTTTCCCTCCAAAAAAAATCAAAAACAAACAGAAAATTAAACAAAACGAAATGTCAGTAAAATATTTTTTAGTCTTGATCCTATGTTCATGCTCTTTTGTTGGTGTAAAGGGCCAACAATTCAATACAGATAATTATTTGACCATGCCGCATGGTACGAGCACCATAACCTTAACTGCTGGTCAGAGAAATTCCGGGGTAATAGCCTCTTTTTCCCTTATCCCGAATTTTGAGTTTTTCGCGCAGGCTACAATGTTCTATGAGAACACTTCTCTTGAAATTCCATCGCACTTTACCACCACAGTCTATGCCAAATACATGTTTTGGGTAAATGAGGAAAAAAATGGGGGCGGGGGTGTTTTCCTGGGCATCGGTAAAACACCTGGTTATTGGGCGAACACCGAATTCATAGAATTGCACAAGAATATCTGGTCGGCAGCGTCCTTTACTTTCCCTTTATTCGACAATGCAGTTTCCTGGGACCTGATGCCCGGTATGGTCTATGATTGGAGCAGTGAACCAGAATCTCCCGGAGGATGGGGATTTACCTATTCCACACGTGTGGCTGTATATGGGATTATCCCTCAATCAGCCCTGGTGGGTGAGGTTCTTGGGACCGAGGGTGATTTATTTTCCCCCATGGAATATAGAATAGGGATTCGCTGGGAACCCAATAAATTTGTCATTCCCGCAATCACCTATGGAAATACTTTTTCGGGCTCTGGCCAGGGTGCACGATTGGAAGTAGGGGTAATGATTTTTTCGCCTCCTTATTTAAAGAAACCGCTTCCCGAATAACGAAAGGGCAAAAACAGATTTGTTGCACACTATACTGCGTTCTGCCACCAGGAAACTCAGGATTACGCCTGCGGCGTGATCCATCCAATAAACGCTGCGGAAAAAAATTGCTCTTTTTAGCGCGTTTCATCTTTATCGAAGTAATCGAGGGCTGCTTTTTGGGTAAAGCCCTTTTGGATAAAGTTTAGTTTTTATGAGTAATGTCCTTTTAACCTTTTTCAAAACGACCTGAGACTAAAATTTTATCAGCGCATAGCCTTCAGCCTGATAGATCGTCAATACGGTCATAGCGGACAAAGCCAATTTAATTTCGGGCATCATTTCAGCTTTTGAAAGCCCTTTATAAGCTGCTGATTGACCACAGATATACATCTCTACGCCATGCTGTGCCAAAGTCTTGATTAAATCTGTATTCGGATTTTTGATGCCATATTTTTTCAGATAAGCTTCGTCGGTCATGGCATCTTTTGTCGAGGCGCCATGTAAAACAAAGGCGAGGGAGATGTTCGATTCTTTTACACCATTTTTAACATGCATATTGAGATAGCGATGAAGACTGGAAATCAATGGATTTGAAGACAAGGAGTCTTTGGAACGATAGTCTATGTCAAAGACGGCTTTCAACACTGCCGTACTATCCGGAACAAGATCAGCGTTTTCAATCGTATATGTTGCCCCAATTTTGTCAAATACGGGACCATAGCTTGATTTTGCGATCTGACCTGCGCAGGTGGTATAAAAAAGGATCGAAGAGAGTAATCCAAAAAAGGTTGTTTTCATAAATGGGTAAACTTCAGATAAAGATAACAAATTCATTCGTCTGCCCCATGTTGATCCCCTGATGAATTTGTTTTTGTTATTCGTCTTTCTTTTTCGGATACACCGATTGGATATAAAAAAGGATCCGAAAATTCGGACCCTTTTGGTGTTTTATTACATACTAAATAGAGATCTGATTAGAACTGATATCTGATCCCGAAGGCTATATCAAAATCGAGGTCGTCGCCATAATCGTTAAAACCGAGTTCCGGACGAAAATCCAAAGAAATCAAGAGCGGAATGTCAAAATTGTATTCGATCCCCAAATCGCCCGCTGCAAAAGCAAAAGATTCATCGTCATAGTCGTACCCTTTGTGAAAATCATATGAGCCAATCCCTCCGCCTACACCGGCATACCAGTTAAAACCTTTGTCCAGATTCCAGACCCATTGGTATAGGCCTGTTAATTTAAAGGCGTCGTAGGATTTTGTATCTCTCCAGCCCAGATCGATCTCCAAACGATTCTTTTTCAAACCTCTTTGGTAAGAGATCTCAGTACCAATACCATTGTTATCGCCTATTCTTAGACCAATCGCGTTTTTTGAAATTTTTTGTGCAAAACAGAAAGAAGTTAAGCTGAATACAGCCACTGCGAGTAAAAACCTTTTTTTCATTGTTATTTTTATTTGAGGGAAAGTCCCTGATCAATTTTTTAGTCGTCTAAAACGGATAGGATCAAGGATTATTGTGAACTATTAAAAATATTCCAGCCCTTATTTTGTAAGGTTTGAAAAGCCTTTGGTGAGGTCTGCCTTCCTCGATTTACTGCTGCTTTGAAGATGAGGTATTTAGCTACCGGTAACTGTTAACCCGATGAGATGAGGTCAATTTATTTTATCCAGATAGCACATTGACAACGTTGCTTCAGGTTATCTTTTTCTTAAAGATCAAAAAAAATCTATTCTGCCGTAGATCAAAAGTTCATTTTTATCGAAGCTGCTCAACATCTATTTTGAAGAGTTCAGCGGCATTTTTCCAAAGAATCAATTCCTTTTTATCGTCTGCCAGATCGAGTTGATCCATGAATTTCAAATAGGATTTCATATTGGATATAGGCCAATCTGTACCATATAATAAATATTTTGGGTCGCCGGCATAGGTAATCATTTCTTCAATCTCCTTTTTCATAAATCTCTCAAACTTCTCGTTAAAATCACCCAAAACCAGACCTGAAATATCTGCATATACATTTTCGTTTTTGTACACCACTTCCATACAGTCTTTGATCCAGGGATTACCTACATGGCATATCACAATTTTCAATTTAGGAAAATCAACCGCTAAATCATCGATATGGAGCGGATGTGAATATTTCACCTTTCCTGTAGGGGCATAAGTATCCCCAGAATGGAACATGACAGGCACATCATGGGCTATGGCCATTTCGTATACCAATTTAAGTCTGCTGTCATTTGGGTAAAAAGGTTCATACCCAGGGTATAATTTTAAGGCTTTGATATGCCCTTTTTCTAAATAATCGCTTATTTCAATAATATCTTTATGGTTATAATGTAAATAGCTAATTCCCGAAACCACGCCTAAATTCTTTCTTCCTTTTATGGCTTCCACAACCTGTTTGGTACTAGGCCTGTGTTCATTGACTTTATATGAGGTCAATACCAGCGCATAATCTACCTTATTCGCCAACATTGTTTCTGTGAGTTGATTGAGGCAATCATCAATCGATTTAACCCTGTCTTCGTGGTAATTGTTGATGTGTGTATGAACGTCTATGATCAAATTAGAATTGTTTTATGTTAAATGTTATCTCTATAAAAATAAGTTTTTATTTATAAACAGATAGGGAAATGGTCTATTTAGGGTCTTTTGACTGCAGTTTGAGGGATAGATCAATTATTAGCTGCGGATCGCTCTACCAACTTCATAAACTCTCCCATTTTACTGTTATCCATCCATCTGGTCACAACAACCAAATCATTCTTTTGATCTACTACGATATAATTGCCTCCAAAACCAGCTGCATAATAAAGATCTGAAGATACCTCTTCCCATTTTTTATTCGTATTCATCCACCACATATAGCCATACTCATTATTAGCAGATGAGGGCTTGTGCACTGCTTCGATCCATTTTTCTGAGAGCAATTGCTCATTTTTCCATTTGCCTTTGCGCAAGAATAAAAGCCCGAACCTGGCTTGGTCTATTGCACTGATAAAAACACCCCCTCCGTGATGACCTCCTCCACTTACAGATTGTGTCATGATTCCATCCATATTCACAAAAGAGTTTTCATATCCGTACCAACGCCAAGTACTTGAGGCACCTATAGGGTCCATAATTTTTTCTTTGAGGACAACGGGCAAAGGTTTTCTCCACACCTGAAGCAAGGAATAGGCAAGAAGATTGACGCGCACATCATTGTACTCAAATACCGTTCCAGGTTCATTGAGTTTCCTGTTCTTCCAATCATCTATGTCGCCTTCATTGGGCGGACGGTCGGCCCAGTCATGTACCCCAAACAAGGTACCGCTCCAATCGGAAGATTGGGTCAACAAATGTTCCCAGGTTATTTTCGAATTGTGCTGCCCTTCAAAAGTACCATCCCAAACATAATATCCCAATTTGTCGTGCACACTTCCGATGAGCTTGTCGTCTAAGGCCAAACCAGCTGTGGTGGAAAGAAAACTTTTCGTAACACTAAAAGTCATATCAACACGATGTATATCGCCCCATTGTGCTACGATGTAACCATTTTTAATGATAAGTCCCGCAGGTCCTCCTCTTTCTTTTGTAGGTCCTAGAATTTTATAATCAGGCTCTCTGGCAAAAGATTTTAATATAGCAATACGCAAATCTCTTTCAACTTGATTTTCATGGGTCACGGCAAATTTCACAGCGCTATCGAGCAACTTGGTATCCATCTTCATTTCTTCCGGTGATTTTTGGAGCCAAATTTCATCCGGAAAGTAAGTGGATTGGGCAATGCCACAAGCAAAAATTAAATAAAAGAGCGTGACGAGGATAAATTTTTTCATGGAGCAGGATTTTTTATTACAAATGAAATTGGATGGAGCAAATTAAAAGCATCTCTTACTAAAAATAAGTGTTTATTCTTAAATATATCGATCCTAAGGCATAAACACCTGTATGAAAGAGCTATGGTCAATTTGCAAATTGAATACACTCACCAGGAAATAACTCAATCTTTCTCCGCTAATCCAAAACTATAGGAAGTCCAAAAACTTTCCCAATCTGTATCATTTTGGTCAGGAGAAGGGATCATATGGGTAGCGTGAACAAACCAATCTCCTTCTCTTTCCAACTTAAAGGAGCAAATGCCGTTTTCATCTGTTCTGGCATATTGAAATGTAGCCGATTCATTTCCAGTTCTGTTTCTAGCCGTGATTACTTTGTTCTTGAGCGGTTTGCCCATAAAGAATACCTGTGCTTGGATCCAGTCCCCTATTCCTAATTCATAAGGATTCTGCAATAGGATAATTTCAAAATTATGTCCGACGACCGTTTTGTAGATCTCATCATTCTTTTTTGGGTTACTCTGAATGAGTGCCTTGATGTAGCGAGAATACCTTTCAGACTGTTCTTTTTTGGTTTGATCAATGCTGATGTTTTCAATATTGTCTACCTGCAAATAGGTGATAAATTCATCGTTGGGCAAGGTGATTCGCGAATAATCCCGCTCCATATGAATGAGACCCAAACCTTTAAAGTCGACGTCCATTTCCAAAATGGGCAAAGCGCCTTCCTTAGCATTGGTAAGTAAATCCGTTTTACCCTTTTCACTGATGAGCTCAAACCTTCTGGTTAGTGATTTTTGAACCGGTCTTTCGATCTGTACGTTAAAACCATCTGCTACAAAAAGGTGAAGTTCCAGCTTATCTCCCTCTTTCACAATAAAATTATAGGCAATCAAAATGTATTCGTGTGCAAAAATGCTTGTGGCTAAAAAAACTGCAAACAATAGTGTCGCTTTTTTCTTCATAAGGTTTGATTCAAATTTATGTTCTATTTATGGTATCTAGGGTTGAACCCGAAAGCGTTCGAGACTTTAAAAATAAGTTTTTTTGAAAAAGTTTGAAAGAATCCTCTTTGAAATAAAATATTCGTTCTTATCCCTCACTTAACATCACCGCATTTTTTACGTAGGCTCCTTAATTTCTCTTTCAATCTTATGGGGAGACTTAACGCCATCAACGCGGTTCTCAGCCCTTAAAATCTTCGTGACCATTACAAATTTGCATAGAAGGATGGAGGGCTACTTTTCCTTCTTCTGACAACACCACTTTTTGGCGGTTGAGTAAAAAGCTGAGTGCATTTTCTTTTGGGAAGGCATTTCCCGAGCAAGCACCAAAAAGAACGTCATCACCCCAGGTATTGCCAATGGCTTCAACAAATTCTTCAGGTGTCCATTGTTTATTATTCTTTTCTACCAAAAATATGGCCTCGTGTATATGTTTCTTATTCATCTCTTCAAATTTTGTTTAGCTTCTGCCTTTGTTTTCAACCAAAAACAAGCAAAAAACAAATCGCGTATCTTCATGTAAAAACAAAGTCTAAATTTATAAAAATCCTTTTCTTCCCGGTACTAAAAAAAGGCTTTTTTTCTTCTCCCTTTTTAAAGTTTCAGCCTAAACTACTTGTTTTTATATATCGAGGTATCCTATAAGAAATGGATGGGCGAAGGCTACGGAGATGAAAAAATAATAAAAAAGAGGATTTTTATTTCTTGTAAAAGACCATTTATTTCGCCGGCCCCAGGTATTGATCATACCAGCTCAATGTTTCTTTGACGAAATCAGTTCGAGGCACCAAATGGCCTGCTTCATAAACAATTCTTTTTTTATCCTGAGCAGCTGTCCCCAAAAAATCATACATTGGTTGCTGTGACGTTTCTATTGGGAAAAACATGTCATGTTTCCCATTTAACATAAGGATGGGTTGTTTTACCCTTGGCAAATAATTTAACTGGTCAACCTCAGGGAGAGACTTGTTCATCACCATACCTCCTACATTTAATACTACAGCTTGGACTCTTTTTTCGATTGCCGGTATAATGCCTCCCATATAACCTCCCCAACTCCATCCGAGATAACCAATCTTGTCTGCTTGAATATCAGGTCTGGTTTCCAGATAATCGACTGTCCTACTAAAATCTTTGCCCCACATGATGACGTGATCTTTATAGACCACGGATTCATCTGGAAGATCAGAATTGAGTTCGTCATGTCTTTCATTTGTTCCCTTGTAAATCGGGTACACCAAAGCCCGGCCACTTTTTAAAATAAAGTCGATGTACCAAAGAGATTCAGGATCAAATTCGGTTGTATATATGGCATTTGATCCGGGATAAAATATGATGGTTTGATAAGGGGGTTCTACATCTTTTGGCAAATAGATCCATGCTTGCATTCTTTCATTGTTATAAGCTGCATCAAAAGTAATTTTTTCAATTTTCGCTATATCTGACTCTATTGTTTTTTCCACGCTAGACTCAAGTGGTGTTTTGTCGTATTTAAATTGATTGAGGTATAAGGCGAAGGTCTTGTCATCTACCGGTTTTTCATGTTTATAATCGCGAAATAACGGAGCAATTTCACCCAAAAGTCCTAGCATACTTGTATCGCCTGGAAGTTCTTTCATACATCTAAAACCGTTCGCCACACTTCTGTCAAAGGCAGACTGCGTATAACTATCGTTAAAACTGTAGGTGGGATCATTCCAACCGCCACCCAAAACGTATCGCTGTCCTGCCTGATTACTTCCATTAAAACACCATTCTCTTGCATTTCCTGCTAAGTCATAAATACCAAAATAGCTATATCCTTTCGAGCTACCAACCGGAACTGTCGATTTGCCATTGAAATTACTCAAGGGAATAATAAATTCTGACCTGGAGGTTTCGGCCACAATACTCCAATGATATACGGTAGGAAGTTGTTTATTCACAAAAGCAGCATAAGCAGCCGCTTCATACCAAGAAACTCCTGTAACAGGATGGTTTTCGGCACCATTAGGGTAGCTTCCTGCTTCCCAGTTAGCCGGACCGGTTCTCCCGGTTTTATCTACAAACATTTTGACGGCTGCCTCAAAGGTAATTTCCTGATCACCTAAATACATGGGAAACTGCCAGTAGGCTTTATTTAAGTAACCACCGGCATCGATAAATGCTTTGAATTCTTTGTTGCTCACTTCATATTTGTCGATTAAAAACTCCTCCACCATCTTTCCGCCTTCCTGTTCAAGACCTACAATATACATTTTCGCTTCATTTTTTGGAATTCTGGCCATATTTTCGGGCACGGTGCCAACCGCATCCAACTTAAGGCTATCAATGGCTGTTTGAAGGCTTGCTAGGGGTGAAGGGCCCGCATATTCTATGGTTTCGTAACCCTCTTTTCTCATCTCAATCCTTAAATAAATCCTTGGTAACTTTATATCTGTTAAAGGTGTGACACCAGCATATCTCCATTCATTTTCCGGTTTATCATAGTCTTTCCAAAACACCTCTGCTCCAAGCGGTTCGGTCACGATAGACATCGTTGTCGCAATTCTTGGCCAAAGCTTTATCAGCGTCGAATCATTTGGGATATATTTTTCCGCTTCAAGCCCCAAGTCAAATATTTCTGTTGGAACCCTATAATTTTCTTCAATCGATTTTTGAATGACGGGTAACAACTTATTTCTTGCATTTTGCTTTTGAAGAATGGGTGGAACAAGGATATAGCCGAGAATACCCAGGATAGCTAAAACGAGAATTGTTCTTAGTAAAAGGGTTCTTTTTTTGATCGAGATCTTATCATCCACATATTTAATTCCTTTTCCTTCCAACTTTTTCCCAACCGGTACCTCGAGACCCGGATTGCTGATGCAGAATATTTCAAGGGGTTCAGAAACATTTTTAAGTACATATTTCCCCAAAGAAACCGTTTGAATCTCTTTTTGGTTCTTGATATCGTCGTACACTTTTGACGAAATAAAAATGCTGCCCGGATAGGCCAATGATTCTAGCCTGGAAGCAATATTTACTCCATCGCCATGCACATCTCCTTCCTCAAAGATCACATCTGCCTGATGAATTCCAATTCTTACAGGCACAATTGGATCCTCAAGCATTTCTAATTGCAAGGCGATCGCCACATGCACAGATGCTATGGCGCTATCAAAACTGCAAAGGACGCCATCCCCACTAAATTTCACAATTTTGCCTCCTTGTTTAAGCAATTCTTTTTCTAAATTACTTTTTAGTTTTTGCCGGAGACTTAAGGCTTGTGCCTCATCATTCTGCATTAAAGCAGTAAACCCGACGATATCGGCAAACATAATAGCAGCAAGTTGGCGGGACCGTGGCATCAGTTTGGGCTTGGGTTTTTGTGTTTTTTGGAATGCGTTAATAACAAATATAGGAAATAGAAAGATTCGTCCTGCTGTAAAGTATTAATTATCAATAATTGAGGAAGGGTTCTTCTCTTTTTGAGACGCATCCAATTCCCTATTCTGTGCAGAAAATGGGTATAAAAATGTTTTGCCAATTACACTTTTTTAAAAACTTAGAAAATTGGATTCTTTTTAGATAAGGTCTATGCTCTTTGCTTGACATTAGCCATAGTATAATTTTTCATGCTCAGTTCTATTTTATTAAATCGTTTATCAAAATAATTCATTACCTCTGCAGTATTTATGTTGATCATCACTTTATGAAAATATTTCAGTGCGGACATTGTCATCATCCCTTATTTTTTGAAAGCCATTTCTGTGAAAATTGCGGGCATCTATCAGGATATCGCGACTCGGACCGAAAAATGCTCACATTTAATTCGACCGGAGAGTTTCTCATTTCAGACAGGGAAGGAATTGCATATAAATATTGTAAAAACTACGGGTATGGTGTGTGTAATTGGCTTTTGGAACTAGAGGATACGCACGATTATTGCAGTGCTTGTCAGCTCAACCGTACCATCCCAAATCTATCTGATCTAAAGAATTTTCCAAAATGGAAAAATTTAGAAATCGCGAAGCACCGTCTCATTTATCAGCTTCAAAAGCTTGGATTGCTTTTACCGAGCAAATTGAGGGATGAAAAGGGATTGTGTTTTGATTTTATCGCAAAACAAAATAACCCAAAGATCATGACCGGTCATGCCAATGGCGTGATTACCATACTTTTGAAGGAAGCTGATTCTGTTCTTCGAGAGCAAATGAGAATGTTGATGTTAGAACCTTATCGCACTTTGATAGGACATTTAAGGCATGAAGTAGGACATTACTTTTGGGATCGATTGGTCTATAGCAATGACATTATACTACAATCTTTTAGGGAACTCTTTGGGGATGAACGACAAAATTACAGTGAATCATTAAAAACCTATTACAAGCAAGGGGCGCCAGCAAACTGGCAAATGTCTTATATCAGTAAATATGCAACTTCACACCCTTGGGAAGATTGGGCTGAGACTTGGGCACATTATCTGCACATCATGGATATGGTGGAGACAGCACATTTTTTCGGGTTACATATGGATCCAACTGATGTATTAAAAGATATGAAATCCAAAGCTTCTTTAGACCCATACGAACTAAAAGATTTCAATGAAATTATTCGTACTTGTGTTCCTTTATCCTTTGCCGTAAACAGTATCAACAGATCTATGGGAATTCCGGATGTATATCCTTTTGTGATCACCCAACCGGTAGTTAAAAAAATGAATTTTATCCATGATTTATTGGGTAAGTAATCGTTTCACCTTTATCAAAATATGAATACCACATAGTCGTTTGGCTAAACTTAATGAACTTCATCCTTACGAAAACAAAAAAGCAACTTTACTAGTAAAGCTGCTTTTTTTAATCTCATATTTTTAAATAAGGAAACTTATTGTTGCCCCTTACTCATCACTTGTTCAATCACATTAGACATATCAAAACTTTTACCACCCTGAACAGGGGGATAATCGACCAAGGTTTTGATATGAAATTTCATCTGTTCACTCATAGGTGCTATTAACCATGACATTTTTTGCATTAAATGACCATAAGCATCATCTGTGGCATAGCTTTCAAAAGGATCCATCCGCAGGTTAAAAATATAGGGTACTGTTCGTGGTTCAGCATTGCTATAATAAGACTCCTTCCAAATAAAATGGAATTTCCAAGGACCCATTCTTACCGCGGCGAGTTTACTTTCATAATAATAGAATAACAGGTCTCGGGCAGATTTATCGGTTTCTCCTTTCCAGTAAGGCAAATTATTAACCCCATCGATATATTGTTTTTTATCTTTCATCACCTTTTCCGCGACATTGGCTACACCGGCGGCAGCAGCCAAAGAGGTAAACATATCCATATGTGCCTGAATCCCATTTTTAACCTGTCCAGGTTGAATGACCCCAGGCCATTTTATCATACTGATCACTCTTACTCCACCTTCTGTAGTTCCCATTTTTTCTCCACGGAAAGGGGTAGTACCCCCATGTGGCCAGGAATTGTGCTCCGGACCATTATCTGTAGAATACCAGATGATGGTATTTTGATCCAATCCATTGGCTTTCAAAAACTCCTGAACTATTCCTATATCATGGTCGTGCTGTAGCATCCCACTACCGTGGATATCGGCTTCAGAGCTATACTTTTCGGCCGCATATCTCCATTCATCATTTAAGCGTGTGTATAAATGCATTCTGGAGGTGTTCAACCAGACAAAGAAAGGTTTGCCATCCGCCTTAGCACGCTTCATAAAATCAGTTGCTTTCGGGATAACTTCTCCAGCATCGAAATTTTTCATGCGTTCCTGGGTTAATGGCCCCGTATCTTCAATTCTTTGTTTCCCTACTTTACCAAATCGAGGATCTTCTGTGTTATCTATTTTATCAGTAGCAAATGAGTGGATCACACCACGTGTTCCAAATTTTTCTTCATAGCCTTCTAGATTTCCGGAATATTCTTTGGCAAAGTTCTGATAGTCGCGCTGTTCAGATTCTTCCTGTGTATTTAGGTGATACAAATTCCCGTAAAATTCATCAAATCCATGTGCAGTAGGCAAATGTTCGTTGCGGTCTCCTAGGTGGTTTTTACCAAAATGACCGGTAGCGTATCCCTGAGCTTTCAATACTTCCGCCAAACTAGGTGATGCGGCTTGTAAACCGAGTGCATCTCCGGGCTGACCCACAGTGGTCATCCCACTTCTTATGGGATATTGCCCTGTGATAAAAGATGCTCTACCCGCAGTACAACTGGGTTGTGCATAATGATCGGTAAACCGGATCCCGTCGTTTCCTATTTTGTCAATGTTAGGTGTTGTGTATCCCATGGTTCCCATACCATAGGCGCTCACGTTCTGCCAACCAATATCGTCTCCCCAAATCACCAATATGTTGGGTTTTTTTTGGCTTAAACCCAATAAAGGCAAAGCAAATAGAAAGCAGATTAAACCATAATTTCGTGCTAATTTTATCATATCAATAATGTTTAAGGTTTGATGTCTAAAGGTCGACAATTTTAAATAGAAAAAAAAAACATTTTTTTAAGAAACGAAGAAAATATATTTGAATGCATTCTATAAAACTAAAATGCAACTATCGAAGTAGGACGGAGTCATCCCCCTCATTGTATTTAGGAAATCTGATCCCGAAACAATGGCATGAGGTTGATATTATTGCTAATAGCGTGATTAAAATGTTAAAATATTTGACCATTTTAACAGATACATGAATAAAAATGTACCCGCTGTGCTTATGAAAATAGAACTTTGCCAGAAGTACAGTTTATTTCCCCAAGCATTTATCCATTTTTTGCCGAATGCCTTTGCTACGTAATCTTTGAGAATTCTTGAATACAAGACATTAATTAGTAAGAAAATTGCAACCGCTATTGTTATGATCCAAATTTTTACCATGCTTAACGCTCTCTTGTATTATATAAAAATATTGTTCGGCAATATGATACACTAAAATAGTTTAAATAATACATGACTGCTCAATTGATCTAATCTTTCGGACTAGAGCCATTACCATGATTTTGTTCATTTAAAAAATTGAGTTCTTCACTCTAGGTCAAGTACCTTATTCAAACTCACCTATATGCCAAAGTATCCCAGAAGGATCGTGAACAAAATATTCTTTCCCCCATTCTTTATCATGGATCTCTGATACGCGCACCCCAACATATTTCTTGTCCAGTGATAAAGCTTTTAGGCCTTTGAGGTGATGTTCTAGGTTTTCTACCTCCAAAAACAACATGGTATTATCCACCCAATCTTTTACATAGGCATCTTGCAGATAGAAACCAAATTGGCTTGATCTAAAATAAAATAAATTTGACGCGAGCTCTACTTCCTCAAAGCCAAAATCTTTGTAAAAAGCCCGTGAAATATCAATGTTCTTTGCGCCAATAAAAGGTCTGATCGATTTTACAGAAGATATCATTTCAAAACCATTTTACCCTCATTTGCCATTCATTGCAGCTTTTAAACTTTCGATGACCTCACGCATTCCTTCATCTACTTGTGGATAAACTTTTTGATTTTTACTATTCCTTCTTTCTTCGTTTTGAAAATCATCATTCCAATTTTCTATTGGTTTTTCAATCAGGTCAAATTTACCTTCGGTGGTTCCTATCACTTCATTCAACAAGTAATTGTATCCTTCGGAATTAAAACTTATTTCTATTCTGTACAGAATCTCCATGTCATAACCCACTAAACCAACACCTCTTGCGCGTATCTTGTATTTTCCCTTTCCAAGTATTTTTTCTTCTGTCTTTGAAATAATACTACGAGATGCATCTTTTTCTTGGGGCTGAAACCATTTTATTGCCCGTTGTTGTAATTGAGTCATATTGGTTCCTGTAACCGTTTCTACTCCTGAATAGCTTACTTTTCCATTGCTCAAAGGTAAAATTCCCAATAATTTTTCCTGAGCATTTATGGAGGAAAAACAAAAGAGCAAGAAAATAATCATCTCGATCTGATTTCTCATTAGCTAAAATTCAAAAGCATTATACCCTGTAATAATCTCCTTTCCAATTTTTTATGGCTTTTTTGATCTCTTTTTCGCTCAAATTTTCTTTGATCGCTCTTTGTATCAAAGCCAAATATTCTTCATCAGAGGCAAAGCGCAAACCGATGATCTGTCGGATCGTCAACTCTTTCGGCAAGATTTTTTGTGTAAGTATAAAATGTCTCATATTTTCTTCTGCCCTGATCGCTCTGTCTTGTGCTTTTAGGGCGAAACTTCTGGCGTAAAAAGCCAATAAAATCAACAAAATAGATGTCAGCACCAATAAAGAAGCACTATACAAATTTTCATGAGATGATTTTACAACATTGACAATAGATCCGATGAGTAAAGCGACCAAGCCTAAAAATGTAAAGCCGTGAAATCCGCCAACCAATCTTGCATGGTTAGAATAATCTTGTTTTTTCATGATGGTAGAATTAGTGATTTATTTTATAAATATACTGATTTTGAGATGTTTTTTATTAAATTTTAAACATCCTACATTTAATTATAATTCCTTTCAATTAAAAATTAAAAGGTATAAACCCTAAACCAAATTCTGCCCAATCTGCTCTCGATCCATTTTTAGTTTTTAAACCAGCCTGTGCAAATAACCAATCTGTAAGATGATACTGCAAAGCAGCGCGTACATATGTTTTATCCTTACCCTTATCATCGCCAAGGTAGGTCCCTCCTTGAACGCGAAGTGCAAATTTCCCAAACATAAAGTCGTATCCTAAATGTGCTCCTGTAAGAAAGCGGTCTGAAGAATCAGGGTATTCTAAAACCAAGCTTTCATCGTAAAATAAATCCAATCCCGCTGTAAATCCGTGCATTTTGTTTAGTTTATATTTATAATCAAGTGCTCCAGAAAAGGTATAGTAGCGTGTTGATGTTCCTCTATCCTCTTCATTTTGTACGGTACCTCCTCCGAGAAAAACTTCAATCTGACTGCTGTTTAATCGTGTCGGTTTAATGCTTTTTGGCCTTTTAAATCTCGCTTGCAGTAAATTGGTGGTAAATGGATCATTATCTATTTTTTTCTGGTCTGCATTATACAAATACCTCAATCCCACATTTATTCCAAACATATTCAATCCATAATTCGGGGTAAAAGTTCTTCCATTGCTAAAATGAGTGACATCGACGCCATAGAGCAAATCAGTCTCTCTCGTGAGACGATATTCGGCACCAAATCCCAGATGAATATAAAAAGCAAATTCAGCCCCTATGGCATCGTTTGAAGGATTAGTATTTTCATCGTAAGGGATTAGATTATAAGCCAATCCTAGCGCTGGACTGACTTGAAAAACATTTCTTCTGTTACTGCTACTTAAGGGAAAGTTGATAAAGGCAAATAATGCATTTGGATTTCCAAAAATATCAAGATCACCGATATAACCAGAATACCAACCAAGACCATAAGAGGAAAATCCATAGGCATTTGTCCAATGCTCCGGATCACTAGGTTGCCAACCATAACGGACTTCTATCGCGCCATATCCGTTTGCCAGCACATCCGCTAATGCGTTGCCAGTATACAAATGGCCTCCCGTATGTCCTTTTATTTCTAAATATCTAAATCTTCCTGCCCAATCTCTATCATCAGAATTTGTTTGTGCGTTTAAACTTGCAAAAGAGTAAAAAAGGAATGAAAAAATTACTACAAATCTCATAGGCTTTGTAAATTATAATTGATAAAAAACAAATATATTATTTAATATAGGTTTTGGTTAAAATAATCTGAGGTATTGATAAACTTAAAGAAGTAATCATCATGTAGTGAAGAATAAGATACTCAAAAGTGTGAGGTTCACTTTTAAGAATTACAATTTTTAATCAACTATGACATCAATCATTCACCATGTGCTACTTCTTTTATACTTTTAGATGATTGAAAAAATGAAAAAAATGGGAACAAAAAAGACACTTTTTGGCGGTATCATTCTACTTATCTTGGGAATTGTTTTAAAGAATATCACTGGTCTCACAGCATTATCCATTGCTTTCATGGTGGCAGGTGTATTGTTAAAAACGCTTTATATCGTGAGTAAAGCCCAAAGTGGCGAATATAAACCCGGAAAAGAATTGTTGTTCCTCCTTTCGGGATTGATACTTTTTTTTACGGGGATTTATATGCGTAAAGCGGGCATAAACCCTTTGGGTACCATTCTTTTTTTTACAGGAATTACCCTTAAAATTATATTTATTCTTCTTTTTATTAAAAAGGTGAAAAATCAAAAAAACATAGACACTGTTCATTAAGAATACATAGGGAATAATGCTCTATTCAAACGTAAAAGCGGAAAGTAACAAATTTTACCTTCCGCTTTCTGCTTATTATGATTCACCACGAACCAAATACTTGGTGTTCTGTTTTCTTATTTTCTCACTGATTTTATGATGGCCAGTGCCTCTTTTACTTTTTGCTCGAGTTTGTCAAAGTCTCTATTTGCCAAAATATCTTTTGAGATCAATTGAGAACCCATCCCAACGCAAGTTACACCGGCGTCGAACCATCCTTTTAGATTTGCTTCATCAGGTGATACGCCACCTGTAGGCATGATGCTTGTCCATGGTTGAGGACCTTTGATTCCTTTTACGAATTGAGGTCCGTAGATATCGCCTGGAAACAGTTTAACGATCTCACATCCCAGCTCTTCTGCTTTGGCTATTTCTGTCAATGTTCCACATCCGGGAGACCACAATACTTTTCTTCTGTTACACACTACAGCAATGTCTTCTCTCAAAACAGGTGTTACAATAAAATTTGCTCCTAGTTGCATGTACAATGAAGCTGCGGCCGCATCAGTTACTGAGCCCACACCCATCACCATTCCCGGTAATTCTTTTAAAGCGTATTTATTGAGTGCCCCAAATACTTCAAAAGCAAAATCGCCACGACTGGTAAATTCCATCAACCTCGCCCCACCATCGTAACAGGCTTTGAGCACCATTTTTCCTAATTCTATATCGCTGTGAAAAAATAAAGGAACCATCCCCGTTTCTTTCATCACTTGTGCAACTTCTAATCTTGTATATTTTGCCATTTTATTTGTTTAATAGGTTATCAAAATCATATTCAGCAGGATTGCTGAGAAATGGTTTAGCTAAATTATAATCTTTTTTTGTGATGTAATGCATGTTCTGGAAGCAGAGCTTTGCTATTTGTGAATTGATATCCACCAAACGCGGAGGAATCTTGCCTTCCTCATTTTGCAATTCAGATAAATAGATCGGACTAACATCTCCTTTAGAATTGGCTGTTACCATGCAACCACTTATGCCTTCATCGAATAATTTTTTTACCCCAATACCCAATAACGTGCACAAGGTGAGATCAAATCCAATGGGTCTGCAACATCTCAACTCATAACCCAATTCTACAGGTCTCGTTTTGATATTCATTCCCAATTCATTTAGTCTTTCCTGTACTAGAACATTGAATATATGCGACTTAGACACATTTCCCAGTTCAGGATGTCCGTGTGAATCAAAGGTGAATTCTATGCCTATTTTATCTAATTCTTCTTTTGGCATAAAGTGAAAAACCCCCTCACTAATAAGGGCCACACCATAATTGATATTTAAAATTTTTCTTTTGATGATAGAAGAAATCACTAAACTAATCACCTTATCCAGGGTGATGGATGTCTTATCAAACATCTCGGGAATGATCATCATAGGAAAGTGACAGCTGGTGGCAATTCCGAAAGCTAAATGACCTGCAGATCTTCCCATCGCAGACATCACAAACCAATTCTGACTCGTTCTCGCGTCTTCATAAATGGTGTTACCTATTCGCACTCCTTCATCTTTGGCCGAGTGAAATCCGAAAGTTGGATTCCGATCAGGCAAAGGCAAATCGTTGTCTATGGTTTTAGGAACATGAATATTGGAAATATGTATGTTTTCTTTATGGAGATAATCAGTAATTCTGTTGGCAGTAGAGGCGGTGTCATCACCACCTATACTCACCAACAATTTCACATTATTCTCTGAAAACAATTTTGTATTTAATTTTTCATTTTTGGGTTTAAACCTACTCATGATCAGGGTAGATCCTCCCCGACTAAAAATCCTGTCTGCGTGGTAAAAATCCAGTTCTTTGAGCTGAGGCTCTTCGCTAAATAAACCTTTAAACCCTTCGTGTACACCAAGTACTCTATAGCCATCATTTAAAAATGACTTGGCTACGGTACTGATCACAGAATTTATCCCAGGTGCCGGGCCACCACCACAAAGAATCAGAATAGATTTTTGAATTGCCATGACAATTTTCCCAAAAGTTTATCTCGCTACCCTACCTGAGGCGTCTCCGCCCATCAGTTTTTCAACTTCGTCTACCGTAACTAGATTCGCATCTCCTTTGATCGTGTGTTTTAAACATGAAGCTGCCACTGCAAAGTCTAAAGCATTTTGATCATCTTCCGGGTATTGCAATAACCCGTAGATCAAACCACCCATAAAACTATCGCCTCCACCTACTCTGTCTACGATATCTGTAATCTGGTACTGACGTGTTTCATACATCTTTTTACCATCGTACAACACGCCTGCCCAGGTGTTGTGTGAAGCAGAAATAGAACCTCTCAAAGTGGTGATCACTTTTTTAGCTCTAGGAAATTTTTTCATCATTTGCTGGCAAACCGATAAAAAGGCTTCTGCTTTTACATCATGACCGTGTTTGGTGACATCTAAACCTTCAGGATGTATGTTAAAATGCTTTTCTGCATCTTCTTCATTGCCCAAGATCACATCGCAATAGGATGTGAGCTCTGTCATGATCTTTTCTCTGTCTCCTCCGTATTTCCATAATTTGGCTCTGTAATTCAAATCTGTTGAAATCGTGATTCCTTTGGCCGAAGCCGCTTTTACCGCTTCTAAACAAGCATCTGCTGCTCCTTGTGAAATGGCAGGTGTAATCCCTGTCCAGTGAAACCAAGTGGCTCCATCAAATACTTTATCCCAGTCGATCATCCCAGGCTCTATCTCAGACATAGAAGAATGGGCTCTGTCGTAAACCACTTTTGACCCTCTGCTCACCGCACCTGTCTCTAAGAAATAGATGCCCAAACGGTCTCCCCCATAAACGATATGCTCTACGCCAACACCTCTTTTGCGCATTTCCATCATGGCACATTCTCCTATATCATTCTTGGGTAAACGGGTTACGAAATCCACAGGCACGCCGTAATTCGCCAAAGAAACAGCTACATTCGACTCACCGCCTCCATATACCACGTCAAAGCTATTCGCTTGTGAAAATCTTAAAAATCCTTGAGGAGCTAATCGCAACATGATCTCTCCAAAGGTGACTACTTTTTTCATTGATTAAATTTTTTAGAACTTAAAATATTATTTAGATTTCATTGAACAGAAGCAAAACTACGTATAACCCTACTCCCAATTATTCAATAATAGTGATGAAATAGTACAAAATTTTGATTATTCCGGCCTTAAAAGGATAAATACTATTTCGGATGTTTTATTGTTTAGCTAAAAGCCAGACCCCCATTGATATCTATGTTATTTCCGGTTAAGAAAGAGGATTCGTCACTGGCCAAGTAAGCGACCAAATCTGCAACCTCCTCCGCTGTTCCTTCACGTCTTAATGGCGTTGCATTCGCTACATTAACCCTTACTTCGTTTTTGGTAAAATCATCATGGAATTTAGTGGCGATCATCCCCGGACACACTGCGTTAATTCTAATTCCTTGTGGTCCAAATTCTTTCGCCCAATTTCTCGTCAAAGTCATTACAGCACCCTTGGATGAGGCATAAATGGCTGATCCGGGTCCACCTCCATCACGACCAGCCTGAGAGGCAAAGTTCACAATGGCAGACCCTTTACCCATATGGGCTTTAAAGGCTTGTGTCACAAAGACGGTAGATTTAAAATTGACATTCATGACCAAGTCATAAAAATCTTCATCTAATTCTTCTATCGTCTTTCTCGCAAATAAACCGCCAGCCACATTCACCAAAATATCAACCTTGTCTCCAAACGCCTCTTTGGTCTTTGTCACCATATGGTCTATCTCCTTGCGATTAGTCACATCAGCATATACTGCAATTGCTTCTCCTCCTACAGCTTTGATCGCAGCCATCGTAGAATCTCTATCTGCTTCGCTGTCAAAATAATTTACAACGACTTTAGCTCCTTCTTTGGCGAGCTTAACACAAACTGCACGACCAATATCACGACCTCCACCGGTCACTACAGCTACTTTATTATCTAATTTCCCCATCCTGATTGCACTGAAATTAATTAGATCCCTAATGCTTGACCTCCACCAATTTGTATTGTTTCTGCTGTAATAAAGGAAGCGTCTTCGCTTGCCAAGAATGAAACAACAGCGGCCACTTCTTGTGGTTGTCCTAATCTTCCTAACAAAATGCTATTTTTCCATGTAGCAAAAACTTCTGGTTTCGTAGATTTAATCTGAGCATGGAAAGGTGTATCGATGGTTCCCGGAGAAACTGCATTTACTCTAATTCCATATTCAGCCAAATCTTTTGCCAAAGCTCTTGTTATCGCATGAACACCAGCTTTAGAAGTTCCGTAAATTCCGGCACCCGGCCCACCTGCATTCCAAGCGGCATTTGAGGTATAATTTATAATGGAAGCATTTTCTCCTTTTTTTAGGTAAGGGATTGCTGCCCTTGAGGCAAAAAATACTGAATCGAGGTTCAAAGCCATCACAAATCTGTAAAATTCAGTGGTCATTTCTTCAAATCTTGATCTTCCGCCTAAACCTCCTGCATTATTTACGAGCACATCAATTCTACCATACTTATCTCCAATGGCTTTGATGTTTTTTGTCACTGCTTCTTCGTTGGTCACGTCGAAACCATAATATTCTGCAGGAATTCCCTCAGCACTAAGTTCTTTTACCCTTTGAGCACCTGCTTCATCTTCTATTCCGTTCAACACGACTGTGTATCCGTCTTTGCCTAATCTTTTTGCAACTTCGAAACCAATTCCACCTGTGGCTCCAGTAATTACAGCTACTTTACCTTTTAAATTACTCATCACTTTTATTTTTAAATTGAATTACTCTATTTTTTATTCTTCTGTATTTTCTACTGATTTAATTTCTCTTGCGAAGAAATATATGGCACCCACACCCAGTGGCACAAAAATGGCTATGGCAATAAAAATTGGGGTATAAGAAACCTCTGCTATTCTAGGAACTAAGAAGTTCATGATAATCACAGAAAATACACCGATCATTCCGCCTAACCCAGCCAATGACCCAACTGATTTTCCATTGAATAAATCACTTGGTAAGGTCTGCACATTACCGATGGCAAATTGAAAACCAAATAACACCAGAAATACAATGGAAACAAATCGTTCAGGCGTTGTGGCATATACAACTGTTGCAATCAAACCGATTACCATGATCAGACCTCCGATCAGGATCGTTGTTTTTCTACCTTTATCAATAGAATTTGTGCTTGCGATAATTTTACCAGAAACATATCCACCGGCAATACTACCCAAAGCAGCTCCAACATAAGGAACCCAGGTAAACATACCTACTTCTTTTACATTAAAACCGTATACATCAAAAAGGTAAATCGGCATCCATCCCACGAACAACCACCAAATCGGTTCTAAAAAAAATCTTCCTACAACAATGGCCCATGATTCTCTGTGTGATAGAATTTCTTTTAAGCTCTTCCCTTTTGTATCCTCAGTAGCCTCTCTATCAGCTTTACTCTGACCTTCCAAAATATATTTTTGTTCTTCTGCCGTAATCCATGGATGTTTTTTTGGTCCGGCTTTATTGATCAATAACCAGGGTATGATCCACATGATCCCGAAAGAACCAATGATCATAAAAGTTACTCTCCATCCATAAGCCACATATAAAGAGGCAATTAAAGGTGGCGCAATCACAGAACCTACGGAGGCTCCTGCGTTAAACAAACCTTGTGCGATGGCTCTTTCTTTTATAGGAAACCATTCTGCATTGCTCTTTACACCGCCCGGCCAGTTTCCTGCCTCAGAAAGTCCCAAGGTAGATCTCCAAAAACTGATGGATAAAAATCCGCGGACAGTTGAGTGCATGAAGGAAGAAATTCCCCAAACTCCAATACTAATCACATAACCCAACCTCGTTCCAACTTTGTCAAAAAGTTTTCCAGAAAATAGCTGGCCTAGTGCATACGCTACCATGAAAATATTTAAAATGTTCCCATAATCATTTTTTGTAAGTCCTAATGAATTCGAAATTGATCCATCCAAATCTTCGTTACCCCACATAATTCCTAAGGCACTTCTGTCTATATAGTTGATGACCGTAGCAACGAATATCAATCCGATAATCCACCATCTTAATCCTTTTAATTTCATTTATCTTTTGGTTTTTAAAATTATTTATTGAAAACAACATGTTTTTTGCTGTTCCATCACAGTATAAAATTCAATGCTTTTTGGATTAGGATTTATGATTAACTTGTTTTGTAACAATATTGATACAAAGCATCAAAATGTAATTTCATTCTTACTTTTGCCAACTGGGGATTCTGTTGCTCAATGGCCTCATAGATATTTGAATGTTCTTCGATTGCCCTAACCGCCATTTTTTTATCGCAAACATGGTGTTTTTCAAAATTGGTGATGATCTCGGGTGTAATCATCAACATCAAAGTATTCAAAGTGCTGTTACCACTAGCCTCGGCAATTTTCAGATGAAATAATAAGTCTTCCTGCATGGCATCTTTTCCTTGCAATACCTTGTCTGCATAATCATCCAACGCCTTTTTAATTGCTCTTAATTGACCATCTGATCTTCTTATCGCTGCGAGCCGTACAGTTTTTAATTCTAACAATATCCTTGTTTCTACTAATGACTTAAAATCTGGATCTTCCAAGCGAAGAATATCATCTATCATACCGTTTAGAGCAATAATTCCAATATTCGCGACAAAAGTTCCACTTTGCGGAATTGATCGTAGTAAACCATAAAACTCTAATTTTTGGATCGCCTCCCTGATGTTGTTCCTACTCACACCAAATTTTTCGGATAACATTCTTTCTGAGGGCAGTTTATCACCAGGTTCCAGGTTCTTTTGATTAATTAAGTCTCTAATATTTGAAATGATCTCATTCTGAACTACTTTGTTATCATTCTTTGTCAATATTTCTAACTTCATGCTGTACGGTTTAATATTGGTTAACCAATTAAGTCTTTAAAATTAAGCATTTTATCTTATGACGAGAAATAAATTAAAATTAACTGGTCTTTAAAAGAAAAGACCAGCCAATTTTCACAAAAAATTAATTATAATCTATCTCTTTGGTACATTTTTATGCACAATTTTTAATGACTGACCTTGAGGTCGTAATATTTTACATAAGCAAAGGCATCCTTCTCTTTTGAAGCAAGGTAGTTTCCGGCTTTAAAATAATTTTCAAAAACTTCCCACTTCTCCAAAGAAACATCTTCTTTGATCCAAGCATCCTTTTCGTTCAGAATTACTTCCATTCTTCCTTTACTCGCAATAATTTCTAAGGTAAACAAATCGTTACCAACAAATTCCGGAAAGGTAAACCCTTCATCATCATCCCAAGCACTTACAGGCAACAACTCTTTTAAGGAAGCATCGGCATTTTTGACGACCTTACTTTTTACCCTAACCTTACCTTCTACCCAATATATTTTTAATATGGGTGGGGCATTATGATCTGGTGCCTCTATCAAATCCCGCTGTGCATCGGTTAATCTCCCGTGGATTTGCATCACGATTGTTCTGTGAGATTTCCCGTTTGCATCTTTAGAAATATCTGGTACCGCTAGTGTACCTTTCATTTTTCCTCCCTGAGTAAAAGTCCAGTTATCGCTATTGCTTCCCGGTGTCATTTGCTCCCTTAACTCTGTCCGTGAATAAGACGAATTCGCTGTTGAAGCATCAGGGTAGGTATAAAATACCAAAGCTCCCTCTACAGAATCATTGTAAAAAAAAGGTTTTAATAATGGATTCGTTGCATAATCTAATATTTCGGGCGGTGCGACTTCCGTTGGATTACCAATGGGTAAGGTCACTTTCCATTTGGCTAGGTCGATCTCAGGTAATTTGAAATCAAGCTCCTCGACCAGCTCGTCTTCTGCAACTTCGATTGGATCCATCATAGGATCATCCTTTT
Source organism: Namhaeicola litoreus (assembly GCF_042679565.1). NCBI lineage: Bacteria > Pseudomonadati > Bacteroidota > Flavobacteriia > Flavobacteriales > Flavobacteriaceae > Namhaeicola > Namhaeicola litoreus. The sequence continues at coordinate 889,836 of NZ_JBHTMY010000002.1, read as the reverse complement.
CTGCACAATTCACAAAAAGAAAACATGCCAAGAATGAAAATATAATTTTTATCAAAACACAAATTTTATTGACCGCTGTTGCGTCAATTGTTAATGACTCACTTCTAATTCAAAATATTTTACTGCAGCGTGGGCATCTTTGTCTTTGGTTTGGAAATAATTTCCCGCTTTGAAATAATTTTCAAAAATTTCCCATTTTTTAATACTCACATCATCATACACCGCAAATTCCTGGTTGTTTAATGAAACTACCATTTTCCCAGGTTCAACATTTACCTCCAATGTAAAGGGTCTAAAACCAACCTCTTGTTTAAAGGTGTACCCCTCATCATCTGTCCATGCCTCTTCATGCAATAGATCGTTACCAGATAAACCGGGGTCTTTTAAAACTTTCGTTTTTACCCTTACTTTACCATCCTGCCAATAAATTTTTAGCATCGGCGGCGCATTGTTATCTTTTTGGCCGATCAAATCACGCTGTTCATTTGTCAATCTACCGTGAATCTGCATCACAATCACCTTGTGGTAATTCCCATTTTTATCTTTAGTCACCTCATCCATGGCCAGTCTTCCCTTCATCCTGCCTCCTTGAGCAAAGGTCCAGTTGACACTATTGTCACCCGGAACCATTTGTTCTCTCAATTCTGATCTGGAATAGGAGGAGTTTGCCGTTGATGTATTTGGATAGGCATAAAACACGATTGCCCCAGAAGTGGAATCGTTATACATAAATGGTTTGAGTTCTTGGTTATTTGCATAATCCAAAATCTCCGGAGGGCCAACTTCGGTGGGTTTCCCCACCGGAATTGTAACCTTCCAATGACTTAGGTCTATTTCAGGTAATTTATACTTTTTACGTTTCTTTTTTTTGCTTTTTGACTTTTCTACTTTTTCTGAAGAATCCGCAGTTCCTTCATTTTGTTGTGCAGCCAACATATTGGTCATCAACAAGCTCAAAAAAGTGACTAAAAGATATTTTCTAAAATAGATCATAAAAACTCTAACTACTACTCAATATTATTCTTCTACGAGTTCAAGTGAAAACCCATCTGCTCTACACTCGACCACTTCATTTGTTATTAATATAGCGACCGTTGAATTTGCTCCAGTGTTAAATGGTAACTCTACCTTTACATAGGTGTCTGAAGATGTGTTATCAGTACCAATATGTGAGGCTAGTGTTGCTCCAGGTACTTGGCTCAAATCAGTAATTGATCCTCCAAGAACTGAAACTGTTAAGTTCCCTCCGGCTTCCTCTTTCATCGTATAGTAATAGATTAATTTATAATCCGTGTTTGGTGTAAGGGTTAATTCTTGATAACCAACTCTATCTCCCGCAGATGGAAACTTAGCGGCTTGCGAACCATCATAAACAGGGCTACTCGTAATCTGAATTACCCCTCCTAAATCCGTTCTCCAAGAATCTCTTCCGTCACCAGAGCCATCAGGAAGCGTACCATCTTCAAAACTACCTTCTAAAACAGGAGGTAATAATGCTGCAGGCGCTTCAGGTTCTATCACTTCAACTTCTTTTGTAACTGTACTCGTTACACCCAACTTATCACTAGCGGTTAAAGTTACCGAGAAGGTTCCTTCCCCAGGAAAAGTAAAAGAGGGTTCAAGTTCAGTTGAAGTATTGCCATCGCCAAAATCCCACAAATAATCTGTTGCGCTATTTGATAAATTAGAAAAAGTATAGGTCATCCAATCTGTGTCGCTTTGCATGGCGCCGAAATTTGCGCTTGGAGGTGTTTTATCCTCAATAGATCCTTCTTCAGGCAAATCAAACTCGAAGTAATCATCACATGATAAAAAGGACACCGAGGTAAGTATGGCAAGCAAGATTATTAAACCTTTGCTTTTGCCTAAGCTAAAATTTTTATTCGTTGTCATCATTTTTTAATTTTTTATACGATTAGTTATATCCTGGATTCTGTTGAAGTAACCCATTGCTTATTCCAATCTCTGCTTGTGGTATAGGTAATAACAGATCTGTAGATTGGAAATTATAGCCATTGTCTACAGAGAAACTAGACAAAACCTCTTGTGCTACGCCAAAACGAACTAAATCAAAAAAACGTTGATTTTCAAAAGCGAGCTCCACTCTTCTTTCATCGAGTAATTCTTGTTTGGTAATACTCGTAACTGGATCTGTAAAACCAGCTCTATCGCGCACTTTTTGAAAGGATGAAAGCGCGGCTGCAGCAGAAGTAGATGATCCACCTGCCATAATCGCTTCAACGTGCATCAACAAGACATCTGCATAACGCAAAACAATCCAGTCATTTCCTGCCAATCTAGGGTCAGATGCATAATCTGGTCCTAGTTCTCCATTTGGAAAATATTTTGCGACCTGATATTGTGTAGGTTGATCTACATCCTGACGGTAAGAGTATTGTGTTCTTTCACCGCCCATTGCATCAAGCGCAGCTCTTGCTTCTGTGGTGACATAATTAACCCCTACTGTTCTTCCCACAGCATTTAACCACTCAGCAGAAAAGTTCTGACTGTCGTCTGATAAATTTGGTAAATACTCAATGGCGAAAATGATTTCAGAGTTTCTCTCCTTATAAAATACGTCGTTAAAATTGGACTGAAGGGCAAAACCACCTTGCATAACAGATTCCAACAATACTTGAGCGTCTGTATAATTGCCTAAAGTTAAATGTACTTTAGCCAATAGCGCTTGTGCGCCTGCTCTCGAAGCTTTGGGTATATAATTATTGTCCAAACTTACCACCGCTGTTTCTAAATCAGATATAATAAAGTCGTAAATACTACTTGCACTAACCCTTGTAAATTGAACCTCCTTTTCTAAAGGACTTACAACTCTATCGATTAATGGAATATCTCCAAATAATCGCACCAAGTTGAAATAAGCATAGGCACGTAAGAATTTTGCTTCTCCTTCAAATTTAGCTCTGTTTGCATCGCTTGCATTATCCAGGTTTTCTATTACTACATTGGCTCTATAAATTACATTATAAAAACTTCTGTAGTAATCATAAACAATACCGTTCACCGCTTGTACATCATAACTTTCAAACTGAGCCGCTTCTCCTTCTTGACTTTTAGTTCTCGTGTTATCACTGCGCATCTCTGTTAGGTAATACTCAACTTGGGTACTGTGATTGTCGTTTGAAGAGGTAGAATTCTCTCCTTGCAAACCGTCGTAAATATTGATGACCCCTTTTTCCAATTCCTGGTCATTTCTATAATAATCTTCCCCACTTACTGCAGAAATGGGCGCAGGCTCTAAAAAGTCTTCATCGCAAGAAAGCATAAAGAAAACCAATAAAAGCACTGTGATATATTTTATTTGTTTCATAATACTAATTTTAAACATTAATTAAAAATCTAGGTTTAGACCAATCGATATTGTTCTAAAAATTGGCGAACCAGCTCTTTGATAACCATAGGCCGTTGGGCTCGTATTGTCAATAGATTCAGGGTTGAATCCAGTATAATCGTCTGCCGTCAAATACATCAAATTTTGTCCGGCTGCATATATTCTTGCATTTGTAAACACATTACCTCTACTTGTCCAATCTTTTGGAAAATTGAAGCCAATATTTACGTTACGCAATGCGATATAGGAAGCATCTTGAACAATATCGTTAGTAAAGATCTTTTCTTTGATAAAACCTTGATCTGGAGTAGTGTTGGGATCAAAATCCTGTGAACTTCCGAAATGATTGAACAAATACTGATCTCCCATGTTTCTAATTTCAGCACCATGACTTCCTTGGAACATAAAGCTAATATCGAAGGATCCGATAGTAAAGTTATTGGTGATACTCCAAATAAAATCAGGATATGGATTACCAATAATCGCTTTGTCATCATCATCAATTAATCCATCACCGTTCAAATCTTTTACATAAACATCTTGTGGTTCAGCACCAATGGGGTGATAAGGGTCTCTGATATATTCGGTAGGAATATCTCTATCGACCACCCAGCCATAAAAAGAAGAAATAGGGTTCCCTTCTAAATTGATCCATTCAGCAGCTCTTTTGGTATCAACATTCTGAATTTGACCGTTGGAAGCTGCAAAATCTGTCAAAGTATTTTCATTATGTGAGGCGATAAATGCTGTGTTCCAGCTGAAATTTTCTTTAGTAATCCATCTCACTCTTAATTCTACTTCAAAACCTTCGTTTTGTACTTCCCCTAAGTTTACCAAAGCTTCGGTAAAACCAGTTGTGGCAGAAATTGGATTGTTCAATAACAATTGGTCACTTGTTCTTTTGTAATAATCTACCGAACCTGAAACAACATTGTTATAAAAACCGAAATCAATACCAGGGTTAATCTCGACTGATCTTTCCCATTGTAAATCAGGATTAGCAATATTTATCGGGTTAAAACCACCAGCCAAAGCACCATTTATCACTGCCGTAGAAGCGTCTAACAATGGCAAATAAGGATAATTATCGATCATAGCATCTCCGGTTGAGATGGTATTATTACCGTCAGAAACATTTGGATTTACATTACCTGTATTTAATCGGTCGTTACCTGTGACCCCCCAAGAAAATCTAAATTTTAAGTTACTAATGGCTTTGCTGTTTTCTAGAAACGCTTCGTTACTTACGTTCCAACCTACTGAGGCTGCCGGGAAATTACCGTATTTATAATTGCTTCCAAAAATTGAGCTGCCATCTCGTCTTATACTAAAAGAAGCTAAATATCGGTTATCATAAGCGTAGTTTACCCTTCCAACATAAGACAAAAGTCTTTTTTCATATTCGAATTGAGTTGCAGACGATATTAAAGTTGCATTATTTATTGATTGTACTAAATCAGAATCATAACCTGTACCCGTCATAGAAGAATAGTCATTTTTCCATCCTTCTGCAGAAATACCTGCGATAGCGCTGATCTCACTTTTTCCGAATTCTTTGTTGTACGATAAAAAGTTATCCCAAACCAAGTGAATGGTGTTGTGTTGTATAAAATCTGATTGTGCCGCTGCTGCGCCATTTCTACTAGCCAAAACACCTTGCCATCTTGTTCTTTTTGTGTTTTGGAAATCTCCTGCAAAATTAGTTCTGAAATTTAAATCATCCGTAATGTTCCATTGTCCATAAGCACTACCATAGAGTTTGAATTTAAAATCTCTTCTTTCTCTTTCTAATACTTTCGCCGCAGGGTTGGTATTAGAGGTATCGCTAATATCCGTTCCGCTACCCGTACTTGGCATTCCGTTTTCTAAATCATAATCATCAAACATACGCTGCACGGCATAATCTCCGATTTTGGCGTCGGCATAAGCACCACCCTCTCTTGTTCTGTTGACAAACTGGATGTTATATTCATCAAGATATAATGGCAACCAAGGTGGTTGTCTTAAAATATCATGTGTAGATCCGTCAAATCTTCTCGTATTTGTGTAAGATGGTGTTAAACTAACTCCAGTAGAAAACTTATCGCTTAATTTAGTGTCAACACGTAGATTCAGATTGTATTTTTTGAAATCATCCGTTAACAAAACACCTTCGTCATGTAAATAACTAAAAGATGTCGAGAATTTAGTTTTTTCACTACCACCGCGCACACTTAATGCATAGTTGGTGATAAAACCACCATCGAAAATAACATCTTGCCAGTCTCTGTCAGTACCAATCAATTGCATGTATCTGGTCTTGTCTGATAGAGATCCTGTCTCAGCTAATTCTCTTTCTGCTGTTTCTGCAACAGAGAAATAATATGAGTCACTTTGTCGAGCACTTTTGTAACCACCATATGTATTAAAGCTAAACTTTGTTCTTCCTTCTTTACCTCTTTTTGTTGTAATCATAATTACACCATTACCCCCACGAGATCCAAAAATAGAAGCAGAAGCAGCATCTTTTAATACTTCAAAGGATTCAACATCATTCATATCCATAGACCCTAAGAAATCTGAATCTACCACAGCACCATCGACAACCACTAATGGCCCTGAATCTCCTGTAATAGAACCTGTACCTCTAATTCTAATAGTAGGAGCAGAACCTGCTTCTCCGCTTGTTTGTTGAATATTTACCCCTGACACTTGTCCGACAAGAGCATCATCTACCCTAGCAACAGGAATTTGGTCGAGTTCTTCGTTTACTACTTTAGAAATAGATCCTGTTAAATGAGACTTTTTAGAGGTACCATAACCAATAACAACAACCTCATCTAATTGATTGGCATCTTCTTGTAAGGTAACATTGATGGTTCTTTGACCATTTACAATAACAGTCTGACTAGTAAAACCGATATAGGAAAACTGTAAGACATCCCCGTTTTTCACTTCAAGGCTGTAATTCCCATCAAAATCTGTCGTCACACCTTGTGTAGAATTCACGATAATTACATTCACTCCAGGTATGGGTTCGTTATCTACCCCCGTTATTACTGTACCTGAAACAATGAAACTATCCTGAGCAAATAAAGAAATGTTGAGTAGCAACATCCCTAAGAGCATTAGTTTCGTTTTTAATTTCATAATTAATTTTATTTAGTTCAAAATATGTTAAATAAGCCAGCCTCAAAATAGAGTCCTCCATATTGAAGCTTTGGTAATTAAACACTTACCCTTCTAACATTCTCCACTAAATAAAATTGATTATATTTGTAGAACATGTTATTTAGAATAAATGCATGTAACGAGAACTTCCCTCGACACGAAGTAACTCATTGATTAGGACAGGCGGACACCTGTCCTTTTTTATTTATGTTATTTTGCTCGCTTAATTGGTTTTCCACACTGGTTAACCAATTTGGTTTACCAAATGTATGCTATTTTACCAATTAAAAAAACTTTCTTAACATTTTTTTTAGTTTTAGCGATTTTATTGCATAAAATCCTCACGGATTGGGCTAAATACATCTATTAAAATACCTTTTTTTGTACAGGTAGCTCCATGAAGTACATGTGGTGGAATGTATACTGAATCGCCTTCTTTTACCGTTTTGGTCTTTCCTCCAATTGTAAAATCAAATTCTCCACTTGCTACATAGGTTGTCTGAGAATGGTAATGTTCGTGTTCATACCCAATTCCTCCCTCATCAAAGAGCACTTTTACCAACATGATTTTATCATCATATCCCATAATTTTACGTTTAACTCCTTCTCCTACAACCTCCCAGTCTTGGTCTGCATCTAATAAAAACTCTTTACTCGCTCCAAATGATTTCATTTTATTCTAATTTTAATGATTAATTCTTTTCTACTAATAAATATGGCCCTTTCCAGGTATATTCCTTATTCTCTATATTCAATTTATGCGCGGCATCTTTATCACTGTTTTGATTTGATATGATAAAAATGTCGGATTTTTCGTTATTCGTATCAATTTGAACCGCCGTATAGTCTTCAGAATCTAATAAAACTTCAATGTTTTTGATATTACTATAGGCATTTACAGCAAATTCTGAAACCGGGCTGTAGGTTCCATGAGATTCAATGGTCGATACGAACAAGGTGTTTTTTGTGTTCTTTTTTCGCAAGATCAGGGTTGGGTCTGTTCTAAGATTATATTCCGGGTCATTTGCCCCAATTCTTGCCAAAAGGATTTCATCATTTTTAGCAGTAACGAAAGTATAGGAATAAAACTTGTTATTGAGTAACCAATTTAATTTCAGATTACCTCCCTTAGAAACTGCCGAAGCTTCCTTATATAAATGTTGATAACCATTACTCTTTCCTAATATTTCTGGTACTTCCAATTTTGAATACTCAAAATTGGTTTGCATCATCTGTCCTAAATAGTAAAACGGTAAATCGTATTGGTTTGCCTTCTCAGCTTCTACGCGCATCACATCCAATACATAGGGGTTTTCATAATCAGGATCCTCGATCAATACCATGGTTCTTTGCCATTTGGTTCCTGGATATGCATTTACTTCTTTGGCACTTGCCACTTGCACACTTTCGTTCTCCGAGTCAAAGAAATATCTTTCTGAATGATGCTGACTTCCCAAGTCATATTTTCCTTCAAAATGAGAGGTCTCATTTTGTACCAATGCATTATGAGCGATGGTTTGTTTTGCCCAGGTTTTGTTTTCTTTTAAATAGTTTCCTCCTCCTTTTTGTTCTATATTGACAAAACGTGCTAATCCGTAATCCTGAACAACTTCGTCTCCTTCATCAAATAATGAATACGATAACTTATCAAAATGCCCATGACTTAATCCATGTGCGGTATATTTAAAAACCAATTCTAAATCTCCACTTCTCAAAATGCCAACCGCCCCTTCATCGCCATTGGCGCCATCAGCTAATTCTATCGATTTTTTAATAAACGGTTTCGTCTTTCCGTTTTTTATCCCAAGTGCTACAGCCAGGCCGGCATCATCCAATGTTACATTCCCTTGCTTTTCGGCAATGCTCAATAATTCAGGCTTATTTCCACCAAATTTGTACGCAATATCAACAGCAGAAACCAAATATCTCGAATCATAAGACATTCCTTTTTGTGCATCATTTAGCAAGAAGAATTCTCCATCAACATCTGAAAGATTGATCAAAGCATTGACACTTTTTATGAGTACACTGTCTTTATATTGAAACACCTGTAATTCCGGTTTTTTATTTTGTAGCGCCTGAGCAAAAATCAAAAAAGGATAGGAAGCATAACGCTGGTAATAAGGCCCTTCTGTAAAATACCCATCCGGAGAAAAGGGTTCATCGAGATTGGCAAAAAACCCGATTTTTCCATCCTTATTGATATAACCACCATCATTATCTTTTTCATTGGGATCGAGCCTAATATCCTTTATACCGTACAATGCGCGTTGCAGTAGACTTACGTCTTCCATTACCAAGGCAATCATGCCTACCGCCACATTTCCCCAGGTACTGTGATTATGTACTCGGTTGAAGAATTTTGGATTGCCTATAGAAATATAATCTGCAAAGGGCCTGAAAAGTTCTGTTTCTAAGGTATTTCGCTCTTCTTCTGTCAGATAATTGTAAATGCAATCATAGGCCTGACTTGTATAGACCAACCAATTTGAATCGTTTAAACACTGCCAGAAAATTTTCCCTCTGGCATATGATCTGGTTTGTGGATGAGGAGGCAGGGTAGGATATAATTCTGCATAAGCAAACAACATGTCTTTGATATATCTCGCATATTTTTCATCATTTAAAATTTGATAAAGCACTCCCGCTTTTTGCATGATCAAATGATTTCTTTTGTGTCTTTCGTGGGTATAACCCCCGGAATAATCTTTTGGGATGGGAACTTGAATTCCAAGTTCAATTTCTGCATCAACTTCTGACTTTGTCGCTTCCAATGATTCGTCAAAAATTGGCACCTTCCCTAAATTGGCTCGGATATCCTTAATGCCTTGTTTAGTCAAGATGAGGCTTGGATGATCGCTCTCTTGTGCCATTGTATCTGCTTCAGAATTAGTTTTTTCTCCACAGGAAATCACCAATGAAGTTATTATCAATAGCCACAATATCAATTCTATGCTTTTTATTCCTTTCATTATTCTCTATCAGTAATTACACCTAAATCTAATCCTTCTGTGCCTTTGCCTTTTAAAGGTGAATTTTCAGATAAATTTAGGGTTCCTTCTTTAAAATCGGGGTTTAAATTCCAAAGGTTTTTAAAATTATATTTTTGATCTCCTGTGACTTCTATTTCTTCAGAATTATAAAAATCATTATTCAAGACATTTACAATAGGCTCACCAACCACCAAATGCATTTTAAGGGCCAAGGTATTGTTAAATATATTATTATATATATCGTTTACCTGCACACCATATAATGAAATGGCTGCGTTATATTTATTCTTTTTGCCATAACCCACATGATCAAAAACGTTGTGGTCTATTTCTAAAAACGGACCAAAAGTACTTTCGTCTGTTCCACCTCTATACAATCTCAGCGCAGTTCCTTGGATATCAGAAAAAAAATTGTTTTTCATGATCAAATATTCGACGTTGTACGCGCCTAAATCCTCCATTTCTGCATCTAAGGCCGCAATATGACCCGATATATTTCTGAATGTAGAATTTTGAATACTGATGGTATCTGCAAATGTACCCTTAGAAATTCTTATGACATCAAAAGAATGGTTCACTACCAGATCAGTAAATTCACAACGATCAATAAATAATTTATAGTTTTCTGTCATGGAATTCTTACTTGTGCTGATGACAGAATTACCGGCATAATCAGGAGATCTGGCTCCGTCAAATGTTATGTTTTCTAAAGATAGACTTCCACCATTCTGAATTTCGAAAGCCATCATTCTTTCAAACAAAATTGTTGCTTTTTCAGTTCCTGTTGTTTTAAAGGTTAAAGGATGAGATATATTGGCAGCTTTGGTCAAAACATACGTTCCTCCAGACTTCAATTCTATTATATCTCCGGGGTTTGATTGTAGCGCAGCATTGGCAATTGTATTGATCCCCGGATCTACTGCAATTGTTTTTCCCGAATTTAACGCCACTGTTTCATCAGTTTTTGAATACCAATCCGTTCCAGTATTCTCTTTGGTCGCAATATTCGGACTTATTTCTACCTTTATTTGATCTGAAACCGGCACTAAAAAGCCCTGCTCATTTTTAAGCAATTCAAATTCAGATTTCTTAAAGCCTTGTGCTATCCCGGTCTCAATATTTTTACTTGTAATGTTATTTTCAAATGTAATCCCACTGATGTCATCATAAACCGTAAACAAATCGCTTTTAGATTCATGATAAAAAATATTCTCCGAGATCTCAGAAGTTGCAGGTGGCTGACTTCTCTCTGCATCACTACCGGCACATAGTTGAATATGATCACAATTGACAAAGGTATTGTGTTTTACTTTGGAATCTGTCACAGGCACATAACGATTAGGTGGAGAATCCGGCACACCGTTCATCATCACAAAAGCTCCTCTAAATCGATATCCTGTCAAACCTATGTGGTAGTTATTGATCACCGTTTGAGATTCATTAATAACGCGAACACCCCCTGTACTTGGTTTGCCATTACCAATAAAAACATTTCCTTCAACCCATGTTTCATTTCCATGACGCATGGTTAATGTTCCAGTACATTCAAAAAATGTATTGTACTTAAAAGTATTCTGACAGGATTTATTTGATATGATCTCATGTTCACCATTACATCTGTCAAAATAGTTAGATTCTACCAAAGTATTAGAATTCTCCAGGGCATGATGACTGGTTCCTATTCTTAACGTTTCACCTCCATTATTTCCAAAGGTTGGACGTGGTCCAAAATAGTTATGGTCTATTTTATGGTGATTCTCTCGACTGCCTTCAGTATCCAAACCAACGATCATAGTGACACCCAGATTTTTTTTACCGGTCAAATGATTGTGATCGATTCGGTTATTTTTTCCATATATGGTCACCCAATAATCTTGAACCTGACGCTCAGGATTAGTATAATTATCAATAACGCATTCAGTTAAACGGCTATTATTTGCCAATTCATCCTTGTTCTTCCTAAAAGAAATGACAGCATTTGTTGGCGTATACCCATTTTTAAAAACAAGTCCTTCCACAATCAAATATTCTCCGGCAATTTGAAGATTGGATTCTCCTTCTAAGGTCACTTTTCCTTTTTCTTCAACAGTTAATTTAATAGGCCGGTCTTCAGTTCCTTTTCCTTCAAAAACAAGTTCAGTATCTCTCCAAACTCCATTAGATAAAATGATGATATCTCCCGGTTTTGCTTCAGAAACAGCAGCGTTGAATTCCGTAATGTTCTTTATGAGCTTTCCACTTTGCCCTTGATCTTTACAGGAAATAATGAGGGTGGATAGCAGGAAAAGTCCGATAAAAAGTCTGAATTGTTTGCTCATTATAATTGGTTAACCAGTTTGGTTTACCAAATATATAGCTATTTATTTAGGAAACAAATAAATGTATACAAAATTAATCTAAAACGATGTTAGATTAACATTGATAACATCTTATCCTAAAAATAATCGATCAGTGCCAGGATGCCATTATAAGAAATAACGCAAGAGAAAAACAGCGCCGCAAACAAGCCTATATTCACCCACAGATTGGTTTTATAGCCTTTCATCACTTTTTTATTGTTGACCATTAAAATGATTCCGAGAACAACAATTGGCAGAACAAAAACATTAAATACTTGAGACATTATTTGCATCTCTATTGGGTTAGCCCCAAATACGGGGACAATTAAAGCAACAAGACAAGCGAAAAAGGTTATAATTCTAAATTGACGAGAATTGGTGTCTAATTCCCCCGATTGATAATCTGCCAATAACATCGGTGCAATTAACAGGCATGGGAAGATGGATGATAATCCTGCACTTAATGTTCCAAAAAAGAAAATAGTAACTGCAAATTTTCCAGCAACAGGCTCGAGTGTGTTCGCCATATCCAATACTTGGGTTACCGGCTTTCCTTGATAAAAAAGTGCTCCGCAGGCTACTGCCATCACAGAACCACTGATCAGAAATACCAAAATTGCAGCGGTGATGGCATCTTTCTTTTGCTGATCAAGGTTTTTAATGGTCCACCCTTTTCCTTTTACAAATAGAGGTCTAGACAAAAATGTTGCTGCAGCCATTGTGGTTCCTACAAAAGCGGCCACCATCATTTTCCCTCCAGGAACTTGAGGCACTGAAGGGATTAAGCCTTCAATAACTTGAACAGGAAGTGGATGTACGAAGAATAGTGAAATGATAAATGACAAACCCATAATGGTAACAAATACCACTAATATTTTTTCGAAGAAAGAATATTTCCCAACCAGCATTAAGGCATAAAAAACAGCGATGATAAAAATGGCGACACCCAGCACTGTTTCGTACTTATAGGGAACCAATTGTTCGATATAAATAGCTGCCAACTCATAAATAATATTGGCGGAAATACCGAGAATCCCCATCAATGAATTCCATTGGCCTAAGGATATTCCGATGATAATTAAAATCGCCAAAATCTTCCCTCCTTTAATGTGTTTCTTAAAACCGTATAGTGCGGTTTCGCCAGAAATGAGCGCATAGTTTCCATACGCAAACATGAGAATACCGGAAAACAAGCAACTTAAAAAAAGAACCCAAAGTAATTGCATACCATAGGTACTTCCTGCGACAATCATAGAAGTTACACTTCCCGTGCCAATGGTATAACCAATGGCAAATATGCCTGGTCCAAAACCCAATACAATCGCGATAATTTTTTTAAAAAGGGAATTTCTGTTATTGGTTGACATATTTTTGGCGATTACCGGTTGATCTGGTTATAATAAAGTTCATCTTTCTATCAGAAAGATCGTTGTAATGCAGAAACGATTTTATATATTTTTTGTGATAGTGTATTGTCCTTCAGCTCTATCCAAAAATTGTATTTCTAATTCTCCATCTGTAGAATCTATTAATACATCAACCATCTCTTTAAATTCAATCTTAGATTCTTCGAATTGCAATGTTTTTACCGAAAAGAAAATGGATATTTCCCCTTTGGTCAAAGAGAGAGTCTCTAAAGCGTTACTTTCCCATTTGGAGTTGTTGATTTTCCATCCATACAATTGTGGATTTTGATTCTCTTCATCTATTCGTTTATCAAATGTATCAAAAGGAAAAATGACGGTAATGAAACTAAAATTTTCCATTCCTTTTTTTGAAACAACGGACCATTGTTTACCCCTTTGTCCATCCGTTTTTACCTCGTCCGTATTTTTTAGTTGATAAATATCTAAGCCTGAACCATCGTCGAATGTCGTTCTAATCAAGTTCGGCGCATTTTCAACACTAAAATGTCCTTGCCAAACTTGTTTATAGGTATGAGATTTATCTGATTTAAAATTATCCTTTACAATCCAAAAATGATTTTTTACATTGATTACCTGACGCGAATAATCCACTCCTATATTTTCGAATCCGTCATGACTGCCCACAAAAACATCCATATTCTCATTGGTTTGCCATGATACAACTTTTGGATTTGGGAGCTCCTTAAATTTTCCAAAACCACTTCCTCCTTTATTAGAAGTATATTGTTTCCCTTGCAACTCATCATTTACCAAAGCTACATTTTTGGTCATGGAATTTTTGAACAATTCCAAATCTGGCAAATAATACCTTACCTGATAATTTGGCAAGACAACTTTCCCATTTGCCATAGCTTGAATTCCTAAAATATCACCATGTTGATGATCTGGTTTTAAATCATCCAATCCTGCAGAAATCATCATCATATGATCATTAAAATTCCAACCATCCCGCATCACATAATAACCGGTCGTAGGAAAATCCAAAGACTTATATTGTGGTTGTCTCGTTACAATATTAGCTAGCATTTTTAATTGGGTATCGCTTAAATACCAGTACATATTTGATTCCACCTCATTGTTGGCAAAATATCCCATTTCAGCATCGGCAAAAAGCAAATACCCTAATGTCAATGCCCCGGAAATATCGTTTTTTTCTGACCAAGGATCATCCGTGTCATCAGATAAAACAGGTGCAGATTTATCGGGATAGGCAATTTTACAGAGCGTGGTAAAAAGTGATTTTAATTTATTCTCCCAGAAGTCGCTCACTTCTAAATTACTTGTTTTAGCCAATTGATAGACATAATAATAATTATCGATATCGCTCATATGATAGTGAACTGTTCTTTCGAACTGGAAGCCATCATCATTGATCTCTTTTGATAAATGCTCCTCCAACAGTTTCATGGCATGTGTATACCAAATTTCAGTACCGTCAAAATCTCTCAATAAGATAGAAACCATTGCTAAAGCAGATAAACCTCTTGTTTGATGATTTCCTGAAACAAATTCCTGGTTCGTTTCAAACAAATGAGCTCCGTGTTGCAGAAGCGTTGCAATTGTTCTGAGTTGATCTTCATCCGAGTAATTTTCTTGCCCTAAAAACATGTTGTGAATTTGAAGCCAATTTAAAATGCGATAACCAGATCTAAATGCTTCATAAACGCCATTACCATCTTCAATTTTTTCATACTTGCCCAACTCCAATGCAGTGCTTAAAGATTGCTGTTGATCTTTGAAATATTGAATATATTTCGGGTTTCGATTTTGGTAATTGTAATAAAATGCAATGTCAACCATTTTATGTTGCCGAGCCAAATGACGCAGGGCATATGCATTTAAAGGCTCACCAAAAAGATAGTTAAAAGGTAATTTCCATTGTGTGGAACCGTTGTATTTGGCCATATGGTCTAAAGCTCTCTCGGTATGCCCTATCTCTGCCAAAGGGTAAATTTCTTTATAGGATTGAAAACGCTGATCAAAATTTCTCCAATCGTAAAAATATCGTTCTGAGAATTTTTCTCTGAAATATTGAGCCAATTCAGCCTCAGAAAGTTCTCCTTTTTTGGTAAATCCCTTTTTAACTTCAGGCTTTAAATAGCCCGATAATTTATCAGGAGAAATAATTTTTCCCGAAGGAATCTTTTGAGCAAAAACTGTGTTGCTCCATCCTAAAATGACAAATATTAAAATTATTCTTATCGTTTTCATAATAGGTGTATTCACATGCAATATCTTTATTTTTTGATGTCGGAAGCCAAAATTTCTATGCCCAAAATTCTAATTTTGAACAATCATTTTCATTGTAAAAGAACCAAATGATAACCTGCATTTAAAATTGGTTTACCAATTTGGTTTACCAAATATATGTATATTTGTTTGTATAACCCATTCTTTTTATCAAGAATTCACAATACACTATATATGTCTTCCATTTCTTCTACAACCAGAGAAAAACTTAAAAAAATAAGCACTGCCACCATCGCCACTTGTCTGTTCAAAAAAGGATTGCGAAATCAAGCCATACAAAATGTTTTTCCGGTAAACTCAGGTAAGGGTACAATGGTAGGTGAAGCTTTTACACTGCGGTATATTCCTGCCAGGGAAGACCTCAATCCGATCAGTGTTTTTCAAGATCCAAAACATCCGCAAAGAGTAGCCGTTGAAACTTGTCCGGAAGGTGCCGTACTCGTCATTGATAGTCGAAAGGATGCCAGAGCCGCCTCTGCGGGTTCTATTTTAATCACTCGTTTAATGGTTCGCGGTGCAGCGGGCATAGTTACTGATGGCGGTTTTAGAGATTCTGAAGAAATAGGACAACTACCTTTTCCTGCTTACCATCAAAGACCCTCGGCACCAACGAATCTAACTCTTCATCAGGCTTTGGATATCAATGTCCCCATTGCTTGCGGAGATGTAGCTGTATATCCTGGTGATATCATTGTAGGCGATGCAGACGGGGTTATGGTGATTCCAAAAGAAATTGTTGAGGATGTGGTACTGGAATGTGAATCGATGACGATGTATGAAGATTGGGTATTGGAAAAGGTAAGGAAGGGCGAGTCTATTATCGGTTTATATCCTTTAACAAACCCTGTTTTAAAAGAGGAATACAGTAAAATGTCTAAATGATTTTATAAAAAAATTAAATTTACAAGTAACTATTACGAATTAATTTTTGGGTTTTTCTTTGAGGATAATATTTTTTTGTTTAACTTCGCCATTAAATAGTTAAACAAATGAAAGCTTTTATCCCTTTTGCAATTTTTTCAATTTTCTGCCATGTTGGAATATTTGCTCAACAAGATCAACAGCTTCAGCGTTTAGAAAATAATCCCCCCTCGGATCGACTTATTGTTTACAGTATTTTTGATGTGGATCATCCGGAAGAAATCAAAAAAATGGATGCTCTTGCCCAAAAGTATAATCATGAAAAGATACAATTTGTTGCCATAACGGATAAAGTGAATCGTGAGGCTAAAAATTTGATAGAGAAAAACAGCGACTACTATTTTCATTTATCCAATAACGCCAATCATCAAGTGTTCAATTCATACCAAAAAGGAATAATGAAGGTTTTTCCAATTCATGTAGTGGTTGATTTAAACGGCGATATTGTTTACAAGAAAAAGGGAAGGTCGAAAGCGATAGACCAAAAATTAGAGAAAAGAATTGAAAAACTACTGAAAAGATACCCTCAAAACATAGATGATATTGCCGTTGCTTCAGAATAACATTTGTCAAAAAGGGTAATACTTTATACGAGAACAAAACATGAACAAACTAGCTATCTCAAAATTCAGATTATTTCATCCGCAAGCCATATCCATAATCATGCTTGTACTATTTTTTGCGAGTTGCAACCATGCACAAGAAAATCAAAAATCAGTAAAAGTTGGAGAAAAATTTGTCATTGAGTTGCCCTCAAACAGATCTACCGGATATAGTTGGCATTACATTCCTAAAGATAATTCACTCATCGACTCTGTAAAGGTGAGCTATGAAACTCCCCAAAATGGTGCTACGGGAAATTTGGGAATTGAAACATGGGAATTTATAGCGAATTTAAAAGGTGAAGAGTCTTTATTATTCGAGTACAAAAGAGCATGGGAAGATGTAGAGCCAGCTCAAACGCATATCATACATTTAAAAATAGATTAATTAACCAAACTTAACCTTATGGTAACTTAAAACCAAAATCAAAGAATTAAATTTGTGATAACCTTTTCTTCTGTATTTATCTTTTCCCCCGAGATAAATACGCAAACCACCTTTTTAGGTGGTTTTTTTATTCAGAAGCTCTCACATTTTGTTTTGAGATCCCCAAACCTTCAACGCTCAACTCTACCATATCTCCCGGCCTTAAGTATTGTGGAGGTCTCAATCCCATCCCAACTCCGGCTGGTGTTCCGGTAGAAATAATATCGCCCGGTAACAAGGTCATGAACTCACTGATATAACTGACAATCGTTTCTATGTTAAAGACAAAA
The DNA here is from genome assembly GCF_042679565.1 of Namhaeicola litoreus. Taxonomy (NCBI): domain Bacteria; kingdom Pseudomonadati; phylum Bacteroidota; class Flavobacteriia; order Flavobacteriales; family Flavobacteriaceae; genus Namhaeicola; species Namhaeicola litoreus. Next base: position 872,088 of record NZ_JBHTMY010000002.1, on the reverse strand, counting down.
TCTGAGGTATTTCCATTCTGCTTCAATTCACCATTCACTTTTAGCCAAAGGTTTAGTTTATTTGGATCCTTAATTTCTTCTTTTGTAACCAAATAAGGTCCAATAGGTGCAAATGTATCTGAACTCTTTCCTTTTACCCACTGTCCTCCTCTTTCTAACTGATATTCTCTTTCACTGTAATCATTATGCAGAACATAACCCGCAACATGGTCAAAAACATTTTCTTTTTTTACATATGACGCCCTTTTCCCTATGACCACCGCCAACTCCACTTCCCAATCCGTTTTATTACTCCCTTTTGGAAGGACAAGGTCATCATATGGCCCAACAATTGCCGTTGTAGATTTAAAGAAAATCACAGGTTCTTTGGGTAATTCCATACCACTTTCGGCCGCATGTTTTGCATAATTCAAACCGACGCAAACAATTTTTGAAGGTTTTTTAATCGGGCAACCAAGTCTTACACTGTTATCAATAACCTTACAAGTAGATTGGTTGATCTTAAACCAATCTGTTAGTCTGCCTATTCCTCCTGTAGCAAAGAAATTCTCATCATAGTCTTCTCCAAAAGCTGAAACATCAATTCTTGTATCAGAAAATTGTATTCCTGGTTTTTCATGATGTAGCTTTCCAAATCGAATAAGTTTCATTTTTTTATATTAAAAATAGGAATTATCTTTTCATGATTCTTTTAAAAAATTCAAATTTAAAAATGATGAAATTCTCACACATCCTCACTTCTTTCTATTGCTTAGCCTTTTTTAGCCTTACTGTTTCTGCTCAACTCGGCACTTCCAGATTATTTTCTGACCATATGGTTTTACAGCGAAATGAACAGATCAAAGTATGGGGTTGGGATAGGCCAGGACAAGAAATTACTGTTCAATTCAACAATCAAACAAAAACTGCAGAAGTAGATAGTGAAGGTTCCTGGGTGGTTGATTTTCCTTCAATGGCATCAGGTGGCCCTTTAACAATGGTCATCTCTAACGGAAAAGAAGTGCTAAATTTTAGCGATATTCTCATCGGTGATGTATGGATTTGTTCCGGTCAATCAAATATGGAATGGACACTGCAAAATGTAAATAACGCTGAGGCAGAAATTGCACAAGCCAAAGATCGTTCTATAAGACATTTTAAGGTTCCGAGGTCTTATGCAAAAAAACCTGAAAAAGATCTGGCCGGAGGAACTTGGGAAATCACATCCCCAGAAACAGCCGGTGATTTTACAGCTGTTGGCTATTTTTTTGCGAAAAACATCAGAGCGCATCACGATGTCCCTATTGGTTTGATCAATAGTTCTTGGGGTGGCAGTAGAATAGAACCCTGGATGAATGCCACATCCCTCAACATTTCACATCCCGAAGCCTATTTAGAGAATATAGAGGCCGAACAAAATACAGAACTGAACAAAATGATGGGGGAATTACAAAGCAAATTCCCAAACCTCAGAAAGGAGGGGCAGAGCTCTACCTTTAATGATACTGACTGGTTGGCGGACAAATTGGGAAAAGTGAACTGGGAACCCATTCAGGTGCCCGGTCTGTGGGAAGATCAGGGTTTTAATCGTTTTGATGGAATTGCCTGGTATAAGTCTGAATTTACCCTTTCAAAGGAAGAAGCTGAAAACCCCGTACAGCTCCATTTGGGCAAGGTAGATGACTCAGATTTTGTCTATATCAATAAACAAAAAATAGGAGAGACCCTAAACGCTTACAATGCCAAAAGAATTTACGCGATCTCACCCCTACACCTAAAAGAAGGCAGAAATGAGGTGCTGGTAAAAGTAGATGATACCGGAGGAGGCGGTGGAATTTATGGGTCTGGTGAAGATCTTTATCTTCAGACTATATCGGGTAAACAAAGCCTGGTGGGAGAATGGAAAATTAATCTTTGTGTGTACAGAGAATCTTATATGGGAATCAATCAAATTCCTATGATGTTGTACAATAAAATGATCTATCCGTTACTTAATTTTCCGATACAAGGTGCCATTTGGTACCAAGGAGAATCTAACGCCGGAAATGTGGAGGATGCCACAGACTATGCCCATCTTTTTTCAACCATGATCCAACAATGGCGTTCGGATTGGAACCAAGCCAATTTTCCTTTTCTGTGGGTACAATTAGCTAATTTTATGCCTTCTCAACCTACTCCGGTTGAGAGCAATTGGGCGATGCTAAGAGACTCTCAAACCAAAGCCCTTTCCTTGCCCAATACGGCACAAGCTGTGATCATAGATCTGGGAGAGGCAGAGGACATACACCCCAGAAATAAACAGGATGTGGGTTATCGCTTATCCTTGGGAGCACGGCATTTAGTGTTTGGCGAACCTATAACTATTTCCGGGCCACAATACAAAAGCCATATCCTGAAAGGAAATCGATTGGAAATTTCTTTTGATCATATCGGTAAAGGGTTAATCATCAAAGATGGAAAAGATATAGAAGGCTTTGCTATTGCCGGTAGCGACAAGAAATTTGTTTGGGCAAAAGCAAAAGTAGTAGGTGATAAAGTACATGTATGGAATGATGGTATAAAAACACCCCGATATGTACAATATGGCTGGGCCGACAATCCTGATATAGCCAATTTATACAATGCAGAAGGTTTGCCAACAGTGCCTTTTAGAGTGGGACTTTAAACCTATTCATCCACTGGGATATACTGCTGCATGAGCATTAAAATTATATCTCTGGATTTGATATAATCATTTATATCACTTTTACTTTCAGATACTGATTCTACTCGGGTTCTGTGATAAAATAGATATGGAACAAGCCTGGACAATTCTTATATAAACCTTTGCAAAAAGCATAATAATACCTCGCAGAGCGCACCAACGATTCATAAATAATACATTTTGAATACAGGTTCAATGGTCTTTTTGTGTACTCTCAGTGCAATCTTCGTGCACTTTCAGTGCGCTCTCAGTGCACTCTCATCAACATTAGGAGCATGTGAGTTAACCTTCTTTCTGTTATCATTTAAATAGGTAATTGAAAAGATCTATGATGAACATACCAGAAAAAAAAGAAGCTGTCTTTTCAGACAACTTCTTTTAACTTCATAATAACAACAAAACTTTATAAAATTTTCTTAAAAAGAAGTTTAAATCGGCTTCCTCTTATAAAATTTAAATTCTATACTGTGTTTTGATCAACTGGGTTTAAATTTTCATCGAGTGATGTCATATTTGGCATCAATAAATGAACTAATCCCAAAATAATCAGATAACAGGAGCCCGCAATTAAGAAGGCCCAAAAATAACCGCTGTTTCCGGCAGTGTCTAACACGGAACCCAAAGCTTTATCTGCTAGTATTCCTGCTACTGCACCCACCATTCCCCCAATTCCAACAACAGACGCGGTCGCCTTTTTAGGAAAAACATCTGAGACCAAGGTGAAAATATTTGCCGACCAGGCCTGGTGACCTCCTGCAGCGATACCTATCAAAATAATTGCCACCCATTTATTCTCTGTAATTGCCACATAACTCACGGGTAAAATAATCAAGGCACATATCAATAGCGTCAGTTTTCTAGCCTTGTTGATTGACCATCCTTTTCTCATAAAAGCTCCTGATAGATAGCCGCCAAAAATACTTCCCGCATCTGCCAAAATATAGATCACAAAGAATGGAAGGGCAATATTCTTGATGTTCACATCAAAAGTAACCGCCAAAAATTTTGCGCCCCAGAACAAATAGAACCACCAAACCGCATCCGTCACTTTTGCCAATGCAAAAGCCCAGGTTTGTCTTTTATCTAAAACACTTTTCCAAGGTAATTTCTCCTCATTTTCTGCGACAGAATCACTTTGGATATATGCCAGTTCTTCCTTTGACACTTTTGGGTGTACTTCTGGTTTTTTGTACATTCTAAGCCACAAATAAACCCATATTGAACTCAGTGCTCCGGTAATTAAAAATGGAATTTGCCAATTCTTACCATCTTCGTGTACTATCCAACCCACAACAAATGGTGCTGCAATAGCCCCAATACTGGTTGCCGCATTAAAAAGACCTGTGGCAAAAGCCCTGTCTTTCTTTGGAAACCACTCGGCTGTTGTCTTGATCGCTGCAGGAAAGTTACCTGCTTCACCAAATCCTAAACCAAAGCGTGCTGCAGCAAAGCCAATCACACTAAAACCAGGGCGAACCAAGGCGTGTAACATCCCGAAAATACTCCAAATTGCAATTGATAAAGTATATCCCTTTTTGGTGCCTAATCGATCTATAAGGCCTCCCATATACAACAAGCCTATTGCATAAGCTACTTTGAAGGCAATCATGATATTCGCATAGTCTGTATTGGTCCAACCAAATAACTTTTCTAAGGTTGGAGCCATCACACCGATAATACTCCTGTCAAAATAGTTGATCGTTGTAGCGAACATCAACAAAGCCAAAATCCTATATCGATAGGTGCCTACTTTTTCTTTACTCATCCTTTTTTTATTTTAAAATTGAAAATAATCTTTGGCATTATCATATGCTATATCCGACACCATTTTCCCGATCCATGGCATATCGTTTGGCAATTCACCACTTTCGATTTCTGAACCAAAAATATTGCACAATATCCTCCTAAAATATTCATGCCTTGGGTACGACATAAAGCTTCTTGAGTCTGTCAACATTCCCACAAAACAACTAATCAAACCCATATTAGACAAGGCATTGATTTGTTTTGTCATTCCATCTTTTTGATCCAAAAACCACCATCCCGAACCCCATTGCACCTTTCCCTTTACTGAGCCATCATTGAAATTCCCTACCATGGTGGCAAAAACTTCATTAAAAGCGGGGTTTAAGTTGTATAAAATCGTTTTGGTGAGTTTGTTCTGACTGTCTAGTTTGTCTAAGAATTTTGATAATCCTTCTGCCTGCCTTTCATCTCCCATAGAATCCCAACCTGTATCGGGTCCTAATAACTTTAACATTCTGCTGTTGTTATTTCTCAGTGGCCCTAAATGGTATTGTTGTACCCATCCGTATTCATGATAGGTTTCTCCTAAAAACAAGAGTAGGGCAGTTTGAAACTTTTTGTCTTCAATTTCACTCAGTGATTCCCCTTTTCTCCTTTTCTTAAAAATTTTCTCCACCTCAGATGCTGTAAATTCTACAAATGGAATGCTACTCAATCCGTGGTCTGACACTTTACAACCATTGCTATTAAAATAATCAATCCTCTCCTTCAACACAAGGCAAAGATCTTCGAAAGACTCTATCTTTCTGTCAAATTTTTTTGAGAGCTGATCGATGTACTCATTATAATTGCCCTGGCTTATTCCGATGGATCTGTCTGGTCGAAAAGAGGGCTTTACTTTTGTTTTAAATCCGCTTTTTGCAATGGTTTTGTGACTGTTCAAATCGTCGATTGGATCATCTGTGGTACAAATCACTTCCACCTTCATTCTTTCTATCAAGCGCTTTGTAGAATATTCGGGTTGAACCAAAAGTTCATTGGCTTTTTCGTAAATAGCAGGTGCAGATTTTTCGTTTAACAAATCAGTAATGCCAAAATATCTCGCCAGTTCAAGGTGTGTCCAATGATATAGTGGATTTCTCATGGTATGGGGAACCGATTTTCCCCATGCTAAAAATTTTTCTTCATCCGAGGCATTCCCAGTGATATATTTTTCATGAATGCCCAGTGTTCTTAAACCGCGCCATTTGTAATGATCTCCGTTTAGCCATATTTGGGTTAGATTTTGAAAATTTCGGTCGTCTGCAATGTCTTCCGGAGGCAGGTGACAATGGTAATCTATGATTGGTAAATCTTTCGCATAGTCGTGATAGAGTTGCTTTGCAAACTTGTTTGTCAATAAAAAATCGTCGTGTATAAAACTCATTCTTAATTCATTTTTATTTCCAGCGGGTTATTGATCCGTTTACTGAAATCGCTCAGATATTTTTCCCAAGATTCTTTGGTGTCAAATTGCCCACTTTTTTTCCAACCAAAACCTGCGTAGTAAATCACTTTCCCATTATTGACTTTGATATGCGCAAATAAGTTACTTTCATCTTTCCTTTCTGTAAGGTAATGCTCAAAACCGGCCATTTGCTTTTTGGGAACAACAATTCCTGTTCCCAATTCAGAGTCATCAAGCGATTCCCAATGGCTCAACCAACCTTCTTCAGGATTTGGTTTTATCTGACCTGTTTTTTCATGTAAGGTGAGTCCGGCTGAAATGGTGTCTACACCATTCAAACTAATTTCAAATTTTGATAGGTTGCTCCCGTAATCCAGAGAAATCAATTTTTGTTCAGAAATCGTATTTCCCGCTGCATCCCAGTCTGCATAAGTCAGCACAAAACTTGTGCGAATAGGACCTGTAGAAATCGTTTCCCACGAAATAAAGTTTTTAGAAAAGTAATAGGTACTATCTATCTTTTTAGCAATACCTCCTACACCTCTGCTCACACCTACATGAAAATTATCCAATCCTTCTCCTGAATCTTTATGGTAAGCACCTTGTTCCTTGTCATTATTCGCGTACCATTTATTGATGATCGGATAATCTACGCGCTTCAACCAGGCGTCAATTCCGCTAGATAAAGTGCCTCCTTTGATATTTTCCTCGATCATTTTTTGGGCAACGGGACCAAAGGTTCTAAATGCTACTCTATTGTTTTCCCAAGCATAATCATCTGTTCTTTCGGGTACAAATCTGGAATAACACCATGAGACAGAATCTTTCTGCACCAAAGAAGCATCGTGGATCAATTCAAAAATCCTACTTTCATTTGCAGCTATATCAATTTGAAAAAGGATTTGATCCGCTTTTTTGTCACCGTCCAAATCAATGGTTTGGGTCATATAATAATTCCCTTCATTATCTCTTACAGCAAGTTCATCCAAATTGATTTGTTGATCCAATCCCAAGGTTGCTCCATCAATTTCGATTGTTTCAAAAGTTCGTGAAACATTTATTGGGTTTTTTACTGTAATTGTTTTAATCGGTTTCTCAATTTTTCCACAGGCAATTATTAAAATTGAAAGCGCAAAAAAAAGATACAATTTAAAGGGTTTCATAAGTTTACTCATTAGAAGGTTTTCCGATGGTTGCCAATATTCCACCATCGACATATAAGACATGTCCGTTGACAAAATCACTTGCTTTCGAACTCAGAAAAATGGCAGCTCCTGCCAGATCTTCGGGATCTCCCCATCTACCTGCAGGGGTTCTGCTAATGATAAAATCATTAAAAGGATGTCCGTTTACGCGTATAGGTTCGGTTTGGGAGGTCGCAAAATAACCAGGACCAATCCCATTGGTTTGAACATTAAATTTCGCCCACTCGGTAGCCATGTTTTTTGTCAACATTTTTAGCCCACCTTTTGCTGCGGCATAAGCACTTACAGAATCTCTCCCCAATTCACTCATCATAGAGCAAATATTGATGATCTTTCCACCTCCTCGTTTGATCATTCCCTTCACTACATTTTTCGAAACGATAAAAGGTCCGACCAAATCAACTTTTATGACCGCTTCAAAATCATCCACTTCCATGTCTACCATGGGTATTCTTTTGATAATTCCCGCATTGTTTACCAAAATATCTATCGGACCAACTTCTGCTTCTATTTTTTCAATGGCAGCTTTTACCTCCTGTTCATCGGTTACATCAAAAATATAACCATAAGCCTCTATCCCCACAGATTTGTATTCTGCAACTGCATCCTCTACTTTTTCTTTGGAAGAGCGCTCGTTCACAACAATTTTTGCACCTGCCTGACCGATTCCTTTTGCCATAGCCATTCCTAGACCATGAACTCCGCCTGTAATCAGCGCTACTTTTCCTGTTAAATCAAATAAATTAATCGACATCTTTTTTGTTTTGTATTCGTTTATCTCAATTCTGTTATCTTGGCTACATCCATATCTCCATAATCCAGATTCTCTCCTGCCATACCCCAAATAAATGAGTAATTAGAAGTTCCTGATCCACAATGGATAGACCATGGCGGAGAAATGACCGCTTGGTGATTTTGTATCCAAATATGTCTTGTTTCCTGTGGTTGCCCCATAAAATGACAAACCGCCTGTCCTTCAGGAATGTCTAAATAAAAATAGATCTCCATCCTTCTGTCATGCACATGGGCGGGCATGGTATTCCAAACGCTTCCCGTTTTTAACTCGGTCATCCCCATTTGTAACTGGCAGGTCTCTACGATACCTCCAATAATCATTTGGTTTACCGTTCTGTGGTTGGCGGTTTCTAGTGAGCCCAATTCTAGTTTATTCGCATCTTTTAAACTCACCAATTTGGTTGGAAAATTTTTATGTGCCGGTGCAGCATTTAAATAATATTTTGCAGGTTTTTTTGCGTCATCACTTTTAAAAACAACATTTTTATTGCCCTGACCCACATACAAAGCTTCTTTGTGATTGAGCTTGTACGATACGCCATCAACTTCTACCGATCCGCTAGCACCTACATTGATGATGCCCAATTCTCTTCTTTCTAAAAAGTATTTCGCTTTGAGTGGATCGATCGTTTCCAAGATCAAAGGTTTAACAGGTACTGCTGATCCTGCCATGTATCTGTCGTAATGAGAATAAGTCCAATTTACTTTCTCCGATTCCATCAGATTTTCAATCAAAAACTCCTTTCTCAACTGATCCGTATCATAGTGTTTTACCGCCTCAGGATTTGATGCATATCGCGTTTCGTATGTTGTACTCATAGTTAAATTGTTTTTTTGATTAAGTTAAACTTTTTCTGATGCCCAATTCCAAGCCTCGCAATTCTGCCAAGCCTCGCAAACGCCCAATGCCTGAATACCCCGGATTTGTTTTTTTCTTCAGATCATCAAGCATTTGATGTCCGTGATCGGGTCTCATTGGCATTCTCATATCAGATCTGCCCTGTGCTGCTCTTTTCTCTTGTTCTTTTACCAATGCCTTCATTACGCCATACATATCTACATCACCTTCTAAATGATTTGCTTCGTAAAAATTACCAGCTTCATCTCTTTGCGTACTTCTGAGGTGAATAAAATGAATTCGAGATCCCAATCTTTCCACCATTCCAGGCAGGTCATTGTCTGGTCTTACACCAAAAGATCCTGTACAAAAGGTAAGTCCGTTATTTGGGCTGTCAACGGCTTGATAAAGGTCTAAAATGTCTTGTTCGGTACTCACCACTCTTGGAAGACCTAAGATTGGATAAGGAGGGTCGTCCGGGTGAATACACATTAAAACTCCTGCTTTTTCTGCTGCTGGAATAATTTGCGATAAGAAATAGAACAGATTTTGCTTTAATTCATTTGGTCCAACCTTGTTATATGTCGCCAAAATTGCATTGAATTCATCTAAAGTATAACCTTCTTCAGCCCCGGGTAATCCGGCAATAATATTTTTGATCAACTGGTCCTTTTCTTGATCAGACATGACAGACAATCTCGCTTCAGCCGCGGCAATTTGAATAGGAGAATAATTTTCCTCAGCCCCGGGTCTTTTGAGCAATAAAACTTCAAAAACTGTAAAATCTACCACATCAAAGCGAAGGGCTTTGGAGCCATCTTCTACCTCATAGTTTAAATTGGTTCGTGTCCAATCTAACACCGGCATAAAATTATAACAAACAATATCAATCCCACATTGCCCTAAATTGAGTAAAGTCTGCTTGTAATTTTCTATATAGGTCTGAAAATTACCAGATCTCGTTTTGATGTGCTCATGAATTGGAACACTTTCTACCACAGACCAAGTTAAGCCGGCCTTTTCAATTTCTTGCTTTCGCTTTTTGATTTCATCTACAGGCCAGACAGATCCATTTGGAATATGATGCAGTGCCGAAACTACGCCTGTAGCACCGGCCTGTTTAATATCAGATAGTGAAACAGGATCTTTGGGTCCGTACCATCTCCAAGTTTTTTCTAATGTCAACATATATAAATTTTATACTCCGCTAAATGCACTAAATCCTCCATCAATAGGAACCACAATTCCCGTTATAAATGAAGCTCCCTCACCAGACAGCCACAAAGTGGTTGAAATTAAATCTTCCGGTTTTCCGAACCTGCCCATCGGAGTTTGTGCAATGATGGTATTTCCTCTTGCCGTAAGGTCTCCGTTCTCATCCGTTAACAGAGTTCTGTTTTGCTCCGTCAAAAAGAAACCCGGTGCCAAAGCATTTACTCGGATCCCTTCTTTGGCAAAATGAACGGCTAACCACTGCGTGAAATTTGACACTGCCGCTTTTGCTCCGCTATATGCAGGAATTTTAGTAAGTGGTGTAAAAGCATTCATACTCGAAATATTCAAAATACTACAGCCAGGTCTGCCGATCATATCCTTGGCGAAAACCTGTGTAGGCAATAGAGTGCCTATAAAATTGAGATTGAAGACGAATTTTATCCCTTCCACATCTAAATCAAAAAAGGTTTTAAAGCCTTCAGCTGTATTCTCTAAATCTTCTGCTTTAAAAAACGGATTGGAGGTTGTTCCCAATGGATGGTTTCCACCTGCCCCATTCACCAAAATATCGCATGGCCCTAATTTTTCATTGATCTCCTTCTTACAAGTCTCCAAGGATTTTTGCTCCAAAACATTCGCTACTACACCAATTGCCTTGCCTCCCGCCTTATTGATCTGTTCTGCAATCTGAACTGCGGCTTCTTTTTTAAGATCTACTACCGCTACCTTGTATCCTTCTGCCCCATAAGCTTTAGCCAATTCCCCACATAAAACGCCACCTGCTCCGGTTAATACGACTACTTTATCCTTGTTGTTTTTTTCCATGAATGATAATTGAAATAAATATTGCTACTCTTTAACAAATTCAAATTACCGATAAAGATAGAACAGTGACTTCAAAGAAAGCACTCAAAAATCTTCAAAAAACCGCATTTGTACAATTGCACCCCTGCTTTCGTACGCTAAACAACCTAGGTCTTCTTAAATTTAACCTCTCATTAATAGACCGGATCATGAAGTTTTCTCATTTGATGTTTTTTTCCCTTTTATTATCAAGTTCGATCGGATTTGGACAAAACAATATACCTGAGATTTTATCCTCAAAAAAAATCCAAACAAAAAATTATTTACCTGATTTTAGTTATGCTGGATATTGGAATGGTGAAAAGCAAATCGAAACAAAAACAGGTAAAATTTTTAAAGCTACAGATTTTGGTGTAGTCGCTAATGATGAACTAGACGATTCAAAAGCCCTGATCGCGGCAATTGAGGCCATGAAAAAAATTCCTGGAAATGTGGTTTTAGAACTTCCCGCCGGTAGAATTATTCTGAGTGAAGTCTTATACATCGAGCGAAGCAATTTTCTGTTGAGAGGCGCAGGATCAGATGAAAATGGTACTGAAATTTACTGTCCGAGACCAATGATGTATTTTAAAGACCCTGAAATATTACAAGAATTGAGAGAGTATTTAGTGGAGCTAGACAAAAGACAAATTGAAAAAGAGAACAATATTGATTTACCATTTTCTCAATACGCATGGTCTGGCGGGATCATCTGGACCAATTATCCCGGAGAGCGAATCAAATCTTATCTTCCCAAATACGAACGTCCGGCCAGGATTTTGGCAAGGGTGACAAGTGGTAATCGCGGTGAAAATACCTTTATTGTTGAAGATGCTTCCCAATTAAAAACGGGCGATGTTATGCAACTTGAGCTTTTTAACAAAGAAGGTAAAGAGGGAAAAATTATCCAAGAAATGTATCAACATGCTGATATAAAAATTGGTTCCCATCATTATAATTATCCCAACATGGCATTGGTTAGACAGCAAGTAGAGATTATCGGTATCGAGAAAAACAAAGTTACGATCAAAACGCCTCTCACATTGGCCATTGTACCGGAATACAAAGCGCAATTGGTAGAATGGAAACATTTAAAAGAAGTGGGGATAGAAAATTTCAAGATTACCTTTCCCGTTTCTCCCAGAATCGCACATCATGTTGAACAAGGGTACAATGGCATATTCTTAACTAGAGTATACAACGGATGGGTTAGAAATATTGCTATTCACAATGCAGACAGCGGTATTCTGACAGAAGAAATTGCCAATGTCACCATCGATGATATTACCTCCACCGGAGAGAATTTAGCCCATTATACTGTAGCCATGGCAGGTGTTCACAATGTGTTGGCAAAAAACCTGACCATTTACCAGGAAGCTGTACATCCTTTGAGTTTTAATACTTTCTCTACAAAAAACGTTTATCAAAGTTGTGAGGTATTTACGAAGCCTATTTTAGATCAACATTCCGGAGCCAATCTTCAGAATCTGTTTGACAATATCAAAGTACATATTGAAATTGATGATACAGGAACTTATCCTCTTTTTGAGGGTGGCGGCGCCGGTTATTGGAAGCCATCCCATGGTGCTTTCTCAACTTTTTGGAATATTGAAGTTCTTCTTAAAAACGAAGGGATCAATCATGAAACTATAGTGTTAAACGGCATGAAAGATGGTCCTTTTGCCCGAATTATTGGTATATATGGAAATAAGCCCTATCTTGTGCAATATGAGCCCGAGGCCTATATAAAATTTGTCAATCAATCTTTAAGCATTCCCTCGTTATATAACTACCAACTCAACCAACGCCTAAAAAATTAATGACAATCTCCATATTTTGATTGTGATTTATAAATTTACTGCGTAAAATTGTTGAATGGAAAAAAAATCGCTTCTTTTCATATTTACTTTACTGTGTTTTTCCTTGCCATCTTTGGCTCAGGGTGAGGCCTACCGTTTTGTACAATACAATACGAAAAACGGTCTTTCTCAAAGTTCTGTCATCACAATTCACCAAGACCAATTCGGTCAAATGTGGTTTGGTACACGAGACGGTCTTAATAAATTCGATGGAACAACCTTTACAACTTATAAAAATTCTCCAGGAGACAGTTTACACCTCAGCAATAGTGATATTCTGGCCATCAAGGAAGATAGTGAAGGGAAATTATGGATTGGCACGTATAATGGCTTGAATGTTTACGACCAGAAAACAGAACAGTTTACGAGTTATTTTCATTCAACCGATAACAACTCGCTTAGCAACAATACGATTTGGACCATTGCTGAAATAGACAATGACATTTGGCTTGGAACGGCTAAAGGTTTATCGATCTTCGACAAGGAAAAAAAGACTTTTAGAAATTTTTTTCAATCTTCACATGAAGAGCATTTTTTGCCCAATAATTATATTATAAAAATATTCCAAGGTAAAAATGGTGAAGTAATGATTGGCACCGCAAGTGGTTTGTGCAGAGTTGAAATCAATCCATACGGTGAGATGCACTTTGAAAATATCCCGTTTCAAATCGATGGGGAAACGCTTGAAAAAGTTTTAATTCAGGATATCACACAAGACGACCAGGAAAATTATTGGATCGCGACGAAAACAAATGGTTTATTCAAATTAAACGTTCAAAATAAAACCATTAAATCATGGAATCGGATACCCGAGTACTCTTTTTTAGATAATGATATCCGGTCTCTTATTTTTGACTCTGAGAACAATTTATGGATCGGTTCATATAAAGGGGTGGTAGTTCTCAATTCTTCTTTCCAACCCATTTTTAATTCTTATGACAATCCTGATTATGCAGCGCTGACGAAAATCAAATCCATTTTTACTGATAAAAAGGGAAGTGTTTGGTTAGGGTCTTATTATGGCGGGACAAACCTTTGGGATAAAGCCAATATCAATTTCATCAATCTACAAGAAAATCAGGGTCAAAATGGCTTAAGTTATCACGTCGTTAGTTCAATTGCCTCAAAAGATGAGCTGGTCTATTTTGGAACCGAAGGCGGAGGTATCACTGTGTATAATACGATGACAAATAAAACGGATTTTAGTATCAATGATAAGCTAATAGGTTTAAACGATTTCAACATCAAATCATTGCACCTATCTAACAACAAGCTTTGGATAGGTACTTTTACAGAAGGTGTTACTGTGCTCGATCTTAATAAAAGAGAAATCGATCCGAATTTTTTATCTCCTGAATTGAAAAACTTGTTAGAAAATACAGGGGTTTATAGCATCTCAAAAGAAAATGATGACTCTTACTTTTTGGGCACTTTTGGTGATGGCCTTATTCAATACAACCCAAAAAACAAGCAAATAAAAAAATTTAAGAATAATCAAAGCGTAACAAATGCCCTAACGAATAACCGGGTGCGTTCGATCTTGATCGATTCCAAAAAAAGATTATGGGTGGGTACACAGAGTGGATTAAATTTACTCGCTTTGGATCAATTAGAAGAAGAGGAACCCGGGTTTACGCATTTTTTCTTTCAAGACGATATCCTTTCGGGTGTTGATATACAAACCATATTTGAAGATAGCAATCGTCATATTTGGGTTGGAACCAAAGCACTCGGTTTATACAAATTTGTTGAGGGATCCTTTGTAAAAGAAGATCTTCCGGGAACTGAAAAAATAACTACCATAAATGCCATTTTAGAAGACAAGCACCAAAACTTGTGGTTGAGTACCAATCAAGGTATTTTTAAATACCATTCTGTGAAAAAAGACCTAGAAATTTACAACCAAAAAGACGGGTTAGCCAGTAATGAATTTAAAGAAAATGCTGCGCTCAATTTGAACAACAAGCAATTATTTTTTGGTACATCAACGGGTGTTACTTATTTTGATCCGGAAAAGCTTGTAGTCAATTCCTATGTTCCTCAGGTAATTTTAACAGATTTAAAAATCAAAAATGAATCTATAGAGCCCAATAATGAAAGTGGTATTTTATCTCATGCACTCACTCAAACAAAAAAGATCACCCTCGATTACGACAATGCAAATTTTACGCTAGAGTTTGCCATCCCTAATTTTATTAATCCTCAAAACAACCAATACACTTATCGTTTAAAAGGGCTAGAAGAAGATTGGACTACAACTTCTAATAACAAGGTAAGTTATACCATTCAAAATCCGGGTCAGTATCTTTTTGAATTAAAAGGCGCAAACAATGACGGCATTTGGAATGTAGAACCCACGCGTTTAGAAATTCAGGTAAAGCCTGCACCTTGGCGAAGTTGGTGGGCTTTTTCCATATACACTTTGCTTTTGGCAAGTGCCTTAATCGGCTTGATTCAATTCTTAAAATCTAAGGCCAGATTGAAGCACGAATTAGATCTTGAGCATTCAGAACACCTGCGAAATGAAGAATTAAACCAGGCCAAACTGCAATTCTTTACCAATATTTCTCATGAATTCAGAACACCTCTTACCTTAATATTAGGACCCCTTCAGCAAATATTGCTCGATTATAAAGGAAGTAATCGAATGTATAAAAAGTTATTGGTGATTGAAAACAATGCCAACCATTTGCTACAACTCATCAACCGATTGATGGATTTTAGAAAAATGGAAAATAACCAACTCACCCTGCAAGCCGCCGATGGAAATATTGTAAAATTTTTAAAAGAGATTTATTTCTCATTTAGTGAATTTGCCAAAAACGGTCATTACACTTATACTTTTGAAAGCAGCGATGACCCCATCCTAATTTATTACGACCGAGGGAAGTTAGAACGTGTTTTTTTTAATTTGATTTCAAATGCTTTTAGATATACTCCTGAAGGAGGTGAAATCAAAATTCGATTAATCAAAGAAGATCAGGAGCTAAAAATCGAAGTTGAAGATACAGGGGTAGGAGTTGCCGAGGAATATCTGGATAAAATTTTTGATCGCTTTTTTGAGGTTCCCATTCACAATGAGCCACAAAAGAACTACAATAAAGGTACAGGAATTGGTTTGGCTATTGCAAAAAGCATGGTGGAACTGCACAAAGGCCGAATTCAGGTAAAAAGTAAAGCGACCAAAGGAACTGTTTTTAGCGTGTATCTGCCTTTTGGAAAAGAGCACCTGCATGAGAATGAAATTCTAAAAGATTTTAAAATAAGTGATGATTTGAGCCAATACCAATCGCAGTTAGAAGCTCCTGTTCAAATAGCCGAGGACGAATTAGAGCAGTTTGACGATACAGAAAAGTCTGCTACTATTCTTATTGTTGAAGACAATAAACCGCTGCGTACCTTTATTAAAACGCTACTCATAAAAGATTATCATATAATTGAAGCGGAGAACGGGAAAGTCGCATTGGCTCAAACTATAAAACACATGCCGGATTTAGTGGTGAGTGATGTCATTATGCCGGAAATGGTCGGTACAGAATTATGTGCAAAAATCAAAGAAAACATAAAAACCAGCCATATTCCAGTCATCCTGCTTACTTCAAGAACCTCTCTGATCTATCGATTTGAAGGTTTGGAAAGTGGTGCGGATGAATATATTTCTAAACCCTTTAATATTAAAGAATTTCGCCTAAAAATAAAAAATCTGTTGGCCGCCACATCGCGATTTAGGCAAAAATTTGCCAACGAGGATAACCTGTCTCCAAGTGAAATTACCATTTCTTCTTTAGATGAAAAACTATTGAGAAAAGCTTTTCAAATTGTGGATGAAAATATAGAAAATGAAAATTTCGATATTCCCTTTTTCTGTGCCGAATTAGGTGTGAGTAGAACCATGCTTTTTACCAAAATTAAAGCATGGACCAATTTTACACCCAATGAATTTATTCATGAAATGAGGTTAAAAAGAGCCGCACAATTATTGGAACAAGACAAGATCAACATCTCACAAATCAGCTATAAAGTAGGGTTTAAAAATCCGAAGTATTTCAGCAAATGTTTCCAAAAAAAATATGGTATGACCCCAACGCAATACCAACAAAAATTCCATCAATCTTTTACAGAATTAATTGAATAATCTTCTTCAAACCCTTGTATAGACTCACTTTGGATGATTGAATACCCTATTTTGGATTATTAAATCATGGCTGCTTTCTACATTTGTTAGGTGAAATTAAACAAACTTAAAATAAACTCTGTCGAAATCGTTTACGTGATTCTCATCATCGTGCTCGTTCTTTTGATCGTTTATTTTAGTTAAATAACTTTAAACTTAATTATATGATATCAAAAAAAATGAAATCAGTAAAGAGTTATTTGGTATTGCTGCTGCTCTTAGTCGGCGGTATACTTCATGCTCAGGACAGAAGTATTTCCGGTAAGGTCTTATCGGGGGATGATGGATTGCCTTTACCAGGGGTAAATATTTCTGTAAAAGGAACGATGACAGGTACATCGACAGATTTTGATGGTGCCTATACCATTTCTGTTCCAGACAACAGTGCCGTACTGCAATTCAGCTATGTTGGATTTGTAGCACAGGAAGTTCTTGTGGGAACACAAAATGAGATCAACCTAACGCTGCAAGCGGACGCCAATCAATTGGACGAAGTTGTTGTAGTGGGTTATGGATCAGTAAAGAAAAGTGATATTACAGGTTCTGTTTCTTCTGTAAAATCTGAAGAGTTAAATGCATTCCCTGTTTTAAACGCAGAGCAAGCCTTACAAGGTCGTGCAGCTGGTGTTGCCGTGCAAACTAAAAATGGTGGGGAACCAGGCGCGCCACTCGATGTGACCATTAGAGGTAATACTTCTATTAGTGCGAGTAGTTCAGCTCTGTTAGTAGTTGATGGTTTTGTGGGGGCGACAATGCCACAAGCCGGTGACATCGAATCTATTGAGATTCTTAAAGACGCCTCTGCTACCGCTATTTACGGTTCTAGAGGTGCTAACGGGGTGATCATGGTTACTACCAAAAAAGGTCGTGCCGGAAAAATGAGTGTTGAGTTTAGATCAACTTATTCCTCTCAAAATGTTTCTGATGAATTAAAAATGCTAAATGCTGATGAATTTGCTACTTATTACAAGCAAATCAACCCAGCCTATGTACAAGGTACAGGAAATACAGACTGGCAAGATGCTATTTATCGCAACGGTAATACACAAGATTACCAATTGGCATTTTCTGGAGGTACTGAAAACCTTAATTATTATATTTCTGGTAACTATTTTGATCAAAAGGGTGTCATTGTAAATTCGGGCTTTAATCGTTTCTCTATCTTGAGTAATGTTGACGCAAAAATTACAGACAAATTTAAAGTAGGATTAAATGTTTTTGGTAGTCGTCAAAAGAAAGAAGGTGTTGTAACCCAAGCTGGATCAGGTGGTTTTGGTGGAGGAGATGTTGTTTCATTGGCCTATCGTTTTAATCCAGACCTACCTATTTATGACGAAAATGGAAATGTAACCACAAAAACAATAGGTGATGAAGTAGACAACCCTTTTGCGGTTGCTACAATGAGAACGGATGACAATACAACAGATCGCTATAGAGCAAACTTCTATGCAGAATATGAAATTATTTCAGGTTTAAGTTTTAAAACAACGTTTGGTTTTAGTTCAACCAATGGAATGAGAGGGCAGTTTGTTCCATCAACCCTGCCAACTTCTGGAGGTATTCAAGGAGGTATTGCAAATATTTCCAATGTAAAAGGCACTGATGTCTTAAGTGAAAATTACCTTACATATAACAGAGAGATAGGTAAAGGAAATTTAACAGCTCTTGCTGGTTATTCTTATCAAAAAATAAGAACAGAAAGAAATGCGGCCGGTGCCCAAGGATTTATTAGCAATAGTGTATCCTACTATAATTTGGGAGGTGGTTCTACAATTCTTACACCGAGTTCATCTTTATCAGAAACTGAAATTGTTTCCTTATTTGGAAGATTGAATTACGATTATGACGACAGGTTCTTATTTACTTTTACAGCGAGACAAGATGGTTCTTCGAATTTTGCGAAAAATGAAAAGTATGCCTTCTTCCCTTCTGGCGCATTTGCTTGGAGAATATCGAATGAAGAATTCTTGAAAGAGAATAATACACTTTCTAATTTAAAACTTAGATTGAGCTACGGACTTACCGGAAACCCATCTATCGCTCCTTACCAATCTTTAGCTAGTTATTCTGACCTGTATTCTGTTATAGGTGATACTCAGGCAAACGCCGTTGTTCCAGAGCAGCTTGCAAATCCTGATCTAAAGTGGGAGACATCATATCAAGGTAACATAGGTTTAGATTTTGGTTTTTTCCAAGACAGATTTAATCTTTCATTAGACTACTATAATATTGACACAAAAGATGTAATTCTTGGAGACACTTCGGCTCCCGAATATGTCGGATTCTTAAATTCTACTTCTTTAAAAAATATTGGAGAGATCAATAACAGTGGTTTTGAGATCGCTTTAAATGCCAGAATCATTTCTAATGAAGATTTTTCTTGGACAGCCGATTTTAACTGGGCGAGAAACAGAAATGAGATCAAACAACTCGTTAATGGAGATGATATCTTTTTGGATGCTTCTCCTGGGCACTTCTTGCAAGACGAAACACATGTACTGAGAGAAGGTGAAGCTGTAGGGCAATTCTGGGGATATGAATACAGAGGAGTAAACCAAGGTGGCGATTTACCAGCTGGAACAGCCAGTTTTGGAGATGATACTGCTGCCGGTGGAGAACTCTTTACAGATTTGAACGATGATGGAAAAATTGATACAAATGATAGAAAAATCATCGGTGACCCAAACCAAGACTGGACAGCTGGTTTTAACAATACCTTGAGATACAAAAATTTTGACCTAAACATCTTCTTCCAAGGAGCCTATGGTGGAGAAATTTTTAATTTCAATTTATTAGAAGCGGCCTCAGGAGGAGACAATGCTACAAAAGACGCTCTTAGAGTTTGGACTCCTACCAATACAGATACAGATGTTCCTTCTGCTAAAGTAAGAGCAAAAAGAATTACTGACAGATTTATTTATGATGGTAGTTATATCAGACTTAAAAACTTAGCATTAGGCTATAATGTACCTTATGATTTTACAGAAAAAGTAGGGATAGAAAACTTAAGAGTTTCGATTAGTGGTCAAAACTTGTTAACTTTTACTGACTATCCTACAGATCCTGAGGTAAGTTATAGAGCAGATGGTAATCAAGCCAGTAATACGAATTTAGGATTTGACTATGGTAATTATCCAAACTTCAAATCGGTAACTTTTAGCCTAAGCGTTAAATTTTAAATTTCATAGGGTAGCCTAGCTACTTCACATGATGATTAAAAGATAATTTTAATTAAAAAATAGTAAAATGAAAAAAATAAAATATTTATTTGCAGTGCTAGCCTTATCGATTCTAGCATGCTCAGATTTAGAAGAAAAGCCGATTGGCCTTCTATCTCCTGAAGGATTCTTTCAGTCTCCTAAGGACGTAGAAACAGCGGTGAACGGGGCCATTGGACATTTACAACACGAAAATTGGTGGGGTCGTAAACTTACTATTGGTCTTATGCTAAGAAGTGATATGGTTGGTATTGGTGATGCAGGAACACCTGCAAGGAGAAAAGACCATAACTTTTTTACAGTTTTAGGAGACAACGGTTTAATTACGGTGTTCTGGCCAAGGTCATACCAAGCCATTGCAGCGACCAATGAAGCGATTGCAGGTGCAGAACTTATTGCAGGAAACTTTCCGGAAGAACAATTAAATCCGGTATCAGCCCAAGCGAGATTTGTTCGAGCTTTTACTTACTTTCACTTGGTGAGACTTTTTGGGGATATCCCATATTTAGATAAGCCTGCCGATAATATAGATGAAGCCTTACAAATTTCAAAAACACCTGCCTCTGAAGTTTACGCAAATATTATTGCTGATTTAGAATTCGCAAAACAATGGTTACCAGACCAACAACCCAACAGGTCTAAACCTACCAAAGGTACTGCAGCAGCATTTTTAGCATCTGTACATTTAACAATGGGCAATTATGCAAAAGCAGCTGAAGAAGCCAAATTTGTTATTTCTAATGAATCGAGATTTGACCTCGGTCTAGCAGCAGATTTCCAAGATCTATTTAATGCAGATAAACAAAATAGTTTAAATGAATCTCTTTTTAGCTTAGACTATAACGGATTTAGTAATGGTGATAACGGTCGTGATTACCAAGGTGCTTTAACAGGAATTCGCGCAGAGATTGATGACTATGGCGGAGGATGGTCGGTTGCTGTCCCTGGTATCAATGTGTACAATACATGGGATGGAAGAGATTACAGAAAAGCGGTGAGTTTGGATACTGTCGCTACTTTTAAAGACGGCCCTCAGCCTTTCACTAAGTTCCCAGATTACGATCCAAGAAATATTCCCAGCGCTTATATCGCAAAATACACTCGTTTCCCGGGAGCAGCACAAGATGGAAATTATCGCGCTTCAAGTACTAATTATGCGATGATGCGATATGCAGAGGTTCTTTTGATTGCTGCAGAAGCCATTAATGAAATTGAGCCTGGATCAGCTGAAGCTGCTGGTTATGTAAACAGAGTTAGAGCTAGAGCCAGAAACAGAGCGGGTGTCATGACCGCCTTCCCAGAAGATGTCGCTCCAGGGTTATCTCAGGATGAATTCAGAGACATGGTCTTAGAAGAAAGAAAATGGGAAATGGCTTTTGAATTTGGAAGATGGTATGATATCGCAAGACGCAAATTAGGGGACAAGGTTTTTGGACCAGACGGACTCGAGCCACAACCCAATTTTAGTTCTGCCAGAGATTATTTATTGCCTTTACCGTCAGATGAATTAGTTAGAAATCCAAATTTAGAGCCTCAAAATCCTGGTTACTAATTTTATATAAGTTTCATGATTAAAGTAAATCATATTTATATTTTCCTTGGACTTACACTACTGTTTTTTTCATGTAAGTCTGAGGAAAAAAATGAAACATCCACTACTAAAACGGAATCGAAAATTGTTTTAGAAGATCGATTTCAATACTTATTGGATTACCCCGTAGATGCTGCGGGGTTTCCAAGAAGTATGTCTTTAGATCCTCAAGAAATTCATAAGGTTCCATCAAAAGATTGGACCAGCGGTTTTTTTCCAGGTAATTTATGGCTCATCTATAAATTAACTGAAGAGGAATCTTTTAAAACTAAAGCTATGGAATGGACCGCTTTGATGGAAGATCAAAAGTACAATGCCGGCACCCACGACATGGGCTTTAAAATTTACTGTAGTTTTGGAGAAGGATATGAAATTACCAAGAACGAAGACTATAAAAAAGTGATTTTAGAAAGTGCGCAAACATTGAGTACTCGCTATAATGATAAAGTTGGTTCTTTGAGATCTTGGGATTTTAACAAAGATATTTGGGATTTTCCGGTGATCGTGGACAACATGATGAATTTGGAATTGCTTTTTGTTGCCACTCAAATGTCAGGAGATAGCAGTTATCATAAAATAGCGGTTAACCATGCCAATACAACCCTAAAAAATCATGTAAGACCTGATCACAGTATTTTTCATGTGGTTGATTACGATCCTGTTTCGGGTAAGGTTAATGACAAGTATACACATCAAGGATTTAGCACAGAATCCTCTTGGGCCAGAGGGCAAAGTTGGGGTATTTATGGGTTTACCATGGCCTATCGATTTACTAAAAATCCTGACTATCTAGCGCAAGCAGAAGCTACCGCCAAATTCTTTATGGAACATCCAAATTTGCCTGATGACGGAATCCCTTACTGGGATTTTGACGATCCTGCCATACCCAATGCACAAAGAGATGCATCGGCTGCAGCCGTTGCCGCTTCCGCTGTATTAGAATTATTTACCATTACAAAAAAACAGGTTTATCTAGATTATGCCAATAAGGTCTTAGCCTCGCTTAATTCAGAGGAATATTTGCTTGATGCGAGCATTCAAGCTCCTTTTATTTTAAAGCACAGCACAGGAAATTGGCCTAAAAAAGATGAAATGGATGAACCTATTGTTTATGCTGATTATTACTTTTTAGAAGCCTTAATCAGACAAAAAGACTTATAACATGAATTCTCTTTACAATCACTTTCACCCTCACAATTGTAAGGGTCTTCTCTCCTTGTTATTGATATTCACTTTGGCGATTCACGGTCAAAAAAAGGAGGACATAAGAACAGTCGTCAATATGAATGAAGGATGGGCTTATTTAGAAAATGGTGTAAAAGAACTGAGTTCATCAGAAAATTATATTTGGGAATCTGTCAATTTACCTCATACCTGGAATGCTGAGGATGTTGTAGACGCAGAGCCCGGTTACAGAAGAGATGCAGGATGGTATAGAAAAACCATCTATATGGATGCTGTCTTGACAGAAAAATTATATCAACTGTACTTCGAGGGAGCCAATATCGTTTCGGAAGTATATATCAATAATCAATTTGCAGGTAAGCACATTGGAGGATATGTTGGATTCACCATTGATATAACTAAATTCCTGATAAAAGGTGAAAATACAATTTTGGTAAGGGTTGACAATGGATACAATCCTGAAATCATTCCTTCACAACAAAGCGATTTTTTTATTTACGGTGGAATTACGCGTGATGTATATTTCATTACTCAACCTGTTGAGCACCTCGGAAAAATACAAATAACCACGCCAAGTGTTTCAAAGAGTAAAGGAACTTTAACAATCAAAGCACAAGTAGAAAATCTTAGTTCTAAAGATTTAAAGTTAGAGAGTATTATTATTGATCCGACAGGTAAACAAGTAGCTAAAAAAACCGTTTCGATTTCGAGTGAAACTACCGAAATTCATTTCAAACCTATCTCCTCTCCTATGTTATGGGACACCGAGACCCCGCAACTGTATACCGTTTCTTTTCTTTTAACTGAGAAGGGTAAAGTAGTCGATAGAAAAGAAGAAAAGTTTGGTTTTAGATGGTTCGAATTTAAAGACCATGGACCTTTTTACTTAAATGGTAAGAGATTAATCATCAGAGGAACTCACCGTCATGAAGAACATGCAGGAACGGGAGCTGCCATGAGCAATGCACAACATTATGCAGATTTAAAATTGATTAAATCGATGGGAGCAAATTTTGTCCGATTAGCCCATTATCCTCAGGATCCGGAAGTCTATAAAGCTTGCGACGAACTCGGTTTATTGGTTTGGGATGAATTACCCTGGTGTAGAGGCGGTGTGGGAAATGAGCCGTGGAAAGAAAACACCAAACGTTTGCTCAAGGAAATGATTGAACAAAATTACAACCACCCAAGTATCATTATTTGGTCTTTGGGCAATGAAATGTATTGGTTACCTGAATTTGAAAACGGAGACAATCCAGATTTGATCAACCCTTTCTTGGAACAATTGAACCAAATCGCACATGAGCTCGATCCATACCGCAAAACGGCGATTCGAAAATATTATGAAGGAGCAGATATTGTTGATGTTTTTTCGCCCTCTATCTGGTCTGGCTGGTATTCTGGCAGCTATAAAAGTTACCAAAAAGCCATAGACACCTATAAAAAAGAATACAAACATTTTATCCATGCTGAATATGGCGGTTCAAGTCATATGGGCAGACACAGTGAAAATCCCATCACCGGAGAAGGCGTCATCCAATCGGAAGGTTGGGAAGAAGAAATTGTGCAAACTCAGGTAGACAATATTGCGAAAATTGGTGATTGGAGTGAGAATTATATTGTGGATCTTTTTGATTGGCATTTGAGAATTTCTGAATCTGATCCCGATTTTGCAGGAAATATTCAATGGGCTTTTAAGGATTTTGGCACTCCACTTAGACCAGAAAATGATATTCCGTATATGAACCAAAAAGGACTAGTAGATAGAAACGGAAATCCAAAAGATGCCTTTTTTGTATTCAAAAGCTATTGGTCTAAAGAACCATTTGTCTATATAGAATCTCATACCTGGACAGAAAGACAGGGGCCGGAGAATCTGGAAAGAAATATTTCAGTTTACAGCAATTGTAAGGAAGTGGAGCTTTTTCTAAATGAAAAATCACTTGGTACAAAGGAAAAAAATATCCAAAATTTTCCCGCTAGCGGCTTAAATTGGGATTTGCTCTTTCAAGAAGGTAAAAATACCTTAATTGCCATTGGAAAGGATCAAACAGGAAAAGAATTCAGAGATGAAATGGAGGTTCAATATCGCTTTCAGAAAAATGAATCGCCAAAGGCTTTGGCGCTTCATTATTCCAGACTCAGCAATGGTAATATTTTAGTAACGGCAGAGGCCATTGATAAAAATGGTTTCCGTTGTCTGGACTATGAAAAAAGGGTTTACTTTCAATGTTTGTCGGGTGGAGAAACGATCAAGAACCAAGGCACCCCCACAGGAAGTGAAATTATTTCCATGTCGAATGGAAAAGCCAGTATCGAAGTTCAACCCCACAAGGAAAGTGATAAAATAGTGATGTCTGTTTTAAATCAGGATTTCAAAGGAACCTATTTGGAGATAGATTCATCCATCATACAAAAGTAATTTCGTTAATTAAGTTAGTTTAAATTAGTGTTAAAGACCCAGATTGAAATTTGGGTCTTTTTTGTTTTTAAACACGTTAACCAATCTCTATAAATGTGATAAAATTAGATTAGTGTTTTTGAAAATTGTATGCTTTTGTGATGTAAAAGTTCTTTAACTTCGTCCCTGATCAACTCTAAAAGTTATGAAAATTTCAGGTCTTTTTTTTATCATATTTATTTTCTCATTGAGTGCAATCGCTCAACAAAAATTGGATAGAATTACTGTAGAAAATAATGAGTTCATCAATTCCAAAGGAGAAAAAATTGTTTTTAGAGGTCTCAATGCAAGTGATCCAGACAAATTAGAGCGAGAAGGGCAATGGAACAAACGTTATTTCGAAGCTATTAAAAGCTGGAATGCAAATGTTGTCCGGTTTCCAGTTCACCCCAGTGCTTGGCAAAAAAGAGGCGAAGCTGCTTATCTGGAACTTTTAGATCAGGGCATTGCCTGGGCAGAGGAACTGGGATTATATGTAATCATAGATTGGCACAGCATAGGAAATTTACAGACCGAATTGTATCAGCACGATATGTACAAAACAAGCAAAAAGGAAACCTTTGACTTTTGGCAAGTGATCGCTCAAAAATATGGTGAAAATCCAACTGTTGCTTTTTACGAGTTATTTAACGAACCTACAACAAATAATGATCAATACGGCAAACTCACCTGGGAGCAGTGGAAACATTTAAATGAAAAAATGATCTATTTGATCAGACAGAATGGAGGCAAAGGAATTCCTTTGGTAGCTGGTTTTGATTGGGCCTATTCTTTGACAGAGGTAAAAGACCATCCCATTAAAGACAAAGATATTGGTTATGTGAGCCATCCCTATCCTCAGAAGAATAATGATGCGCGGTCCCAACAATGGACCAAAGATTGGGGTTACGTAAAAGATAAATACCCAGTTATCCTTACTGAAATAGGTTATTGTGCCCCTGATTATGAAGGCGCTCATATTCCGGTAAAAAGTGATGCGACTTATGTTGAGGCGATCACCAGTTATGCCGATCAAAAAAACATTTCATATGTGGTTTGGGTTTTTGATACAAACTGGGCACCCAGACTTATTGAAGACTGGGAATTTACCCCTGCTCCTCACGGTAAAGTTTGGAAACAAAAAATGTTGAGCTATTGATTTTACATGATAAATTTTTCCAAATACGCGATATAAATTTTATGAATAAATTAATTATTGTTTTCTGTTTGTATTTAATCGCTTCGGTACATATTTCTATCGCACAAACCACCCAATTTGCGGACAACAAACTAAGTATTGAAACCAAAGAATTATATCATTCCCTTCAAAACACAAAAACAAAAGGATTTTTAATTGGTCACCAAGACGCGGCTGCCTATGGCGTAGGATGGAATGGCTCAGATCATGCAAACGAAATAACCGGAGATGTGTTTAAAATTTCCGGTAAATTTCCAGCCATATACGGTTTTGATATTGGGGGAATAGAAAACGGGGAGGCTTACAATTTAGACGATGTATCCTTTGAAAGAATGAAAAAATTGATCATTGATGCCTATGCCAAAGGTGGGGTGATAACAATCAGCTGGCATGCAGATCATCCCATCACACAAGGAGATTCCTGGGATCAGACTCCTGCCGTCAGACATATTATCTCCGGAGGTAAAGCCAAGGAAAAGTATGACATTTGGCTTTCGAGAGTTGCTGAATTTATAAAAACCCTTGAATATGACAACAGACCTATCCCTATCATTTTTAGACCTTTTCACGAAATGAACGGCGCCTGGTTTTGGTGGGGAGATCCTCATTGTACCTCGGAGGAATATATTCAATTATGGAAGGAAACTTTTTTTGCGCTTACTGAAAAGCATCAGCTTCACAATTTACTCTATACCTATTCACCCAATAAATTAAATCCTGACGATGCGTATCTCAAATACTATCCCGGAGATGATTTCGTGGATATTCTTGGCATAGATATTTATGATTTTAAAAATGCAGAAGACTATGTGAAATCTGTAAAAAGTGATTTAGCGCTTGTCGCATCCATCGCCCATAAAAAAAACAAACTTTTTGCCTTTACAGAAACAGGTTTGGAGCAGATTCCAACCAAAAAATGGTATTCGGAGGTGTTATATCCCGCCATTGAAGATTCAGGAATTTCCTGGGTCCTATTTTGGAGAAACTTTAGTTCAGAGCATCATTATGTCCCTTATCCCGGACATCCGGAAGAAGCAGATTTTCAATACTTCGAGCAACTTCCCAAAACTCTATTTTTAGAAGATATTAATCCATTAAATCATTGATACGTGAAATTTTTACACACCGCTGATCTACTCATCATTTTAGCCTACCTCATTTCGATTGTAGTGATAGGGCTCGTCTTAAGAAAAAGAGCGCAAAGAAGTAAAGACGATTATTTACTCGGCGGTAAATCGATACCCTGGTATATGCTTGGCCTTTCCAACGCTTCCGGTATGTTTGATATTTCGGGTACAATTTGGTTAGTTACACTTCTGTTTGTTTACGGTATCAAAAGTGCATGGATTCCATGGTTATGGCCCGTTTTTAACCAAATTTTTCTAATGGTTTATTTGAGTAAATGGTTGAGAAGGTCAAACGTTACCACCGGTGCAGAATGGATTGGAACGAGATTTGGCAAGGGAAAAGGCGGAAAAATGTCGCATACCATCGTTGTGCTTTTTGCACTATTGAGCTGTTTAGGGTTTTTGGCTTACGGCTTTATAGGTTTAGGCAAATTTGTTGAGATCTTTATCCCCTGGGAAAGTGTAAGTGCCTATGTGCCTTTTGCTGTAAACCCGGAATACGTACCTCATTTATATGGTATCATCTTTACCCTCTTCGCTATTTTTTATTCCTTATTAGGGGGAATGTCAGGTATTGTCTGGGCCGATGTGATTCAATTTACCATCATGACCATCGCTTCTATTGTGATCGCTTATTTGGGTTTTGTAGCCATTGGAGAAAACAAGCTTAATGTGCCTGAAGGATGGATGAGTCCTTTTTTTGGTTGGGAACTCAATATGGATTGGACCAATGTTATTCCTCAAGTTAATGATAAGATTAGATCAGATGGATATGAATTGTTTACCATCTTCTTTATGATGATGGTCTTTAAAGGTATTCTGGTGAGTTTAGCCGGTCCGGCTCCTAATTACGACATGCAAAAAATACTATCTACCAAATCCCCTCAGGAAGCATCGAAAATGAGTGGTTTTGTGTCTGTAGTCCTCATGCCCATTCGCTATTTAATGATCGCAGGATTTGCGGCCTTGGCATTGGTCTATTATGAAAAACTAGACCTACTTACTCCTGCCGGTCATATAGACTTTGAGTTGATCTTACCTTCCGCGATCAAAGTTTTTGTGCCTGTGGGTCTACTCGGTTTACTTTTGGCCGGATTACTGGCCGCCTTTATGTCGACCTTTGCAGGGACATTAAACGCAGCCCAAGCATATATTATCAATGATATTTATCTCAATAACAAAAAAACAGAGGCAACGGCAACCCAAATTAAATGGATGAATTACGGGTCCGGACTTTTAGTAGTCACCATAAGTATTGTGATGGGCTTTTTCGTTCAAGATGTAAATTCCATTCTACAATGGCTTGTTTCTGCTCTATTTGGAAGTTATGTAGTGGCTAATATCTTAAAATGGCATTGGTGGAGGTTTAATGGGCAAGGATTTTTCTGGGGAATGGTTGCCGGAATGGTACCTGCATTAATTCTCCCTGTGGTTCTTAAAGACACCTTAGATCTTTACTATTTTCCCATTTTATTAATTTCCTCTATTATTGGTTGTTGGGTTGGTACATACTCTGCACCTCCAACTGATGAAAATGTGCTAAAATCATTTTACAAAAATGTACGCCCATGGGGTTTTTGGAAACCCATTGAGGAAAAATTATTAGCAGAAGAACCTCATCTCAAGAAGAACAAAGACTTTAAAAGAGACATGTTGAATGTCTTTATTGGCACTATAGCCCAAACCGTATTGGTTTTACTTCCTATGTATTTGGTTTTTAGGCAAGGAACACCTTTTATTGTATTGATAATCGTGTTAATAGTATGTTCATTTTTATTGAAGAAGTATTGGTGGAATACCCTCGAGGAGCCTCTTGAATAATTTGAATTGCTTCATGAATTATTTATCTGTTAATTATTTACATTATGAAAATCAATCCATTTCATCATACTAAAAATCAGCACAAGAAGCTACTACAATTGAAGAACAAACCTTTAAAAAAAGGGAATGGTATTTTTAATCGATATAAAAACCCCGTGTTAACGGCTAATCACATACCATTGCACTGGCGATATGACCTTAACGAAAAGACGAATCCGTTTATGATGGAAAGGATTTCCGTTAATGCTGCCTTCAATTCCGGCGCCATCAAATGGAAGGATAAATACGTTTTGGTGGTGAGGGTAGAAGGTGCCGATAGAAAATCTTTCTTTGCAATAGCAGAAAGTCCAAATGGTATTGATCATTTTGAATTTTGGGAAAAGCCCATCGTAATTCCACAAATTCAAGATCATCCTGATACGAATGTCTATGATATGCGGTTAACGCAACATGAAGATGGTTGGATTTATGGTATATTTTGTACTGAAAGAAAAGATCCAAAAGCCCCACAAGGTGACACGAGTTCTGCCATTGCCAATGCCGGAATTGTAAGAACCAAAGATTTACTCCACTGGGATAGACTTCCGGATTTGGTATCGAATACAGGGCAACAAAGAAATGTAGTGTTGCATCCTGAATATGTCAATGGGAAATACGCACTTTATACCAGGCCTCAAGACGGATTTATCGATATTGGAGCCGGAGGAGGTATCGGTTTTGGCTATGTCGACAACATGGAAAATCCTATAGTAAAGGAGGAGAAAATTATCCAAAACAAAAAGTATCACACGGTTTATGAACTCAAGAACGGACAAGGCCCTGCGCCGATAAAAACTGATAAAGGTTGGTTGCATTTGGCCCATGGCGTTAGAAACACTGCTGCCGGTTTGCGCTATACTTTGTATATGTTTATGACGGATTTACATGACCTCACCAAAGTAACCCATCATCCGGCGGGATATTTTATGGCCCCGAACTACAAAGAAACCCTTGGGGATGTATCTAATGTGCTTTTCTGTAATGGCTGGATCAAAGATGACGATGGCAAAGTATATATCTACTACGCTTCTTCAGACACTAGAATGCATGTGGCGCTTTCTGATGTAGATCGCTTGTTGGATTATGTGATGAACACGCCTGAGGACAAATTTACTTCCTCTGGTTCTGTAGAAAATATCCTTGAATTAATCGAAAAAAATAAAGGCTTGTATTGATGCATCCAACTCAAAAAATACTCGCCAAAGAAATGGGTGCCGAATTGGAGCGTATTTTGAATTATTGGCAAGTTTTTAGTCTGGATAAAGACCATGGAGGGTTTATTGGGGAGCGAGATTTTTACAACCATCCTATAGAAAAAAGCAACAAAGGAATTATTTTAAATTCCAGAATTCTCTGGTCGTTTGCGGCTGCGTCAAATCATCTAAAATCAAATCGTTTCGCAGAGATCTGCGACCGTAGCTTTGATTATGTATATACTTTTTTCAGAGATAAAGCGTTTGGTGGTGTTTTTTGGGAACTCGATTTTCAAGGAAATCAAATTAATTCCAGAAAACAGGTCTATGCACAAGCCTTTATGGTCTATGCCTTGTCTGAATATGTGAAATTCAATAAGAATAAACAAGCACTGAATTGGGCTATTGATTTATTTGCATTGATAGAGAAACACGCCTATGATAATACATACGGTGGTTATACAGAAGCATTTTCTAGAGATTGGAATCTCATTTCTGACATGCGTTTGAGTGCGAAAGATGCCAATGAAGCCAAAACCATGAATACGCATTTACATGTTCTGGAGGCATATACTACACTTTACCAAATTGCTCCAACTCATCTTTTAAAAACAAGATTAGAAGAATTGATTTTGCTTTTTCTCGACACATTTTTCGATGCTGAAACAAATCATTTTCAACTTTTCTTTGACGAAAAATGGCAGACTAAAGGTGAAATTGTCTCTTATGGGCACGATATCGAGGCAGTCTGGCTTCTCATTGAAGCCGCGAAGGTAATTGGTAATGAAGAATTGCTGAATAGGGCTAAAGGGCTAGCACTTAAAGTCGCATCCACATTTATTGCGGAGGGAATGGATAGCGACGGAGGTGTTTATTACGAATACAACCTGCGCAGTAAAGTGCTCGATACTGATAAACACTGGTGGCCACAGGCAGAGGCCATTGTAGGTTTAAACTACGCTTATGAAATTTCAAAAAAAGAAATTTATTTAAACAAAGCCCTCAAGATTTGGAATTTTACCAAAGATCATGTCATCGATCCAAAAAACGGCGAATGGTACTGGAGCGTAAATCAACAGAAAGAACCGAATATTTCTATGTATAAATTGGGTTTTTGGAAAGCCCCTTATCACAATTCTAGGGCCTGCATGAAAATGATGAATGTACCGTCTTATAACTCTATTTGAAAAAAACAAGTTGGTCTACCAACCACGAATCTTTACTTTCCCATTTTTTAACACCATGTGATTTCCAAAATTATTTTGCAAGCTATTTAGAGCTAATGGCATCGCGGTTATAAGGAATTATAAAAAGTCTTTTTCATGATATGATTTTTAGATATTTCTGAAAACATCATGACGAATTAAGAAATAATCCCATCGTAAGTCATTATAAACTTAACATTTATTAAATTTATGCAATAAACAAATCTTGCCAATCACTTCCATGTTTAAGAATAAAGCATTTTACCTCGCCATTTTGGCTATTTTTTTTAGTCTTTTTTTATATTCTCTTTTTGATTATATAAAATTCAATAAAGACAAGGACAGACTATCTTATGAAAATGGAATCAATAAAAAAGATGAGGTTAAAGTAGCCTTGCAAGCGGCAATAGATTCCGTTGAAAGTTACTCAATATATCTATCTGAACTTCTTTCTAAAAGAGCCTATTCTAAGAAAGAACTAGAAAACCTGATTAAAAGGGAAGCTCAAAAGAATGACTTTAGCATTGGTGTCACGGTTGGTTTTGAGCCAGAAATCGCAAATGAATCAAAAGTATTATATGCGCCTTTTTATTCTAAGTTTGAGAATAAAATATCGTATGTTGAGGAGTCTTATGACTATACAAATGATTCTCTTGAAACGGCAAAATGGTATACCGAGGTTATAAAAAAACAAAAAGGAAATTGGAGTGATCCCTATATTGGTAAAGTTGCGCAGAAGTTAATTCTAGATTACGGCATTCCTTTTTATCGAACAAAGGAACAAGGCGTGAAAGAAATAGGGGGTGTTATTTCATCAACGATTTCTTCAGCCTATATTAATGAATATCTGCATAAAATTACCATGGGCAAGAGCGGTTTTGCCTTTATTGTCAATAAGAATAAATACCTTATTTCACATCCCAGTACTGCACTATTAACCGATCCAGAAAAATTTAATCAAGATTTAATAAATAACCCGGCTTTTTCAGAAATTTTTGAGAAGGAAGAAGGCCAAATAAGTGTCTACAGTGAAATAGCTCAGGAGGAAGCCAACTACTATTATTCTCATTTAAAAAATGAATGGGTGCTGGTGGTTGTTCTGCCTCAACAAGATCTGATCAATTATACCAGAGAAGGCAATGAGAAACTTATACGTTTGACTATTTTTTTAAGTATTTCGCTTATCCTTTTACTACTCATATATTTTAAGGTTTGGACAGGTAAAACCAATTACCTCTGGAAATTCTCGAATTTGACGGCTTTGATTTTACTTTTCAATATTATTTTTATTTGGATTATTTATATTTCACACGACACCAACAACAGGTTTTATGGAGAATCTAAAGTACTAGGTGAAAATAGCATCATTAATTATGTGAACAAAAAGAATGTAGAATTAAAACAACTCAATCCCAAACAAGAGTTTATAGAAATCCCCACAGGCATATTCATATATGATATCGACTTAAAAAATGCTTATGACGTAGCGATTCAAGGAAAAATTTGGCAAAAAATACCTGACGGATTTACTTCGGAAAACGACTTCAACTTTGTGTTTCCACAAGCTTCTGCGACCGGTATCTCGGTGAGAATTAGGCCCATGTTTAAAAAGAAAATAGATGATTATTGGTTGTACAGATATGATTTTAATGCCACCTTACAATTTGATTTCAACTACTTAAAATATCCTTTAAATACCAAAAGATTGGATCTACAATTGACGTATCCCAATATAGATGAACATGTTATATTGACCCCCGATTTAGGCTCCTATGACTTTACTGATCCGTATTTAAAACCAGGTATTAGCGACGATATTTATATGCCAGATTCCAAAATTCTATCTTCCTTTTTTACATTTAACGAACATAATTTCAGATCAGATTTAGGGAATTCAGAATTTAATGGTTTAAAAGAAGCATCTGTGTTAACCTATAATGTCTTGATCAAAAATGTCATTATTAGCTCTATCATCACCTATGTAGTGCCCATTCTTATCGTTGCTATGCTTATTTTCCTATTGCCCTTCACAGTGAGTCAAAAAGAGGATAAATCTAAAGAGGGAAGTTCTTTGAGTATTATTCAAGCGGCTGGTGGGTTCTTTTTTGTTCTATTATTATCGCATATACAGCTGAGATCGAATATTGAAACTCCGGGACTTACTTATCTAGAAACTTTTTATTTTGTGATGTATTTCATGCTCGTTATTATGTCGTCTGCCGTGTTGTTATTTTTAAAAACCAATAAATATCCAATTTTAGAATACAAAGAGAATCTTATCTTTAAATTGAGTTATTGGCCCATACTTTTAATGAGTATCTATTTAATCTCACTATTTTTATTTTTTTAGACACTTTATTATGTCCGCCAAAAATATTTTTGTTTTTGTATTTAGCTTGTTTCTTCAATTTAGTTTTGCTCAGGAAAACTTTGATCTGACTGAAAAGGACACGATTGTTATTGGCTATAGTATTAACCCTCCTTTTATTTATAAGAACAATGATAAACTTGTAGGTTTAAGTTATTGGATGTGGGAAGAACTTATCAAAGAGGAAACCACCATTTATAAATACAGAGAACTACCTTTAGATAGCTTGTTAAACGGCTTAAAAAAAGGAACAATTGATTTGGTCATTTCTCCTCTTACAATTACCAGTGAAAGAAATGACTATATAATGTTTACTTACCCCTATTACATAAGTAATTCGACTTTTATGGTACATGCCATCACAAATAAAGAGCGTTTTTTAACCATTCTTTCCTCTGTATTTAGCTGGTCTTTCTTTAAAATTCTATTGACCTTGTTTCTATTATTATTTGTTTTTGGTGTCTTGGTGTGGTATTTTGAACGAAAGAAAAATTCGGAAGAATTTAGCAGCGATTCCAGGGGAATATGGCATGGACTGTGGTGGTCTGCTGTAACTATGACTACCGTAGGTTATGGAGATAAATCTCCAAAAACTGTGGGCGGAAGAGTGATTGGTTTGATCTGGATGTTTGCCGGGCTTATCTTGATTTCGAGTGTAACTGCGAGTATAACCTCTTCCTTAACTGTTGATAAGTTAACCTATACCGTTGATGACATTCACAACTTTAGAAAAAAAAATATTGGCACTGTAAATAATTCGGCCACCGAAACTTGGTTGACAAATCATTTCTTTTCCAATGTAAAAACCTATGA
This sequence comes from Namhaeicola litoreus, assembly GCF_042679565.1. NCBI lineage: Bacteria > Pseudomonadati > Bacteroidota > Flavobacteriia > Flavobacteriales > Flavobacteriaceae > Namhaeicola > Namhaeicola litoreus. The sequence continues at coordinate 837,085 of NZ_JBHTMY010000002.1, read as the reverse complement.
ATCTTTTGAAGAATTAATTCATGGATTTAGGGAAAATGAGATTGACATGGTTGCCTATGATGAACCCCTTTTACAATTTACAGTTCAAAATGAGCCCAATGAAAATTGGACTATCTTAAATATTTCGTTTAATGAATCTATGTATGGTTTTGGCGCGTCAAAGCAACTTCCTTTAAAAAGGAGGGATGAGGTCAACGAAAAATTACTTCATTTAAAAGAGACTGATAAATGGAATCAACTACTCGTTGAGTATGACCTTGATAAATAATAATACTAATCATATGATGAAAGATAAATTATTGCAAAAAAAAGATACTAAAATTGTTCTGTATGCAGCGATATTTGCCGTTTTCGCATTTTTGTTTTTACATACTTTTTTTGGATATGGCGTCAATGATTTTACCATAGAAATTCTTGCAGCTACCTTAGGGGCCTCCTTTACGGTGGCTGCCATGATGGTGGTGATGAAAATCCAATCGAGAGATGAAAAGGAAAGTGAATTTTCTAAGCGTTTGTTCGATAAAAAAATTGAACTATATCAATCCATCTTAAAGGCTATTTTTAAAATGGACGATGACAATATTATCGACCAAAAAGAAATTCAACATATAGAAAACAAGATTGGTGAGGCTGCCTTAGTTGCCAGTGCTCTATTGGTCTCAGGGTTTTCTCAGTTCGTTTGTCAGCTCAAAATTTATGGTTGCTTGTATGCCAGAAGTATGACGAAAAAACAAATCGAACATTTTGTACAATTCTTTAATGAAAATCGCAATTACCTTTCTTTTGATTATGCCGCTTTAAAAGAGCCTTTAACCGTTGATAATTTTGAAGATTACTTTGTGAGTTTGGATAATATCATCCAATTAATTCGGGAAGATTTATCTGTTGTTGAGGGAGATATTGAAGCACTCATCGAAAATTTCGTACAAATGCCTATGGATAAATTTAAATTGATGAAAAACCCAAATGTTGTAGATTGATTTCTAGATTTATGTAGTACGATTTTTTTGCCATTTTTAAGCGTTTCAAAATAAATAAACCCCTTTAATAATGGTCAATAATTCATCAACCTAGCTTGTTTTTTTTACCTCCTCTCGAAATCAAAATTTGTTAAATAAATTGCTTGTTATTTCAAAAAAATAAATCAATTTTGATTAAAGAAAAATAAAAGGGAAATTTATTTTAACTATTGAATGGAGCGTTCTGATTCAGACGAGATTATAGCAAGTATCAAGGAAGGAGATCCCCTTCCATTGCAAAAAGTTTATTCTGATCACAGAGAGGCATTTCTACATTATGCTGTCGGATTTGGCTTAGATGAAGAAGATGCGAAAGATATTTATCAAGAATCTATACTTGTATTTAGAGATAATATTTATAAAGGCCACCTCAAGAAATTATCTTGTTCTGTAAAAACCTATTTATTTTCTATTGGAAAAAATAAAATTAGAGAGCATTTGCGCAAGGAAAAAAGGAGCAGAGATGTTAAAAATGTGTTAATTGAAGAAACTGATGAAGTTTTGTATGTTAACCTATTTGAAGAAGAACCATCAATAAGAGAATTGCAGCTACAAAAAGTGTTTTTAAAACTTGGAGACCGTTGCAAGGAAATATTAAAATTGTCGTTTTTGCAAGGCTATAGCTTGGATGAAATTACAGAGATTTTAGATTACAGCAGTAAAAATGTCTTAAAAAGTCAAAAATCACGTTGCCTTAAGCAACTTAAAGATCTTATATTATGAATCCGGAACAAGAAGAATTAATCGAAAAGTATTTTTCGAATTCCTTAAATAATGAAGAAACTTTACTCTTTGAAAAATTATTACAAAATGATTACGATTTTAAAGAGGAGTTTTTATTTCAGAAAGACTTGAAAAAGGCTTTAGAAAGGCAACAAAGAGCAGAAATAAAAGCAGGTCTTCAAGAATTGGAGAAAAGCTATTCCAAAAAAAGAGTAATTCCCTTAAAAAAATGGTTACTTGCTGCAAGCATTGCCCTACTCTTTGGCCTGGGATACACTTTTTATCACAATTATAAAACCCAGCAACCCGATTACTTGTTCACATCTAATTTTGAGCCATACCGCAACGTGGTTAAGCCCATTGAGCGAGGAGCCACTTCTGAAGATATAGAAACAAAGGCTTTTTCGGCATACGAAAACAAAGCATATTACAAAGCCATCAATTTATTCAATTCTATACAACCAAAAGATCAGGAATACGTTCAGTTTTATAAAGCCATGTCGTATTTGTCTCTTCATAAAAATGAAGAGGCTATAGAGCTTCTGCTCCCCCTCGCTACCCGACCTGATAAAGCAGATGCCCTATTTAAATGGAATGCCAAGGCCAACTGGTATTTAGCTTTGGCCTATTTGGGAGATGATCAAATAGAAAAAGCTATTTCTCAGTTCTTAGTTGTGGTAAGTAATCCTGATTGCGTTTACAAAAAAGAAGAGGCTAAAGCCATTTTAGCCAAATTGCAGGCTTAAGACCTTATCTTTTTAAAAATTAAAATCAGGAGGAAAAGTGATAGGAAAACCCCGCCGTATAGATACCAATTTAAAGAAAAAGGTTGAGGCAAAGGGTTGGTGTTCCCATTAATCACAAAGCCAGCCCAAAAATAGGGATGAGCCAAATTAGGGTCTTTATTCTTTTCAAGATATTTTATTTTAGCCTGACGCAAGGCATAGGATTTATTCTTACCCTTCTTGAGTTCTTTATAAAAATTTACCATTAACTCTTCCGTTTCTTTATCAGGAACTTTCCAGAGACTCATCATTATTGCCGGGACTCCAGATAAGTGAAATGCTCTTGCCAAACTCATCACGCCTTCTCCTTTTTCTATCGTTCCAAAACCAGTAAAACAGGCACTTAAAACGGCCAAATTCGCTTTAATCCCAGCAACTGCGATCTCTGATGAAGTGAGCTTTGAACCGGAAAAATCTAATTTATTCATGGTATAGTCTAAAGAATCCAGCTCACCATGTGTGGCGAGATGCTGAATGGAATAAGAAGTGCTGTTTTTAAAAAAGTTCTCCTTAGAACAATCTTCCCCTTTAAAAATAAATCCATTTAACAGTTGCCCGATTTTTTCGACTTCAGTAGAACTTGCAGAAATAGTTCTGTCATCTTGAAAATCAGGCGTATATCCAATCCAATAGTTTGAGCAATCATAGGTAAATTCAGGCCTATTTACCTCCAAAAACAACCTAACCGAACTTGCATAACTGATGTTAAAATTCTGCACTACATACTCGTTTTGACCATCAATTAATGCCTCAAAGGGAAGATAATTCAATTCTCCATCAGGAATAATGATCAAGTCATATCTACCATCATCAATTTTATCATCCAGGAGAAACTGATATAAGGTTTTTCCCACAGCAGTCAAGTTTTCCTTTTGCAACAACTTCAATTGAAATTCTTCAATACTACTACTTACTTTTTCTGCCTCAATGTTTTTAACAAAATCCCATTTGTTTTTATTGATAAAAAAGGTGTAAACATCTTTTTCACCTAAAAAATAACTAAGCATCTGAGCATTTTCCGAGATATTTTCTGAAACGAATTGAAGGGTTAATTCTTGGTTAGGAAGCTTTGTTTCTTTGAGATATTTTTCTTTGATACTTCTCTGCAGGCTATCTAAATTGCGATTTAGCCTAAGTCTGTCAGATAACAGTTTGCTCAATTCTTCTTTTTGAGTTTCTCCTGTTCTCAAATCATGGATATTCATATTCATAGCACTCAGCTCTCTTTTAAGGCTTTGTTCTTGTTCTAAGAGTTCAGTAGGAACTCCATATGTCTTCCATATTTTCTCCTGAGTAAAACCCTGCAATAACAAATGATTTCTGTTTTTATCCGAAAGAGAAAAGGCCTTATCAGCGTATTTCATATCTCCAGTATATTGGTACAATAACCAACATGTATTGATACCCCCTTCAAATACTTTATGATAATCATTGGCCACTAAGATTTTTGCATGTTCTGAAGAATAGTTGTTTTTGGCAAACTCGATTAATTCGAGCTGTTCTTCCAATAATTCCATTTTCTCAAACAAAAGCGCTGTTTCCTTCGTTTCTTCATATTCTTCTAGAAGCCATTCTCCTTCTAAATTCAAAGCCTCTAAAATCTCAAAGGGCGTATAAACATAATTGAGATTTTTATCTTCATAATTCACATTTTTATACACTTCGTCTATAGATCGACGAAATAACTCTTCGTCTTTGTTCTTTTTAGCAAATGAAGCGAGGTACAAATAATTTTCTGCAATCTGCAAATAGGTGTCTCCGTATATTTTTCTGTTGATCTTGGTTGAGCTTTCGAGCAAAGGGATTACTTTTTCCGGGCTTATTTCCTCCATTACATAAAGCTTTCCCAAAGTGTTTTTTGCCATGGCCAAATTGGGAAGGTTGTTTGTCCTTTCTGCAATTTCAATAGATTCCAACAAGTGTTTTTCTGCTTTTGTAGGTTGATCATCCTTCATTAATACCCTCGCCAGATCGTAATGTGCTTCGCTGGTCCACTTATGGTCATTACCATAAGTGTTTTTTCTTATTTCTAAAGCTCTTTCAAGCATTTCTATGGCTCTTTTATATTTACCTTTTACAGATAAGATATTGGCGTAATTGGTATACACAAAAGTCATATTTGGATTAAATTCTCCATATGATTTTACACCTACATCCATTGCTTTTTCTGCGTAAAACTCAGCCTTAGTAATTTCTTGGTTGTAATTGTATAAATGTGCCAAGCCAATATATACATCGGATAAAAAAGAAAGTCGCTCGGGATTTTTAAGCAAGAATTTTTCTGCTTCCAAATACAAGTCCAATGCTTCATCAATTTTACTCAAATCTTCATAGGCAATTGCCAAGTTATAGGCAGATACTGCCATTTCATTGGCCTCAGCGCCCAATTTCTTTTTTAAGTCATATGATCGCTTATAATAGAATTGTGTGCTGTCATAATCGTATAAAAAATAATACCCTACACCCAGTCTGTTATAAGCTGATGCAATTTTAAGACTATCATTTATTTTTTTAAAAAGTGCCAAGGATTTATGCGAAGTAGAAATGGACTTTTCATATTCGCCGAGACTAATTTCAACATTGCTCAATGTATAATACGTTTTTGCCATCAGCTCCTCAGAAGAATTTGTCTCAATTAGTTCTTGAAGTAGCTCATTTCCAATCAAGTACGCTTTTTCAAATTGACCCTCTCGGTTAAGAGAATCAATTTTTTTATTTGTCTGATCTACAAAAGATGCCTCGAGATTCTGAGCCTTTAAAGGCAAAATTGAAAGTATAAAAAGAAGCGTTTTTAAGTAATAATTTTTCAATATATTTTCACATTTATTTAACAATTCACTGTCAAATAAACAAATCTTTTGTGAATTATAAAAGATCAGACTTACTTATTGAGATAATATTGCTCTGCCACTAATTCCAATTCTTCGTACCAATCTGCACCAAACTTTCTAATGAGCGCTTCTTTCAAGAATTTATACACCGGTAACTCCATACTTTTGCCCAATGCACAGGCATCATTACATATGTCCCAATGACTGTAATTCACGGCAGAAAACTCAGAAAACGCTTGGATCCTAACAGGGTATAAATGACAAGAGATAGGTTTTTTAAAATCAATTAGTCCTTTATTAAAAGCCTGCTCAATACCACAGAGAGCAATGTTTTTGTGGTCGAAAATTACATAGGCACATTCACCACCCTCAATAAGTGGTGTTTCAAAATCGCCCTCATCGTTCTGAATATAGGTGCCATGTTTCTCAATGGTATCCTGTCCCTGCTTTCTTAAAAGTGGTTTAACCGTAGGATAAATACGTTCTAGTATTTTCCTTTCATCTTTTTCAATTGGCGCCCCTGCCTCTCCATGTATACAACAAGCTCCTTTACAAGCACTTAAATTACAAAGAAATTGCTTTTCTATCACATCTTCAGAAACCAGTGTTTTATCAATTTGAAACATTTGCTCTATTATTTGTTGGCAAATTTACCCCAATTTTATCAGAAAAATAATTGATTTTGAAGTAGAATTATTGACTATCTTTGCACGCTCAAAAAAAATAAGCATTTTGTTATGGTACTAGATTTCAAGGAAATACTTACTGCATCGATGGTTTTATTTGCGGTGATTGATATTGTTGGAAGCATTCCAATCATTATTAGTTTGCGACAGAAAGTTGGTCATATCCAATCTGAAAAGGCCTCTATCGTAGCAGTGATCATTATGATTACATTTTTGTTTGTAGGAGAAGAAATTCTAAAACTAATTGGTATTGATGTCAATTCTTTTGCTGTTGCGGGTTCGTTAGTCATTTTATTCCTCGCCTTAGAAATGATTCTGGGGATTCAATTATACAAAGAAGAAAATCCTGAGACGGCTAGCATCGTTCCTATCGCCTTTCCGCTCATTGCAGGAGCTGGAACCATGACTACCTTGCTATCAATCAAAGCTGAGTTTGAGACCATCAATATCATTATTGCCATTATTATCAATATGATCTTTGTATATTTCGTTTTAAAATCTTCAAAAAAAATAGAGCATATTTTAGGAAAGGGTGGAATTAATGTGTTGAGAAAGATTTTTGGTGTAATTTTATTGGCCATTGCCGTGAAGTTATTCGCTTCAAATGCCATGGGATTATTCAATAGTTTGCCATAATTTATGCTTTACGATCATGATTTTTGATGTTTTAATTTTAGGCGGAGGGGCAGCAGGTATGTCTTGCGCTTTGGTTTTAGGTTCCGCTCAAAACAAACCTTTTGGAAAAGAAAAAAGAATTGGTATCGTTTTACATCAGCGCTCCTCTGCTCTCGATAGAGCTGTTTTTTACAATGCTTTGGGATTGGAACCGGGGTTATTAGGAAAAGATATTCTACAAAAAGGGGCTGATCAATTATCTAAATATTATCCTGACATTAAGCAAATAACAAAAGAAAAGGTGGTCAACATTGAGCAAAACCAAAATGTGTTTGCTGTTAAAACCAATAAGAATAGTTATTTCGCTAAAAAAATTGTCATCGCTATTGGACCCTCGAATCTGAATCAAATTGCTGGAATTAAAGAGTTTATTATTCCTCATCAGAAAATTGAAGCTGTTAAAGAGCGCATCCAATTAAAAAATACGGATCATTTAGTTAAAAAAGATATGTATGTGGCTGGCGTTTTAGCCGGACACAGAAGTCAGTTTGCCATTGCCTGTGGCAGTGGTGCAGCAGTAGCAACAGATATTTTAACCGAGTGGAACCATGGCAAACACACCATGATTCACGACGCTATTGATTGATAGGAATTTCGTTTTTTTCTAAATCCATCACCTTTTTCAACATTTCATCTTCTCTATTCATCAATTTATAAAATGCATTTGAATCGAAAAGTTGTTGCGCAAACAATGCTTTGAGGTAAAGCTGAACCATTTTTTCATCAGCTTTTAAATCTTTGTAGTGAAAACTGTCTTTTAACCCTTCAGAATATTCTTCATAAATCTTTTGATCGCTATCGAAGCTTTTATCAAACTCTTCAAAAGTGAGACCGTCGAATTGCTCTCTATGGTTATCTATATAATCAAAAACAAATGTGTTTAAGCGAGAATAATGAATCCGATCAATATACTGGGTGGTGTCTAGTGGCACAAATACATCCGGGATAATTCCTCCTCCTCCATAAACAACTTTACCTTTGGGTGTGACATATTTTAAAGTGTCGTTTACTTTTATGCTGTCTCTACTCAACAATTCTCCTTCATTATAACGATTTTCATATTCAACATAATAATCTTCCACGTCATCACTATACGGTTTTTGAATGGATCTACCTGTTGGCGTATAATATCTCGATACTGTCAATCTAACCGCAGAACCATCACCCAATTCCATTTCTTGCTGAACCAACCCTTTGCCAAAGGATCTTCTTCCAACTATAGTTCCTTTATCATTGTCTTGCAAAGCGCCAGCCACGATTTCACTTGCTGAGGCAGAAGCTCCATCTAAAAGCACATATACCTGCCCTTCTTCAAAATCTCCTTTGGCTGTAGCAAAAGTCTTATCTACCTTCTCGCGCTTATTTTTGGTAAAAACAATTAGTTTTCCATCTTCTAAAAACTCATCAATTATTTTGGTCGCTACTTGTAAAAAGCCACCAGGATTTTGTCTTAGGTCCAAAACGAGCTCTTTCATTCCTGCTTCTAACAAATCATCTAGTGCATCTTTAAACTCATCATAAGTAGAAGCCGCAAATTTGTTTATTTTTATATATCCTAATTCATTGTTTAGCATATAGGCGGCATCTACACTTTCTATGGGCACATCACCTCGAATAATGGTAAACGGCAATTCTTGATTTTCCATTTTCCTGTATACGGTTATATCGACCTTAGAATTTGGCTCTCCTTTGAGGGTTTTAATAATGTAATTGTTGTTGAGCTTTTTACCGTATAAGGTGTCGTTGTTGGCGGTTAAAATTCTATCTCCAGCTTTTAAACCTGCTCTTTCACTTGGACCATCTTTAAGCACCTTTATCACGGTTAACGAATCGTTTAACATGTTAAATTGCACGCCAATTCCAACAAATTTACCTTCCATGGTTTCTGTAATCGATTGTAGGTCTTGAGGAGGAATATAGGTTGAATGCGGATCTAGTTTACTCAGCATATCCATGATGGTATGATCGAGTAAGCTATCTGTATCTACATCATCAACATAATCGTATTGAATAAAATCAATTAACCGTTTGATTTTCTTTTCTTGGGAATTGCCCCCAAACAAAAGGACTGTTTCTTTTTTATAATCTAAATTGGTCCCAATAAAAATCCCTAGCACAACGGCTATGGCTATATAAATTGGTAATAATATTTTCGTTTTGTTATTCATCATGCAAGTGCACCAATTCTACATTGGCTCTATCTAAAAATTCAAGTCCTGATATGTCTTTATACGCCGTTTGGTAAACCACTCTTGTAATCCCAGATTGATGGATGAGCTTGCTACATTCTTTGCAAGGTGACATCGTAATATATAATGTTGCCTCTTTGCAAGATTGTGTAGATCTAGCTACCTTTAAAATGGCGTTTGCTTCTGCGTGTAATACATGCCATTTTGTATATCCCTCTTCATCTTCACAATTATTTTCAAAACCACTCGGTGTGCCATTATACCCGTCAGAAATAATCATTTTATCTTTTACAATAATCGCACCAACCTGACGGCGTTTGCAATAAGACAATTTTGCCCATTCGCTGGCCATTCTCATATAAGCCAGATCATATTTTTTTTGCTTTCTCTTATTCATCGCATGTATCACACTTTGACAATTTGGACAAATTTCGCCAAAACTCTGTGCAATTTCTGTTAAATTTTTACCAAAAAACCCTTTCAATAAGCATAGGAATCGTCATTCCTGCAACGATAGATGAAATGACTAAAATCCAATCTCTTTTTGAAACTTTAAAGATATTTTGAATAATTATGCCAAACAAGAGTACAATGAAAACAATTATCATTTGCGCTAATTCTATCCCTAAGGCAAATTCTATCAAAGGTAAAAGTTTGTTTTCTGCTTTACCGACGATCATTTCAAAATAACCTGAAAAGCCCATGCCATGTACCAAACCAAAGAAAAAGGCAAAAAAAACATTGATAGACAAGCCTTTACTCTTGAGATTTCTTTTGATGAAAAGAATATTTACCATGCCCGTTACAAAAATTGTGAGAGGAATAAGAAACTCTATCCATTCTGACTTTAATCTAAAAATTTGAAAGACAGACAATGCCAATGTGAGTGTATGTCCAATCGTAAAAGCCGTAATCATCGCCAATATTTTTTTCCAATCTTTGAACTGATAAATCACCACCAGCGCGATTAAAAATAAAATATGGTCGTAGGCGTTCTTATCTAACACATGAAACAGGCCTCTTTGCACAAAAAAACTGAAATCATTCATACTACATTTTTAAATTTTTGAAAAAGATCCCATAAAACAACACCGCAACTCACAGAAATATTGAGTGAGTGTTTGGTTCCAAATTGAGGAATTTCAAGACATAAATCACTTGCCGTTACAACCTTTTGTTGAACGCCTTTCACCTCGTTCCCAAAAATAACAGCTAACCTTGTTATTCCTTGTGCACTAAATTCGTTTAAATAAAGACTATTTTCAGCTTGTTCAATCGATGCTACCGTAACTCGTTCATTTTGTAAATCAGCGATGAGGTCCATTACATTTTCTCGGTATTCCCAAGTAACAGACTCTGTTGCTCCCAAAGCGGTTTTATGAATTTCTTTGTGTGGAGGCTGAGCTGTAATGCCGCAGAGATAAATCTTTTCTACCAAGAAGGCATCAGCGGTTCTAAAAACAGAGCCAATATTGTTTAAGCTTCTTATATTATCTAAAATAATGATGAGCGGTATTTTCTTAGCCTCTTTGAATTCTTGAATCTCCAAGCGACCCAATTCGCTGTTTTTCAATTTCCTCATTCTTTCGATCTAATTTTCGTCCGCGAAATTAATCAATTCCCATTAACAAAAATTGAAAACGAACCAGATTGATCGTATATTTTTCATCGGTAGAGTTCATATCGCAGCAATAATTTTATATTTGCAGGAACGGCATTTTTTTCAACATAAAAGCAAATTCCTTTGGCTAAAAAAGTCACTCCATTAATGCAGCAATACAACAAGATCAAGAGTAAATATCCTGATGCACTGCTGTTGTTTAGGGTGGGCGATTTTTACGAAACTTTTGGTGAGGATGCCGTTCATGCTTCAAAAATCTTAGGTATCGTTCTCACTAAAAGAGGAGCCGGCAGTACGTCTGAAACACATTTAGCCGGATTTCCGCACCATTCTTTAAATTCTTACTTGCCAAAACTTGTCAAAGCCGGTTTGCGCGTGGCCATTTGCGACCAGTTGGAAGATCCCAAAATGACCAAAACCATCGTAAAACGAGGAGTGACTGAACTTGTTACTCCAGGTGTTGCTTTAAATGACGAGGTCCTTCAATCAAAAAACAATAATTTCTTGGCGGCTGTTCATTTTGGAAAAAAGTACATCGGCGTGTCTTTTTTAGATATCTCTACGGGTGAATTTCTTACGGCGCAGGGAAACGAAGAATACATAGATAAGTTATTGCAAAATTTCAAACCCAGTGAGGTTTTGGTTCAAAAGCAATTCAAACAAAAATTCTCTCAATTCAAAGCTAATTTTTATACTTTTTACCTAGATGATTGGGTATTTCAACACGAGTTTGCCCATGAAAGTCTTTGTAAGCATTTTAAAGTAAAGTCGCTCAAAGGTTTCGGTATCGAGGATCTTGTAGATGGAATTACCGCATCTGGAGCTGTATTGTTTTATTTATCAGAAACACAGCACAATAATATTTCTCATATTTCTCAAATCAAACAGATTCATCAAGATAAATATGTTTGGATGGATCGATTTACTTTACGCAATTTGGAACTGCATGCCTCCAATGCAGCAGACGGAATTTCGCTTTTAGACATCATCGATCAAACCGTTTCACCCATGGGAGGAAGACTCTTACGCCGATGGCTTTCTCTACCCTTAAAAGATTTACAAGAAATTAAGGAAAGACAAAGTATAGTTAAATATTTGATCGAAAAGGAAAGCGATTTTGAAAAGATATGGGGTCAAATTAAATCGATGAGTGATTTAGAGCGCTTAATTTCTAAAGTCGCAACCGGTAAAATTAGTCCAAGAGAAGTTGTGATGCTCAAAAACTCACTCCTAGCAATATCCCCCATTAAAGAGATCGGATTAAAAAGCGGAATCGAAGGGTTGGTAAATTTGGCCAATAACCTGGACCCTTGTCCGGAACTTACCCAAAAGATCAGTCAAACATTAAATGAAAATGCTCCGGTAAATATCAATAAAGGAAACAGCATTGCGGAAGGTGTTTCTGAAGAACTTGATGAATTGCGTTCACTTTCTTCCTCAGGAAAATCCTATTTGGATCAAATGGTTGAAAGAGAAATAGAAAGAACCGGAATTTCATCGTTAAAAATCGCTTTTAACAATGTTTTTGGTTACTATATTGAAGTACGGAATACCCATAAAGACAAAGTGCCAGAAGAGTGGATTAGAAAACAGACTTTGGTTTCTGCCGAGCGATATATTACAGAGGAGCTCAAACATTATGAATCAAAAATATTAGGCGCTCAAGAAAAAATCGCTGTATTAGAGCAAGAAATTTACGGGCAATTAATCGATTTCTTGTTACAATTTGTTCAGCCCATTCAAAAAAGTGCGTCTCAAATTGCGCGCTTAGATTGTCTTTGTGCTTTTGCCCAAAATGCTATCCATTACAATTTTGTCAAGCCCGTTCTGGATGATAGCACTGATTTAGATATAAAAAACGGTCGACATCCGGTGATTGAAAAACAATTGCCTCCGGGTGAAGCTTATATCGCGAATGATGTGGTTTTAAACCGAAACCAACAACAAATCATCATGATTACCGGACCTAATATGAGCGGTAAATCGGCTATTTTAAGACAAACAGCCCTTATTGTTATTTTGGCTCAAATGGGAAGTTATATCCCTGCTCAAAATGCCAAAATTGGTCTTGTAGATAAAATTTTTACCCGTGTTGGCGCTAGTGATAATATCTCGATGGGTGAATCGACCTTTATGGTAGAAATGAATGAAACAGCCAGTATTTTGAATAATCTTTCAGAACGAAGTTTGATTTTGTTAGACGAAATTGGGCGCGGTACAAGTACCTATGATGGGATTTCTATCGCCTGGGCCATTGCAGAATATCTCCACAATCACCCTACAAAACCCAAAACCCTATTTGCCACACATTACCATGAACTAAATGATATGTCTGAATCTTTTGACCGCATTAAGAACTACAATGTTTCGGTCAAAGAATTAAAAGACAATGTTATTTTTCTGAGGAAATTGGTCCCGGGAGGGTCGAAGCACAGTTTTGGTATACATGTAGCGAAACTTGCAGGTATGCCTAATGAAGTTGTTTTTAAAGCGAATAAAATTTTAGAAAGACTAGAAAAAAGTCATGCCTCAGAAGATGTGCAAGAAAAGCTAAGACAACACAAGCAAGAAGATCTGCAGTTGAGTATCTTTCAGTTAGACGATCCTCTATTGGAGGAGATCAAAGATGAAATCATGCGCACAAATATAGATACCCTTACACCGATCGAAGCTCTAATGAAACTTAACGAAATAAAAAGAATGCTGATCAAAAAATAGGCATTCTCGCAGCGCATAACTCAATTATTATATCTTTGTACTAAATTTTTAATTGTATGTTTCTATTTATCAGTGGTGCCGAAATTTTTGTGATTTTGATCATTGTTGTCATGCTTTTTGGTTCTGAAAAGATTCCTGAAATAGCAAGGGGTTTGGGCAAAGGGATGCAACAACTAAAAAATGCCACGAATGAGGTGAAAAAAGAAATCGTTGAGAGTGGGATCGAAAAAAAAATAGACACTCAGTTTACCAAAGACATTACAAAAGAGGTGAGTAAAATTAAAGATAAAGTGCAAGATAATATCGATGATATCACCGGTCCGATTAAACGAAATTTGTAAATGAGTTTTTTGGATAAATTAATCAATTCTGATAAAGAACTTTTTATCTATTTAAATGGTTTGGGCAATGAAAGTTGGGATCCTTTTTGGGTTGCCGCTACAAACATGTTGAGTTGGATACCTCTTTTTCTTTTTTTTATCTATTTGATGTACCGTTTTTTCGGATTAAAAAAAACAATTGCTCTGGTGGTTATTGTGGCATTATTGATCACTTTTTCTGATCAGTTCGCCAATTTAATCAAATACTCGGTAGGAAGATTGCGTCCTAATCGAGATCCTGAGATCAATACATTTATTCGAATTCTAAAAAACAACAAAAGTTTCAGTTTTTTTTCTGCACATGCAGGGACTTCGATGGCTGTAACGACTTTTGTTTATTTCACATTGCGTAAGAAAATAAAATACGCGGGTTTGTTTTTTATCTGGCCTTTGTTTTTTGCTTATAGTAGAATCTACATTGGTGTTCACTTCCCACTAGACATTTTAGCCGGAGGAATTTTTGGAGTTATCACCGGTATACTGTTTTATAAGGTAAGTTTAAAAATATTAGACCAACCCTTTTTAAATTCGCAGGGTTAACACTAATTTTGACATGATAAATGTTAGTGTTTTTTATATTTATACCCTTTAAATTTATCTCTCAAATATTCAGTAATGAAAAAAATATTCTTCCTATTCTTTGTTGCAAGTCAATTCATTCTCTCAAATACATATGCTCAAAAACTATCTCCTTATATCGAAGTAGGTGATTATGCCGAACATATTTCTCAAGCCACTAAAAAAGTAAGCGAAAATTTAGAAGCCAAAGGTTTTGAAGTGATCGGTGTTTATAATCCTGGTGGGAAACCCAATTTAAAGGTTGTTGTTTTTACCAGAAATGATCTTCAAAAGGTATCATTAAAAGTAGCTGACCGCGGGGCACTTGCTTCGGCCTTGAAGGTAGGATTAAAATCTAATGCCAACGGAACTACCATCAGTTATTTAAATCCAGATTACCTATTTAATGCCTATTTGAGAAATGAATTTCCTACTCACGAATCACAACTCAAAATTATTTCTAAGGACGTCTCCGCTGCTTTGAGCAGTTTAGGAAGTCTCAATCGGCCATTTGGCGGCTCTTTATCTGTCAAAGATCTAAGAGAATATCAATATAAAATGATGATGCCTTACTTTACAGATCCTGTAAAGCTTAGATCATTTGCTTCCTTTGAGGAAGGTGTAGATAGAATAAGTAGCAATTTGGCAAAAGAAAAGGGCAATACGAAAATGGTGTATAAAATGATTTTTTCAAGTGAAAAGGTTGCCGTTTTTGGTGTGGGTCTACACGATAAAGAAAAAGGCGAATCTCATTTTTTACCCATTATTGGAGAAGATCATTTAGCGGCTATGCCTTACGAAATTATTCTTCAAGACAAGCAAGCGACCATGCTTCACGGAAGATATCGAATAGCCTTACATTGGCCTGATTTAACTATGGGTACTTTTATGAAAATTATGAGTACACCCGGTGATATTGAAGATATGCTAGAGGATTTATGTGAATAATTTCTGTTTGAGATATTTTTTAGCTTCGGACATCTTTTACTTCGGCTCCGACGATTAACTTCGCGGTTTTTTGACTCGCCCCTTTTCCACCTAAAATTTGTTCCAACTGATAATAGTCTTCAAACATTTTAGTGCGCTTTTCTTGATCTAAAACATCTTTTAAAGCCTTTTTTAAATTCTTTTTGTTAAAGTCGTTTTGGATGAGTTCCTTTACACATTCTCTATCTAAAATGAGGTTTACCAAAGAAATATATTTGATGTTTTTCACCAAACGTTTTCCTATTTCATAAGACAATTGGTTGCCCTTATAACAGACAACTTCGGGTATTTTGAACAAGGCTGTTTCCAGCGTTGCCGTACCTGAGGTGACCAAAGCAGCATAAGATACAGAAAGTAGATCGTAGGTTTTATTTTGTATGATCTTTACTCTATTATCGGCAATTATTGATTGATAAAACGACAAATCCTGGCTTGGTGCTCCAGCAACAACAAATTGATAGTTTGGAAATTCATCAATCATTTTAAGCATGACACTCAAGATTTTCTTGATTTCCTGCTTACGGCTACCCGGCAAAAGTGAAATAATCGGTTTTTCGTTCAAATTATTTTCAAGCCTAAATTTATTGGGGTCTACCAAAGGACGATTTGCGATGGCATCCAACAATGGATGACCCACATAATGCACCGGATATTGATGTTTGTTTTCGTAAAAATCCTTCTCAAAAGGGAGTATCACATACATTTGATCAACATCCCGTTTGATTTGATGAATCCTGTTCTCCTTCCAGGCCCAAATTTGTGGAGAAATATAATAATGCGTTGGAATTTTCTCCTTTTTCGCAAATTCTGCAATTCTCAAATTAAATCCCGGATAATCAATAAAGATGATCAAATCGGGTTGGAATGAAAGAATATCTCGTTTACAAAATTTAATATTACTCAAAATGGTGCCGAGGTTCAATATTACTTCTACGAAACCCATAAAAGCCAAATCGTGATAATCTTTGACTTTAGTTCCTCCAACAGCCTCCATAAGACTACCTCCCCAAAAACGAAAATCTGCCTTAGGATCCTCGTTCAATAATGCCTTCATCAAGTTTGCACCATGTAAATCTCCCGAAGCTTCACCTGCAATGATGTAATATTTCATTTTTAATAAAAATTTATGGCGTTTATATAAACTGAGCAATTAAAACCAGAAAGGCAATCAAAAAACAAGCCATCAATACACCACGAGCCCTGTAATCTTGTTTCTTTTTAATGAAAATAAAAAAGACGAACAAATTTGGAATGGCCGCTAAACCTAAAACCTTTCCATACAGGTCACCTTCTTTAATCATTTTGAGGGTTGTGCTAAAACTATATTCCGAAACGAATTCGATATATAAATAAAGGCTAAAAAAAACGGCGAGTAATCCGATACCAAAGCCAATAAAAACTTCTTTTTTTATTTGAGATCCCATTGATTTAGTTCTGCTATTGTGTGGTGTGCTGTGAGGTCGAAATGAACAGGAACAACAGAAACAAAGCCGTTCTCCAATGCCCATACATCTGTATCTTCTCCGTGATCCAAATTAACAAACTTACCTGTTAGCCAATAATATTCCTTTCCTTGAGGATTGATTCTTTTATCAAATTCTTCTACCCAGTTGGCTCTTGCTTGTCTGCAGATTTTTATTCCCTCAAATTTTTTCACTTTTGGAAAATTTACATTGAGAACAACGCCATCGGGTAATCCGTTTTTAAGTACTTCTTGGGCAATTTTTTTGACAATGGGCTTTAGCGGTTTAAAATCTGCATTCCAAGAAAAATCGAGCAATGAAAATCCAATGGCCGGAATCCCTTCAATTCCTGCTTCGATAGCCGCACTCATAGTACCCGAATAAATAACATTGATCGAAGAGTTGTTTCCGTGATTGATTCCTGATACACAGAGATCCGGTTTTCTATCCATTATTTCACTCACCGCCATTTTTACGCAATCTGCGGGGGTGCCTGAGCAACGAAATTCGTTCTGTGGAACGTCATCAGTCGAAATGTTTTCACAATAAATCGTGGAATCGAGAGTTATAGCATGACCCATTCCACTTTGTGGACTATCGGGTGCCAAGACGACAACATCTCCTATTTCATTCATTACCTCAAGTAAGGTGCGAATTCCAGGAGCAGTAATACCATCGTCATTGGTAACTAAAATAAGCGGTTTTTTTTGCATGAATCTTATCCTTGACACAAAAGTAAGCTATTTTGAAAAATGGCAAATCAATTTAGGTTTAACATTTCCTTGTGAACGGTTAGGCATGATTTTAGCTAATATTGTGTGCAAGATGAAGTTATATGAATAGAAATTTCCAACTTTATTTTATTACCTTGCAAGTTTATTAGAAATTATGTCGAACAAGAAAATTAACAAACCTTGTTTATGTTAAGCAAATTAAAATACATATTCCTCTTAGTTATTTTAGGAGGCTTGATGCTTGGTTTCCAAGTTAAGAATGATGAAGACCCTGAAAAGGAGAAAATATTACTTTCATTAATAAGATATGCGCTTACCAAAGGGCACTATGAACCCATTCAGATGAATGACGAGTTCTCTGAAAAGGTTTACGATGAATTTCTCAATAATTTGGATCCTTCAAAACGTCTGTTTTTACAACAAGATATTGATGAATTCTCTCAATATAAATACCTTATTGACGATCAGATCAAAAATGAGGATCTCACTTTTTTCAATTTGGTTTATGAGAAATATAATCAGCGGTTAGGTGAGTCTAAGAAGTATTACAAAGAAATATTGTCTCAACCTTTTGATTTCAATAAAAATAAAGGCGAAATTTTTTCTACGGATTACGAATCTAAACCTTATGCCGCCAATGAGGCAGAATTGATTCAAACTTGGCGAGATCAGTTAAAAATTACTACCCTCACCAGGCTTTATGATAAAATAGAATTAGACGAGAATCGTTTTGAAAAAGATAGTTCTTACACTAAAAGTTCAATCGCGAATTTAGAAATTGAAGCCCGCGAAGGTACTTTAAAAAGCATGGATGATTTTTTTGATTTCATGGAAGAGCTTGAAAGAACCGATTGGTTTTCTATTTATATCAATAGCGTCACGCTAGGTTTTGACCCTCACACCAGCTATTTTGCTCCAAAAGACAAAAAACGATTTGATATCAGTATGGCCGGGAAATTGGAAGGAATTGGTGCGAGATTAAGAAAAAAGGATGATTACACTACCGTAGACGAATTAATCTCAGGCGGACCTGCATGGAGAGGTGGCGAATTAGAAGTTGGTGATGCGATTTTAAAAGTAGCTCAAGGAGATGGCGAACCCATTGATATCATCGGTATGCGATTAGATGATGCCATAGAATTCATTAAGGGAAAAAAAGGAACAGAAGTTAAACTTACCGTTCTTAAAATTGATGGCTCCTTAAAAGTTATTTCTATTGTCAGAGATATTGTTGAAATAGACGAAACTTTTGCTAAATCCACCATCATTAAAAAAGGTGATAAAAAATATGGATTGATCGAATTACCTAAATTCTATATCGATTTTAACGAGAAAGATTATCGCAATTCAACAACCGATATGGAACTCGAAATAGAGCGTTTGAAAAAAGAAAATGTAGATGGTATTTTATTAGACTTGAGGAACAATGGAGGTGGATCTTTAAAAACAGCGATAGAAATTGCAGGATTATTTATTAAAGAGGGTCCTGTTGTTCAAGTGAAATACAGAGATGAAAAACCAGTGGTTAAATCTGATACAGATAAAAAAGTTCAATATGACGGTCCTTTGGTGGTCCTAGTTAATGAATTATCTGCCTCAGCCTCTGAAATCTTCGCTGCTGCTATGCAAGATTACAATCGTGCTGTTATACTTGGAAGTAAACAAACCTTTGGTAAAGGTACTGTGCAAAATCTATTGCCGTTAAACAATTATTACAAATACGAGGATGACTTAGGTGCGTTAAAAATGACGATTCAAAAATTTTATAGAATCAATGGTGGATCAACCCAGATCGAAGGTGTCACTTCTGATATAGCCATGCCTGATCGTTATTCTTATATGGAAATTGGAGAAAGAGATGAAAAAAACCCTTTGGAATGGGATAAAGTAGCGCCAGCTAATTACATCCCTTTAAATTATTATGAAAATTTCAGTACCGTCATCAATGAGAGTAAGCAGAGAATTCTGGAAAATGAGAATTTTAAATTGATCGATGAAAATGCAAAATGGTTGAAAGCAGGGAGAGATGATGATTCTGTTCATCTAAATTTTGATGATTACAAAAAGGAAATTACAACCCGTGAGAATGAAGCTAAATTGTTTGACAAGTTGAATGATTACAAAAATGATCTTGAGTTTTATTCTCCTGCATATGAAATTGCAGCGATCGAAAACGATTCAATCTTAGGTAAGAAAAGAGAGATTTGGCACGAAAACCTCAACAAAGATATTTACGTAGATGAAGCGATTAACGTGTTATCTTCACTTAAAATCAGAAAAGAAAATTTATTGGTAAAGAATTAGTTTCCACAAAAATTAATCAAAAAAGGCGGTCTATAATAGACCGCCTTTTTTGATTTTAGGGTACCATAAAAATGGCATTGGCAAAAAGAAGTTTTCCATTTTCCCAAAATCCCCTGAAGAGCGGATTATCTATTAGGTAAACAACTGATCCGCGTTTGTAATTCTCTACACCAAATACCAGTGTGTTTTCTAGGTCGGTTTGTATGCTACTACCCGCAAAACCCGATAAAGGTTTTGTCTCTTTTTGAATATAGCCCACATTACCACTTTTTAAAAATGTGTAGGTGTCTTCATTATTTTTTAAGCTATAGTAGCTTGATCCATAGCCATAAGCTAATGGATGTGTAGGATCCATATCAATTTTAAAAATAGCGCCTGTAATCGCTTTCTTCATACCCTCTCGTTGCTTTGCCGCATAAGGAAGCAGTACTGAAGTACTATCTTTTTTACTCTTTTTTGATTTTATCCCAAATCCTTTTTCACCCTCAAGACCTTTTACCGCACCACTAATTGCGATCAACCTTCCACCATTGCCCACCCAATCTTTTAAAGAGCCGAGCTGTTTTTCATCCATAAAACTACCATAACTACCATCAGGAAGCACAAGTACATCGTATTTGGAAAGATCTACACGACTTAAATAATCTGTATCCAGCACACTTACAGGATAGCCTAATTGTTGCTCAAAATAGTGCCATATTTCTCCAAAACTCAGTGTGCTTGTCGGTTCTCCCCTTAGAATTGCAACTTTAGCCGGCTTAATCATTGTCACGGCATCTGAACCAAAATCTTTACCCTTATCTACGAAACCGGTTTTAACCGATTTTAGTTTTACTTTGTGTTTGTTTGCAATTTGCTCTAATTTGGATATAAATTCGGTGTTAGAATTATCAAGTTTTGTAACGATCAAACTTCCTCTGTGAAAACTCTCTCCTTCAATGGTGAAAGGTTCATTAGAATAACGGACTTTAATTTTTTCTTTTATCAATTCACTTAAAAAACGAGCGTCTTTCATACTGTTCCAATCCGCAATGTACGCATAGGCTCCGGTAGTCAGAACATTACTTTTAAAAGCCGAATCTGAATTTCCTTTGACTGAAATTGGTTTTTCTGATGCAAAGGCATTTAATCCATAGGCATAAGGTAAGGACCAGGCCGTAATATCGTAGGTAACAGAATCTGTTAATTTTGCGCTGGGCTCGAATAAAACTTTGATTAGGTTTTGTTTGGTTTGATCTGAGGTTATGACGATTTGATCTCCTTTTTGTTTAAAGCTTCCTGTTTTTCCTGTTTCAAAATTTAATCCCTTGCCATTTATTTCTTCATTTGTTTTAATATACTTGATCTCGTGTTGATCTAGCAGATCTGATAATAAGTCAATTTTATCTCCCTCTCCCGATAACACATAATTCTTAAAGCTAAAGTCATTACGGGTATAATATTTTCTAAACTCTGTATTCAGTCTTTCTGCATTCTTTGAAGCCATTTCTACTGTAGACAGACCTGTTGTTGTATGGTGCGCGATTCTATCTTTCAAGGTTAACGTATCTCTGTTTGAAGTGATGACACCCAAACCTGCTCTTCCGCTACCCCCTTGTTCGTAAGTCATCCCAATACTACCATTGTAAGTAGGATACGTATCCCCATAACTGGGATATAGCAGATCGAAAACTTCTTTGGTAAAATATAACCATCCTTTCTCATCAAAATAGCGAGCATGATTTTTACCAATTTCCATTTGAAAATTTCTCTGAAACTCTGAAATTACCTCGTTATACGGTTCAGCTGCTGGAGCAAAATAATAAGGGGCATCTACTCCTTGTTCATGAAAATCGACATGGATATGTGGCAACCATTGGTTGTATAGTTTAATCCTTTGCTGACTTTCAATTTGTGTTAGCCAAGCCCAGTCTCTGTTTAGGTCAAACATATAATGATTTGGCCTGCCAGTAAGCCAACCTTCATGATGCTCTACACTGTTGGGATCCACGTTAAATGGTTCGTTTTTGTTCTGGTTATACCAGGTCACATACCGATCCCTTCCGTCAGGATTGATACAAGGATCCATAATTACCACCACATCATTTAAATAATCTGAATTCTCTGTGAGTAACTTATAAATTGTCAACATCGAAGCCTCTGTACTAACACTCTCATTTCCATGGACATTATAGCTCAACCAGGCAATCGCTTTTTTGGCACTTGAACTCCCGTTTATGTTATTTAAATGCTCCTTTCTGATGTTTTCCAGATTCGATAGGTTTGAGGCAGAAGAAACATAAACCAATAATAAGGGTCTTTTTTCATAGGTTTTTCCATACTGGCTTACCTTTACTCGATCTGGAGCTACTTCGGCTAAATAATTGTAATAATCTATGACCTGGTGATGTAAATGAAATTCCTCTCCCAAGGCTACTCCAAAAAATTCAGAAGGAGATTTTATCGTTTGTGCAGAAAGAAAAGTACTAAATCCTATGAGAAAAGCTAAAATTATTCTGTTCATATTTTTCAATTAAAAGGTACAAATCTACCAAAAAAAAGTCCAGAAATTGGAAGAAATTAATTTTAATCCTTCCATGTAATTTTTATGAAAATATCAAAAATAGCTGCTAAATTTACGGTCGATTAATAAAAGCTTTTCCTAAAAAAAGAGAAAGTATAAAAACCAATATTATGAAAAAAAATATCGCATTTCTCAGTTTAGTTTTCAGTTTGTTTTTTATTCAAAATCAACAAGCACAAAGTATTTTTGAAAAATGGCCTGAATTAGACGATTTTCACAAAGTGATGCAAGAAACTTACCATCCAAGTGAAGAGGGTGACTTAGATCCAATTAAAGGACGTATAGACGAAATGGTTCTAAAAGCACATACACTCAAGAATAATTCTGTGCCGGATGAATTTAATACGCCTGAAATTGTGGCGGCAGAAGAAAATTTGTACAAAGGAAGTCTTGAACTACAAAAGCTTATTGAACAAGATAGTGATGATGAAGCTATTACAGCTTCCTTAGAGAGCTTGCATGATGTTTTTCATGACATTGTAGGTCTTTGCAAAGACAAAGAATAAAACCGCGATTGAATAAATTGATTTTAAAGCACAGTTTTAATAAAACTGTGCTTTTTGTTTGCATAAACTCTATTTTTGTTATCCTATCAAACCATTAAAACAGAATTAAGCGAGCGCAAAAATGATAAAACCTATTTGGATAAAAAGTAGTCTTTTCTTCTTTTTTATTGTTTCTATCATTGGTACCTCACTTCGGGCAATTTATTTTTTAAAACTCCCCTTTGACTATGCTCATCTTGTGCATGCGCATTCTCACGTCGCTTTTCAAGGTTGGATTTACATTGTTTTGTTTGTTCTGTGCACCAATTTGTTTTTAACCAAAAAACAAATTGAAAAAGGGCACTATTTATTGCAATTAAAACTAACCTTGTTTATTATTTTTGGCATACTCGTTTCATTTTCTTTACAGGGATATGGCGTGTATTCCATTATTTTTTCCACTCTATTCCAATTCATGAATTATTGGTTTATTTTTTGTTTTTTTAAAGATTTAAAACAGCCCTCGCTCCAATATAAAAATTCGATTTCCGTTCTATTTTTAAAAACAGGTCTTTGGCTTGCTGTACTTTCAACATTGATGCCTTGGGGTGTGGGCATATTATCAGCAAAAGGCATGAGTGACACAGAAGCTTATCAAAGCTTTATATATTCCTTTCTTCATTTTCAATACAACGGTTGGTTTTTGTTTGTCTGTTTTGCCTTGTTTCTTAAATGGCTCGAAATTGACAACATTGCACCCAATAAAAAACTAATGCTGAATTTTTACCGATGTTTAATCCTAGCCATTTTTCCTGCTTTAACTCTTTCTTTGTTGGGTATGAGTTTTAGAAAAAGTCTGATAATTCCTGCGCATTTGGCCGGAATATTTCAAATTATTGGAGGAGTTTTTCTCTGTATGGCGCTAAAACCATTTTTCAAAAACTGGATTTTCAAAAAAGCATTTTGGATAAGAATTTTGATAATCACGTTTCTTTTTTCATTTTTTCTAAAACTTACATTTCAATATTTGTCTGTCTTTCAAATTTTTAAAGACTTTGCCTTTCACAATAAACATACTGTTTTGGCTTACCTTCATTTAAGTTTAATCGGTGTAATTTCTGTATTCATATTAGCCTTCCTTTTTGATTTAAAATGGTTGAACTTACATCGGTTTTCTCAAGGCGGAATTCTTTTGCTCTTTTCAGGTTTTATTGTCACAGAAATGGTTCTTTTGTTGGGTGCTTTTTCGGTATGGTATAGTTATCGAATACTATTTTATGGCAGTGCTTGTATGGCTTTGGGTATATTCCTTTTACTTTTGTCTCCACAAAAAATGAAAGATGAATAGAATTGTCAGGGCAACTGTAAACGACTGTGAACCTCTAAACGAGATCGCCAAAATATCCTTTTTAGAGGCACATGGAAAAAGTGCGCCTACAAAAGACATCAACAGCTATGTTTCTAAAAACTTTGGACTAAATACTTTTATAAAAGAGTTGAAAAATCCCGAAAACCTATATTATCTCATTTATCATGACCAAAAATTAGCGGGTTATTCAAAAACGATTTTCAACAGGCCGAACGAAAATATTCGCGATGAAAACATCGCAAAGTTGGAAAGATTTTATTTGTTAAGTGAATTCTACGGAAAAGGCATAGCAGGCGAACTATTCAATTTTAATAAATCCATTTCTTATCAGAAGAGTCAAAAAGGTATTTGGTTAGCCGTATGGATAGAAAACCACAGGGCTATTCAATTTTACACAAAAAACGGCTTTAAAAGAGTTGGAAGCTACGATTTTCAAATATCAGAGACACATGTCAATCCCAACCATATTATGTATTTGGCATTATAACCTTTAAATTTTGTAGACCCATTCTTCCGGATTTTCACGTTTTACTTCTTTAAAAAGTACAAAAGCTAAAATCGTTTGTCCTGAGGTAGCATCCGTGTGAATTGTGCCAATTTGCTGTTTGGTTCTTACTTGATCTCCTTTGTTTACCAAGACATTATCTAAATTTTTATATACAGAAATATAATTTCCATGTTGTACCAAAACAGCTTTTAAATTACCCGGTAAGACCTGAATAGCCAATACTTTACCATCAAAAATAACTCTGGCATTTGCACCTCTTTCTGTTGCGAAAAATACCCCGTTACTCTCTATCGTAATTCCTTTGATCGTTGGGTGCGGTTGTTTTCCAAAATGACGAACTACTACGCCCCTTTCCACAGGTGCCGGTAGTTTTCCCTTATTTGCCACAAAACTGCTCTCTAGTTTTTGGGCTTCTGGCGTTAATGAAAAGCCCGAACTTTTCACATTGGTATTCGATTTTTTATTGGAACTGGCAATGGCTTCACGAATTACCTTTTCAATCTCTTTTTCAATTCTTGCCTCCTCCCTTTGTTTCTTCTTGATCTCGGTAATATATTTCTTCTCTTTCTTTTTAATTGAGTTGACTAAGCCCTCCTGTTCATTCTTTTCTCTTTTGATACTATCGCTTTCCTTTTTATTTACCAAAACGAGCAATTCCTTTTCGCGCTTTGTTTCTTTTAATAAATCTGTAAGATTATTTAGCTTGACCGTTTCAGCCATAATCTCTTGCCCCTGTTGCTTTTGGTAATTAGCATATTGATTCATGTACTGGAATCTTTTAAAGGCCTGCATAAAACTTTCAGAAGAAAACAAAAACATTAACCTGCTTTGTTTGGTTCTGCTTTTATAGGATTGAACAACCATATCGGCGTATTCGTCTTTTAATATATTCAAATGATTTTCGAGCTGAGCAATCTGTTTTTCATTTGAAGAAATATCGTTGTTTAATTCTTTGATCTCTTTATCAATAGTTTGAATGAGCTGATCCCTAACACTAATTCTTTTGTTCAAATCATTTAGTTCTACCAACAAACTTTTTTCCTCAGCCTTTGATTTAAAAAGTAGCTCATTAATTTCTTTGATCTCTTTTTGAAGTTTCTTTCTCTGTTTTTCCAGATCAGATTTGCTTTGAGCGAATGAATTTGCAGACACTAAAAAAAGAAACAAAAACGATATTAGATACAGTAAAGTTTTCGGAAAAGAATGAGTAAGGCGAGATGAAGGATCTAGACTTAATTTTGCTGTACTCATTGCAATTTGATTTGCTTATAATTATCAGGAATTGAGATAGGAAATCTCAAATTATCGATCAATTCGATATTTTTAATATCCACTTCAATTGTTGTGTTTTTATTTTTGTTATTTGCGTTCACCGTAAATCCTTTGGGTAAACTAAAGTTTTCTTCTATTTCGAATTCTTTGTATTGAATTTGCAGTTCATTTTGCTCATCAATAGTGAACTGCTCTTTACTAATTTTAAAATTTACCGGATCTAACCAAAATAACGCATCAAAAATAGGATTTTTCTTTTTAGGAACTACGAAATAATTATTCTCAGTTATCGACACTTCGTACTTCTCCTTTCTTAAATCGACCAAAGCTTCTCCTAAAAATAAATTTTGAAACATTTGAAAATCCATTTCTACGCCTAACCAGTTATTTATCAATGCAAAATCTCCATCAAAAAATGATTTGTTCACTTTTTCGTAAAAAATCACCCGGTCTTCTGTTACCATCAATTTCCCTACTGGGAATCCCAATTTTGATATACTTACCCAAATGGCACTGTCTTTTGTCATTCTCAGCGAACCGTTTAAGGAGACAAAATCTGAACCTCTCTCATATTTAATGATTAGGTCAGCTTTGATAGCAAACCCTTCGCCCTTTGCGTAATGCCTTTTAATTACCTCGTTTACCGGTAAATAAGCGATGTTTGTACTTGTTGTTTTAATGCTTTTACAAGATTGTAAAAAAAGTGCGGCAACAACAATCAATAAATTAAGAAACTTTTTTTCAAGGATTCTGAAGCGCATTGCTGTCTAACATTTTTTGGTAATATTCTGCTGCTTTCTTTTTATCTCCCATGGCTTTATGGGCCAAGCTGAGTTGTTCAAAAAATTTTGATTCCATTTCAGGGTTTTCAACGATCATATCAAAGCCCGAATTCAGCACAGAAATGGCTTCTTCATATTTTCTTAAACTATTCAAAGCCAATCCATTCATTAAATAAACAAAGGGTTGCGCAGGAAAAAACTCGAGGGCCATTGTACTATCTTCCAAAAGGTCCAAATATTGTTTCGTCTTTAGTTCATTTTCTAATATGGCTGTCATGGCGGCATATGTTTTCTCCTCTCTAAATGTAAGCCTTAATTGCGCCAAGGTTGTTAAGGGCAGAGGTTTTTCCACTTCATGCTCTAAAAATGCCTGTGTTTTGTCTTGCAATAACGATTGCTTAATACTCGCAAATGAATCGGGCAATTTATCTTCTGAATCTAATTTAATCAATACACTTTTGGCCTCATCAATTTTACCAGCACGTAAAAAAATAAAAATCAAATCTGGTTCTTCCTCAGGGTATTGTTGCACTATTAAACTTTGTGCCATCACCGCTCCTTCAAAATCGTTCTGACGTAAATTTATTTCTTTTAGATGCCTTAGTAAGTAGATATTCTTAGGGTCAATCTCTAAACCAAGGGTGGCGTAATACTCTGCTTCAGTGTATTTGTTCAGTTCGAAGTAATTCTTGGAAAACTCAAACAAAACAGCCAAATTTTTTGGATCAATATCCTGACATTCTTCTAAAGCATAAATGGCTTTATCAAAATTGCCTATTGTTTTTTGTTTTAATGCTTCAAAAAAGAAGGTATCAAAACTTATGGTTTGCTGCTCTTCTTGCATTTTTAGGCGCAAGTCATCTACTTCTTGTGCATGAACACAAAAAGTGAGAATATAGCTGAACAGAAAAACACACCTTTTCATTTCATTAATTCAAAATCGAATAATCTCCCAGGCTTACCGAAGTAAAATCACCATCAAAATGTACGTGATTTCCAATCATGGCGTGGTCTAAACTCGCATTTTTAATGAGTACATTACTCTGTATTAAAGAATTGCTAATCGCAGAATCAATAACTTCTGAACCCTCCCCAAGTGATACATTTGGCCCGATAACCGTATCTTTTAAAATTACATTTTTTCCAATGTAACAAGGTTCAACGATTTTAGAATTTTCTAAAACCACATCCGGTGAAACTAAGTTTTCACCTTCCATATGTGCAAATTGTAATACTCTTTTATTTGTCTCTACCGTAATCTCTTTGTTTCCGCAATCCATCCATGCCGAAACCTCACCAGGAACAAATTTCAGTCCTTTTTGCTTCATATTTTCAAGGGCATTGGTGAGCTGGTATTCGCCTTTTTCTTTAATGTCATGATCTAATAAATATTGAATTTCATCTCTTAATATTTCGCCCTTTTTGAAATAATAAATACCAATAATGGCGAGATTAGAGACAAATTCTGTCGGTTTTTCAACAAAATCTGTAATGATATTATCTTTTAATTTTACGACGCCATAAGCACTCGGGTTGTCAACTTGTTTTACCCAAACAGAACCGTCAGCATTTTCATCTATTTTGAAATCCGCTTTAAAAAGTGTATCGGCAAAGGCTACTACGCAGGGTCCGTTTAATGCGTCTTTCGCACATTGAATGGCGTGTGCTGTTCCCAAAGCTTCATCTTGAATAAAAACACTTCCTTTTGCGCCTAAACTCTTAGCAATTTCTATCAATTTCTCTTCCGTGTCTTTGGGAAAAGTTGGACCTATCACAAAGGCAATCTCTTCTACCGACTGTTTTACCACTTTAACGATATCTTCCACTAACCGTTGAACAATTGGTTTTCCTGCTATTTTCGTCAAAGGTTTTGGGATGGTGAGTGTGTGTGGTCTCAAACGCGAGCCTATTCCAGCCATAGGGACAATGATCTTCATTTACGCTTATATTTTATTGTTATGAAACGAGCAAATATAAACAAAATTGTAGCAGTGCCGGGAATTAGTGGCTATAAACAAAGGCCCCGTCTGCACCCGTATAATGAAAAATGATATCTTTTGACATGGCCGTCTTTTGCCATTTTTTAACCAAATCAGGATAATTCGATCCATCTACCAGAATCATTTTTGGTTGAAAATGATCTAACATCCTATCAAAATTTACTTTAGGAGAATTACACATCAATAAAAAATTTGGTTTGACATTCACTTCTCTGAAATGGAAATCTTGGCTTACAATCAGTAGGCATTGCTGCTCGAACTCTAAAACAGCTGGTTTTAAGCCTCTCTTTTCTATCTCTTTTATTCTATTTGCTTCCAAAAAATATTGAACACTTGAGGGGTTCTCACGGTTTGGGTGTGTTTCGAATATTTTTACTTTTTGCCCTTTTTGATCAAGCAAGATGGATTCTTTATATTGATGAAAAAGCACAAATTGATTTTTTCGTTGCGTCATCCATTTTTGATGAATGAAATGAAATTGTAAAAGAATTATAAAGCAGAGAGTTAAGTATATACTCAGTTGATTTTTATGCTTTAAAAAAGCAAATAGAGAAAACAAAATCAAGTAAAGGAGAAAAACTGAAAGTTTTGAAAAGTAAATCGGTTCTATTTCAAATGTATTCAGCGTCGATATAAAATGAACTGACTTATAAAAAATATTTATGGTCATGCTAAATATCTTTACAAGAAGTATGGGGGCGAGATCAAAAATAGATAGAAAAATTGTTATAAACCCTATACCTAAGAGCATGCCGATAAAGGGTAGAATAAGAATACCGGAAATTAAGAAAAGTGGTGATGTTTGATGGAAATAATAAAGACTTAAGGGTAAAACTCCTGTTTGGGCTATGATCGTGACCCATAACAAAGTGAGAAAATAATTAATGACCTTATAATTGGTCTTCACCCTTAGCAAAGGATAAAATCCGACTATAAAAAAAACTGCCAAATAACTCATTTGAAAACCTACTTGCCATAAATAATTGGGATTTAAGAGCAACAGAATAAACATGGAGGCAATAAGGGCGCTTTGTACATTGATCTTCTTTTTGCTGTACAATCCAATCGAAATAGCCGTAAACATGGTTGCAGCTCTTACCACAGAGGCCGAATAACCAACCAAAAAAACATACAACCATAAAACGAAAAGCACCAACATTAACCGAATGGTCATCCCTTTTTTAAATTTTGTTATTGGTTGAAAAACAAGAAATAAAAAACCGATGAGTATACTGATATGCAAACCGGATATCGCCAAAATATGAACGACACCGGCACGCCTAAATTCATCAAAAACATCTGAAGACAGATCTTGTTTTTGCCCTAGAAACAGGGTCTGAACCAGAGGTAATAGGGATGCCTGAAAATCGTTTATGAGCAATGAGTTCGAAATTTTTTCTCTCATCAAAAAAGCGCTTCTTCCAAGATTTTTATTCGGCGATAGCTCGATTGAGTTGTTTTCGCTGATAAAAATTTGCTCGCTAATCTGTTCATTTTGCATATACTTCCTATAATCAAAATCATTCGGATTTAAGGCTGTATGAATAGGCACCAAAGTTGTTTTTGTCAACAATCGATCTCCCGGAGCTAACGAAAATTCCTTTTTTGGTACGAACAATACTACTTTACCCCGAACTGCAGTTTGATCGATTTGACGAACAATGGCTATGTATTTATGGTTGTTTTGTGAAGGTTTTAATTCCTTCTCTATCTCTAAAAGAATTGCGGAAGAATCTGTTACATGGTTTTTATAATGCGCTTTTTGATTGACAATTTGATGAATGAAATAGGAATTTACTCCGATAATGAAAAAAGTCAATGCTGAAAAGAGCAAAAAAAAGTTATTCCTTCCAATCTTCCGATGACTTCTAAACAAAAAAAAGCCTAAGCCAATTATCAAACCCAAAGAGCTGAAAAACAAGGTTGAAGAAGAAAGGTTAAACTCTTTTCCGCATAAAATTCCAAGGATTAAAAATAGACTCAGCCAAGTTGGGATATAGTCAAATCTTACCAAAACTTTTTACCCCTTTATGCAAACCGCACAATATGGTAAACATCTGACTAAAAAATATTTAGTTTAAAGCTGATATAGCTTTTCTATTTCACTCGGCAAAGCGATAGCCCATCGCGAATTGGCAATAAAATGGTTTCAACTCTGTTATCTTCTTTGACCTTCTGATTGAAGAGGATGATCTGTTCAGTATCAATATCATTTTCCTCCACTTTTTCTAAAACTTTTCCGCTCCATAGTACATTATCCGACAATATAATTCCCCCTCGATTCATTTTATCAATGACCAAATCAAAATAGTTGGAATAATTACTTTTATCAGCATCAATAAAGACCAGATCAAACTTTTCTTTGAGCATAGGGATAATCTCAAGAGCATCACCCATGTGTTTTACAATTTGATCTTTGTAGGGCGATTGGTCGAAAAAGCGTTGTTGAAAATCGGCTAACTCTTCATTTTTATCTATCGTGTGTAAAATGCCGTTTTGCTTTAAACCTTCGGCCAGACAAAGAGCAGAATAACCCGTATAGGTTCCGATTTCAAGAATGGTTTTGGGATGAATCATTTTTGAGATAAGTGAGAGTAACCTTCCCTGATAATGTCCGCTTAACATTCTTGGCGCCAATACTTTTTGCCAGGTTTCTTTGCTCAATTCACTCAATAGCTCAGGTTCATCCTCACTGTGATTCACCACATATACGTCTAATTCTTTACTGATAAATTCCATTTGACAAAATTACAAAATTGGCGCTAAAAGTCTGGCGGCTGCGCTTATTCCTTTTTTATACCAGGGCCTGTTTTTTAATGATTTCAAATCAATAAGATATGCATTTTTTACATCCTCTTCAAATTGTTGGAGAAGCTCAATACATAGGTCTTCGTCAATAAAAAAAGCATTCACTTCAGAATTCAAACTAAAACTTCTGTGATCAAAATTAGATGTTCCAATGGTACAAATTTTCTTGTCTATAACCATGGTTTTGGCATGCATCATTCCTTTGGTATAGGCATAAACCTCCACTCCACTTTCTATAAGTTCCAAAATATAAGAATATGAAGCGTAAAAAGCAGTTTTGATATCGGGTTTTCTTGGAACCAATAACTTAATTTTTATACCGCATTTTGCCTTAATTTTTAACAACTGAAGAATCGTAACTGGCGGAACAAAGTAAGGTGTGTTGATAACTATTTCTTTTTTTGCCAGGCTGATCAGACCTACAAAAGCCTCCATAATGGTTTCAAAATTAGATCCGTACTCACTTCCTAAAACACAAGCGTAGGTTTTTTGTTTTATTGCAGAAAAATTAATATCCAACACCGGGCTTACCTTTTTCCCTGTCGCATAAAACCAATCATTGATAAACAAAAATTGCAATTCAATTGTTGCTTCCCCTTTTATCATTACATGCGTATCCCTCCAAAAAAGCTTGTTTGCATCCGAATTTATATATACGTCCGAAATGTTTATTCCGCCTAAAAACCCGGTAAATCCGTCGATAATAATTATTTTTCTGTGATTTCTATAGTTTGCTTTGTGTGCAAATTGACTGAACAGAACAGGCATATAAGCGTGTATTTCGATTCCGGCAGACCTCAATTCTGTTTTTCTCTTTCTCTTTATAGAGCTCCCAACATCATCGTACAAGACCTTTACTTTTAATCCTTCTTTTGATTTTTTCAAGAGTAAATCAAAAATATCATTTCCAATATTGTCATCATTTATGATATAATAATCTAGGTAAATAAATTCTTTCGCTTTTTCAATTTCTTCCAAGACAACTGGAAATTTTTTTTCTCCGTTAAATAAAATTTGCACTTCATTCTTTTCAGAAAATTGCACTCGGTCTATGTTGTAAAAAAGTTCTGAGAGTTTTTCCAGTGTACCCTCAAATTCCTTTTTCGGAAACTTTCTCTTTGCATCGATGGTTTTTAGAAAGTCGTTGTGATAATTTCGAAGTCGCTTATAGAGTACTTTTTTCTGGTAATGAAAGCCGAAGATGAAGTACAGTATTAAACCAATTACAGGGAATAGAAGGAGCAAGAAAATGTAGGCAAAAGCTTTCCCCGGATTTCGATGTTCTAAAATGATGACAACCACAAGAACACTAACTGCCAGGTAATAAAAAATGATGAATACACTATTCATGCTCAGAAATTCGTCCATAAAATTGACTCATTGATCAAAAATAGTGAAAATGTTCGTCGGTTATTTTAAATTGAAGTATTCCTACTTTTTTTGTGACTTTTTAATTTCATCTAACAGGGTTTTTTCTAATTCAGCTTTTTCTGATTCTTCTAAATGATTGCCTTTACATGGATTTTCTAAATATGAATTAAAAAAATGTGTCATTAAAGAATTTTGCTCGGTATACTTTTTACAATAAGCACAAACAAAAATGTGCAAACTCAATTTAATTTTCTCAAAAATTGTGGCCTCTCCGTACTGGTTTTTATCACAAATGGTTGTTGCCTCATTGCAGGAAATAATAAATCTTTTAAACATTTCTAACCATTTATTTATTAAACCAATTCGTTTCTATACATTTTCTGAGCTGTACTCGAGCGCGATGTATGATTACCCATAGGTTTGACGCACTGATGCCCAGTTCATTACAAATATCTTCAGATTCATATTGACTTTCCGTTTTTAATAAAAAAACAATTTTGTATTTTTCCGGCAACCTCTGGATACAATCGTTAAGCACTTTTCCCAATTCAGTATTTTCAATGTCTTTATCAGCAAAGTTATCCCAAGATTTTGGTGCCAATGCTTCGATCCAGCCACCCTGATTTTCACCCTCCTCAAAAAAGCTCATATTGATTTCTCTTTTTCCTTTATCTGAATTTATTTTTCTGTAGTAATCGATGATTTTTCGTTTTAAAATGGAAATCAACCATGTGCGCTCTGAAGCCTGACCTCGAAAGCCTTCCAATCCTTTTAAGCCAGAAAAAAAGGTTTCTTGCACCAAATCTTTGGCCATATCGTGATTACTAACTCTCGCAACTGCATATTGAAAAAGAAAATCAGAATGTAATTGTACCCATTTCTCTGGGTTCAATTCATGTGTTTTTTGTTCGGTCATGAACTCAATTTAGCTTGTAAATATACAAATCTCCTCAATGTCAAAAATCTTTTAAAGTTGCGCAAGAATGGCAAAAAAATAGCCTTATTTAAAACGAATCTAAATTAACAGGCGTTCGATTTTAAATTTTCTAATTGTTGATAATCCATAAATCAAATTTTATATTTGTACTTTCAAAATTTATAACAAAAATGAGTGGATTTTTATCTTCATCTTTAGGCAGAAAAGTCGTGATGTCTTTGTCAGGTTTGTTCTTGATCATTTTCTTATTGGTGCATTTGGGCGTAAACTTAACGCTCTTTGCCGGACAAGAAACGTTTAATGCAGCATCGCACTTTATGGGTCATAACCCACTAATTCAGGTTATGCAATATGTATTGGCCGCAGGTTTTATCATTCATATTATTATGGGTATTAAACTTGAATTGAAAAATAAGGCTTCAAGACCAATCAAATACGCAAAGAACAATCCTGCAGCCAATGCGGGTTGGGCATCTAGAAACATGATTGTTACCGGCGTTATTATCTTGCTTTTTTTGATTCTACACATTAAGGATTTCTTTGTTGAAATCAAATTCGGAGAAGTTCCTGATGACTATGAATTAGTTACTCAACTTTTTAAAAATCCAATATATGTGGTGCTTTATGTCATTTCATTTGTTATGTTGGGAATCCATTTAAGTCATGGTTTCCAATCATCTTTTACAAGTGTTGGTGCCAGATCTCCCAAATATTTGAAATGTGTTAAAAATCTAGGTGTGGCCTATAGCTATTTTATCGCACTAGGCTTCTCAGTCATCGCCATCTATTTTTATTTTGCTAATTAAACAACAGTTATGAAATTAGACTCTAAAGTTCCAGAAGGTCCTATTAAAGACAAATGGACAAATTATAAAAACAAAATCGACCTCGTTAATCCGGCCAACAAACGAAATATTGACATTATTGTTGTAGGTACAGGTCTTGCAGGCGGTTCGGCAGCTGCTACTTTAGCAGAATTAGGATACAACGTTAAAGCTTTTGCCTACCAAGATTCGCCCAGAAGAGCGCATTCAATTGCCGCTCAGGGAGGAATTAATGCCTCAAAAAATTATATGGGAGACGGTGATTCTGATTACCGTTTATTTTATGATACTGTTAAAGGAGGAGATTATCGTTCGAGAGAAGCAAATGTTTATAGACTGGCTGAAGTTTCGACAAATATTATCGACCAGTGCGTAGCTCAGGGTGTTCCTTTTGCGAGAGATTATGGCGGATTATTAGATAACCGTTCTTTTGGGGGTGTGTTGGTTTCGAGAACTTTTTACGCAAAGGGACAAACCGGGCAACAATTATTGTTGGGTGCCTATTCGGCCATGAACCGACAAATTGCTCGTGGAAAAATTACCATGTACAACCGACATGAAATGTTGGATGTTGTGAAAATTGGCGGAAAAGCCAGAGGAATTATTGCCAGAGATTTAGTGACAGGAGAATTGGAAAGGCATTCTGCACATGCTGTTGTTATTGCTACAGGCGGTTATGGCAATGTCTATTTCTTATCTACCAATGCTATGGGTTCTAATGTGACTGCCGCATGGAAAATTCATAAAAAAGGTGCGTTTTTTGCCAATCCTTGCTTTACTCAAATTCACCCAACTTGTATACCGAGAAGTGGAGATTACCAGTCAAAATTAACTTTGATGTCAGAATCTTTGCGTAATGACGGTCGTATTTGGGTACCGAATAAATTAGAAGATGCAAAAGCCATTCGTGAGGGAAAATTAAAACCCACTCAGTTGAAAGAAGAGGACAGAGATTATTTCTTAGAGCGAAGATATCCTGCTTTTGGTAACCTTGTTCCTCGGGATGTTGCCTCTAGAGCGGCAAAAGAAAGATGTGACGCAGGTTTTGGTGTCAATAAAACAGGAGAAGCTGTTTACCTCGATTTTGCCTCTGCGATAGAACGCTATGGAAAAACACAGGCAAAAATTCAGGGTATTGATAATGCCTCTAAAGAAAAAATCACTGAGTTAGGAGAAAAAATCATCGAAGAAAAGTACGGAAACTTATTTCAGATGTATGAAAAAATTGTCGATGAAAATCCATACAAAACACCGATGATGATTTATCCAGCTACGCATTATACCATGGGAGGCGTGTGGGTAGATTACAATTTAATGACTACCGTAGAAGGATTGTATTGTATCGGTGAGGCGAATTTCTCAGATCACGGAGCAAACCGTTTAGGAGCTTCTGCCCTAATGCAAGGTCTAGCCGATGGTTATTTTGTTTTACCTTATACCATAGGCGATTATCTTTCAAAGGACATTAGAACCGGAACTATCCCAACTGATGGGCCCGAATTTGAACAGGCCGAAAAAGAAGCCAAGCAACAATTAGAGTTTTTTGTAAATAATAAGGGAACACACTCCGTAGATTATTACCACAAAAAACTAGGTAAAATAATGTGGGATAAAGTTGGAATGGCGAGAAATGAAAAAGGACTAAAAGAGGCCATTAAAGAAATTCAAGAGATCAGAGATGATTTTTGGAAAAATGTTAGAGTTCCCGGAGGTATTCATGAATTGAATCCTGAGCTTGAAAAAGCAGGAAGAGTAGCTGATTTCTTAGAGTTAGGTGAGTTATTTGCGAAAGATGCCCTTGAAAGAAATGAATCTTGTGGAGGTCATTTTAGAGAAGAATATCAAACCCCTGAGGGAGAAGCACTAAGAGATGATAAGAATTACGCTTATGTTGCTGCATGGGAATATACTGGTAAACCTAGTGAAGCTATTTTACACAAAGAAAATCTCGAATTTAAAGACATTGAATTAAAAACAAGGTCTTATAAATAACTTAGACTTATTGTCTGAATTTAAACTATTTGGAAAGATGAATCTTACATTAAAAATTTGGAGACAGAAAAATGCCCAAGACAAAGGTAAATTAGTCGATTATAAAATCTCCGATATAGAAGGCCACATGTCATTTTTAGAAATGATGGATATTCTCAATGAAAGCCTGGTCGCGAAAGGTGAAGAGCCCGTTGCTTTTGATCATGATTGTAGAGAAGGCATTTGCGGCACTTGCTCTATGTACATCAACGGCGAAGCACATGGTCCTGATCGAGGCATAACAACCTGCCAGTTGCATATGAGAATGTTTAACGATGGTGATACTATATATATTGAACCTTTTAGAGCGAAAGCTTTTCCGGTCATCAAAGATTTGATCGTCGATCGTACAGCTTTTGAAAGAATACAACAAGCAGGAGGGTATATTTCTGTGAATACTTCAGGAAATACTCAAGATGCCAATGCTATTCCTATCCCTAAAAAAGATGCAGACCTATCTATGGATGCTGCAGCTTGCATCGGCTGTGGAGCTTGTGTCGCGTCTTGTAAGAACTCAAGTGCCATGTTATTTGTTTCGGCAAAAGTTTCTCAATTTGCCTTACTCCCCCAAGGAAAGATTGAAGCAGCGGACAGGGTTTTAAATATGGTTAGGCAAATGGACGAAGAAGGTTTTGGTAACTGTACCAACACTGGAGCCTGTGAAGTAGAATGTCCGAAAGGTATTTCTCTGGATAATATTGCCAGAATGAATAGAGAGTATTTGAAGGCAAGCATCTAAAAAACTTTAAATCAAAAAACTAACCGTTAAGTTTTCTTAACGGTTTTTTTGTTTTCATATACAACGCTTTTTGCCTTATATTTATAAAAAAAAAGAGATGTCAACAGATTTTTACCAGTCCTTGCTAGACAACAATAAACAATGGGTTCAAGAAAAATTAAACCTCGATCCAGAATTTTTTAAACGGCTAGCCGAAGGCCAAAAACCACCATTACTATGGATCGGATGTGCGGATTCAAGGGTGCCTGCCAATGAGATTATAGGTGCACAAGCAGGTGAAGTTTTTGTTCACCGTAACATCGCAAATATGGTCATTCATACCGATATGAATATGCTTTCTGTATTGGATTATGCCGTAAATGTTTTAGAAGTAAAGCACATTATTGTTTGCGGACATTACGGTTGCGGAGGAGTGAAAGCTGCGATGGGTAACCATTCTTATGGAATCATAGATAACTGGATCAGACATTTAAAGGATGTGTATCGATTTCATCAAAAAGATCTGGACGCAATCAAGGATGAGCAAAAGAAATTTAATCGTTTTGTGGAGCTGAATGTAAAAGAACAAGTTTACGATTTAGCCAAAACGAGTATCGTTCAAAACGCATGGCGAAAAGGTCAATTCTTAGCTATACACGGTTGGGTATATGATCTAAATGATGGAATCATTCAAGACCTTGGCATTAATTTTACCGATGACGACGAATTGTCTGAAAACTATCAATTAGACTTCTAATACAGAGGTTGGATTTCATATATGCGCAGTAAACTTCCGGATATCCCTACAAGTATTTTTGCCAAAATGAGTCAATTGGCAGCGGAACAAAATGCCATAAATCTTTCTCAGGGCTTTCCCGACTTTCCTTCTTCTCCCGAATTGATCAATTTGGTAACGAAGGCGATGAAAGAGGGCTATAATCAATATGCACCCATGCCCGGTTTGATAGAATTGAGAGAGGCTATTTCGCAAAAAATAGAACTTCTTCATCAATATTATTATCATCCAGACTCTGAGATTACGGTAACTTGTGGCGCTACGCAAGCCATTTACACCATTTTATCATCCTTTATTTTCTCTGGTGATGAGGTAATTGTTTTTGCCCCTGCCTATGACAGTTATGCTCCAACAATTTTAGCTCAGGGCGGAATCGTTAGAGAAATAGCTCTAAAAGCGCCAGATTATTCTATTCCTTGGGAAGAAGTCCAGGCTGTTAAGAATAATAAAACCAAAATGATTATAATTAATTCTCCACATAATCCAACGGGTACAATTTTGAGCCTGGGGGACATGAAAAAATTAGAGGGATTTGTTGAGGGAACGAATATTTTGATTTTGAGTGATGAGGTCTATGAACATATTATTTTTGATAACGAAATTCATCATAGTGTTAGCCGTTTTCCTTCTTTGGCTAGCAGATCGTTTGTGGTGGGCTCATTCGGAAAAACATTTCACAACACAGGATGGAAAATGGGTTATTGTGCCTCTCCCGAGAGACTAATGCACGAATTTAGAAAAATCCATCAGTTCGTAGTTTTTAGTGTAAACCATCCCATACAAAAGGCTTTAGCCGAGTTTTTAAAAAAAGAAAGTAATTATTTATCAGTACCCCAGTTTTATCAACAAAAGAGAGATACATTTTTGTCTTTAATCAAAGATTCCCGGTTTACCTTTACTCCATCTAAAGGAACTTATTTTCAATTGCTCAACTATGCAGAACTCACAGACCTGAACGATGAAAAATATGCAGAGCATTTAACAGTTGATCACAAAATTGCTTCCATTCCTATCTCTGTTTTTTATAAGCCTAAAAAGGATCTTAAACTGCTGCGCTTTTGTTTTGCCAAGAAAAATGATACGCTTGAAAAAGCAGCGGATATACTCAGAAAATTATGACATATGAATAATAGCACCCTTAAAGTAACCCTTGTTCAAACCGATATATATTGGGAAAAGTTAGAGGAAAATAGAATTCATTTTGAACAAAAGATAGATTCTATACGCGAGCAAACGGATATGATTCTATTGCCTGAGTTATTCAGTACCGGATTTAGCATGAATGCCAATCATTTGGCAGAAACCATGGAAGGACCGACCGTACAATGGATGCTCAAAAAAGCAGAGCAGAAAAATGCCGTGGTCATAGGATCTGTATTAATTAAAGAAAATGAAAAATGTTATAATAGGCTGGTTGTTGCTTTCCCTAATGGTAAGACGATTTTTTACGATAAACGACATCTATTTTCTTACGCCGGAGAGCACACTGTTTTTGAAGCCGGGAGAAAAAGAATAACTTTTGAATACAAAGGCTTTAAAATTTTCCCATTGATCTGTTATGATCTGCGCTTCCCCGTATGGGCTAGAAATGACTCAGATTACGATATTTTGCTCTTTGTGGCCAACTGGCCCAATGCACGGATAAATGCCTGGGATACGCTATTAAAAGCCCGCAGTATTGAAAATTTGTGTTATACGATTGGGTTAAATAGGGTTGGTGTTGATGATAATGATCTCATTTATACCGGGCACTCTGCTGTCTACGATGCTTTCGGAGCTACTCTACTTTCATTTGAAGAGAATGTAGAAGGAATAAAATCAGTTACCTTAGAAAAAGAACATCTCATCACTACTCGGAAAAGGTTTTCTTTTTTAGAAGACCGAGACGAGTTTCATTTAAACCTCAATTAACTACAACGGCATCTTTCACGGATTTTTCCACCTTTAGAAACAATTCTTCAAAAGGCATACTGTCTGATTTGATAGGTTCGTGTACATCAAAAGTAAGGTGATCAAAAACTCCTAGAGGAAAATTCCCAAAGCGAACAATTCTCCAGGAATTATTGATCGTAATGGGGACAACGTATGATGACGGGGCTTTTTTTATCATCATTTTTAATCCATTTTCAGAAAATCTTTTTGGTACTCCGTCTCTGCTTCTTGTTCCTT
Organism: Namhaeicola litoreus; assembly: GCF_042679565.1. NCBI lineage: Bacteria > Pseudomonadati > Bacteroidota > Flavobacteriia > Flavobacteriales > Flavobacteriaceae > Namhaeicola > Namhaeicola litoreus. Next base: position 796,779 of record NZ_JBHTMY010000002.1, on the reverse strand, counting down.
CCGGGAAAATGATAGCGGATCTATTATTGTCTTCTAGATATTTCCCAAATTTCATGAGTGCGCCGAGGGATTGTTTTGCATCTTTTCTATCGATTAAAACCGATCCTCCATGTCTTAAATTAAAAGAGATACTGGGGATACCTCTTCCCAACTCAATTTTTGACACAAATTTTGGATGATATTTTCGCAAAAAGAAGCCTAGAGCAGGAATATCATGCATACTCTGATGGTTTGATGCAAAAATTAAGGGAACTCCCAGAGGTAAATTTTGCTTATTTCTAAAGCTCACCCTTGTTCCCAATACATATAGGGTGCCTACCAAGAAAAAACTCATGATATCAACAGACTTTTTGTGCCCTTGATATCCTCCTAACTTAAGACTCACCCATTGAATTGGCCAAAAAATCACTAAAACCAACCCGAAAAAAAAGTAATGTAAAATACTTAAGGGATAAGAAATAAGCTTTTCTAAAATTGACATACTTATTTTCTAATAAAAGAAATTAAAACCATTGACTCCAAGGAATTCTGCTTAAAACGAATAACAAAGCAATTCCATAATAAATAAATATTGTTTTGAATTTCCCATTATCTGTTACTTGTTTTTTATGTTTAGAAAAGCCCATGGTGATTAAAACAATCGCTAAAATCATCATTAAGGGATGCTCCATTATGACCATTCTAATCTCAGGTTCTCCCATGGCGGCACCCATTCCATTTTGTCTGACATAAGCAAATTGAGCTGAGACAAAGTAGGCAATCAAACCGATTATTAATTGAATATGGTAAACAATAAGCGTGAATAATGGAATACGAAGATCTTTTTCTTGGAAACTTTTTTTGGAGAAGAAACCAATTGCGGCATTGACAACAGCAACAACTAAGACGATTAAAGCGATATACGCCCAACCTGAGTGTAGCATTTTTAACATGAGTAGTATTTTTTTGTTGGAAGCAAATTTAAGAATTAAAACAAATAAAAAAACCCATTCGCAATGGAAATGGGTTTTTCTACTTTTATGATAAAAATTTTAGAAGTTGAATCTCGCAGAAGCATTCCATGTTCTTCCCCAACCAAAATATCCTTGGTTAGAAACATTGATTCCTTTGTAAGTTTCATCACCTGCTTCAGCAAAATTAGCTGATCTTAATTCTGACAGATATTCCGTATCAAAAACGTTGTTTACGTTTACTCTAAAATCTATTGATTTTTTACCTGAACTTCCTAATGGCAATCCGTAAGAGATACCAAAATCTGCCAAATTATAAGAAGGCAATTCTAAATTCTTCTTTCTCGCGCTAACTGTTGCGTAAAGATTGTCATAATATCTCCAGTCAAAATCAACCGATAATCTTTCGATAATTCGATAATTCAATCCCAAACCTGCTGTAAATTGAGCTGCATCACCAACTTTACCGCCATCAACATCTTGTCCATCACGATCTAACACGTTGCGATCCTCATCGCGAATGGTTGTAAACACTTCTCCTTTATATTCCCAATTTCCTACAGATAAAAACCCTCTTACATTTAAATTATCAATTGGTCTCACACCAAAGTCCAATTCAAGACCTGTGTGCAATTGTTCTACACCTTCATTGGTAATAAAAATTTGTGTGCCTTCCGGTACAACAATTCCACCGATGGTTTCTTCACCCTGAGTAATTCTTGAGTTCGTAGTAACTCTGTCTTTCCAAGAAGTTCTATACAAGTTCACATTGGCATTGAAAATTCTGCTTCTAAATGAATATCCCGCTTCAAGACCAAATATTTTTTCGTTTTCGGTCAAAGGGTTGATTTCGTTAGTAAAGTCCAAATAAATATTGTCATGGTAAGGCTGACGAGAATAATATCCAGTGTTTGCATACACTTGGTTTTGATCATTAATTCTAAAGCTACCTCCACCTTTTAGGTTATATCCTACATTATTTACTTTTTCTGAATCTTCATATTCTGGCAAATAATCATATCTGTCGAATCTTTGGTGACTTTGCGTAGAAACGGCTCCTTGAAAGAATGCAGAGAAAATTTCATTGGCATATTCTAATTGACCAAAAATACCACCATAAGAAATACGCTCGCTATTGTCATAATCAATTCTTTGATCTTCCGGCATGGTGTTAAAAGTGGCCGTCCATGGGTTTGCAGCAAAAGATTCAGTTACTGTATTAAAAACAGGATCTGTTACTCTTTGGTGCGTATCATCTCTTAGACTACGACTTTCAGTCCAACTATTCAATTCTAAAAAGTTTTCAACTTGTCTAAAGTGGGTACCGTAATAAGTTCTTAGGTCTGCTCCAACATTTAAAGTCAAATTTTCATTTAATTCTTTCTCGTAGTTAGAAACTAAACCATACCAGTTATGGTTGTTCATAGAAGCCCTCACTAAATAGGTTCCATTACCAAACATTCCCTCTCCACCTGCGGCATTGTTGTTGGCAACGATTGCATCAAAATCTACAAGACCATCTTCTGTTCTAACTCTTGAACCATAATTTCCAGTTCCACCTCCTCTACCCCAAGAGGCATAAAGCACGGTTGACAAATTTGAAGTTTCATCAATTTTCCAGTCCCAGTTTAGGTTAGCAACCGGTTTATGATAGAAGTTTCTTCTTTCTGTTTCATACTTTCCGTTTAAAGTACCCCAGTTATTATTATACTTTTTCCCGTACTCCAAATATGTTGAAATAGATTTTGTAAAGTTTTGATCGTGCCATTGTGGGGCTCCAGTAATCAAAAAGTTAAAATTATGACTTTCGCTCAATTTATATCCAATAGAAAGAAAATAGTTTTGTCCTTGACCTTTTGTTCCGTCATTATAACCATCTCCTTGCCAATGTGTTAGCATTGCTGTTACACCCCAGCCATTGTCTAAAATACCAGTGCTATATCCTAATGTATTCTTAAAATAACTGTCATTTGCTATCCCTGTTTGAAAAAAGCCTCCTTCTCTTTGTTCAGTGGCCTTTGTCACAAAGTTAACAGTACCTCCCACAGAAGAGATTGCTAATTTTGATGAACCCAAACCTCTTTGTATCTGAATTCCATTGGCGATATCGGACATTCCTGACCAGTTTGACCAATACATCAACCCGTCTTCCATTCCGTTGATTGGTTGTCCGTTTAATAAGAATGCCGTATTGTCTTGTCCAAATCCACGAACTGCGATTCTAGAATCACCAAAACCTCCTGCTTGACCGGCCACATATACCGATGGAGTATTTACCATTGATGCGGTAATATCTTGCGCACCTATTTTGGTTTGGATTTCTTTAATTTTAATCGTTGACACTGCAATTGGAGTTTCTCTTCCCTCTGCTAAGTCAATAACCCCTGTACCAACTAATACTACTTCTTGTAATACATTGTCGTCTGCACTTAAAAGAATTGCACCTAAATTAATTGGCTGGCCTGTAGCATTGAAAGAGACAGATTTTGTGGCCAATCCGATAAATGAAATCTCTAGTGCTCCTTTTCCATTATTTACTTCCAAGGAAAAGTTTCCATCAAAATCAGTTGTAGTTCCATTTGACGTTCCTTTAACGACAACGTTCGCTCCAGGAAGCGAACCATTTTCGTCTTTTACCGATCCCGTAATTGTTGTTTGTGCGAATAAAACTGTACCGGTAAAAAACAAAATAACAGTAAAAAATTTTGTGAAATTTTTCATAAAGTTTGTTTTTGTATTTTTATTTAACGGCGCAAAATTACAATAAAAAACCATTATTTTGTTAAAATAATGGTTCGTTTAGTTAAGAAATAGTTAACAATTTTTAACTATTTACTGTCAGTAATTTATTGGCTAATTCCTTTCCGAGTTCTACCCCAAATTGATCGAAGCTAAAAATATTCCAAATGACACCTTGAACGAAGGTTTTGTGTTCATACATGGCAATGAGTGCACCTAAATTATAGGGTGTTAACTTTTTTACCAACAAGGTATTTGATGGCTTATTTCCTTCGAACACTTTAAAGGGTAATAATTGTTCAACTTTATCTAGCTGATTATTGAGCTTCATGTCCAAGTAAACCTCATCTTTGGATTTACCTTTATACAAAGCTTCGGCTTGTGCTGAAAAGTTGGCCATCAGTTTTTTATGGTGGTCTTGGTTCCCAAATAAAGATTCTTTAAAACCAATAAAATCAACAGGAATAATTTTTGTTCCTTGATGCAACAATTGCATAAAAGCATGCTGAACATTTGTTCCTGTATTTCCCCAAATAATATTTCCCGTTTGATAGTTTACCTGATTGCCGCCTCTATCGACCGATTTCCCGTTACTTTCCATCGATAACTGTTGTAAAAACGGTGCAAAATTCTCTAAATATTGGGTATAAGGAATAACAACTTCAGATTCAGAACCACAAAAATTATTGTACCATATTGTAATTAATGCTAGTAAAACAGGTAAGTTTTTGTCATAAGAAGCATTTTTGAAATGTTCGTCCATGGCAAATCCTCCTTCTAAAAATTTTTGGAATTGATCAAAGCCAATCGACAAACTAATAGATAGTCCAACTGCACTCCACAACGAATATCGTCCTCCAACCCAATCCCACATGGTGAAAATATTTTCTTCGGCAATACCAAAATCGATCACCTTCTGAAGATTCGTAGAAACAGCGACAAAGTTGTGTTTAATATCAGATCTTTTTGCCTTTTCTAAAAACCATGCTTGAATAGTTTCCGCATTCGTAAGTGTCTCTTGGGTGGTAAAAGTTTTGGAGACAATGACAAAAAGTGTTGTTTCCGGATTGAGTTTTTTTAAGGTTTCATATACATGATCTCCATCTATGTTCGAAACAAAATGAGTATTTAAATGGTTTTTGTAAAACTGTAATCCCTCTACTACCATTCTGGGTCCTAAGTCGGATCCACCAATGCCAATATTCACAACATCGGTAAAATTCTTTCCTGAATAACCTTTTAAGTCTCCTCCTATAATTTTTTCAGAAAAAGTTTTCATTTTTTCCAGGGTACTTTTCACTTCTGGCATTACATCGACACCATCGACCAAAATTTTATTTGTATTCTGATTTCTGAGTGCCGTGTGCAAAACAGCCCTGTTTTCTGTCGTATTGATTTTCTCTCCTGCAAAAAATTTTTCAACGGCATCCTTCAGATCAGTTTCTTTGGTTAACTGAAGAAGTAATTCCAAGGTCTTATCATCTATCCTATTTTTAGAAAAATCTAGATCAATATCCTCAAAAGAAGCCGTGAATTTTTCTGTTCTGTCTTTATCTTGTTGAAAAAGTTTTTTCATTGGCACATCTTTGACCAATTGGTAATGTGCTTCTAACGATTTCCAAGATTTTGTCTGTGTTGGGTTGATATTTTTGAGTGACATGCTTCTGATTTATTCGTTTATCATGGCCATTTCTTCCGTTTTTACCGGAATCTGATCCAATGTAGTTTTTATAGGTTCTATATAGGCCATGTATTGACCTTTGATACTTTCTTTTATTGGTTCAGCTGAGGGCAGTTTTTCGCGAAGCGGGTCTACCTGTTTCCCGTTTTTCCAAAAACGATAACACACATGTGGGCCAGAAGTATTTCCTGTCATTCCAATATATCCAATCACATCGCCTTGCTTTACAAAATCTCCCTTTCTCACCTTTCTTTTACTCATGTGCAAATATTGAGTAGTGTAAGTTGCGTTATGTTTGATTTTTACATAATTCCCATTTGCAGGATTATAGGTTGAAGCGATCACTGTCCCATTTGCGGTGCTTAAAATGGGTGTCCCTGTCGGTGCGGCAAAATCAGTTCCTAAATGAGGTTTTAATTTATACCCATAATACTTTATTCGCCTGTTTGGATTATATCTCGATGAAATTCTACTAAACTTTAAAGGAGCCTTTAGAAATTGTCTGCGAAGTGTTTTAGCTTGTTCATCGTAATAGTCATAGGTGTTTTTTGTAGAATCTGTCACAAAATTAAACGCGTATATCGGTTTTTCTTTGTGTTCAAAATAGGCTGCTTTAATTGCTCCAATTCCCACTGGGATTGTGTCCTGAATATATTTTTCTTCGTAAATCAGTTTAAATTTATCTCCCTTTTGAAGGTGAAAAAAGTCGATGGTCCAAGCGTAAATATCAGACATTTCGTGTGCCAAAATATAATTTAGCCCTTGAGCTTCCATGGCTTCTGATAAGGATGAGTTGATGACACCCGAAGCTGTTTTTGTTATGATCTTAACTTCCTTTCTTCCAAATTTTGTATGTACACTGTCTCTAAAATCAACAATAAGATACTCTATCCTATTGGGTTCGTATATAAAAACCTGGGCTTTTTCTGTTGTATCTTTTTTAGCTAAAATTGTATAGGGTTTTCCAGCAACAAGTTTTCTGATATCAAAAGTGTCCTTTGCTCTTTCGGCTATTTTAAAAATCTCTGGATGATCGACATGATTTCTGTATAAAATTTCTCCAAAGGTCTCTCCGGAGCGGATAGTATCTTTTATTACTTTAAAATCGTTGAGAATATAGCCAAATTCTTCAATGATTTCCGGTAAAGCTTCTTCTACTACTTCTACCATTTCATTTTTTTCTTCCTGATCTCTTTTGCAGGAAAAAAGAGCCACAAAGGCCAAACTAATAACAATTATCTTTTTCAACTTCCCCAAGTATTTTTGTGCAAAACTAATTAATTTATACACATTTAGACTTATAATTTAGTTAAAAATAGTGCTGTGCGGATAGGCCAAACCGGTATAATTATCTAATTCCATTTTGATGCTTCCAACTAAAATTGACGCTTTCAATTTGATCGGTATTTTATTTTGATCATCAGAAAACCAAATGGTCAAGCTTTCATTTTCTTTAAAAACTCTTCCCTTTTCTACCATCGGGACAACCTTCAAACAATTTATTCTTCCAAATTTTGTGTTCACCATTTCTCTTCCAAGTACTTTAAGTTGAAATGGGTGTGTTGTTTCATCATAGAACATTTTCATGTTTATTACTTCATTATCTTCCAGTTTTGAAAAATCCATCGCTCTAAAATAGTAAACGGACAAAAGCATATCCAGAACATCTTTTTCAATAGGAAAGAATTCTGTTCTATTTTTTTTATGATTGATAACTTTTGCTTCCTTTCTATTAAAATCAAAAAAAATTTCTTTGTCTTTTGAATGTCCTCCCTCTTTAATCTTGCGAATAAATCTATGGGGTCTTAGGGTTTCAGCATCAAAATATGACTCATATCTATCCTCGACTTTGAAAAAGAAATCTGTAATTCCAGTAGAAACACCAGTTCCAATAATGTGGAGATAATTCTTGCCTTTTAAAGAGGGATTCTTTAATTCTAGATTGGCAACCCCAGCAGTAACTAAGCCATAAGAAACCTGATAAGACAGGAATTCCCCCTGTTTAAAGGGAAGTTTATTTTGTGCCTTCAGGACAAATGAATAAAACAGGAAAAGGAAAACAAGTCTTTTCATTATTCTAGGTCACTAAAAATCAATTTGATTTAAAATTGCCGATTCCTTCATTTAGCCAGGCCAAATATTCATCGATATCAGGGTTATAGGCAGAATACTCATTTAAATTTTCTCCATTATGATCGATTAAAACGTAATAAGGCTGTGCATTTGCTGCATACTTTTTTATTTGAAACTCACTCCATTTATTCCCTATGGTTTCAATTCTTTTATTCGTAATGTCTGATTCGTATTGCTCATCTTCGGGTAATTCTCGTTTATCATCAACATAAAGCGAAATCAAAACAAGATCATTCTTTAAGACATTCAGTACTTCGGGATCTGACCATACTTTCTCTTCCATTTTTCTACAATTCACACAAGCATGCCCCGTAAAATCTATCATGGCAGGTTTATTTACTTTTTTGGCAAAGGCCAATCCTTCTTCATAATCTAAAAAGGCGATAATTCCATGTGGACCAATATGCGCACTTTTAGGCAAATCATCTCCTAATTCTGTTACAATTGAACCCGTTCCAATACCGTTGGGTGATTCGCTGTATTGCATCGGAGGTGGAAACCCACTAATCAATTTTAGTGGAGCTCCCCATAAACCTGGAACCATATAAATAGTAAAGGCCAATACAACTAATCCAAAAGAAAGTCTTCCGACCGAAATATGATTTTGATCTGAATCGTGTGGTAATTTGATTTTTCCCAATAGATATAAGGCTAGGGCTCCAAAAATTGCAATCCAAATGGCTAAGAACACTTCGCGTTCCAACCAATGGGCTTGTAAAACCAAGTCTGCATTCGACAAAAATTTAAAAGCCAGGGCCAGCTCTAAAAATCCTAAAACCACTTTCACCGTATTTAACCAACCTCCCGATTTTGGTAGCGAATTAAGCCATCCGGGAAAAGCCGCAAAAAGTGCAAAAGGCAATGCAATAGCCAAAGAAAAACCGAACATACTGATTACTGGCGCAATTCCACCTTGAGCTGCTGCAGCTACGAGAGCTGTACCAACAATTGGGCCTGTACATGAAAAAGAAACAATGGCAAGTGCCAAGGCCATAAAAAATATGCCTACAAATCCTCCTCTATCTGCCTGTGAGTCCACTTTTGTTCCCCACGAGCTGGGTAAAGTAATTTCGAACGCCCCTAAAAAGGAGATAGCAAAAACCACCAATAAAACAAAGAAAATAATGTTAAACCAAACATTTGTAGATAGCGCATTTAAAGAATCTGCACCGAAGATAGCCGTGATAATAGTTCCTAAACCTACGTAAAGCACAATGATCGAAATTCCGTAAATAATCGCATTTCTGATTCCCATGGCTCGGTTTTTACTTTGTTTTGTAAAAAAGCTTACCGTCATTGGAATCATTGGGAAAACACAGGGTGTAAGCAGTGCTGCGAATCCGGCGATAAAAGAAAGAAAGAACAACTGCCATAAACTGCTCTTATCTTTTTTGGTGTTTTGGGGTTTGATTTCTTTTTTGACCTTATTCTCCTCTTTATCCTCAGAACCTGCCATACCGCTGACCGTGTTATTATTCTTATCTGAAATAATTGGCGAAGTTTGAGGGCTTAACTTTAATTGAAAAAGGATTTGCTCAGAAGTTGGAGGTAGACAATTCTTATCATCACAAACCATAAACTCAACGGACCCTTTGATTAAAGTGATGTCTGAGTTTATTAACCTCACTTTTTGAACAAATACAGCTTCTTCTTCAAAAAATTTGATGTCCATTTCAAAGACCTCATCATAAGCTTCATGGCCTTCCCCTTCTTGGGTTTCACCTATTAACTCAAAATCTTTTCCTGCCCCCTCAAAACTAATGGTTGTAGGAATAGGTCCATTATCTGGAATTTTCTGAGCATACAAATGCCAATTAGATTCTAATTGGGCTTTTAAAGTTAAATCATACTCGTTGTCGGAAATTTTATTTACCGATGTTTCCCATTTTACAGGATCAAATATTTGTGCTTGAAGAGCAAAAAAGGAAAAGAATAACAGAAGAAAAAAAAGGTGCTTTTTAACCATTACTGATGTCAAATTTTATACTATTTTTTGTGTCTGAGTCTATTTTAAAACGGTCATCCATTCTTTCGCCAATCACCCAAACAATTTTATTCTCGGAACAAAGTAACCAAATATTTTCTTTTTCGATTGAAGAAAGCTTGAGGTCTTTAAAAAAATCACTTAATTTTTTAGAACCATTTAGTCCGATGGGATAAAAGTAGTCGCCTTTTTGCCATTTTCTTACGGATAAAGGAAACTTTAACTTATCTGTATCAATAATGATCTGGTTTTTAGTGAGATTAGATAGCATTTTAAGTCCGTCTCTAATCTTTTCGCTTTTTAAAACTTTTTTCCCAAAGGTATGGTAAACCGGTAAGTTGGGTATGCTAATTTCGGGTTGATCCGGCTCATTAGTCATAGGATAGAGAATTAATTCTTTCCTGTTCTTCAGTAAAATATAATTATTCGAAAAAATCCTTTTGCCAGAGGGTGCTGTTCTTAAATCTTTGATGCTTTTCCAATCTTTGAAACCAAAATTTTTCAATATTTCATATAAGACAGCATTGGAATCTGAAAAATTGTCTAATTGTTCTAAATTGATTTTCAAATAATTATTCTCATCCCATTGACAGATCTGTGCTTTTGCTTTATCCATGAACTGATCGATCAAAGATCTACTTTGCTTTAAATGCTGCTGAGTTCTATTAAAAACTTTGTGTAATTGAGGTTGCATTTTGAGGAGTTCTGGAATGATGATATGCCTAATTCTATTTCGTTCATATTTCAATTCAGCATTTGAGGCGTCTTCTCTCCAATTTAATTGCTGCTCTTCAGCATAAATTTCTATATCGTTTCTGCTGAATGGAAGTAATGGTCTTCTGATGTATTCGTTTTTGGGAGGAATTCCCAAAAAACCATCTAGCCCAGTACCTCTTAAAAAATGAATGAAAAAGGTTTCTAATTCATCATCAGCATGATGGGCAGTAAGCAAATAATCGCACTTTTGGGTTTCCATTAAATTTTTAAACCAAGTATACCGTAATTCTCTGGCAGCCATTTGGGTAGAAAGTCCAAATTCTTTAGCGTATTTATTTGTGTCAAATCTTTTAGTAAAACAGGTAAGGTTATACTTTTTTGCCAAATCTTTTACGAAAGCTTCATCGCCTTCAGATTCTGTAGCTCTTAATTGAAAATTACAATGTGCAAATGAAAAATCCAGTTTGATCTTTTGGAGTAAATCCGCCAAAACAATACTATCTATCCCTCCTGAAATTGCGAGTAGTAGTTTTTTCCCAGTGAATTCAGGAAATTGAGATTGTATATGATCTCTAAATTCTTGTAACACAATAATGAGCGTTTATGAATACAAAAGTATTACTTTTAATTATCTCAAGGCTAAGCAGTAAAGTATCATGATAAAATGTTTAAAAACTGGCCGAAAGAGTTAGGGCATAATTTCTTCCGGGGGCGCTTATTCCCGAGGCGAATTCTTTGTAATGTTCATCAAAAATATTATCGACACCAGCCTGTAAATGAATTTGATTTGTAATTCTATATCTAAGGTAATAATCTAAAGTCATCCATGAAGGAGTGCCATAATAGGATTGTGTTTCTACTATAAATGGTGTTTCTTCGACGTTATCTATTCCCTCATCCAAATTAAAATCTTCCAGTTTTTTTCTACCATTAAAGCGGAAGTATAGGCCAGAATCCCATCGGTTTTTGTTATAGTCTAATCCGACATTTCCAAAAATGGGTGGTATAGAAGACATAGGTTCTCCTGTGTCGTATGCTTTCCCTTTTGTAAGGGTCAACGACGCATTCCCTGTTAAAGTATTTGTGAAATTTCCTCTAAATAGTAAGGTGCTTCCAATCACGTATGCCTTATCCATATTTACATTGGCCGTCATTTCCAGTTCTTCGCCTTCGTAAATAATGGTATTACTTCCATTGATTTCATGAGGAGCACGATAGATATAATCATCTAGCAACGTATAGTAGCCTGTTAAGCTCACATAATAATTTCGACTAAAGAAATATTTATTGATCCCTAATTCAAAATTATAGGCATATTCTGGTCTGAGGTTTGTATTAGGTACCGAAACCTTACCCCTTTTTTCTCTCACTTTTCCTATATCATCAATATTCGGCGATCTAAATCCTGAAGAAAAAACAGTATTTATTTGCCAATCTTGTGTTGGCTTAAACACATATCCCGCCGTTAGTGTTACCGCTGTATTTCTTAGGTGCACTTTGTCATATGGTAAATCAAAAAAAGTAGAATCTATCCATTTCGCGTTGAGGTCTGTATGGGTTAGTCTCACTCCGGTATTTAGAGTAGATTGCGGAGATAGATCTTGCCTAAAATCAACATATGCGGCCAAACTGGTGTAATTACTTCCACCATCAGGATATCTTGTCGGCGTGTTATAGTATGCAGAAACACCTGTGATTTTATTCCCTTCAACTTCTAAAGTTTCACCCAAAGATGTAGAAGTAACATCGTTATATGCCATTTCAGCTCCATAAGAAAATACGCGTTTTGACTCGTTGTTCAATGGTGTGCTAAAATCTGCGTTAATACTAAATACATCTATATTGTCAAGTTCGGAACTTCTGTCTAAATTAGAAAACCTTCTTTCCACATTAGATTCTTCAATATCTTGATAGGCCAAAGTAATCGCCCCAGTTTTCATATATGACTTGTTCGGATTGAGCAACAATTGAGTTGATAACAAAAATCTATTTTGCGGGCCATAGTGCCATTCCGCATACTTTAAACCGTCGTCACCATATTCATTTAATTTGTCATATCTAGGGATATCTGAGGAAGTACTGTACTGCAAATTGAATAAAATATCTGTGTTTTTTGATACCGGCAAAATTACCTTTTGCAAAATATCTAATTGTTCATATCCTATATTTCGTTGAATACTTGTATTGTCATTTTCTATAGGGTAAGGATTGTAATATCGATCTGTATTATCAGAATAATAAAACTGTTTTCCCCAATCATCAAATCCGTGTCTTCTATTTTTACCCATTCTAAGATCCCCAAAATTACTGTAGGTTATTGCTGTAAAAGATGCAAATTTCGGAAACTGAAGTTCAACACCACCATATGATGTAAACTCATCGTTTACAGAGCTATAACGGGTCATAAAATCTACATTTGCCCTGTGAATTTCACTAATATGAGGTTTTCGGGTATAATAATGAATTACGCCACCCAAAGCATCCGAACCATAAATAACCGAAGATGGCCCAAAAATGACCTCCGTTCTTTCTAAAATATTTGGTGAAACGGTTATCGAATTTTGAAGATGGCCCTTTCGATAAACTGCATTGTTCATTCTTACTCCATCAACAACCAATAAAACCCTGTTCGATTCCATCCCCCTTAAAACCGGACTTCCTCCTCCAAATTGAGTTCTCTGGACTCTGATGCCCGGAATATCACTCAACATGTCTGCAGAATTCTGAGGAGAAAACCTTTGAATATCTTTGATTGAAAAGACAGCTACTTGTTCTGCAATTCTCGATCGACTTTCAGATTTTTTAGTGACGGACAAAAAAACTTCATCTAAAGACTCTGCTTTAAACTGCATAAAAACTTTTAAATCTGTATTGACAACATGTTTTTTCAAGACTTCCAATTCTACATAAGAAATGTGGGTAAAAAACAAAATATCCATTTCAGAAAAAGAAGACAAATCGGCTCTACCATTTTTATCTGTCAATACAACTTTATCATTCATTTCATTGAAAATCGACACGTTTTGTATTGGGAAACCACTGTCTTTATCGAACACAAAACAATGTTGTGCCACCAACAATTGACCCATAAAAAAGAGTAGAAAAGAGACTTGATTTTTCATATTAGTGAAACAACTCCTTGAAGATTTCTAATGATTTTGGTTTCCTAAAACCGGTCAAATGGATTTGAAAATATTTCATTAAAACTTCTAAAATTATTTGTCGTGAACCTGAGCTTAATTTTAATTCTTCCAAACTATCAAAATTTATGCCGATTAAGGCTTTAAAAACATTTAAAATGTTTCCCTCAATGCAACTCTCTTTCTCATAGACGTTTGTGAAAATTCCATCTTGTAAATTAAAATATTTGAGGTCGCTGTTTTTTACTTCAGGATAAAAACCTAAGTACTGGGTTAACTTTAAGAGAAAAACCAAATGAAAATTAGCGGTATTTTGATGTTCGTCGAACCACTGAAAAGCGGTATGTAAAAAATCGAATAGGGATTGACTATCACTTTCTTCCCATATTACAGAAGACAAGACTTCTGCCATAAAAATGGCCGTACTTTGTTTGTATATATTTCCATGGATACTGTGATATACTACGTCAATATTTACTTCTTTAATCGTGTTTAATTGACCGTTCTTTTTATCACTTCCTGAAATCTCTAAGAGGTTCAAGGCCTGGAAATATGCAATTGAAATTTGTTTGTTTTTACTCGAATAAATACGCCGAAGTAAATAGGATCTTAAACCATTAGGAGTGAAACATTTCACAATCAAATCGCTGTCGCCATATTTGACTGATGATATTACAATCGCTTTTGTTTTTGAAATCATATCAATTGATGATGGCTATTTTCGTAATTGATGTTTCAGAGGTATCAGGTAAGGTTAAAAGAACAAGATAAACTCCAGATGCGACCGTCCTACCGGCCAAGTTTTTCTTATTCCAAACCACTTTTCCTCCATTTGGAGATTGACTTTCAATTACATTCGTTTCAAAAACAAGACGCCCTGCGACATCTAAGATTTTTACATTTGTTCCTCTGGGTAAATGTGTTCCATTTCTTCCATCAATGGTAATCGTTTCGTGTTCGCTTTTTGCGGGATTTGGGTAAGCATAAACCTCATCAAGTGCTTCTCCGTAAGGAGAAACGTTATTTTTAAAAGCGACAATTCCTTTGTCTGTAGCGATGTAAACCTTCCCCGAGGAATCATCAATTGAAATTTTTAATATTCTATTTGAGGCAAGAGGAGAATTATCTTTGTTAAAACTATACAGTGTCTCCTGTCCTGACCCATTTGTACATAAAACACCACCCGTATCTGTTCCAAACCATTTATTATCTGCGCCGTCTATCGCTATTGTGTTTATTGGCTGATCTCCGAGTAATCGTTTTGGGATACCATCATCCTCTACGATAATTGGTTCAGCGGCATAAATGTCTTCTGAAAATAGACTTGACGGATTTGAAAAAACCACTAATCCTTTTCTTGTTCCCAACCAAACACGATTATTTCTATCTACGGCCAGGCTTATTACATTTAAATCTGGTAAATTTCCCTTCGAAGTTTCTGTAATTAAAGCTTTTTTTAAATCTCCATTTTCACGATATACTAAGGCCCCATTTCTTCTTGAGCCGATCCAAATATTGTTGCTTCTATCAACAACAAGTTCTGTTAAACCAAAAGCCTCGTTTGTTATAATCGAACTTAAATTTACACTCTTCCAGTTGCCATTGGTTTCTAATTTTTTCAATCGATTCGGAACCCATGCGTTCGCAACCCACAAATTGCCGGAATAATCAAAAGCAGTTCCGTTGATCCGAATACTTGAATTAGGGTTTCCGGGTGGATAAAGATCTTCTAAACCGCTATTCGTATCGTTCCAAAGCACTACAGGTTCATCATTTTCAAGCACCAATATTCCGCTGTTCCAAGAACTTAAATAAGCCTTTCCTTCTATCATTGGATCTAGTGTAATATTAACCAAATCCAAAGCAGGAAATGTGGGGTCGAAACCTTGATTGAACCAACTGTTTTCAGATTCTCTGTAATGACTAAAGCCAGCGCGTTTATTAAGCGGCGTAAAAGCTGCATCATAACCGCCATAAACAACCCATACATCTCCGTTTTGAGCTGTGATAGAAAATACTTCATTAGAAGTAGGTCCAACAGGATGAATCTCTTCATAAACATCGGAAAAGAACTTCTTTTTAAGAATCCCAAATTCTTTCGTGCCCAAATAAATTTCGTTTTTTTGAGTAAAAGAAGTATTTAAGCTAAAACGATAATCATTGCTACTCCCTGCTCTATCGATCGTCTGGAGATTTGTACTTAAAACAATTGCCATATTATTTAGTGTTACACTAAGAAATTGGTCTGAAGCTCTAAGTGCTAAAATATTCTCATCAAATGTTTGCCTCGGAATTAAAACATTGTCTAACATTTCATAAAGAATATTTCCTTTTGCGGTAAACGGCCTGTTATTAAATACTGTAATAGATGAAAAATTACCAAGTAATTCTCCTGTAGGTTGCTTCCAATTATTGAAATCGATCAAATTTGGATTCTCAACATTTGCCGAGAAGATTCCGTCCGTTGTTGCGGCAAAAATTGTCTTGTTAAAAACAGTTGTTTCATTGACAAATACAGGAACTGACCCTGCCCCAATATAAAAAGTATCCCCAAAACGAAGATTTTTCATATTGTATTCAACAATGCCAAAAGGAGTAGATAAATAGAGAAGATTTTCAAATTCTGCGATATGGTTGATCTGTTTTTGTCCGGAAATATCTAATCTTTCTATGTCGTTGGCCAGTCTGATATTTCCGTTATTGTCTACTATTTCAATCAAACCTGTTTCATAACCTAAAACAAAACTATCTGCAATTTCGCTAAAAATTATTGATGTAGTTGTTTTACCCGATAATCCAAATACTGAAGAGAACTTTTTTGTTGAACCACTGTCTTCGTTGTAAATAAAGGCAGCATTATCAGCAGCAGCAAAAATTTGGTCTTCCCGAATTACCAAATCCTTTACATTATTATAAGAATAGTGATCTTCCCAGAGATTGCTAAAATCTTCTTGGGAAAAAACTAATGCGGAAAAAAGAAATGTGTTTAAACAAATAAAAAACCTTAGATGTACCAATCTTATATTTTTTTCAAAGATATTATATTCGATGGAAGCTCTTTCAATTTAAAACAAAAAACCCCGAGCAATATGCTCGGGGTTACCAAAATAAAACCAACTCTTTTTCAATAGCACAATTTTCCCATTTTTGGGACGACTTAATAATCTTGGTTTTGCTTTTATATTTTCTTACTTAATTCAATTTATGGCGTTCTTGTACTCGCAACAGAATTATCTTTAAACCTGGCGTTTCTGGCAGAAATTCCACCATTGGCTTGAAGCATTAATTCTTTATAGCTCTTATGAAAAGTATTAATGGTTTGTTTGTAAGCCACAATATTATCCCAATTTGGCAAAGGGTTACTTTTAACTTCCTTTCTAAAAGCATCAATTTTCTCTATCTCTTGCAAACAATTTTCTGCATATTCAGGTTTCATGTTTTTTGCGTGGACAAACTTTTTTTCAATGTCATTCAATTTTTCAATAGTTATCTCCTTTTGCTCTTCCATAAAGGCCGTTACATTGCTTTTGTCATCTTTTTTTGTAGGAACAGATTCTGAAATAATGATGATATTCTCATTTTCTGTGGGTACCTTTTTATTTTCTGCACCCTGCAAACGTTGATAGGTTTTATTAAATGAAATGATTTGATTGTTGTATTGTATGATATTTGAGAACCCGATATCGTTCGCCTCACTAACTTCCTTTCTCAAAGCACTGATCTTCTCTTTCTCCAGAAAATAGGATTGCTTTTTACTTGGATTGTTAGCGAGTACTTCATCGTATTTTTGTTCTAGCGTTTTAAGTTTTTCATCAATTTTAGACTTTTCGCTATCTATGTGATTTAAAGCTTTGTTCTTTGATCTATTCGGTTCTGCTGAGGCATTTGTAACCGTTACTTTTGCGATAGTTTTTGGTTTTTTCTCCTCCTCTTGTGTCACCCACTTCTCACTCAAAATTTCAACATTGTCATCAAGAACCGTCTCTGCTTCTTTTGGTTCTATTTTCGTTGGTTTTACATTTGGATTTATAGACGCCATTTCAGTTGTTGAATTCTCTAGATCAGCAAAATCAATTCTATCTACTTTTACCGGTTCTTTTTTATTTCTTGCAACCAATTTCTCAGTCTTATTATGATCAATTCTTTTTGGTTCAATCAAAGTTTCAGGAGCCGCTCTCTCGGCAATCATTTTTTTAGCTGATTCTTTTGGCTCCACTTTTTCAATTTCACTTTTTACTTTTACATCTGCGACAGATTTTTCAGAAGTATCAATTGCTTTGGTTGATTTTTTTAACTCAACTTTCTTAATTTCTCTATCTGTATTTACCCTCGCAACAGAATTGTCGGTTATCTCCATTACTGTTTTAGTCTTGTTGTCAACAACTTCTTTCTTGATTTTCTTGTGAATATCAAGTCGGATACTCGTGGCTGCGCTTGTAATGATAAACTCAGTTCTTCTGTTGAGCTGGTTCTGTGCCCTAGAACATTGTGAAGGATCTTCACAATCGTTCAACAATCTTTCTTCACCGAACCCTTTTCCTATGATTCTGGATGGATCAATACCTTGAGAAATTATATAATTTACGGTAGATTTAGCTCTTTTTTCTGATAATATCTTATTATATGCTGCAGGACCCCAAGAATCTGTATGCGCATTGGCTTCAACTGTAATTTCGGGATACTCTTTCATAATTTTAACGATCTTATCTAATTCTGAACGCGCATCCGATCGAATTGTTACTTTATCAAAGTCGAAATAGATCGGTGCTAAGTTTAAAATTTTAGAAAGATCTTTGCTCTCATCCACTTCATTTTTCATCAACTTAGTCAAGTTCAAATTAGAATGTAAGATCTTGTGGTAATTATTCTCAAGTATTTCAATTCTTTGTTTTTGTTCTTTGTAATTGGTAGAATTTCCAACTAAATTGTACTCTTCGCTACAAGGAACTTTAAACGAATAGAAACCGTCATCTGCTGTTTGAATGGATTCAATCAAGTTATTGTTCAGATCAAATAATTCAACATTTGCGTTTTTAAGTAAAGCTTGCGTGTTTTTGTCTTTCACTAAGCCTTCAACTGTGATAAAACAATCTTCAAGAGATTTATCTTTCTCTAAATTGAAAGCATATAAATCATTATTTTCATTTCCTTGTAAACGGTTTGATGTAAAATATCCGGTATTGGTTTGGTCATTTATAATATAGGCAAAATCATCGTTCAAACTATTAATTGGCTCCTCTAAGTGATATACATCTGATACGTGATTATCAAATACTTCTGCAGCAAAAATATCCAATCCTCCTTTGCCTTTATGCCCGTCACTTGCGAAATACAGAACATTATTGGAATTTATAAATGGAGTTGTTTCGTTTCCAGGTGTATTTATCGTCTTGCCTAAATTTTGAGGTTCACCAAATTCAGTTTCATTGTTAATGTTCACTACGAAAATATCATTACCCCCTGAAGAAGGTAATCTATTAGATACAAAATACAGTTTTGTTCCATCTGCGCTTAATGCTGGGTAGCCGGCAGAAGTTTTTTTATCATTAAAAGGCAATTTCTCTATGTCAGTCCATTTTCCGTTTTCATCTACCCTAGCACGAAAAATTTCCATGCGTTGATTTTTTGACTTTCTTTGTTTCGATTTACTTCTGGCATGCCTGTTTCTGCTGAAATAAACGGTTTTCTGATCTTTGGTATACGATACGCCGGTTGTATTGTATTTATTAGATTCGTCTTTATTTACTTTTGTAACGTTAAGTATTTCTCCATCAAAATCCATATCCCCTACAAAAAGTTTTTTACGAGGATTTCTATTTCCTTTCTCTGAATCACGGTTACCTTCTGAGGTAAAAACAATTTTATTTTCGTCTAATAATGCAACTGCATAATCAGAATTATCTCTATTGACTTCTAAAAATTTAATTTGATAATTTCCATTTGATTGAGCATTTAGTGATACATATCCAAAACAAATGAGAAGTGATAGAATAAACTTTTTCATAACCAAAATCTTGTTAAACATTTCTATATTAATACTTTAAATCCCTTTAATAAATTTTACAGACTATCAATTAAAACAAAACAGGGGAGAAAAAAAGTAATCAACAGTATGTTAATAACGTTGATTTTAAAGAATAAGTATACAGATGAATAATTAATTCCAAAAAACAAAAAAGCCGGACAAATTGTCCGGCTCGAATTGTGAAAAAACAAAATATCAATTCATAAACATTTGTTTTTCAGTTATTTAGTTGTTAGAAGCTGGTTCTTCTTCGCTCATTTCTTCCACCGCCTCCTCTACTGGGGTTTCAGAAACTTCGGATAGTTTATTTAAATTCTCAATGACTACTTCTGTCAAATCAAGTTTTTCATCTCCGAATAAAACTGTATTCGTCATGTCTGAAGTTCCCAAGATAAAACTATAACCATTCTTTAGTGCATATTCTTTGATATAGGCTTCAATCTCATCATTAATTTTATCCATCTTTTCTTGCCCTTTTGTTTGCAGCTGCTGTTGAGCCATTTGTTGTTGTTGTTGCAAACGCTGTTGCTGTTGCATTAGAACTTGCTCTTGCTCAGCTTTTGCTGTAGCAGATAGTCCTTGCATTTTTTGCTGATAGTTTTGCACATTTGCCTGAAACTCACTAGCCATTTGATCAAGCCCTGCAGAGAGTTGGTCAGATTCAGCTTGCATTTCCTTTTCGGCTTCTATTGACCCATTGTATTCCTTCACGATCTTTTCAAAATCTACATACGCTATTTTCTGTTGGTTACAAGAAGTGAAAAAAACCAATAACATTAAAACACCCAATAATTTTTTCATTATAAATAATTTAAGTTTAGTCCGCAAATGTAAAAAATTGAATTACGCAAAACACAATTAGTTAGAAATTTTGATTTTTACTCAAAAGTGCATTATAAGAAATACTTATGAAACATTTATTGCAATAAGATTTACCTATAATCTCTGACTTATTTAAAGGCGCTTAGGCGATTTGTTTTTAGAGATCTAGCCCAACAATCGTTTTAAACCAAAAGCACTCTTAAATCGTTTTAAAATGCATTTTAATTGTTTTTAAGGATGTATATAAGGGAAGAATACTCTCCAGACGATTTTGCCATGCTATTAGATTTTAACCCTCTATACAAAGCGGAAAGATAATTGGTTTGTCCATAGGCATATTTCTCTGACAATAAACTCACATAAAATGCATCAAATGGCATCGGTAAAATTTTTTCAGTTTCCATGCCGACTGCATTTGCCAAACTCGAAACTGCCTTTTTTGAAAAATGCCAAAGGTGTCTCGGCAAATCATAGGCCGCCCAAAATTTTTGATAATGCTGGGCATCGTGACTATTAAAATTTGGCAAAGCTAAAATTATTCTACCATTAGGTTCTAGCAGATCCTTTAACGTGCTTAAGTATAACAAAGGGTCTGGAACATGTTCTAAAACATGCCAAAGCGTAATAATTGAAAATTTTTGATTTAATTCTTTAGCTACATCCTCATTTAATTTTTCTAAGGACTTATAAATTACTTTACCCTTTTGAAGGTCTATTTTTTTTTCTGCTAAATTTCTTGCAATGTTGTTTGGCTCTACGCCCACAACCTTCCAATTATTTTCTGCACATGCTTTTAAAAAATCTCCTGTTCCACAACCTAGATCTAAGACATATGAAGACTCCTCCATCCATGGGCTAATCAATTTAACTTTATTGCGAATGGTTATTTTTTTAACAAATTGGTAAGCCTTTTCTAAGAAACCTCGACTACCGTCCGTATGCGAAATATAAGCATCGCTTTGGTAGTATTTTGGTAAATCAACCTCATCGGGTTGTGGATATGTAATGAGTAAATCTGAACTTGGGTCAAGCATTAAAGAAAATGATTCCTGAGAAACAGAATAATCTTTACTCTTTAAAAACAATTCTAATTTTTGATTACTCAAGAATGATTGTACATTTTCGTTTTTCATAGACAATAATATGCTTATTGGATTAATGTTTCACGTGAAACATTTTGAACTTAACGCCCCATATAAACCAACAGAATAGAAATATCACTTGGTGATACGCCTGAGATTCTTGCCGCTTGAGATATAGATACCGGTCTTATTTTAGAAAGCTTTTCACGCGCCTCATAAGACATGGACTTTATTCTATGATAATCAAAATTATCGGGTATTTTAATATTTTCTAAGCGATTCAATTTGTCTGCATTGTTCTTTTCCTTTTCAATATAGCCGGCATATTTAATATGTATTTCAGCCTGCTCAAGCACCTCTTCATCTAATTCATTTAAATCTATAAATTCCTTCACATTCGGAAAGGTTTCAACATCTTTAAATGTTAACTGTGGCCGTGCAGCGACTTTATACATTTTCATAGATTGGTTAATAGGCGCAGAATCTACCTGAACTAATAGATCATTCACTTCCTCAGGTTTTATACTTGTCTGCTGCAAAAAGTCAATTAGCACATCCGTTTTTTCCTGCTTTTTTAAAACCCTTTCATATCTGTCCTTTGAAGCTAATCCCATATTATAACTCATTGGCGTTAATCTAATATCCGCATTATCTTGCCTTAAAAGTGTACGGTATTCTGCCCTTGAAGTAAACATTCTGTATGGCTCTTCGGTTCCTTTGGTAATTAAATCATCAATTAAAACACCTATATAAGCTTCATCTCTTTGTAAAACAAAAGATTCTCGTTGTTGTAATTTTAATACGGCATTTATACCCGCCATTAAACCTTGTGCTGCCGCCTCTTCATATCCAGTGGTACCATTAATTTGGCCCGCGAAATACAAATTCTCAATCAACTTTGTTTCTAACGTATGTTTTAATTGAGTTGGAGGGAAATAGTCATATTCTATTGCATAGCCAAATCTTAAAATATTTACATTTTCAAAGCCGTCAATTAGTTTTAATGCTTTGGACTGAACTTCGTATGGTAAACTGGTAGAAAACCCATTTACATAAACTTCATAAGTATCCCAACCCTCAGGTTCAACAAATATTTGATGCCTTTCTTTACTTGCAAATCGATCTATTTTATCCTCAATCGATGGACAATATCTTGGGCCCACACCTTGAATTCTTCCAGAAAACATAGGAGAATCCTCAAACCCCTCTCTTAAAACTTCATGTACAGATGCTGATGTATAGGTCATATAACAAGATCTTTGCTTTGTCAATGGCTTTACAGATGGCAAATAAGAAAATTTATAAGGTACTTCATCACCCGGCTGCTCTATCATTTTAGTATAGTCCAACGACCTTCCATCTACCCTAGGTGGTGTGCCTGTCTTCATTCTACCAGCCTCAAAGCCAAATTTGACAAGATCTTCCGTAATGCCTTTTGAAGAATTTTCTCCTGCCCTACCTCCTCCAAATGTTTGATTACCTATATGGATTTGGCCATTCAAAAAAGTACCTGCTGTAATAATTACCGTACGTGACTTAATTTCTAATCCAAGTGTTGTTCTCACCCCAACAATATGATCATTCTCGATGAGCAAACCATTCACAGATTCCTGGTACATATCAAGGTTAGGAAGACTTTCCAATTGTAGACGCCACGCTTCCGCAAATCTCATTCTATCACTTTGAGCCCTTGGGCTCCACATAGCAGGTCCTTTTGATTTATTGAGCATTTTAAATTGTATAGCCGTCTTATCTGTAATAATACCACTATACCCACCCAAGGCATCAATTTCTCTTACTATTTGTCCTTTTGCGATTCCTCCCATGGCTGGATTACAGCTCATCTGAGCAATATTCTGCAAATTCATTGTAATCAACAATGTTCTTGCCCCCATATTTGCAGCAGCAGCAGCAGCCTCACTTCCAGCATGACCACCTCCTACTACAATTACATCATATATAAATCCATTCAATTGCATAGTACTCAATTATGTTCCACGTGAAACAATTTCATTTCAAAAATTTCTTAAAGCAAGGTAATCATCTTCCTTTTTTCGCATTTCCACTTTCTCAAGCTTTGTTTTATCCGTATATCCAAGCAGATGTAATACTCCATGTATCATGACCCTATTCAATTCATCACTAAACTTTACATTTAATAATGATGCATTTTCCTGTATTCTATCGACAGAAATATACACTTCACCCGAAATAAGATCATTTTCAGAATAATCAAACGTAATAACATCAGTTAATGTATTGTGTTTCAGATACTTAATATTCTTGTCGAGCAATTCATCATCATTACAGAAAACAAAATTTATATCCTGTAAATATTTCCCTTCACTTTCAACACAACTTGTTAACCAATTTTTAATCAATCTTTTATTCGTTAACCTAATGTTCCCTTCTTCAAAAAATCTAATCATTTTTCACATTATTAAAATAATTATTTACTTTTTCTTGATAAAAAGGTTGCAAAGGTAAGTTTCTTCTCATTAAGAATTCTTCAGTGATATTAAATTTCTTGAATTCAATCATAGAACCCTCCTTCCCGTTATTAAATAATGTTTCGTTTTCAGTTGACTCCCTATTATTTTCTTCACCCTGTTTGGCTGCCGCAGATTCCAATTTTAACAACTCATATTTTAATATTTCCATTTGTCTTTTAGCCTCATTATTTAAACCCTTATTCAATAATAAATCTTCTAATTTATCCATATCAGACTTCGTCTTATTATAACTATTTTGATTCAAACCTTTCTCTTTTAAGATCTTTTCTAATTGTCTCCTCAATTTTACCTGCTCCCTATAAATTTCAAATTGTTCACCACTTAAACTTTCAGATTCATTCTCTCCATTTCCATCCTTAGTCGGCATATTATTATTCATACGATTCAATAACTCTTCCTGCTTTTTAATAATGTCAGGCAAACTTATGGACTCCCCACTTTTGCTTTTACCAGAACCCTGCGATTGACTTTGTTGTTGCAAGTTATCTAAAACATTGCTCAGTAAATCAGCTAAATCATTTGCTGCAGTCATGGTATATTGTTGATTCGAAATGCCTTGATTTATTCTATTCTCGGCCAAATTTTCAAGCGACTTATCCAAATTGTAATGCGCCTCAGATAGATTTTCTTGAATTTTTGAGCTAATCTGCACTACCCTCAACGACAGTGCATACAAACTATCATCAATATGTTCAAAATTTTCTTTGAGTACATATTGTTTTTTTATTTTTTCAGGAAAGTCAGAACGCAAAGCTTCACTAGATTTAAATCCATTCATTAGGTCCTCTTGATCATAAGAAAATATAAGCAAATTATTTAGAATTCGTTCCAAATCTTCAATGTTCTCCTCGATCCGCTCCATTTGCATACCATCCATACCTGCTTTCATCTTTTCAGATATCTCCTTCATTTTTCTTTGGGCCTTCTTTTGATTCTCTTTCGCAGCCCCAGAATTATTCTCCAATTTATCCAAGGCATTCTTTAAATCCTCAGAAATTTCATTCATTTCCTTTTCTTCAATGGGTATATTCCGAGGATTCTTTAATTCATTATTTTGGTCTTTTAAACTTTCCGTTTCCTTTTTAATCTCCTCAAATTTCTCGTTTATCTCTTTTTGCTTTTCATAATCTTGGCCATTATTAAGCAAATCGCCTTGTTCCTTTTCCAAATTATCCAAGGACTTTTGAATTTGATCCATCTTCCGATCTACATAGAACTGTTTTGTCATCTCAAGAATTCTCTCTAAAGATTTTTCTTGTTGTTCATTCAATTTGTTTAATTTATCCATCTGATCTAACAATCCTTCCTTATTTAGTTTCTCAGCCAATTTTTTAAGATCTTCTAATAGTTTTCTCTTTTTTTCTGACTCACTTACTTCTTCCAATCTCTTTTTGATTTCTTCCTTTTCATCCTCCAAAAAACCATTCTCCTTGATTCCATCTAAATCCTTTTTTAGTTGATCGGCATTTTTATTCAATAGTTCTTGTTGTTTGGTCTGTTTTTCTAAATATTTTTCCAATTCCTTTTCTTTATTCCAGTTTAAACCCTCTTCAGATTGCAAAGATTTATTCAGGTTATTTAAGTCATCGTTAAGATCTTTTATTCGTTCATTATTTGACTTAAATAAATCAATATTTCCCTGCTGCTCTTTATACAATTCTCGCTGTACTTCTTCTTCTGATTTTTGACGATAATAAAAAATATTTGATCGCGATAGTTTTTTACCATTTACGCCATCATTGTCATAGGCCACAAAAAACAACTCATAATTCTCTTTGGGTTCTAAAACTATATCTTCTGGAAAAGAATGGAAAAACTCAATTAAAACATCGGATCGAATTGTTAAATTCCGTTTTGTATAAATGGAATCATTTAACCTTTTATACCAAAATTCCAAAGTCGAAATTCCGTAATCATCCGTTATTAATCCTAAAAAATGTGCATCACCTCTACTGATTGAATCAATATCCGATTTCACCTC
Organism: Namhaeicola litoreus; assembly: GCF_042679565.1. Classification (NCBI taxonomy): domain Bacteria; kingdom Pseudomonadati; phylum Bacteroidota; class Flavobacteriia; order Flavobacteriales; family Flavobacteriaceae; genus Namhaeicola; species Namhaeicola litoreus. The sequence continues at coordinate 771,012 of NZ_JBHTMY010000002.1, read as the reverse complement.
AATCACAGGGAACTCATCTTTAACAACATCGATTTCGAAACTCAATTTTTCGTAAGCTTTCAAATTTTTATTTGAAGAAAACACTTGATACTTTAAATCATTCCTAATAATTCTTTTAAATTCGAAATAATTTGGTTTAACCTTGTCAAACTCAGTTTCGACATCTGATTTAAACGTAATTTCATCCGTTGATTTAGTTCTAATTTTCCAAATAACATTTGTACCCTCCGGTACAGTAATGTTTCCGGTATTATTAATTTGCTCAATCGACCTTTTTAAATAATCCGGAAAAACTAATTCTAAAGAAAAATCAATAATACTAGGTGCTTCAATCAAAGTAATTTCAAAATTTTCCGATTTTACGCCATTTGCTTCGGTATAAAAGGAAAATGAATGGTCTATATTCTCAAATAAATATGAAAACGATGTTCCCTCATTTTTCATGAGAGAAGATTGACCTTCAAAGCTTATTGTCAGCTGATTGGGTATTAGGTCACCGATGGGTTGAATCAACACTTTTAGGTCATTTCCCTGAATTACTTCTAATTTAGTATCCTTCAGTTCAAAGTAAAAGGGAGCTGGGGGTTCATACGCTTTGTTGTAATGAACTACTCTATTTAAACTACTAGAAAATAATTGTTTTTCTCCAATTAAGTTAGCTATAAAGAAAACCAAAACCGGGACACCTAAAAATTTTAAGTATACCTTATTTGAGGCAAAATTTATGGCATTTTTAAAAGTAAATGGTTTAAGTTGCAATGCTTTTTGTTCAATACTGGCAAGAACCAACTCTGTAGGTTCCTGATTCTTTAACTGAATAATATTCAATAACTTATCATCTATTTCATCAAAATGTTTACCAATAATACTCGATGCCTCTTCTTTGGATATTCCATTTCTAAAACCAAATAATTTAAAAAGTGGAATGAGCACATAGTATGTGAGTAAAATAAGCTCTACCACAATAAAACTCCAAAACAAAATAGATCTAAAGCGAGGTTGAAGCCACAAATAATATTCTAAAACAAGGGTGAGAAGAAAATACAATAAGCCTAAGGCAGTAAATAAAATCACACCTTTGATGATCTCATTTACATGAAACTTTCTGATAAACTGAATTAATTTTAATTCTATTTCTTTGACGTGATCCATCCGCAATATATTGGTATTGGATAAAAATACGACTAATTTCTGTTTTCTCTTTTAAGCGATTATCTTTGCACAAAAATTAAACCAAATGAATCATCCTGTAAGGGTGCGTTTTGCACCAAGTCCCACCGGACCTCTACATATTGGAGGTGTAAGAACTGCACTTTTTAACTATTTATTTGCAAAAAAGCACCAAGGTACATTCGTTCTTCGAATTGAAGATACAGATCAAAACAGGTATGTTGCCAATGCAGAAAAATATATTATAGATTCTCTAAATTGGGCAGAAATACCCTTTGATGAAGGTCCGGGAAAAGAAGGTAAATTTGGTCCTTACAGACAGTCTGAGCGCAAAGAGATTTATAAGCAATACGCCGAGGAACTCGTTAAAAAAGGTAAAGCCTACTATGCTTTTGATACCGCCGAAGAACTTGAGGATTTGAGAGCCTCTTACGAGCAGAAAGGAGAAACTTTTATATACAATTTTCACAATAGAAATAGTTTAAACAACTCATTGAAATTATCTCCAGAAGAGGTAAAGCATAAGATAGAAAACGGAGAAAAATATGTTATTCGTTTTAAAATACCTGAGAATGAAATATTGACGCTCAACGATTTAATTCGAGGTGAAATTAAAATAAACACAAATACTTTAGACGATAAAGTTTTGTACAAATCGGATGGTATGCCAACTTACCATTTGGCAAATATCGTAGATGATCATTTGATGGAGATAACACATGTTATTAGAGGAGAAGAATGGTTACCTAGTATGGCTCTACACGAATTATTGTACAGTGCTTTTGGCTGGGAAGCTCCTCAATTTGCTCATTTACCGTTAATTTTAAAACCTACAGGTAAAGGAAAATTAAGTAAAAGAGATGGCGATAAAGAAGGTTTTCCTGTTTTCCCTTTGGCATATACCAACGAAGAAACCGGAGAAGTTTCAAGGGGTTATAAAGAAGATGGCTATTATAAGGAGGCGTTTGTAAACATGTTGGCCTTATTGGGTTGGAATCCTGGTACAGAACAGGAAATATTCAATATGGATCAACTAATAAAGACATTTGAACTTGAAAAAGTCAATAAATCCGGTGCAAAATTCGATCCCGAAAAAACAAAATGGTTTCAGCAACAGTATCTCAAAAGTGCTTCAAATGAACATGTTACCTCTGATTTTAAAGAATTATTAGCTAAAAAAAATATTGTTGTTTCTGATGAAAAATTATTAAAAATCGTACAATCTGTTAAAGAGAGAGCTGTTTTCGTCAAAGACTTGGAAGAATTAAGTGATTATTTTTTTACTGCGCCTTCAACCTATGAGGAAAAAGCCGTAAAAAAGAATTGGAAAGAAGATACCGCCAACTTAATGCAAGAATTAATGATCCTGCTTCAAAATTCAGAAAAATTCGATTCTGAATCACTAGAAAAGGAAGTTAAAGCATGGATTGAGCAAAAAGAAATTGGTTTTGGCAAAATAATGCAACCGCTGAGGCTATCTCTTGTGGGTGCCTTAAAAGGAGCCCATCTTTTTGATATTATGGATATTATTGGAAAAGAAGAAACTATTTTAAGAATTAAAAATGGCATTGAGAAAATGGGTTAGAATTAATCGATTTTCTTTAACTGAACATTGTAACCTTTTAAAATATCTTTATAATTGTAATTGATCGGAATAAAAATATCCTCGCTAAATTCTATTTTTCTTTCATTTCTCATTTTGATGTGTTTGATAGATCTTAAAAATCTTCTCACATCATCTTTGTTCGACAAGGTTAGCCCTGGAACTTTGGTCTTTTTCCCATTCTCATCCATGGCAACCATAGAAAAATAAGAGGAATTACAATGCTTTTCCATCCCAGTTCTTATATTTTGAGATACTACTTTAATACCCACCACCATTGAGGATGTCCCGACGTAGTTAACTCTTGCTTTAAGCGTTACCAATTCACCAACCTCAATAGAATTCAAAAAATCTACTCGATTTACCGAGGCTGTTACACAATATTCTTCTGAAAACTTAGATGCACAAGCAAACGCAGCTTTATCCATTAAGGACAAAACAAAACCACCATGAATTTTGCCACTAAAATTAGCATAAGAAGGAAGCATTAATTCGGTCAAAATGATATCAGATTCTGAAGTTGTTTTGAATCCTTTACTCATTCTTTGCTTGTTTTTTCAACCGAAGTGATATAATACTTTGTGTCCCCCATCCAAGGGAAAGTACCAAACCTTTCAATATAGGTCAACTTCACGTGATGCCCTTGTAACTCTTTTAATTGCTCCAAAACTACTTTTTCTTTTTCTTCTACAGAAAAATCAAAGTGTTGCGATTCAGAAACACCCTGGCTTAATCTGCCTTCCCAAGTTTTAAAAACTACTCCTCTATTGGAAATTTTCACCAATTCACCAGATCTGTAACCTTCGCTATACGGTACGTAGTACACAAATAAAAAATATCCTAATAAGACTAAAATTCCAACAATAAGACTGATGGTTAAAAATTTCTTCATGATTATTTTTTTTAAATATATAACAAAATATAAAAATAGGTAAACGTGCTTTTAATTTGTAAATTTATACTTTAAACCTGTAAATTATGTTTTCAGTTCTTCCTTTTTTCGTTGTTTTATTCGTTTTAATAATCTTTTTAGCTGCATTTATAGTCAAACAACAAACCGCGGTTATTATTGAACGTTTTGGTAAATTTCAAAGTGTAAGAACTGCAGGCTTGCAATTTAAAATACCTTTAATTGATAGAATCGCGGCAAAAGTGAGTTTAAAAATTCAGCAATTAGATGTGATCATAGAAACAAAAACAAAAGATGATGTTTTTGTTCATTTAAAGATTTCTGTGCAATATCAGATCTTGAAAAACAAAGTTTATGAAGCTTTTTACGAATTACAAAATCCAAAAGAACAAATTACAGCTTATGTATTTGATTTGGTTAGAGCAGAAGTTCCTAAAATGATTTTGGATGATGTATTTGAGAAAAAAGATGATATCGCACTTGCCATCAGAAGAGAATTAAATGATGCGATGTTGGCTTATGGTTATGACATCATTAAAGCTTTGGTTACGGATATTGATCCAGATGCATCCGTAAAAGAGGCTATGAATAGGATTAATGCTGCTGAAAGAGAAAAAATTGCAGCCCAACATGAAGGTGATGCACAAAGAATTTTAATTGTTGAAAGAGCTAAAGCTGAAGCAGAAAGTAAAAGGTTGCAAGGTAAAGGTATTGCCGATCAAAGAAGGGAAATTGCACGTGGTTTAGAAGAAAGTGTTGATACGTTAAATAATGCCGGAATTAATCCTCAAGAAGCCTCTGCCTTAATTGTCATTACCCAACATTACGACACATTACAGGCCATTGGAACAGAAAATAATAGTAACTTGATTTTATTACCTAATAATCCTAATGTAGCAAGTACAATGCTGAATGATATGACGGCTTCTCTTCTAGCTGCAAATAAGATAACGGATATGGAAAAAAACAGTACTCATAAAAAAACCTAAAATTTGTATTTTAGGTTTTTATCTTGTTAATCATTCTGCTTTTTTACTCTTTTCTTTTTCGTCATCGGCATTTGTGGCATCTTTAAATTCTTTAATGCCAGTTCCGAGACCCTTCATTAATTCTGGTAATTTTTTACCTCCAAAAAGCAACAGAATGGCTAGACCAATAATTATCCATTGCCAAGGACCAACAAATCCTAAAAAAATTAACTGTAACATGTTTGTAACATTTTGGAGCAAAGTTAGTAATTAATTGTAAATAAACACTTATTAACGAATGTATCCGCCAAGTGATTCTGTTTTCTTTATCTCTTTTGGATCTCCTTTTACTGTAATCGTTGCCCCAATTTTAGCATTGGCATCAACCATCTTTGTAGCATTTACAGTACAATTTGAACCTGTAGATGCAGATACATTTGTGTATTCTGTCACTAAATTATCTCCGTAGTAATTTCCTCCCGAATTAATAATTACATTCTGATTGGTTGAAGATCCTTTGAGTTTTACTATCCCACCTGTTATTGCTTTGACATCGAGGTATTCAGTTTTAATATCTACTTCAATAATTCCTCCTTCTTGTGATTTTGTCGTTATTTTATTCTGTTCAAAAACCTTATCTGAAGTAATCTTAGAACCTTCATTTGCATCTAAAATTTCCAAATTTTTATAATAAACAGTTACATTTACTTGTTCCGCAGAAAAGGTTTCAATGATGGACATGGTAATTTTTAGAACACCATTGATATTTTTTACGATAACATCACTGGCTTTTTCTCCTTGAATTACAATTTTTTGTTCATCACTTTTAACGAGTTTAACCGTTAATCCTCTGTATGACTTTATTTCGTTAAAATCACCTAAATTACTGGTAATTTCATTTTGAGCCATCAAAGTTTGACAAAACAAAACAAAAATTAATATGCGTTTAAACATCTTTTTTTATTATTCAATTAAATAAAAATCCAATTGTTTTTTCTCGAGATCGGTATTTTTTACCTTAACCTTTACGAGGTCTCCTAATTGGTACATTTCCTTTGTGCTTTGACCTACCAAAGCGTATTGTTTTTCGTCAAATATATAAAAATCACTTTGTATATCTTTAATTCTTACCAAACCTTCACATTTATTTTCAATAATTTCTATGTATAATCCCCATTCCGTTACACCAGATATTACCCCTTCAAATTCTTGATTATCATGGTCTTGCATATATTTTACCTGCATGTATTTTATAGAATCTCTTTCAGCTCTCGTAGCCATTACTTCTCGTTCTGAAGAATGTTGACAATGTACTTCATACATTTCCTGGTCCGGAGATTTTCCTCCATCTAAATAATGTTGTAATAATCTGTGTACCATTACATCAGGATAACGTCGTATAGGAGAAGTAAAATGTGTGTAGTAATCAAATGCTAAACCGTAATGCCCAATATTTTCTGTGGTATACTCGGCCTTGCTCATAGATCGAATTGTTAAAGTTTCTATCATATTCGATTCACTTTTACCATGCACATCAGAAAGTAATTTATTCAAAGATTGTGTAATTCCCTTCTTATTACGCATATCAATGCTATAACCAAACTTGTGAATTATTCCGTTTAAAGCAAATAATTTGTCAATATTTGGTTCATCGTGAACCCTGTAAACAAAAGTTTTTTTCGTTGGATTTCCTCCCTTTTGACCTATAAATTCTGCTACCTTTTTATTAGCCAACAACATAAATTCTTCTATTAATTTATTGGCATCTTTTGATTCTTTGATATAAACTCCTATTGGTTCAAAATTTTCATCTAAATCAAATTTTACTTCTGTTTTATCAAATGAAATCGCACCCTTATTCATTCTTTGCTTACGCAAAATTTTAGCCAACTTATCTAGTTCTAAAACTGCATTTGTAAGGTCTTTATTATTCAGTTCACTAGAATCTTCAATTATTTCTTGTGCTTCTTCATAGGTAAATCTATGATCAGATAAAATAACCGTTCTTCCAAACCACTGATTTACTAAATGAGCTTTGGTATCCATTTCAAAAACAGCAGAAAAAGTAAGTTTTTCTTCATTTGGTCGCAGAGAACAAACATTATTTGATAAAATTTCCGGTAACATGGGTACTACCCTATCAACTAAATATACAGAGGTTCCCCGATTATAAGCTTCATCGTCTAAAAGTGTTTTCTCTTTTACATAATGTGAGACATCTGCAATATGAATTCCAATTTTAAAATTTCCGTTTTCTAATACTTCAAAAGAAAGCGCATCATCAAAATCTTTGGCATCTTTAGGATCTATTGTAAAGGTTAGTATTTCTCTAAAATCCTTTCTTTTCTTTACTTCTTCTTCCGAAATTTCAATAGGAATATTTTCGGCAAATTTTTCTACTTCATCAGGAAATTTATAGGGTAACCCGTATTCTAATAAAATAGAATGCATTTCTGTATCATGGTCACCAGGTTTACCCAGAACCTGCATAATTTTTCCAAAAGGATTTTTAGATTTCTCTGGCCAATCTATGATACTTGCCAATACTTTGTCTCCATCTTCTACATCAACTACATTTTCTTTTGCAATAAAAATATCACAATACATCTTGGCATCATCAGGAATAACAAAAGCAAAATTTTCGTGCAACTCAGTAACGCCTACAAATTCTGTTTTTGACCTTTTTAGAATCTCTATAACATCACCTTCCTGTTTTCTGTTTTTCTTTCGGCTGTATACATATACTTTAACTAAATCATTGTTTAGTGCTTTGTTTACATTTCGCGAAGGGATATAAATATCATGCTCTAATTCATCACAAATTACATAACCGTTTCCATTGGCGGTAATTTCTATTCTACCCGTATAATAGTCACTTTCTGGCACAACTCTATATTTACCGCGTTCAACTTCTTCAATCTTACTCATCGCTTTTAACTCAGCAATTGCTTGGATTACCTCATTTCTACTTTTACTGTCGTTCAGGTTTAATTTGGATGCTACTTGCTTATAATTAAATGATTTAGATGAATTACTAACAAAAACCTGTAAAACTGTTTTTGAAATATTCTTACTTTTTTTTTGACCTATTTTATTCTTTTTTGTCATTTAATGAGCTTATTATTGAGTAAATGTACGATAAAATGCATACTTAAAAATTAAGCCCATATAAACAATCAGGAAAGAAAATCTTAAAATTTAACTTTTTTGTAACATTTTGAAACTTTATTCGTCTTTGACTATATAACCTTTAAATCCTTATGAAGTTTTTCTTTAAAATAATGATCATTTTCCTACTCCTATTTTCATTAGGAATTCTTGCTACTAAACTCAGTATAGATCATTCTTTTAGAAAATCTGAGTGTGTGTCTGCTTCTAAAGATTCTGTATCAACACTTATTCTTACACAAACCAAGCAGGTATAAAAATTATCTTATCAACAATATATATTATTATATTTTTTTTATAAAATTTAAATTTAAATGAAATGGTTGTTATTATAGCTTGTTCATTTGTATATTAAGTTTATCAATTTTTATTTGCTTTATAGAGTTATAAAAAATAATGAACATGTTTTACAATTATAAAAGGTTGATTTGATGTATTATTATATACTTTATCCACATAATGTTTATAACCAAAAACCACTACTTTACTCATAAAAAACCACTATATATTTTTTAATAACTATTCATTTTTTTGTTAATAACTATAGTGTAAAATCATACAAGTTTATATGTGACAATATAAATTAAAACTGCTTTATATTTTTTTATGATAAATCAAAATAATGTTTTAAGATTAAACTTAAATTATATTAACAATTTAGTAACATGCTAAACAGTTGAATGACAATCTGTTCGATATTACTATTAACATATAATTATTTACGTGTTTATAAAACCCAAAAAATGTAATTTTGTAAAAATTTAAGACATGAAAATAGCCATTGGTAATGATCACGCAGGTACGAAATATAAATTTTCGATAGTTGAAGCTCTTCAACAAAAAGGAATTGAGGTTATTAATTTTGGAACCGATACAGATGAAAGTATGGATTATGCCGATACCGTTCACCCGGTTGCTGAAGCGGTAGAATCAGGTCAGGCAGATTATGGTATTATTATTTGTGGGAGTGGTAATGGTGCTGCCATTACGGCAAACCATCATGATAAAATTAGGGCAGCATTGGTATGGAATGAAGAAATAGTTGAACTTGCCAGACAACATAACGATGCTAATATTTTAAGTATTCCTGCAAGGTTTGTTAGTGAAGAACAAGCATTAAAGTTTGTAGATATTTTTTTAAATACTCATTTTGAAGGGGGTAGACATCTTAATAGAATTAAAAAAATACCTGTACCAAAATAAGTTTTAGGTATGGGACATTCACATCATCATTCACATCAACTTTCAGGCAGGAAACTTTTTATATCCATTGTTCTCAACGTAACCATAACCCTTGCTCAATTCATTGGAGGTATTATTTCAGGTAGTTTAGCTTTAATTTCAGATGCGGTACATAATTTTTCTGATGTTATATCTCTAATTATCAGTTATGTAGCTAATTTATTAACAAATAAAAAAAAACAAACTATACATCATACGTTTGGCTACAAAAGGGCAGAAATTATTGCGGCATTTATCAACTCTTCTTCATTAATCATCATTGCTGTTTTTCTCGGTATTGAAGCAGTTAAGAGGTTGCAAAATCCACCGGAGTTAGAAAGTAATTTAGTGATTTGGTTAGCCTTGTTAGCCATTATAGCCAACGGAATAAGTGTTCTATTACTCAAAAATGATGCTCACCACAATTTAAATATGAAGGCAGCTTATCTCCATTTAATAAGTGATATGCTTACATCCGTTGTAGTTTTGATTGGTGGTATTTTAATGAAATATTACCAAGTCTATTGGTTAGACGGAGTTTTAACGATTGCCATTTCTGTGTATTTGTTATTTATGAGTTGGCATATATTTAAAGATTCACTTCAAATTCTGATGCTTTTTGCACCGAAAAATATTAAAATTGAGGATATTCAAGAAGAATTAATAAAAATTGATAAGATCAGAAATATTCACCATGTGCATATTTGGCAACTAAACGATAGTGATTTTCATTTTGAAGCACACATCGAATTTAAACATGATATATTACTTTCAGAATTCGATTCAATTTGTAAAGAGGTAGAGAAAATTCTAGCAGAAAAGTTTCACATTCATCATTCATATCTGCAACCTGAATACGACAGGGAAGATATAAAAGATTTTATCATTCAAGATTAGGTATGAAATGGGTATTAAAAAAGTTTGAAGAATTATCTGTCGACGAATTTCACGAGATTCTGAAATTACGCATCAACATTTTTGTAGTAGAACAAAATTGCCCTTATCCAGAATTGGATAATAAAGATAAAGATGCCTTACATTTCTTTGCTGTTTTCGAGGAAAATCCATTAAAAGTTGTTGCCTATACCCGATTGTTTGCACCAGGTGATTATTACAATTTTGCTGCAATTGGCAGGGTAGTGGTGGATAAAAATTTTAGGGGTAAGATGTTAGGACATGAGTTAATCAAAAGATCTATTTCTGAAATAGAAACGCTGTTTAAAACAAAAATAATTAAAATTGGTGCCCAAACCTATCTTAAAAAATTTTACGAATCACATGGTTTTAATCAAATAGGTGAGGGGTATTTAGAAGATGGGATTCCTCATATTCATATGATCAAAGAGGAGTAGGGAATATAAATTTGATATAGTTCTTTTGATTGATCTGGCTTATATTCAAAAGGTTGAATGATGATTTCATTCATTGTTTTAAAAGAACAACAATTTTCATTCTTTCTTTGAGCGTCTACATAAAGTGTAAAATTTAGATTTTTTTTTAGTTCAATGGTGAGTTCTACTTTTTCATTTTTCCAACCAATAGAATTGACAGTGATAATATTTAAATCATTTTCATTTATAAAACTAAACTCTCTGGAAATACCAGTTTTCGTTTCGTAAATTTTTAAATCCTTTTTAAACAATAATCCTAGAGTATACAAATTTTGGCTAGAGTTTACATCGATAATCTCAAATTGAAATGCTTGTGGTGGGGTAAAACAGATCATTTCTTCACAATCATTCGTACTACATTTTAAAATTAAAAAAGGCATTAAAAGGGTAAATAAAGCTTTCACCATTAAAATATTATTTAGAAGATTCAAAACTAACTAATCCGATGTTATTAAAATCTGATCCAAATCATAAGTTGTCGTTTTTGAGGGATCTGAACCTACATATTTAAAACCAATAACAAATGATTTTTGTAAACATGACAGTGAAATTTGACCTGATGAAACAAAATGAATATTTGTTCCTCCTCTGGGACCAACTGATATTTTTACATCGAGTTGCTCCCAGTCAGCAGATGTTATATTTCCTTCAAAATTAGTTGATATCCAAACAGATAGAAGCTTCGCGTTGTCAAAATTTGCACGTGTTTGAAAGGATAATTGGCTATTTTCTTTGAGTGTAGCATCAATTTTCGGACTAACCAACCAAGCTTCAAGCGTATTTTCACCTGTACCATAGGCAGATATTCTCATAAATGCATTTCCATCACTTACTTTTCTTTCGAATTTTCCATTTCCTAAAAAGATATTTTCATTGATCCAACCCTTTTCTGTGAGTTCTTTGGCATTTTTTATTTCCTCAAAATTTTCAAAGAATAGTATGTTTTTATTGTTTTCTTTAGATAATTGACAATTGAAATAAACTGGATCGCAGCGACTTTCACTATTGAAATTGAGGTAAGATGGATTGTTTAGTACGATAACATATTTTTCTCCGTAATAATCTTTTCTTAAAATTCCTGAAATTGTTCCTGTGCCATTTGGAACGATATGAGATCTAAAGTTGGCGAAACTGCTAGTACTAACAAAAGCAGATAGTTTATTGTTACATTGAATTATTTCTCTTTCACCCGAATATTGATCAAAAATTTCTCCGGCATAACTTTTTCCTAATTCATCAAGACTAAATTGAACATTTTCCAATTGAACGAAGGTGTTTATTTTAAATAGATCAAAATCATCTATATCAATTTTTTTAGGTTGAATTTCTTCAGTTTGTAACGATCGAATCAAATGTTGATGAATAAGACTTTCAGGTATACTTACAACTTCAGATAGGTTTAAATATCCTAGAAAAAAGTTTCCATTATTTTGGCTAATGGCCAATCCCGCTAATTTTAAATAAATTTTTCGTCCCGGATTATAAAGGGTAAATAAATCGTTCTTATCCAAAAGAATTTCGACTCCACAAGTTGGGTTTTCAATTTTATCTTGAATGATTAAACTTTTATAAAAATTTCCTGTTTCGTCGCTTGATATGACATAGCCTTCTACGACAGTATTGTCCTCTAATGGAAACTCATAGATTGTTTCACCAGATTGTAACAAGATATTTTTAATAACATCTATTTTGGAATTTGACACCATTTCTGTTTCAATTCTATCCGGAACGGGGATAGAGAACTCTTCGGGTTCACATGAATTCAATAGTAAAAAAGCAAAGAAATAAAAGATGTTTTTCATAAGCTGTGTGTTTAAATTCTCCAATAAACAGAGAGGAAATAATTTTGACCATATCCGTACCAATATTTTGGTGAAAACAAGGGTTTTTCTCTTTGTTGATCTTGTAAAAGTGTTTGATAGTTGGCATTTCTGGATTGTTCAAAACCACCCGTTTGATAAATAGAATTTGATAGATTTGAAGCAATTAAAAAAGTTCCGAGGGTATGCTTTTTAATACGCCATGATTTTCCAACCGTTAAATTGAGTGTATAGTATGGATCGATCTTTTTTTGTTTTAAGAGTGATCTGGCTGTTTCTGAATCAAAATTTTCTATAGGAAGACCATCAACATCAGTCAAAAAATTAGTGGTCCTCAATAAGGGTGCAACCGAAATATAGTTTTCGTCAAAATAATTTGCAGCCAGGTTCAACCACCAAAAATGTGGACTATTGTAACTCAATCCTAAAGAAAAGGCTTGTTGTGGACCATTAGACAGGTGATAGTTTTTGAGGTATGATTTGCCAAAATTTATAGCATCTTTAAAATCATCAGAACTAAGAGAAATATTTGCAGGTTTAGCATATATGGCTTTGCCCGCGGCAGCAACTGCATTGAGTTGTAAACCACTCAAGACCGTATAATTCAAAGCTGCCTCCAGGCCCATATGACAGGTTGAGATATTTGTCATAATTTCTTGAACAAAGGCGTTTCTTTGGTCTTGGTCTATGATTGTCAATCCATCGGCATAATAAAATCTTATTGAGCTTCCATTCTCCTGACCTAGATAATAGCTGCTCAATTTTACATTCAGTCTTGGCATCCTCAACATATAATTGATATCTGCACTGTAGTACAATGGATTTTCAATATTTGTTATAGTTTGATTGTTTTCCTTCATATTTATGAAGGAGTTTTGCAGCTTTGGGGAGTCGCTTAAGTATAATAGGTTTGTAGAAATCAAATGTCTACCGGTTAGCTTATAAGTTAGACCAGTTTTTAAACCATATCCTAAAAAACGCAAGACTTCACTTTTCCCTAGAGAAGCTTCACCCGGATATCTACCATTTTCATACAATCCTTCTCTATAGAAACTATTGTGTTTTAGGTTTAAACCCGTGTAGAATTCCACTTTGTCTCTTTTGTATTCTAGTTGACCAAATCCTTCCGCAACAGTGTTATACAGTTTAAAATGATACTTAAAAACATCTCCTTTTTGTACAATTCTATTTGGGTTTTGCAGATCGTTTTGCGCTTCTTCAAGATCTTCAGAATAGCTGTAAACATCTAAATAACCCTCACCACCTAACAAATCGAGCACATTTGCATAGTTATCAGAAATTAAATATTTTAACCTTAAAGAGGTATTGATATACCAATATTTTTTTGGCTGGATACTCAAGTTTGTGTTAAATTGAAAGAATTGATCATCTGTTCTATCTTCATACAAAGCATAGATTGATTGTGGTTGACCCGAATTAATATTTGCGTCGTACATTTCTTCCCAATTGATCTGGCCATCGGATAAAAATTTTTGTTCTGCCAAATAGGCTTTTGTGTAATCAGGATGATCTGGAAATCGCAAATAATAACTGGGCAATTTTTGGTAGTAGGTAGGATCGGGATTTGTCCCACCACCGATTAGAAATGGCTCACCGTTTTCATCAAATTCTAAAGAATTTCCGTTATAATCAAGCCTACTATGCCCGTTTTTACCAAACTGATAACTCATGGAGGAACGTAACTCAACTGTTCTATTGATTTGCCAATCGTAGTTGAGCATTAAAGTTGGCTCGGCCACAGATTGCATTCTTGCATTTCTAATTTGATTATTTTGAGAACCCCAATAAGCATTGTATCGGTCATTTTTTAAATCAAAAACCTCCTCTTTTATTGGCGCCACTTTTCCTCTGTTTGTATTTACCAAAAAACCTGTAAAATAAAGGCTTTGATTATCTGATATGAGTTTTTCAACCGATAAAAAATATGATTGTGAAGCATAAGGAGCTCCTTCTTTGTAACCATTTTTTCCTTCCCGAAGGCCTAAAGCTCCCATGATCATCCAATTGTTTTTAAGAGATCCTGAGTGATATGTAAATAACGTTCTATGGTTATAAGTTCTGTTGGCGAGGGCATAGGAAGCCTTTATTCCTTTGCGATAATCAGAAGGTTTTGAGCTAATAAAAATTGCTCCACCTATTGCACCAAAAGAAGAGGGATTTGGTTCAGAATTTGGATAAAATATTTGATGACGAGTCACATCATTTAAACCTCCCCATTGGTTCCAATTAGCCCTGCCGTTCCACATTTTGTTCATCTCATTACCGTTAAACAATACAGTAGTTTGGTCAGTACCAAGACTTCGGGGTCTAAAAAATGCCGAACTGAATTGAAAAGCAACGGTTCTGGAAAACAGATCTCGACTACTGTTTAAAAAGCCGGTAATTTGTGAATTATTTTCATCTTCTAACAGTAGTTCATCGAAATCCATCAATGCTAAAAATTCATCTTTCTTCTGAAGAAGAATTCTTCCCAGATCTAGACTATCTTGTTTATTTTCAATGAAAAAATTAACCTTTTTTCGATTGAACTCCTGCGATTCGAAACTGACCGAATAAGACTGACCCGACTTTAAAGAGAAGAAAAACAATCCCTCCGTATCAGAATGTGCCACCTTGTTTTGTTTGAAATAAATTTCAATTCCAGAAAGAGATTCGTCACTATCGTCTAATACTTGGCCAAAAACAACAGTATTTTGAGCATTTGCATGATAAGAGAAATAAATGAACAAGTACAAAAGGGCAGCTTTCATTCAATAAAGAATTGGTTAAATGACAATTTTTTATGAAAGAAGAAGCAAATAGGTTAACATCAAATTTTGTTTTTTTACATGTTGACTTTATGACACTTTTTTCACAAAAATGTAAACCGATAGTTTGTATGAAAAAAGTTGTTCGATTATTCTTTAGTATGATGCCATTTCTCGGTTTCTCTCAGCTTGATACTTATGATATACATACAATTGCCTTTTATAATGTGGAAAACTTATACGATACAATAGATGATCTAAACACCTTTGATGAAGATTTTACGCCTGAGGGTAAACTGAAATTCAGCGGAAAGGATTATGACAAAAAAATGAAAAACATTGCTCAAGTCATTTCAGAAATTGGATATAATCAAGCTCCAGTGCTGGTAGGTCTGGCAGAAATTGAGAATTCGGCTGTACTGCAAGATCTTGTAAATACATCATTTTTATCTCCTTTTCAATATGGTTTTATTCAGTTTGATTCTCCTGATTTACGAGGCATTGATGTGGCATTACTCTATCAAAAGAAAAAGTTTAAACCGATTTTTCAAGAAGCAATTGAAGTTAAAATTTGGGATGAATCCGGTATGCGTATTTTTACGAGAGATATTCTTTATATCTCTGGAATTTTGGCCGATGAAGAAATTCATGTTTTTGTAAACCATTGGCCCTCAAGAAGAGGGGGAGAAGAAATTAGTGAGAGCAAAAGAATCAAGGCAGCATATGTTTTAAAAAGGAAAATAGAAGAAATTCAAAGTGATAATGTGGATGCTAAAATTATTGTTTTGGGTGATTTTAATGATAACCCAACGGATGAAGGAATAAAAGAAGTTCTTGCCTCAAAAGGCTCAATGCAGGAAGTAGAATTAGATGAGTTCTTTAATCCTTTTGAAAAAATGTATAAGATAGGATATAATACCTTGGCTCACTGGGATCAATTGCATTTGTTCGATCAAGTATTGGTTAGCAAGTCCTTTTTACCATTAAAGAAAAATAAGAATCAATTATTCTTTCTAAAAGCAAATATTTACAACCCTCCCTATATATCAAATTTATCAGGAAAATATAAAGGATATCCGAAAAGAAGTTTTATCAATAACAAATTTGCAAATGGTTATAGCGATCATTACCCTGTTTATATCAGTTTATTGAAGAGAAAAACCCTATAATTTTTATTGTAAATCAGGCTCTTTGTTTAAAGTTACCTCTTCAGTTGATACAACCTTATTGTCTTGATAGATCACTTTTGTCTTTTTCCCGTTCAAATCCCAATAATACCATACGCCTACTTTTTTACCGTTTTCATAGGTGGCCACACATTTGCGATCTCCATTTTCAAAAAAGCTCTCCCAAGAGGCGTGTAATTGATTTTCTTGATTTAAGAATCCCTTTTGCATAATACTTCCATCATTATAATAAATAGTCACTTCGAAAAGATCTCCAACCGGTGTAATTGTTTGATTTTTCTTTTGTGCATAGGCATTCAGACAAATAAAAAAAGTTAAAACTGAAAAAAGTAAAGTTTTCATGATCAATATCTTATTGTTTACTATTCTCAAAGTTAACTCTTTATGCAGAAGGGCATAATGATTTAAATCAGTCAATAGGATATTTAATAAATTAAACGAACTTTGAGGATTTTGTAAAATCGATGAAAAAACAATGGTTTTAAAAAAGAATTATACCTTACTTTTATTTTTTTGTCTTACTTATGTTTTTTCTACGGGTCAGATTGCAGTAAAGGATAGCTTGATTAAAACAGAGAGTTCGTCCTATATTTTTAAAAATTTTGATAGAATAAATGTAAAATTCGATTTAGATAGTGAAATAGAAAGCTTTATACTAAAAGGACCCAATAACTACAGCACTGATATCCGGCCAAATGTATCTATAAAGAGTAAAATTTCCTTTAACTACAAGTTTATTTCTTTTAGCGTAGGATATATTCCGAAATTCCTACCGGGCAATAATGACGATGATCTCAAAGGTAAAACGAATGGATTTGGATTGAACTTAAATCTAATTTTTGACCATTGGGTTCAAGGCTTGAAATATTCAAAAGTTAATGGATATTATTTGGAAAACACAAAGAATTTTTTACCGGATTGGGAAGAAGGTGAGCCATATATTAAATTCCCGGATTTAGGAGTAATTTCTTTTCAAGGATCTACAGGGTATAAGTTTAATCCTAATTTTTCTTTACGCGCAATTTCAACACAGACAGAAATTCAAAAGCGAAATGCAGGGAGTTTTATACCTGGTTTATTGTACAATTATTACGACATAGACAACAGAAGTAATAATCCAGAGCAGACGAGCAGTCAAAACTCCAAATCTTTTGAATTTCTATTAGATATAGCTTATTATTACACTTATGTTCTTAAAAGCAGTTGGTATGCCTCTCTTGGCCTAAGCCCCAGTTTAGGTGTAAATTATACCAATCTACTCACAAGGTTTCCAGAAGGAAATGTTAGAACAACATATTCTAATCCCATTTATAGATTGAATGCACATTTGGGTCTTGGATATAATTCTGAACGGATTTTTGGTGGGGCTGAAATAAAGGGTTATGAATCTTTTAGAAATGAAAACAATAAAACCATGACAATTCAAACAAACAATCTTACTTACCAAATTTTTATAGGATACAGATTCAAAACGCCAAAATTCTTAAAAAAAACAGTAGATCAAATAGAGGAGTTACTTCCACTTTAAAAAAAAATTAATTCAGCATGTTATACAACATTAAATTTTACTTTGGTAGGTATATAAATCATAATATCTTCCCTTTTTCTCAATGAGTTCTTCATGATTTCCTCTTTCGGCAATATTTCCATTTTCTATCACCAAAATTTGGTCAGCTTGTTTGATTGTACTCAAGCGGTGAGCGATGACTAAAGTCGTTCTATTTTGCATAAGTGAATGCAAACTTTTTTGAATAAACATCTCACTTTCAGTGTCTAGATTCGACGTTGCTTCATCTAACAAAATAATTTTAGGATTGGCCAAAATAGCTCTTGCAATAGAAATTCTTTGTCTTTGGCCCCCCGAGAGTTTTACCCCTCGTTCTCCGATTACTGTATCCAAACCTTCCTCAAATCTTTCAGTAAATTCATTTACATAAGCTCCTTTCACTGCCGCCAATAACTGCTCTTCACTGGCCTCTGGTCTTGGAAATAAAATATTCTCACGAATAGTACCTTCAAACAAAAAGTCGTCTTGAAGAACTACCCCTAGCTGACTTCTATAGCTCGACAAATCGACCTTAGTTAAGTCAATGCCATCAATGGTAATTAAACCGCTATTGGGATTTAAATAAGTGGCTGCTAGACCCGCAATGGTCGACTTTCCTGAACCAGATGAACCTACCAAGGCAGTTACGCTTCCAGCCGGAGCATCAAAAGAAATACTGTGCAGTACTTCTTTTCCCTTTTCATAAGAGAAAGAGACGTCTTTATACTTTAGATCGCCTTTAATTTCTTGTAAAACGATATTTCTATTTAAGGGATCTTGTTCTTCTGCCATTTCCATCAATTCTTGGGTTCTGTCTAAGCCGGCCATGGCTTCTGTGAGCTGAGAACCTATGTTACTCATTTGAACAATCGGAGCGATCATAAAACCTAAGAAAAGTGTAAATGATACAAATTCACCATAGGTCATGCTTTCATTCATGATAAAATAACCACCAATTCCCATGATTCCTGCAGAGGCCAATCCCAATAAGAATGCCGATGAACTCGTAATCAATGCCGTTGCTGTCAAACTTTTTTTTACGTTCAAAAAGAGTTTTTCCACACCGTCTTCAAAAGTTTTACTTTCTTGATTTTCGGCATTAAACCCTTTTATTACACGAATTCCGTTCAATGTTTCTGTCAATCTGCCTGTAACTTCGGCATTAATTTTTCCTCTTTCTCTAAAGATGGGACGAATTTTTCCAAAAGCTTTAAGTGCTATAAAAGCGAAAAGTGAAACGGGAACCAAAACAAAAAAAGTCATGGTTGCATTAATTTTTAACAGAATAATCAAGGAAATTATTGCTGTAATTGAACCTCCTATGAGTTGAACCAGACCCGTACCTACCAAATTTCTTACACCTTCAACATCTGTCATAACCCTTGAAACCAAGGCTCCTGACTTTTGATTATCAAAAAAACTGACAGGTAGTTTTAGTAATTTCTTTTGTACTTGAGCCCTTAGTTTGGAGATCAGATGCTGCGCTTCCACACTCAAAATTTTTGTCAATAAAAAAGATGTTACCGCTTGAATTAATATCGCAAAACAAACTGCGGCCAGGAGCAAAGAAAGCGCCTTCATATCTCTGTTAGGAATTACCTCGTCTATCAGGTTCTTACTGGCATAAGGCAATACCAAACCCGACAAACTTTTGAAAATAATCAAAATCAATCCTACTAATACGATTCCTTTTCTGGGCCAGATAAATTCCTTAAAAGCCCATTTATACGATACTTTTTTCTTGCTCATGTTGTTTGCTTGGCCATTATCGAGCCAAATTTAAAATCCAGACAAATAGACATATACTTCTAAAAAAGAACCTTGACAACATCCTCTATCTTAGACACTTTAATCAATTCGATTTTGTGATTTTTTGAAGGAATTTTATTGAATTTAGATAGGATTATTTTTTCAAAACCCAATTTTTCAGCTTCAATAATTCTTTGTTCTACGCGGTTCACGGCTCTAATTTCTCCTGAAAGTCCAACTTCTGCCGCAAAACAAAAATTTTGAGGGATAGCCACGTCTTCATTTGAAGATAAAATGGCACATACTACAGCGAGGTCTATGGCAGGATCTTCTACATTCAGACCGCCGGCGATATTCAAAAAAACGTCTTTTGCACCCAATCTAAATCCGGCTCGTTTTTCAAGAACTGCCAAAAGCATGTTCAATCTTTTTAAATTATACCCTGTAGAAGAGCGTTGAGGTGTTCCATAAACCGCTGTACTCACCAATGCCTGTACTTCTATCATCAAAGGACGCATTCCCTCCAAAGTCGCCGCAATAGAAGTCCCTGTAAGGTCTGTGTCTTTTTCTGAAATTAATACTTCGGAAGGATTAGTCACCTCTCTCAAGCCCGTACTTTGCATTTCATAGATGCCTAACTCTGCCGTTGAACCAAACCTATTTTTTTGTGCCCTTAAAATTCTATAAGTATGGTTTCTATCCCCTTCGAACTGCAAAACGACATCGACCATATGTTCTAAAATTTTTGGTCCTGCAATTGTACCTTCTTTGGTAATATGACCAATAAGCACGACAGGAGTATTGGTTTCTTTGGCAAATTTGATAAGTTCAGCTGTCGTTTCACGTATCTGAGAAATACTGCCGGGAGAAGCTTCTATAAAATCGGTATGAAGGGTTTGTATAGAATCGATGACCAAGACATCTGGTACAATCTCTTCCATAGTTTTAAAAATATTTTGTGTTTTTGTTTCTGTCAGGATCAAACAATTGGGATTAATTCCTTTTAATCGTTCTGCCCGAAGCTTGATCTGAGATTGGCTTTCTTCACCAGAAACATACAGCACTTTTTGTTTCATCAACAAGGCGATTTGCAATAAAAGGGTAGATTTACCAATACCGGGTTCTCCTCCTAACAGCACGACGGACCCTTGAACCAAACCACCACCTAAAACGCGATTGAGTTCGTGGTTATTTGTGTGGATTCTATCTTCTTGTAAGGTAGAAATCTCATGTATTTGAAGGGCTTTATTTACTCTTTTGGCACTATTTGAAGATTTCCAATTTCTTTTTTCCTCTTTTTGAATAATCTCTTCTACAATGGTGTTCCACTCATGACAAGAAGTACATTTGCCTGCCCATTTTGGAAATTGGGCGCCACAATTTTGACAAAAGAAACTGGATTTTACTTTCGCCATCTCACAAGAATTTTTTTAATGACAATTGCTCTCCATCAAATTCTGCATAGGTAAAATGGCGAATCCAATCACCTGTATTGATATATAAACTCTCCCCGATTTTTATTTCCATAGGCAGATGTCTATGTCCAAAAATAAAGAAATCAAAATGTTTTGTTTCAAGTTTTTTCTTGGCGTATTGAACGAGCCACTCATTTTCCTCACCTAAGAATATCACATCTTCATCACCCGAAATTAATTTATTTTGGGTTGAAAGGTATTGAGCAAATTTTACCCCTAAATCAGGATGAAACCATCTAAAAAGCCATTTTGAAAAAGGGTTTGTAAATACTTTTTTCATCCTTTTATACCCCTTATCTCCTGGGCCTAAACCGTCTCCATGACCAATTAAAAAATGCTTTCCCTGAAACGTGTATTGCTGGGGAGTTCTGAAAACCGGAATATTGAGTTCGGTTTGAAAGTAATCCTCCATCCATAAATCGTGATTGCCGACGAAAAACATAATAGGAATTCCACTGTCTCTAATTTCAGCCAGTTTTCCTAAAACTCTGACATACCCTTTTGGAATTACTTTTTGATATTCAAACCAAAAGTCAAAAAGATCGCCCAGTAGAAAAATAGCATCGGCATCTTTTTTGATCGTATCCAGCCATTCAATAAATTTTAGTTCTCTGATTTTGCTTTTCTCTGTGGATGGAATTCCGAAATGCTGATCTGAGGCGAAATATATTTTTTTGGCTTTACTTAAATTCATCTGATTATTCAACTTGGTCTGCAGCAAACCATTCCGCATAAGAATTTGCTGTTTCAAATAGTTTTAACGAATGTAAGGAAACATTTTGAGGTAATTGTTTTTTAATCCTTTCTGCAAAATCGAAAAGCATATTTTCACTAGTAGGTTGGTAGGGTACCATAACGAGTCTATGCGCATGCCCTTCTAAATCTTTTGCCAACTCGGCATGTGGTGAATTTTTATTTAGAATTGTAGCATGATCAAATACATCAACAATTTCATCTTTGACAATCTTTTTAAGATCGCCAAAATCTAAAACCATTCCGTTCTTGACATGATTCAAATCGTTTATGGGCGTACCAATTACGGTAACGTACAAATGGTAGCTATGCCCGTGAATGTTCTTACATTTTCCGTCATAACCATACAAAGCATGGGCAGATTCGAAATCAAAATGTTTGGTGATCCTTATTACTTTCTTTTGCATGGCCGATCTCAAATAACATTTAATTTTTTTCCTACTTTTATAAAAGCGGCTACTGCTTTATCGATGTGTTCTTTGCTATGTGCTGCGCTCAATTGAACGCGAATTCTCGCTTTTTCTTTGGGCACAACCGGGAAAAAGAAACCAATAACATAAATACCTTCTTTTAGCAATTCATTGGCCATGGTTTGCGCCAGTTTGGCATCGTATAGCATCACTGGTACAATAGCGGCATCAGCTCCCACCAAATCAAAGCCTGCTGATTCCATTTTACTGCGGAAATAGCGGGTATTTTCTTCTAATTTATCCCTTAAGCTAACATCGTTTTCTATCAAGTCAAAAACTTTTAAAGATGCTCCAACGATAGCAGGTGCAAGAGAATTTGAAAACAAATAGGGTCTTGAACGTTGTCTAAGTAAATCTATAATTTCCTTTTTTCCTGTCGTATATCCGCCCATTGCTCCGCCTAAAGCTTTGCCGAGTGTGCCCGTAACAATATCGACGCGATCCATCACATTTTTCAGTTCTACAGTACCTCGACCTGTTTTTCCAATAAAACCTGCTGCATGACATTCATCTACCATCACCATCGCATTGTATTTATCTGCCAGATCACAAATTTTATCTAACTGAGCCACAATACCATCCATAGAAAAAACACCATCTGTTACGATAATTTTGAATCGATAATTCTTTTTATTCGCATCTATCAATTGCTTTTCAAGATCTGCCATATCGTTATTTTCATATCGATATCTAGCTGCCTTACACAAACGCACCCCATCAATAATCGAGGCGTGATTTAAAGAATCAGAAATAATCGCATCTTCAGACGACAAAAGAGGTTCAAAAACACCGCCATTCGCGTCAAATGCAGCAGCGTATAAGATTGTGTCTTCAGTTTTATAAAAACGCGCGATACGTTGCTCCAATGCTTTATGAATATCTTGGGTTCCGCAAATAAAACGAACAGACGACATGCCAAAGCCATGCGTGTCCATGGTATCTTTTGCTGCTTGAATTACTTCCGGATGATTTGAAAGACCGAGATAATTGTTCGCGCAAAAATTGATGACTTCTTCTCCCGTAGAAATTTTAATCACAGCGTCTTGAGCACTTGTGATGATCCTTTCCTTTTTGTAAAGACCTGCCTCTTCGATAGAAGCCAATTCTTCTGTAAGATGTGCTTTGACCTTGCCGTACATAATAAGTTTATTTTTGGAATATGCAAAAGTAAGCAATTCTGTTTGGATAGATTTTGAGAAAGTGAAGGTTATTCGACATGATTAGATTAATTTTGACCTCATTAAAAACGAAAAAGTGAGAGACGAAAAACTAAAATTACAATGGGAAGAAGTTCAAGCGAAATTATCTAAACTTTTTGGCGGAGGTGAAATTTTAGACGTAGATGGCATCATTTATTTAATCGGAGTCCAAGAATTAGGGCAAGGATACAGAAAGTTTAAGAAAGACGAAAAGCTCGATATCATGCACATTGCCATATGTACTTTGTTAGAACCTTTTGGCTATTACGAGTTCGATTATTTTGATAAGGACGGCTGGCCACACTTTAAGGTGTTAGACGAACTACCCTACCTTAAACCCGGGGAACAATCGGTTTTAATGAAAGAAGCGATTGTGATGTATTTTGAAAAGAGGAGTTTTTAGCAGAAGAAAAAAATTTCTTATTTCCCTGGCCCACTGTGATGATTCATCAGCTCATTCTTGAGAATTGAATTGCAAAGTCACCAAATTAATTTGTCAAATTAAGTTTGCAGTATGTTTGCAATGTAATTCTTGCCCGGTCCTTTTATGGACATAAAATTTTTTGCTCAATTTTTTTAAGACCATGTTGATGACACCTTTAGTTAGGTTAACAATATTTTTTCTTAATTTAGTTTGCAATAAGAATTAACTACCTAAACCCCTTATTATGCAGATGATTAAATCAGCGATGCTTGTTTTGTTCATTGGAATTTTTTTGAACGGTTCCCTTTTAACTGCTCAAGAAATTCCGGTCAGTACCATTAAAAAACAAATCCAATCTTTTAAAAAAGATGAAAGAGGTCCTTATTACAGAATTAAATGGTTCTGTAAAGATGGTTCCGTAAGAGATCCAAAAGAATCTTGCCCTGAATCGATCGGAGGAGGTATCCAACACGCCTCCTATAAACCGGAAGTGGATGCACTAGCCACTAACCATCAACTGTATTTTGGTAATATTTTGTCGTATAATAAAATCGAAGAATTTTGGGATGCGCAAAATAACCATAGCCGATTAAAACAATATGAGATTGTAAAGTATCTGATCACTGTAGATAACGGCTGGATTTATGAAAAAGGACAGTTTTATAGAGGAGCCATGCAATCTGAAGATGAAGAAGAATGGGGGATAGAATTTTACAAGGAAATTTTAAAAGACCAAAAAAACTTAGATGAGCAATATTATTTGATCAAACAGTCGTTGAAGGATTTGCCTCATTCGGGAGATTCGAATATCGCGCAACTCATGAGAAGTCAGTCTAAAGTAATTGCTGAAGAAGTGCCAACCTTTATGGATGTCAGGATCAAAATTCACGGAAATCCGGATAAGACCGATATCGCTGTTGTAAATGATTTTTTAAAGAAAAATGGCAGCAGTTTAAGCTCAGATCAAAAAAGGAAATTGGACGAGCTTTTGCAAACCATGAATACCTATTATACACCGGTAAGTACAGAAGAATTATTGAAGGAAGTGAGCTCAATCCAGGGGAATGAGGACCTTAAGAAATCATTGTCTGCACTTTTAAAAGGGTATGAAAGAGAAGTCTTTGCGGCGGATAAGTGTCATTCTTTGGCAGAAATTCTCTGTAATATAAGATTTGAATTACCTAAAGTTAAAAGTGCTGAAAGCAAGTTGGGCCTACTCGATCTGTCCAACAAGACCGAAAATATTTTATTCATACAATCGCAAGAATGGAAGCCCTCAAACCTCAATGAATTGATGAAAAAAATTCAGGTGCTCAGTTATGCCGCATTGGGATCCGGATTGATCGAGCTTTGGGAATGGGAAGAGGTAAAAGGTATTTTGGCGTATCGATCTTTACCTGAGTCGATGAGCCTGGGTGAATTGCAGGAGTTTTTAAATAGCTCAAGAGGAATTGTAGAATGGAGTACAGCCATGGTTAAGGCGGTTTATGGAGAAGATGTAGCCAGGTATAGCTTGTTCGAACCCAAATCTTATCAGTTCATTGATGATAGAATTCGCTCTTCTGTAGTTTTAGATCTGGGAAAGAGCGTGAGTCAATTGGGATCAATTATTTCTAAACAGTCCTCTCTTGAAAATGATGTCATGGGAATTTCAGGTGAATCCACAATCAGGGGATTAAATCCTGGATATGCCTATGGTGAACTCGAGGTTGTACGAGGATCAGTTGAAGAAACGGATTTTGAAAAAGACAAAATTTATGTTTTTGAAAGACCTCCTTCCGGATTAAAACCGGTAGCAGGAATCATGACCATTTCAGAAGGGAACCTTGTTTCTCATGTACAATTGCTCGCGAGAAACCTGGGTATTCCCAATGCCGCAATATCAGGTGAAAATCTCAAGGATCTTTTAAAATATAAAGGTCAGAAGGTTTTCTATGCAGTAACCGGAAAGGGAAATGTTTTGATGAAATTGGAAAAGGACATGAGCAAGGAAGAGTTGGGATTGTTTTCTGCTGAACAGAGAAATACCAATAAAATTAAAGTGCCTGTAGATCGCATTCAACTCGATGAAACAAACGTGATCAATATGAGAGAAGTGAATGCCGATGATTCAGGGAAAATTTGCGGTCCAAAAGCGGCCAATCTTGGTCAGCTAAAATCGCTGTTTCCAGACCATGTGGTCGAAGGTCTTATCATTCCCTTTGGCATATTTAGAAATCATCTGGATAACAAGATGCCGGGTCAGTCTGTTTCTTACTGGGAATATTTGAATGCGACTTATAATCAGGCAGAGGAGATGAAGAAGGCGAATAAAAATGACAATGAGATTGAAAAATATCAGCTAGAGAGGATGAGTACCTTGAGAACTGCCATTGAAAAAATGGAATTGAATAAAGATTTTGTTGCTCAGTTGGAAACAGAATTCAAAAAAGTTTTTGGAAGCTCTTTGGGCTCTGTCCCAGTTTTCCTGCGCAGTGATACGAATATGGAAGACTTAAAAGAATTTACCGGGGCCGGCTTAAACCTCACGTTATTCAATATTTTGAAAAAGGACGAAATCATGAATGGAATCAAAAGGGTCTGGGCCTCGCCTTATACAGAGAGAAGTTTAAAATGGAGGCAGAAATATTTGCTGAATCCGGAATACGTTTTTCCTTCCATTCTGGTTATTCCAGGTGTAAACGTCGATTATTCTGGGGTTGTGATTACGACGGGAATAAACAAGGGCGGAAAGGATGATCTTACAGTTGCTTTTAGCAGAGGTGCCGGGGGTGCAGTTGACGGTCAGTCGGCAGAGACAAGGCTTGTGACAAAAGCGGAAAATGAGTTATTATCACCATCGAGGGAGCCGAGCTATGTTTATTTATCTAAAAAAGGTGGTTCAGAAAAACGGTTTACTTCTTTTGACAAACCAATTCTAAACGAGAATAATATTCAGTCAATTAGGCGAATTGTGGATGAAGTGAGAACTAAAGTTCCGGAGAGAACAGATCCCGATTACCAGGGAGCATATGATATGGAAATGGGCTTTGAGAACGATAAACTTTGGTTGTTTCAAATTCGACCCTTTGTAGAGAATAAAAAGGCAAAAAGTTCAGGTTATCTGGATTCGATTTCGCCACAAATGGACATGAATAAGAAAGTCTCATTATCAGAAAAAATTTAAGTTATGAAGAAAGCAATAATCTTATTAGGAATTTGTTTGGCCATTGCGAGTTCATTTGCGTTTTATCCAATTGATGGTTATGGTTCGACAAAAATTGCACGTTTATTACAATTGCAGAGATCGGTGGAAAAGGGAGAGAAAATGACCCGAATTCCTCCCGGTGCGATGCATTCTTTGGCTTCGATCAAACTCAATTTAAAAAGTGTACAATCAACGGGACTCGACGCTATTTTGACGGAAGACCCTGATTTTTCCGCAAAGATCAAGTCAGTAATTCCACAGGGGAATTATTCACTTGTGGCATTGGATATGTCGGACCCAGACAAGATGAAATATGCGGCATATAAAGAAGATGTAGGTTACCAGCCGGGTTCAGTTGGTAAATTAGCCGTTTTGATAGGATTTTTTACTGAATTAAAAAAAGTTTACCCCGATTCTTGGGAGAAGAAAATAGAACTTTTAAAAAACAGAAGGGTTTCTGCCAGATATTGGGGAACAGGAGACCACCACACAATTCCGGTGTACGATATTGAAAGCGATAAACTGACCCGAAGAAAAGTACAGGCCTCGGATGTCTTTTCACTTTATGAATGGTTAGATCATATGGTCTCAGTAAGTAATAACGGCGCCGCATCCGTGGTTTTTCGTGAGGCTATTTTAATGAGACAGTTTGGACAAGCCTATCCGAGTTTAACAGATGATGCTGCTGAAAAGTATTTTGACAGTGTTTCTAAAGACAGTTTAACAAATGTTGCGCATGATGTGGTGAATTCACCTTTGAATAACATGGGTATCTCCAATGACGAATGGCGGCTGGGAGGGATGTTTACAACCGCATCGGGAAAACACGTTGGACGAAAAGGAGGAAGCAACGCTTCGCCAAAAGGACTGATGAAGTTTTTGGTTCAACTTGAACAAGGGAATGTTGTTGATGAAAATTCTAGTTTAGAAATGAAAAGAATCCTTTATCTGACAGATAGAAGGATCCGATATGCCAAATCTCCAAAATTAGACGACGCAGCAGTTTATTATAAATCTGGAAGTTACTATAAATGTGATCGCGATAAAAATCCGAATTGCGGTGACTATCAGGGCAATGTTTTTAATTATATGAATTCGGTCATCATCGTTGAGCAACCCAATGGAATAAAATACATTGTTTGTTTGATGTCGAATGTGCTGAACAAAAACTCTGCAAATGATCATTATTACATGGCCGGAGAAATAGATGGAATTATCAACAAAAAGGACACCTAAGCCGAGAGAATCTCATTGACCAGTTTATTGATTTTGCCATGATTATTTTTCTTTAGCCTGAGGAGTTCTCGCTTAAACTTGTCTCCTCCTTTTTCTTTTATCAGTTGTAAGACTTTTAAAGAAGTGGCTGAACCATGGGTTCTGAGCAATTCATTTAGACATTTGTCCTCGTCAATTGGTGCTACTTTAATGTCGTTCTCCTGACCAGGTAAATACTGATATTCTAAAAGGGGTAAAATCACCCTCCTGAGGTCTGAAGACAATAAATTGTCTAGAAATTCGATGCTGTTGATTCGGGACTCTTCCATTTCATTAATGATGCCCTGGAAGGCAACCTGCATGTCTGAGTTTTCGAATTTCAAACTTAAAAGGTTGAATATAGTTTCAACACTGCGGTGCAATTGGTTGTTTATCTCCTTTAGCAAATTCTCCCTTTCTTTATTGGAGGCATCCTTTGCATTTTCTTTAATGGCTTTTTCAATGCTAATCCGGGCTCTTATCGTCCTTCTGAAATAGGCAGATTCGTTCAATATAAATCGAGTGATCAATTTTTTCGGGATCTCAAATTTCTCATTTTTTTCTTCTAAAGAATCGAGAAAATAGGCTGCTTTACTTCTTACCGTAGCATCCCTGCTGCGCAATAATCTCAGTAGTGTTTGATGTGCGTTTTTTGTGTGAAATGATCCGATGATTTCAGGAATTTGTTGTTCTTCAAACTCATCAAGTTCTCCGGAAGCCTCTAGTTCCATCAATTTTTTTGTAATGGATGGTCCGTAGTTTTTTAAGGCTTCAACAACATTTTTTCTCAGGGTTTTGTTCGTCGATAAATCAATTAATTTCGGAACAAATTGCTCGCTCAATGTAAGCCCCGTCGCTTTGATAGCCATATTCTGGAGGTCTGAATTCTTACTTTTGAGGTATTTATCAATAAAAGGATAATACTTTTTGTTGCCGGCATAGCCAATGGTAATCAATAATGCAGCGATTTCTTCCCATCTTTGTTCATGCTCAAAATCGGTAAATTCTGTGATTTGTTCCTCTATTCTTCTGTCGAGTTCAAATTTTTTAGACAGGGATGGATTGTTTCTTCCAGAGATAGCCAGGAATAATAGGGCTGCGTTCTTTTTATAATCTTGCTCATGATCTAAATAGGATTTGAACAACTGGTTTTCTTTGCTCGGCGCATGCGAGAAGATATAAGACAAAGCTTCAAATACAACTTCATCATCTGTTGAGTTATCTAGTAATTCTCTGATCTTTTGGGTGGTTATTTTATTTTTAAACCCGGATATTTCTCTAATGGCAGCAGCTTTGACCCTATTGGAAGGGTGGTCTATAAGATTGATCATTTGTGATTTGAAAACTTTTATAAAAGGAAATCCATCGTGTTTTAACAAGGATATAATTTCTTTTTCTTCCCCCTCGCTAAGAATTTCCTTGATCGAAGATTTGGTCAATTTTCGCTTACTTTTCTTGCTGTTTTTTTTGTTTGCTGCTTCAATTGAAGCTTTGATATTTTCTCTGAATGAATCAAAATAGGTGCTTCTGAGCATCACTATCAAAACAACCCAGACGAAAAGACTAACCAAAATAATCAGGGTAATTATTTTGGGAGAAACATTTAGCTCTTTGATGACAAAAAGCAACATGAATCCTGCCAATCCCGTTGCAATACTGTCTATAACTACATCAATAAAAGGTTTTGCCTGCTTTTTTATATCAAAATCTATGGGCAAAATAGAAAGTTCGAATGCAGCTTTATTGACCGATTGCTTACAACTGCCATCAACACCTTTGATCAGTACCAATACCCATAATTCAGGAAAAAACAGAAACAAGACACAGCCCACAGCGATACCTAAAGGTAAAATCAAAAGGTTTCCTGTAACACCTAAAAATGATAACAACCGATTCGTCAGGAAAAGCTGAACAAAAAGAGCGACAACATTAAAAGTAGAAAACCAGAATCCAAAAAATGAACTCAAATCATCAGCATTTGTATAGGCTTTATGAGAGAAGTCGCTGAATTGATAATCAACTAATTTTGCCACGAGTACGCTGATTCCCATGATAGCAGATAAAAGTGTGAGATGTTTTGAACTAAAAACAACTTTCCAGGAGGATTTAGACACTTTACTTTTTGGTGACTTTCTTTTAACAACGTCAAACGCACTGATCTTTTTTATCTTGATCTCCCAGACTATAAATATGATGGGAATACAACAAGCCAATAAAATCGCCGCTATAAAAACAACCATTCCAGCACCAAAAAAATTTGCAAGAAATGTTGTTAGATAACCCCCAAAAATACCTCCGGCAATGGCTCCTGCACCAATAAATCCAAATAATCGTTTGGCTTCACGCACGTCGTAAACCATGTTTGCAATGATCCAAAACTGGGAAGTGACCAGTACGGCGAAGAGAGATAAGCTCAAATAATAGAAATACAAGATCCAGGCGTCAAAAACCTTGTATTTGATGACAAAGGAGAGTAAAAAGAAACATGAACTAAAAATGATGATAGAAGCAATTGCCATAATTTTAATCGAGTAACGCTCGACTAATTTGTTATAGAAAATGGAAGATAAAACAGCAATGAGCGCAACGAGCAGATAGGCATAGGGTAAATTTTCAGGCCCTAATTGAGAAAGAAAAATGGCATTGACCGATGGCTTAACCATCAATAAAACTGTGATGACCAAAAAAATATACAATTGCATGAGCAACGATACTTTTAGCTCACCCTCATGGAGATTAAAGGTTTTTTTGAGAAAACGCTTGACCATGGTTATATTAGGATTAATTACAGGAGTATTTCCTTGATTTTGAAATAACGGATTCAAGCGGTACAACGAGATCCCTGATAATTTGCTCACCACCTCCATCATCTATAAGGGCGACAAGGATATATTTTCGATCTTTTCCCCAGACCAAAACAGAATCGGAATGATAGGTTTTCCAGGACCCTGATTTTCGATAAACAGTTGATTCGGGCGCAATTTTCTTCAGTGTGTTCACAAATTTATGGGTGAGTGCCGGATCTTTCAACACTTCGAGCATCCTTTTTGATTGCTCTTGGTTGATCAGACGTCCGAAGACCAGCTGGTAATAGAAACTTGCGACCTGGGCAGAGGTTGCACCATGACTAAGGCCCTTTAATGGGTCTGGGTAGCGTTTTCCCGTGGAAGCATAGCGTTTCCCAACCCAAAGTCCACCTCCGGTCGTTTCATCATACAATTTGTGGTTGGCATTTCTGAGAGAGGATTCTATTTTTTCAAATCCAAGCAGGTCTATAATTCTGGTAGTGGCTTGGTTATTTGATTTGCTGATCATCAATTTCATGTCCTTTCTCATGGCATCTGTTTCAACAATTTCATGATTATTGATGGCATCCATGGCGGCTAACAACACGGCAATTTTTGGTAAACTTGCAGCATACATCATCTGATTGTCGTTTAATCCTGCATAGGTCACTTGATTTGGATCGTGCAAATCGACGATGGAAATGGACATTTTTTTATTTGAGATCAATTTTTTCCATCGTTTATTTTGATCGATCTCAGATTTCAGGATCTCCTGCATTTTATGGCAACGGAGCGACTGAACTTTAGGCAAAGGGCCATTAAAATTTAAGGGCAGAGATTCTTGTGCCCCGATATGCCAGAAAGCGAGGAATTGAAAAAGGAAAAAAGTCAAGGTCAAATTTTTGATCACAAGAAGATAGGTTTGTTTTAGTAAAGATATCTAATTTTCAAGAAAGCGAAGAATAAGTTTCACAGAAGATGCTTCAATGCAATGGAGTTTGAGATTGAGTCGGGAGCTGTCCCTGTTACATTATGTAATTAATACTTACAAGCAATAAAAGTCCTAAAAAAGTGCCAAATTCGATGTAAAAAGAGGCGCAATTGATTATTTCAACGCCCCAGCAATTGGACGTATGAGGGCATTCTGTATATTGCCTGCTGAAAAGGATAAAGCAGATATACTATCATGTAAAGTGAGTTTTTTGAATTTGATAATTCTGATAAGGACGGCTGGCCACACTTTAAGGTGTTAGACGAACTACCCTACCTTAAACCCGGGGAACAATCGGTTTTAATGAAAGAAGCGATTGTGATGTATTTTGAAAAGAAGGGTTTTTAAATTATATAATTGGAGCAGACAGATTGAGTTAAAAACTACTAAAACCTGTTAATGAATCTTAAACATTTTCAATAACTGAAAACATTGTTTTACTATTGTTTAGTAGATCATATAAATGCTGAGCCAAACTATTAATACAAGCCTTATTTCCGTTAAAACTTTTTTGTTTCTTAAGTTATTTGCTCTTTTGTTGTTTTTGAGTTTTTCTGCAATTTCATATGCCCAAGAAAGGAAATATGTAGAACTTTCTGGAAGGATTTTTGTCGATAGCACTACCGCAGAAAATATTCACATCATCAATTTAACTTCAAGGAGAGGGACTACTTCAAATGAATTAGGAATATTTGAAATACCGGTTTCATTGAACGACACGCTATTTTTCTCGGCTATCAATGTAATCAATCGACAGATAGTCATCACAGAAAAAATTTTGGAGAAGGGATACGTACTTGTACATTTGATTTCTTCTACGGAATATTTGGAGGAAATAAGTCTTAAACAGCATCAATTGACTGGTAGATTAAGTGTAGACGTGATTAAAGCTCGCGATTCAGTTGATGTGGTAAATAGAGAGGCCCTAGACTTTTCTATGATTCGATTTGACGATCCTAATAGTCCATATTTTGTTATGAGTGGCGGAAATCTTTTAAATTTAGTTTTTTATGCAAGTAAGCTGTTTACCGATAAAGATAAAGCGAGAGGTAAAGAGATTGAACATCAATATAGATTAAAATTACAGAAAGCACCCGAAGAAATCCGCAAAGAATTTGGCGATCTGTTTTTTGTGGACACATTAAAAATTCCAAAAGAGAAAATAGACGATTTTATACTTTTTTGTACCTCAAGAGGTATTGATCATTTATATGTTGTTGGGCGAAAAGTTGAGGTGGTTGATGTACTTTTCAAAGAACGGAATAACTACAAGGAAAACAATCTCAATGATTAATGGACTATGAAATTATTTTCGAAAAATTGAGATATTTTCGATTATAAATGACGATCAAAATACCGCCTCTTAATAACATCCAAACCCAAAAGGCAATCCAAATACCGTAAAGTTCCAGTCCGAAATAATCAGCGAGAAATAGAGTAGGGGTAAACCCTATAAATGTGGCTATAAGAAGCGTATTTCTAAGGGTGACAGCTTCGGCCATACCTTTAAAAATTCCGTCGAACACAAAGGCTATAGCATTGATGGGCTGCATCAAGATCACCAGCCAGAAAATCTCATAAAAAAGGGTTAACACATCAGCCTCTTTGCTGAAAATCAAACCGATATTTTTATAAAAAATAAAACAAAAAGCCCCAATAATAAGTGTGATGAAAATAGTGAATTTTACCAAGGTTCTACTTAGCACAGTTATAGTTTCGGGTTTTTCTTGTCCCAAAAATTTACCCGACATGATATTCCCTACACTGGCATAGCCATCAATAAAAAAGGCAAAGAACAGCCATATTTGAAATGCAATCGTTTGAGCTGCAATATGTGCATTTCCATATCCTGTAGCATAGGCATTAGCCAAATAAAGTGCAAAGTTTAAGCTTAATGCGCGAATGATCAAATTAAAACTCAAACTCAATATTCTTTTAATTTCTGGATGAAAGTTAAAATTGAAGCTAAATTTAAACGGGGTTTTTGTCAGCAACAAATAAACAGACATGACTGCCATTACTAATTGAGCAAGTAGGCTGGCATAAGCCGCACCCTCAATTCCCATAGCAGGAATGATATCTTTGAAACCGAAGACCAATAAAAAATCTAGTCCTACATTGAGTAAGGCACCAACAATACTGATGACCATTGGCCAATAGGTATTTTGCAAACCTCTGAAGACACCAAAAACACTAAAGACAAAAAGTGTAAGCGGAATTCCCATTGCCCTGATTTTATAATAAGACACAGAGAATTCATGGATGAGTCCTTGTGCCTGATAGAGGTGAAATATTTCTGAAGCAAATCCAACGGTAACAACATAAATAATAAGGCTCAATAATATATTGATAAAGATGATTTGTGAAGGCAGAAATTCTATGGATTGGAGATTCTCTGCACCAAAATATCTTGCAACGATGGCCGAAATCGCAGAACGGGTTTGTGCCAGAATCCACACGATAGCTGAGATAAAAGAACCGGCAATACCCACTGCAGCTAAACTCTCTGTCGCATTGACGGATAAATTTCCAATAATTGCCGTATCTGTAATCGAGAGCAAAGGTTCAGCTATTCCCGAAATAATTGCCGGAATGGCTAGTCTGTTTATGGATTGAAATGATAGACTTTTGTATTTGGATTCAGACATTTCTACAAAACAACCTCTTTTTTATCAAATTAAAAGAGAAAATTTCATTCTATTTCAATCTGTTCTCCATTTAGATTGATCTTAAACTTTTGTACGTTCTTTTTTTCTTGGATCATGAGCAGAACCTCTGTGGCCGCATCATCTAGATCTGTAGCGATTAGTTTTCCTTCATATTCTGTTCTCATCGTGGGTACTGTGGTATGGGCAACCACATGAATATCAGATCTGTATTTTTTTAACATGGCATCGAGTAAATTTCCAAGTGTATCACTAAGTACATAACCTCTGAACCAATAAGGCCCCTGCTGATTGTAAAAAAAGGATTGCATATCTCTCCATTTTTTAGGGTCATATTTAGTGCTATCAGGTGTATCGTTCAGTAATTCCAAAAAAACAGGATCTTGCATTTGAGTATACACATAATTGTTGTAATCTTCGATCGAGGGAGTACCCAGATCGATTATACCTCCATGTGCAAAAATATTTTTGTTGATTTTGATGACAGAAGGTTTTGAGACCAGCCATCGTCCTAAAACAGATTTTTTAGGATGAAATAATTCATCATATTTCTTTCCATGCACAGAGGCAATGATATTTTCCTTTTTGGAAACATAACGTAAATCACCTGTCATGCACATGATTTCGTGATTACCTATAACCAAATGCACCTTTCCTCCTGCAATTTTTGCTTGATCTTCAAGCTCATATATAAACCACAATAATTTTGTTACTTCGTCACCTCGATCAAAAAGATCCCCGAGAAATACCAAATGCGCTGTACCGGCGATCCATTTGTTATTTTCATCAATTACTTTGGCTTTTTGAAGCAATTGACTAAGAATTGAATATCTTCCATGCACATCTCCTAACACATAAACAGAATCGACATTTTTAAAAATGGAAGGCGCCAAATCTGGCGTAGATCTTATGTTGATTTTATGTAATCCTTCCGTTTTACCGCCAAACATAAGTGTAAATTCTTCCGTTTGGAAGTCGTTAATTTGAACTTTATGAATTTGATTTTCAGAAGTTTCACCTTTTGATAAGACATGGTTTTTAGCATTGGTTAATTCATAAACACCAGCTTCCTTGTTTTTGGTAATCCAATTTATTTGAAGTCCGTCGTTAAATTCGAGATACAAACCTTGAGTCCCGGTAAAATCATACTCATTTTGATCAAACATTTCAGATAGATTTAACTTAGTAGAGCGAAAACCCAAAACAATAAATAACATGCCCAACAATGTGATGAACAGTTCAAATTTTATATGTTTTCGATAAGGCATTTTACAATCAAAAAATAATTTAGCGGTCTAACTTGAACTGATTGAGATTAATATCATCAAGTCCAATATTATCAAAAGGATATTCTAAATCGTCTTGAATATTGTACAATGAGATAAGTATAAACTGACTAAAAAGTACAACTAAAACAGTAATCCATTTCGGAGAATCCAGTCCAACTTTATAAATAATTGCGGGCACATAAATGATTGGGAAAGCATAGATAAAGTATTCGCAATAAGCCTTTAAACTTACCGGAGTTCTATGGACATGAATTGCGTGAACATTTTCTATCGCTTCATGCAGACTGTTGAGCATGCGAAAGATTTTATCTTTTAATCCTCTTGAAATTAATGTATCTTTGGAAATAGTGTATGCTGATATTTGATCTATTTTTTCATCAACCACTGTTGTGTTGTAGTCGTTATTTCCTAAATGAGAAACAAAACTATCACTTACCTGTTTGAGTTTAGAGGCTATTTCAGTTTTTTCTATTTCAGAAAGTTTTGTGGCACTTTGAAAATAATAACTAATTGTTTTAAGGGCGCCTCGAAATTGGCTCAGATGTTCCAAGGCCTTTTCTCTTCGGCGAAATGAGCCCCTTATATTAAATACCAATGGAAAAATAATGGCGATGCTCAACAAAGTAAGGTCAATGTTGTAAGATATATTATACGTAAATGAAAAAAACAGCATAAAAAGTGCAATAGTTAAGGCAATTGCAGTTCTGTAATTGATTATGGTCAAGAATTTATTCATACATATGATTTAGTAACATTGCTAAAAAATAACTCAAAAAAACCATGAAAAGGTCTAAACCTCTGTTGCTCCTGTTATTCGTTTTTCTAACGCTCACCTTATTTGGCCAAGAATCTAAAGATACTAAAACAAAGGATGTTGCAAAACTTTTTCAAAAACAGGACATACTTCCTCTAAAATTAAGCTATTCCCATAAGAATATCAAAGAAAATACAAAAGACAGCACTTTTATTCAAACAGAACTCTCTTATTCGGAGGAACCAGGAGTTTGGAAAACTATCCCCGTTGAACTCAGAACAAGAGGAAATTACCGCCTTAAGAATTGTTATTTCCCTCCGGTTAAGATGAAAATAACCAAAAATGATGCGAAAGGCACTTTATTTAAGGGAAGTAGAAGTTTGAAGATAGTCTTACCATGTATGCTCGAAAAAAATAAAAATGATTATATCATAAAGGAGTATTTGGCCTATAAAGTTTATGAAATAGTAGGAGATTATCATTTTAAAGTGAGACTTGTTGCCATAGATTACAATGAAATTAAAGGAAATAAAACTAGGGAGCACAATTTAAAAGGAATTTTAATTGAGGATCCTGACGATATGGCCGAAAGGTACAACGGAAAAATATTGGAAAGAAATTTTCACCCCCTGGTAATGGACCCTATTTCATCTATCCAAAATTCGTTTTTTCAATATTTAGTGGGAAATACAGATTTTTCTACTGCTGTCCAACATAACGAAAAACTTATGTTTGCTGACAAAAAAGTAATTCCGATTCCCTATGATTTCGACATGTCTGGTTTTGTCAATACCTCATATGCTGTAGTTTCGCAAATTGGAGATCAACAGCTAAACTTGAGTTCTGTTCGAGAAAGGTTATATAGGGGGTTTAAAAGAGAACAGTCGGATATACAAGAAGTTAGAGACAAATATTTATCTCACAAAAATGATATTTTTGACCTGATTCAATCAATGGAAAATGATTTTGAGGACAATAAAAGTTTTGAATCAACGATTAAGTATGTCAATGATTTTTTCGATGTTTTACAAGATGAAAGCAAATTTAATCGTGAAATTATAAATAAATTGAGGGATAAATAGCAGTAAAGGCGATCAGATTGCCTCAAAGATTTTTCCCGGATGGGGCCTTAACGCACCCTTAAGTTCTAGGTCAAGTAAAATAGGCGCTGTTTTAAATATAGGAATTTCACAATGAAGTGAAATATGATCTAGTGTTTGCTTTCCATTTTCAAGTAAAAACTGATAAATAGTTTGTTCAATGTCTGAAAGTTCTAAGAACAGTTGCTTCTGAATAGTTTTTGGCTTATTATCTTGAATGTCCCAATTTAAAAAGTATACCAAATCAGAAACAGAACTCAAAAGAGCGGCTTTGTTTTGTTTGATAAGTTCATTACAGCCTTGGCTATAAGTATCAGTAACTCTTCCGGGAACTGCAAACACATCTCTATGATAAGAATTTGCAATGTCGGCGGTGATTAAAGAGCCTCCTTTTTTAGCTGACTCAATCACGATAGTCGCTTCAGAAATTCCGGCTACGATGCGATTTCTTTTGATAAAATTTTCTCTATCGGGATTTGTTTTCGACCAAAAATCAGAAATGATTCCTCCGTATTCCTGCATTTGGTCGGCGTATTTTTGATGGATCTTTGGATAAATTACGTCTAAACCATGTGCTAGAACGGCAATGGTTTGCAAATTGTGTTCTAGAGCTAATTTATGCGCATAAATATCAACGCCATAGGCCAAGCCGCTAATAATTATTGGATTGTGTATTTTAATTTCTGCCATAAATTCTTCCAAAAAAGATTTTCCGTAATTGGTCATCATTCTTGTCCCGATGATGCTAACGCTCCTTTGCTTTTCAAAATAGACATTCCCTTTTGTAAAAATTAGAAGTGGACCATCTGAACAATGTTTTAATTTTTCAGGGTAGGTTTGATCTAAAAACCCATGAACCTCTATGTTGTTTTTATCACAAAAGATCAGTTCTTTTTCTGCGTTTTGAAGTAATGAACTCTTCATTAAACCATCTATTGTTGCTTTACCAATACCATAAATTTTTTGAAGCTTTTCCCTCTTTTCTTTAAAAATGGCTTCGGCACTTCCACAAGCTTGAAAAAGTTTTTTTGCCGTTATATCACCAATTCCAAATGCTTTATGCAGAGCAAGGAGGTAAATTTTCTCAGAATTATCCATATAAAGTCCTTAGGTTCAGTTAACAGTATATTGTTAATAAAAAAGAAAGGTAAAAGGTTAACAAAAAATCTTTTTTTTTAGCTTTGTCTTAAAGAGAATCCCTGGCACCTTTGAAACTTGCAAATTACATTTCCGATTTATTATACCGCTACGATTGCGTAATTGTACCGACTTTCGGAGGTTTTGTAACAAATCAAAAATCGGCAAGAATAGATGCATTTTCCAATACTTTTTACCCACCTTACAAGCAAATTAGCTTTAACTCTCAATTAACAGATAATGATGGTTTGTTGGCAAACTACATAGCTTCAACAGACAACATTAAATATGAATGTGCGGTTAATTATATCAAATTTGAAATAGAGGAATGGAGAAAGAGGCTAAAAACTCAGGAAATTGAAATAGATAGTATCGGTACAATTTCAGAAGTAAATGACAAACTTATTTTTGAACCCAATGAGAAAGTAAATTTTTTAACTTCATCTTTCGGTTTATCAGAATTTACTTGTCAGGAAGTAAAAAGAGAAGTACTTAAAAAGCAAGTTGAAGATCTCGAGGAAAGAGCACCGATTACTTTTACTCCTGAAAGCAAAAAAGCACCAAATTATTTAAAATATGCTGCTGCATTTATCATCGGAATTTCTGCAATCGGTTTCGGAGGAAAAATATATCGAGATTATCAGGAAAATCAAATGGCTACGGTTATTGAAGTAGAGCAGAATAATTTAGAGCAAAGAATTGAAAAAGCTACGTTCGAAATTTCTAAGACACTCCCTGCTATTAAAGTTGAAATAACAGCACAAAAAAAGAACTTTCATGTTATTGCCGGAGCGTTTAGGTATCCTGAAAATGCCAATGTTAGAGTTGAGCAATTAAAGGCTGAAGGATTTAATGCTAAAATTTTAGGTGTTAATAAATGGGGATTAACCATTGTTTCTTTTGATAGTTTCAAAACGCGAGAAGAATCTGAAGTTCAATTAGAACAAATTCAGAAAAACGAAGAAAAAGATGCTTGGATTTTGTTCCAAGAATTATAAAATTTTCTACTTCACATTTGCTATTTTTGTAGGAACTAAAGCAATACTATGGCTGTTCAACCTAAAACTCCAAAAGAGTCTTTAACGATATTAACTGATCTTGTTTTACCTGGAGAAACAAATCCATTAGATAATCTGTTTGGAGGAGAATTATTAGCGAGAATGGATAGGGCTTCTAGTATTGCGGCAAGAAGACATTGCAAAAGAATTGTGGTAACTGCTTCGGTGAATCATGTGGCTTTTACGAAAGCGGTTCCAGTAGGTAGTGTTTTGACTATTGAAGCAAAAGTGTCTAGAGCGTTTAAGAGTTCTATGGAGATTTTTGTTGATGTTTGGATTGAAGACAGGGAGACAGGAGAAAAATCTAAAGTAAATGAAGGCATTTACACTTTTGTCGCAGTTAATGATATGGGTACACCAGTGAGTGTACCCCCAATACTACCCGAAACCGACTTAGAAAAAGAGCGATATGATGGCGCTTTGAGAAGAAAGCAGTTGAGTTTGGTTTTAGCAAAGAAGTTAGATCCACATGATGCCACAGAATTAAAGGCCCTATTTATCTAGCTCAAAATTTTCGAATCACCTTTTCTATTCCCTGTAAATAACTACTTCCAAACAACAATAAATGAACTAACCTCGGATAAAGATTATGGAGTTCGATTCGGGCTTTCCAATCAGGTTCTAGAGGATAGACTTCTTGATAAGAATTGAGATAATCAGTGTCGAAACCACCAAACAAAAATGACATCGCAATGTCAACTTCCCTATGACCAAAATAAACGGCAGGATCAATAAAATAAGCAGTTTGTTGAGGTCCACAGAGTATGTTTCCAGACCATAAATCGCCGTGTAAAAGAGAGGGTTTTTCTTTTGGGATAAGTTGGTCTAGTTGTTTTAAAAGTCCGTCAAAATTTCTTAGGTGTGAATCTTTTAATAAACCCAAGTCATAGCTATTGGAAACTAAAGGTTGTAGTCGATGTTCAATAAAAAAAGTAGTCCAATTATTTTCAAAAGTGTTCTGTTGCTGTAAAGAGCCTATGAAATTATCGAATACTAGTCCAAAATGTGTGTTACTTTTTAAGTGAATTTGTGCTAGAGAAGTACCGAAATTTATCCAGAAATCACGCTCGATATTCTTCTCCCGCTCAATAAACTCCATTAAAATAAATTGTTGGTCATCAAAATCAAAAACACAGTTAATTTTAGGAACGTTCGCCCCGGCCAAGGATAATAGCGATAAACCAACTTTCTCTTTTTTGAACATTTCGGGAAATCGTTTTGAAGAATTTTGCTTGAGCACAAAAATTTCATTCATTGTTGTTATCCGATAAGCACGATTAATATCGCCTCCAAAAAGTGGTTCAACTTTTTTGATTTTTCTATTTATAAATGAAGAAACGATTGATTTAATATTCAAAATGAGAAGATTTCACTCAAATTTAAAGATAATTAGAAATAAAAAGAATTTATATTTTGCTCATGATTTGAGCAAGGTTTTGCTAATATTTTTAGCATTTTTGTAAAATCAAACAAAACAATGGTCGAGATACTTTTTGTATTTTAGCCCAAATCAAATGCAAAATAAATTATGGCAAACGATAAAGAAAAAGAAGCTAAGTTAAAAGCACTGCAACTTACGCTAGATAAATTGGATAAGACATACGGAAAAGGTTCTGTAATGAAAATGGGAGATGTAGCTCCTAATGATGTTGCTGCCATTGCATCAGGTTCATTAGGAATTGATGTGGCTTTGGGAATTGGTGGATATCCAAAGGGGAGAATTATAGAAATTTATGGACCAGAGTCTTCAGGTAAAACAACATTGGCCATCCATGCCATTGCCGAAGCTCAGAAAGCAGGTGGTATCGCCGCTTTTATCGATGCAGAACACGCTTTTGACAGGTACTATGCCCAAAATTTAGGAGTGGATATTGATAATTTGATTATTTCACAACCTGATTACGGAGAACAGGCTTTAGAAATTGCAGATAATTTGATCAGTTCTGGAGCCATTGATATAATGATTATTGATTCGGTTGCAGCGTTGACACCCAAAAGTGAGATTGAGGGTGAGATGGGCGATTCTAAAATGGGTTTACAAGCCAGACTTATGTCTCAAGCCCTTAGAAAACTAACTGCAAGTATAAGCAAAACCCATTGTACAGTTATTTTTATCAATCAATTGAGGGAAAAAATTGGCATTATGTTCGGAAATCCGGAAACAACAACAGGAGGAAACGCACTTAAGTTTTACTCATCCGTTCGGGTGGATATCCGAAGAAGCACTCAAATTAAAGATGGGGATAAAGTGATTGGTAACAGAACCAAAGTAAAAATAGTGAAGAATAAAGTAGCGCCACCTTTCCAAACCGCTGAATTTGATATCATGTATGGTCAGGGAATATCAAAGGTTGGAGAAATCTTGGATCTGGGTGTAGATTATGGTATTATCAATAAAAGTGGATCTTGGTTTAGTTATGGAGATACGAAGTTGGGTCAAGGTAGGGACGCTGTAAAATCATTGATTGCCGATAATCCTGAATTGGCAGAAGAATTAGAAATAAAAATTAAAGAAGCAATTGCAGGATAAATAGGAAATGAATTACATAAAAAAGCTCGATTTAACTTATTAAATCGAGCTTTTTTAATAGGTGTTATAAAGTAATTATTTATTCATTTCTTTAATAAATTTTTCCAAAGCCATGGTCATCGAAGGAGTTTCTTTTGTTGGAGCCGCAATGTCTATTTTTAATCCGGCTTCTTCTGCTGCTTTCACGGTAGAATTACCAAAAACTGCAATTTTGGTTGCATTTTGTTTAAAATTTGGAAAATTCTTAAATAGTGATTCTATACCTGTTGGACTGAAAAAAACCAAGATATCATAGAAAACGTTTTCGAGATCACTTAGATCACTAATTACTGTTCTGTATAAAACAGCTTGAGTCCAATCAATGCCTAGTTCATCTAAAATAGGTGGAATTGTAGGTTTTAATTTATCAGATGAAGGAAGCATAAATTTTTCATCTTTATGCTTTTTGATCAATGGCACTAAATCTTCAAAATGATTTTTACCTACATATATTTTGCGTTTTCTGTACACAACATATTTCTGTAGATAGTAGGCAATTGCTTCCGACTGGCAAAAGTAGCGCAAGTCGTCCGAGATTTTACAGCGCATTTCTTCGGCTAATCTGAAGAAATTATCCACGGCATTTCGACTAGTAAAAATGATGGCTGTAAATTTTGAAAAATCAATTTTTTGCTCCCTAACGCTTCTCGCTGACTCTCCTTCTACATGTATAAACGATCTGAAATCAATTTTTACTTTTTGTTTTTCAGAAAGATCGTGATAAGGAGACTGTTTAGTGGGAGCTGGTTGGGAAACGAGAATACTTTTAATTTTCATAGTCTTTTCCGTTAACTAACAATTAATTTATATACCAATATAATTGGTGCTATTTCCAGCGCGCAAAGATACAAAAATAAATAGAAAATACTAGTAAAGTTGATTCGATCATTCTGTAACGATCTGAAATACCGTACTAAAATCAATACACTAGCAAAAATTATGGCCAGACCGATAAGGATTTTATAATACTTTGTATTGGCATAAGCAACCAACAAGAGTATGGGTAATGTATAGATACTGATTAGATATAAATTGCTGATTTTTATTAATGAAAAATATATGTATTCATCCTGTACTTCAAAAATAAAAGCCAATAGAGATCCAAGGATCATTCTTAAAACTAAAAATGAGAATAGGCCCAATAAAATTATGGAAAAATAGGATAATTCAATTTGAAATCCATTATTAACAAATGCATTTAGCCCATAGAAAATGAGCAATGAAAAAGTAATAAAGAAGACGATAAAAAAAAGAATATTATAACCGTTAAATAGAACGGGTTTCGTTTTAGCATACTCTGTAAAATACTTTTCAGAATAAATTAATGACATCATAGCTGAAAGTCTATCATTA
Source organism: Namhaeicola litoreus (assembly GCF_042679565.1). Lineage (NCBI taxonomy): Bacteria > Pseudomonadati > Bacteroidota > Flavobacteriia > Flavobacteriales > Flavobacteriaceae > Namhaeicola > Namhaeicola litoreus. The sequence continues at coordinate 727,046 of NZ_JBHTMY010000002.1, read as the reverse complement.
AAATGATATTTGATGGCAGCTAAAAGCACAATCACGATCAAGAAAAAGATCGTAATCCAATCTGGGGAAAAAACCATTCTTTCTTCTACACCTATCATTTACTTATAAACTCAACTGGAATTTTATTTCCTTGGAAACCTTCAGGTAAATCATAAAAACCAAGGCCTACCCTAAATGTAACATCTTCTTTTTCTACAATTGTTGGAACAATGAAACTTGCAGATAAAAGAAAAGTATCAGCCTGTTTTAATACAGGCAAAGATTCAATAATTAATGGAATTTTTGCAAGTATTTTGTTTTTTTCTCCCTGAAAAACACCAAAAAATACTGTATTACTCCAGTCAACACTTTCAGGGTAAATGCTCTTTACAACTAACGAAAACTCAAAACGTTCATTTTCCTTCAATTCAAATGAAGGAATCTCGATGATACATTGAAGTTTCTGATAGGTCTGATAATTCTCAATGGGTATGATATTGATCCATTTGTCGCTTGAGCTATTTCTTTTTGCCGCCGGAGTACCTTCAATCAAAGTGCCAACTGCAAAAACATTTTCATGCTGCATATGATCCTCAAAATGGCTTAAATCATACTGGCTCTTTCTTCCTTTTAAAATGCTATATGAATGGGTTTTTATGCCTGTGTAAAAATTGTAAATGGAAGCTCCACGATATGAATTGACAAAAACCAAGGGTTTTCCTTGTGTTTTCTCTTTTACTTCTTCCACCCAATTTTCAGACCATTGAGGTTCTAGCTCAATGGGTGAAATCGAAGGAGCCATCAATAAAATTCGCGCAATGATAATTACCAAAAAGTTTATTCCTGCTAGAATAAGTAACCATTTTCTCCATTGTTCATTTTCGACAAAAAAAGGAAAGGTAATAACGATTAAAGAAATTAAACCAACAACGGTCCATTGGGCTTGTGGCGTTGTGTTCAAAGTGCTGTACAGAAAAAAGAAGAAGAAGCCAAACCAAACAAACTTTAAAGCTCTTTCGAATTTGTTTCTCGCTTTTTGTTTGAAAAAAGCAGCATATACGACTGGAAAAGTTAGTCCGACTATGGCGATCTGATTTACAAAATGAAGTAAAGTTTTATCTAAACTATAAGGCTTTTTAGCTCTTTCGAGTAAATGATATCTGATGGATGGAAAATCATTTTGGTATTGCCAAAATAAATGCGGTGTAAACGCAATAAAAGCGATAAGGACAGCAGTCCAGAATCTAAAATTTGTCAATAATTTCAGGTTTGAAAGCACAACAAAAATGATCACCAGTAAACCATGATATTTACTGTATAACATGCCTGACATCGTTAGACCCAAGCCAATAATTGAGAACCAATTCACTTTTACTAAAAAACGTTTATAAAAGTAAAAGAATAGAGCGGTAAACATGAGTAATGGAGTATCCGGTGTCGTAATAAATCCAAAGACCTGTAAAAATGCAACAGAAAAGATTAACGCAAAGTACAGCCAAACAAACTCACTTTTTTTAGGGTGTTCAATAAGTTTCCATACCATAATAAGGAGAACAGTGAAGCTAAGAACAGAAAAAAAACGTACGCCAAGTTCATTTTGAAAAAAAAAGCTACTGAATTTCACCCATAAAGCAACAAGTGGAGGGTGGTCAAAATAACCAAAAGCTAAGTCTTTAGACCAAACAAAATAATAGGCTTCATCCTCAAACAGTCTGGTAAAATAACCTTGACAAAGATTAATTACAAAAAAGAATAAAATCAATAGGGCAAATTGAAATTCAGGCCGTTTCAGGTATTTCATAGGTAAGTTTTATTCATACAAATTTAGAAATAAAAAATCTTAACTTTGGTGTCCTAAAATCATCGTATGCAAGATACGCTTGTTATCATACCTACCTACAACGAAAAGGAGAATATTGAAAAAATCATCCGTGCTACTTTTTCACAAAAAAAAGCATTCGACATATTGATTGTAGACGACAGTTCTCCAGATGGAACTGCAAGAATCGTAAAAGAGTTGCAAAAAGAATTTCCTAAGAGTTTGTGTTTACAAGTCAGAAAGGAAAAGAATGGTTTGGGTGCGGCATATATTCACGGGTTTAAATGGGCCTTAAAAAAAGGTTATGACTACATTATAGAAATGGACGCTGATTTTTCTCATAATCCTGAAGACCTAGAAAGGCTATATGAAGCTTGCGCTATTGAAGGAGCTGATCTTTCTATTGGTTCGAGATATTCAAAAGGAGTCAACGTGGTAAACTGGCCAATGAAACGTGTTTTACTGTCCTATTTCGCTTCTCGATATGTAAAAATTGTTACTGGGATCCCAATTCACGACACAACTGCTGGTTTTGTATGCTACAAAAGGCGTGTATTGGAAACCATTAAATTGGATAAAATTAGATTTGTTGGCTATGCTTTTCAAATTGAGATGAAATACAAAGCATGGAAACATGGTTTTACTTTAAAAGAAGTTTCAGTGATTTTTACAGACCGTACAGAGGGAGAATCAAAAATGAGTAAAACGATTATTACTGAAGCCATATTCGGAATTATTTCGATGAGGTTAAAAGGACTTCCAAAATAAAAAAGATGAAAACAGTTTTAATAAAAAATGCACAAATCGTTAATGAAGGAATGATCCAACAAAAAGATGTATTGATTGTTGGAGAGTACATAGATAGGATTGCTGATCATATCGATGATGTGCCAGAAAGTACTTCAATAATTGATGCCAAAGGAAAATATTTACTTCCCGGAGTAATTGATGATCAAGTACACTTTAGAGAGCCCGGATTAACTCATAAGGGCGATATTTCTTCTGAATCTAGAGCTGCCGTTGCTGGAGGAATTACTTCATTTATAGAAATGCCAAATACAAATCCGCAAACCGTTACTCAAAAGCTTTTGAAAGAAAAATTTGAAATGGCTGATGGTAGGGCATTTGCGAATTTTTCTTTTATGTTTGGAGGCACAAATGACAATTTGGAAGAATTAATCCAAACAGATCCTAAAAATGTTGCAGCAATCAAATTGTTTTTGGGTTCTTCTACAGGAAACATGTTGGTAGATGATGAGGAAGTTTTAGAAAAAATTTTTTCTTCAACAAATATGGTCATCGCCGTACATTGCGAAGATGAAAATACAATCAAAAAGAATTTTGAAGCTGATTTAGAAACTTACGGAGAAGACATTCCAATTGCTCGTCACCCAATAATCAGAAGTGAAGAAGCATGTTATCTATCATCTTCAAAAGCCATTGCCTTGGCTAGAAGGACCGGAGCCAGACTGCATGTGTTTCATTTGAGTACCGCCAAAGAAACAAATCTTTTCAGGAATGATATTCCGCTTGAAGAGAAGATGATCACTGCAGAAGTTTGTATTCATCACCTAACTTTCGATGATAAAGACTATGCCTCCAAAGGAACTTTTATCAAATGGAATCCTGCGGTAAAAACGGAGAAAGATAGAGAAGGTTTGTGGAAAGCCCTTTTGGATGATCGAATTGATGTAATCGCAACAGACCATGCTCCTCATACTTTAAAAGAAAAAAATCAGGTGTATACAAAAGCTCCGAGTGGCGGACCATTGGTACAACATGCGCTGCCCGCGATGTTGGAATTTTACAAGGAAGGAAGAATAAGCTTAGAAAAGATTGTGGAGAAAATGTGTCATAACCCAGCCATTTTGTTTAAAGTGTACAACAGAGGATACATTCGTGAGGGTTATTTTGCCGATTTAGTTTTAGTTGATTTGGCCTGTGAACAAGAGGTAACTAAAGAAAGCCTTTTGTATAAATGTGGCTGGTCTCCATTTGAAGGAAAATTTTTTCACAACAAGATAACCCATACGTTTGTAAATGGACATTTAGTTTTTGACGGTAAAAATGTATTACCTGAACCAAAAGGGAAAAGACTAAAATTTGATCGATGAAAATAAATCCTTTGACATTTCTTTTATTTGTTTTGATTTTGGCTTGCCAAGGCAAAACACATATTCCAAAACCGGAAAATTTAATTCCACCGGAAAAAATGGAAAATCTGTTGTATGATATGTATGTCGCAAATGGCGCTGTGAGTGCAGAAAATAAAAATGGAGATAAAAACATAAAATACATGTCTTTTATTAGTTTAAAATACCAAATTGATAGTGTACAATTTGCCATTAGTAATGAATACTACACATCTCAGGTGGATGAATATCGCAGAATACTCGAGAATGTAAAAAAGAGGTTAGAAGAAGACCGAGAATTAGTTAGATTTGAAATGGACTCGATAAGAGGAGAGGATGAGTCTGTACCAGAATTTGAAGATGATTACGAATAAAGAACAAACAAAACTTACTTAGTTTTTGTCTTTTTGGAACAATTTTCCAGTAAACTGAATTGTCTCGTTAAACGGAATAAAAGAATAATTTAATACCCGCCTAATTTTTTCCGAAGTGTATTTTTTTTGACCATAAGCGGCTTTTGCAGAATTTCTTGTTAATGATGGTTTAGAACGGGTAAATAAACTTTTTAACCAAGCTAATCTCCATGCAATTTCCAAACCGGTTTTTCCAATTTCTTTAGATGGTGTTTTCGCTTTAATTGATTGGCTGATTTGTGTAAATAAGTCTTTAAATGATCTGTTTTCTGCCACTAAAACAAAAGCTTCATTAATAATATCACTTTCCATTAAAACAATCATTGACTTTGACACATCTCTAACGTCAACAAATCCAGAACTCCCTGAAGAGTAATAACTCATCCCATTTTTAATTTGCTCAAATAAATTTCCAGTTCCGTTCTTCCAAAAACCTGGGCCAATAATTACACCGGGATTTACAACGATACAATTAACCCCTTCCTGACTTGCACGCCAAACTTCCATTTCTGCAGCTCGTTTTGTGATGGCATAATCACTCTTGTTTTTGTTTGTTGTCCAAAAACATTGTTCATCAATATAATCCGTTTGATATGTATTTTCAAGGGTTGCAATGGAGCTAACAAAACACAATTTTTTAATCTTTTTTTCGATGGAAACATTAACTATGTTTTGGGTTCCTTCAATATTTACCTTTCTCATTTCCTGGTAATCACGAGATGAAAAAGATACCAGGGCTGCACAATGATAAACAACATCAACATTGTCAAAAATGCTTTTTAAATCTTCAATAACCGTAATATCTGCGTGAACCCAATTGATTTTTTGGTAGTACATCTCCGCTTCATTCGAATAATATTGAAAAACCCGTTTTACATTTTTCAATCTAGACTTATTGCGATAAATTGCCCTAATCTCCTTTTCCTGTAAAGTCAAATGATAGAGCAAATGCGCTCCTACAAAACCTGTTCCGCCGGTAACTAAAATCATGAAGTAAAAATAAATATTCCCCAGATCAAAACACTTAATTTAAAGAATTTATTCGCGAACTTCCTTTCTACATATTGAAAACAGTTTTTATTGAGCCAGTAAGCATTCTTTTTTATCTTTGCCCAAAATTTGAAAGTATGGCAAATAATTTTGTTGAAGAATTGCAATGGAGAGGTTTGATTCATGATATCATGCCCGGAACAGAAGAACAATTACAGAAGGAAATGACCACTGCTTATATCGGTTTCGACCCAACAGCAGATACCTTGCACATTGGAAGTTTGGTTCAAATTATGTTGTTAATGCACTTTCAAAGAGCTGGCCATAAACCGATTGCATTGGTTGGAGGAGCAACAGGAATGATTGGAGATCCCTCTGGAAAATCTGCCGAGCGAAACTTACTGGATGAAGAAACATTAGCGAAAAACATAACAGGTGTTAAAAGAACACTTGAGAGGTTTATTGATTTCTCCGGAAATCAAAACAACCGGGCAGAATTGGTAAATAATTATGATTGGATGAAAAATTTATCCTTTTTGGATTTTGCCAGAGATATTGGAAAACATATTACCGTAAATTATATGATGTCCAAAGACTCTGTAAAAAATCGTTTAAATCCTGATGCTAAAGAAGGAATGAGCTTTACAGAATTTACTTACCAATTGGTTCAGGGTTATGACTTTCTTCATCTTTATGAACACAAGAATTGTAAGTTGCAAATTGGAGGTAGTGATCAATGGGGAAACATTACAACCGGTACAGAATTGATCAGAAGAAAATTACAAGGCAAAGCATTTGCCTTAACCAGTCCGTTAGTTACAAAGGCAGATGGAACAAAATTCGGTAAAACTGAAGGGGGTAATGTTTGGTTGGATGCAAGTAGAACCTCACCGTATAAATTTTATCAATATTGGGTAAATGCCAGTGATGAAGACGCAGAAAAATACATCAAGATATTTACCTTTTTAGACAAGTCAACTGTTGAGAAACTCATAGAAGAGCATAAAGAAGCTCCTCATTTAAGAATACTACAGAAAAAAGTTGGAGAAGAGGTTACGCGCATGACTCATGGAGAACAAGCACTTGAAAACGCCATTATGGCTTCATCTATTTTGTTTGGTAATTCAACTGCCAGTGATTTGAGAAAATTAGATGAGCAGACTTTTTTAGATGTTTTTGAGGGTGTCCCTCAAGCTGAAATTTCCAAATTGGATATCGAAGAGGGAATTGATATTGTTGATGCGTTAAATGAAAAATCTGGGTTTTTAAAATCAAATGGTGAGGCGAGAAGGGCTTTGAAGGAAAATTCTATTTCGGTGAACAAGGAAAAGGTTAAAGAAGAATTTCGATTGTCGAAAAATGATTTAATAGATAACCAATTTGTGCTGTTACAGAGAGGAAAACGCAATTACTTTTTGCTTAGAGTCGTATCATAATACCATCAAGTTACAGCCACGAATATCAGAATTGTCAAATCTTCCTAGGATTTCAAAAGAGCCATCTTCATAGGTTTTACCTAAATCTTGTGTGGCGATAAAACTACATGAGTTAAGATTTGCAAGATCGATGACATTAATGCCTCCTGATTTACCTTTTGGCAATAAACTCAATGGATCTTCTGTATCTCTAATTGATACTTTCATCCACGGAGGACAGTAAAATCGACCCTCGCCTTTTGAATAAGCTTGAGAAAGTAATTCCGTCATACCGTATTCTGAATGAATTTGGTTTACACCAAACCCCTTTTTTAGTAAGCCGTGTAATTCTTCGCGCACCAATTCCTTTCTTCTTCCTTTCATTCCTCCCGTTTCCATAACGATGGTATTTTGAAGGTTGAAATGATAATTTTCGATAAAATCGAGCAAAGCAAAGGAAACTCCAATTAATATTGTTTTTCTATTTTTTGACTCTAGCTCGGTAATTATACGGGCGAGTTTTTCATGGTCATTTAGATAGAAACCGCTCTCAGGCGTGCCTGAAAGCATAATAAGGTCTTTCATCATATAAATCAAAGACGACCCTGTTCTTTCTAAGTATCCAGGTAAAAGAGCCAGAAAGGTAAAGTCAGCTGGGGAGCCATAAAAATGATTAAAACCACAAGTAAAACTGTCTTTGTATAATTGAATGTCACTGACAAAATGTTTACTTTGTTCTGTTCCTGTGGTACCACTACTGGTAAAAACAAGCTCAGGTAATTTTGTCGAACTAACAATATTTTCTGTTTTGAAAAAGGATATGGGTAGAAAAGGGATTTGAGCAATCGAATTGACTTTTGTAGGATTTACACCTAACAGCTTTATAAAATTATGATAAACAGGATTTTGCACCGCTTGAATTTTGAAAACCTCAATGGCGGTGTGTTCAAACTCATAACTCGATCTAATTTTAAAAAAAGAAGTGTAATCTAAGCTCATTTCATTAGCAAAAGTAAGTCAAATAACGCAACCCAATACTTATTTAAGCATCTAGAAATATACAATCAACATCATTCGAAAACGATGAAAAGATTTATTGTATTATTTTTTATTGTAATTTTAACCACCTGTTGCAGTGATGGAGACAATTATTATTACCAATTAGTGCCTATAGAAAGTTCAGATTTCCCTGAAACTTTTGAATTTGGTAAAGTATATGAAGTCTCCGTTCAATACAAAGTTTCAGATAATTGCTTCTTGTATCCTGATTTGATTTACGAATATGATCAAGACGCCAGAAACGTAGCGATTGTTGGAACATTTGTGGATAAAAATAGTTGTTCGGCTGAGGACGTGCTTTATAATTATGTTTTTAGAGTTCATGCACTTCAGACAGAAGATTATATTTTTAGACTGTGGAAAGGAGAAGATGAAGATGGCGATTCAATTTACGAAGAAGTCATTGTTCCGGTGGTTAACTTAAACAATAAAGTAGAACATGGGTTTAAAGAAACTCATACTTAAATGTAAAAAAAGAGATAGAAAGGCCCAATCTGAGGTCTATCAGTTGTTTGCGGGTAAGATGTTTGCAGTAAGCTTGAAATATTCAAGAAATACCCAAGAAGCAGAAGATAACCTTCAAGATGCCTTTATTACGATATTTGAAAAAATAGATCAATTTAAGTTCAAAGGTTCCTTTGAGGGTTGGATGAAAAGGGTTGTGATCAATACAACTTTACAAAGTTACCGACAAAAGAATGTTTTGAATTTAGTAGAGTATAATTTGCCAGATGAGGTAGATGTAGAGGTCGTAGAAGATGAAATTACCTTGGACTTTTTGTTAAAAATAGTTCAAGAATTACCAGAAAGATATAGAATGGTTTTTAACCTATATGTTTTAGATGGTTTTTCTCATAAGGAAATTTCGAAGCTTCTCGGAATTGCAGAAGGAACATCTAAATCAAATTTGTCTCGCGCTAGATTGATTTTAAAAGAAAAAGTAGAATTGAGTCAGCAAAAAAGAAATGCTGGATTATTTTAATAATGAAAGAGTATAAAAACATAGACAGGCTTTTTCAGGAAAACTTCAAAGAAATGGAAGTTTTTCCTCCTGATAGGGTTTGGAATAATATTGAAATGCAATTGCAGGGCAGATCTCGCACCAGGGTTGCTCCGTTATTCAGGAAGTTAAGCGGAGTTGCTGTGGCGGCGTTATTGCTCTTTTCACTTGGTCTAGGATATTTTAAACCATGGAAAAAAGAGACCTTGTTAAACAATAGGGGCGCCATTCAAAATAGTGAGAACAACACAAACGCGAGTACTATAATAAATACAGGCAGTGAAAATGAGAAGGAGAAAACAGTGGCTGTGTCTAGTGTTGTTGGTAAAAAGATCAAGAAAGGAAAGGTAGTAAATTTAGAAACTCCGATATCGGTTGAATCTGAAAAGAATGATTTCAAGTTTGCTGATGATAAAGGTAATGCCATTGTCAATAACGAAATAAATAAGAAAGACGAAGAAATTGTTGAAAAAACTTCAAACGGAAACAAAGAATTTCTTCAGACAAGTATCGAAACAGCCATTTCATCTAATGAAAAAATCAACATTAAGCAGGAAACGGATAAGAAATGGTCTATTGGTCCAACAGTTGCTCCTGTATATTTAAACTCACTTCAGCAAGGATCACCTATAAGTGAGAATTTAAAAAATAACTCAATAAGTACAGACGAGGCTTTCTCTTATGGTGTAAAGGTAAATTACCAATTAACAGAAAAAATCAATATTCAGTCAGGTTTAAACCGATTAGAATTGGGATATAATACAAAGGATGTTAATCTTGCAATTTCATCGTCAAAATATTCAAATAACAATCTAGATTCCAAAAATTCTGCGATTTATTTATCATCTTCTCAGAATTCAAGACCCAATATAGAATCCTCAACAGTTGCCGGTAAAACTGACGTAGAGGGAGAATTGAATCAGTCTTTTGAATACTTAGAAATCCCTATAGAAATGAAATACAATTTGTTTGAAAGCAAAGTTGGTCTTAATTTGGTGGGAGGTTTTAGTACATATATTTTGACTGATAATCAAGTGTCGTTTGTTTTACCCAACCTCAATGAAACGAAGATAGGAGAAGCGAATAACCTAAACTCATTCAATTTTAGTGGAAATTTAGGTTTTGATATAGATTATAAAATTACTCAAGATTGGTTTTTAAACGTCACACCAATGGTGAAGTACCAATTTAACACTTTCTCAAACAGCTCTGGTAATTTTCAACCTTATTATTTTGGGGTTTACTCCGGAGTTAATTATAGATTTTAATTTATCATAAACAGAAAAACTTAAAAGCCGGCTATTTGCCCGGCTTTTTTTTGGTTCTTAATTATTGTTCTATGACAATATTTACACTTAAATTAGCTGAGATTTTAAAATACTAAGTTTACATAAAAACATATAATATGGCAATTGATATAAAACAGGTCCTAAAGAATTTAGGTATTGATCAAGTCAATCAAGGAGTTTCATCTGGAACAAAATGGTTTGACACGGCAGGTGATACAACAGCATCTTACTCCCCAATTGATGGGGAATTAATTGGTAAAGTAAAAAACGCTACTTGGGATGATTATGAAAAACTCATAACAAAGGCACAAAAAGCTTTTGTTATTTGGAGAAAAGTTCCGGCACCTATAAGAGGAGAGGTAATTAGGCAAATAGGATTAGAATTGCGCAAACACAAAGATGATCTAGGCGCATTGGTTAGTTATGAAATGGGGAAAATTTTTCAGGAAGGAAAAGGTGAAGTGCAAGAAATGATTGATATCTGTGATTTTGCAGTTGGACAATCTAGGCTGATCAATGGAGTTTCTTTACAATCAGAGAGAGTAGATCACAGACTTTTTGAACAATACCAACCGCTAGGCGTTGTAGGTATAGTAACGTCGTTTAATTTTCCTGTGGCTGTTTGGGCATGGAATACAGCACTAGCTGCAATAGCCGGAGATGTGGTCATTTGGAAACCTTCATCTAAAACACCTTTGTCTGCTATCGCTACACAAAAATTAATTCAAAAAGTTCTAAAGGAGAATGATGTACCCGAAGGTGTATTTAATTTAATAGTGGCAAAATCTTCTGTCATGGGAGATCAATTCTTAAATGACCACAGAATTCCTTTGATGTCTGTTACTGGCTCTTCTGCGGTCGGCAAAAGAGTAGGAGAAATAGTAGGTAAAAGATTGGGTAAAACCATATTAGAATTAGGAGGAAACAACGCCGTAATTATTACGCCAAGTGCAGATATTCCGATGGCTTTAAGTTCAACTGTTTTTGGTACCGTTGGCACTGCCGGCCAGCGTTGTACCTCAACCCGAAGAATAATTATACATGAAAGTATTTACGAAGAAGTAAAGGAAAAACTAGTTAATGCGTATCATAAAATCAAAGACAGGGTTGGAAGTCCATTAGACGAAAAGTTTTTGGTTGGCCCATTGATTGATCAAGGTTCTGTAATCAACTTTTTGAACGCAGTAAAACGCGTGCAAGAAGAAGGAGGCAAAATTTTATTTGGTGGTGAAAAATTAACTGGTAAAGGATTTGAATCTGGAAATTACGTAATGCCTTGTATTGCTGAGGCCGAAAATCATTACAGCATTGTACAAGAGGAAACTTTTGCGCCGATCGTGTATTTGATCAAATACGCTGGAGATATTTACGACGCCATCGCTATTCAGAATGATGTGCCTCAAGGACTTTCTTCTTGTTGCTTTACTTTGAATGTAAGAGAAGCAGAAATATTTGTGTCAAGTGCAGGTTCTGATTGCGGCATTGCCAATGTAAATGTAGGTACTTCCGGAGCTGAAATTGGAGGAGCTTTTGGAGGTGAAAAAGAAACAGGTGGTGGAAGAGAATCTGGCTCAGATGCTTGGAAAGTTTATATGAGAAGACAAACGAGTACAGTTAACTACGGTACAGCCTTACCCCTTGCGCAAGGCATTAAATTTGATTTTTGACCATAAAAAAACCGCCCCGAGAACTCGGGGCGGCGATTGGTTGAAATAAATCAACCAAAATCAACTAACCAAACCTTATTTTTAATTCGTTTTAAGTTACTTCTAAAACGTAATTTTCATCTTTTTGTTGCCTTACTAGAAAATGTATTTAATCACTTTTTCGCAAGTAAAATTATTAACAATAAGTCAATATTCGTGCCAAAAATCGGGGGTAAAATTAAAATTTTCTTAAATTTTGAGCTTTTGTGGGGGAAGGATAAAACATTAAAATTTGCTCAGAAAAAAACTGTAAAAGAAAATTCGATACAAAAGTAATATTTAATTTTTAGTGTGCAATAATTTTTGAAATTTAATTCTCTAAAAGCATAAGAAAAACTCAATTTTAACGTTTAATTAATATCAATGAATGTTAATTTTTGGGCTATGAAAAAATTATCTCTATTTATTGTTCTTATTACCTTATCTGCATCTGTTTTTTCTCAGTCATTTGACGGGAGAGGGGATAAAAAGTTAAATATTGGTTATGATATTTACAGTTATGGTGAAGGAATAAAAGCAACTTTTGATTACGGAATACACGACATGTTTTCACTAGGATTTGGAGCTTCTTACTATTTTGACTCTGATAGTGATTACTTTCTTTTTGCAAGAACCGCTTTTCATTTTGGAAATGTGATGGACTTCGATACTTGTTTCGATTTGTATCCGGGGATTGAAATTGGTTATTTAGAACGCGGAGACGTAGGCTTTACAGCTTTCATCGGAGCGAGGTATTTCTTTTCGGAAAACTTTGGTGTCTTTGCGGAACTGGGAAATAACGGAAATGCGGGTATCTGTTTCGCTTTCTAGCTACTTAATTTCTTTTTTATCTAACATTTGCAAATCACTAACTTTGTAATAACGCTGTTTTCCTTTTACGTTATACAAAATAACTGCTTCGTTTTCTTGTAGATCAAATGGATTATCAGATTTTACAGGAGGCTTGTTGCCATATTCACCGCGAGCAGTATTGATCATTTGTCGATCTTCTTTATCTTGGTAGCCAATAGAATAATCCGCTGTAAATTCAAAATTATTTCCGCTAAACAATGGAGCTAATTTTATTTCTTTATCTCTAAAAAAAACAGATTCAAAATAGACATTTGGTTGTATCAATTCTCCTTGAAAATAAAGTGTAATACCTTTTTTACCTTCATAGGGAACAGTATATTCCTGGTAAGTTTTTTTGTTAAATTTAAAAGGAGGCTGGCCTGCTACTTCTGAATTCACCTTGCAAGCATTCAAAACAATGGTAGCTAGTGTCAATAAAAGAATTTTTTTCATCGATAATAATCTTTTTAATAGGCTCTTTCTTTTTTGCCTTCATAGAAGTTCATGAAAGCTTTATTTACTACGCGCATACCACCTGGGGTGGGATAGTCTCCGGTAAAATACCAATCGCCGGGATGATTTGGACAGGCTTTATGCAGATTTGAAATAGACTGAAATATGATTCGTACATCGGTTTGGATCTCATCGGTCTTTAATAATTGGGCAATCTTATTTGATATTTCGTCTGGAGTAAAAGGAGCGTAAACTTCTTTTACATAATTTTCTTGATGAGGGTTTTCAATATTGGCTTTACACTTTTCGTATACACGATCAATTATGCCATATTGATTTGTGTCTTTTAAAAGCTCCAGAGTGGCTTTAAAAGCAATAAATTCGTCCAAATTCGCCATGTCTATGCCATAACAATCCGGATATCTTATTTGTGGTGCGGAAGAAACGATGATCAATTTTTTAGGATTTAATCGATTCATAATTCTAATAATACTTTGTTTCAAAGTAGTTCCTCGCACAATACTATCATCAATAATGACCAAATTGTCATTGGGTTTAATCACGCCGTAGGTTACATCATAGACGTGTGCTACCAAATCGTTACGACTGTTTCCATCAGAGATAAATGTTCTCAACTTCGCATCTTTGATGGCAATTTTTTCAATTCTAGGTCTAACAGATAAAAGAGTGGTTAACTTTTCTGCAGAAATACTTCTTTTACCTGCCAGTATTACTTTTAATTTTTCCTGGTTTAAATAATCCTCTGCAGCTTCCGAAAGTCCGTAAAAAGAGGTTTCTGCTGTATTCGGAATGTAGGAAAAGACAGTGTTTTCTATATCATAGTTAATCGTTTCTAACACTTTTGGAAAAATATATTTTCCGAGTTTTTTTCTTTCCTGATAAATATCTGCATCAGAGCCTCTTGAAAAGTAAATCCTTTCAAATGAGCAGGATTTGTTTTCCAAAGGAGCTTTTATTTCATCAATGGATAAAGATCCATTTTTCTTCAAAATTAATGCAGAACCTCTTGTGAGTTCTTTTACTTTGTCAATATGTACGTTGAAAACCGTTTGTATCACAGGACGTTCTGAAGCTACAACAACAACTTCATCATCTTTGTAATAAAATGCAGGTCTTATACCATTGGGATCTCTAAAAACAAAAGCGTCTCCATGACCTAATAGACCTGCCATGGCATAACCGCCATCCCAATTTTTTGAGGCTCTTTTGAGTATATTTTGAATATCTACATGTTGAGCAATTAGTGGCGAAGCCTCTTTTTTTGTAATTCCTTTTTCTTTGAAATGATCGTATAAATGTTGAACTTCATCATCCAAAAAATGTCCGATCTTTTCCATAATGGTTACGGTATCAGTATTTTCTTTTGGATGCTGACCAAGGGCAATTAACTCGTTGAGTAACTGCATAGAATTGGTCATGTTAAAATTACCGGCCACAATGAGGTTTTTGTGCTGCCAATTGTTCTGTCGTAAAAAAGGATGAACGCTTTCAATACTGTTTTTACCAAAAGTTCCATACCTTACATGACCCAAATAGACATTCCCTAGATAGGGCATATTGTTCATTTGCCATTCTAAGTCATCTATTTTGTCTGGATTTTGTTCTAATACTCCGTTTAACCTTTCGTTAATTTTTGTAAAAATGTCTTGAATCGGTTGTGCATCATTGGATCTAATTCTGCTCATAAATCGCGTACCCGGCTCTACGTCGAATTTGATGCTCGCAAATCCCGCTCCATCTTGCCCTCGATTGTGTTGTTTTTCCATCAATAAATACATCTTATTGATTCCGTAAAACGCAGTGCCGTATTTTTCTCTATAAAAAGACAGAGGCTTTAATAGCCGAACCATTGCAATTCCGCATTCGTGTTTAATCGCATCACTCATATCTAAACAGAATATTCTTTAGTTTAACTCTATATCAAATTGGGTTAGTTGCTTAAATTCCTGCAACCTACGGTTGATTTCATCTTTGGTGAGATATTCCATCCTTCTCGTTCCAAATTTTTCCACACTAAAAGAAGCCAAATTTGAACCATAGATAACCGCTCTTTTCATGTTTTCAAAATTGATGTCGTGGGTTCCAGCCAAATAACCTATAAATCCTCCTGCAAAAGTATCGCCAGCACCTGTAGGATCAAAAACTTCCTCCAGGGGAAGGGCAGGAGCAAAAAAGACTTTTCCATCATAAAAAAGAAGCGCGCCATGTTCTCCTTTTTTAATAACCACGTATTTCGGACCCATGGAATAAATCTTTTGAGCAGCTTTCACAAGAGAATATTCACCACTTAATTGCCTGGCTTCTTCATCATTAATTGTGATCACATCTACTTTCTTTAATACTTCCATCAATTCATCCCAAGCATTATCCATCCAGTAATTCATGGTATCTAATACGACCAACTTTGGTCTTTTTGGAATTTGCTGAATAACTGCCATCTGAACCGAAGGATGTAAATTCCCCAACATTAAAAAGTCGGGTTCCTTAAATTTTTCAGGAACTTTAGGCTGAAAGTTGGCCAATACATTTAACTCAGTAGCTAGGGTATCACGTGTATTGAGATCGTTGTGGTATTTTCCACTCCAAAAAAAAGTTTTTCCTTCAGGTACAATTTCAATTCCAGAGGTGTCAATGTTTCGATCTTCCAAAAATTCGAGATATTCTTTTGGAAAATCATTTCCGATAACAGACACTATACACGAATCTACTTTAAATTGCGAAGCTGCTAAAGACAAATAGGTCGCAGCCCCACCAATTATTTTTTCTGTCTTCCCAAATGGGGTTTCGATTGCATCAAAAGCAACTGTTCCTACGATTAAAAGCTTACTCATTAAACGCTAATTGATTACTTTTGCAAAAGTAATACTTATTAATAAGAAATAGCTCATAGCCTTGAGTAAAAGCTTTTCTAAGTGTGTTAATGAAAACCAAAAGAGTACAAAATTAGGTTAATTATAAAAGTATATGACGATTAAAGAAATACAAGAAGAGATTATTGATGAGTTTGAATCTTTTGAAGATTGGATGGAAAGATATGATTATATGATAGAATTGGGCAAATCTTTACCAGAAATGGAAGAATCGCTCAAAGGAAATGAAAACCTCATCAAAGGTTGCCAGTCAAAAGTTTGGGTCCATTCAGAAATGCAAGGAGATAAACTTCATTTTTTTGCAGATAGTGACGCCATTTTAACAAAAGGAATTGTTGCGCTTTTATTAAGGGTTTATTCCGATCAAACACCTCAGGATATTTTAAACAATGATTTATTCTTTATCGATCAAATCGGTCTCAAAGAACATCTTTCTCCAACACGTGCCAACGGACTTGTTTCTATGATCAAACAATTTAAATTGTACGCCTTGGCCTATCAAACCAAATTATCCTAAATATTGTATATTTGCACTTATTTAGAATCATTTTAAACGAAAAAAATGAGCGGAGTAAACACAGATGTATTGGGTGAAAAAATTGTGGAGAAATTAAAGTCGATTTTTGATCCTGAAATTCCAGTAGATATTTATGAATTGGGTTTGATTTATGATGTTTTTGTAAATGAAAAACATGATGTAAAAATTTTAATGACCCTGACTTCGCCAAATTGTCCGGTGGCCGAGACACTACCGGTAGAGGTAGAAGAAAAAGTAAGATCTATAGATGAGGTTCGAAATGCAGAGGTTGAAATTACTTTTGATCCACCTTGGACCCAAGATATGATGAGTGAAGAGGCCAAACTTGAGTTAGGATTTTTATAAGATTAAAATGGCGGAAGAGATTTTAAACAGAGTAGCCAATAGTGCTTTGGTTACCATAGATTTAGAAGATTTTTATCCTGAAGGAAATAGATTTCAGATTGATTTAAAAGACTGGCTTTTTGAAGAACAGATTTTAATTGAGAAAGATTTCAGACAAAAATTAGCTGAACATGATTGGAATCAATATCAACATGCTTTTGTTGCCATTCAATGCTCTGTCGATGCAATCATTCCTTCATGGGCTTATTTACTCGTCACAACTTATTTAGAACCATTTGCTAAAAAGGTAGTTGTTGGTGATTTGAATTTATTGGAAACAGTTCTTTTTACTGAAATTATTAGTAATTTTTCGGTTGATTACGTTCAAGATAAGCCCGTTATTCTTAAAGGTTGCTCAGAAAAACCAATTCCGGATTCTGCCTACACCCTACTTATTCAAAAACTTAAGCCCGTTGTACGATCTTTAATGTATGGTGAGGCTTGTTCTAATGTACCTTTATACAAGAAAAACAAAACTACATAACGCTACAACTTAATTTTTTTATAATGAAAAGAATCCCCCTATTTTTTATTGTCTTACTTATGGCATTTTCTGCCACAGCACAAACAAAAGAAGAATTAGAAAGTAAAAAAGCTGCTGCTCAAGACTCTTTGGATGTATTAAAAAAACGAACAAGTGCCATTCAAAGCCAGATAGATGCTTTACCAGGTTGGCGTTTTAATGCTTTTGGTACGGTTGGAGGTAGTCTTTCCGGTTTTAATAACTGGTATGGTAAAGAAACGCCAAACTCCTCTGTTGGAAACTTTGGTTTTAATATAAATGCTTCTGCAGACAAAATTGAAGACAAATATTTTTGGAAAAATGCAATGAACCTTAACATTAGTTGGGTAAAGAGTGATGATAAAGATGATCCGAACGACAGTGAAGATTATGAAGTAGCTACAGACGTATTAAATCTCTCCTCACTGTATGGATTTAAACTTACAAAGAGTTTTGCTGTTTCAGCTTTTGGCGAGTACAGGTCTACTTTGGTTAATAATTTTAACGATCCCGGGTTTTTGGATCTTGGTGTTGGGGGTACTTGGACGCCATTTAATGAATTAGTTGTGGTCATTCATCCTTTAAACTATAACTTCGTTTTTAGCAGCTCAGGAGTAGATTACCAATCTAGTTTAGGTGCTAAAATAGTCGCTGATTACAATAAAAAATTTGGAGCCTTAAATGTTAAATCTAACCTATCTGTTTTCTTAAGTTACGAAGATGGAGATTACTCTAATTATACCTGGACCAACTCTGTAAATTATAACGTATGGAAGAACCTAGGTTTAGGTTTTGATCTGGGTTTGAGAAAGAACAAACAAGAAGCATTTAACTACCAGAGAATTGACAATCCAGGCCTTGAATTACCTGATGCAGATAATAAGTTACAATCTTATTGGTTATTTGGTTTAACATATAATTTGAAATAATCTCAAGTAATTTAATAGATTAAGGCATATTTCTTATTTTAGCTAAAATCTTTTCAAATGACCTTGTTGATCATTTATGCCACTGTTTCTATTTTTTTCTCCTTTTTGTGTTCTGTTCTTGAAGCGGTTTTATTAAGCGTTACACCAACATTTGTCGCGGTTAAAAAGAATGAAGGTAAAAGTTATGCCGCTGTTTTGGAGAAGCTAAAAGAGGATATAGATGAGCCTTTAATCACGATACTTACAATCAATACTGTTGCGCACACCGTTGGAGCGATTTTGGTGGGAGTTCAGGCGGAAAAAACTTTTGGCTCGGGAAATAATGCTGTAGGCATAGTTTCTGCGATTATGACCATTTTAATTCTGGTAGTATCAGAAATTATTCCTAAAACGATTGGGGCAACACTTTGGCAGCAATTAGCAGGTTTTTCGGCGGTCGCCATTAAAGTTTTAATGTTTCCTTTAAAATATACTGGAATATTGTGGTTATTAAAGCAAACTACCAGGCTGATAGGAAAATCTGAGCATGTGGTGATGAGCAAAGAAGAGTTAGCAGCAATGACTGATATTGCTGAAGATCAGGGTGTTTTTGATACCAAAGAGAGCGCGATCATTAAAAATCTCATCAATTTTGAGCAAGTAAAAGCAAAACAAATTATGACGCCTAGAACAGTTTTGCAAAGCGCATCAGAACATGTAAAAATTACAGATTTTTATAAAAAATATGGTCATTTAAATCATTCTCGGATTCCGGTATATGATAAATCAACAGATGATATAACCGGGTATTTTTTAAAAGATGAGATGTTAAACGCCATGATTCAAGGGAAAGGAGAGGAACCATTAGCAAGTATCAAAAGGGACATTTTGGTGTATGATAGAAATACACCGATACCTGAATTGTTTGAAAAATTGACAACCAATAATGAACATATCTCTTTAATTGTTGATGAGTATGGTTCAGTTAGTGGAATCGTTACTCAAGAAGATATTATTGAAACGCTTTTAGGGTTTGAAATTATAGATGAAATTGATAGTGTTGAGGACATGCAATCATTCGCAAAAAATCTTTGGGATATAAGAGCAAAAAACCTTGGCCTAAAAAATACCGCAATCCAACAATCTAGTAGAAAGAATAAAAACTAGTTTTCAGAATCGAATTCTTGGTAAAGAAAGTCGTTATAAGGAAATCTGGTGATGTGGATTTTTTTCACTTCTTCATATACCAGTTCTCTGAACTCTTCCATATTTTCTTGGTTTAGGGCAGAGATAAAAATACAATGACCATTCATTTTTTTCATCCAAGTCCGTTCCCATTCTTCTAGCGTAAAATGTGCTTTAGTTTTTTCGGTTATCAGATCATCCTCCTCAATTGTTTCAGGATCATAAGCATCAATTTTATTAAAAACCATCACTACAGGTTTATCGGCACTTTTAATTTCTTGTAAAATAGTATTTACAGAATGAATGTGGTCTTCAAAGTTCTTATGAGAAATATCTACTACATGCAAGAGTAAATCGGCTTCTCTTACTTCATCTAAAGTAGACTTAAATGATTCAACCAATTGTGTAGGTAATTTTCTGATAAAACCAACCGTATCTGTTAGTAAAAAGGGAATATTTTTAATTACCACCTTTCTCACTGTTGTGTCTAAAGTGGCAAATAACTTGTTTTCAGCAAAAACATCACTTTTACTAATTACATTCATCAGAGTAGATTTTCCAACATTGGTATAACCTACCAAAGCAACACGAACAAGTTTTCCGCGATTCTTCCTTTGAACAGCCATTTGCTTATCAATGGTTTTCAATTTTGCTTTTAAAAGCGAAATTTTATCACGAATAATACGTCTATCAGTTTCGATTTCTGTCTCACCCGGACCTCTCATTCCAATTCCACCTTTTTGTCTTTCGAGGTGAGTCCACATTCTGGTAAGTCGGGGGAGCAAATATTGGCATTGCGCTAATTCTACTTGAGTTCTTGCATAAGATGTTTGCGCTCTTTGGGCAAAAATATCGAGAATGAGATTGGTTCTGTCTAATACCTTTATGTTCAAAACTTTCTCAATATTTCGCAATTGTGCAGGACTCAATTCATCATCAAAAATAGCAGTATTGATATCGTTTTCGTCAATATATGTTTTTACTTCATTCAATTTTCCTGAGCCAATAAAAGTTCTTGGATCTGGATATTCTAGCCTCTGTATAAACCTTTTTTTGGTTTCTCCACCTGCTGTAAATGTCAGAAATTCAAGCTCATCTAAATACTCCTCAGCCTTTTCTTCATTTTGTTCTTTGGTAATAATTCCAACTAAAACAACATTTTCTATTTCCGTTTGCTTTTTTTCTATCATGGCACAAATTTACAAAGTCCATTCCATTTCTATTCACAGAAACATAAATTTGTACATTGCCAAATTATTTGAAATTTGAATTGTTGGATACACAAGATTACTTCTCGATAGCCTTTTACAATGTTGAAAACTTATTCGATGCTGAACATACTGATTTTACTTTGGATGAAGATTTTACTCCTGACGGCAAACTGGAGTGGAACAAGGAAAAGTATCAATTTAAATTACATCGAATTGCTGAAACAATTGCTGGAATCGGACTGAATGAAACGAATCAGCCACCTGTTTTAATAGGTTTGGCGGAGGTAGAAAATGATAAAGTATTACTCGATTTACTTAGTCAGAAGGAATTAGCCCCATTTAATTATGATTTTGTTCATTACGAATCTCCAGATGAACGCGGCGTTGATGTGGCCTTTTTATACAGAAAGGATTTTTTTGAATTGATTTATTCTGATGTTTACCCTTTGTTGATTTATGAACAAGGTCAGGCCAGAGATTATACCCGTGATATTTTATTGATTTGCGGAAAATTATTTGGTGAAAAAATATATGTCATTATCAATCATTGGCCATCGAGAAGCAATGGGAAGAGCTATACCGAAAATAAAAGAATTTCGGGCGCTAAAAAGGTCAAGGAAATTATGAATCAGGTTTATGAAGAGACAAAAGATGCAAAAGTAATTGTTATGGGCGATTTTAACGACAGCCCAAAAAATCATTCTATCATTCAGCTCGTCAATCAGAATAACTTGATCAATCCCATGTTAGACATGCAAAAAAGTGGTTTAGGAAGTTTAATCCATCTAGGGAAATGGCACCTCTTTGACCAGATTATGTTCAATAAAAATGTTTTAAACAGCGATCAAAGCACTTTTGTGTCTGCCCATATTTTTAGTCCCGATTTTTTGATTGAGAAAAATGGCAGGGGCAAGGGAGGTCCTTTTAGAACTTATAATGGCAGCAGATATGTGGGAGGTTACAGCGATCACTATCCTGTTTATGCTATTTTTAAAAAGAAATAGAATTTTTCTAAGTAATGATAGAATGCTCTATACTCAAATGAAAAAGCGCATCGCCCCGATTCACAATTGGGGAGGTATTTACACAAATAACATAACCATCATTCGTTGCAGTTACCCTTTTTTCAAATTCGCCAAAAGGATCTGTAATATTTGCTAAAACTTCATTTTTCTTAACAAACCCACCATTTGTAGCTTTTAAGTGCAACATACCGGAATGTTTGGCTCTAATCCAATGTGATTTTTTTATAATGACTTTGCTCTTTTGAAGAGGCTTGATATCAGGGCTCATTTTTAGAAATGACATGACATTTCGTACCCCGTTCACACCGCTTTCTACTACTTTAGGATCAATATTTTTAGATTTTCCACCTTCAAAAAGAAGTGTTGTTTTGCCCAATTTAAAGAGCGCTTCCCTTATGGATTTATTGATGTAATTACTGTGTACAATCATAGGTGCACCAAAAACTTGAGCTAACTCAAAAGACTTCTCTTCTGATAGAACACACCTCACCTGAGGTACATTATCTCTGTCGGCACTTCCGGTATGAAAATCGATGACATAATCTACAACCGGACCAATCTCTTTTACAAATTGATTTGCGAACTGACTTGCTAAAGAGCCATTTGGAGAACCGGGGAATACACGATTTAAATCTCTCCCATCAGGGAATTGTCTGGTTTGGTTGAGATAACCAAAAATATTAAAAACAGGAATACATATAACCGTACCTGATGTAGGTTTATTGATACCATATTTGATCATTTTTCTAATGATCGCCACACCGTTTACTTCATCGCCGTGAATGCCGCCAATCAATAAAAGTACAGGACCTTTTGCTTTGGCTCGTTCAACAATGATAGGAACGTAAAGGTTATTTCTAGTATGTAGTTTGGCGAGCTCAAGTTCAATAATTTTGCTCTCTCCTAGTTTGATTTCTGCACCCAATAATTTCATAGAAATCTATACATGTCTTTCAACAAATTTGATAATTTCTCTGGCAATATTTTTACCTGTTGCTCTTTCTATCCCCTCTAGTCCGGGAGAAGAATTTACTTCTAAAACCAAAGGACCTCTGTTTGACTGAACCATATCTACGCCTGCTACACCTAAACCTAGAGCCCGAGCTGCTTTTACGGCTGTAATTTCTTCTTCATCTGTAAGTTCTACCAAACTGGCAGTTCCTCCGCGGTGTAAATTAGATCTAAATTCTCCTTCTTTGCCCTGTCGTTTCATCGCGCCAACAACGACTCCGTCT
Source organism: Namhaeicola litoreus (assembly GCF_042679565.1). Taxonomy (NCBI): domain Bacteria; kingdom Pseudomonadati; phylum Bacteroidota; class Flavobacteriia; order Flavobacteriales; family Flavobacteriaceae; genus Namhaeicola; species Namhaeicola litoreus. The sequence continues at coordinate 704,081 of NZ_JBHTMY010000002.1, read as the reverse complement.
ACTACAAAAGCTCGGATATCTGCTCCACCAGATTCTTCTATAAACTCCTGAACAACAACCCTGGCTTGCAACCCGTTAAAAGCTTCAATAATAGATTTTGCAGCATTTTTCGATTCTGCCAATACAACCCCTAAGCCTTGTGTCCCTTCTAAAAGTTTCAAAACTAACGGTGTCCCTCCAACTGCATCAACCAAATGATCTACATCTTTTGAATAATTGGTAAAGACTGTTTTTGGCATTCCAACACTGGCTCTAGATAAGATTTGTAAGCTTCGCAATTTATCTCTGGATCTCACCAAAGCAACAGATTCTACAGCAGTAAAGACTTTCATCATTTCAAATTGTCGAACTACTGCCGTACCATAAAATGTTACGGATGCACCAATTCTAGGAATCACGGCATCAAAACCTTCTAAGTAATGATCGATGTAATATATTTTTGGCTTTCTTTTTTCAATTTCTATATTACATTTTAAATGATCTATTACCACGGCTTCATGACCTTTTTTTTCAGCGGCCTCTACCAACCTTTTGGTAGAATAAAGTTTGGGATTTCTAGATAGTATTGCTATTTTCATTATTATTCTTTTTGCTTTTTTGTTTATTTTTAAATGATAGATTTGTTCTATCTGTATCTACATTGAAGGTTTTATTTAGAAGTTCACGTCCTAATAAAACAGGGTATTTCATCTCGCCTCTCTCGCTTAAGGACAATTTAATAGGATAAATATTACCGAACAGAACGATTGTTGTATCAATAATATATCGATCTTCTGTACCTCCAAATGAATTTTTGATGGTTTTGACTTTGTAGTTTTTAGTACAAAATAATTTTTCATTGTACTCCTCATGGTTGGGATCCAGTAATCTAAATTGAATTGCTTTTACGCCCTCTTTTTCGACCAATTCAATATGATGACAATGAATGGAGGATGAATAGGCCCCGGTATCCGTTTTCACGGCAATATTTTCTAAGCCAAATTCAGGAAAATCGGCAAAATCTTTTCTTCCAATAAATAATTTCGACATCTGGGTTCTTTTACACTTTGTGCAAAAATACTATAAATCAACAAAATAACTGTTTGTCTTTAGATTTATAAGTTTTGATTTAGTCTTTTTTCAATAATCTAACTAAATGCTGCAATTCCGGTAATATCCATACCTGTTATAAGTAGATGGATATCATGTGTGCCTTCATAGGTAATAACAGATTCTAAGTTCATCATGTGTCGCATAATCGAGTAGTCACCTGTAATTCCCATTGCGCCGAGAATCTGACGAGCCTCGCGAGCAATATTCAGCGCCATTTCAACATTGTTTCTTTTGGCCATAGATATTTGTGCCGAAGTAGCTCTATCTTCATTACGTAAAACACCTAGTCTCCAAGTGAGTAATTGCGCTTTGGTGATTTCAGTAATCATTTCTGCTAACTTTTTCTGTTGTAATTGAAAGGCAGCAATTGGTTTTCCAAATTGTACTCTTTCTTTTGCATATCTAAGTGCCGTATCATAACAATCCATGGCTGCGCCTATTGCGCCCCAAGCGATACCATATCTGGCAGAATCTAAACAACCTAGGGGAGCTCCTAAACCTGATTTTCCGGGCAAAAGATTTTCTTTTGGAACTTTTACATTCTCAAAAATCAATTCTCCTGTTGCAGAAGCTCGTAAAGACCATTTATGGTGGGTCTCCGGAGTAGAAAATCCTTCCATTCCTCTTTCAACAATCAATCCATGAATTCTCCCTTCCTCATTTTTAGCCCATACCACTGCAATGTCTGCAAAAGGAGAATTTGAGATCCAAAGTTTAGCACCATTTAATAAATAATGGTCGCCCATATCTTTATATTTCGTCTCCATACCACCCGGATTAGAACCGTGATTGGGCTCTGTAAGGCCAAAACAACCCATCATTTCGCCACTCGCCAATTTGGGCAAATACTTTTGCCTTTGTTCTTCAGTTCCATATTTCCAGATGGGATACATGACCAATGAAGATTGAACTGAAGCCGTAGAACGGACGCCAGAATCCCCTCTTTCTATTTCTTGCATGATCAATCCGTAAGAGATTTGATCTAAACCTGCACCACCGTATTCAACCGGAATGTAAGGTCCAAAAGCACCTATTTCAGCCAAACCATTAATAATTTGCTTGGGAAATTCAGCCTTCTGCGCAGCATCTTCAATAATTGGACTCACTTCTCTTTTTACCCATTCTCTTGCAGCATCTCTCACTAACTTGTGCTCATCCGTCAACAAATCATCTAATAAATAATAATCGGGTGCCTGGAATAAATCTTGTGCCATTTTTGTTGAAATTTTAGTAATGACAAATGTACAGTTATGGCATGATAATTCAGAAAAAAACCGCAAAAAAACTTAATTTTATTTGTCTAATTTTGTACCGATGCGATATACTTTTGCCAAATCGGAAAAATTAAAAAATGAAAAGGAAATTTCTAAACTTTTTTTAGAAGGAGCATCAGTTTCGGTTTTTCCATTAAAGTTAATCTTCATGGAGAGCAGTTTTTCTGATACCCATTTGGTAAAAATGGCAGTTTCTGCTTCAAAGAGAAATTTTAAAAAAGCGGTTGATAGAAACAGAATTAAGAGAATGTTGAGAGAATTGTTCAGGTTAAATAAGCACGAGATTTACAGCTGTTTAGATAATAAAAAGTATGTAATGATGTTAATGTATGTGGGTAAAAAGGAAGAAAAAATGGAACTTCTTCAGTCAAAAATAGATCAGTTGATAGAAAAGTTTCGAGAAAAACAGCATTCGGCTTCCGCTTAAAAAATAATTTTATCATCAAAAATTTCGAAAAACATGAAAATTTATATAAAGAAAGGTCTCGTCATATTTGGGTTATTGGCAACGGTTTTTACCTTTTTTGCTTTTAGAACAGATTATTTTGAGATTGCCAAACAATTAGAGATTTACTCAACTTTGTTCAAAGAGTTAAATATGAATTATATTGATGAGATCAATCCGGCAGAATTAACTGAAACGGCTATTGATAACATGCTAGATGAACTCGATCCATACACAAAGTTTTATGATGAGCAGGGAGTTGAGGATGCCAAGATTAACGCTACAGGAGATTTTAGTGGTATTGGTGCTAGCACAAAATTCATCGATAATAAATTCTTTATCTATGAACTTTTTAAAGATCTTCCTGCGGAGAAGGCCGGGATAAAAGTTGGAGATGAAATTATTCAAGTGAATGGTTTAGAAGTTAAAGAGGGTAATATTCAAGAAATCTCCTCCCTCATGCAAGGCGCAGAGGGATCTGCGATTGACCTTCAAATTTTAAGACAGAACAATAAATTAGAATTTAATGTTGAACGAACAAAAATTGAAGCAGATCCCGTTCCACATTATCAGATGATAGATGATAAAATTGGATATATCGCCTTTAGTCGATTTAACTCAAAAGGATCAAAAGCCATTAAAAATGCCTTTGAAGATTTAAAAGATGCCGGAATGGACAGGCTTGTACTGGATTTAAGAGATAATCCAGGAGGTTTGTTGAATGAAGCAGTTGATATCACAAATTTTTTTATTCCAAAAGGGGAAGTTGTGGTAACGACAAAAGGGAAACTGACAAAATTGAGTGAAACCTACCGAACAAAAAATGAGCCCATAGATACTGAGATTCCAATTGTAGTGCTCATCGACAGGAATTCTGCTTCAGCTTCTGAAATTGTGGCGGGTTCTTTACAAGACCTTGATAGGGCGGTGGTAATGGGTGATCGTTCTTTTGGGAAAGGACTGGTTCAGAGATATATAGATTTGTCTTATGGCACAAAGTTAAAGATCACCATATCAAAATATTACACGCCAAGTGGAAGAAATATTCAAGAATTAGATTATACCCATCGTTCTGGAAGAGATGTTCCAAAATTCTCAGAAGAAAAGAGAAATTCTTTTAAAACCAAAAATGGACGCACTGTATATGATGGTGGAGGAATTGAACCAGATATTAAATTGAGCAAGCAAAAAGAAACACTTTCTACGGAAGCACTTTTAGAGTCTGACCTCATATTTTCTTATGTAAATAATTATTATTACAGCCATCCAAGTATTGCAAATCCTGAAGATTTTAAATTAACTTCATCAGATTATGAGGACTTTATCAAATTTGTATCAGAAAATTCGTCAAAATTTAAAATACAGTCTGAAAAGATTTTTGACGCAGGAATAGTAGCCTCTGAAAAGGAGGATTATAAAGATTTTATAAGTCCTGAGATTAAAAGTCTAAATCAAAAAATTCAAAAGAAAAAATTACAGGAACTTGAAATAAACAAGATTCTCATCATGCAAGAGTTATCAGATGAAATTATTAAGCGCTATTATTTCGAAAAGGGAACATATCAGAATCATTTGTACAAAAGCCCTTATGTACAGGAGGCAGTAAGCTTATTAAAAGATTTAGACCGTTATAAAAAAATACTAAAACCCTAATGAACGACATTAAACGTACCAAATCCCAAGAATCATCCAATGCCATCGAGCGGATGTATATTACCATGCGCCATTTGTTTAATCGCGGATTTTACAAACCGATGGGAGTTTCGGGAAAGACATTAAGGGAAGCCCTGCTTACCTTAAGACCTGAAATTTATGGTTCTATTGCCGAAGAAAAATCTGAATTAAATGGTTTGCTGTATGTCATTGAAAGGCTTCCAGAAGGAATTGCTGAATGCCAATTTATTCAGTTAACTGCAGAAGAAGGTCTTTCAAATTCTCATTTTAAGGCCATTGTTCCTTCAAAAAGGAGAAGAAATTGCTTTAGAATTGATAAAAATCAAATGAATATTGAGATCACAAGGGGGAGATCAGATATTTATGACGTGCTTACTCACCTAACTTTTTTATATATCGAAGCAGAAAAAATTGCCAAAAGAATTTTACTCAATGAGGAAGGAAGTTTAAGTAGAGAATGGCGCGTATTGGAAAATGCGATTTTGGACCACAAAAAATTGACAGAAAATGAAAAGGAAGTCATCTTTTCTTACCTCTCTGTTTTAATGGGTCGTACTTTTAGTGAAATTCAAATTTTTTATAAGAAATTTCAGACCAAAGAAAATCCTAATCGTTTCTTTGAGATTGTCTATTGGATGGGTAATCTAGCCCTTAAAGAATTGCTGGAAGACAAAAAGCATGTCATTAATTTTAGTCCGATTTTAAGAGAACGAATAGGCCATCATATTTACGGAGATATTTGGGCGAAGAATATCAAAGATCAACTTAAAAAAAACAATTTACTGCACAGAGAATTGCACATCATCAGCGCGAATATGCACAGCGTGATGAACACATTATATGTTTCTCAAGCTTTGCCAAAGGAGTTTGAAGCGATGGAAAACGGAGCCATTTTTGAAAATTTAAGCAAGTCAGAAAATAGCGGACTTCAAGAAAAGATCAGGAAATATGCGGCTAAAAATGGACTTGTTTTTGTGGATGACACATCAGGTACCAACATTGATGTGCAAATAATTGATACAGCCAAAGTAGATTTGAGTAAAACCAATTTCAGCTCTAACAAAAGTGAAGAGAATAAACCAGTGATCATCGTAATGGATTATGCTTTTGGTGAGCAGGCCTATGAAACTCTGGATGAATTGCTCAAACCCTATCAATTTGAAAATGGACTGCTTAAGTATTTAAATGTTCATTCTGTGTCCATCATGGGAAAAGCAGGAATTTTAGAAGGGGGCAAAGGAGATATTATGATCCCAACAGCGCATGTTTTTGAAGGTACGGCAGACAATTATCCATTTAAAAACAAACTCAAAAAAGAGGATTTAAGTGGATATGGTATTGATGTTTATAAAGGAACAATGGTCACGGTTTTAGGAACTTCTCTGCAAAACAAGGATCTGTTAGAATTTTTTTACAATTCATCCTGGAAAGTTATTGGTTTAGAAATGGAAGGGGCGCATTATCAAAAGGCTATTCAAGCTGCTTCGAGAATTAGAGGAAACATCAGTAAAAAAGTAGATGTGCGCTATGCCTATTATGCATCTGACAACCCTTTAGAAACCGGAAGTACTTTAGCCTCTGGTGGGTTAGGAACAACGGGAGTAAAACCAACCTATCTCATTACTCAAAAAATATTGGAGCAAATTCTCTAATCGATACGATTCGATTATATTTGTCTGTAAGATATGAATTCAAAAGAAAAAAATAGTCCCGAAGATGAGGTTGATTTGGGCAATCTGTTTACCTCTATTGGCAAGGGAATTAAGAATTTCTTTCGCTGGATTAGCGATGTTTTAGAAGCTATTTTTCACTCATTCATCCTTTTTCTGCTGTTTCTAAGGAAACATTGGCTTAAAATTTTAGGCTCTGCTTTAGTTGGTTTCCTTTTAGGGTTAGGACTTGATCTTACAAAGGCGAAAACCTATGTTTCTGATTTGATTTTAGAAACAAATTATGGAAGTGGAGCCCAACTTTATAAGGTGGTAGATTATTTGGATGAGCTTGTTCAGCAAAATAATAGTGAAACTTTAGCCCAAGTATTAAAAATTTCGAGAGAAGATGCTCAATCAATAACTTCGATCCATGCGAAAGTTTTTGAAAAAAGCAGAAATCTTAGGTTAGAGTATGAACGTTTTTTAAGAACCTCAGATTCTATTATTTTAAAACACACGACTTATGATGATTTCATCAATAGATTAAGTGAAGACAATTTTAGATACCATCAAATAAGAGTTAGATCTACATCGAATTCGGTATTTACCAAAATTACTAAAGAATTAACCCATTTGGTTGCCACAGATTATTTTGAAAATATTCGCAGGATTAGAATGGATGAATTAATGTCTCGTAAATTAATCTTAAAAGACAATTTAGCACAGATTGATTCACTAAGAAATTTATATAAAAAAGTGGCATTATTAAATGCGCAAAAAGGGGATGAAAAAGCTACTTTAACCATCGATTCAAAACAGTTAGAGGAGGTAAACAAAGACTTACCACTTTTTGACCTTACGGATCAGATTAGTAAACAAATGGCCTGGCTAAATGATGATATTATAGAAAAAGCATCTGTTGTGAATATCGTTTCAGATTTTGCCGAAGAAGGTGTAATTGACAGAAATCTTAGACAAAGGTATTCAGTCAGACTTGCCCTTATTTTTTCAATAGGAGCATTATTTATTATTTTGTTAAACGCCCTAAATAAATACCTTAATCGCTATAAAACCAATCGAAATATTTAAAGGTCTCTTTGAAGGCAAAGAAATTCGATCATTTTTTATTCAGGGAGGCAAAACCTTTTTTTTTAAGATAATCGGCTTAGCGTTTTCTTATGTCGTTATGCTTTTGATAACGCATCATTTTGGCTCAGAGGTTTTTGGAAGGTATTCTATTGTTATTACGATTTTAAGCCTTATTACCATTGTTTTTACTTTTGGGTTCCCTAGTGCATTAGTCAGGCTGATCGCAGATAGAAGTCATTTTGTTGTAAAACCAAAAACTGATTTTATTGAGTCAATTTTAAAGATTGTTTTCCTGTCAGGAGTACTTCTTTCCCTGGGCTTATATTTTTTAGCGCCTGCTTTAGCATCATCTTTTTTTAAAGATTCAGAACTTGAATTGTACCTGCAAATAGCTTCGTGTTTTGTTATACCAATGATGTTCCATGAAATTTTTTTAGGATATTTTAGGGGGCGCTCCTTCTTTAATCAGTACAACTTATTTTTATTTTTGCTGCCTCCAATATTTTTTATTCTTATTTATTTTGGGATTGCAAATTTTATTCCGGGCCAGGAAAGAACTATCTACGCCTTTGGCTTCGCTATTTCAATTATTTTTTTGATCGAGTTGGTAAGAATTAAGCCCTTTAGTAAAGTTGTAAAAAATAAGTTCTCTATTAAAAAGCTGTTGAAATTGTCTTTGCCCATGATGATGAGCAATGCAGTGCTTTTTTTGCTCAACTGGACAGACGTTTTTATGCTTGGTTATTTCAGGCCCATGCAAGAGGTGGGGGTTTATAATGTGGCCTTCAAAATAGCTTCGTTAGGCTTGTTGATACTTATTGTTTTCAATGTGATCATAGCACCACAAATAGCTTTGTATTATCAGCAAAATCAAAAAGAAAAATTAAAGAAATATATTCAAGGAGCTACTCGGCTAATCTCTCTGTGCACAATTCCAATTATTTTGGGAATTATGCTGTTTAATGATACTTTATTGGGTCTGTTCGGTGAAGATTTTACAGAAGGAAGAACAGCATTAATAATACTGAGTCTGGGTGTGCTAATCAATGCGATTTCGGGAAATGTTGATCAAATATTAAATATGACCAATCAACAGGTCACTATGCGCAACTTATCATTGCTATGTATACTCTTAAATGTAATTTTAAATTTCATTTTAATTCCAAAATACGGAATAAATGGTGCTGCGATGGCAAGTTTGATGACAACAGTCATACTTAACCTTTCAAGTATCTATATCATCAAAAAGAAATTAGGTTTTTATACATTTGGTTAAATGGGAAAAATCAAATTATCCATCATTATTGTTACGTTTAATAGCGGTCGATATCTCAAAGATTGTCTTGCATCCATAGAACAATTTTGCTCCTTTTTACCGTACGAAATATGGATATCTGACAATAATTCTACTGATAATACGATTGAAATTGCTAAGGAATTTAGCAATGTTTTGATCCTACAGAATAAGGAAAACTTAGGTTTCGCGAAAGCAAATAATTTGGCTGTCAATCAAGCTAAAGGTGAATATGTATTGCTGTTAAATCATGATACCATTTTACTAAATAGTCTAAAACCGGCGTTCGAATTGATAGAAAATGAGTTGAACATAGGAGCTGTTGGGATAAAAATGTTGAATGGAGAGAAAAGCTATATTCCTTCTGTTGGCAGGTACCCTAAACCTTGGCAATTCATTAAATTTTCTTCCTTTCAAGAAAAAAGGGAAGCGTTTGTGACGGGCAATTTTAAAAACCCCAATGTTTCTCTCAAAGTAGATTGGATCACGGGTGCTTTCCTGCTCACGAGAAAGGAAGATTATCAAAAAGCCGGGGGTTTAGACGAGGCGTATTTTATGTATGTCGAAGATGTTGATTTTTGTAAAAGATTAACTTTAATGGGTAAAGAAATTCTTTTTTTACCTTCTATTTGTTTTGTTCATTTCGTGGGGTTTAATAAAACCAGAGAAATAATGCTTTTAAAAGGATTTGAAATTTATATCGAAAAGTATTTTACCGGAGTTGAGTTTGCAATTGCGAGAACATGTTTAAACATTAATTATGCAGTCAAGAAATGGTTTAAAGGTCTTCGTTGACGCTTATTTATTGAACAAAGAGCCTCAAGGAACGGTCACATATTTAAAAGGACTGTATGCGGCAGTAGTAAGACAAAACCCGGAAATAGATTTTTATTTTGGTTGCATGAATCAGTTCAAGGCTGAGGAACTGGATTCTCTGGAAAATGTACATTATATATACTATAAAAACCCTTCCAGGATAAAGAGAATGCTCCATGAAATTCCTCATATCATAGCCCACTATAAATTCGATTTTGCCCATTTTCAGTACGTAATCCCGCTTAAGAAGTATGAGCATTGTGTTTATATCAATACAATTCACGACGTCCTTTTTATGGATTTTCCGGAGTATTTTCCACTAAATTACAGATGGGTGAGGAGGCTGTTGTTTAAAAGAAGTGCAATAAAATGCGATGTTTTACTTACCGTTTCGGAATATTCAAAAAGGGCAATTGAACAACATTTTGAAATAGATAAGCGAAAAATAAAAGTAATTTCAAATGGTATTTCCGCAAAATTTTTTGAGGAGTATGATTCAACCAATATTAAATCTGAAGTTAAATCAGAATTTGGTCTCGAAAAGTATTTATTGATGGTGAGTCGCATTGAGCCAAGAAAAAATCAAGCCCTTGTTTTACAAACTTTTTTCGAGCAAAAATGGGATGAAAGTGGTTTTCAGTTGGTATTTGTGGGAGCCAAGTCTATAAAATATAAGCAATTGGAGAAGATGATGACAAGTTTATCAACCCAGCAAATAAAGTGCGTTCATTTTATAGCTGAAATAGGAGATCATGCGTTGTTAAAAATATACCGAGGTGCAGAGGGATTCATTTATCCATCTATGGCAGAAGGTTTTGGAATTCCTCCTTTAGAAGCAGGAAGCTGTGCAATTCCTGTTTTATGTTCAAATAATACGGCGATGGAGGCGTACGATTTTTTTAAACCCTATTTTTGTGATGTAGCGAATGAAAATGATTTTAAAAAAGTCTTCTCAATCTTTACTCATTCTAGATCTCAAAAAGAATTGGAAGTGATTAGAACGGAAATTAAGAAGCGATATAGGTGGGAGGAAAGTGCGGAAAAGTTTTCAATAATTCTTCTAAGTAACAAAAAGTGATAAAAGGATCCATTTTTTTTAAAACGTTATGGATGGTTTACCTCATCCTACTCACGGCTTTTACAAGTTTTGAGGTTCATTTTGTACTCTTTTTACTGGGTATACCTTTTGTTTTTGTCCCAAAAAGTCGTTTATCCAAAACCGCAATACAGCTTAGTTTAACGCTAGTAAGTATTGTTTTAATTGGCCTTGTTACATCCATATTTAACCAAGCGGATTTTTATGATCGTTTAAAAGATTTACTTTATTTTTCAAAGCCTATATTGGGTCTATTACTGGGTTATGGATTGGTAAAAAGAATCAACAATATTCAATTCATTTTTAGAACTATCATACTTGTGGCTTTGGGGTTTGCCATTTACCATAGCTTAAAAATACTTTTTCATTTAAACCTTTCCGATGTAAATGTAGAGACCATTAGAAAAAATGGAATAGATAATTTACTTGAATTATTTGCATTGGCAATCTTGATTTCCTCCTTTAAAAATTCTTTTTTTAAAGTGTTCAAGCATGAATATTTCACTTTTCTAGCAACGATCATCATTGGCATTTCTTTTACACTGTATTTTTCAAGAATGATGTTCGTAGGGATCATTTTATTGGTTTTGGCGTTTACCGGTGTAGCGAAATTGACAAAAAAAGGATTTAGCTATTTTTCAGTATTACTTGTTGCTATTACACTATTTTACGTCTATTTATTCAATGCTGAAATCAGGCGTGATGAACCCGGACTACAATCTTTTTTATATAAAATGAAGATTGCACCTTCAGAGATTTTTGTGCCTGCAGAAGAGATCAATGAAAAAAATCATGCAGAATTATGGGATCACTGGCGAGCTTATGAAGCCCATAGAGCTATTGATGAATTAAATAGGAAACCGCTCAATTACTTTTTTGGCAAAGGGTTTGGATCATTGATAGATCTCGATTTTATAGCCCCTGTAAACGAAAAGGGAATGAGGTATATTCCACATATCCATAACGGATATATTTATGTTCTTTATAAAACTGGAATTTTTGCTTTATTAATCTATCTCATTTTACTTAGCTTCCTATATTTGCAATCTTATAATAAAAGCGATACCCTTTTGAAGAAAAACACACAGAATTTAGTTGCAGGCATCGGTCTTTTCTTCATTTTTTCATCCCTTATTACTACAGGTATTTATAACGAACATGAGTTTTACATGTTTTTTTTGGGTGGCTTTTTATTCCACTTACAGCAAAAGGAAAAAGATTGATGAATATAGGAATTATAGGCACCAAAGGGATTCCAAACAGATATGGCGGGTTCGAACAATTTGCAGAATTCTTGTCAGTTTATTTGGTAGAAAAAGGACATTCTGTAACGGTCTATTGTCCTAATCACCAATCATATAAAAGCAAAATATACAAAGGAGTTAACTTGGTATTTAAAACTGAACCATCTTTTTTAGGTCCCTCAGGGCAGTTTATTTATGATTTCCATTGTTTAAGACATGCCAGAAAGGCTGACTTTGATATATTGCTTCAACTGGGGTATACAAGCAATACAATTTGGTGGTTTTTACTACCTAAAAATGCTGTTGTACTAAGTAATATGGATGGTTTGGAATGGCAAAGAGTGAAATACAACTATTTTGTGAGGAGATTTTTAAGAATAGCCGAGTATTTAGCGGTAAAGAGTAGCGATATATGTATCTCAGATTCAATTGAAATTAAAAAGTATTTACGCAACAAGTACAAAATTGACACTGCTTTTATTGCATACGGAGCAGTTCCTTTCGAACAACCGGAGGCATCTTTCTTAAAAAAGTATGAAGTAGAACCTTATGGCTACAGTATGCTTATTGCCAGAATGGAAAAGGAAAATAATATCGAAATGATCTTAGACGGCTATGTTAAAGGTGGCTCGGAGAAACCATTTATAGTCATTGGCGATGCTGAAGGAAATTCTTTCGGGAGATATTTAATCAATAAATTTAAGGCAAACAGTCAAATTCGTTTTCTTGGACAAAATTATAACCAAGAGGATTTGAATAATTTGAGGTTTTATGCACGGGCTTATTTTCATGGTCATTCTGTTGGTGGGACGAATCCTTCTTTGATAGAAGCGATGGCTTCTCAAGCTTTTGTCATTGCGCATAACAATGTTTTTAATAAAGCTGTTTTAAATGATGATGCCTTTTATTTTAAGAATGTTGAGGAGGTAGCAGATTACAGCTTAACTGTTGAAAAAAAGAATTATCTTCATTTTGTAAATAAAAATCTACAAAAAGTTAAAGAGCAATACAGTCTTGAAAAAATTCATCAGGCGTATTTAAATCTTTTTGAAACAGCGTGCAAAAAATCTTAACACACCAACGTTTATTTTCTATTTCTTTAGTAGCTGTATCTTTAGTACTAGTTACACTTCCTCTTAAAAATAACTTAAACAGTTTTTCCATTCTATTTTTGTCTGTTTTGGCATTATTTCAATGGTTTGGTACCCAAGAGAAAGCTAAAATGACTCCTGTATTTTGGGCATTTATTGGCTTTTTTGTTTGGGCCTGCTTATCTTTTTTTTGGTCCGATGATCAGCAAGAATCGTTGAAAGCATTTAGAAAGTTATTGCCATTTTTACTCCTCCCGATTTCAATTCAATTTGTCGATCAGAAATCAACCAAATGGACAACGAAAATATTGTCCTATTTTTCTCTTGGGATGGTAATATGCTCAATTTACTGTCTATTATTTGCCAATATAAACTTTATTGAAACAAAGGATAGATCGTATTTTTTTTATCACTATTTGAGCGAACCTTTATTCGGGATGAGCGCAATTTACATGTCACTTTTTATTGCGTTTTCTTTTTTCTTTCTTTACTACCAAGCGCCGTTCAAAAGTTGGCAGAATAAAGTTTTACTATTTTTTCTTCTCGTCATGATCATTTTACTTTCATCAAAAGTATTGGTTGTATCAACTTTTTTAATTCTTATCGCGGATCAACTCAAAAGAAAGAAATACAAAGCTCTAATCTTATTTATTCCTTTGGTTCTAGTGATGCTTTGGAAGAGTTTTTCTTCAGATCAGATCCAACAAAGAGTTATTTTAGAAGTTGAAAAAACAAATGTCAATGAAGTTTTAACTACAGAAAAATTCGGACAGGTTTATCATTGGACCGGTTTCGGATTAAGATTGTTTCAAGCAAAATGTTTTTATGAGTTATTTGATAGAGATAAAAAATACATACAAGGTTATGGTTTTTTGGCCTCACAAGAAAAATTGACCGAGAAGTATCAAGAATATGATCTTTATCCTGATTTTTTCAGCTATAATTTTCATAACCAATACCTCCAAACAACTGCCGATTTAGGCTTATTTGGCTTGGTAATGATGTTGTTTCTGCTTCTAATGGGATTTAAACGGGCACTTACCGAGAAAAGCCCCCTATTTTTTGTCTTTATTCTATTAATGACCTTAATTTGCATAACAGAATCTGTGTTGTGGCGACAGTGGGGTATGGTTTTTTTTGTAACCCTATATTGCCTGCTTTATTTACAACCACTTCAAAGAACCAGCAACTAACTCAGTTTTGAAAAAACGTTATTCAAAATACATCGCCCCAATTGCTCTTTTTGTCAATTTATTGATTGTCAATAGTGTACTTTTTCTTTTTTTTGAAAATAGTTTCGGTGGGGAGTATTACTTGGTTGTTAATTCAGTTTGGTTAGCAAGTGCCTATTTTACAAATTTTTACAAGTTCAAAAGGCATAGTCGTGTATTGGACGTATACAAACATATTTTTCTTCAATTTTTATTGTTTAGCATTGCATACTTTGCCTATTTTACGCTTACTTCTAAAGAGATTTTAGTTGAATCTCATCTCAGAGTACTACTGTTGATTTTGTTGGCGATTGCTACGTTTCGCAGCTTTTATTTTGCTGCTTTACAAAAGTATAGAGCATTAGGAGGAAATTATAGGAAGGTTGTCTTAATGGGAAACGGAGTGAATATCATGAACTTTAGTTATTTTCTAGGAAAACATCCTGAAATGGGATATCAGGTCATGGGATTTTTCAATGACACTGAATTACCCATGAAAAATTATCTGGGAAAAATAGAATCCTCCTTCAGTTATATGTTAAAGAATGATGTGGATGAAATTATTTGCTCCATTAACGATCTAAGCAAGGACCAGATTGAGAAACTAATCCATTTTGCAGATAATAATTTAAGGGTATTGAAGTTTTTACCGGATTCCGACAAGATCTATACCACCAAAATGGAAGTGGAATATTTCGATTGTATTCCGGTATTGTCACTTAGAAAAATACCTTTTGATAATCCTGTAAATCAATTATTTAAGCGATCTTTTGACGTCCTTTTTTCTATGTTTATCATAGTTTTTGTTTTATCTTGGCTAACACCGTTATTATTTGTTTTAATCAAATTAGAATCAAAAGGCCCCTTATTTTTTAAGCAACAAAGACATGGCTTAAAGGGTAATCAATTTATCTGTTACAAGTTTCGTTCTATGTTTGTCAATGACACTTCGGAAGCAGAACCAGCTACAAAAAGTGACTGTCGGGTTACGACAATTGGGAAATTTCTACGAAAAACAAGTATTGATGAATTACCACAATTTATAAATGTTTTAAAAGGAGAAATGAGTATTGTTGGTCCACGACCGCATATGTTAAGTCAAACAGAGAAGTATGCCAAAATTGTAGATAAATTTATGGTGAGGCATATGGTGAAACCCGGTATCACGGGTTTGGCGCAAACAAGTGGTTATCGCGGAGAAATAGAAAAAAATGCAGACATGTCAAATCGTGTACGATTCGATATTTTTTATATAGAGAATTGGTCGTTTTTACTCGATCTAAAGATCATGGCTAAAACCGTGTATAACGCATTGCGTGGTGATATAAAAGCATATTAAAAAATAAAGAAATGAATATTTTAATTTTAGGTTCGGGAGGTAGAGAATGTACTTTTGCCTGGAAAATAGCACAAAGTAAACAATTAGGAAAGTTGTTTATTGCTCCGGGAAATGCGGGCACTTCGGTTTATGGAAAAAATTTAAAGATCAACCCTAACGATTTTGAAAAGGTCAAAGAGGTAGTGATTGAAAATCAAATTGAATTGGTACTTGTGGGGCCCGAAGATCCATTGGTTAACGGTATCCACGATTATTTTTTAAATGATTCACTCCTAAAAAACATTCCTGTAATTGGTCCACAAAAATTTGCCGCTCAGTTGGAAGGAAGCAAAGAATTTGCGAAAGAATTTATGTATAAGCATCAGATTCCAACCGCGAAATATGAAAGTTTTACTCCTGAAACATTAGAAAAAGGATATGCTTTTTTAGAAACACTAAGCCCTCCCTATGTTTTAAAAGCGGATGGTTTGGCAGCAGGAAAGGGAGTTTTGATTTTAGATCATATTGAGGAGGCTAAGCAGGAACTCAAAGAAATGCTCGCCCATCAAAAATTTGGAAAAGCCAGTGCAAAAGTGGTCATAGAAGAATTTTTAGACGGTATCGAAATGAGTTCTTTTGTCTTTACGGATGGAGAAAATTATCTTGTCTTGCCTAACGCCAAAGATTACAAGAGAATTGGAGAAGGAGATAAAGGTTTGAATACCGGAGGTATGGGCGCTATTTCACCAGTTCCTTTTGCAGATGAAACTTTTTTAAAAAAGGTCGAAGATAGAATTATCAAACCTACTGTGGATGGATTGAAGAATGACGGAATTCCGTATGTGGGTTTTATTTTTATCGGTTTGATCAAGGTTAAAGGAGAACCCAAAGTGATCGAATACAATGTAAGGATGGGAGATCCAGAGACGGAAGTGGTGATTCCTAGAATTAAAAATGACTTTATCGATTTATTAAATAGTGCCGCAAAAAGAGAATTGAATAAAGTTAAATTAGAAATTAATCCGGATACGGCTACAACGGTAATGGTGGTTTCTGGAGGCTATCCGGAAAGCTATGAAAAGGGGAAAGAAATTCATGGTTTGGATCAAATAAAAGATTCTATTGTTTTTCATGCAGGAACGGATAAAAGTTCAGACAAAATTCTTACCTCCGGTGGTCGGGTTATAGCTTTGACTTCTTTTGGAAAGGATAAAAATGAGGCTTTAAAAAAATCCTATCAAAGCATTGATAAAATATGTTTTGATCAGATGTATTTTAGAAAGGATATCGGTTTCGACCTTTAGTAGGAAAATAAAATTAGTGTCATGAAAAGAATTTTAGTGGCACCTTTAAATTGGGGGCTTGGTCATGCAACAAGGTGTATTCCTGTTGTAGGAGCATTATTAGAGCAGGGTTTTGAACCTGTATTAGCCAGTGATGGACAAGCTCTAGAATTGCTCAAAAAAGAGTTTCCTGCGCTTGTCTCAATTGAATTGCCTTCATATCATATTAAATACACCAAAAATGGAAATCTTTTGGCTCTGGGCTTGCTAGGTCAATCTCAAAAGATAAGGAGAGCTGCTGAAAAAGAGTATAACTGTGTTGACAAATTGGTAGCTGAATTGAAGTTAGATGGGATTATTTCCGACAATCGCTTTGGCGTTTACTCGAAAAAAGTTCCTTCCGTTTATATCACACACCAACTCAATGTACCTTTTGGCGTATTTACCAGGATGGCTTCAAAAATTCATCATAAACTGATTTCTAAATTTGACGAATGCTGGGTGCCTGATTATGAAGGATATGATAATCTCGCAGGTAGCCTTTCCTTTCCTCCACCGAAAAAAATACAAATAAGGTATATCAAACCGTTGAGCAGATTTGATTACAAAGCTTTTGTGAAAGTCTATGATATACTTGTGATTATTTCTGGTCCGGAACCACAACGATCTATTTTTGAAGAAAAAATGATTGAAAAGTTTAAGGAGTTTGACGGTAAGGTGTTAATTGTACGAGGAATACTTGAGCAAGACCAAAAACGTGAGTTTTTAGATTCAATTGAAATTGTGAACTATATGCTTAAAGAAGAATTGGAAGCAGCAATTTTGAGAAGTGAATTAATCATTTCCCGATCGGGTTATACCACCATCATGGATATGGAAGCACTCAGGTCTAAAGCTTTTTTTATACCAACCCCAGGACAATTTGAGCAGATCCTATTGGCGATTCATTTGAGAAAAAGGGGAATTGCGAATTTCTCATTTCAAAAAAATTTCACTCTTTGCAAATTAAAGGAAGGATTGCAAACCCAAGGTTTTCCCATAAAAAAAACATCAAATGAAAATGCTGAAATGCTTTCATTTGATGTTTTTAATAGCTAGTTCAGAGACTATATAAAGGTTATTTCAGTTGTATTAATATCTTTTACACTTACCAACTTATTGGCATCATAAACCAATTCTTTTACAGAATCATTCGTTACTACATACCAAGTACCCACTTTTTTTCCTTCTTCATAATTGGCTACAGTCACTTTTTTTCCTTCCTCATTAAAAGCAATCCACTGACCGTGTAATTTATTTTCTTTAAAATAACCAACCTCTTTTAAATCCCCATTATCGAAAAAATAAGAAACTTTTACTAAGTCATCTTGTTTTTCATATTTAGGTTCAACTTTTTGTGCATATCCTATTCCTATAAAAAGCAAACATAAAGCCAATACTAATACATTATTTCTCATATCATTTGTGTTTTATTGGAGTAAATATAAAAATATTTACATAAAATAAACAAACGCTTAACAATAACTTAACATTGGAAATAGCTATACTACTTTTTTTAGGGTGAATGAAAAGGCGGAACCATGACCTAATTCACTTTCTACGAAAAGTTCCTGGTCATGGGCCTCAATGGTGTGTTTTACGATGGCCAAACCAAGTCCTGAGCCACCATGTTCTCTGGACCGGCTTTTATCTACGCGATAAAATCGTTCAAATAATCTAGGTATGTGCTTCTCGTGTATACCTATCCCATTGTCCTGAACTTTGACAATGTATTTTTGCTTATCAAATGAACTGATACTAACGATTGTAGTTCCTCCCAATTTCCCGTAGTTGATTGAATTGGTAATAAGATTTATAAGGACTTGCTGAATCTTTTCAAAATCTCCTTTGGCATACAAAGGATACTCATATATTTTATCGAAAGAAAGGGTTATTTTTCGTTTTGCGGCTTTGATCTCGAGAATTTCAAACACATCATTAACTAATCCCACAATATTGAAAGTGCTTTCTTCTAGTTTTGTTCCGCCCATTTCTAACTTAGAGATCATGTCCAGGTCTTTCACTATGGAACTAAGCCTTTCTATACTTTTATTAGCTCGGTCTAGATACTTTTGTTTTAATTCTTCATCATCCATAGATTCCCCAAGAAGCGTAAGAATATAGCCCTGCGCGGTAAAAATGGGTGTCTTGAGTTCGTGTGAAACATTGCCTAAAAACTCCTTTCTAAAATCATCTCTTGAATGAAGCTTTTCAATTTCAAGCATTTTCTTATCTACAAATTGCTTGATATTTCTTATAATTTTTTCAAAGTCAAGATCATTTAAATCGTCAGTTATTTCTATTTCGTTATTAAATATATCAGAACCCAATAAGCTTTGGACCTCTTTTTTTAAATAAGATCTAAAAGATAATTTAGCGGTAAAATAGGTAATTAAAAAAGTTGCTCCAGGAATAAATAGAAAGCCATAATTCCATGGATAGGAGAAAAGAAAAGAAATAAGTAAAATTGATATAAGCAGCGTTGTTAAGGCAGCAACCTTGATCGCTATTTTGTGAGCCGAATTGAATTTCAAAATTAGTCTATGAATTTATAACCTACTCCTTTAATGGTATCGATATAGTGGTCGCCGATTTTTTCTCGTAGTTTTCTTATATGTACGTCAATAGTTCTTCCACCTACAACGACATCATGCCCCCAAACACTTCTCAAAATATGTTCTCTATTTAAAACTTTATTGGGAGAACTGGCCAATAAAACTAACAATTCAAACTCTTTTTTTGGCAGAACAATTTGCTCTCCATTTTTTAAAAGATAGTACTCATTTTTAAAAATGGTGAAATCATTAAACTCTAATACGTCTTCATCATTTTGAACAGAAGTCCCTAGTCTGCGCAACAAAGCCTTTACTTTACTTACTAATACTCTTGGTTTAATGGGTTTTGTAATATAATCATCTGCCCCTGCATCAAAGCCCGCTACTTGCGAATAATCTTCACCCCTTGCGGTAAAAAATACAATGAGTACATTTTTTAATTTTTCTGAATTACGAATTCTTTCACAGGTTTCCATCCCATCCATTTCAGGCATCATAATGTCTAATAATATAAGATGAGGCATAAAATCATCGGCAACATCTAAGGCCTCAAATCCATTCTGAGCTGTTTTTACTTGAAAACCTTCCTTTTTAAGATGATAACCAACTAATTCTAGAATATCCGGTTCATCATCTACTAATAAAATTTTAATATTTTCAGTATCCATTTTAGAGGAATTTTTATCAAAAATAATTAAAAAAACCTCACTTCTACTTGCTTAACCATTTATTAACCTAATAGCAGCTAATCTCTAGAACCTTGATACAATCATAAATTAGGGTTAACAACCACTTAACACTACCGCTTCAATTTTGCAGCGTAATAATTAACAAAATCTAAAAATGAAAAAATCTATTTTAATTGTCTTAGGAATTCTGACATTAAGTTTGACGAGTTGTGGAAGTGACTCACCAGATCCAATTGTTGTATTACCAACTTGTAATGATGGTATTCAAAATGGAGATGAAACTGGTATCGACTGCGGAGGCAGTTGCGGACCTTGCACAGGAGTTGAGAATGTGAGTGGTTTGATTACTTCAAACACCACTTGGACTAGTGACAACGTATACATTTTGAATGGTAAAGTTGTAGTTGACAATGGAGTTACCTTAACCATAGAACCAGGGACAATTATAAAAGGGAAAGAAGGGCAAGGTTCTTTAGCGTCTGCCTTAATTATTGCCAGAGGGGCTAAAATTGATGCACAAGGAACCGCTGAAAAACCCATAATCATGACCTCAATCAAAGATAATATAGAAATAGGTCAAACAGCAGGTACGAATTTAACCATTGATGATAATGGTCTGTGGGGCGGATTAATGGTTTTAGGAAAAGCAAAGGGCTCTTTTAAAGGTGATGTTACCGAAGTTCAGATTGAAGGAATTCCTGCCAGTGATTCTTTCGGACTTTATGGAGGAAATGATGATGATGACAATTCAGGAATCATGAAATATATTTCTATAAGACATGGGGGTACTGATATTGGAGAAGGAAATGAGATCAATGGACTTACTTTAGGTGCTGTAGGAAGCGGAACACTCATAGAAAACATTGAAGTAGTGGCTAATTTTGATGATGGTATCGAATTTTTTGGTGGTACCGTAAACGCAAAAAACCTCATAGTTTACGCTGTTGGAGATGATGGTTTGGATATTGACCAGGCCTATGCAGGGACAATTTCAAATTCATTTGTGATCATTGGCGCCATTTCAGACCACGGTCTAGAAATTGACGGTCCTGAAGGAGCTTATGAAGCCGGCTTTACGTTAAATAATATAACACTCCAAGGAAATACAATTACCCCGGAGGGTGAATATGCAGATTATAGAGATCGCGCTATGGGAGCATCAAATAATGTTTATGCATACGGATTTAAAGATGTATCCGACGTAGAGTTAGACAATGATGGAGTAGCGACAAACTTCAACAATGGAAAATTGACTTTCGGAACATGGGAAATCGTATTGCCAACAGGTGTAAGTGATGTGAAAACTATTTTCGCAAATAAAGCTGAAAATGTATCTGTTTCTGGTTTTGGAGATAGCGCAGTTGCTGTTACCGCTGGAAGTCAAACAGTTGGAGCAGACTTATCTGTGTTTGATTGGACCTATGCAAATAGCGTAAACGGATATTAAGAAACAAATGAAATGAAGATCAGAATCCAAGACTTTATGTGTTGGGTTCTGATTTTTTAGATTAGAAATAAGAAAAGAAATAAAAAGATGAAGTTGAAATCGACAATTGTGATCCTTCTAATGATGATCACGGGAACAATTTTAGCCCAAAAAGGTACTTTGACCGGGGTAATACAAGACAAAGAATTTAATGACGTACTTCCCTTCGCCAATGTAATTGTAAAAGGAACAAACAGCGGGACTACTACAGATTTTGAAGGAGCCTATGAGCTTACGCTAGAACCTGGAAATTATGTGATCGTTTTTTCATTTATTGGTTATGAAACCATTGAAGTTACGGATGTTGTAATAAATCCAGGCAAAGTAACAGAACTAAATACTTCTTTGGGGCCATTATCAAATCAACTAGATGAGGTAGTTGTATCTGTTAAAACAGCAGAAAATACCGAAGCATCTATGTTAGATGTACAAAGACGTTCTGTAAATTTACTCGATGGGATGTCGGCGCAGAGTTTTAAAAAGGTAGGGGCCAGTAACCTTGCTTCTGCCGTTAGAAATGTTCCCGGTGTATCTGTTCAAGGTGGAAAATATGTATACGTTAGGGGTTTGGGAGATAGATATACCAAATCAATCCTTAATGGAGTTGATATTCCTGGATTAGACCCTGATAGAAATACAGTTCAAATGGATATTTTTCCTACCAATATTTTGGAGAATGTTCAAGTTGTAAAATCGTCTACGGCAGATCTGCCTGCAGATTTTACGGGTGGTATGGTCAATATTATAACCAAAGAATTACCAAATAGTGAAGAGTACAGTGTCTCGCTTGGGATTCAATACAATCCTAATATGAGTTTTAATTCGAACTTTTTGAGCTCACAAGGAAGTAATGGAGATAAATTTGGTTTTGATAGTGGATTGAGAACCTTACCAATAAATCGTCAGCAATATATTCCAACACCATCTGATAAAAATCCATTATTGACTGTTATTACAGAACAATTCAATCCCGAAATGAAGGCTAAAAGAAAGGACAGTTATATGGATACGAATTTTGGTTTCACTGCCGGAAATCAGTTCAATATCGGGGAAGATAAAAAATTGGGCTATTTGGCATCTTTTTCTTACCGTGAACAGTATATTTTTTACGAAAATTTTGAAAATGGTTATTACCGAAAATCCTCTGACAAATCTGTTAATGAGCTCGAATTAGCCACAGGGCAGATAGGAGATGTGGGAAGAAACAATATTCTTTGGAGTGGTTTGGCAGGATTAACTTTAAAAACCACAAAAAGTAAGTACAAACTCAATTTTATGCATATTCAAAATGGTTTGTCTACAGCAGGTTATTTGCAACAAAGAATTCTTTTTGCTGATGCTGTCGAGGTTTTTAAAGACAATATTGAATACAAACAAAGTCAAATTTCCAACGCTCTGCTCACAGGAAAACATTCTAACGAGGATGGATCTTGGGTGACAGAATGGAAATTATCTCCAACCTATTCAAGAATTGATGATAAAGATGTACGGGTTACGCCATTTAGATACGAACCTGATACAGATATTTATAGTATAAGTCCGAGTTCTGCCGGTAACCCTTCTAGAATCTGGAGAAATTTAGAGGAGATCAATGCGGTTGGAAATGTCAATGTGCAAAAAAGACACACTTTATTTAACAAGCAAGCAAAACTTATTTTTGGAGGTGCATATACTTTCAAAAACAGAGATTTTAGCATCGATAATTACAGAATAAGACTACAAGGTGGGGCTGGACAAGAATTTAGGGGAAATGCAGATGCTTTGTTAGAACCTGAGAATATTTGGACGGTTAAATCAGGTATTGGATCTTATGTAGAAGGAAACTTCGAACCGGCAAATACTTATGATGCTACCCAAACGGTTGCTGCAGTTTTTGTTTCCGAAGAGTTTCAGATCACAGAAAAATTGAAATCGATTTTAGGAGTAAGATTTGAGAAATTCGATCACTATTATACCGGGCAAAATAACTTTGGAGATGTGGTATATGACAATCAAAAGGTACTTGATAAGGCCGATTTTTTCCCATCGCTGAACTTAATTTACGGCGTAACAGATCATACAAATTTGAGAATGTCTTATGCGAGAACAACCGCAAGACCCTCTTTTAAAGAAGCCTCTATTGTTCAAATTTTTGACCCGCTTTCAAGTTTGACGTTTAACGGGAATATAGATCTTCAACCTACTTATGTAGACAATATGGATTTACGTTATGAAAGGTTTGGAACGAATACTCAGATGTTTGCTGTAAGTGGATTCTTTAAAAACTTCACAGATCCTATTGAGTTGACCTATTTCTTGTCTGCGACAGATCAATTACAACCCAAAAACCTTGGAAATGCGATTGTTTATGGTGCAGAGTTTGAAGTGAGAAAGGATTTTGGCTTTTTTGGCGAAGCTTGGGAGGATTTGAATTTTAGCATGAATTTATCTCTCATTAAATCTGAATTGGAAATGAGTGAAGAAGAATTAGAAGCCAGAAGATTGAGTTTAAGAGATGGTGAGAGACTTGAAAAGACAAGAGAATTGCAGGGACAATCGCCCTATTTGGTAAATTTTGGATTTAGTTATGGTAATGACGAAGGAGGTTGGCAAGCGGGTTTATTTTATAATATGCAAGGAGAAACACTAGAGGTTGTTGGAACGGGAGACGTACCAGATGTGTATACTATGCCATTTCATAGCTTAAATTTTAACCTCACAAAATCTTTTGGGAAAGAATTAAATTCCAGCATCAATTTCGGTATAAAAAATATCCTCGATGATGATTTGGAAAGTAAATATCAATCCTTCAAAGCACAGGATCAGATCTTTTCAAGATTGAGCCCAGGTAGAGGTATCTCTCTCGGCTATGCTTATAAATTCTAAAAGATAATTTTTATTTCTTTTCTGGCTAT
This sequence comes from Namhaeicola litoreus, assembly GCF_042679565.1. NCBI lineage: Bacteria > Pseudomonadati > Bacteroidota > Flavobacteriia > Flavobacteriales > Flavobacteriaceae > Namhaeicola > Namhaeicola litoreus. The sequence continues at coordinate 679,839 of NZ_JBHTMY010000002.1, read as the reverse complement.
CCGATTTTTTGTCGAGAATTGGGTAGCCTTTTTTATGTTTACTTTTGAGGATTATTTTCATAAAAATTAAAATAGCCCTCATGAACATAAAAAATATTTTGTTTTTGGACATTGAAACTGTTCCTGAAACCCAGAGTTTTGCAGAATTAGATCCCCTTAAGCAAGAACTCTTTTCAAAGAAAACAGCTTATCAAAGAAAAGATGAAATAACGGCAGATGAGTTCTATGAACGCGCCGGTATTTGGGCAGAATTTGGAAAGATTATATGTATCTCTGTCGGTTTTTTTGATCTCCATTCGGAAAAACCAGCATTTAGGATCAAGTCTTTTTTTGGAGATGACGAACGAAAAATTTTATTGGCGTTTAAAAACCTCCTCGACAAGTTTTTTTCGAAACCCGAACAGGTACTTTGTGCTCATAATGGCAAAGAATTCGACTTTCCTTTTATCGCAAGGCGGATGATCGTGCACTCGATAGCTTTACCCGAAAAACTACAACTATTTGGCAAAAAACCTTGGGAGGTGGCGCATCTCGACACCATGGAAATGTGGAAATTCGGAGATTTTAAACATTACACTTCCCTCAATCTACTCACAAATATTTTGGGAATCCCGTCCCCAAAAGAAGATATCGATGGAAGTCAGGTGGCGAAGGTGTATTACGAAGATCAAGACTTACTTCGAATCGTAAAATATTGTGAACGAGACACTTTGGCAGTAGCTCAGGTATATTTACGATTAACTCATCAACCCATATTAGAGGAAGATCAGGTTTTGTTTGTAGAAAATTAATCTTCCAGTTTCATAGATATTTCCAGCCAACGATTCTCTTTTTGCGCTAGTTCTTCCATAACCGTTTGCAGTAAAACAGACTTTTCACCAATCTCATTTTCCGGCACTTTATTTTCTGCAAAGAGGTTTTCTATTTCTTTTTTTCGCTTCTCGAGTTTTGCAATTTCATTTTCCAGTCGGCCAAATTCTTTCTTATCAGAATAAGACAAGACAGACTTTTTTTCTACCGTTTTTTCTGAGGGTTTTGATGAGGTGTTTTCTGAAGGGCTTGAATCTTCATAAGCGCGATAATCGGAATAATTACCAGGAAAATCGAGTACATTTCCATTTCCTTCAAAAACAAATAAATGGTCTACAATTTTATCCATAAAATATCTGTCATGTGAGACCACTAACAAATTTCCCGGGAAATCGAGCAAGAAATCTTCTAGTACCTGCAGCGTAACAATATCCAAATCATTGGTGGGCTCATCTAAAATCAGAAAGTTTGGATTTTGAATTAAAACCGTACATAAAAATAGTCGCTTAATTTCTCCTCCCGACAGTTTTTCTACAAAATCGTATTGTTTTTTTCTGTCGAACAAAAATCTTTCTAAAAGCTGTCCGGCACTAATTTTTCGGCCTTTGGTCAGTGGAATATATTCACCAAATTTTTGAATCACTTCGATCACTTTTTCACCCGGAATTACTTCTAATCCTGCTTGACGGTAATAACCAAATTTGACTGTTTCTCCGATGGATACTTTACCTGAATCTAAAGGAATCTGACCCGTAATGATGTTTAAAAAAGTAGATTTCCCTGTTCCGTTTTTTCCAATGATGCCAATTCGTTCCCCTCGCAAAAAGTTATAATCGTATTTATCAAGCAAGACAAGGTCTCCGAACGATTTAGAAACTTTATGAAGTTCTACGTTTTTAGAACCTAAACGTTCCATATTGATTTCCAATTGTACGCGATGGTCTTTTCTTCTTTGAGAAGCTACTTCTTTGATCTTAAAAAAGTCATCAATTCTCGATTTGGATTTCGTGGTACGAGCTTTTGGCTGTCGTCGCATCCATTCCAATTCATCTTTAAACAAACTTTTGGCTTTTTCTACGGTTGTTTGTTCGTTCATTTCGCGCTCCTCTTTCTTTTGTAAGAAATAAGAATAGTTTCCTTTGTAGCGATATAATTGCCCGTTATCTAATTCGATAATATCATTACAAACCCGTTCCAGAAAATACCTGTCGTGCGTTACCATAAACAAAGTCATATTTTCTTTGTGGAGGTATTTTTCTAACCATTCAATCATTTCTAGGTCTAAATGGTTTGTAGGTTCATCCAAAATAAGCAGGTCAGGTTGGTTGAGCAAAGCAATGGCTAAGGCAAGACGTTTTTTCTGACCTCCAGATAGGTTTTTAATCAATTGATGAATGTCTGATAAACCTAGTTTAAATAGAATCTGCTTGTATGTTGTTTCATAATCCCAAGCTTGGTGAAGTTCCATTAATTCAAAAGCTTTTTGGTAAGCTTCTGCGTCATTTGGATTTTCAAGGGCATGTTCGTACTGGGCAATAATTCTCAAAGTTTCATTTTCTGCGGACAATATCGTTTCCTCTATGGTTAAAGCCGTATCCAAAGCATCTTTTTGCGATAAATAGGCAATTCTTAAACCGTTTCTGGAAACCACATTTCCCGTATCAGGCTCATCTAAACCAGCAACGATATTCAACAGTGTTGTTTTCCCTGTCCCATTTTTGGCGACCAAAGCAATTTTCTGGTCTTTATTGATACCAAAAGACAGGTTTTCAAAAAGGACACGTTCTCCAAACGATTTGGATATATTTTCAACAGATAAGTAGTTCACAACAAAGATTTGTGCAAAAGTAAGTCAATTTTGCACATTTGCAGACACCTAAAAAAGATTCAAATAAAACTATCCTTCAAATTCAAATTGAAAGGTAGTCTGATAATTTTCCCATTCTTCTTTCGTTTCGATCTTTTTATGATCGTCATTCAAAAAAAGTTTGAGATACAATTCTAATTGTTTAGGTGTATGATATCCCGGAATGGGCATAATGGGCAAGCCTTGCTCATCAAAGAAGTAAATGGTTGGATAAGCGGTAATTTGAAGGGCTTGTGCTAATTGATGTTGCGCGTTTCGCCCCGTACTCGAAGGATTAAAATCGGGATTGCTAAAAGCCTGATCTTGATAACTCAGATTTTCATTTCCTTCAGCGTTAAATTTTACTGCATAAAAGTTTTTATTTACAAAATCACTGACGTCTTTATTTTGAAATGTATTCTTATCCAACATTTTACAAGGACCACACCACGTTGTATAAACGTCCATCATTATTTTTTTCGGATTTGTTTTTTGCGCCTCAATGGCTTCTGGTAAAGACATCCAATTGATTTTATTTTCTTGAGCTTTGATACCCAAAAAGATAAATAGCATACCGATAAAAATCCAATTCTTCATTTTAAAACCATTTTAACCCTACTGGGAACAATAAGAATGCCAAAAATACCAATTTATTGTATTTCCATCGTTTTAAGATCTCCTTGGGTAACATTAATTACTTATCGTACACCGTGCATTAATTTTTTGATCACTGGATAAAGTACTGCGGATAGCACACCCAAACCAATGGCAATACCCGTAAGTAACCAAAAGAAATGACTTAATCCTTTTTCTTGGGCAATTGCTTCAGACGTTTCACCAAAAATACCGGCCATTTTCATTCCAATCGCAACGGCTAAATACCAAATACCAAACATCATGGCAATCATTCTCCCAGGCACCAACTTACTCACATAAGATAAGGCTACCGGAGAAACACATAGTTCTCCCATGGTATGGAATAAATAAACTAGAATAAGCCAAATCATACTTACTGAAGCTGTTTTTGCACCCGCCGGAATAGAGGCGGAGCCAATGGCTACCCAAGCCATACCCAAGCCCAATAAGATCATCCCAATGGCATATTTCATGTTGGCATTAGGATTGTATTTACTCTCCCACCATCTTGAAAATAAAGGAGCAAGGGTAATAATAAACAATGAATTTAAAACGCCAAACCATGAAGCTGGAACTTCGGCAACATCTTTTTTAAACTCTTCACTTAGCATCCAGATAGCAATGGCCCATATGATGACAAAACTGAAGGATAAAATGATGTTTGAAAGTGCATATTTTTTAAAGGTTTTTTTGAATAATTGTAATAAAACCCAGGTGATAATTCCAAGAGGAACAATTGTCATCAAAGAGTTTACTATTTTAAAGGTAAAGCCAGAACTACCCTCCAAAACACGTTGTGTATAATCACGGGCAAAAATAGTTAAAGAACCAGGAGCTTGCTCAAAAATGGCCCAAAAGAATATAGTAATAAATGCAAAAAAGATAACCGCCAACATTCTATCGCGTGTTACTTTGCTATATTTTGGGATTCGTATGAACAACAATAAGATAAACAAGGCAAGGGCTAAAAGAATAATAAAATTAGGGCCATCCAAACCAAAAATTGAAAAATTGAAGAGGTTATAGGCGCCTTCTGATATTTTAGACACCGGATCATTTAAAATCCAGGCAAGACCGAGTGCCGCTGCCACAAAGATTAAAACCAACTGAAAGTTAGTAAAAGGATTTAGTTTATCTCCATTTTCATCAACTGATGCTAAAGCGTTTTTGTCATCTTTTTCAACTTTAATTGGCTTTTTACCGATATCACCAAAAATATTTTGAGCAAACCAAAATTGTAACAAGCCAAAAAACATAAAGATTCCTGCCAGTCCAAATCCCCAGCTCCAACCTACTTTTTCACCCAGGTAACCACATAAAAGGATTCCTAAAAAAGCTCCGGCATTTACACCCATATAAAAAATGGTATACGCACCATCTTTCTTTTCGGGTTTTTCTTTGTACATCTCCGAAATAATCGAAGTCATATTGGGTTTAAAAAAACCGGATCCAAAGACCAATAGTGTTAAACCTGTGTAGATAAAGAATGGTGTTTCTAAAGCCATACTGGCATGACCTAAGGTCATGAGTAATGCTCCAACAACCACAGCCCATCTAAAACCTATAATTTTATCTGCAAAATAACCACCTAATAATGTTGATAGATAAACAAGTGAGGTATAGGTACCGAAAATAGCAAAAGCATGCTCTCTGGGCCAACCCCAGCCACCATCAATGAGAGCGGCGGTAAAGAACATAACCAAAAGCGCGCGCATACCGTAATAGCTAAAACGCTCCCACATTTCTGTAAAAAATAGGATAAATAACCCTGCAGGGTGACCTATTACCTTGTCTTTAAATAGGTTTTCAACATCTGTATTCATAAATAGTAATTTTCAAATCATAAAAAAACCTCAAAGCCAAATGTCTTTGAGGCGTATTATTTAATGGGAGGCTAGTTCTTCTTTTTCTTTATCTGTTACTATATGCTCATTGTCTTCCGCGCCATGTGTTAGTGCTTCGAGTTTATTAATAAACAACATGACCAGCAGACCAAAAGCAACGCAGAAAATAGCAATTCCTGTAAATACAGTAAACTCACCTAATTCAGAGGCCGATTCTCCTAAAAGACCTGCTACTTTATTACCTAAACCAGTTGTTGCGAAATAAATACCCATCATTATGGAGGCGTATTTTAGAGGTGCTAATTTGGTAATAAAAGATAAGGCGACTGGAGACAATGAAAGTTCTCCGAGTGTATGAAACAAATAAGCAAGTACGAGCCAATACATAGCCGAAGAACCATTTGCTTCAAATTGTGCGGATGCTGCTGACATAAAAAAGAAACCTATTCCCATCACAATGAGACCAATGATCATTTTAAAAATAGAGGAAGCTTTTTTGCCTTTTAATTTTCTATTGGCCCAAAAGGCAGCAACAACAGTACCCAAAATGATAATAAAAAAGGCATTGAGTGATTGAAATGTTGAGGCAGGTATTTCAAAACCTAAAAGAACCCGGTCTGTTTTTTCTTTGGCATAGATATTCATCAAACCACCGGCCTGCTCAAAGGCACCCCAAAACACAATGACCAGCAAAAATGATATAAAAAGTACAACTAATCGGTCTTTTTCAATTTTGGTGAGCGGTCTTTTAAGTGCAGCTTGTTCTTCGGGATCTTTTGAAACACCAATAAAATTACCCACATTCTTGAGGTATTTTTGTCCGTATAAATATTGAAATAATCCTAATGCCATTCCAATTCCGGCGAGACCAAATCCATAGTGCCAACCGTGTACTTCGCCCACATAACCTACTATTAAACTCGATAAAAAAGCACCAATATTAATTCCGATATAAAAGATCGTAAATCCTTTGTCTCTTCTAATATCCCCTTTGGGATAAAGTCCTCCAACCATGGTTGAAATATTTGGTTTTAACATACCCACTCCTAAAATAATTAAGGCAAGACCGGTATAAAATGCCCACATTGCCTGAACGGCAAGAATTCCATGACCCGCAACCAGTAAAATACCTCCGTATAGTACAGATTTTTTTTGCCCCAAGTATTTATCTGCAATCCAACCTCCGGGTATAGAAGCTAAGTAAACAAGCATCGTATACCAACCATAAAGAGCAAGTGCTTCAGTATTTGTCCATCCTAAACCTGGGTTGGCATCAGTTGTCTTTTGTACCAAGTATAAAACCAATATGGCTCGCATTCCGTAATAAGAAAAACGTTCCCACATTTCGGTAAAGAATAGAATGAATAGACCTTTTGGATGTCCAAAAAGTTCTTGTTGTTCTGGAGCTTTTGCATTAGCATCATACATGATTTAAGCTATTTTAAGGGTTTGTAGATGAAAAACCTTCGGTTTTTCCGAGTGATTCACGGATAAATTTAGTCATTTTTTCAAACAAATGTAATCGCGTGTTTTCACCCTCATTAATACCATGTGAGCGATCAGGATAAATAAAGAAGTCAAAATCTTTATTTTCTTTTATCAAGGCATTTACCATTCGCATAGAATTTTGGACATGTACATTGTCATCGCCTGAACCGTGGATCAATAAATAGTCTCCTTTTAGCAGGTGTGCAAAATTGAGGGGCGAGTTTTGATCGTAACCATTTGCATTTTCTTGAGGTGTTTGCATATAGCGTTCTGTATACACAGCGTCATAAAATCGCCAGGAAGTTACAGGTGCCACTGCAATCGCCATTTTGAACACATCAGCCCCTTTGGTAATGGCCAAAGAACTCATATAACCACCATAGCTCCAACCCCAAATACCAATTCTGTTTTGATCGATATAATTTAGTTTACCTAGTTCAAGGGCAGCTTCTATCTGATCAGCAATTTCGTATTTTCCTAACTCTTTATAAGTTACCTTCTTGAAATCACGCCCCTTAAATCCTGTACCACGTCCATCTACAACAGCTACAATAAATCCGTTTTGTACCAGCATGGCATGGTAATAATCTCGGTAATTAAACCAAGAATTGCTCACCGATTGAGAACCGGGTCCGGAGTATTGATACATCAACAAAGGATATTTTTTTGAAGGATCAAAATCTATCGGTTTCATGATGAACATATTGTATGTTCCATTTTTGGTTTTCAACTCTGAAATCTCTTTATTTGGTATTTTATAGTCCAGGTTTTTTTTCTCTAGTTCTGAATTGTCTACAATCGATTTCAGAATTATTCCAGATTTGGCATCATTTAAAGTGTAAGATGTGGCAGAGTTTACGTTAGAGAATTCATTGACATAATAATTGAAACTATTGCTAAAGAAAGCATCATTTGTTCCAACTTTCTCACTGAGTTTCCTCTTGTCGCTGCCATTTATTTTTATGGAATAAACACTTCTGTTCACTGAACCTTCTTCAGTAGATTGGTAAAAAACAGTTTTAGATTTTTCGTCAAAACCGTAATAGTTGGTCACCTCCCAATCTCCTTTGGTAATTTGATTAATCAATTTTCCTTGGCTATTATAATGGTACAAGTGATAAAAACCATCTCTTTCACTCATCCATATAAAACTGTTGTCACCCAAAAATGTAAGTTCATCATTAATATCTACATAGGCATTGTCTTTCTCATTTAAAATTACTTTGGATTTTAATGACTTTCCATCCACAAAAATTAAATTAAGGTTGTTCTGATGTCTGTTTAACGTGGTCACAGAAAGCGTGTTTGGTTCATTGGTCCATTGAATTCTGGGAAGATAATATTGCTGATCTTCACCAAGTGCCACTTTTTTTAGCTGATTGGAAGACAAATCATAAAGGTGTAAACTCACCAATGAATTATTCTCTCCGGCTTTAGGATATTTAAAAGTCAATTGATCGGGGTAAAGTTGATCGCCATATATGTCCATAGAAAACTCAGGCACATCAGTTTCATCAAAGCGTATAAAGGCAATCTTATCAGAATTTCCATTCCATTCAAAAGCCCTCACAAAAGAAAACTCTTCTTCATACACCCAATCTGTGATACCATTAATAATTTTATTTCGTTCTCCATCCTTCGTGATCTGAGTGGTTTTTCCACCTGACAAATCTTTAACGAATAAATTGTTATTCAAAGCATAAGCTACTTTGCTGCCATCGGGAGAAAAAGTGGGCTCTTGAATTTTATGATCGCTAATTTTTTCGATTTTTTTAGTAGCAATTTCATAGACATAGAAAATGCCCAGTTCAGAATGTCTAAAAACACTTTCAGTGTCTGTTCCTATGATAACTTTGGTTTCGTCACGGTTAAAAACATAATTATCAAATGAGGGTAATCCTAAGTCCTCGCTCGATACAATCGTTTCTATTTTTGAAAGTGTGGCATAATCAAATTTATCTAAGCTTATGCCATTTCTATAGTAATTCAGCAGTGTAAAAAAGTCTCCATTTTGCATAGAATGAAAGGCTTCCAAACTGTTTTCACTAAAAGTTGCATCGGTAAATATATCTTCTAAGGTAATTTTTTGTTGTGCTTGCAAAAATGAAAAAACAAGCAAAAAAAGAATACTAATTTTTCTCATTGATATGAAATTATCTGCTTTTAGCTGCCAATTTTACGGAAAAATTATGGATTGGAAGCAGCATTTTATCATCTTTTAATTACTTTAACTAAGCTGATGCATTATCTTTGTATTTCACTTATTTTCTATATAAATGACAAAATTAATTGCGGGTTTTTCCAAGTTTAGTAAACAGCAGAAAATAGATTGGCTGGCAGAAAATTTCTTTCAAGAAAAGGAAAAAGGAATAGAAGTTTTAAAAAAATATTGGAATGCGGATGAAAAGCTCCAGTCTCTTCATGATGAATTTATCGAAAACACCATTTCCAATTTTTACGTTCCTTATGCCATAGCACCTAACTTTATTATTAATGGGAAGACTTATACAATACCGATGAGCATTGAAGAAAGTTCTGTGGTGGCAGCAGCGTCATTGGTGGCTAAATTTTGGAGTTCTCGCGGAGGTTTTAAGGCCAAAGTTCTTTCTACCACAAAAGTTGGACATGTTCATTTTATGTACGCCGGAGACAAAGAGGAATTGCAGAGAACTTTTAAACAGATCAAACCCAAACTCTTTGAAGAAACCGCGGCGATTACTGAAAACATGCGAAAGCGAGGAGGGGGAATTTTAGATATAGAACTAATAGACAAAACATCTGATTTAAAAGACTATTATCAATTATACGTCACTTTTGAGACCAAAGACAGCATGGGTGCAAATTTTATAAATTCATGCTTGGAAAAGATGGCCAACACGATTAAAAATGATGAAATACAAATTGTTATGAGTATTTTATCTAATTATGTTCCAGAGTGTTTGGTACGTGCAGAAGTCAGCTGCAAAATAGAGGACTTTTTTGACGAAAACCCTAGGTTTTATGCACAAAAATTTGTGCAGGCGGTCCAAATTGCGGAGGTTGAACCATATAGAGCGGTTACCCATAATAAAGGTATCATGAATGGAATAGACGCCGTTGTTTTGGCTACAGGCAATGATTTTAGGGCAGTTGCGGCTGGAATTCATGCATATGCGGCAAGAGATGGTCAATATAGAAGTTTGACGCATGCAAAAATTGAGGGCGATGAATTTCGTTTTTGGATAGAAATTCCTTTGGCTCTGGGTACAGTTGGCGGATTGACAAAATTGCATCCTTTGGCAAAACTATCACTTGAAATGTTGCATCAACCCTCGGCAGAAGAACTGATGCAAATTGTAGCCGTTGCAGGTTTGGCACAAAATTTTGCCGCAATAAAAGCTTTGACAACTACAGGAATTCAAGAAGGTCATATGAAAATGCACCTCAATAATATCCTGAACCAATTAGAGGCGAATGTACATGAAAAGAAAATCCTTGTCGATCAGTTTAGAGGAAAAACAGTTTCATATAATGAGGTAGCAAATGCCTTGCACAAACTCAGATTAGCATAAAAAATCATAATCAATAACTATCTAACGATACAGAGAATCTATGGTTGAAGAAAAAAAACTGCAGAATTCTGTGTATCTTTGATTAAATTAAAAAATAACCACTAAAACGAATAAATTATGTCATTTCAATTGCCAAAATTACCCTACGCATACGATGCTCTTGAGCCACATATTGATGCGAGAACTATGGAAATTCATCATACAAAGCATCATAACGGATATACAACGAACCTAAATAATGCTATTGCAGGAACAGATCTTGAAGGAAAATCAATAGAAGATATACTAACGGGATTAGATCTGAACAATGCTGCTGTTAGAAATAATGGAGGAGGTTTTTATAACCATGATCTTTTTTGGTTGGTGATGTCACCAGACGGAGGAGGCCTACCTACCGGAGATTTGGCTAAAGCAATTAACGATGCTTTTGGAAGTTTCGACGGTTTTAAAGATGCCTTCTCAAAAGCAGCAGCCACAAGATTTGGATCTGGTTGGGCCTGGTTGTGTGTACACAAGGGTGGAAAAGTAGAAGTTTGTTCTACTGCTAATCAAGACAATCCCCTTATGCCCGGAATTGGTTGTGCAGGAACACCGATTTTAGGATTAGATGTTTGGGAGCACGCTTACTATTTGAATTATCAAAACAGACGTCCTGATTATATCAACGCATTTTTTAATGTGATCAATTGGGCAGAAGTATCAAAAAGATACGGAGCAGGTAAATAAAAGGTAGTACATAAATTAAATGGAACCACGGAATTTTCCGTGGTTCTTGTTTTTTAAAGACTACTTTTGTTCTTCTAAATAGAGTTTCGTGAGCTCCAGAAAAATTGCTTTTATTTTTGCCTTTTTAGCCTCACTTTTTTATGGTGCGGCATTTACGGTTGCCAAAGATGTTATGCCCACTTACATAAAGCCATTTGGCTTTATTTTACTTAGGGTTTCTGTAGCCGGTCTTCTTTTTTGGCTTGTAGGTTTGACGATTAAAAAAGAGAAAATTCAGACCAGAGATTTTATCAGAATCTTTTTGGCTGCCTTTTTCGGCTGTGCTTTAAACATGCTTACTTTTTTTAAAGGATTGAGTATGACAACACCCATAAGCGCAGCAGTGATCATGGTGATTACTCCAGTTTTGGTATTGAGTTTTTCGGCATTGATCCTCAAAGAAAAAACAACACCGCTTAAAATTCTCGGTATTTTTATTGGTTTAAGCGGCACCTTGTTGCTGATTTTATACGGTCAGAAATTAGAACTTGGCAAAAGTGGAATGATGGGTAATTTCTTGGTTTTTTTCAATGCGGCCTCTTATGCTCTCTACCTCATTTTAATCAGAAATCTTACCCAAAAATACCACCCCCTAACGTTTGCAAAATGGATTTACCTCTTTGGATTTTTTCTGGTTCTTCCTTTTGGTTTTGCAGAACTCAAACAAGTAAACTGGCAGGCATTGCCCAATGCAGCATGGATTGGAATGGGTTACATTGTTCTAATAACAACATTTTTAACCTATATGTTCAATATGTTTGCACTGCGCGAACTAAAAGCAACCACCCTGAGTATTTTTATTTATTTACAACCGGTAATCGCTAGTATTTATGCCATTCTTGTGGGAAGCGATTCTTTGAATTTAATTAAAGTATTGGCTACGATACTCATTTTTACGGGTGTTTATTTGGTCACTTCCAAGCCAAAAACAAAAACGCGTGAAACGACTTAAAATTTGCTCTGATTTCAAAAGCTCGAAATTGATTAACTTTGCGCAAATTAAATTTTCTCTATGATCTATTCCATGACTGGTTTTGGCAAGTCGATATTACAATTGCCTTCAAAAAAAGTAACTGTAGAAGTAAAATCATTAAACAGTAAAAACCTTGATGTAAACGCAAGAATTCCTTCACTTTATCGAGAGAAAGAAGGTGACATTCGCAGACTTTTGTCAAAATCATTAGAAAGAGGTAAAATTGATCTGAGCATTTATATAGAACAAACAGAAGAAGAGCAAAGTACTCGGATTAACGAATTATTGGTGCGAAATTATATCGGACAGCTAAAACAGATCAATGACGGAATAGAAGAAGACTATTTGTCGATTGCCATGCGGTTACCTGATGTCTTAAAAACTGAAAGAGAAGAACTAGACATAGAAGAATGGGAAGGCGTAACAGCTACCATTGAAGATGCTGTTAAAGGCTTAACTGAATTCAGGCTGGAAGAAGGAAAGTTTCTTGAAGCAGATTTAATTTTGAGAATAGAAACCATAGAAAAACTACTTGACGAAGTTATAGCCTTAGATGAGGAGCGATTGGTTTTAGTTAGAGAAAGATTGCGTAAAGCTATTTCTGAACTGACGGTTACCGTGGATGAAAATCGATTTGAACAGGAATTGATCTATTACTTAGAAAAACTCGACATTACCGAAGAAAAAACAAGATTGACCAACCATTTGGATTATTTCAAAAAAGAAATGAAAACCCAACTTTCTAATGGAAAGAAGTTAGGGTTTATTTCACAAGAAATCGGTCGAGAAATAAATACCATTGGATCAAAAGCGAACTTTGCCCCCATGCAAAATTTGGTGGTTCAAATGAAAGACGAACTGGAAAAAATAAAAGAGCAATTGCTCAATATTTTATAGCATGACAAAAAAAGGAAAACTCATTGTTTTTTCTGCACCTTCCGGCTCGGGTAAAACTACCCTCGTTCACCATTTATTGAATCAGGAAAAACTAGGATTAGAATTTTCTATCTCTGCTACATCAAGACCCAAACGCGGACAAGAAATTGATGGTAAAGACTATCATTTTATTTCAAAAGAAAGATTTCAGGAACATATTAAAAACGACGATTTTTTAGAGTGGGAAGAGGTATATACAGACAATTTTTACGGCACACTTTTGTCTGAGGTAGAAAAGATTTGGCAAAATGGGAAAGTGGCTATTTTTGATATTGATGTCGTGGGTGGACTTCACATCAAAGAAAAATTTCCTCAGAATACATTGGCTGTATTTGTGCAACCTCCAAGCATAGAAGTAATGGAAACCAGGTTGCGAAATAGAAAGACAGATTCAGAAGAGAAGATCAAAGAGCGTTTGGAAAAGGCAGGCAAAGAATTAGAATTTGCAAAGGATTTCGATTATGTGTTGGTCAATGATAATTTGGAAAGCGCAAAGATAGAAGCAGAGAAAATTGTATCAGATTTTATAAAAAGCTAGGCTTACAGAAATGAAAATCGGACTTTTTTTTGGCACCTTTAATCCTATCCACATGGGACATATGATTATTGGAAATTATATGGCAGAATATTCTGACTTGGATGAGGTTTGGTTTGTGGTTACTCCACATAATCCACTCAAAAAGAAAAACTCTTTATTGGCCGATTTGCATAGATACAGAATGGTGGAAGAGGCGACAGAAGACTTTTCAAAACTCAAACCATCAAATATAGAATTCGGCCTTCCTCAACCTAATTATACTGTGAATACATTGGCCTATTTACAAGAGAAATATCCTGAGGAAGAGTTTTGTTTGATTATGGGAGAAGACAATCTCCAATCTTTGCACAAATGGAAGAATTTCGAGGTGCTTTTAGAGAATTACAGTCTTTACGTATATCCCAGAATGTTTTCAGAAAAGCAGGCCAATTTTGTAAACTATAAAGGGAAATACAAATTAATCGATGCGCCCATTGTAGAAATTTCATCTACTTTTATCCGCAAAGCAATTAAACAAAAAAAAGATATCCGCCCTATGTTACCTGAAAGGGTATGGAAATATATCGATCAAATGAATTTCTATAAATAGGTAACTATTTTTAACTTCCCATAAGATTCTTAAAACACAAAAAAGATGTTTACCTTTTTATCTTATGACATTAATAGATAGGTTTTGACAAATTTATGATGAAATGGATCTCTAAACAATCTCCGGAAAACAAAAAAATAGAGCAATTGTCTTTTGAACTGGGGATAGATAAAACACTCTCAAAATTATTGGTGATGAGAGGCATTGATGATTTTGAAAAAGCGAAGAAATTTTTTAGGCCAACCCTAAATGATTTACACGATCCTTTTTTGATGAAGGACATGCAAAAAGCCGTTGATAGAATACTATTGGCGATTCAAAAGGAGGAAGCGATTTTGATCTATGGTGATTATGATGTAGATGGAACTACCGCAGTTTCATTGGTTTATTCTTATTTACGAGAATTTTATCCTAAAGTAGCTACTTATATACCTGACAGATATGAGGAGGGTTATGGGATTTCATTTCAAGGAATTGATTTTGCATCGGATAATGAAATTACATTGATCATCGCATTAGACTGTGGGATAAAAGCCATCGATAAAGTGTTATACGCTAAAGAAAAAGGAATTGATTTTATTATTTGCGATCATCATAGACCTGGTGAGACTATCCCTGCTGCTGCAGCTGTTTTAGATCCTAAACGGACAGATTGCCCTTATCCATACGATGAACTTTGTGGGTGTGGTGTCGGGTTTAAATTAATTCAGGCATTGCAGTTTGCGAGAGGACTTGCTCAAAAGGCCCTCTATGAATATTTAGATCTAGTCGCCATTGCGATTGCCGCGGACATCGTTCCGGTTACAGGAGAAAACAGAATTTTGGCTACTTACGGTCTGAAAATGATCAATGAGAATCCTCGGCCCGGAATTGAAGCTATGCTTAAAAGCTCGACCAAATCACATTATACCATCACAGATCTGGTCTTTACCCTTGCTCCAAGGATCAATGCGGCGGGTAGAATGAAACACGGCCGATATGCCGTAGAAATTTTGACAGAAAGAAACATTGACAAAGCTCAAAAATACGCTGAAGTAATTGAAATAAACAACCAAGATAGAAGGGCGGTCGAGCAAGAGATAGAAAAAGAAGCACTTGCACAAATAATAGAACTTCAGGAGGAAAACCAATTCTCTACCGTGGTTTATGCCGAACATTGGCATAAAGGCGTTATTGGGATTGTCGCTTCCAGACTTATAGAAAATTATTACAGACCTACACTCGTATTTACCTCGAGCAATGGGAAATTAGCGGCTTCGGCAAGATCGGTTTCAGGTTTTGATGTGTATAATGCTTTGGAAGAATGTGCTGAATTTATTGAACAATTTGGGGGACATAAATACGCAGCTGGACTCACACTTTTACCTGAAAATTATGATCATTTCAAAAGAAAATTTGAAGAAGTAGTGAAGAATTCAATTCCAGAAACTTCATTGGAGCCTCAAATTTTGGTAGATTCAGAAATCGACCTAACCGAGATTACGCCCAAATTTTATCGGGTATTAAAGCAATTTGGTCCTTTTGGTCCGATGAATATGAAACCTGTATTTTTAACTACTGGCCTAAGAGACAATGGGTATGGCAGAAAAGTTGGGGCAGATGAAAAACATTTAAAAGTAAATGTCATCGGTGGAGGAGAAGGGCAAACCTATGGTGCCATTGGTTTTGGTTTGGGTCATAAATATCCTGTGATTTGCAGCGGAAAACCTTTTGACGCGGTGTTTACCATTGAAGAAAATCATTTTAACGGACAGGTGAGTTTACAGCTCAATTTAAAAGATATCTGTGCGGAAGATTTATCATAAAAAACGCCTATTGAAAAACTCAACAGGCGTTCTTAAACATGAAACACTTTAATTTAAAATCAATATTTTCTTATCCACACTTCGAATGTCCGCAACTTTTACAGGTTAAACAACCTTCGGCATAGATTAAGCCTTCGGGATCACCACATTCCTGACATTTTTTATCTGCCGCTTCTGCACCTTCAGGTACAAATCTTTTTAAAGCCCTTGAAACTCCGTTCTTCCAGGTGTTGATGTGTTCGTCGTAAAGGCTTAAATTCTGAATTAAATCTACGACATAAGGCATCGGCATTCCATGGCGCAATACCCCAGAGATTAATTTGGCATAATTCCAATATTCTTTGTCGAAAGATCTTGACAAACCTTCTATGGTTGTTTTATAACCTTCTTTATCAACATACTGAAAATCATATCTGGCATTTTTTTCGCCTGTACGTTTTTTGAGAACCCAACCTTTTTCTACCCATTGTGGTAAATTGAAAGAATCTTTCATTTTACCGGTAAAAATTTCATAGGGGCGATTATTGATAAGACCCACAACAGCCAGCCACTTTTCTGATTCGTTGTGAAAGCGAATAACCGCTGCCTCAATTTTCTTTGGTCGTTTTGGAAATGCTGTATCTTTATAAGACGTTGGTTTTTCCTCAGTTTTTTTCTTTTCTTTATTAGAAACAAGAATTCCACTTCGAGATCCATCGCGGTAAACGGTAATACCCTTTAACCCCTTTCTCCAAGAATCTAGATAAATATCACCTACTAGTTCTTCAGGTACATCACTGGCTAAATTAATCGTAGAGCTGATGGAATGGGTTGTATATTTTTGTACCATTGCCTGTAATTCAACTCTTTTTTCCCAGTTGATTTCAGGGGCTGTAGCACCAAAATAAGGACTCTTTGTTTCATCGGTTTCACCGGTTACTTCCATCCAGGTTTTTAATTTCTGGTGGTACACAGTAAACTCTTCAAAAGCATCACCTAAATCATCCACAAAATCTACCGAAGCATTTTGATTTGCCGAGTTGATCTTTCTTCTTCGCTTATAAGAGAGTAAAAAGACTGGCTCTATTCCAGATGATACCTGAGCAAGCATACTTAGCGATCCTGTTGGTGCCACCGTACTGATAGAGATATTTCTTCTCCCGTATTCCATCATACGATGATAGATTTCAGGGAATTCGGCCTTCATCATTTGAACAAATTCCGACTTGTCTTCAATATTTCTGTTAAATACTTCGAACGCTCCTCTTTCTATGGCCATATCGATACTGCTGTCGAATTCGCCAGAAAGTTTTGTACGCATCATTTTTTCAGCGGTTTTTAAGGCATCTTCACTGTCAAATTTAATCCCCAATGCAGCGATTGCATCGCCTAGTGCTGTAAAGCCTAAACCGGTTCTTCTTCCTTTTTTACCTGTTTCTTGTAATAATTTCCAGGTATCTACCTCTGTTTGTTTGATAAAATCAGGCTCCGGATCATTAGCGATTTTATCTAAAATTCTATCTACCGCTTCTAATTCCAGATCAACCAAATCATCCATCAATCTTTGTGATTCATAAACCACCTCATAGAACTTTTTATAATTAAATTTTGCTTTAGCGGTAAAGGGGTTTTCTACAAAATTGTACAAATTGATGGCAATTAATCTACAACTGTCTCCACCCTGCATGGCGATTTCAGAACAAGGATTTGTAGATGAATTTTTAAAGCCGGGATATAAGGAAGAAGTTGAGTAATAATGCTGTCTGTCCCAAAAAATCAATCCTGGTTCTGCTGTGTTATGGGCGCTTTTTATGATGGTATTCCACAACTCTTTGGCCTGTATCGTTTTGGTATATTTTGGCGATTTAGAATCAATGGGCCAACGCAAGGTAAATTCACTGTCATTTTCTACCGCCTGCATAAACTCGTCTGATAAACGAATGGAGATATTGGCTCCGGTTACTTTGGTGAGGTCTTGTTTTACCGTGATAAAATCTTCAATATCGGGATGTGCGATGTCCATTGTCAACATCAAAGCACCTCTTCTACCATTTTGGGCAACTTCTCGTGTGGTATTTGAAAATCTATGCATAAAAGATACCGCACCTGTAGTTGTTCCTGCGGCGTTAGATACTTCAGCATTCTTTGGTCTTAACTGAGAAATATCCACGCCAACTCCACAACGTCTTTTGAATAATTGGGCCATTTGCTGATCGGTTCTAAAAACTCCACCATAAGAATCATATGTAGGTGGAATAACGATGCAGTTAGACAAAGAGGCAATTACTTTTTTATTACCTAAACCGTACATCACACTCCCTTGAGGAATAACGTATTTGAAATCTTTAAAAAGCTGGTAAATGTCTTGCTCTCTTAATTCTTCTCTCTTCTTTCCGTAGTCTGAAAGCAGCTCTTTATTAAAGGTTGTTTGTGCATATTTAGATTCAATTCTCCCAAATTCTTTTGCCATTCTACGATGCATATCATCCGGACTTTTTTCTGAAAAATTGCCCTCATGGTCTTTTATAGCATATTTATTGATCCATGTGGTGGCTGCTAATTCATCGCCATTAAAATAGGCCATCGAGGCCTCTAATACTTCATCATAAGTAAATTTGTCCAGCTGTACTTTCTCTTCAGTCATTCTCAAATAAATTTTGGTTTTTTAAATCGATGCTTAAAATTAGAACAATTCATTTTTCATTTTTTTTAACACGCAGATTCTTATTAACAAATTACAGTTAATATTTTTTTTGAAGAAAAGAGGGAAATAAAATTGATGTTAAATTAAAAAACCCAATAGAATTGGGTTTATAGCATAAATAATTCATTATGATGGTAATAAGTTATTCGATTCCGTCGACATATTTTTGTAAGTACTTGAATTTTTCTGTCAACTTTCCATTTTTTGTCATTTGTGCCCTCTGTAAGATGCCGTCCTTATCTCCGTTAAAAAAAGCGGGAATGACTTCCTTTAAAAAGCTTTCCCCAAAACCTTCAGAAGCATCTCTTGGGAGTTCTGAAGGAAGTGTATCAACAGCCATTACTGCAATGGCACCGGCTTGCATAAAATCTACTTCAGACTCGGTTTTGGGGTCATAACCGTAATTCGGATCTGCAATGGTACAAGCGCGTAAAGTAGAAGCAACAGGTCCGTCTATATCACAACTGATATCTCCTACTACTTTGATTTTAAAATCAGGTCTTCGGGCATCTTCTCGCGTAAATAAATAGGGTGCGCCATCTCCATAAAAATGTCCGGCGATAAAAACATCGCTCACCTTTGCGAATTTCATAAAATCACTGTCGTATTGTTCAGGATGATCAAAAAAATCTTGCATGTTTAATACCTTGCCATCTTTTCTTTTATTATAATCCAATACATCGATCTGTGTAAAAACGGCTCCGTCAAAATCTTTGTTGAGAAAATCTTCCGGGGCTACCTCTTTAATGGATGCTGCGGCCAAAATTTCTTTAGCGGCATTTCCAACTCTACCTTTCCCTGTCAATACGATCTTAACCTTTGGAAAACTAATTTTATTGAGTTCCGTAATCAATTCCGCCTGATCTTTTAACAAATTTGCTCGAGGTAAGACATATGATTTAGTTTTTAGACCTAAGGTACGCAGACTATTATAAGCGCCTACAATTCCTGCATATCTTCCAAAAGCCACTACTCTGACACCATTGGGATAAGTGATCACTTCATGGTCATATAATTCTATATTCTTTTCTAGGATTGCCTTTAATAACTTTCTGTTATAAGGTTGTTTCTTGATGGTATGTGAAAAGAAAAAATATTTTTTATTTGGAATTAGGGCTTCAACCGGCACTTCTTTTACGCCTAAAAACACATCACAATCTTCTATTTGATCTTTTACTTCAACACCTTTTTGTCGGTATTCCTGATCAGAAAAAGTTCGATTGGTATCACTTTCAACAATTACCCTAGCCTGAGGAAACATTTGTTGAAGCTCATCTGCTGCATTGGGAGATAAAACCGCTCTTTTGTCGGGTGGATTTTTTCTTTCTTTAATAATGGCGAACTTCATAGGCAAAGAGTTATAGTAAAAATTGGTATAGAATTTGCTCAAAAGTATTTGGTTTTGGCAATATATTCAAATTAATGCATGAGATTTTTATACCTTTGTCAATTAAGTTCTTTACAATTTTGGGGATGACCGGTTTTGACTGCAAGATCAGTCGGATTATAAGCATGTCGAGTCATGAAATAGATCTCGTAAAACGCGATTTCACAACTATAAACGGCGAAGATAACTACGCTTTAGCTGCTTAATCTGAATTCACAGTAGGATGAGCCTCGTTCCGCAAGGCGGAAAAGCTAAATGTCTCTAGAGGGCCCTGGTATACGGCAATCTGTATAGAGGCATCGTGAAAGTAAACCTAGAAATACAATGGCTTCTTTTGTATTTTGAAACTCTATGAAGCTAGGCTTGTGGTAGAATGTTTTTAGTCGGCCACCGGCAGAAAATCAAATAAAAACTAAGCATGTAGAAAGTAATTTGGTTGCTTGTTTGGACGAGGGTTCGAGTCCCTCCATCTCCACTTTTATCAACCGTAGGTAATATAAAATAATTATCTACGGTTTTTTTTATTGTAAATCAAACCCATATATCCACCAGAATTATTGTGTTTTGATAGATTCAACCCTATTATATAGGGTCTATCATTGCGTGTTATTGGATGTTTAAATAGTTATAAAACTCTTCTATTGTGGCCAGTAAATGCTTCTGTTTTTGCAATGAGAATTTGGATGTCTTTTGGTTATAAACATTTTCTTTTCATCTTGCTTTTAGTGCTTTTCATTTCTTTATCAATAGGCTTTTGTATTCGCAAATGGTCCCAATTCTGATGAATTTTAGCTGCGTTAAACCGTTCTATACATGCAGCAGTAAATTTCGGTTAACCAGATCTTTGCTCTGTTATACCCGACCCATCACTAATATCATGTAGAGCATATTTTTGACACTCTGTCTACTTCGCAATTTTGGCTCAGTAAGTTGTAATTCATCCGCTGCCAAGCTAGGATGTTTTATCTTTCGA
The DNA here is from genome assembly GCF_042679565.1 of Namhaeicola litoreus. NCBI lineage: Bacteria > Pseudomonadati > Bacteroidota > Flavobacteriia > Flavobacteriales > Flavobacteriaceae > Namhaeicola > Namhaeicola litoreus. The sequence continues at coordinate 659,015 of NZ_JBHTMY010000002.1, read as the reverse complement.
AGATCTAATCTCTCAATACTAAAATCCCAATATGCAGGTGTGGGTAAAATTAATTCTTGACAGACCATTTTATTAAAAAAGGTTGCACTCCTTTTTTTAATTCAATAACTTTAGGCCAAGGTCCTCTAAGTTTGCTGAAAAGGTTGGGTTGTATTCTTGCTTTATCCTCGGGTTAGGGTTGGGAATTGTAAATTTTTAACAGAAGTAATATGAAAAATATGCGACAAAAAACCTTTAATCGGTCATTAATCACTCTCCATTTTTTGCTCGTACTTTTTTTATTGATCGGATGTGAGAAGACGGAGACGGTTACCATGGAAGTGACTGCCTCCGCTTATAACTCAACGAAAGCCCAAACCAATCCTGACCATCCCACAACGACCGCCTGGGGTGATGAATTAAAACCAGGGATGAAATGTATTGCCGTGTCGAGAGACCTCATTGTTTTAGGACTTAAACACAATACCGAAGTGAAGATATCGGGGCTTCCCGGCACTTATAAAGTGCTGGATAAAATGCATAGGAAGTGGCAAAAAAGGATCGATATCTATATGGGTAACGACATCACTGCGGCAAGAAACTGGGGGAAGAAAAAAGTGACCATTAGCTGGGAAAAAGAAAAAAAATAGTGGTCATATCATCACCTCTTTTGCCCCTTATCAGTTTCTGCTATACAGGTCTACTTTTCTAATGAGTTACGCTTCATCAAATATCCTATTTAAAGGTTGCGATCATTTATGCGTTTTTTTTGGGTTTTAAGGGGCTGTATGAGTCTTTTGAATTCGATGGATTTTTGTGGTGTTGATCCTCTTTTATTTTTTAATGTTGTTTTCATACATCTTTATCCATTCCTCGACAGATAGTTTTGTGCATAGTTCTCCGATTAATCCATACGGGATGTCATCGATTTTATTAAATCGCATACAGCTTTTACCCATATCTAATTTGCGGTTTGAATGTTTTGGAAATTCACTCACAAACCAATCATACAATCCTTTATCTGCATAAATTCCGCTATGATACACATTGATAGAGTTTTTTTGAGAAGCAATATTCATAAAGGGTAGTGGCAATTCGGGAGAGCAATGATAACCAGCAGCGTAGATAGCATGAGGAACATAATATCCAATCATCCCATAATTTATTCCTTCTTCAAATCCTTTGGGTAAATTGTCCAAGATTACCTCGCGCAGTTTTTTAATGGCTACTTTTCTGTCTTCAGGAAGTTGATTTATGTATTCGTCCGGTGTAGATGCTTCGTATTTCATAGATTTATCATTTAATCATTTATTGTATAGTTATATGTTGCTGATCTACGATTTTCTTTACCCTGTCTGGATAGTCGGAAATCATACCGTCAACACCTAATTTTATCATGGATAAAATATCTTTTTCTTTGTTGACAGTCCAAGGAATGATCTGTAGATTATTTTCTTTACAATACCTGACAGATTTAGCTTGGACCAATCGATAATAAGGACTATAGATTTCGGGGGTAAAGCCCAATTTTTTGATGTTTTTTTCTACGGAACCCACATTCTCGACGAGAAGGGCCAATGGAATCTCAGGAGCCAGTTTTCTGATGATCTGCAGCGTTTCATGATCAAAAGACTGAATGGTTGTCCTTTCTTCTATGTGAAGTATTTTTATCTGTTCGAGAACAAGTTGCACAAACTCTTGCACAGGCGGATGAAAAATACCATCCCATTTTGGATTTCGTTTTATTTCTATGCTGTACAAAGGTTTTTTGCTCTGACGAGTTTTGGTAAAACTTTCTACTTCTTCAACCACTTGTTGAAGTAAAGGTTTGACCGCCGGTATTTTTTCTTGTTCAGGGAAGTGGGGATGTGGTTTAAGCCCCACATCATATTTTACTATATCCTCATATGTAAGCAGGTATAAGTTGTATTGCTTTTCGGTATTTCGGGTAATAAATTCTCCGTTAGGGTCCGTAGCAATGTTATGCGAAAAATAGGGTTCATGTGAAACAACAACCTGTAGGTCTTTAGAAAGAGCAATATCCATTTCCAGTGTAGTTACCCCAATTTCCAAGGCCTTTATAAAAGCTGCAATTGTATTCTCGGGCATCAACCCACGGCAACCTCTATGTCCTTGGAGATCTATTTTATACTGGCTCTGCGAAAAAGTGTGTGTGAGGAGCATGATAAGGAGAATCATTTTTTTCATTTTTTTGGTTTGTCGCGCAGAGGAGATAACACTTCATTATTTAGCTTTAAGAAATGAACTGGGTTTCTGTGATATAAAAATACTGATATTTTTAGCTAAATCCGATCACAAGAAGAACTGTTTGGATACGGCTTATTTTAAGTAATTTGAAAAGGGTTATGTAATACAGATCGGGAAACGTAAAAAACCACCCCGAAGGGTGGCCGAATAAAAGACTATTCTAAGAGGGGGTATGGGTTAATGACTGTTTGGAATAAAAGTTAACATGCAATAAATTTTTTTTAATTTTTCTTCTTTAAGTCAAAGTATTCAGAATTGGCAGATTCTTTTATCGCACTAGACATTTGGAAAAGGACCTCAGAGACACCTCTATCGCTGGCTTCAAAAGTGAGCACTTTTTTTTGTTCAATACCAAATTTAGCCCCTTCCACAATGGCATCTTGATTCGCTGCCAAATAAATAAAATGCCAGTTCTGCTGCTTTTCAAGCGCTGTGATCTGCTTTTTAATTTGTTTTTCTGAAAATTCTCTGCTGGCGTTTTCCTGACCATCCGTTAGAATAACGATCAGCACTTTATTGGGTTTAGGTTTCGTTTGTTGTAATCTAGCTGTTGTTTGCCCTATCAAGATACCAATAGCATCGAAAAGGGCAGTTGTGCCTCGTGGCTCAAAATTCTTACGGCTCAATTTTTTCGCATTTTTGATGTTTTCGGCAGTGTACAAAACTTCGTATTGATCGTCAAATTGGATGAGGGATAATTTGGCCTGAATATTGGCTTGGTTTTGTTCCAATAAAAAACTGTTGAACGCTTTGATGGTTGCTTTTTTAATGGTTTCCATAGAACCTGAGCGATCTAAAAGAATGGTGATGTCTGTGTAATTTTTCATGATCTTTCTGTTTTTTGATTAAATTCGTTACAAGTTTAATCCCATCAATGGCAGTCTTTCTGCAACTCAAAAAAATGCCGCAAAATTTAAATGCCCTTATCCGATACAAACAAATAGATCTCTGTTTGCGAAATCCTTATCTCAAAGCAACCATTGATGTGCTTCAAAAAAAATGTTCTGCGCAGTTGGCCGAGCACAGAGGGGTCTATAAACTGGTTTCGGAAAGAACGATCAGGGATGATATCAGGGTAATGCGCAGCAACGCATTGGGATTTGATGCGCCTATCGTTGTGTCGAATGGCGTGTATTCGTATGAAGATCCGAAATACAGCATTTTTAATACAACCGTAAATGACCTCGACTTATTGACCACACTAACTGAATTGTTGATCAAAGAACAAAAGAATTTTAAGAATCCCGAACTGTTACAATTGATCGAAAGGTTAAAAGAGATGACGGGAGTAGAGGAGGAAGACATGTACAAGGCCGTGCAAAAAACGGAGCTCATGGAGCCGATTTTGTATCAGGATAAAACAGATGAAGTGCTGGAGTCGATCAGTTTTTCATTAAATGAACCCTACCTTTCTTGGGGAACTTTTTTTGAGGGATTATATTAATTTCCTCAGGTTTTCGTTGGTTACTTTCAATTTTTACTTGCCTGTTTAATGTGATTTAATCGCAATACTTTTAAAGAAAAAGCGCAGTGTCAAAATGACATTTATTTGATTGAAAAAGACATAATTATTCTGAATTTTTGACATTTTATAGCGTGATATCCATGAAATAAGGGCATAAATTGTGATTCATTCAAATTGGTATTTTATTTGTATATCTGGCTATGAAATCTACAATGATTTCAAATTTGAAATAATGTTTAACCTAAATTTTTAAATGATGAGCAATTTAGTTAATGTTCCTAAAACCGGAAGTTTAGTGAAGACAAATTCAAATATAAACTTCCCAACTTGGTCTCATTGGATAGATGATATTTTTAACAGAGACCTACCTTCTGTATTTCCTTCAAATTTTAATACAGGAATAACTTTGCCAAAAGTAAATATCAAAGAAAATCCTGATGCCTATATGGTAGAAATGGCGGTTCCCGGTCTTAAAAAAACAGATTTCCATATTGACCTCGATAACCAGGTATTATCAATTTCTACTGAAACAAAAGAAGAAACAGAAGAGAAAGATGTCAACTATACCCGCAGGGAGTTCGGATACGCCTCTTTCAAAAGAACCTTTAGTTTGCCGGAAACCGTAGATGAAGAAAAAATAAAGGCAAATTACAGCGAAGGCATTTTAAGTATTCATTTACCTAAAAAGGAAGAGGCGAAGCAAAAGCCAGCCAGATCGATTAAAATTTCTTAAAAATTTTAAAATGCATCTATGTGAAAGATGAGGCTGTAATTAAAGCCTCATCTTCCGTTGCTATTTTTCTTTTGATTCTAGATGTCAATTTGTAATACTAAAAAAATGAAAAAGTATATTGTATTGTTCAGTGCAGTTTTAATGAGTATAAGTTGCTCGGGGCAAGAAAGGGAGACCAAAGAAGCTCAAATAAAGGAAAAGGATAATAGTATGGTCCAAGGGCCTAAAGGAAGCTGGGAAGTAAATAAAGAATTTGATGAAAACGGAAACTTGATCAGATATGACAGTATTTATTCTTGGTCTTCCGGTAATTTGGGTAATCTTTCAACCATCGAAAGAGATAGTTTGATACAATCATTTAAATCTAGATTTTTTACCAATTTTTCAGGTCTTAAAAATCAGGGTTTTGAAGATTTGTTTTCTGACGATTCACTTTTTAGTAAACAGTTTTTTGATGACGATTTTTTTGAAAGTGATTTTGGAAAGGATTTTATGGATATTGATAAAATAAGACAACAAATGCTTGAGCGTCAGAAAATGTTTTTAGAAAAATATCAGTCAGAATATACAAAACCCCAAGAAGATAAAAAATCAAGAGCTGAGATATGAAATGACGAGGTTGCACTTAAGGTGTTGGCTTTGTTATTTTGTTGTTTCACTGACTTAACATTTCTACGGTTAGTTTGATGCGATACTGCTCCCTAACTAGGGTTTTGTTATCGTAGTACTTAATTTGGCCTTATTATTTCTGAATCAATTTGCGCAATGATATTTGCGGATAAGATATTAAACGCTTTAAATCGCTCAATTGAGCGAGCCTGTCTAAAAGCTATTTCTGTACAAACAGTATAAAATTCCATATCCTTCATCATGTTTGTATAGTCGAATGGTACATAAGGCCAGGGCTCTTTTGTGTAGTCTCTGTAGAGGTATTTTCTGTACATAGGAACAGACATATTCTCAAATAGAATATTCATTCTTTCCATCTCGGCTATATCCAACATATCCATTTCTACATCGAATAGATTTACAATCGCTTTTCTCAAGTCACTGTTTGAAATCAAATCGAGCCCCTGACTCTTTAAATTTTCATAAGAAGCATAAGAAAAATCCGGGTCCCAAAAACCCCAAAAGTTTGTAAAATATTCATTCATACTTGCATCATGCGGTGTTTTATCTTCAAAAAATGAAATGATCTTTAAATTATTTTGATTTACTTCATTAATCGTTCTAATACCTTCTTGTAAGTTGTCAATGTTTGCTTGCATATCTTCTTTTAAAGCAATGAGCATCTGAACCTCTTTCTGCCTTATTTTTCTTTGTTCATTCCAATTATTGACTTGTAAGGCTAGAAGAATACCAATCATAACTAGTACAATTTCTCCGATAGCGTATTTCAAATACCTGGCCGTTTTTCCACCTAAGATGAGTTGTTTTCGGATATTTCTAAAGAATTTGATCATAAGTGTTACATTTTATTATCCGGCTAGGAATTGACTTTTTTATAATTCTCAATTTCATTTCTCAAATGGGCATTCTTTAACTTATATGTTTCGAGATTTATAAAAATGAAATGGCTCTGTTTAAGAAATCTTGTTAAAATATTGATTCCCCAAGTGGAATTAATCAATTCGCTATAGTTAGTATGATATTGATTGTTGGTCATTTGCCAATTGGGAATTGAATTAGATTCGTTCAATCCAATAAGGCCATCCCTCGAATCGTATATATCACTTGTATTAAAATCTATTGATTCCGCAATATTTCCGTAGATTTCAGTTGACCATGCCAGGTATGGGGTTTCATAATATACTATGATAGCATTTATAAGGTCTTCATCATTTATTTTATTTATAAATCCATCATTTATCAATGAAAGATAGGTGCTTTTTTTATTTGTATATTTTCTATAATCTAAAGCTGAATTAAACAAGGTTCCCAATTCATCATTTGATAATGTCAATTTTTGGTCAGCTGATTTGAGTAAAAACTGAATGGAACTGGTATTATCTGAATAGAAGGTAAATAATTCATTCATCCGCTCTAGATCTTGATTTAAGTCATGGTAAAGGCCATCCATATATTTTAAAACCTTAGCTTCATCATCAGCCTTTGATTTCAAAGTGTTTAGTTGTATGGCAATCAATATGCCTATCACGACAAGAAAAATCTCTCCAAATGCATAAAGCAAATATTTGCTGAACCTGCCCGTTTTCTCTTCTGAGAATAGTTGTTTGCGGATGTGTCTAAAGAATTTGATCATTTCGTTTTTTTTTTAATAGATATACGGTGCAGGTAAGCAACAGTTTTCTATCTCATTTCCCTCAATTGGTTAATTTCAGCAATCTTTTTTATCGCATTTTTGTTTTCAGGATTAAGAAACAGGGATTTGGCATAATTCTTTATCGCGTTATTCCAATCTTTCTTGATGAAATGGGCTTCTCCCAGGCTGTCGTATAAATTTGAATTATTTGGCATAATTTCTACTCCATATTCAAACACTTTTATGGCTCCATTGGGATTTTTTATATCGTTCATCCATTCATATCCTATTTCGTTAATAACATTGTCAAAACCATTATTCAAAAACTCCTGCTCTGTTATTTCATTATCCCCTAAATATTCCTGTAGAAATAAGACTGGATTTTCGGGGTTGTTATACTTTTTGTAATGTAAATATCCCTTTGAGTTTTTCGGAAAAAGTTCTGCAATCATTGTACGATGATTCCCTTTCTTCAACTCTTTTTTTAAATCCAATTCTATGAATTCCGAAAAATCATGATAAAGATATACCCTTATTTTTAGCGTTTTTAAATCATAAATTGTAGAATATTGCGTAGGTGCTAATCTAGATTGTGCAAAGTTCTGCATGGCATTTGAACAATATTCAAGAGTGGGTTTTGTCTCGGTCGAATGAATAAAATTTTGTCCTTTTTGAAAATAATCCAGCTTTACGTCACCTAAAGATTCTATTTGTGAATAGTAGAAATTTGAAAATGTTTTTTCGGATTCATCACCCATAAACATTTCATCGCCCTCTACGATCAAATAAGTACCCGATTTATCTACAAAGACCAGCTGACCATTGGCCAATGAATATAAATTAATTGTCTGCAGATATTTTTTAACATCTTCAACATGGGTCATGGTTTGCATCACATTTCTTATTGCGTCTGCTATTGGGATCTCTAATTTTCCATCTATATTCTTTACCTCCAGATATGGTTCCCAAAATCCATCAAAAACTAAACCTGATTCATTCATTGCACCTTGTGCAAAGTTGTTGAGCAGTCCCATATACATAACACCAAAAGTATTTTTAGTTCCTGTTTCGAACCAAAATTGACTGTTAGGGCTAAAATAATCTTCATTATTCCCTACAATAGTTCTTCCATTTTTGGTAAGCTTATACATACTGCAGGCCGTTCCTGTTGTGGGAATTAACAAAACGATCGTGATGTAAATAAAAAACACATGTTTCATGAGATATTTGTTTTATGCTAAATGTTCGATATATAATACGAGCTTTGGTAAAAATCAAATGGACTAATGTTCATACCGCTTATAGTGCCTTGGCCAATTGTAAGTCAGTAGAATTATTTTTCATTTGATCAATTTAATCATATGGTGCATATTTTTCGTCTTTTGTAATTTCCATATCACCTGTCAAATACCACGCTCCTTTATATCTTACTGCGCCGAAATAAAAGTGATTAAAATCTGAGTTGTTCAATTTTGAATGAATAAAAAAGGGAACATATTGCTCGTCTTTTGATGAACCTTTATATAACAGCACAAATTTTAGTTGATTCCAATCTATTTCGTAGGTTTCATTCAGCTTTACAAGATCCAGAAAGTTTTGTTCTAATTGGGGCATAACCAATTGATCATAAGCAACCTCTTGTTGGATCATTAAGGAATCTCTTTCTTCTTTGCCCTTATTTTCAGGGGTATTGTTTTCCTGGAATTCCAAAACTACTTTCTTTGGTAATAATGCTGATTTAAAACTGTTGATGTCATTGCTTACAATACTTTCTACTAATAAATTTCCCAGATCTTCTTTACTCTTACTTTGACTATAAATAAAGTTACTGAAGAAGAATAAAGAGATTAGGGTAGTGATAAGAACTTTTTTTTCGTTTTGCATAATATTTTCAGATTTTAAACAATTAGAATCATGGCTTAGCGGTTTCTCCCGAGTGCTCGGGATGAATTATAATATTTTTGATTAAGTGTAGTCGTGTGTGCGAACAATCTTTTAGGCATGTTATTAAACTTCCGTCATGTTTGATCGATTTCTTGATTTAATTCAGTAATTAAATTTTCCATATCAGGTATGATAGAGTTAAACAAATAAATTACAGCTTTAGAACTACTAGAACCCCAAGAAAGTAAAGTCAAGAATGATTGGTCTGTTTTCAAGTCGACTTCTTTCATCCTCATATAATGGTATATAACCTTACCATTTTGAATTTCTAATTGTAAATCATCTCTTAATTCTTCATCGTACTTTTCGGTACTCGTCATATATCTATCCATATAAATTGATATCAACCCTGTTTGTCTGGGCAATTTAAATTCATATAGTTCTATAATCATATTCCTCAAAGAATCATTGATCACTCTATCAATTCCAGTTGATTTCAAAGCTTCATAGGGTCCTTTGTTATAAGTTACTTGTAAACCATTTGTCAATCCGTCGTAATGATAATTTATACTGTCCTTGTTTATAGAATCTGTGATGAGATAGTCTTCAAAAAACCGACAAGCATTTTGTATTCGAGTTAATCGATTTCCCATTAAATGGTTTTTGAAAAACTCAACATCTTTTACCAAGGCATGTTTGATTTCAATTAGCATTTTCTTTTCATAAACTCGCGCTTTTTTTTCCTCGTTCCAATTATTGATCTGCAAGGCGATCAATATTCCAATCACCACCAGTATAATTTCACCAATCGCGTATTTAAAATACCGCCCTACAGTCCAAGAAGGCCTGTCTGTTTTTCCTTCTGAAAGGAGTTGTTGCCGGATGTTTCTGAAGAATTTAATCATATCCATCGCATTTAATTTTATCGAATAGTGGCATTCTCCGCACCAGATAGAATAGCCCTTTGGTTGATTTTGGCCATTTTGGATACAGCGCCAAGTTTAGTTCTTGTTGCACACCGAAATTTTTTTAATTTCATTATTTTTTTACTTCATTATATTTTTTGCACTAAATATATTCTTATTCTTGCTGGCAACTTCCTTTCTTTATTTCATTAAAAATATCAGATCTACTATCAATAATATCTGAAGGATAAAAACTATGTTGTCTATTTTCTCTGGGTATCGAAAAGCTACAATAACCGATATCACATTGAGCAATGGAAGGATTAATCCTGATGCAATTCTTAATGAATAATAGGATTTATTTTGCGCTAAAAGCAATTTATACCAGTTTACTTCTTTAAAAATTGGTGAGATTGAGTATTCGATTTTTTCATTGACCAATTCTAGTTGCGCAAAATCTTTTGAAACTAAAAATTCATCTTTACTCGTGACTACGCTATATGTATAATGGTAGTTTCTAGCGGCATTGTAATATTGTTGCCGCTCTTTCTTTAAATTGACAATATTATCGTTTAAAATTCTTCCTGGCAAAATAAAATCAGTGATAATTACAAGCGCAATCAAAACAAAGATGAGGTAGAGTGATAGACCTAATTTATGCTGACGATTATACATTATTTGCTGAGCATTTCAAGAAATTCCTCTTTTCCAATCTTTCCCACTGCGTAATCAAGTACTTTTCCTTGAGCATCAAGAATAATGGTTGTTGGGGTTATGCCCACCTTAAAATGCTCTACAAGTTCTTTGGTATCTGGATTGTCAATATCAACCATCACAGGTGTAAATTGTAAATTTATAAATCTTTCAACTTCATTGTCCGAAAAAACTTCCCGTTTCATAATTCGGCAAGGCGAACACCATTTCCCTGTGAAAAAAAGAAGTGTGTTCTTGCTGGAGTTTTTGGTAAGTTCTTTTACAGAAGTAATGTTGTTGACCCATTTAACATCATTGGAAGGAGCATAAAATGAATACCATGCATAAAAAAGAGATACTGCAAGAAATGTAAGCCAAAACCACTGCCAAAATGGATGAGACTTCTCTTTAGCTGATTTTTTTACTTGATCCATCGAGTATATAAGGTTTTTTATTAATTAAAAATTCAATGTTACTGTATAGGTTGATTCATCTTCCTTCCATCTTTAATTTTTCCTCGCCACAACATGGAATATTTGCCAATGCTTTGGTTTCCTGAGTTCTGGCGGATCGTCTCGTTCTTCTTCCTTCATCATCTCTATGGAAAAGCCTTGCAACAACTTTAAAACTTCTTCAAGTGAGTGATGAGAACGATTAGGAAGTGATGCCCAGGTATCTCTACTTCCAAAAAACTGACCGGCAAACCTGCCTCCCGGGCGGATCGATTCAACGATTTTATTCCATAGCACTTCAAAATGTTTTGGTTCGCAAAACGGCAAAGCAAAACTAGCGTTAACCATATCATTATTGGGAAACTTCATATCGCAGAAGTTCACTGCTGCTGTTGTCAATTGGGGCTTCATTTTCTCTGGAACTCTTGTCCATAAATGCGCGAATGCTTCCGGGTGATTATCGGTTGCCAATACCCTCCAGTTCCTGCGGAGTAGTTCAAGCGAATCACGTCCTTCTCCAGCAGCTACATCGACCGCAAATCCTTTTAAAAAGCCTTCCTGCTCGAAAGAATCAAGGGCTGTAAGAAGGGTATCTCTTGCTCCCTTTCCAAGAACGGCATTGAAATATCCTGGCCAGTCTTCTATCTCTGAGAAGTCTTGTGCACCCATAGGAGGTAAGTCGGGCTTTTGTGATTTGTCTTTTTCGCTCATAAGGTATGTAAGTTGTCAGCTATAATTCTGCCGATTTTTATGCTTTCAATTCTCCGGTGAGGCTTTGATCATGATCAGCATCATTTTAAATGCTTCGGTAGCTTCTAAGGCATGCGGAATATTGGCAGGCATTAAAATCATTTGTCCTTCAGACAGAAAATTTTGCTTCCCGGCAATGGTAATCTCGCATTTACCCTCCAAAATGACCACTACCGCATCAAAAGGTGCAGTATGTTCACTAATGTTTTGACCCTTATCAAAAGAAAAAAGTGTGGTAGAGCCACATTTATTCTTCGTAACTATTTTGCTTACTGTAGCACCTGGTGAATAGTCTATGCTTTCTTTTAATGTGCATACTTGCGCGAAATCTACATTCTGTTTCATCTGTTTTTATTATTTATTTTATCCAAAACCAACCATGACTTCCGGCTACTGCGCCTGCCGTGGTGATTAAACTGAGCATCAGCAATACCCAATGTAGCCTGTGCATGATCCTAAAAGTCTTTTCCGGATTGCTGTTTGCGTGTTTTTTAAACAATTTATGAAGAATAAATGGTTCAAGGATAAAAAGAATCAAAGTAAATATGATCCATACCAAAGTCATGGCGTGGATCCACCAAAATCGGTAATCGAGGTACCTGTTCCACGCGTTCAGTTCGTATAGCATATAAAAACCAGAAAGACCTGTTAATACCGTCGTGATTTTTGCTTGAATGGCAAAATTCCCTTCAATGGTTTCAAAAGTTTCAATTTGTTCTTCCTTTGATTTCATTCTTTTGACGGCAGGGATAAGAACAGTTGTCACCATAGAAACACCACCAATCCATAAAATAACAGCAATGACATGTATGACTCGCGCCAAAGTAAAGTATTCCATTTATTTATGCTTTTCGTAAAATTTTATCCATTTTTCTTCCTTTTGCCAGTTCATCTACTAATTTGTCTAAAAACCGAACTTGCTGGGTCAGGGGATTGTCTAATTCCTCAATTCTATAACCACAAATCACTCCTTTAATGAAGTGTGCATTGGGGTTTAATTTTGCTTTTTCGAAGAATTCTTTGAAAGTGACCTTTTCATCAATAAAGGTTTGTACTTCCATTTCGCTATAACCCGTTAACCATTCTATCACCTGTAAAAGTTCGTTCCTTGTTCTTCCTTTCTTTTCTATTTTAGTCACATAATGTGGATAAACTGATCCAAAGGTCATTTTTGCAATACGTTCATCGTGTTCTGGTGTCGTTTTCATGTTGACAATTGTTTAATTTGACTTATTTATTTCGCATAAAATCAAATGCACCTTTCCGCAGTTGTATGCCATATTCTAAATAGGCTTTCAAACAAGCCAGAAAATTTGCCCATCCTCCTGAATTGTCTAAAGCCCATTTCAGGTTATCTTCATTGAATTCCTTTCCGTTTTCGTTTACCCTTACCAGGGTACTTTGGTCTGCTAATTTTTCTAATGTAATTTTTACAACAGTTTCAGGATCCCAAACAAAGAAAATTGAACGATTGGTTTCTATTTTAATGTCTGTGATGGGAAACTTATCCTCAAATTCAGGAAATTTCCAAATCACTTCTTTTCCTGTAACCAATCTTCCACTACTTTCAGAAATGAAATATTTGGTCATTTTTTCGGGGTTTACGATACCTTCAAAAACTTCTTCTACAGGTTTTTGAATTTGTATGGATGAATTCGTTTCTAATGTCATATGAAAATCCTTTCGTTGTTGGATAAATCTGGTCTGCAACAGGTTTTGCACTAGCTATGCTTGCACTAAAATAATTATTTATGAAGATTAATTGAGGAAGTTTGTAGGATTAGTATAAAAAGTTTAATGAATTAAAGTGAGCCAATCAATTTTATGGATCATTTCTACGGATAGCTTTTTTGTTCGATTAAGACCATAATAAACCCATTAACCAAATTATTCTACATGGTCAAAAAGGTTCCTTCTCAATAATCAAAGGCTCATTGTCATTATAATTTTTACCCAAAGAATTTACCAGACCTGAGGTGATCAAATATCTAGATGAATTGGTATTTCAAAAGATAATGGTAATTTATCTTTTATTTGTTTTCAACATCTTTTCAAACTCCCGTCAATTGCCGTTAATTAGATTTATGGTAAACACCATGATAGATGATTCCATCAATTTCAATATCTTTGATTTTAATGGGATCTATTTTGAATGGATTTTCTTTAAGAACAGTAAAATTAGCTCGCTTACCCACCTTAATAGAACCTATGGCATCTTCAAGATTTAAGGTTCTTGCAGCAGAAATAGTAATACCTTTTAAAGCGGTGTAAACATCTATGCGTTGATCTTGTGAAAACTTACTGTGTTCGGCTGTTTCTCTATTTATTGCTGTCCATGCCAGGGTTAATGGTTCAGCCGGAGCCATGGCGAAATCTGAATGGAAAGACACTGGTACATCTCTGTCGGTCAGTTCTTTTATTCTCACCAAATTTTCTGCTCTTTCTTTTCCCAGTCCATATTCAGAATATTTATCGGCCAGTGCCCATAAATAATAGGGGTTTACGGAGGATTCCATACCAAGATCTTTTATTTGTTGCGCAATATCTACATCAAAATATCCCATGTGATGCAAAGTAAATCTGTGATTTACTCGAGGATATCTTTTTTGGTCTACTTTATTGAAGTCAATTACCTGTTGTATACCTAAATCGCCATTAGAATGCACATGAATTTTAAAGTCATTATTCCAATAAAAACTCAATTGTTCTTGAAATAAGGAAAGCGGAAGCGTCATCCATTCGCCTTTAAAGTCTTTACTCAAATAAGGTTCTTTCATTTGCATTGCCAAAGAATAAATAGCACCATCAGAAAAAAGTTTTATTTGTTTTGGTAAAAAGGTAATATTTGACGAATTGTACTTGGCGGGTAAAGATTCTATCATCGCTAAAGTCTTCTCGTTACTATTACCATTCATACCATATAATTGAGTGCCATTGGGAATGAGATAAACATCATAAGGTGGATTTTTGTCCATTTCTTCTTTGAGTAAACTATATTCCAGTTCAAAGTTGGAACTGGGAAATCCAGGTTCATTAATAGTAGTGATGCCATTACGAAGCATCAATTGCGTCATTTTACGCAAACCATCTCTGTAGGTATCAGGATTAATTAATTGCGGACCAATAATTGGAACCAAAGCCAGCCAACCGCCTTCAAAGAAATGCCCTTTATTCCAATCAACTTGTGGGTTGTTTTTAAAATTATCTTCTTTTATTTTAAAAAGTTCTATGGCCTTATCATTGATATAAATTTCATGAAAAGATCTATGTATAACACCTACAGGCTTATCCGGAGACAATTTATTGAGCATTTCTCTCGACAATTCTCCATGCCATAATTGATGATAACCCCAGATAAAAAACATTTCATCTGTTTTTGTATTTTTATTAATGGCTTCGGCAAGTCTTTTTCTATATTCTTCAGGTGTTTTAGCTGCTTTTGAAACACCATCGGGTTTATTCCAATCATGTGGAGCGATGGTAACGTTCGGCAACATAATGGCAGCAATGGATGGATGCAAATGAGGTTCAATAAAACCAGGCAAAAGTACTTTGCCGTCCAAATCAAACTTTGAAGCATTTGTATAGTTTTTTTCTGCGGATTTTAAATTTCCTGCATAAATAATTTTTCCTTCAGCTTCTACCACAGCTTCAACATATTGAGGCTGTTCACCTTCCATCGTGATAATGTCTCCATTAAAATAGATTGTGTTGGATTCAAGATTTGCAGATTTTGAATTGTCTTCTTGCTTTTTTGCTTGATTGCAAGATAAACTCAATATTGCCATGAGGACAAATTGAAATGTAATAAGTAGTTTCATATTTTTTTAAATATTATTAAAGGGTCTTGACTATATTTAGTATTTGATTTTTGGGCACTTTATTGTCTGCAAAACGATAATTAAATTGTAGAATTGCTTTTGGCCATTGTTGTTCTTTCTTTATTTAATCAGCTAATTCAACTTCTATTTTTGCAATTAAACTTAGGGCATTTTGGTTTAATCTTTCAAATACATTCTTTAATCTCAAATGCCTTGTATAATTGTTTTTTAAATGATTCCTACCTCTGGTTGAATTGATGAAATCAATTGATAGACTCTTGATCTGCAACGAATCCTGTCTTGTTTCAAAGTTCTTTTTAACAAGACCTTTACCTAGGATCGCGAGTTGATAATTACTTATTTCTATCACATGCTCTAAATCTCTCATATATTCCTGCCGTTGTGTAACTTCTCTTTTATCCCAAGTTGTGTATGAATCAAGTAAGTTTCTCATTTCAGTATAGTAAAAGGTAAGCTCATCTGATAGTGGTTCAAAACCAAGTAATGTGCTGTTTCCAGAATTTTGAATTTTTTGAAAGGTTCTATCATTCATGGGATTTTCCCAATAGAATCCTCCAAAACTTTTCCAGACACTATCCATTTGATTGATAGAATAGGTAGATTGACTAAGTGCCCATTCTTCAATTGCAATATCTGATGACAACTTCGCTATTGAGAAGTTATAATTTGTTGTATCCAATTTTAGGTCTTTTACAATTTCTTCAAGATATTCTTTTGATCTCATTAATTCTTTCCTGTTATCATTCCAGTTATTAATTTGTAACGCGATCAAAATCCCGATAACAACAAGCACAATTTCACCTAAGGCGTATTTCAGATATTTCCAAATTTTATTTTCTGAAAGTAGTTCCTGGCGGATTTGTCTGAAGAATTTAATCATGGTTTAAAGTTTGTCAAATTGCATAGAACGGTTTAATGATAAGCAGGTTTGCACATAGACTTTTTTAGGCATTGTTTTGAGCCGGCTTTTTTTCATTGTCAATTTATTTTCTTAAATATCATTGGCATAGATTCTTCATCTATTGTTTTCATATCAATTAATTTCAAGGATTTTACCATTTTTAAAGTCGAAGTTTTATAATGTTTGAAGTGGGGAGTTTCCAAATGACTTTCGTATGCTTTTTTGTTTGAATAAATTTCCAATATTCTAATTTCGGTCGGGTTTTCTTTTTGGAACATTGGATAAATGGAAATTACACCAGCTTCCAATGCAACAGAAGCTCTGGATTCCTCTTTTAATATGGCCACATATTCTTCAAGAAATTCGGGTTCTATTTCGATTTCCGATAACCTCACCATCATTTTGTCTGAATTAATTTTATCTTGTGTCC
The DNA here is from genome assembly GCF_042679565.1 of Namhaeicola litoreus. Classification (NCBI taxonomy): domain Bacteria; kingdom Pseudomonadati; phylum Bacteroidota; class Flavobacteriia; order Flavobacteriales; family Flavobacteriaceae; genus Namhaeicola; species Namhaeicola litoreus. The sequence goes on along the minus strand of NZ_JBHTMY010000002.1, from coordinate 642,450 downwards.
GTTCAACTTTTCCACAAGACATGTAAAAAAGTAAGGAAAATAACATGAGTGTAATTTTTTTCATCTGCTTATTTTTCAGCTTGTGGTTTTGTTTATGAGCGTTATGTCATACTTCTACTCACAAATTTTTCGAGTTCTATACCAAAGGTTGTTTTGTGTTTCTTTATTCGTTTTATTCCTTAAACCGCTCATATTTATACAATATATTTACTTGAGTTTTTACTAAGTTTCAATTCCATTTCTATCTGGTCTATATAATTTTCAAACCCTGATAAGTTAAAAAAATTGGTCACGTTTTTAGCTTTCTTGTCTACATTAATTATCGAAAACCAGTTTCCGTGCTTTTTTGCTAATTCAGATATTAATTTCGTGCCTATTCCTCTTTTTCTATATTCTTTATGTACCGCAATTTGTTGAATTCTTCTACTTTTCGAATTATAAATAACATAAGCAACTAATTGGTTATCAATGTAGGCTCCAAATGAATCATTTTCTAACTTTGATCTATTCAACACATTTTTTGAGTTCTGCCATGTGGGATTTATATCCCAAAATGATTCCATTAGATTCCATTCATAGAGATCCTGTTCTTTAATGTCTGCGATCTGATAGGATTTAATTGGCTTAAAATTTCCTTTAAAACAGCCCAATGTTCTTGTGGTTTTAAAGCCAATTTTTTCATAAGATCTTATGGCCTGGATATTTTGGGTTATTACTTCAAGAAAAATAATATCAATTCCTTTTTGTTCTAAAATGGGCAAACAAGCTTCATACATTTTTTTTGTTAATCCAGAACCTCTTTTTTCAGGAATAACCCCCGTCCCTCCGTTGTAAGCGACTTTTTGATTGTCGATGATATCAAATCCGTGCAGAATAAAAGCAATTAGTCTTTGATTTTCAAAAACGCCAACAGACAATGTAAGGTCAATTTTATCGGCCCTCATTTTTGACATTAATTGCTCTTCCGTCAATTTAAATGGAACAAAATAGTCAGAAAAAGATGCGTTGAAGACATTCAAAATATCTTTACTGTTTACTTTTTCTAAGCTTTTAATTTCCATCTATGTTCTTAAATTTCAATTAAGGGTTTGTATAAGATTAGTCATCTTTATATTCCTTATATAGCCATGACAAACCGAATAGAAATGCTGCAAGAATTTTCGTGATTAGGGTGTACGAGCCATTCATTAAACCCAGTGTTTGTGGTAGAAATCATTTATTTTTCAATAAAATCCACTTCCCAGGGACCAATACCGGTAATCTGAATAATTGTTGATGGATCAGCCCAAACTGTGTGAATGGCGTTTCTTGCATTGACATAGTAATCTCCCGGCCCAAATTCTTTCGCTTCTTTCTGTGTTGCATCCTCTCCAAAAGCGACATATGCCTTCCCTTGCAGTATGGTCACACGTTCATCTTTGGGGTGTGTATGTGGAGGCATAATAAATTCACCAATTATTTTAAAACGAACCGTAAAGAAGTCGTTACCTTTTGGGTTGCCTTCAAGAACAGCCATCTCACAACCCTTTGGCAGGTTTGGCGGACATGGTTTCCATTGCATCTCCTTGGCAAGAACAACATGTTGAACCTTTCCTTCGGGAAATATCATTTCTCCTACTTGCGCAGTCAATTGTGTACATCCCAAAAAGACTAAACTCAGGATAAAACCGGGTAACTTTAATTTCTGTTTCATTTTATAGGTTTTAGTAGTTATAACATTTTCCAATTATTTACATCTTTAATTCGTTTTGGGCGGGTCATTTTTCTTCTTATCGGTCTCGACTATTGGTAATTACTCGGGTTGGCACTTAACTTTGCAAGCACATACCAAACTGAAAATCCGATAGGATTTTCAGAAATAGGCGAGAAGAAGCAATTACTTATAGCCAATGTTAGCCACAGGCTTTTTCCATTTAATTATTCCTTTTTCGTAATCTATTTGTTCGGTGTCACAGTATTCTGTTTCGACAAAATTCTTATTTCCCATTAGTTCAAATGTTCTTTTTCGTGCTCCAATTAATTTTAAGCAATCTTCAGCAACTTCTTTCCAAAGCACTATGTTTTCGCCTTTTAAAGCTGATTTTACACTTGCATATACAACTCCGTCCAAACTTGGGAAATTATCTTTTATATAATTTACAAAAGCACAGGTTATCTTATAATTAGAACTATCTTTTTCTTTATCTAATGTGAATTCGTTAGCTATGAATTCGAGCATAATCTTGAGTTGCTTAAAGTTTGAACTTCCATCATTTAGAACATTATATGATTCCTTTGCCCAATTAAGAAGGCTGTTATCAACTTCTTTATATTCGGAAGGTAAAACAACGGCAAGGTTTAATTCACGCGTAACGTCCCAAGCACCAATGGTTATAATTTCATTTCTGCTGTCTGGATTATTTCGAAAAACGTTCATTGACTCTGAAAAACCAGTTCCTTCATTTAGGTTGTCGTTACAATAAAAGAAACCTTGTCCAGGTTCATTAGCTCTACCAAAATGGTTAATATTTAGAATATCTTTTCTAAAGGTCAAATCATCTATTTTCTCAAAAAAGATTTCGCCTTTTCTATGACTTCTTGTTCTTATAAGCCTGAGAGGTTTATAGGTCGCTAAAGGAATTGGTAAAATCTGATGAGATAATATGTTTTTGATATGAGTGTAACTCTCAGAAGAGTTTTCTGCTTTTAATTCTTTAAGTCTGTCAATCAAAATTTGTACTTCGTTCATTTCAGCTTTTGGCTAACGTGTTATATAATCACTAATTTAAAAATTTATGACTTTAAAATACAGAAAAAATTGCTTTTCCAAACCTAAAAAAGTGTTTGTTAGACATTAGCTGACAGAAATTTATTCTGTTTCTATTTTTCAATTCTGATCCGCACATCTACCGCCAACAATTCTTTCTCAAAAGCCATACAAGGATTGATATCGAGTTCTTTGATCTCAGGTACACCGTCCATAAGTGCCGAAACCCGAGAAATATATTCAGCAAATAAAGTCAAATGAATCCCTTTTTGTCCGCGTATTCCTTTTAGCAAAGGATACGAATGTAACTGAGAGATCAACTCAAATGCCTCTGAGGTTGAAACAGGGTTCATTGCACTGCGAAGATCTTTTAGCACTTCCACATAGATTCCCCCAGACCCGAAAAGCACAATAGGAGGAAAGTTTCCTTCCCTTTTGGCACCTATAAAGATCTCATGGCCTTTGATCATGGGCTGTACCAGAACACCCTGCGCCCCGGGGATGGCCATCAGTTCTCTAAAATTGTTCAAGAAGTCCTTTTTGTTGCTTACATTTAATTTCACACCACCCAGGTCTGATTTATGTGTGGGTCCTATTACTTTTTGAGCCACAGGAAAGGGAAGTGTATCGGTCATTTTTAGCAGATTCTTCTCTTCTTTTATGAGATAAGTTTGTACCACCGCAATACCGGCCCATCGCAAAACATCCATGGCTTTTTCAGGAGAAAGATATCCATTTTGGCAATGAGAAATGAGTTCTTTTATGGGGGTTGTATCAATCTCGAAGCTATGCTTTTCCGTTCTGCAAACCCTTTTCTGGTGATATACTTTAGCCAAAGCTTCTCCAAACAGGACTTCATCAAAAAAAGCAATATTTCCCATTGATAAGAAGGCTGAAATTTCTTCTTTAGCATTCAAAACAGAAGGGAGGATAGCATAAATAGGTTTAGAACAGCGATGGATCTTATCGCTTAACAATTGGTACACTTCAGCGACTTTTTTTAAACCGGGACTACCAAATATCACGGCCATAGCATCAATTTCCGATAAATTATTCTCACAATAGTCGATTACTTTACCAAGCTGATCTGCGGTACCCGTGGCCAACAGGTCTATAGGATTATTGGCAGACGCACCATCGTATAATTCTGAAAGCAGATTTTGGCTATCTTTTCTTTTGATCTGCGGCACTTGCAGTCCTTTTTTAGAGAGTACATCTGTAAGCATTACGCCGGGTCCGCCTGCATGTGTGATGATGGCTAGATTTTTCCCTTTACTTTCTTTTTGAAGCAGGATGCCTGCAACAGTAACGAGCTCTGTTCTGCCAAAACATCTGATGATACCCGCCTTTTCAAAAAGTGCTTCTGTAAAAACATCTGGGCTGGCCATCGCCCCGGTATGTGAAGAGGCTGCCCTACTACCCGCTTCAGTTCTGCCTGCCTTAATGGCTGCCAGTTTACAACCTTTTCGAATTAAAGAGGAGGCATGTTTTAAAAAACGAGCAGGATCTTTAAAACTTTCGATGTACAGTAATTTTACCTTGGCACTTTCTCCCGCGATATAGTGTTCGTCCAGATATTCCAGCATATCCTCTATACAAGTTTGGGCGCTGTTTCCAAAAGTGTAGACATTGGAGAATGTTAATCCCATGGCTAAGGCTGTTTCCATGACAAAAACCGCTGTAGCTCCTGAAGCCGACAGAAACTCTACCCCATCGGGATCGAATTTAGGCACTGGCTGGGTAAAAACCCCGGCATATTTTCTATTGATAAGGCCAATATTGTTTGGTCCAAGCAGGGTAGCACCCGCTTTTTCGACCAGCTCTTTTATTTCTTGCTCTAATTCGGCTCCTTTTTGATCTTTTTCTGCAAAGCCGGCCGAAAAAATAATAAAGCCCTTGGTATTTTTATCTTCTGTCAAGATCTGCATCACTTCGGGTACCTGAGCAGCAGGAATGGCAATAATGGCGAGATCAACTTGAGGCAATTCCTCTGCCCTTAGAAAGGTCTTTTGACCTTGAATCTCTCCTCCTTTGGGATTCACAACATAGAGCTTTCCTTTATATTGGTGCTCGAGTAGGTTATAAAGTACCCTGCCCCCCGGATTTTCCAGATTTTCAGAACCTCCAATAACAACAATACTTTTGGGGTTTAAGATTTTGTGATGGATCATATTTTTTGCGGATATGAGAAAAACTTCCTTATTTCTTTATAAAATAAGAGAAAAAATCTGTTTAATAGACTGATTTTTATCAATATATAAATGAATAAAAATACCTTACTTTGATTCAAAGAAGCTTTTTATGGCATATTCGTTTTCGCATATGGTCCATTCCATGCATGCGAAGGATGTAAAATTACTGATGAAACAATCCTCAGGAAAAGACATGATCTCCTTTGCCGGTGGAATGCCAAATAATGACCTTTTTCCTTTAAAAGAGATTGAAGATATTTTTCACGCACTTCCTCCTGATCTAAAAAAACTTTGTTTTCAATACGGACCTACCGCCGGATATCCACCACTCATCAAGGCGCTTAAAAGTTACCTTGAGAAAAAGAGCTTACCGGTAGAAGAAAATAAAATCCTGATTACGACAGGCTCGCTTCAGGCCATCAGTATCATTACCCAGGAATTTGTCAATAAAGGAGACATCATTCTCACAGAAAAACCATGTTTTGTAGGGGCTTTAACGGTTTTTGAAACCTATGGAGCAAAAATCATTGGCATTCCTGTCGATGAAAACGGGATTGTGATTGACGAGCTAAAAGCTGTGCTCAAAAAATTGCCAAAAAAACCAAAGTTTCTATATGTCACGCCTAATTTTCACAATCCTGCGGGGATCATATATTCTTTAGAGCGCAAAAATGAATTGCTGGAAACCTTAGCAGGAAAGGGAATTTTGTTATTGGAAGACGATGCGTACAGCGATTTATATTTTGAACAAGGAGACAAGCACTTCAAACTGCCCATGAAAGCTTTGAACAAAAGTGATGTGGATGTAATCTATACCGGTTCTTTCTCAAAAATTCTCGGACCTGGATTTCGCCTGGGTTACATGCTCGCTTCTCCTGATATCTTCGATAAAGCAGAAACCATCAAGCAGGCCTTAGACGCTTGTACCTCAAATTTTTGCCAAATATTGGCTCAACAGTTTTTAGCGCAGGGAGCTTTGGAAAATTATCTGGTATTTCTGAGAAAAGAATATAGGATGAGAAAGGATTTGATGATTCAAAGTTTAGAAAAACATATGCCGGAAGGCGTGGATTGGCACGAACCAAAAGGAGGTTTTTATATTTGGGTAAAGCTCCCAGCCGGGATCAGGTCTAAAAATGTTTTTAGGGAAAGTGTAAAAAAAGGAGTGGTATTTGTTACCGGCAGAACATTTGATCCCAAAGGCAAAGGAGATCGGTTTCTTCGTTTGTCTTTTGCCAATGTCCCAAAAAATGAAATCGACAAGGGTATAGGTATACTCGCCGAAGCGTTGAAGAAAACAATGACCAAACGAGACAAGTTTAATACGATTTCATAAAAGCTTTTTACTAAAACAATTATACCATTTGGAGTGCCAGTTCTTTTCCTTTATAAAATGCCTCTAAATTAAGGGCCAGAATTTTTTCACCTTTTGATGAGAACATACTTTCGATGGCTCGGATCAGACTTTTTTCTGAAAGCGGGAGAAGTACAGAAGCTGCACCTAGTAAAATTATATTCGCCACCTTCGAGTTTCCAAGTGCTTTAGCCATTTCTGTAGCGTTTATTATCAAATGGTGCGGATACTTTTGAATGGTTTTATACAAGGCTTTTTTCTCAGGATAATTATCCATATTCACAAATGTCTGGGCATCAGTTATGAGTGTCCCGCCCTTTTTGAGGAAAGGTAAATGTCTCAGAGACTCCATGGGTTCTACCGCTACGATAAGATCTGCTTTTCCTTCCGGAATGAGATCTGAATGTACTTGGCTGTCTGAAATACGCACGTGCGATTCAACGGCCCCTCCTCTCTGGCTCATGCCATGTACCTCGGATTGTTTGACATATAAATTTTCGTTGAGGGCTGCGGTATCGAGCACTGCTGCAATGGTTAAAATGCCCTGACCACCCACTCCGGCGATAATGATATTAGTTTTCATAGAATAGCTTTTTAATACAAGGAAGCAATTCGTTCTTTGATTTCTTCTTTCTTTTCTCTTGATAGCCTTACACAGGGTCTTTCGGAAATTATGACCGAAACGCCTTGATGGTTAAGTTCTTCGCGAATAACACCCACATTCTTTTCATGATTTTTCTTTAGTGGGACTATTTCTCTGACATGTTCTGGTGCTACTCCAAGTCCTAGACAAATGTTTTTAAGTCTGCCTACCGCTGTAGAATCTTGTCCTCCGGTCATAGCGACAGCTGAATTATCTGAGATAATCACTGTGATAGGACTGTTTTCATAAACTGCATCTAACAAACCGGTCATCCCGGAATGCGTAAAAGTAGAATCACCAATCACGGCAATCACATTCTTTAATCCCGCATCAGCGGCACCTTTGGCCATTGTGATCGAGGCACCCATATCAATGAGTGTATTGATGGTGTTGAGTGGAGGTAATACGCCAAGGGCATAACAACCGATATCTCCAAAAACCTTTTTATTCCCAATTTCGGGGATGAGCTCATTGATGGCATTAAAGAGATCGGTATGTCCACAGCCCTCACATAACCGAGGAGGGCGACTTGTGACGATATCAGGAATTTCGATCAATTCTTCTTGCTTCAATCCCAAAGCCTTACCTACGAGGTTAGGCGTAAGTTCTCCCGTCATGGGTAAATGGCCGGATATTTTACCAATTACCTTTTGATCGATATTAAAATAGTCGTGGAGGACCTCTTCCACCAAGGGATATCCTTCTTCAACCACCAGTACTTTGTCGCAATGTTTGAAAAGTATTTTTAGTTTTTCTTTAGGAAGAGGGTATTGAGAAATTTTCAAGATAGATGGCTTGTTTTCCATCATTTCTATATTCTCCAAGACATAATTACGGGCTATGCCGCAGGCTACAATTCCCAAAGGCTTACTTTCTAATTGGAGTGTATTGAAATCGGATTTTTCTGAAAATTCGGCTAAAAGAGACCTTTTTTTAAGTAAATTTTTAAATCCTTCTTTGGCAAAGGCCGGAATGAGGGCAAATCGTTTGGTGTTATCCGGCAGGTCTATGTTGTTTTGTTCCCTACTTTCTCTAAAGACAACTCCGGATCTTGAATGGGAAAGTCGGGTAACCATTCTTACTAATACAGGTAATTGAACTTCTTCTGAAAGGTCGAAGGCATAATGCATAAGGTCATACGCTTCCTGTTGATCGGACGGTTCCAGAATGGGTACGGAAGCAAATTTTCCATAAAAGCGGGAATCCTGTTCGTTTTGGGAAGAATGCATGGAAGGATCGTCTGCCACCACCACCACCAATCCGCCGTTAATTCCCGAAACAGCCATATTCATAAAAACATCAGAGGCCACATTCAGACCTACGTGCTTCATCACCGCAATGGCCCTTTTTCCCGCATAAGACATGCCCAAGGCAGATTCCATGGCTGTTTTCTCATTCACAGACCAGGTGGTATGAATAGATAGATTTTTGGCCCTTACAGATCGTTGAATATATTCTGTGATTTCTGTAGAAGGTGTTCCGGGATAAGCGTATACGCCAGAGATTCCGGCATCTATGGCCCCTTGAGCCAAAGCCTCATTTCCTAATACCAGGTGCTTCTTCATCACTTTGCCGTTTATATTACAAACCTTAAAATTAGGAGAAGCAGTTGATTTTTTTTATGACTTCGGTCATGTGATTCTGGGAAAAGAAATAAGGGAGAATTCATCTCTAGTGATGAGAATTTGACAAGGGATTCAGCTTAAAATAATTCGAGAAAAAAAAGAATTGATCAAGTGTTTCCTTTAAAAAAAGCGATCAGAATTTGAGCGAGTTCAATGGGCTTGTCTTCTTGTATAAAGTGGCCAGAATCCAATAGATAATGAGATTGGTTTTGTGCCCCTAAAATATTTACTTGTAATAGACTGTCTTTATCTTTCCACATTAAATCTTCATGGTCTCCCCAGATGGTGATGAATGGCTTTGAAAATAATTTTAATTTTTCATTCAGCTCCTTATTTAAAACAGCCTCAGGATCTTCTTTTGTTGTGGGGATCAAAGAAGGAAATTTCCGAACGAAATAGAAATCGGAGGGTTGTTGAAAAGGACTGTCATATTTTGCTTTAACAGAATCCGGTAATTTTGTTTTCGTACCCCAATCCATAATATTTCCCGGTGAGAAATTGGGTTCATTTTGGGCGTAATGCTTAAAACCATTAAAACTTTCCGGAATTATTTCATCTCCCTCAAACAAATAACTATATGAAATAGCAACTTTACTAAAAAGGTCTTGTCGGTTAGCCACGATGCGCAAGGCAATCATCCCTCCCCAATCATGGGCAAACAAATTTATATTTTGTAATTCCAATTGATCCATAAAAGCATTGAGCCATTTTGTTTGATTTGTATAACTGATCTGTTCCGGATTCTTGGGTTTATCCGAATATCCGAATCCCACGAGATCCGGGATAATGACTCTGAAGTTTTGTTTCAATAAAAGTGGGGCAATATGTCGATATACAAATGAACTGTTCGGTTCACCATGCAACAAAAGAACAATCGGATCCTCAGCTTGTCCAATATCTAAATAGGCCATTTGAATACCTTTGTCGATACTGGTAAATTTATATTGTTCCGCCGTATAAAAGTAGCGTTGAATATTTTCTGGCTTTGATTTTTGACTCTTTTCACATGAGATCAGTAAAAGAGTAATTGATAAAATGAAGGTGAGTAAAATGGTAATTCTTTTTTTCATTTCTTATAAATCTCCAGGTATTTGATGATTGGCAAATATATTTGTTTAGGCCCTATTTTTTGACGTTTAAAACCTTTTTTTAAGACAAAATTTCTTTGGTTTGAAGCTGTGAAATAGGAGTTTTAGATTACGGCAACAGATCATTTCTATTTGATTTTTGTTAGAGAGAAAATATAATTTTATTCGCTTCTTTTATTTATTCAAATAAAGCATCATACTGTTTTGTATTGTTATGACAGTATAAATATATTCTTAAGCAAGTTGACTATACCTCACCAAAACATTTTAGGTATGTTGAGTATTTTGGATAACTTTAGAGAGTTTATTAACTTAAATTTATGCAAACCATACAAACAGCGTTGTGTTCTTTCGGAATGAGTGGAATGTTATTTCATGCACCTTTTATTGATGTTCACCCCAAATTTCAGTTAAAAGCTGTGTTAGAGCGGACGAATCGTATCGCCCATAAAAAGTATCCGGAGATTCAATCATATAGCAATTTAGATGAACTTTTGGCCGATGATGACCTCGAATTGGTAATTGTGAATACGCCTAATATTACCCATTTTGAATATGCAAAAAAAGTGATTCAGGCAGGTAAACACCTCGTTGTAGAAAAACCATTTACAGCAACCGTTCATGAGGCAGAAGAATTAATAGCCCTGGCAGATAAATACGGCGTAAAGCTTTCCGTTTATCATAACAGACGATATGATAGTGGTTTTAGAACAGCGAAAAAAGTACTTGAAAAAAGTTTGTTGGGAGAATTGGTAGATGTTGAAATGCACTTTGATAGATACGTGCCAGAACTCAGTTATAAAGTCCACAAAGAAACACCTACCCCTGCGGTGGGAAATTTATACGATTTGGGTTCGCATTTGATCGATCAGTCTTTGGTCTTGTTTGGAATGCCACATTCGGTTTATGCTGATTTTGCTTCACACAGACCAAATTCTAAGGTGATCGATTATTTTGATGTCAAGCTATTTTATGAAAGCCATAAGGTGACACTTAAATCCAGTTATTTTGTTAGAGAGCCCTTGCCAGGGAATATCTTTCACGGTAAAAAAGGGTCGTTTATCAAATCAAATGCAGATGTGCAAGAGAAAGATCTTCAGTCAGGAAAAATTCCCAGTAGTCCAGATTGGGGAATTGAGCCCGAAAACGAAAGAGGCTTGCTGCATGCAGAAATAAATGGAAAAGTAATAAAGGAATATATTCCCACAGAAAGAGGAGATTATATGCGCTATTACGATCAAATTTATAACTCCATTAGGGAGGGCATGGATTTGCCCGTTACAGGTTTAGATGGTTTGAAAGTGATAAAAGTAATTGAAGCCGCCATAAAAAGTAACACAGAAAGAAAAGTGATCGACCTCAAAATATAAATTTTAAGACTAATGAATCTAGTTCACCAGCATGGCGGCACCAAATACACCGGCGCTATCGCCTAGTTTAGGTTTTAAGAATACCGTATCTATGCTGGTATTAAAAATGTAATTTTTAGCACTTTCAACTCCTTCTTTGTACAATAGATCTATATTTCCAACGCCTCCGCCAATAACGATGGCATCGGGGTCTAGCACATTAATAATAGAAGCGATTCCTTTTCCAAAATAGTGGATGAGTCTTTCCATAGTTTTTTTAGCAATGGGGTCGTTCCCGACTTTAAATCGCTCTAAAATTTCTTTTAAATTCCGTTTTGTGCCAGTCTGTTGAAAATAAAATTTTTCAAGACCCGTACCGGAAATGATTGTTTCTACGCAGCCAATTTGTCCGCAATAACAAGGTCCACCTGACTCGTGTAAAAAATTATGCCCCCACTCACCGCCAATTCCGTGTTTGCCTTGCAGTACTTTCCCGTTGATGACGATTCCTCCACCTACACCGGTGCCCATGATAATGCCAAAAACAACCTGGGCATGGGGTACTTTTTCAGGGACAGCACCTAAAGTTGCCTCGGCCAAGGCAAAGCAATTGGCATCATTGGCGATTTCGATGGGGATACCTAATACTTTTTCAAGATCCTTTTTAAAGGGCTGTCTATTCAAACAAACGGCATTACAATTTTTTAGGGTTTGTGTATGTGGATCCAATGTACCGGGTGTTCCAATTCCTAAAGTGTCAATTTTAATAGACCCTTTTTCTTCCAGATGACCTACAATTTTTTTAATTTGTTGAAGGATGTGTTCGTATCCCTTTTCTGCTTCAGTCGGAATCCTATGACGTTCAAGCACATCAAAACCTTTGTCTGAGAGGGTGAGTAGAACACCTTCTATTTTTGTTCCGCCCAAATCAATTCCGCAAAGTATTTTCATTTGAGTAATTTTATACATTTTTTAAAAGTAGAAAAATCATTTCTGAATCGTTCAAATTTAATTGCTTCTATACATACACCAAAGGGTTCTTTGCCAAATTTTCGCCTTGGGCGTAATAAATTAGATGTCCGGGATTTAATTCTTCATTGAATTTCATGTCTAAAGAAAAATATCGCATGGTATAACCACACCTTCTGTTTGGAGATGTATTGGCATTGGCACCGTGAATAATTCGCGCATCATGTAAAGAATAATGTCCTTTTTTTAATTCGAACCACACCACATCCTCCTGCTTAAATGTTCCTTTTTTTATTTCAGTTTGAAAGGTGCTATTGTCATCTTTTTGTACAGTTTCATATTCAGAAAATCCGTTGGTGTGGGTTCCGGGTACCACCCCCATACAACCGTTTTCTAGGGTAGAATCGTCTATGGCGAGCCAAATAGTCACAATTTTATCCAGTTGATCAAATTTACCTTTCCAATAGGCACTGTCTTCGTGCCATGGTGTTCTTCTTCCTTTACCCGGTTCTTTCGATATAAAATGACTGCTCCACAAGCCTATATTTGGCCCGATGATATCTTCTACAACCTTTAATACCTCAGGAGCAAGCAAAAAATCAAACAATCTGTGATCTCTAAAATGAGGTGTATCTAATTCATCGGATAGTTTTTCGCCTTTAGCCGCCAAATGTTCTTCAAAAATGGCAGAAAGGGCAATTTGTTTTTCTTCAGAAAATAGAGGTTCTTTAGGTAAAAGGTATCCTTGTTCTTTATAAAAGGTTATTTCTTTTGCTGATAGCATGGACTGACAAGATTGATATAATCAAACTTAGATAAAAATTGGGAAATTCGATGAAATAAAAAGCTTAGTTTAATAAGGTAAATGTTAAATAATATACTCATTTAAAATAATTTAAAAACATCATCATCATGAAATGAAGGTATGAATATCTTTCTCTTACTTACCAAATTCCTTTCTAATTAGGTTTATATACCAAATCTTTTTGATCATTGAATAAACTTGAGATCGACAAAATAGAGACAAGAAAAAATAAGTTAAAATGAACTGCAAAACTTTATGTTTAGGAGTCGTTTCCCACTTCAATTTTTATCAAATCCTTTACTTGAATTTGTTGCTTTTTATGCTACAGAAATTCTTTGGCAGAAATACAATTTTCTATTTATAAATCCTTAGTTTTAAGCTTGATTAATCCGAATTGAAATGCTTTTTACTTGTGTTTGCCGATTTTCGCTACAAGCTCCCCTAAGCCCCTGCAATTCACACCTAAGCAGAATTAAAACAACTTTTCTTATGGCTTATAAAATCATTACCCTACTGCTTTGTTTGGTTATTTTTTCTTGTTCAGAATTCAAAAAAGAAGAAATACATCAGTTAACATCTCCAAACGGGATCCACACAATCAAATTTGAATTAAAAGAATCGATTCCTTATTATTCCGTCAATCGCGGCGAGGAAGAGGTTATCGAGCCGTCAAAATTAGGTTTTGTCTTTAAAGGGCATGATTCATTAAATAAAAATTTTACGATCGTAAAAATAGATACGACATACTTTGATGAAACCTGGGAGCAAGTTTGGGGAGAAAAACGTTTTATTCGAAACCATTACAAACAGTTATCTGCTTTTTTACAAGAAAATTCAGGGGAAAAAAGAAAACTGGAAATTCAATTCAGAGCTTATGATGATGGAATTGCTTTGCGTTATGTGTATCCGAAACAAGGTAAAAAGGATAGTCTGATCATTGCTGACGAATTGACTGAGTTCAATTTAGCACAAGATGGAGAGGCTTGGTGGATTGGAGCATATCAAGACAATCGCTACGAATATCTCACAGAAAAATCCAAAATTAGTAGTTTAGATACAGTTGTTACTCCTTTAACTCTTAAAACAGATAAAGGATTGTACTTGAGTTTTCACGAAGCGAATTTAAAAGATTTTGCCAGCATGACGCTTACACGTACTTCGGGGACAAATTTGAAATGTGATTTAGTACCCTGGTCAGACGGAGACAAGGTGAAAACCGAAGGTAGTTTTGTAAGCCCTTGGAGAACCATTCAAATAGCAGAAAAGCCTGGGGATCTGATCATGTCTTATTTGATTCTCAACCTCAATGATCCAAATTCTTTTGAGGACACAAGCTGGATAAAACCACATAAGTATTTGGGTATTTGGTGGGGAATGCATATCGGAAAATATACGTTTTGGGAAAGTCCGACCCAAGGTGCAACTACAGAAAATGCTTTTACTTATATAGATTATTGCAAAAAATTCGAGATAGACCATTTACTCATCGAAGGATGGAACAAAGGATGGACACCAGCCTGGTATGAAAATACGATGCATATGTTCAGTTTTACCCAAGAGGCAGAAGGTTTTGATCTTAAAAAAGTAACGGATTATGCAAAAGAGAACGGTGTGAGCCTTATCGGCTACCATGAAACAGGATCAAATATCATCAATTACTTAAAACAGATTGATGAAGGAATGGCTTTGTATCAAAAAATGGGCATTCACGATGTGAAGATCGGACAGGTAGGATCCAGGCTGAATATGAAAGAATGGCATCACGGTCAGTTTGGGGTGAATTATTATCGCTATGTACTAAAAGAAGCCGCCAAACACCAATTAACGGTCAATTTTCATGAACCCATCAAAGATACGGGTGAGCGTAGAACTTTTCCGAATATGATGTCGCGAGAGGGCGCAAGAGGTCAGGAATACAATGCCTGGAGTGAAGGGAATCCGCCAAGTCATACTGCCACCATCCCTTTTACCAGAATGCTTTCAGGTCCGATGGATTTTACACCCGGAGTTTTGGATGTTGAGATCAAGCAAGGTTTTGAAGGAAGAGATGTACACACCACAGCAGCTAAACAATTGGCTTTGTATGTCGTACTGTATTCACCCATTCAAATGCTCGCCGATTTACCTGAAAATTATGATGGGCATCCTGCTTTTAAATTTTTGCAAGATGTACCTACAGATTGGGAAGATACCCAAGTGTTGAACGGTGAAATTGGTGAGTTTATTACCACTGTTCGAAAAGACAGAAAGAGTGAAGATTGGTATTTGGGTAGCCTGACCAATGAAAAAAGCAGAAAGTTTACAATAGATCTTTCTTTTTTAAATGATAATGCTGTTTATGAGGCTCAGATTTATGAGGATGCGGAAGGAATTAGTTGGAACACCAATGCAACTCAAATTAACATATCATCTAAAGAGGTAACAAGCAAAGACAAATTAGATCTTGTGCTTGCGGAAGGTGGAGGAACCGCCATTAGATTTGTCAAGAAATAAAGGAATATCTTATGATTATTTTTTTTGAATACAGAAAATGAACTCATTTTCAAGAAGGAATAATCATGAAAAAATTTACTTTTTTTTAATGAACATTATCGTCTTAAATGAAAAAAACCATAGCAGAAAGACTACTATGGCCAAAGTTTAATTTTCCCCCTTATTAAACCTTAAAAGTTAAACACAAACAAGAATTTGTCCTAACGAATTCAAAAATAGTAAAAAGTACCCTTATAAAAACAAACAATTGTCAGTTTTTTATCAAAAAAATGATAAAACTGAATATCAAACCGTTATTTGTTTAATATTCAGTCTAATATAAACAAGAATTTTTTCTGTTAGTAATATTTTTTTCTCAAACCTTCAGCAACTCGAACCAGAAGAATTAGTGCCGGCACTTCTACCAAGGGTCCTATAACGCCGGCAAAGGCTTGTCCAGAATTTAAGCCGAAAACAGCAATGGCCACCGCAATGGCCAATTCAAAATTATTTCCAGCGGCCGTAAATGAGACTGCTGCATTTACGGGATATTTTGCACCACTTGCTCTACTGCTATAAAATGCGATGAAAAACATAATGGCAAAATAGATGACCAAAGGAATTGCGATCAATAAAACATCTTTTGGAATTTCGACAATGAGCTCCCCCTTTAAACTGAACATGATTATAATTGTAAAAAGCAAGGCAATTAATGTGAGTGGAGATATTTTTGGAATAAAGATCTTGTTATACCACTCTTCTCCTTTTAATTTCACCAAAACTATTCTAGATAAATAACCCAAAACAAAAGGAATACCTAAATAGATCGCTACACTTTCAGCTATTGTCGCAATAGATATATCGACAATCGCCCCTTCAAATCCAAAAAGGGGGGGTAATTTGGTAATAAACAACCAGGCATAAAAGCTATAGGCAAAGACTTGAAAAATGCTGTTCAGCGCAACAAGTCCGGCTCCGTATTCACTGCTTCCATCTGCCAAATCATTCCACACCAAGACCATGGCAATACATCGAGCCAAGCCAATCAGGATTAAGCCAACCATGTATTCAGGATAATCGCGTAAAAAAATGATCGCGAGTAAAAACATCAAAATCGGACCAATAACCCAGTTTAGTAAAAGCGAAATGGTTAGAACTTTTGTGTCTTTAAAAACTTGCGGCAACAGGGCGTAATTTACTTTTGCTAAGGGAGGATACATCATCAAAATTAGTCCGATAGCAATGGGAATATTGGTAGAACCTTTTTGAAAAGAATTTATTAAATCGGGAAATTGAGGAAAAAAATAGCCTATACCAACACCAATTGCCATGGCTAAAAAAATCCAGAGGGTTAAATAGTGATCTAGAAAACTGAGTTTTTTAGTTGTTGCCATAGTGTTGAATTTTGGAAAAAACATAGCTTAATTCTGTCATAATTTGCTCACTCCTTTCGGTGTATTTTTCCTTTTGCATAGGGGTATGATCAAAAATTTTCGGATCTTCAAAAGTGATCGGAATACGCTTTTCTGCTCCAGGAATAAATGGGCAGTTCTCATCTGCATGGTCACAAGTTAAAACAGCGGTAAAATCTGATAAGGGGTTAAATGGGTGATCATATTTTTTTGAAAAACCGATTACAGGTAATTCGTTTTCCGCATACTTTATACTGTAAACAGGATTTTTCCCTTCAGAAAGTTGATGAATATCGAAGCCGATTTCACTTAAAACCTGTGCCACCATCGGAAAAAGAGCAGTTGCTTCTGTTCCGCCCGAATAAGCCGAAAAATTGGGGATCTCAAAATGCGATGCTAATGTTTGTGCCCATATCTGAGACAAATGACTCCTTCGCGAATTATGGGTACAGATAAAATTGAGTCGTATTTCTTTTCTTCGGTTAATTTTTTCTTGAATATGATCAATAAGCGGTTGAAGGACCTCTTTTCGTTGCTCTGTAATTTCCGAACCATCAATCGAATTGATGGCCAATTGAATTTTTTTGAATAATTCCATGTAAACTGATTGCTTAAATTAAAATTGGACTTCTCCTTTCCAATAGAATATTATCTCTCCAGACTCCTTTGAGTTTAGCTATCTTTTCTCGGTAACCGATCTCACGAAATCCGCATTTTTTATGAAGTTTGATGCTCACTTCATTTTCTCTCATAATTCCCGCCTGTAATGTCCAAATGCCGTTTTTCTCACTTATTGCTATTAACTCATGTAATAAACCCTTACCATACCCTTTATTTTGATGCATTTTAGAAACGTAAACACTTACTTCTGCCACTCCGCGATAAGCACTTCTTTTGGATGTGGGTGCCAAGGAAGCCCAAGCAACAAGTTCGTTTTGTACTTCGAGCGCTATATTTCCATAGGGTAGGTGATTATTACTCCACACATGCCAATCTGGGACAATTTCTTCGAAGGTAGCCATGCCTGTTTCGATACCTTCTTGATAAATTTGAGCGACAATGGGATAATTTGAAGAATTGATTTCAACAATTTTCATCTCAACAACAAGTAGAATTTGGTGAACAACAAGAAGCACCTAAATCAGCTAGTTCTAGTTTTGGTTTAACTGATGGAATAGCACATTTTTCCTTGGCCAGGCAATCGGTTTGTTTTGTTGAGAGTATAAAATTGTCTCCATCCAATTCAAGACCAAACTTTTGAATAGTTTCTCCCTGATACTCTACTTCGATCTCTGAATCTTCCAGTGAAAGGCTTTTTTCAGAAAGTTCTAAGATGTGTAAAAGCTTTTCAGGATGTAATCTATGGTCATAGTCGTTTTCATTCCATAATTGCAAACTTACTTTTTCCTCCTTACGCAGTGTCCCACCACAATCGATAAATCGTTTGGAAATCTGACCAACTTCAGTTACATGAAAATGCCTCGGAACAAAAGTTCCATCGGGCAATTGAAAAGCGATTTTGTCTAATTTAGACAGTGATTGTTTTAATTCTGAAAGTTTCATACCTAAAAGATTTAATTAGCAACAGGTGGTTTTATTGTTCGTATTTTGTTCTAAAAAAAGGGTTAATATCTTTTTCATTTCAGTCCATTTTGCTTCGTTGATACAATAGCAAACACTGGTTCCTTCTATCTTTCCTTGAATTAGCCCCATATTTTTTAGTTCTTTTAAATGCTGGGATATGGTAGCTTGTGCCAAACCAATTTCTTCGACCAAATCACCACAAATACAAGCATTTATTTTTAGAAGATGTTGTAATATTCCAATTCTGGCGGGATGACCTAAAACTTTTGCCCAGGATGAAATTACATTCTGTTGGTCAGTGTAGATTTCAGATTTGATAGAGCCCATATAGTTCTTTTAATTGCAATATTACGATAAAAGAATAAACGAACAAACAACTTGAGAAATTTTTTGCATTTTATTTATTTCGTTGTTGCTCCTCCCATCTCTGTGAAAACTTTATCTATGGGTTCCCACAGTTCAATTTTATTTCCTTCGGGATCCATGATATGAACAAATTTTCCATAATCATAAGTTTCTATTTTATCCACAATCTCAACGCCATTCTTGCGTAATTTTTCAATCAGACCTTCTAAATTTTGAACTCTGTAATTGATCATAAATTCCTTTTCGGAAGGATTAAAATAATCAGTTTTCTCAGGAAAAGTACTCCATTGTAAATAATTGATTTCTTCTGGTCGATGGGCATTTCTAAATTCAAAAGATGAGCCGTAATTTGTAATGGCCAGACCTAAATTCTCGCCATACCAAGCATTGGTTTTCTCGGGGTTTTTTGTTCTAAAAAAGATTCCACCAATACCGGTTACTTTGGGTTCTTGTTCTTTCATACCTTTTATTATTAGTAAAAATTAATTGAAAAGCTAAATTAGCCTATCCAAAATACGAATCTTATAATGATTTATGGTTAGACCTCCTACAAGATACAAAAACTGATAATCAAAGAGATATAGGAGCGCTATTTATCATATATTGTACTTTCGTTGATCTTCAAATTTTATTGGTATGTTTAAAAAAGGATTGTTCTGTGTTTTTATGTTCTTTACAGTGTTCTGTAAAGCTCAAACGTCAGAAGCTATACAGCAGGTATGGGAAGAGGTCTCTTGCGCCGAGGGGACTAATTTAATCCCCAGACATGAAGCCGCTTTTGTAGCTGTAGGGGATAAGTTTTTTTTGTTGGGAGGCAGAGGAATAAAACCCATTAGTATTTTCGATGTCAAAACTTCGATTTGGACAGAAGGACAAAAACCACCCATAGAATTGCATCATTTTCAACCAGTTGTTTATGAAAATAAAGTCTATGTAATTGGGGCTTTAACCGGAAAATATCCAGCCGAAACTCCCGTAGAGCATATTTATAGTTATGATCCACAAACAGATCATTGGGAAAAAGTAGCAGCCATTCCCAATGATAGACAAAGAGGATCTACGGGAAATGTTGTCGTAAAAGATAAAGTTTATATTTTCTGTGGCATCAAAGATGGACATAGAGGGGACCATAAAAAATGGACAGACAGCTATGATTTCAAAACCCGAAAGTGGGAGATATATGTAGATGCGCCAGAATCCAGAGATCATTTTCAAGCAGCAGTGATCGACCAAAAAGTATATCTTGTTGGTGGTAGGTTATCAAAAGCCCCGGATAAAACTTTTTCCGAAACAATTTCTACTATTGATGTTTTTGATTTACAACTAGAAAGTTGGGAGGACTCAACTCTCAAAATACCAACCCAAAGAGCTGGAAATATGGTCTTTCCATTGGGTAAAAGGATCTTTGTCATTGGGGGGGAATCTATTACTCAAGAAAAAGCACATGCAGAAGTGGAGGTTTTAGATGTAGAGAGCCATGTTTGGGAAACTTATCCAAAATTAATTCATGGTCGTCATGGCACTGGGATTGTTTTTTATAATAATGCTTTGTACCTGGCTTCAGGTAGCGGTAAACGAGGAGGTTCGCCCGAACTTCAAAGCATGGAAAAATTGATAATAAATAAAGATTAGGCCTTTTTTAATTCGATTAGAGTAATTTCGGGTAAAATACCCACTCTTCCGGGATACCCTAAATAACCAAATCCTCGATTGACATATAGGTTCTGTTCCTTTTCTGTATATAAACCAGCCCATTCTTTATAGCGCAATTGAGCAGGAGAAAACTTAAAACCACCTAACTCAACACCGTATTGCATACCATGTGTATGCCCTGCAAAAGCTGCATCGATATTCGTTTTTCCCAAAACTTGTGCCCGCCAATGAGAAGGATCATGAGAAAGTAAAAGTTTTACAGCAAAATCATCTGTGTTTTTAAGGGCCTTGTCCAGATCTCCATATTTGGCAAAACCCCCTTCTCCCCAATTTTGAATACCCAAAATCCCAATAGCTTCATTCCCTATTTTAAGACTCCTATGTTCATCTAAAAGTAAATCCCAGCCTAAGGTTTGGTGGCCTTTTTTGAGCATCTCCAGGTTTTTTTGCTTTGCAGCATCATTTTCCCAACGGTGATAGTCTCCATAATCGTGGTTACCCATCACAGAATAAACGCCCATAGGCGCTTTAACTTGTTTAAAGATATCGAAATACTCGGTCAATTCTTTGGCCTCATTGTTTACCAGATCTCCTGTAAAAAAAACCAAATCAGGTTTTTGCTGAAGGAGCATGTCTACCCCACCTTGTACAGCCGTTTTCTTGTAAAAACTTCCCGAATGAATATCAGATAACTGTCCGATGACCATACCGTCAAAAGCCGAGGGTAAATTCTTAAGAGGCAAACTAACCCGATGAATGGTATAATCGTGAGCACCAGAAAGAATGCCCCAACCAAAAGCACCTGTATGAACGGCAGTTGCCGCCAATGCCGTCTGTGAGATAAAAGTAGAACGTGAAATTTTTGTTCCAGGAAACTCTTTTTTAGGCGGAGAAATAAGTGTTTTAATTTTTGCAAACAACCATCTAACACCTCTGGTCAAGTCTTCTAAACTTAGGATTAAAACGCCCAATAATTTTGACAAATAGATCAGTATAAATACCAAGATAGGATAGAACAAAGTACGACTTTCTGTGGCGAAGGCGATGCCAATAAGGACACTAAAAACAAGGGGGATGGACCAATAAATGTATTTTATCCAATTTTGTTTTTTTCTGCTAAGGTTTTTCGTGCTCTTCAAAACAGCCTGATAGAGATAAAAATCTACTAGGATAAAAAGTGCAAAAGGAATTAAAAAGCGCATAAAAAAATATGTTGTTTGATTTAATTGACGTAAGCGGCCCGAATTCGTTACAAAATTATACTTATCTGGGGCAAACTCAAAGCTTGGCAAAAATACGAATCAAAAACCCAATATTTTTTCAATTTTGCTTTTTTAAGAAAAACCTAACACAAACAAGAAGATAATTATTCTCAGATATGTTAACTCATATTTATATTCTATGCTAAAAAGGCATCACCATTTTAAGTAATTTTGACTCTATCTTTTTCAAAAACTTTACTGAGAATATTACAATTGGCACAATATGAAAGCAATATTGACAATCGGACTTCTGATTTTGAGTAACACCTTTATGGTCATCGCATGGTATGGACATTTGAAATTTTCTGAATGGAAATGGTTTAGTAAATTGGGCCTGATCTCTATCGTATTTATTAGTTGGGGGATCGCCCTTTTTGAATATATGTTCCAAGTTCCGGCAAATAAAATTGGCTTTAAAGCGAATGGAGGACCTTTTTCACTGATCGAACTAAAGGTAATTCAGGAAGTGATTACACTGGTTGTTTTTGCCATTTTTACTTTGATTGTTTTTAAAACGGAAACCTTTAGAATAAATCATGTCATCTCCTTTCTATGTTTAATTTTGGCTGTTTATTTTATGTTTAAAAAATGAGTTTTACACAAATGATTTGCCTTTTAAGCATACTGTTTAAATGACCTCTAATAAAGGATAAATTTTGAAAACTTAAAAAAGTGTCATATTTTTCAATAAAAATATTTTTTAAAGTCTTTTATAAAATGAAGATCCGGTTCCTAATTATTTTTTTATTCATACAAATTTTTTTGATGTCTTGTGCTGTAAACCCTGTTACGGGAAGAAAACAGGCGAGCATGGTATCTAACGAAGCATTATTTCCACAATCTTTTGCGGCCTATCAGGAGACATTAAAAACAGAAAAGCTTTCATCAAACAAAGTATACAATGATCAGGTTTTGCGCGTAGGAAAAAGAATACAAACTGCTGTAGAAGAGTTTTTTAAACAAGCCGGTATGCCCAATTATTTGGAGGGATATGAATGGGAATACAAGGTGATAGAAAGCGATAAACTAAATGCTTGGTGTATGCCTGGAGGTAAGGTGGCTTTTTATACCGGTATTTTGCCGGTTTGCCAAGATGATAATGGTGTGGCTGTGGTGATGGGCCATGAAATTGCGCATGCAGTTGCAAATCATGGGGCAGAAAGAATGAGTCAGGACAATATCAAAAATGCAATTGCTGCGGCTGGGGCTATTGCTCTAGGAGCAGGTGGTGTGAGTTCTTCTTCTACAGAATTGATCTTACAAGCCTATGGAACTGGGGCAAGTTTAGGTTTGCTTACCTATAGCCGAAAGCACGAATCTGAAGCGGATGAAATGGGTTTGTTATTTATGGCCTTGGCAGGATATGATCCTGTACATGCACCAGAATTCTGGAAAAGAATGGAAGCCAAAGGAAAAGAAGACGGAGGGGGAAGTCCACCTGAGTTTTTATCTACACACCCAAGTTCTGGGACAAGAATTAGGGAATTGAATCAGTTGATGCCCATTGCAAAAGAAGTATATAAAACAAAATCTCCACAACCTTATTTAAAATCAAAGGGGAAATAAGTAAATTATTTATTTAAGCTTTGTATGACTGGGGTAAAGAGGTGAGAGCCATTTTTCTGTTGGCCCCTTTCTACTGTCGCTTGCCCAAGCAATTCCTCGTGTGAGTAAGGCCCAAGCAGAAGCATTATCAAAATCTTTCGGGTTATGACCGATAGATAGATAAAAAACTCTGCCTTTACCGTAGTATTTTTTCCATGAAACGGGCATGACTGCACCTTTAATCCAAGAATCGAATTCATCATTAAATGTTGTAGTTGCTAGAACTTTTACATTTGGATCGACATGCATAAAGTATTGTTCGGTATCCTGAATATCGAAATCTTTTAAACCAGCCGTTACAGGGTCATTCTGATTGGTAATATCTACTTTGTAATTAATTTTTCCACCAGGATGCTCAACCCACTGTCCGCCAACCATGTATTGGTAATGGGTCTCCTGTCTGAACGAATCGCCCAGTCCTCCATGACAACCTGCAATTCCTATCCCATTTTTTACAGCGGTTAACAAACCTTTGTTTTGGTCTTTTGTAATAGACCCCATGGTGTGGTATTGGATAATAAGGTCTTGTTTGGCAAGTAAAAGAGAATCGGTATAAACAGAAAGGGTATCGAAAATAAGGACATTGGCACCTTGTGAGCTTAACCATTTTGCCACACGGTCTGTAAATTCTTTGGGTTTATGTCCTTCCCAACCTCCCCAGACCATCAAAATATGCTTATTTTTTAAAGTAGGAAGATCTTTAAAATCTTGTTGCGCCCATAATGTTTGAGAGGTAATAAGAATAAACAGAACGAAAACATAAAGTTTTTTAAACATAACAATCGGTTGAACAATTCGAGCAGTAAAGTAATGATTTTGATGTAATTATCAAAAAAACATTTATAATAAGTACTTCATCGAAAATTAAAATTTAATCAAAATCAAAGCGGTAAGTAAACCCACCTAAAACTTGAAATCCTTGCACCTCAAAATTTGTAAAGTCTTGATAATTCTGGTTCAAAACATTATTTAGTTTAAGGAAAGTAGACCAACGGTCATTAAAATAATAACCTGCATTAAAGTTAAGATCGACAAAGGCGCTGTTGGTTATTGGCGTCACTCGTTGTAATCCTGTTGGCAGGGTAACAATCGCATCATCGATAATTAATTCATCTTTCCTGTCGCTATGAAAATAAAGTTCGGCTCCTGCATACCATTTCTTTCTGAGGTATTTTGAAATAATAGCGGCTTTGAACATGGGTAAATTCCAAGCGGATTCTTCTAAATCAGTATCGTAGCTATTGAACTCAAAATTACCTCCTATTTTAAAATGATTATCGAAATCATAAATCACTTCACCAAATAAATGAATGGTATTTACGTCGTCATAGACAACTTTAAAAGAATTTCCAGCCGAATAGCCGTCATCTAAGGCAATATTTCCGTTTGTTTTTGCTGTATTTAGTTTGAATAGCGGCTTATCTTTTTCGCTGCCATAACCTGCTTTTACATTAAAGCTCAAATCAGATAAAATTTTTCCTTTGGCGCCTAGGTAGCCAAAATATGGTTGGCTTGTTCTCTGAATCTGTAAAGTAGGCGAGACAAATGGATTTTCATCGACAAAATCTCGATAAGTATTTTGTTGCAGATCACCCGTTACTCCTGCATAGGCAATTAAATTATCCTCGGTTACTGAGTAAGATGCGGTTACATTGGGAAAGGCATAAAATTTACTTGATTCATCGCGGTTATTTGTCATGCTATACCATAAGTTTGCACCTACATTCAAGGAAAGATATTCATTGTAAAACGAGAAATTCGGACTAAAACCAAGGTTAAAATAATTGTAATTGATAGCTTCATTTTGGAAGTCTTCTTCAAAACTACCTCTTACATATTCGAGTGTTATAAAACTGTTCATCAACAATTCCCAAACGGGGAATTCTATATTCGCGTTGGTATTTACATAGAACTCAGAACTGTTAAAATCATCTATAAAATTTATGATTTTTAAGGATCCGTTGTGTACCAAAGCCTCTTCAAAATTTACTTCACCGCCCAAATAAATAGTGCCATAAGATTGTTTGGGATCGATCGAATTAATGGTATTCGATGTAAAGTTTATTTCATCAGACAAACCATACCAGTTCATTGTTTCACTTTTGATTCCGGCTAAAACCTGCCAGTCAAAATACCGCTCAGTTTGTTTGTAAAAAAGATCGGCGGTTAAATCTGTATATCCACTTGAAAGTTCAACTCCATCGATGTCGCCAAATGATGCCTGATACTTTAATAAACCGCCAAAATCACTTGATTTAGTTATGTTGCTATGTGCAAATATTTCTGCGTATGGCGTGAGGTAATTGCCAAAACCTAAAGAAACATAATTGTTATAAAACCTTTCTTTAGGCGTTCTAGCGATGGATCTGGCAGCTCCTTTTTCAGGGATAAAAGTTGAAGCAACAGGAACAGAATTGAAGTTGTATTTAACTTCTTTTTTTTGATCGATGGCAATTGAGTCAATCTTGGGTTCCTGTTTAATTTTATCTGCATCTCCTACGGTGGGGGCAAAAGGTTTAACAACCCTTACCACCTCTGTCTTTAGCGTGTCTTTTTTTTGAGAAAAAGCTACTCCGTAAATACTAAGTAAAAACAAAAAGAACAGTTGCTTTTTCATGAAAATTTGATTAATTATTTTGAATAACGGATTCATTTGTTTTTTTTGCCTCAGTTTTAATTTTTTGAAGTTCAACTTTTGCTTCTTCTGTTACATCTGTGAAATTGGAGAAATTTTTGATCACACTTTCTAAGATGTAGGTAGCTTGATATAAATCTTCTAGAGCATAAAAATTCTTTGCCATGATGACCAGACCTTTAGCACCCCAATATTTATAACTAGCATATTCTGAAGCGAGTTTTTGTATGACTTGATTCGAGTTTTTATAGTTCCCTTCTTGATGTAAAAAGTAACCATCGTAGTAGATTGCTTCTGCTTTCAATTCGCCTGTTGCGGTCTCCTCAACGCGTTTAAAAGCATCTTGGGCAGTTATAAAATCGCCAGATTTAAAGGCAGATCTTGCGATGATAATTTCGGCATCCGATTTAATTTTTGGATCTAATTCAGGATTTTCAAGAATGGCATTTGCATAGTTTAATGCTTCATCATAATTGTTCAGGGCATAATTTCCTTTCATCAAATTACTTTTCGCAAAATCAATATTTGTTGTGGTAGACCCTTCTTTTTCCAGTCTTTGTAACAAGGGCATGGCTTCATTAAAATTATTATCTTTTAAATAGATTTCGGATAAACGCAAAAGTGCATTTTCAGAATAATCGGAAGCAGCCCCTTGCACGAGTATGGTAAAATGAGATATCGCTTTCTTTTTATCCCCTTCTTTTTCATAAATATTGGCCAAATTGTAATGAGCAGGCAAGGCATATTGACCTTTTGGGAAGCGTTTTAGATAATCTTCAAAGCCTTGAATTGCTTTTTTTGTATTGTTAGATACTAACTGTTTCTCGGCAGATTCGTAAAGTGTGTTTTCAATATCGCTGCTGGAAACATCAATATAATCGATTCCTTTTATTAATTTTTCATATTCCGATACTCTACCCAAATCAACATAAACTTGTCTTGCGTTGGTAATGGCTTCTCGGGCTTCAGGAGTATTGGGAAAATCTTGAACTACCTTTTTATATTTCGCTAATGCCAGGTCGTTTTGATCTGTATTGTAATAGATCAATCCCTGCTTCACCATACTTTTTGAAACTAAATTGGAATTAGGGAATTGCTTGATAAGATCGTCATAGGCTTCGATGGCTTTGCTATTTTGATTGATAGATGTATAGGTATTGCCTAATTCAAAGAGTGCATCGTCTCGTAAAGGAGATCTTAAATAGGTATTTAATAAATTGTTTAATTCGTCAATTTTTTGCTTGTTTTCACCCATTAAACCCTGTGACATCGCAATTTTGAAAGAAGCTTTATCGGCATCCTGATTGTTCTCTGCAACTGCAAGTTGATAGGGTTTTAACGCTTTGTAGTAATTGCTCATACTAAAATAGCAATCACCCAAGCGCAGATAGGCATCACTTAATAATTCACTATTTTTAGGGTTAGATTCGATGAATTTATCAAAATGTCCTCCGGCCTGGTTGTAATCTTTCAAATTAAAATAGGCGTATGCTTTGTGGTAATTAATTAATTTATATTCAGTTGTTTTTGCGGCGTCAGGATTAAGTTCGAATTTTTCAAAACCTTCCAGTGCTTTTTCATAATTGCCCAATCTAAAATCGCTTTCTGCATGCCAAAATATAGTCTCTGGCAAAAAAGGATTATCCTTTTTCTGCGCCATTTCAAAAAGTTGTTTTGCCTGACTATAATTTTCTTGTTTGAATAATTGAGTTCCTCTTAAATAAGCCACTTTTAAAAAATCCTCTGATTCCGGATTATCTTCCAGAAAATTAAGTGCTCCTTGATAATCTTTGGAGGAAATATAAGAATTGACGATCAAACTATTCAATTCGTCTTTATTGGCATCAGTCGGATATTTATTCAAATAATCCTGAATCACTTTGGCAACACTTTGATAAGGATTTCCTATATCATAACTCAGTTTAGCATAGTTAAGTGCTGCGTCCTGCTGAATGGTTTTATCAAAATCCATTTGAGAGGCATTTCTGAAGGCATTTAATGCTTCAGGTTTACTTTCTGCCCGCAAATAACATTCCCCTAAATGGTAATAGGCATTTTGAGAAACAGAATTATTACCATCAATGATTTTATTGAAATAAGAGATGGCTGTGTTGTAGTCCTTTTGTTTGTAATAAGCATAACCGAGCAGATAGTAATCGGTATTGTTTAATCTGCCTTTTTTGCCTTCATAACTCTCTAGATAAGGAATTGCTTTGTCGTAAACTTCTAAATTAAAATAGCTTTCACCGATGATCTTAGCCAGCTCAGATTTTTGAATTCCGTTTGATTCTGTGTAAAGAGGTACGCCCAATTCTATCGCTTCTTCAAATTTGCCTGTTTTGAATTTAATATTGGCCATGAAATAAGGTATGTCTTTATCTTTTTTATCTTCGGCTGCCTGACTTAGATATTTGTCTGCATTTACGTAATCGTCATCTCGGTAGGCCATATATCCATAATAATATTTGGCATCTGAACCGTACTTGGGCGAATTGAGTAGAGGTGAGAAATAGCTTTTGGATTTCTCATAATTTCTAGTTGCAAAAAGACCATAAGCAAAACGGAATTGAAAATCTTCTTTTTGTTCAGGATAAAGATTCTTTTCATTTACCCTCGAATACCATTTCAGTGCGTAGGGATAATTGGCATTTGCAAAATAGTAATCGCCCACTTCCAGGAATGCATGGTTTCTTTTGGTGCTGGTTGGAAATCTATCTACAAATGCTTTCATCAAGGCTTCTCCGTCATCGTAACCAGTTTTAATGGAGCAAAAGGCTTCGTAGTAATAACATCTCGCTTTTAGCTCTGATGAATCATCAAAAGTATTTTTGAGGTTTTTAAAGAGCAACTGCGCCGCATAATAATCTTTGTTTTGGTACAATTGAACGGCGTGATTGTAAGGAGCGAGTTCATCTGTGTAAATTTCAGATTTTTGAGCCACCACAAAAGTAGTGATCAAAAAAACAAACCAAAAAACAGTTTTTTGTAGCAAAGGCATGAGTGAAATTTTTACCAAAATTAAGAGTCTATTTACTAAATGAACGAGGGAAAAGTATTAAAATTAGAAATTGTTGAATAGTCGTTGCAATTGTTGAAAAGTATTGCCAATTAAATGGTTTCTTCCAGGAGCTCATCCATTAACTGGTTGAAATCTTTTACATATTGGTCGTAGTATTCGCCGGTTGCAGGACCTGAAAATCCTGTGTGTATCTGTCTGACTTTGCCAAATTTATCAATGATAATGGTTGTTGGAAAAGAAATAACTTCGTTGAGCATGGGCAAGGATTCTGAGGCGGACTTTGTTGTGGACAGGCCAGCAACTAAAACTTCATAGTCTACACGCATTTGGGTCTTCATTGTTTTTATTCGATCCTTGGCATAAGTAAATTCTGGTTTAATTTCATACGCCAAACCAATGATTTCTACGCCACGGTCCTTATTTTTTTTATACCAATCTGCTAAAAACCTCGTTTCATCCATACAATTGGGGCACCAGGTACCTAAAATTTGTAAAACAACTACTTTGTTTTTGAAAGCAGGATCGTCTATACTCACCTCTTTCCCATCAACATTCTTAAAACTAAAAGAGACTTTATCATACCCTTCTTTTAAATAGGTAAGACTATGAGGATCGGGTAATTCAATGGAGTCATTTCTTTTTGAAACAAAATTCTTGTATCCGGTTTTACCAGACCAAAATGTACCATTGATGATACTTTCGTTTTCCAAAACACCCTTAAATTTATACAAGTGATTTCCGTCAAAAGAATATAAATACATCGTGTCCAGAGAAGTGTAACCATCTAAATAACGATAATCTCCTGTGGTGTTGAGAAAGGTGCCCGTTAAAACAGAATCTTTAGATTGAAACACACCAATACTCAAGGTTTTTTTACCATCGGCATTCATAAAATAGGTTTCCCATTTTCCATCAAATCGATGGTGGGCTTTCATATTGTCAAATCTCCCATTTTTGCCATGTACAGCATAAAAAGGTAAGACATAACCTTCTGCATAATTTTTTGTGTATGTCCCGATAAGGCTGTCGTTTTTGATTTTTGCTCTGATTTCTATATCGAAAATATGAAGATTAAAGGCCAAACTATCACCAAATAAGTACACCTTATCAATAGAAAGCCTTTCGTCGCCATTTATTAAATCAATTTCAAACCGATCACGGTCTTTGTTTACTTCAAAATTAAATGGTAAATCTTGTCCTTGAATCTTGAGATTCCCTCTCCAAACCCCTGTTTTAAGAATGGTTGGAGGAGTTTCTTTTTTACAGCTGCTCAAGGTTGTAACAAGAAAAATTATAATAAGTATTTTTTTGAGCATGATTTTTTTTTAACAGTCAAAGATAAAAATTAAACCAAAGGTCGGCTTTAAATGAACTAATTAATTAGTTAAACTAATCATAATTTATCAAATAAAAGGATTGAATTTTTGCGATTTTTTTGACTTTTTTTGACGAAGTTGACCTTTAAAATCTAAAATTTTAACTGTAAGTTTGCATGCACAATTAATCAATTCTTTATGGTACAGCTCAATGAGGTTTCTATTTTTCAACGAGAAAATTTGATCCTTTCTAACATCAATCTGTTTATTAAGAAAGGCGACTTTAACTATTTAATTGGGAAAACGGGAAGTGGAAAAAGCAGCTTAATGAAAACGCTTTATGGCGATTTGCCCTTGCAACAGGGAACAGGCTCTATTGTTGGATTTGATTTAAAAAAGCTTAGAGAAAAAGATATTCCGTTTTTGAGAAGGAAGATTGGCATTGTTTTTCAGGATTTTAATTTGCTAAATGACAGAACGGTATATGATAATTTACTTTTTGTACTCAAAGCAACGGGATGGAAGAATAAAGGCGAAATGGATTTAAAAATCAACGCTGTTTTAGAAAAGGTAGATATGAAATCGAAAGGTTTTAAAATGCCTTTTCAACTTTCTGGGGGAGAGCAACAAAGAGTGGCTATAGCGAGGGCTTTATTGAATAATCCTGAAATGATATTGGCCGATGAGCCTACTGGTAATTTAGATCCAAAAACATCTATAGAAATCATGCATGTGTTGGAAGAAATAAACAAACAAGGAATAACTATCCTAATGGCTACGCATGATTATGCGCTGATTTTAAAATTTCCACATAAAACAATCAAATGTGAAGGAGGAATTGTTTTTGAAGTGGTTTAAGCAATTAAATCAATAAGGCGTTGGGCGTTATTTTGGCAATTGTATTCTCTTAAAGTTTCTTCTCTTTTTTGTACTTCTTCTTCAGTGTATTCTTCGTCGATTAACCTGTACATCTGTTTGATAAATTCAGATTTGTTATTTGCAATTTGACAAAGATTTTCTAATCCTGTTCCCTCGACTATATTTGGATGACAGAGGCAAAAACGGCTTAAAAATAGCGCGTTGATAAGCTTTAATTTAATGCCTGCTTTTTGAAAGGCAGGAAAAATATTTACATGAGCGCGCTTTAATAATTCTTTTAGCTGATCTTCATTTTCTAATTGAATGAAAGAAATCTTTTTATTTGTTGAAGTTTTAATATCAATAGGTGAGTAGTCTAAATCACCCGCAATAACCAATGGGTAATCTACTTTTTTGAAAATTTCATATAAATAGCTAATTGATCTTTGGTTTTCGGCAATTCTAAAATCGCCATGAAATAAAGCGAAATAACCTTTTTTTGAAGGATGGCTTACACTTTTATTTGGATGAAATGGTGGGAGAAACGAGACAGAATCTCCAAATTTTTGACGAAAATATTGCTCGTCGGCCTTAGAAATCGTCAGGATATGATTTGCTTTTTTTAGAATCCTCTCAAAATATTGCAGCTTTAGCGCTTCTACATAGAAAAATGCTCTTGTAAAAATATTGGTTTCATTTTTAACCAATCCCTGGTAATAATGGTGTTCAATATTGTGTGTTCTGATGAGAATTTTTCTGTCTTTGAACGAACTTTTTACCAAAGGATATGTTGTGTGTAATCCTTCAAATAAAATAGGGGCATTGATCATCTCTAAATTCTTCACTAAGGTTTTATTCGATCTTGAAGAAACAATAAAAGGTCTTAAAGAGAGAGTTTTTAAGGCAGTATTTTGACGTTCGTAATAGAAAACTTCTTTACAATAGGCCTCAATATCCTTATTTTTTAAGTTTCTACTTTCGAATGCATGTAGATAAATATCTACACCAAGTTCTCGTAATGCTTTGATTTTATAAAAAATATCGACCACACCGCCATAGTTTGGGGGATAAGGCACTTCGAATGAGACGATATGTAGCGTTTTCACGATGTAAAAATTTGAACCAGTTTTTTTTCTTGATTTTCCCAAGTGTAATTTGGTGCTATCTTTTCAAGATTTGCACGCCATTGTTGGGATAGTTTTTCGTTGGCAAATATATGTGAAACTTGTGTGGAAAGGTATTCCGGATCAAAAGAATTTACTACCATGCCAATATCATGTTTTAGAACAATTTCTGATACCAATTTTCTGTTAGATGCAAGTATGGGAACTCTACATTGTATATAATCAAAAAGTTTATTGGGTAAACTCCATTCATAATTGAGGCATGTGGGTTTGTCTAAGGTTAATCCTAAATCAGCGATGGATGTGTATTTTATAAGTTCATCGTAATTCATCGTTGGGAGTAAGATCACCTTATCTTGAAGTTCTTGATCTTTTATCATTTTTCTGATTTTCGAAATAACGTCGCCATCTCCTATGATATACAGGATGCAACCATCCAGGTATTTCATCATTAAGACAGATTCTTCCAATCCACGGTCTATATTTAGGCCTCTTCCTTGAATAATCAGCATTTTTTTTCCGGCTTTCACCTTGTCTACAAAGGATTGGTCCGAATGAATTTGATCGATTCTATTGGGGACATTTAAAACTATATCAACAGGAATATGGTACTTATTGCTAAAATAATGAGCTAACTGACTATTTACAGTGTACATGAACGTCAAACGAGGCAAAAGTCTTTGCTCAAGTTTTAACCAAAACCTTTTTACAAAGGGCCTGTTGTTCAATTCGGGAACTTCTGTAAATATCTCATGACTATCATACACCAATTTGTTGGTGTTTAGTTTACTAACAATATAATTAGGTAAAAGTGTATCAAGATCATTGGACAATAAAATATCTCCATTCAGCTTCATCAACTTAAAAAAAAGGCGCAAATTAAATTCTGCATAAAAGAGGAATCCCTTGTTAAAAAAATTATTTATTCTTATGGTCTGATAGGATCTAACGAGCGCCATACTATTAGGTAGTTTTCGCCCTACCAAAACAATTTCAAAACCAGACTTTTGTAACGTTTCACATACTTTTTTTAAACGTTGATCGGTACTTAAATCATTGGATACAGAAACAATAATTTTGGGCAAGATGGTGGGATTTTAGTTGAAAAAAGAAAAAAATTTGAAAATAAAATATATGGCACTTCAATTCGTTACAAATGTATTAAATATTATATTTGCCCTACTAACCTAGAATTCACTTGTCGGTGTTGATATATCAAAATGAATAAAATGGAAGTGATTAGACCTGAAATGGAAAAAAAGTGGTTTGCAGTATTTACTAAGCCCAGATCAGAAAAAAAAGTGCATGATAGATTTGAAGAACACGAAATTGAATCGTTTCTTCCCCTCATTAAAACGGTGCGACAATGGAGTGATAGAAAAAAAACCCTAAAACTACCGCTCATTCCGTCTTATGTTTTTGTACATATGTATGAAAAAGAGCTCAATAAAACCTTGCCTATTCCGGGTACGATCGCCGTATTAAAACACTTGGGTAAACCCGCTGTTATTCAGGAACAAGAAATTGAAAATTTGAGGATACTTAGTGACAATGCTGATTCAAATAGCATAATAACAGGCATAAGGGTGTTAAAAGGTGATGCTGTAGAAGTGACCAAGGGCCCTTTTATGGGGTTAATTGGCACATGTGTAAAAGATGGGAATAAACATAGAGTTGTGGTACAATTAAATCTTACGGGTAGCTGTTTCTCAGTAGATATTCCTTTGAGCCATTTAGAAAGAATTCAAAAAATAGCGGTGTAATCAATTTTGAGTCATAGAAAGACTCTGTCAAATATTTTTCAATGAATTTAACTGTTGTAGGAACCGGATATGTAGGTCTCGTAAGCGGAACTTGTTTTTCTGAGATGGGAAACAATGTGACTTGTATTGATGTTGATAAAAGTAAAATAGAAAAGCTCAGAAAAGGAATTATTCCGATTTTTGAACCAGGTCTCGAGGCAATGGTTGCGAAAAATGTGGCGAATAATTGCCTTCATTTTAGTACCGAATTAAAAGATGGGTTAAAGAATGCAGATATTGTATTTATAGCCGTTGGAACACCTATGGGGGAAGATGGCTCTGCAGATTTACAATACGTCACTTCCGTAGCTCATCAAATAGGCAGAGAAATGGATCATTCAGTTATTGTGGTTGATAAATCTACTGTACCGGTAGGTACTGCAGAAAAGGTGAGGGATGCGATTCAAGAAGAATTAGACAAGCGAGGAGTGAAAATTGAATTTCATGTGGTGTCGAATCCTGAATTTTTAAAAGAGGGTGCTGCCATTGAGGACTTTATGAAACCAGATAGAGTAGTGATTGGGGCAGAAAATGAAATCGCGATGAAAGTTATGAGAGATTTATATCACCCATTTACGCATAGTCATGACCGAATCATTACCATGGATATTCGTTCAGCCGAAATGACAAAATATGTGGCAAATGCAATGTTGGCAACCAAAATATCCTTTATGAATGAGGTGGCCAATATCTGTGAATTAGTGGGTGCCGATGTAAATAAGGTGAGAATTGGAATTGGATCTGATTCCAGAATTGGTTACAGTTTCATTTATCCCGGAAGTGGTTATGGGGGTTCATGTTTTCCAAAAGATGTAAAAGCACTTAAGAAAATTGCGCAAGAGAATAATTATGAACCCGAGTTAATCAAAGCTGTTGAGGAGGTCAATGATAGGCAAAAACTAGTTGTCGCTCATAAAATAATCAGAAGATTTGGCGAAGATCTTTCGGGAAAAACTTTTGCTGTGTGGGGACTGGCGTTTAAGCCAGGGACTGATGATATGAGAGAGGCTCCCGCAATTTATATCATTAAAGAATTAGTAAAAAGAGGTGCAACAATAAAAGCTTATGATCCCAAAGCAATGGATGAATCACAACATTTTTACTTAAAAGGAGTTAAGGGTATAAGCTATCTCAATTCCAAGTATGCTTGTGTGCCAGATGCCGACGCTTTGATATTATTGACAGAGTGGAAAGAATTTAGGTCTCCCGATTTTGGAGAACTAAAAGAAAAAATGAAATTACCTATCATATTTGATGGCAGAAATCAGTATGGTGTGTTTAACCTGGAAGAGAAGGGATTTGAATATTATCAAATAGGTGTTAAAAATGTTAAAAACATGATTTTTAACGAACATTAAAAATAATTATTACTTTTATAAGAAAAAATAATGAAAAAGATTTTTTACTTTTTGATTTCATCCCTATTCTTGGTGTCTTGTGCCTCAAGGGAAGATGTGGTTTATTTTAATGGAATAAATTTAACGGATAATATTACAGGGATAGATACGTATATGCCTGTCTATCACAACAATGACGAGCTGATAATTGTTGTTAATGCTATTGATGCAGAGGCTGCAAAACCTTTTAATTTAACAGCAACTGCTTTTAATTCCGACATTAATATAGCTAGAGGTCAGGAGAGGCTTCAAACCTACATTGTAGATTCTGAGGGAGAAATTG
This sequence comes from Namhaeicola litoreus, assembly GCF_042679565.1. Lineage (NCBI taxonomy): Bacteria > Pseudomonadati > Bacteroidota > Flavobacteriia > Flavobacteriales > Flavobacteriaceae > Namhaeicola > Namhaeicola litoreus. The sequence goes on along the minus strand of NZ_JBHTMY010000002.1, from coordinate 606,891 downwards.
ATTTTCCTGTCTTGGGAAAAATAAAAATAGCTGGTTTAAATAGAGATCAAGCTACTAACCTTCTAAGGGAAAAGTTAAAAGACTATATTAAGGATCCAATTGTTAACATTAGAACAGTTAATTATCGTATCACAGTATTGGGTGAGGTTAACAGACCAGGAACTTATACTGCTACAAATGAGCGAATTACATTGATCGATGCATTGGGATTGGCAGGTGATTTGACAATTTACGGAGAAAGAGAAAATGTCTTGGTCATACACGATTACGACGGAGAAAAAACATTTACCCGTGTTAATCTAAAAGATAAGAATTTGTTTGATTCACCCGCTTATTATTTGGCTCAAAACGATGTTGTTTACGTTGAACCTAATAATACAAGAGCAAGAAATTCATCTATTGGTGCTGCAACGGGTGTAACAATTTCAATAGTGGGTATATTGATTTCTGTAGCTACACTAGTCGTTACAATCCTCAACAACTAACCGGTAGAAAATTCCTTGAAGCATATTTTAAAAATAACACGCATTTGCGTGTTATTTTTTTTCGAGGTAATGTATTTCGTGGGTTAAATCTGAAAACTTTCTGAACATTTCGCTGACGCCGCAATACTTTTCTTGAGACAATGTCACCGCTTTTTCAATTTTATCCTTGTCTAAATTCTTTCCGTAAAAGCGATAAATCACTTTTACTTTGTCATAAAATTTTGGATGCTCATCTGTAAGATCTGCCTCTACATCAATATCAATGTCGTCTACCTCGACCCTCATTTTTTTGAACAAAGAAGCAATATCCATTCCAGTACATCCTGCCAAGGCGGTTAACATGAGTGCTTTGGGTCGAACACCTAAACCTTGCCCACCGTTCTCTTCAGCTGTATCAATTAGCACTGTTCCGCCAAGGGTTTCAGCTTTAAACAACATGTTACCTTTCCATGAAGTTTTAATTTCGTTTTTCATTTTAAATCTATTTTAGGGCTAATATTTTTTAGTTTTACTCCGGTCCCATTCCCTTGGGCATAAAGTATTTTACCAAATTCTAAAGTAGTTCCGTCAGCAATGTCATGTTTCATCAGTAATTGACCATCCATATCTACATAATCTAAATAGGGAAGTAAATGTGCAATAGCCGACATTCCCACGGTAGACTCCGTCATACATCCGACCATTTTCTTTAGACCGTTTTTCTCTGCTTCAAACAACATTCTTCTGGCAGGTGTAATTCCGCCACATTTGGCCAATTTAATATTTACGCCGTGAAAATGTCCCACACATTTCAAAACGTCACTTTCAATTTGACAACTTTCATCCGCTACAATCGGCAAAACCGATTTTTCATAAACAATCTTTGCATCATCCCAGTTCTCTGCCGGCATAGGTTGTTCTATAAATTCAACTCCTAAAGTTTTAAATACTTCGGCGTTCTTCAAAGTTTCATCTACTCCCCATGCACAGTTTGCATCAATTCTAAAAATAGCGTCAGAATGTTTTCTCAATTCTTTCACAATGGCAATATCATCTTTGGTGCCTAATTTTATTTTGTAAATAGGCCAAGGCGTTTCTTTCATTTTTACCACCATTTTCTCGATGGTATCTATACCTAATGTGTAATTGGTAAGCGGATTTTTAGTTAGATCTAAATCCCATAATTCATATAACTTCACTCCTTTTTTTCTAGCAAAAAGATCGTTAAAAGCAATGTCTAATGCGCACAAAGCAAACATATCATGCTTTAACATCGGGTACATTTTTTGCCAAAATTCTTCTGGTGTTTCATTTGAGGATTGCTCTATAATGTCTTTACACTTAAGCAAATCATCAATCATCATTTCTACCGTTTTATGGTAATAAGGGTTTTCAGATGATTCTCCAAAACCACTAAATTTACCATCTTTTAATTCCACAATTAAAGTAGGTTTATGGTTAAAAGATTGTCTGGAAATGGAAAAAGTATGGGTCAATTCAAGATCAAAAGATCTAAGTCTTAATTGCATATATAAGATTTTAATACCCGTCAAAAGTAAAAAAAGCAATCTAATCTAAAGACTAAATCTTATGAATTATCATTTCTGTTTTCCTTCAATAATCAAGACGAATTCTCCCTTCGGCGGATGAGCTTCGAAATGTTTAATTAAGCTTGAAATGGTGCCGCGTAGAGTTTCTTCGAACATTTTTGTAATCTCTCTCGAGATAGAAGCCCTTCTATCTTCTCCGAAATACTCCTTCATTTGCTCCAAAGTTTTGATAATTTTATGTGGAGATTCGTAAAAAACCATGGTCCTTTTTTCTTCTACTAATTCTAAAAAGCGTGTTTGTCGACCCTTTTTTAAGGGTAAGAATCCCTCAAAAACAAACCGATCATTCGGCAATCCTGAATTGACCAAGGCAGGAACAAATGCTGTGGCTCCAGGCAAACAATCCACTTCAATTCCTTTTTCTATGCATGCTCTTGTAAGAAGAAATCCAGGGTCTGAAATAGCAGGAGTACCAGCATCAGAAATTAGAGCAACGGAAATTCCATTCATTATTTTTGAAACAATATGGTCTGTCGTTTTATGTTCGTTATGCATATGATGGCTTTGCATAGGCGTATTAATTTCAAAATGTTTTAGTAATTTTCCCGAAGTTCTTGTGTCTTCGGCCAAGATCAAATCCACTTCTTTTAAAACATTGATCGCCCGAATTGTCATGTCGTCCAAATTTCCAATAGGTGTGGGTACTAGGTATAGTTTCATTCAACAATGGTTTACATTTCAAAGTTACAACAAATCAATTCTTTTTTTCGATCTATTTCTATTCTAAAAATATGTTGAAATTAAGGATAAACTGTAGCCTAATTGATTAAATTTGCACATTAAAATTCGAACAATGTATAGAAATAGAACGAACGGAGAATTAAGATTAGAACATGTCAATCAGGAGGTAACTTTAGCAGGATGGGTGCAAAAATCAAGAGACAAAGGTTTTATGATTTGGGTTGATTTACGAGATAGATATGGTGTTACTCAATTAATATTTGACGAAGAAAGAACTGATAAAGAAGTTTTCGAACTTGCCCGAACTTTGGGAAGAGAATTTGTTATTCAGGTGAAGGGAAAGGTAATTGAACGGGAAGCTAAGAATAAAAATATTCCAACAGGAGAAATTGAAATACTTGTAAAAGAATTAAAAGTTTTAAATAAGGCTCAACTTCCTCCATTTACCATTGAGGATGAAACCGATGGAGGAGATGAACTTCGGATGAAATATCGCTACCTGGATATCAGAAGAACACCAGTTCGCAATAATTTGATTTTTCGTGCGAAAGTAAATATGGAGGTAAGAAAGTATCTTTCGGATCAAGGATTTATTGATGTAGAAACACCTTATTTGATCAAATCAACACCTGAAGGAGCTAGAGATTTTGTGGTGCCCTCAAGGATGAATGCAGGCCAGTTTTATGCCTTACCTCAGTCTCCGCAAACTTTCAAACAATTGTTGATGGTGGGTGGTTTGGATAAGTATTATCAAATTGTGAAATGTTTTCGGGATGAAGATCTTAGGGCAGACAGACAACCTGAATTTACGCAGATCGACTGTGAAATGGCTTTTGTAGAACAAGAAGATATTTTGGATGTTTTTGAAGGATTGACAAGACATTTATTAAAAGAAATCAATGGTGTGGAAATATCCAAATTTCCACGCATGTCTTATGAAGACGCCATGAAAACTTATGGCAATGACAAACCGGATATCCGTTTTGACATGAAATTCGGAGAATTAAATGATTTGGCTCAAAATAAAGGATTTCAAGTTTTTGATCAACAAGAACTAGTGGTAGGAATTTCTGTTCCTGCTTGTGCCGGATATTCTAGGAAGGAAATTGATGCTTTGATCGATTTTGTGAAGAAACCTCAAATTGGCGCCAATGGTTTGGTCTGGGTAAAATATAGTGAAGATGGTACTTTAAAATCTTCTGTTGACAAGTTTTTCTCAGAAGAAGATCTAGGCCTATGGGCTGAAAGATTAAGAACAAATCCAGGAGATTTAATGTTGGTAATGGCTGGAGGAACCGATAAAACAAGATCGCAATTAAGTACCTTACGTATGCATATGGCAGAAAAATTAGGTCTGCGTAAAAAGAATGAATTTGCCCCACTTTGGGTGGTCGATTTTCCTTTGTTGGAATGGGATGAAGAAACAAATCGTTTCCATGCCATGCATCATCCCTTCACCTCACCAAAACCTGAAGACTTACATTTGTTAGAGGCAACACCCGGAAAGGTGAGAGCAAATGCTTATGATTTGGTGTTAAACGGAAATGAAATTGGCGGAGGATCGATCAGAATTCACGACAAAGCTACCCAAAAAAGAATGTTTCAGTTGTTAGGTTTTACAGATGAACAAGCTCAAGATCAATTTGGATTTTTGATGGATGCCTTTCAGTTTGGCGCTCCACCCCATGGAGGAATTGCTTTTGGATTAGATAGGTTGGTATCGATTTTAGGCGGACAAGAAACGATCAGGGATTTTATTGCGTTTCCAAAAAACAACGCAGGAAGAGATGTCATGATTGATGCGCCATCAGTAATTGACCAAGAACAATTGAATGAGCTTTCTCTGAAAGTAGAAATTAAGTAACCAGTTGATATTACTTTGATGGACTTTAAAGTTGCACTTACTAAATTTTTAAGATGGCGGTATAAATATTTTACGCAAAGTCAGTTTAGGAATATCGCCAGTGCAATCATCGGCCTTTTAGCTGGTTTAGGTGCCGTGACATTGAAAAATCTCACACATTTTATTCAGGTATTGTTGGAAGGCAAATTTGTATTTGAGTTTCATAAGGCCTTTTATTTTGTTTTTCCGATTATCGGACTCTTACTTGTTTTTCTAGTTAAGAAATATGTGATTAGAAAACCAGTTGGGCATGGTATACCATCAACGCTTTATGCCATTTCAAAGCTGAAAAGCATCTTGCCAAGACATCAAATGTGGTCTTCTTTAATTACGGCTCCAATTACCGTTGGTTTTGGGGGCTCTGTTGGATTAGAGGGCCCTACTGTGGCAACAGGTGCTGCCTTGGGTTCTAATTTCGGGAATACATTTCATTTAAATCAAGCAACAAGAACGCTTTTAATTGGTGCCGCAGCCGCTGGTGCGATGTCGTCCATTTTTAAAGCTCCCATTGCCGCCATACTTTTTGCCGTTGAAATATTTAGCTTAGACCTCACATTAGCCTCAATAATTCCATTGATTTTAGCTTCGATTACAGCAATCCTTACGTCCTATTTTTTTTCTGGAAATGACGTACTTTTTCACTTTCAATTACAAGATAAATTTAGGTTAATTGATGTTGGATTTTTTCTTTTATTGGGCGGAATTACAGCATTAACATCCATTTACTTTAGTAAAGTATATTTTTTTGTAGGTGATTTTTTTAAGAAACTCGGCCATCCATTCAAAAGATTGTTAGTCGGTGGAGTCGCTCTTGGTGTAATTGTATATTTTGTACCACCACTTTTTGGTGAAGGATATGAAGTAATCAATAACTTGTTAAAAGATAATTACTCCGGGGTGCTGAAATACAATTTCTTTAACATCCCAACAGACAATTCTGTAATGATACTGATGATGTTATCCGGATTGGTTTTATTAAAAGTGTTTGCTACTTCAATTACTTTTGGAGCAGGTGGTGTAGGCGGTGTTTTTGCACCTACCTTATTTACAGGAAGTATCACAGGATATGTTTTTGCCAAATTTGTAAATTATTTAAATATTTTTGAACATCAACTTTCAAATAGCAATTTTGCTTTGGTAGGTATGGCTGGATTGATGGCAGGAGTGCTGCATGCGCCTTTGACAGCGATCTTCCTAATTGCTGAAATTACCGGAGGATATGAATTATTCGTTCCACTCATGATTGTGGCACTAATCTCGTTTATTATTACGAAAAAATATGTTCCTTTTAATATTTATGCCACTCATTTAGCCGAAAGAGGAGAGCTGATTACACATGATAAAGACAAAGCGGTATTGGCTTTGATGGAATTTGATAAATTAATTGAACAGAATTTTATCAGTCTATCACCAAACATGAAATTCGGAGATATGTTAAAGAATTGTGTGGTCAATTCAAACAGAAATATTTTTCCTGTTGTTGATGATGAAAATAATTTTATCGGAATTGTTTTGTTAGACAACATAAGGTCAAGCATGTTTAATGAAGAATTATATGAAACGACAACTGTTGATGATTTTATGCAAGCGGCTCCTGAAGTGATTAATTATGAGGCCGATAATATGAATGAGGTGATGAAAAAATTTCAAGATAGTGGAGCTTGGAATTTACCTGTTTTAAAAGACGGAAAGTACGAGGGGTTTATCTCTAAATCAAAGTTGTTAACCGCTTACCGTCGTAAATTGATCATGGTTACTTCATAATTTTAAGATATTGAAATAAATCTAAAATGAAATATTTGCTTAGAATAATATTGTTTATTGTGATCTTGCTAATTGCGGGTGGTACAATAATGAATTTCATCAATTCTGGCCAAGGAGAAATTTATATAGGTATTGGTGTTTTGATCTTTGCCTTTATTCTTATGCCATTATTTATTTACCATAGGTACAAGGGAAAGGATTTATCTAAATACAGCATCGATCAATATTTTAGGGAAAATAAACACAATAATCCTGAAAAATAGTATCAATTCAAATTTCTTTTTTCAATAAAGAATCTTTTTAATAAAGTCGAACATTGATCTTCTAAAATCCCTCCTTCAACTCTTGTTTTCGGATGTAAGGTCGTTTTAAAATGTTGGAAACCACGCGTAGGATCTGTGGCGCCAAAAACGATTCTATCTATTTGTGACCAATAACTAGCCCCTGCACACATCTGACAAGGTTCTAGGGTAACAAAAAGGGTGCATTTTTTGAGATATTTTCCTCCTAAATAATCTGCAGCTGCAGTAAAACATTGCATTTCTGCGTGCGCAGTGACATCGCGTAGTGTTTCTGTAAGGTTATGAGCGCGAGCAATAATTTGTTGATTGATTACGATGACTGCCCCAATCGGAACTTCCCCCTTTTCAAAAGCAATTTCTGCCTCAAATAGGGCTTTTTTCATAAAATATTCATCATTAAAAGGCTGTATCATCTAAAAATCTATTTCTTCGGCTTTAAAATTCAATTCAAATTTATCTAAGAAACTTTGAAAAACTTCAGGATTTTTGTTCACATAAAAAGTCTGCTTGCCAGGTGATTCAGTTTCGTTGAGCAGATTTTCTTGTGTTAGAATATTCCTGGTTTGTCTGGCAACAGGTTCACCAGTATCTAAAACCGCAACTTGATAACCGATAATTTCTTTGATCTGCGGAATTAAAAAAGGATAATGTGTACAACCCAATACAACATGGTCTACTTTCATTTCTAGCATTGGATATAAGTATTTTTTTAACAGTAATTCCATTTCTTCTGAATGCATCTTTCCGGCTTCCATTAAAGCTACTATGCCGTTGCCAACTTGTTCTACAACTGTGACCCCTTGGGCAAATTTTTTCGTGTTTTCGTAGAACAATTCACTTGTAAGTGTTCCTTTGGTTGCAAGTATCCCGATTGATTTGGTTTTGGTTTGCAGAGCTGCAGGTTTTATAGCCGGTTGAATGCGGATAAACGGAATCGAATAATGAGCTCTTAATTCTGCCACCGCATTGGTAGAAGCAGTATTACATGCCACTACAATTAATTTGCAACCTTTACTCAGGAGGTATTCTGTATTCTTAAAGCACAAGTCTATAATATCTTGTTTGGATTTTTCTCCGTATGGTGCATTTCTGCTATCGGCCAAATAAATCATATCCTCATTTGGCAAAAGGCGATGAACCTCTCTCCAAACGGTAAGGCCGCCTAGACCAGAATCAAAAATTCCAATGGGTTGTTTATTCATTTATGTCTTAATGGGAATGAAAAAATTCTCCTAACTTCAAAGATAATTGTAGTTTTGTGTTTGTGAAAAAAAATTACCTACAACATATCAACAATCCGGATGATCTCAAAAATTTAAATGTAGATCAACTCAAGGATTTGGCTCAGGAATTAAGAGAGTTTATCATTGATGTTGTTTCGGTAAAAAAAGGACATTTGGGCTCCAGTTTAGGCGTAATTGAATTGACTATAGCACTGCACTATGTATTTGATACCCCAAGGGATTTATTGGTTTGGGATGTGGGTCATCAAGCTTATCCTCATAAAATTTTGACAGGCAGAAGAGAGCTTTTTCACACCAACAGACAGCTCAATGGGATTTCTGGTTTTCCGAGCAGAAAGGAAAGTAAATACGATGCATTTGGCGTTGGTCATGCCTCAACTTCAATTTCAGCTGCCCTTGGAATGGCAATCGCTTCTCGTCTGAGCGGAGATGATAATAAACAGCATATTGCCGTTATAGGAGATGCAAGTATAGCAGGTGGAATGGCTTTTGAAGGATTGAATCATGCAGGAGTAGCAAAATCGAATATCTTAATTGTGCTCAATGACAATGAAATGGGTATCGATCCAAATGTAGGGGCTTTAAAACAATATTTAACATCTGTCAAGTCGGATCAAAAAATGCAGAAAAATATTTTTGAAGCACTCAATTTTTCTTATAACGGACCCATTGATGGACATGATTTGCCTACTTTAATTAAAACCTTAAAAGATCTTAAGCAGCAAAAGGGTCCCAAGTTTTTGCATGTTATTACCAAAAAAGGGAAAGGATTAAAGCAAGCAGAACAAAACCAAGTAACCTATCATGCTCCTGGCAAATTTGACAAGCAAACCGGAGACTTACTTGAATTTGAAGATTTATCTGAGCCACCAAAATTTCAGGATGTTTTTGGCAAAACCTTGGTGGAATTGGCAAAGAAAAACGAAAAAATTATTGGAATTACGGCAGCAATGCCAACGGGGACCTCCATCAAATATATGTTGGAAGAAATACCTGATCGAGCCTTTGATGTGGGGATTGCCGAACAGCATGCCGTTACAATGGCCGCCGGATTGGCTACAGAAGGGTATATCCCTTTTTGCGCCATTTACTCCACTTTTTTGCAAAGAGCCTATGATCAAATTATACACGATATAGCGCTACAAAATTTACCAGTTATTTTTTGCTTAGACCGGGCCGGTTTAGTGGGTGATGATGGTCCTACGCATCACGGTGTTTTTGACATGGCTTTTTTAAGGTTGATCCCAAATATGGTGATTTCAGCTCCGATGAATGAAATTGAATTGCGAAATATTATGTTTACTGCTCAAGAGCAATTATCACATCCTATTGCGATTCGATATCCAAGGGGGAAGGGTTTTTATAAAGATTGGCAAAAACCTTTTTCTATAATTGAGATAGGAAAAGGAAGAATGATACGTGATGGAAAAGATATGGCCGTATTGAGTATTGGCACTATAGGTGAAACCGTTTGTACTGTTTTGGACGATTTAAAGTCGAATAGTATTGCTCATTTCGATATGCGTTTTGTAAAACCTTTGGATAAAAAATTATTGAATTATATTTCAGGCAAATTTGCTAAAATATTGATTATTGAAGAAGGGGTTCTTCAAGGTGGGTTTGGTAGCGCAATTTTAGAATATTATCAAGAGCAAGGACTTACACAATTAAAAATTAAAAGGTTAGGTATTCCCGATGAGTTTATTGAACAAGGCTCTGTAAGCGAATTGTTAGCACTGTTAGGACTTGATTTTAAAGGAATTAAAAAGGAAATAAAGGATTTTTTAAATGATTAAAAGCACTTCGCAAAAGTCGAAATGGGGGAAGGGCCTGGGTCTATTTTTTTCGATTTTATATTTTTCAAGCTCATTTGCACAAATTACAACAACCTATGATTATGGAAATTCTGTAGACACAATTCTACCGGTAACTTCTACCGACACCATAAAAAAAGAAGTCCTGCAAGACCAAAGTATCATAGACTTGATGAATATTGAAAACAACAGTATTCCAGAGCCATATATCAGTTTAAAAAAATCTTTATTAGATTCTCTGTTAAAACCCTTTTATACCTACAGAATAGATTCGGCAGGATTGGATTCTGTGATCCAACCCAAATATAGAATGCGAATTAGACAGGTAAACGGAGATACGCTGTTTGTGCCTTTACCAAAAGAAAGCGAGCACTTGGTTACCAAAAGAATATATCGCTTTCAACCTGTGCAAATAGAACAGCAAGTAAACCAGCAAAATGTTGACCGACTTCAAAAGTTAAATGCTCCGGTTTGGTGGAAAAATGAAGATGTTTTTACTTTAGCCGTAAGCGAAGCTGCCTTTATTAATTGGAACGCCGGAGGTAATAATTCTATCGCAGGTTTAGCAAAACTTTCCATGGTGAGAAAATATCAAAAACTTTTTACACTTTGGAATAATGAACTTTTTCTTAGCTATGGGTTAAACAATACAGAAGAGCGAGGTTTGCGCAAAACAGAAGATAGAATACAATTAAACTCTACTTTTGGTTATCGAAGTGATACAATTTCTCATTGGTATTATTCTGCAAAATTCAATTTTAAAACGCAGTTTACGGACGGTTTCAATTACCCAAATACAGACGATCCTATTTCACGATTTTTTGCGCCGGCCTATTTATTTTTTGGAGCCGGAACAGAATATAATGTCAAAAAGGAAAAATTATCCGTGTATATGTCACCCCTCACCGTAAAATCTACATTTGTTTTCGATGATAAATTATCAGCGGAAGGTGCTTTTGGAGTAGAGCCCGGAGAAAGATCAAGGGTGGAATTTGGTATATTTACGGAAGCCTCATGGGAAACGGAAGTAATGAAAAATGTCACGATGAACAATCGGTTGGGGCTTTATACAGATTATCTAAATGATTTTGGTAATATTGATGTAGATTGGGCAATTGATTTTAAATTAAGTGTGAACAAATGGATCAAAGCTAATTTAGGTGGCCATTTAATATACGACAATGACATTAAGATTAAAGAAGACACTGATGGTGATGGAAATCTTGAAACTTTGGGTCCAAGGGTTCAGTTCAAACAGGTGTTTAATGTTGGACTTTCCCTAAACTTCTAATGTATATCAATTCCTTTTATTTTACGATGTAATTGGATAGCGTAACTATCAGAAAAAGTTGCTACAAAGCTGCATACATGAATAATTCTTTCGTAAAGTGTCGTTTTAATGTCTTTAAATTCATTTGGTAATAGCAAAAATATGAGTTTATCAAAATTGCTTAAGTTTTGCTCATTTGCATGATTAACGGCGGTAATAAAAGTTTCTAATAAATCTGCAATCACCTGGTAACCAGCAATTTCTTTTTCGACTACTTCCTTACTTTGGTAGATTTTCTCTACACTTAAAGTGATGATATCATTGAGCTGAGCTTCATATTTACATTTTTCTAATAATGAACGATGGAATTTGCCATCTAGAATAAGCGCTTCATTATCTATAAAAACCTTAGCGGCTTCTTCTATTAAATTACCAATTGCCAAAGCTCTTAAATAACTGACACGCTCTTTTGTATTTGAAAGTTGGTGATATTTTTTAGTATTGATATTGTCACGCACTAAATTGATTAGATATTCCAAGGCGTAATCTTCAGAAATCCAACCCATATTAATACCATCTTCAAAATCAATGATGGTGTAACAAATATCATCTGCCGCTTCTACCAAAAATGCCAGCGGATGTCTCAGATATGAAATATCTCCATTTTTTCCATTTGAGATCAATCCTAACTCTGAAGCAACTTCTGTAAAAAAATCTTTTTCAGTTTGAAAAAAACCGAACTTCTTATCAGAAATCTGCTGACTGGGTTTCTTGGGTAAAGATTCTTTGGGATATTTGGTAAAGGCGCCGAGTGTGGCATAAGATAAGCGCAAGCCGCCTTCAATGCCGTTTTTAGATTCTGTGAGTATTTTAAAGCCGTTTGCATTTCCTTCAAAATCAATAAGATCTTGCCACTCTTTTTCGTTGAGTTGATCTTTAAAAACTTTACCGTTTCCTGTTTTAAAAAAATCACCAATCGCTTTTTCTCCGCTATGTCCGAAGGGAGGATTTCCAATGTCATGAGAAAGAGCTGCCGCCGCAACGATAGCCCCAAAATCATTCATTTGGTATCCTTTTTCAACCAAATTAGGATATTTAGAAAGCAAAAATTGACCTACTTTGCGCCCGAGTGATCTGGCCACAACAGAAACTTCTAAACTGTGGGTTAATCGGGTATGCACAAAATCTGTTTTTGAAAGAGGAACCACTTGGGTTTTGTCTTGTAGACTTCTAAAAGAATTTGAAAAAATGATTCGGTCATAATCTACTTCAAAACCCAACCTCGTTTCATCCTGCTTATTTCTCAATCTTTTTTGACGATCTCCAAAACGTTTCAACGATAATAAATCTTCCCAATTCATGCTTAAAATTTTTGCTAATATACCATTTGTTCAAAGTTTATCGGACAAATGTATTTGGAAACTGTTTTAACCAATTCATATCAATTACTTAACGCAGGCTTAACTTTTAAAATGGATTTGGATAGTTACTTTGTATAAATTTTTTAGAAATGAAAAAATTATTGTTTTTATTGGCTTTTGGATTGTCAACTTTTGCATTTGCTCAAGAAGTAAAAGTTACCGGTAATGTTATGGATGCAGAGAATGAAAATGCTGCTTTGGCTTTTGCAAGTGTGCGCGTGAAGGAATTGAATATAGAAGTGAATACAGATCTCGAAGGAAATTTTGACTTAGAAATAGTTCCTGGAACCTATACTTTGGTCTACGATTTTGTTGGATATAGCCCCGTTGAAGTAAAAGCTAATATAGTAGAGAAAGACTTGTTGCTTAGTCCTGTTGTCATGAAGGCCTATCAAATAGAGTCGCCACCATCATTAGCGATGAACGAATAAGGAGGAATAATTTACAAACATAAAAAAACCCGAAATTTAAATTTCGGGTTTTCTTTTTATGATCCGCACATCAAACAATCATCAGGATTGTCTTTGGCTTTCAGAATCATATTTTTTAATTCATCGGCTGTAAGTGGCTCCTCTTCTGTTACTTTCTTTTTACTTTCGTTTGATAAAGTAAATTGAATCGCATTTACAGCAGATTTTGTTCTTAAATAATACATTCCTGTTTTAAGTCCTGATTTCCAAGCGTAAAAATGCATTGAAGTGAGTTTTCCATAATCAGGATCTTGTAGGAATAGATTGAGAGATTGAGATTGATCGATAAAATAACCTCTTTGTCTTGCCATATCGATGATATCCTTCATGCTCAATTCCCACACAGTCTTATAGAGGTCTTTGATATCTTGAGGAATACTGTCGATATGTTGGATTGAACCATTTGCACGCATGATTTCCTCTTTCATGTCATTATTCCATAGTCCTAATTTTACAAGGTCTTTAAGTAAATGTTTGTTTACGACGATAAACTCCCCTGAAAGCACGCGTCTTGTATAAATATTAGATGTATAAGGTTCAAAAGCTTCATTATTACCTAGAATTTGCGAAGTAGAGGCTGTTGGCATAGGGGCAACCAATAATGAATTTCTCACACCGAATTCCATAATCTGACTGCGCAGTTTTACCCAATCCCATCTACCACTTAGGTCTTCTTCGCTTATATTCCACAAATTAAACTGGAACAAACCTTGAGATATGGGCGAACCTTTATAAGAAGAATAAGCTCCTTTTTCTTTGGCCAACTCCATAGAAGCTGTCACGGCACCATAATAAATGGTTTCGAAAATTTCTTCGTTCAATTTTTTTGCTTCGTCACTGGTAAATGGCATTCTCAATGCGATGAAGGCATCTGCCAAACCTTGAACTCCCAATCCAACAGGTCGGTGTCTAAAATTAGAATTTTCAGCTTCTTTGACCGGGTAATAGTTTTGATCGATAACCGAGTCTAAGTTTTTGGTCACTTTTTTTACTACTTTGAACAATTTTTTATGGTCAAAAATCAATTTACCTTCTGTGTCTTCAGCAATAAACATCGGCAAAGCGATAGAGGCCAAATTACATACGGCTACTTCGTCTTTCGCGGTGTATTCCAAAATTTCTGTACACAAATTCGATGATCTAATGGTACCTAAATTCTTTTGGTTAGATTTTCTATTGGCTGCATCTTTATAGAGCATGTAGGGTGTTCCGGTTTCAATTTGAGATTCCAGAATTTTTTCCCATAGCTCACGCGCTTTAATCGTTTTTCTCCCTTTTCCCTGTGCTTCATATGAGGTATAGAGTTTTTCAAACTCGTCTCCATAGGTATCATATAAATTGGGACATTCATTTGGACACATCAAGGTCCACGATCCATCTTCCTGAACTCTTTTCATAAAAAGATCTGAAATCCACATCGCATAGAAAAGATCTCTGGCACGCATCTCTTCCTTACCATGGTTCTTTTTTAGATCTAAGAATTGCATGATATCGGCATGCCAAGGTTCCATATAAATAGCGAAAGAACCTTTTCTTTTGCCTCCACCCTGATCTACATATCTCGCTGTGTCATTAAATACGCGCAACATTGGGACAATTCCGTTAGATGTACCATTTGTACCTCGAATATACGAACCCGTTGCACGAACATTGTGGATAGAAAGACCAATGCCTCCTGCCGATTGGGAAATCTTTGCAGTTTGTTTTAACGTATCGTAAATACCGTCTATACTGTCATCTTGCATTTGCAATAAAAAACAAGAAGACATTTGTGGTTTTGGCGTTCCAGCATTGAAAAGGGTAGGAGTGGCATGTGTAAAATAACGCTTACTCATTAACTCATAAGTTTCTATTGCCGCATCTACATCTTCTTTATGAATGCCGATAGATACGCGCATGAGCATATGTTGGGGGCGCTCCACAATTTGACCATTGATTTTTAGCAAGTAAGATCTTTCTAAAGTTTTAAAGCCGAAATAATCGTAACCAAAATCACGGCTGTAAATAATTGTAGAATCGAGTTTATCTTTATGCTCCATGATGATTTTGTAAACATCATCCGCAATCATAGGAGCTTTTTTTCCTGTTCTCGGATTGACATATTCGTACAAATCTGTCACGGTTTGAGAAAAGGATTTTTTTGTGTTCTTGTGTAAGTTGGAAACGGCAATTCGTGCAGCCAAAACTGCATAATCAGGATGTGAGGTAGTTAGTGTAGCAGCAATTTCTGCGGCTAAATTATCTAATTCTGATGTAGTTACTCCTTCATAAATCCCTTCAATCACGCGCATTGCAACTTTAATAGGATCTACTAAATCGTTTAAGCCATAACACAATTTTTTTACTCTCGCAGTGATTTTATCGAACATGATCGGTTCTTGCCTACCGTCTCTCTTAATTACGTACATACTTTTTTTTTAAAAATTACACAAAATAACCTCAGCTGAACAAGTTCAGAGAAAATTTTATTAAGAAGTTATAAAACTTCTATGTTTATAAATACATGTTAAAAATCGGCATCGAATACGATGTTTCCTGTTCCCCCCGATTTTACGCCTGCCTTTTGATATTCAGAAACTCTTTTTTCAAAGAAGTTTGTTTTACCTTCCAAAGAGATCATTTCCATGAAATCGAAAGGATTTTTTACATTATAGACTTTTTCACAACCGTATTCAACCAAAAGTCTGTCGGTTACAAATTCTAAATATTGCGTCATTAATTTTGAATTCATTCCGATTAAGCTAACGGGTAATGATTCAGTTATAAAAGAGCGTTCTATATTTAGTGCATCTACCAAAATCTGAGTAATTCTTTCTTTTGGTACTTTATTTTGAATGTGATTCTGATGTAAAAACACTGCAAAATCTGCGTGTAAACCTTCATCACGATTAATCAATTCATTTGAAAATGTCAATCCAGGTAAAAGTCCTCTTTTTTTCATCCAAAAGATGGCACAGAAACTTCCAGAAAAAAATATGCCTTCAACCGCAGAAAAAGCGATAATTCTTTCGGCAAAGCTGTCACTTTCCACCCATTTTAAAGCCCATTCAGCTTTTTCCTTGATAGCTGGAAATACCTCGATTGCCTTAAACAACTCATTTTTTTCTTTTTCATTTTTGATGTAGGTATCAATAAGCAATGAATATACTTCTGAATGTATATTTTCCATCATCAATTGAAAACCGTAGAAAAATTTTGCTTCGGTATATTGAACTTCGCTAACGAAATTTTCAGCCAAGTTTTCATTTACAATACCATCAGAAGCTGCAAAAAAGGCCAGGATATGCTTTAAAAAATATCTTTCATCATCATTTAACTTATTTTCCCAATCAATTATATCTTGTTCTAAATCAATCTCTTCCGCGGTCCAAAAACTTGCTTCTTGTCTTTTGTACCAATCCCAAATATCTGGATGTTGAATAGGAAAAATAACAAATCGGTCTTTATTGGGTTGCAAAATAGGTTCAATACTAGACATGTTTTTCTAAGGTATATTTGGTTAAAAATGAAATAGAATTTTTGGGGAAAATGATGAGGCAAAGATTTCGATTTAATTCCGGATTTAAAAGATATATTTATTCACACATCGTTAATAACTGAAGCGCTATTGTTTATAAGCCTATTGAAATCCATTAATTATATGGCTTTGGGAAGGATTATAAATAAATAAAGTCTAAAATTGGAAGACTAAATAAATGCATTAGCGATTCATCATATTGCCCAAATTCATTTTTTGATAGTTTTTTAGATCTATCGCTTTCTCTTTCGCATCTATCTGTCTGACAGTCATTTTTGTAATGTCACCTTGCGTATCCTTGCTTAAACCTACCATGGTCATTTCCATCATCATTCCTTTTGCGGCCTCAGGAATGATCAATTTATTCCCTCCTAAAGATTTGTTTAAATTGTAAAACATATTCTTTTTAAATAACTCGAGATCCTGTGTAATCCACATGGTTGTTTTGGCATCAGGCGTTTCAGAAACAAATTCTTCACAGGTATAACCTAAAATCGTTTTGGTATTACCAGTTTGTTTGATGTTTATGGTTTGATCTATAGACTCATCTTCTTCTACCAAATCAGAAATAGATTTCATGGACATGGTTTGCACAATTTTTTGCTCTTCCATAAAAATAAGTATGGCCTCATGTTCTTCATCTAAAATTGTAAAAATTTCGGGCAATTCACCTTCTTGCTTTACTTCATTCATTTTTATTGCGCTTCCAAAATATTGACCGCTATTTGAAAGCCAAAAAGTATTCTCCATTGTGGTTTTTTCTTTTTTATGTGTCGTTTCTAGATCGTAAATAACACGTGTATCAAAACGGTATTGATCTGCTACCGGTATATTCGACCCCTCTAACAATTTCCCCAATTTTTCATTGGTTTGAGACTGATAATTTGGATCTATATTTAACAAACTATCCATTTGTTTATCGGTTTTTTGATAAACTTTTTCGCCAAGTTTATTTAGCACCGATTCTTCAGCAGCTTGTTGAACTTTATTTTTAAGCTTTTTGAGAATTTGACCTTGAATCGAATTTATTTGAAAGAGAAATAAAAATATAAGAAACGGGATGAAAGTGATAATTTTCATAATGGGGGAGTTTAAGGAGAAGTAAATTTAATCAAAAAAAGCCAATATCAATTGTCTTTTTCATTGGTGATAAGGGGAGTGTAAATTTGATGGAAAACGAAGGCTTAGCCTTAAAATCAATTATATTTTATCCGTTATAAAATCTATGGTTTGCTGTACAACCCATAATAGCTCTTTATTTAATTTATCCGAGTGATAGGGGTGAGCAGAATTAAAGGTATGGTTACCGTTTTCTACCAATAAAAGTTCGCTTTTTGGATTCCAATGGTGAAGATTTTTCCCTTCTTCTATTCTCACATTTTCGTCTTCTGTCCCTTGAACAATCAGGTGAGGAATACTGAGCTTTTGCACTGCGTTTTTAATGGTAAGTCGTTCTTCATTTTCTTTGAAGTTTTCATAAAACTGAATGTAATGGGGCATTTTTTGTTTTGTTCTGAGATTTTCTATGTAAGCAACACCATTTGACTTCCAGTTTTCTAATGGCTCCCCTTTTGGAAACCTAACGGCGAAGTCAGAAACACCTGCCCAAGAGACAATGTGACTTACCCTCTTGTCTTCACTGGCTTTAATCGTCGCAATGGCACCTCCTCTTGAATGACCGATTAATGCAATTCTTTTTTCATCGATTTCGTTGGTAAGATCAGGAGATTCCAATAGCCAATCTAATACAGAGGCTACATCGTCTAACTCTTTGATGAAATTATTTTGACCGAATGCCTCTAAGTCCGGAAAGTCTATAGGTTGCTCTACGGTTCCTCCATTATGAGAAAAGTTAAATTTGGCAAAAGTAAAACCTGCAGCAGCAAAATTTTGAGCCACTAAATTCCAAGGCCCCCAATCTTTAAAACCTTTGTATCCATGACAGAAGATAACCAAAGGTTTTTTTTGATTTGATTGCGGGTAAACTAAATCTAATAAAATAGGTCGTTGATGCTTTCCTTTTATTTGAATATTTTCAAGGGTTATCATGTAAAATAGGATTTAATTTCCTTTTCTTCAAAGCGAAATTCAGGATTAAATAATTCTAGAAACAGTAAATCTAATTGGGCTATAAATTCATCAAAATAACTTTGCTCAAGAATGGAATCGTTGAATTTTAAAAAGCCACTGTTAAGTTTTTTAAAGGAATATATTCCGCTTTCCATCTCACCACTAAAGTCGTTGTTATATTTGTAAATATAGGCATAGAACAAAACCTGGAAACATTTGTTGTATTTTTCATCCCTGATTAAAAGATTCCAGTCGTTTATTTTAAGATCAGTTTTAGAGACAGAGCCTGTTTTATAATCAACAATTCTGATCACCTTGTCTTTTTCATCTATTCGATCAACAAATCCTTTTAAAACAATAGTTTTCTTTAAAGGGCCACAGAAGTAATTCAATTTTAATTCCTCTTCTAGAGACAATATTTTAATATTACATCCTGACTCAACTTCCTTTAATTCAGAAAGAACAAATTTTTCGATATATTTTACGGCTACGGTGTAATTAATGAAATTTTGTCCGTTTCTAAAGTCTTCGGCTGAAAAGAATTCTAAAAATTGTTTTTGTACGGCTTTTGGAATCTCAACTAACATTTGTCTTAATCCTTTTACAGTAAGGTTTTTTCCTAGAAATGGCAAATAAAGACTGTACAATGCTTCATGAACTATAGTGCCAAAGGTATTGTGTGCAATATTTTCTTCCAATTCATCTAGCTCTTTAAGTTTTAGTACTTTTTGTTTGTAAAAATCAAGTGGATTTCGAACATAAGAGGTGAGGGCGGAAGGGGAGAAACCCTTTTCTGAGATCTCTTCTAATCTTGAGATTAATTCTGGTGATTTTGCTATTGATTTAAGAGAGATTGAAGCGTTTGAATTATTTGGAGTGATCAATTTTTTGTCAAACGTCAGATTTGGCAATGCTCCTGATTCATGAACGATTTCTAATTGAGTTATAAAATGACTTTGTTCTCCTGCCCCAAAATTTGACGTTGAGGAATTAGTAATGAGATAGGATCTTTTTGCCCTTTGTAAAAGTCTGTAGAAATGATAACCAAAAATTTTGTCTTTTTCTCGATATGTTGGTAGCTGAAAATGAGTTTTTGTTTCAAAAGTTAAAAAACTCTGATCTGTTTTACCGGAGGGCAAAATTCCTTCGTTTAATGAGGTCATTATGACCTCATCGAAATCCAAAACACGCGTTTCTAATACTCCGAGTATTTGTAATCCAGTCAACGGTTCACCTTTAAACGAAATTTTCTCCTGTTTGAGCAATATTTTAAAAATAGCGAAAAGCGATTTTAATCCGTCTATGGCCTTATATTCTGATTGATAAAGGCCTAATTGGCGAAAAATTTGTGTAAATCTCTTTAAATACTCTTTTTCTAAAAGGCTTAAAGTTGTTGATTCCGCGATAAGCTCAATCAATCTTTCAATTCTGGCTATGAAATCTTCAACAGAACTAAATCTGTAAAAGAGAATTGAAAATTCTTCAATGGGTCTTTCTATTAGCCATTTTTGGAGTTCATTTATTGAAACATAGTTTTTGTTGTTTGAAAGGCAATTTTGTTGGAAATCGAATACAGCTTGTTTATCAAACAAATTAGAAAGAGAATGGTGCCCGAGTAGTTGGTAAATATCTTTAAACCTGAAATAGTTGTCTCGGTTGTTTTGATGTAATTTGAAAAAGATTTGAATGAGGTTGCCAAATTCGACATAATTAAGATTCAAGCCCATGGTGATATTGACATTCTTTACTTCTGGCGGTAAAGAATTTAACAACACAGGTAATAGTTTTTCATCGGCTAAAACAATGGCAGTATGGCGATAGTTATTGTGTTTATCTGAAGATTTTTTTAATATTTCTCCAACAAGCTTTATTTGACCTATATCTTGAGGAGTAGCAAGTACTTCAATTTGTTTTGGTTGATTGAAATCTTGGCCTATCCAATCAAAAGAATGATTGTTGTAATATGTCCATTTTCGTTGACTCCTTTGAAAATCACCGATATTAGAATTCAAATAGAATTGGTCATAGTCCCAGTAAATTTTACTTCCGTCAACAGTCAATAATTTTTGAAAAATGGATTCTTCAGCTTTATTCAATGCATTAAACCCGATGAATATATAGGATCTGTTGTTCGAGTTTAAGTAATTATCTAATTTGGTATTTGCTTCTCTATAAAGTAAACCAGCGTATCCTTTCTTTGCCTGTTTTAAAGCGCTGACAAGGCTTCTATAATAGAAGTTAAAGGATTCAACAAACTTGAGATAATTTTGGCTTGCAGAGGGAAGGTTCTCTAATTTAAATGAATTGTCTATTCTAGTTAAATCAGCGAGATAGGAAAAAACCTCTGGAGCATTAGCAAGGTTACTGTCAATTTCGTTAAAATCGGAAAGTAGAATAGATGCCCATTGCATAAATTGCTCAAAACTATCACTTTCTTCTTTTTTGTAATTTTTATAAATAGTATAAAATTCAAAAATTAGACTTAATTGGTCAATTCTTTGAAGGCCCGAAATTTCTTCTATAAGGTTTTCAATGGTTTGTATTTTAGGAAGAATTACTTCTTTTGATAATTGATGAATTAATTCTTTTTGAAAAAAAAGTACAGATCTATTACTTGGCAAAATATAGACTAGACTTGAAAAGTCTTTTCGATTCAATATTTCTTCTTGTACTACATTTGATATAAAGGATTGCATGCTTATAATAGTTTCGAGTACTAAAATAAAAAAAAGCCATCGGTTAGGATGGCTTTATTACTATACTTTAGAAGAGAATTAGTCTCTATCTTGGAAAATATCAACTCTACGGTTGGCTTGTCTTCCTTTGCTAGTTTTGTTATCTCCAATTGGGTTAGAAGAACCGTATCCTACAGCTCTTAATTGTGCAGCTGGGAATCCGTTTTCAATTAAATAATTTCTAACAGCATCTGCACGTTCTTGAGATAATTTATCATTGATCTTAGCACTACCAGTACTATCTGTGTGACCTTCAACTCTAAAGTTTAAAGTTTTGTAATTGGCAAGAATTTCAGTCAATTGCTCTAATCTTACTTTAGTCTCATCAGTAAATGTATATTTACCTGTGTTGAAGTAAATAGCTCTCGCTAAGTCAGTAATTTGTTTTTGAACTTCTTCAGTTACAATTGGACAACCATTATTTTCAGCAGGACCAGCGATATTTGGACATTGGTCATCTTTATCAAGAACGCCGTCACCGTCTGTATCTGGCCAAGGACAACCACTGTTTTCAGCAGGACCAGCTACATTTGGACAATTGTCATCTTTATCTGCAACACCGTCGCCATCAGCATCTGGACATCCGTTTAATGAAGCTAAACCAGCAACATCTGGACATAAATCATCTTTATCTGCAACACCGTCACCATCTCTATCAGGACATCCGTTTAAAGAAGCTAAACCAGCTTCCATAGGACAAGCGTCTTCAGAATCTTGGATACCATCACCGTCAGTATCAGGACAACCGTTGAAAGCTTCGATACCAGCAACATCTGGACAAGCATCATATTTATCATAAATACCGTCACCGTCAGTATCTTTTCCACCAAATTTGAAGGTAACACCTAAAGCGTGTTGCCAATGAGGTAACATAGCATCTTCGTCAAATGAGTGCTTGTACATAGTTTGAACGTTAGCACCAATAAAGTCATTAAACCAGAAGTTCATTCCTAAACCACCGTTAAGAGTTCCGTTTCCTTCTTCATCAATCCAAGTGTAACCTCCACCTACTAATAAATATGGATCAAACCAACCGTGCAAGAAACTCCATCTTACATCTAAATCTAATCCGAAATATGAAAGGTCATTTGTTTTGTAGTCTCCTACTTTGTCAATTTGGTTAAAAGATCCTGCTAAACCTAAAGCAAAACCTGAACCAAGGTAACGACCAACTCTAATTCTTGAAATAACAGAGGCTGTATTCCAGTGATCTTCAACGTTAAAGAAATCATCAAACATGTCACCTAGGTAAGGTGCATTTGGATCAACAGAAAAACCAGGATCTACTCCACCAACCGCATTTGGGTTGAAGTCAGCACCGGTTGGATAAAAATCAACCGCATTGGTACCGATTTCGATAGCCCATGGGTTGTCTTCGTCTTGGGCAATTGCTGTACTAACGCCCGCTACGATCAAAAAAATGAATAGAAAACTTTTAAAATGTTTCATTGTAATTAATTTAAATTAATAATTTTCAGTTTAAAATGGTTTGGTTCTTTAATACTTTACCAATAAACAAATATATAAAAAGTTCATATAATACGCACTTTTGTCTTAAAATATTTGATTATGCTTTAGCTGTACTAAAGGTTTTACAAAAATAATACAATTTTTATTAATAAAATACAGCTCGGTTATCCTCAATTTCTGCATTCTCCTTGATAGAGTTATACACTTGAGCATTTCTTGATTTGAGCTGTCTTTCAAGTATTTGCTTGTTATTCATGTAATTTTCTAGTATTGTTGGGGTGGTTTTCTTGTTTACTTTTACAAAGACGACTCCAGTTTGATCTGTTACCGTATAAGGCTCACTGTTTTCGTTTAATTGAGTAGCAACCCCTGCTACATTTACAAATCTACCTTCGCCAGGTAGAACAGGACTTGCAGGAGACACAGCCATAGCAGACTTCACCTCTGTATTATTTTGTTTTGCAATATCATCAAGTGCACCGTTAGAACGTTCTTTAATAATTTCAACTTTCTTGTCGTTAATTAATTTCGCTCTAACAGCCTGAACTGTTGAGGCAGAATGAGAACCTTTTTTATTGATCTTATTCAACTTAACTACTGCATATCCATTTTCTATGTCAAATCGCTTAACATCATTTTCTTTTGTCCCTTCTTCATACAACCATCTTACAATTTGTCTTTGAGATCCTAAACTTGATACATTGTGGTCAAATTCTTTGAGATTCATCACCGGCATTACAAAATATCCTTTCTCTTTTGCAAGTTCCGTGATGTCTTTACCCGAAGTAAGGTCTGAAGCAAAAGTTTCCGCTTTTTCAAAAAAGTCATTTTCTGTTGCTTCAGAAGGCTCTATTCTTCTGGTAAAAGTAGCGATCTGTACATTTTTTTGTGGATTTTTCTGACCGTCTATTCGGATAATATGATATCCAAATTGTGATTTTACAACACCAACATCACCTACTTTATTTTCGAAAACATAATCTCTAAACTCAGGAATCATGGTTGTATAAACAAACCACCCAAGATCACCTCCTTTTTCACCACTTACTTTATCCGCAGATAATTCTTTGGCAATATTTTCAAATTTAGCCTTATCTGTTTTTACAACGTTAAAAAGGCTATCTGCATAAACTTTTGCATCTTCATCATTCATTGTAACAGTGGGATCTGCTATAGCCGAACCGACAAATGGAATTAAAATATGACTCGCCTTCACAGAATCGGGTAATTGTTTAACTCCTGTTACTTTTGACAACTTGTAAAATCCATTTTCTTTATAAGGTCCGTACACCTTGTTAAGATCCCTGTTAAATAAAGAATCTCTAAGAGTAGGTGTAAGTTTTGTGGAAGTATAAAAATTCTGGTCTAAGGGAGTATCTGAACTGTTCGTGCTAAAAAAATCATTGAGATTAGTCGCTTCAGAAAAACCTGTCAATGTAACCGTAGTTTTAGCAGCATTACTGTATTCTTCTCTATTACTAATCAAATCAATTAGTTCTTGTTTGAGGGCAGCTTCATCTTCTGCGGATGGAGCAACATTAAAACTTACAAATTGAATATCTCTTGAAGCATCTGTGGGGTAATCTTTCGCATGCGCTTTAATATAGGATTTGATATCTCCTTCAGTAATATTTACGAGACTATCTGGTATATTGCTAAATGGAACATAAACATAATCAATATCTACATTTGTATTTTTAAATGTGTAATCTCTTTCAGCTTCTTTTGTTGTGCTTGTCAAACCGGCATTTACAAGTGAATTGTATGTGTTCTGCTCTAAATTGGCTTTCACATTTTTTTCATAATTGAGCCAGTTTAACCAAGCCAATTTATCTTGTTCACTATCGTTTGCACTTTCTTTTAGGGTTGCTACATATTCTTTGAGCTTTTCCTCATCGAACATCCCTACTTCATTCATGAACATCGGACTGTTTTGCAATTGAACTTGTGCGACAATTGCATCCCAAATATCTTTTTCACCAACAACAATACCTGATTTGTCTAATTGTGACTTGTACAATTTTTGTCTTACTAAATTATTCCAAGCGATATCTACATTCATCATTTCATTAGAACGGCCGTTACTTCGAGATCTGATCAGCTCAACCTCCTGAGCAAATTCTTCTCTTGTAATAGGATCACCATTCACTTCACCAATATTTTCTACGTTCTTATTGAAAAGCGGAGAATTACTGTCGAAAATTCCGCTGAGAACAAATGAAAAAAGAGCTAGTGCAATAATGATAATCAAAAAAACCGAACGTTCTCTAATCTTAGATAATACTGCCATTTTCCTTTCTTTAAAATTTAGGCTGCGAAAATACAATATACCTTTTAATAAAAAAAGTAGTTTTCACTAAATTTAAACGGCTGATTTTATTAGGTTTCCGTACTTAAAATTTTGAGTTTAACCTCTTCAATTTTACTGGCTGAAACTTTTAGAATTGTGAATTCGAAGTTGTCTATTAGAATCACTTCATCTTGTTCTGGAATGTTTTCAGTGTGGTCCATGATCAAACCTCCTAATGTTTCGTAAGAATTGTCCTCTTTTAAATTTAGATCATAGGTTTCATTGATATAATCAACTTCTAAACGAGTAGAAAATTTATATTCGAAAGGGCCAATCTTTTCTTCTAAAAAAGTTACTGTATCGTGTTCATCTTCAATGTCACCAAAGAGTTCTTCAATAATGTCTTCTACTGTGATAAGTCCTGAGGTACCGCCGTATTCATCAATAACGATAGCAACACTTTTACTTTTTTTAATCAACTCATTCAAAATATCATTAATCATCATGGTTTCCGGAACAATTTCAATAGGCATCAAAACCGAGCGGATATTTTTGGGTTTTTGAAACATATCAAAAACATGGACATAACCGATTATATCATCAAATGAATTGTTGTAAACCATAATTTTCGAATATCCGGTTTCAACAAAAAGTTGTTTCAGGTTTCTAAGCGACTCATGTAATTCAACTGCGACGATCTCTGTCCTTGGAATCATAGCTTCTCTTGCGCGAACATTGTGAAATTCTAAAGCATTCTGAAAAATCTGAATTTCTGCATCCATATCATCTTCTGCAGACTCGATCTGTTCTGTAATAAAGTTTCCTAATTCGGCTTTGCTAAAAACCAATTGTACTTGGTCTTGCTTGATATTAAAGAAAACTCTAAGAATAAAATCTGAAATAAAAATGATAAAATCAGAAATGAAATAAATAAGTAGATAAAAAATATAAACAGGTATAGCGAATATTTTTAATGTTTCGTTGGCATAAATTCTAAAAATGGCCTTAGGCATAAATTCTGCAGTTACCAAAATTATGAGCGTAGAAACAATCGTTTGCACAAGTAAAATGGTAAAATCGTTTGAAAGATATGGCGATAAGATCTGCATTAATAATTCTCCCATGAAATAGCCGTAAACTACAAGAGAGATATTATTTCCCACCAACATAGTGGTAATAAATTTGGAGGGTTTTTTAGTAAGTCGGGTAAGGATCTCAGCAAGAAATGTATCTTTCTTTTTTTCAATTTCGATATGCATTTTGTTTGCCGAGACAAAAGCTATTTCCATACCGGAAAAGAATGCTGAAAACAACAGCGACAAAAAGATGACAACGAGATGAAAGATCATTTTTTATAATTGTCTTTATTTTCGAACTTTTTACGGTACTTTCTTCTGAATAAATACATGAAAACAGCTAATAGGGAAAAGACCAAATATAAATAGGCCTTTTCTCTTTGGGTATTCCAATTCAAAAAAGTCTCAACTACAAAAACAATTGCAATCACCAAATAGGCCACTTCGAAAAACTTAAAATATTTTGTCATGATTTTACTCTTCGTTAACGTAAATAATTCCACTTACAGATTTCATAATCACTTTAGAGAGATCTTCATTTGCTTCAAACCCCTTTCCGGTGATGGTATCTGATTTGGTAATTAGTGTGAATTCTTTTTCTGTGTAAATATAATGCACATTTGCATCCCAAAAAAGTTGGTCGGTTTTTAAAATCGATTTTTCGGCATAGTTCTGGATTGTCACTCCTTCTTTAGCTTCAGAAATATTGGTTTTATTAAAATTGATAGCGTAATTTGCTTTCATGGTGACTGAATCTCCGTTTTTATCATAGGTGGTTACGGCTAAACCTTGCGGAAACTCAGTAAAGGGATGGTCTGTTCTATTGGCGAAATCATTCATTTTCGGCGCGATTAACTTCGTTACCACTCTACCCGAATCGGTATGAATTAACCTTACATCCTCAACAGTACCTATGGGTAGGTTTTTTTCAGCTAAAAAATCTTGAATTTCTTTTAGTTCGTTTCCGCATGAAAAAAACATTGCCGCCAAAAGAAGGGCAGCAATGTTTTTGAAATTATGAAAACTTAATCTGTTCATTCTTCAATTATGGAATCTTAGCTGTTTCGTTAATCCAACAACCTATGGTATATGGTGTTCCTGAAGCTTTACCTTCCGTAAAAATTAGTTTTTTAGAGGGTGCACTAGCCATGTAACTCTCGATATATTTGTTGGCAGTAGCCGAAATACCTGGGTCAACTGCTTTTGCTCTTCTCGCTTGATCTGCTGCAGCTACATAAACCATACGCTTACTAAATTCGTCAGTACCACAATTATTGGCGCTTCCTGCATAAAGGTTTGAAATCAATAAGTACGCTGCACCATAACTCGGTCTTTGCTGAATAGCTTTTTTCGCGTAATCTCTGGATTTACTCAATTGCCCTTTGCTTTTCATGATCAAAGCTAAACGATAATAATACTTTGCTTTTTTATAGTTGTCTGTTTCTAAATTGATGGCTTTATCAAAATATTCTACGGCTTTATTATCCTGTCCCTGATCTAACAAAATACCTGCGTAAAAAACATAAGCGTCTGAGGATGGAGCAGCATTTACATAGGCTTCTACCATTTTAGGATAAAGAGGATCTTCTGTACATTCTTTATCATTCAGACGAGAAACAGCTCTTTTTAGCCAAACGACATCTGTTTTATGTTTTTCAAAATTCCCTGAATACAGCGGAATTAATCTATCGCAAGTCGCTACAGAACTCAATGTGTTGTCTAGGTAAACTTGAACCTGACCAAGTGCTGTTAAATTAATTTCACTCGCCTGTTTTGTTTTTTTATCCTTACCAACGGCTTCCATGATCTCATCGTAGGTATCAAAAACGGCCTGAGCATTATTGTCTTTATTGGCATTCGTAAACTCCTGAAAATAATAGGCAAGGTTTTTTACGCTCATACCGGAAGGGTCAGCTTGAAAAGAAAGTTTTAATTTATCATAAATTTCTTCTTTGTAAACCTTAGTTCCTCTTTTATCTGCCTCTGCTCTATCAAAAATAGAATTTGCCCAATCACTGTATACTTTACCTAAATTATCAGGATAATATTTTATACGCATTTCGTATAACTTATCAATCTCTGCTGCTTTCTTATCAAATTCCGCATAATTTCCTGCAGCAACTGCTTTATTCATAAGATCTTCTTCCATTAAAAGACCATACTTATAAAGGTTTAAGGAAGATTGAGGACAATTCTCAATACACCATTTCCATGGCTCGTATGCCGAAGTATAATTTTTAACTTTTGCATATTCATAAAAAATGGAGAGATTCGTTTTACATTTATCAGGTTCGCTCCCATATTTATCCTGTGCATTGGCGATCAATCCTAAAAACAAGATAAAAACCGCTCCCAAACGTAATTTAAGTTTCATAATTAAAATATTTAGTTATTAATTCAGTTGCCTTTTTCTAAACCATTTATCGCTCAAAGATAAACTTAATCTAAAATTAAAATAATTTTCTTTCACCAAATTATCTTTGTTATCCCCTCTGGTTCCTAGTTCGAATCCTAAGTTGACGCGTGAAAGTTGAAATCCTACAGGTAAGCCTACTCCAAAAGTAATGCCATAATCATCAATATCTGTATCATTGATGTTTAAACCGAGCTTTTTGTAGTTAAAACCAGCGCGATATTCAATTCTTTGCCAATACTTGCTTATTGCATTGAAGTTTGGAATAAATGAACCCCCTACTGATAAGCGATTAGATTCTGTATATTGGTAAGTTGTTTGTTGTTCATAAAAATCGCCTTCTAAAGAAATGGCATCCATAAATTCGTATTCTACACCTGCAAACCACACATTATCCTTACCGATGCCACCACCAAAAACTGTTTTTAGAGGAAAATTGATATTAGATCTGTAATTATTAGTGTAGAGCGTATCAACAATAACCTCTGTGCTAGAAGGAGAGTTGTTGAGTGAATATAAAATTTCATCACTGTCTTCGGTTAGATCATTTCCTAAAACAGCGGATACACCCAATTTTAATTTCAATTCTTGAGGAAGGGAGGCTGTATATTGTGCCCCTGTTTTAAACTCAAAGCCATCAACCCAGCTATCTACGCGATATTTTGTAGCCAATTGTACCCCTGCTCTTCTATCTCGAATGCTATTTTCGATTGAGCCAAATATATAAGCGGCTTCTACGCCAAGACTTAACCCAAAAGGAAGTTTATACCCATAGCCTAAAAAAACTCTGTTTGTTCCACCAGATCCCTGAAACTCTTCTACCTGAATGATATTTTCCTCAGCATCTAATGAATAGGATAGCAGAGAGTAGCCCACAGATGTGTTTAATTGCAAACCCAAAGCCATCCCCTGATTTTCTCCAAGAGGAATGCCTAAAGCAAGATAAGTGAATCCGGCATGCGAACTAGTCTGGCTATCATTATCGTCTTCAAATTTCGTCATCTTATTTCCACCAGAAAAAACATAAGTAGTATAAAGAAGTGATCCATAAGAGGCGGGATTTGTTAGGCTCAATTGAAAAGGACTGTCGTTTGAGACACCAATTCTACCCATACTCATTTCTTCCACGCTTTTTAACGTAACCTGATCTCCAATACCAAAGTAAGAATAGGGTGATGAATTATTTTTTTGCGCGATTCCCATCATTCCACAAAAAATTGCAATTACTGCAAAAATTTTTTTACTCATTCGTCTAAATTATGGATCAAAATGCCATTTAGTCCTTCCAACAAAAAATTTGGCTTGGCAAATATGGTACTTTTTAGGTTTTTGGACAAGAAATTTGCATCACCCCCCGTTAAAATCGTGGTAAAATTTTCATAAATCTCTAAATATTGTGCAATAATTCCTTCAATTTCTTGAATAACTCCATTTAATACACCTAAATGAATTGCATTTTCGGTAGAATTTCCTGTCACAGGAATCTCATTGATTGGTTTTAAATGGGGTAATTTTGCCGTTTGTTGGTGCAAAGCTTTATACCGCATTTCTATACCGGGAGAAATAGCCCCTCCGTAATAATTATTGTTTTGATCCAAAAAATCATAGGTAATGCAAGAACCAGCGTCTATAACCAAACAATTTTTTGCAGAATATTGAAGAGCTGCTCCTGCCATTAAGGCGATTCTGTCAACACCCAATGTCTGTGGTGTTTTGTAAAAATTATTAAAAGGAACTTTTGTGTTTTGATCTAAAATCAGAATATTGACGTTTTTTGGCAATAGGGTAGAAAAATCTTTGGGAAAATGTGAAACATTCGACATAATTACATGTGAAATGTCAAATTCATTGTATGCTTGAATCAATCCATCTGCTAAATTATCTTTGTTGAATACACTTTTATATTTTAGGCTATCTCGTTCAAAAACAGCAGTTTTAACAAGTGTATTTCCAATATCGATGATTAGGTTCATAGGATAAAAAAAAGTGAGAGGCAAAAATACATACATTTTTGCATTTTTTTTTGGTTGATTTTAATTTTAAAATTATATTTGCAGCCGCTAATTGCGATGGTGCCTTAGCTCAGTTGGTAGAGCAAAGGACTGAAAATCCTTGTGTCCCTGGTTCGATTCCTGGAGGCACCACCTTAAAGCCCGAACTTTATAGTTTGGGCTTTTTTATTTGAATCTTTTTTCGCTCATAAAATTAAAATTCTTTTCTTAAAATTAGCGAAGTAATTGCCTGATGTTTTGTAACTTCATATCCCATTTTATTGTTTTTTAAACAAAAAATTATGTTTGAAAACGATCAGAAATTATGTATTCAGTGTTTTGATACGATGCTGGAAGGAATATGTATTATTGACCAATCAGGAAAAATAATTCGTAACAATAAATCTTTTGAAGAGATTTTTGGCTTTGATCGCGATGAATTAATAGATCAATCCATAGACATTTTAATTCCTATAGAATCAAGAAAGTTACATCAAGAGCATCTTAGAAATTTTTATAAGTCACCTGTTACTTTTAAAAAAAGGCAGGGAAGAGAATTTAGAGCCCTAAAGAAGGATGGTTCATCTGTATACGTCGAAATTGGTTTAAATCAATTGGAATTTAATGGCAATGTCTATACAAAAACCTCTGTTACGGATATTAGCAATAGAAAACAAAAAGAGTTTGAAATTGTAGGGCTGAATAGAGAACTCAAAGGGGCTGTAGCAAAGCAAACCCTAGAATTGCGAAAGTTAGTTTCTGAATTGCAAAAATCTAATAAAGCGCTGGTGAAAGAGGTTAAGCAAAAAGAATTAGCCGAAATTCAGGCCAAGCAGGCGCTAAAAAAAGAAAAAGAGCTTCATTTACTTCAGACCAAATTTTTATCGATGGTTTCACATGAGTTTAAAACACCTTTGAGTGGAATGCTCACGTCCATATCTCTAATAAAAAAGTATACAGAAAATTTAAACCAGGCCCCTCTCGATAAACATATTGAAACCATCAATAGGCTGATATTTCAGCTGAACAACGTGTTAAATGATTTTCTATTTTTAGAAAAAAGTGACTCTTATAAAATGGTATATACCAAATTGGAATTTGATATATGCGAGCTCATCCATGAAGCAAATCAAGATTTAGAAAACATATTAAAATCTGGTCAGTATATTGAATTTGAGTGTCCGGAGAAGGAAATTATTATTTATCAAGATAGAACCATAGTCGATTTTATTTATAGAAATCTTCTTTCAAACGCCATTAAGTATTCGGAAGAAAACAATAAAATAGAGGTTGCTCTTTGGACAGATAATGAGCTACACCTGGAAATAATCGATAGTGGAATTGGCATACCAAAGCCAGAGCAAAAGCATTTATTTGAAAGATTCTTCCGTGCCTCAAACGCCTTGTTTTTGCAAGGCTCGGGTATTGGGTTGAATATGGTAAAGCATCATTTAGAGGAAATAGGTGGGAAAATAAGTTTCGAAAGCGAAGAACATAAAGGATCCAGATTTACCATTCAGATACCATGCGGGAGGTAGTTTATAAAATCTAATAGAGCCCATGAAAAGAATTCTCATTATAGAAGACGATCAGATTGTTAGAGAGAATACAGCTGAATTATTGCGTTTGGCCAACTATCATGTGTTTACAGCCGAAGATGGTAAAATTGGCATTGATAAAGCAGTACAGTTACTTCCCGATCTCATTTTATGTGATATTCTTATGCCTGTTTTGGATGGGTATGGGGTTTTACAAATTGTAATGAGAAATGAAAAATTAAAAGGGATCCCTTTTGTTTTTATGACAGCAAAAATTGATCATACCGATATCAGAAAAGGAATGAACATGGGGGCAAGTGACTACTTAACAAAACCCTTTAACGAATCTGAACTTCTGAGTACCATTGAAACAAGAATCAAATTACACCAACCCGAAATGGCCAGAAGAAAAACAGCAGATGTAAATTCGTTTGAATTGTTGCGCGATGCCATAGAGCAATTGACTGAAGACAAAACAGTGCAATATTTTAAAAAGGGAAGTGTGATTTACGCTGAGGAAAGTTCGGGTCATTCGATTTATTTCTTGCTCGAAGGTGAAGTGAAAATTTTTAAGAACCACGAATATGGGAAAGAATTGATCGTTAATTTAATAAATGAAGGTGAGTTTTTTGGCTTTACCCAATTCAATGAAAATCAGTATTATACAGAAAATGCTGTCGCCCTTACCAGCGTTAAGCTGATCAAAATAAACAAACATGAATTGGGTGGTATATTCAAAGAGAATCCAAATTTGGCGATTCAGTTTATGGATCTGCTGATACAAAATCTAGATTTACTCAAAAATCATATGTTGCATTTGGTATATGATTCGGTTAGAAAAAAAACAGCAGAAATGCTTTTAGAATTAGACAGTTATAATGAAGAATCAAACGTAATTGAAATTTCCAGAAATAATTTGGCAAATTTAATAGGGATTGCCAAAGAAACATTAATTCGGACCTTAACAGAATTGCGCGATGAACAGGCAATTCAAACAAGCAGAAAGGCTATAAAAATTATCAACCGAGCCAAATTGATGAATATGCGCTAGATTGACGACAATCATTCTTTTTATTGATCTTGGTCATCAAAAAGTAATTATAGTCAACCTACTTTTAACTCAAATAATTGTAAAATAATTCTATGAATTAATAAGATTGATTTTTTAATTAGATTTAAGTATTAAAAAGTGGATCTCACAACAAAGTAATTCTCGTCAAGTACAATTAAAAATTGCGAAACGTGAATAAAGATTGAAGATCTGCCTTTTGGAGAACAGAAAGTAACGCTTTCTGTTCTTTTTTATTGAGCAAGATCATATTTTCAGTTGATGGGTATCATTGCATAATGTTTAGGGTATAAGTAAATTCATCAGACATTAATCCTAAACTCTATCATCATGAAAAAATTAATCATTGGTTTATTCGTATTTGGGTTAACCATCCCCCTTTTCTCACAAGTTATAAATGATGGTATGTTAGATGAAGTTGTGGTTAAAGCCACAAATTATAAATATTTAAATGAAACTGGCACGCGTGATGCTGCTGTTTCTGTGAATTTACTTCAGAAAGAAGTCGCAAATTATGACCTTCAAGAAGCGGATTTCTATCA
Organism: Namhaeicola litoreus; assembly: GCF_042679565.1. Taxonomy (NCBI): domain Bacteria; kingdom Pseudomonadati; phylum Bacteroidota; class Flavobacteriia; order Flavobacteriales; family Flavobacteriaceae; genus Namhaeicola; species Namhaeicola litoreus. The sequence goes on along the minus strand of NZ_JBHTMY010000002.1, from coordinate 573,237 downwards.
AGATGATTACGACTTTTATACAGTCAATTTCTTTATTCCTGACGGAAAAGTTGTAGCCGCATATGATAAAGATGGTCATATTTTGAGAACCATTGAAAAATACAACAATGTTTCTTTACCGGTAGATGTGCGAAATGCAGTAGTTAAAAGGTTTCCAGGTTGGGGTATTCATGAAGACGTATACAGAATTACCTACAATCAAGACAACGGGGCCAAAAAGTCTTATAAACTCACCCTTGTAAATGGAGATAAAAAAATGCGCGTGAAATTAGATGAAAATGGTGCGTTTTTATAAATAAGTTTTATTTAAAAGTTCAAAAATAAGAATGTTGATTGGAATCACTCATTTTGATGATTTGAGTCATTGATTTAGACTCACGTTCCATATTAACTTTAAACAAAATTATTATTAACCTTAAATCTTAAGATCATGACCTTAGTAAAATTTAAATCCCCCCGCTTACCTTGGTATGATACCATGTTCACCGATTTATTGGGAACAGATAGATTATTTACCAAAGATTTTTTACTAGATGACAAATGGGTACCAGCCATGAACATTAAAGAAACAGATGAAAATTTTGTTATTGATGTGGCTGTTCCTGGTTTTAGTAAAAAAGATTTTAATGTTGTCATCGAAAACGGTGTTTTACATATCGCCGCTGAGAGAGAAGCAAAGAAAGAGGAAACTGCAGAAAACTTTACAAGAAAAGAGTTTAATTACAATGGTTTTACTCGTTCTTTTACTTTACCTGAAAATGTGAATGAGGACGAAAAAATCAAAGCTAATTACAAAAATGGCATTTTGAATATTGTACTCACTAAACTTCCTGCAGATGTACTTACTCATAAAAGAGTAATTGAAATTGAGTAATCAAACCTATGAAAGGGAGGAGTAATCCTCCCTTATCAAAAAAATGAAAGGAAAATGACTAGTTATCAAAATGAACAAAAAAAGAATGAACTCCATGACCAGGTACAACTTTGGATAGCGGAATTGGATTTTGTAAAAGATGAACATCTTTTTTTGAAACAATTATTAAGTACGCACTTTTTGGAATTGAGTTCAAAAAGTTCTTATGAATTGACGAAAAAGAAAATAGAACTATTAAAAGCTACGGAACAAAAACGGAAAGAAATTCAAGCCAGAATATTAGTACATGATCAAAATATTGCCAAACTATTCAAATCTTTTAAAGAAGAAGATCTTCAAAAATTAATAAAAGAGCATGATGAATGCGACAAAGAAGTGAAGTTGTTGGAACTAAATTTTAAATACACAAAAAAGAAAATTTTCAGAGTAATCAAAGATATTTTAAAATCGCATAAACAAAAGCTCCTTATTGGAGTGTCCCCTCAAGTTTAGCATATTCCCCCAAGAAAGGCTGTTGATTATTTTAACAATGGCCTTTCTTTTTATTCTAAACCAAAAATATAGGATCCTAAGGGCTCGATTTCTAATTGAATAATACCCACACCTTCCTTCACGAGTAATTTAGTTGGTTTATGGTGATCTAAGAATGGATTTACCTGATATTGACCATCACTTAATTTCCATTTACTGATTATGTCGGCCGGAATTTTAAGGTCGATAGCGTAATGAATGTTTTCATCGAAATTGGCTACAATTACAAATTTCTCCTGTTCATCCCATCGGACAAATGAATAGAGGGTTTTGTAATAATTATCAGTATGCTCACGATTATAAAGATGAATGTCTTGGTAGTTACCCATCATAGCGGTATGATCTAAAGTGAAATTCAGTAATTTTGAATAAAAAGTTCTTAACTCCTTTTCATCCTCAGATAGTTGTCCACCGTCAAACTTTTTATCGTTCATCCACCTTTGGTGATGGGGTACCCCGATATAGTCAAAAATAGATGTTCTTGAAGGAGAACCAAACCCGGCATCTTCTGCTCCAGGCTCGCCCACTTCTTGTCCAAAATATATCATGGTTGGGGAGGTGCTAATGGCTGCAGAAACTAGCATTGCCGGTTTTCCTTTCTTCGCCGAGCCTGCAAACTCCGTACTGGCAATGCGTTGTTCGTCATGATTTTCTAAAAAATGGAGCATATTGTGCTCAATATCCTTCACCTGATCCTGAACTCCCGGTAAATTATCAGTAGAGCCCCAGCCCTGCATGATACCTTTGATACTATCGTACAAAGCAACTTTATCGTACAAGTAATCCATTTTTCCTTTAAAAATATATTCTCTATATAAAGACGGGTTGTATACTTCTGCCAATAACAAAGCTTCGGGATTCTTCATTTTAATAGAAGAGTTCATATAACTCCAAAACTCAACAGGAACCATTTCCGCCATATCATATCGAAAACCGTCAACTCCTTTTTCTATCCAATATAACGCGATATCTCTAAATTTTTTCCATGAGTCAGGGACAGTTTTGTCTTTCCAAAAAGCAAAATGTTCCTGATAGGGTACCAAATCAAAATCTGAAGGCAGCTCATCAAAATCTTTATTTCCAGATTCACTTATTCCGTAATTTATTTTCACCGTTTCATACCAGTCATAAAACCCTGGTTGCGCTGTGCGTGCTCCATTGCCTGTCCATTTCGCCGGATTTTCTTCAAATTTTCCATCAGCCAAGGTATGTTTTTCACCTCCTAAAGGCAAATAATTATTTTCCCAATGCGGTACTTTGAATGATTCGCCAACCACATAATAGAAGTTGTTATTTTTATCGTAAACAACTTGAGAATTATCCTTTGCACCGAAATCTACAACGCCTTCGGGATTTGATTTCCCTATATATTTCCTGGCAACATGGTTGGGGACAATATCAATGATTACTTTAAGACCCGCTTCATGTGTTCTTTTGATCAGACTTTCAAATTCCTCTAATCTTTTTTCCGGATCGACGGCCAAATCAGGGTTAACATTGTAATAGTCTTTCACAGCATAGGGTGAACCGGCTCTCCCTTTTACTACATCAGGATCGTCATTAGAAATACCGAACTCTGTATAATCAGTAACTGTGGCATGATGCGGTACACCTGTGTACCAAATATGCGTAACCCCCAGATCTTTGATTTCTTTTAAGGCTTTTTCATCAAAATCTGCAAACTTTCCAACACCGTTTTCTTCTATAGTGCCCCAAGGTTTATTGATTGTATTTGTATTCCCAAAAAGACGGGTGAAAACTTGATAAATAACTTTTTTCTGAGGTTTTGTCATTGTTGCTTCTTGTTTGGTTTTCTCGATTTCTGTTTTTTGACACCCAATAAAAGTTAGGGTCATCAAAAATACTGCAAGTGAAAGAATATTTTTCATACCTAAGCTATTTTAATTCTAATAATACAATTCCAAAAGGTGAGTTAATGGTGATTTTACCGTCTTTTACCTCGGCTGTGCTATTGGAATATGCATCGATTAAAGTCTCACCTTCATTAAAAATTCCGGCTACTTGAATTTCTTTTTCTCCTTCGTTTAAATCTAAGCCAATGAGAACCTCATCAACATAATTACCGGAAGTATAAGTTCTTTTAAAGAAATAGGGTTTTTCACTAACTAGTTCATGTTTGCCAGCTCCAATTGCTGGATGATTTGCACGAAATTTTCCTAGCTTTTGCCAATGAGCTAATACCTCTTTTGTTTGAGGATTAGTTGATATTTCCTCCCAATTCATAAAAGATCGCAGGGTAGCATCTCCTTGGGTTCCTTCAATCACTAAACTGCGAGCAGATTCGTCTCCGTAATAAACTTGGGTCGTGCCCGGGCAAAGCAGCAGTTTAGTTCCGGCTTCTATTGCTCTTTTTCTTTCTTTATCAAAGGGACCACTGTCATCATGAGAAGAAACATAATTCATTGTTCCAAAACCTGCTAATTGATGGTGTAAAAGGCTATCATACTTAGAGAAAAGTTCCTCATATGACTTGTTGGCATCACTCTTAAATTCAAAATTGATCAAACTTCTAAAACCATTTTCAAAATAGTTTACTTTTTTGTCGCCAAAATCAAATAGCTTTCCATTACTAATGGCATAATTATATACTTCGCCGACCATGTAAAAATCATTATCATCCAAAACGAGCTCCGGATTGTTCTGTTTCCAAAATTCAAAAGCATAATCACATTCGTTTTTAAATGTTAGCCAAATTTCTGGTTCTGTATGTTTTACAGTGTCTGCGCGATACCCATCTATACCGAATTCTAAAATATAATCGGTTAACCATTTTATGATATAATTTGTGGGTGTTCTTTTGTATCCGGTTCTTTCAAAAAACTCATCTAATTCTTTCATTTCTTGCTCATACCTTCCTTCGGCTTTCCATTTTTCAGCCAAAGCAGCTGGAATGTCAACTTCTTTTTCTGTTTCCGTTTTTAGATCGGGTAAATTTTTAACAAGTGTACAGGCCGTCGTAGTTTCAAAAGACTGATATGTACAAGTAGGATCTGTTCTTACCCAATCCTCAGGCCATACGGGATCTTGCTCAGTTACAGGTCCTGTATGATTTATCACGCCGTCTAAAACAATCCGAATTCCTTTTTTATGTGCAGCCTCCACTAGTTTTTTTAGATCTTCTTTTGTACCAAAGTTGGGGTCAAGTGCCGTCCAATCTTTTGTCCAATATCCGTGAAAACCATATGATACGCCAGTTCCTTCATCCACAAAACCATGTATTTGCTCAACAACAGGTGTAAACCAAATGGCATTGATACCAAGATCAGTAAAATAGTCGTCCTCTATTTTTTGGATAATTCCAAGAAGGTCTCCACCTTCAAATCCACGTAATTTTCCGGTTTCTTTTGTTCGGTCAAAATTGACGTCATTTTCTGTATTACCGTTATTGAATCTGTCGGTCATCAAAAAATATAAATTGGCTGCTTCCCAGACAAAGGGGGATTCGGTTTTGATTTTTTCCGGTTTTTCCTCTATTTTTTTGGTGCATTGGATTTGTAATGCAATGAATAAAAAGAGTACAATATATTTGATCATAGAACTAAAGTTTTATGGTGATTAAATTCTGCGTTGATTTTTTTAAATCAATTTTTAATATAAGTTTCGATGTGGCTAAATCGTACTTAAAAGCACCTCCTATAACTTCTGTAGGCTGGCTTATTTGATGAATGATTAATTCAGCTGTTTTTTTGTTCGAATTAAAATATTTGCCAATTTCCTCAGTAATAGAGATTTTTAATTCGTTTGCGGTATAGGTGCTTTTGAAATGAATCTTTTCAAATTTCCCAGCTTCAAAAGTTTGGGTTGATTTACCGTCATCATGATAGAGAAAATCTTCACCTTGTGCAACAGTTGGATCAAAAAAGAAATGAAGTTCGAATTCTTTTATTTCATAAAGATCTGTACTTTGAATGGGTTTAATCATTGGGATAAAAGCTCCTCCTCTTACGAAAACGGGTATCTGATCTTCTTTTATTTTGATGGAATAGGACTTGCCTTTTTCATATTTTTCATCGGTGTAAAAATCAAACCAATTACTTGTATTTGGAAAATAGATATCTGTTGTTGCTTTTTTAGATTCGAGCACAGGGTAAACTAAAAAATGATCTCCCCATAAATAAGTTTGAGAATTAACTAGAAGATTTTTATTCTTTGGTTCCTCGAAAAAAACTGGTCTCATGAGAGGTATTCCGGTTTGATTATTTTTGAACGCCATGGTATAATTATAAGGTAATAAGGAATACCTCAATTCAATTGCTTTTTTGGCGAGCAGTTTGGTTTTATCATCGTGAAATACGGGTTCTGCAGCAATATGCTCCTGCGCATGTGGTCTAAAAACAGGTTGAAAAACACCATATTGAAGCCACCGTGTATAAAGTTCAGGGTCAAAAGTTTCGGCTCCAGCAAATCCACCTAAGTCTGAATGCATGTAACCTAGACCTTGCATGCCCATTTGTAAAGCAATTTCCGGTTGAGCTTGTAATCCGCCCCATGATCTGCTCACATCTCCAGACCATGGAATCAGTCCATATCTTTGAGAGCCTGAATACCCTGAGCGCATTAAAATAAAAGGCCTTTCATTGGGAAAATCTTTTTGAAAACCATTGTAGATGAGTTTTGCCCACTCGTGACCGTAAATATTATGTACTTCATCTGCTGTTCCAGTTGCATGAATTAAATCTGAAGGATGAACCTCTGGCTCGCCAAGGTCTCCCCACCAACCGGAAACACCATCTTTGGTTAAATCTTTATAGATATTCCAAAACCACCGTCCGGCCTTCGGATCAAAAATATCAATGAGTCCGGTATTGCCAAAATAGAAATCATAAACAAAGGGATCTCCCTTTACATCTTTTCCCAAATAGTTATTTTTTGAAGCCTCTTCCCAGCGCTTCGAAGTAGTTAAAATAAATGGTTCAGTAACTAAAATTGTTTTAACACCTTTCTTTTTAAAATCACGAATCATTTTCTTTGGCGATGGAAACGAATCTTTGAGAAAAGAGAGATTTCCCATATGGCCTTTAATGTCTTTACCAAACCAATAAATATCAATTACAACGGCATCTAAAGGGATCTTTTCATCGAGAAATTTTTGAACGGTATTCCGAACTTCTTTTTCTGAGTGGTATCCGAATCTACTGGAAAAATTACCCAAAGCCCATCTCGGTGGAAGAGGTTGTCTCCCGGTGAGTTGGGTATACTGATCGATTATTTCTTCCCAAGCACTTCCTGCGATTACTTGATATGCTTTTCTGCCTTTGATGGTTTTGTAAGAAAGGGTATTATTTTTTTGACTGTCCAGATCTAAAAATCCGATGGGTGCATTGTCAAAATGAAGCATGTATAATTGAGAGGAAAGGACCAAGGGCATGGTATAATTCATCAGTTCTGAATGATTTTCATAACCGTAATGCGCTTTATTATATAATTCTAAATGATGTCCTCTGCGATTCATTCCCAATACCCGCTCGCCTCCACCATATAAAATTTCATCAGGAGTAAGATTAAATTCAATGGTCTCTAAAGAGTCAGTTTTTACGTAACCCAGTTTTTCTGAGATCAAATAATTCTCTTTGTATAAATAACTTATTTGAAACGGACTTTTTTCAACGATCACTTTTAAGCCTGAAGTATTTAAAATAACTTGATCTGAGGTTTCAAGAATATCTAATGAAGTTATTTTAGGTGTTAAAACCACAGCGTGTGAATTGGAAGAAAACTGCTCATTTTGTGGTGTAAATTTAGTTTCTACAATTCTGTCATTAAAAAAAACAAAGTGGTAAACACCATCATTGGTTGTCAATTTAGCTCCGTAATTATTCTTTTCTAAACTTAAAAAAGTCCTTTCTGAGTTTTGAGTATGTCCAAAAAAAACGAAGTGAAAAAAAATTAAAAAAATTATTTTTTTCATCTAAACCCCAATTTTATTAAAAATCCAATTTGTAAATAGCCGTCAATTAGTTCAGTTTGGTAGATAACAAAGTGATTCCTTTTTGTCCAATTTTGAGAGATTTATTCCAAGTTTTTGTACTGCCAGATATAATGTCTCTAACTTTTTTATCATTTAAACCTATTTCTTCAAACCTGCTTAAATCGAGTTCAATGGCTTTTTCATTTTTGTTTAGAATAACAATATAGGTTTCTTCTTCGCTGATTCTAAACAAGGCGTAAACACCGTTCTCCGGTCCAAAATGGATTAATTTCCCCTGGTGAATAGCCTGACTGTTTTTTCTGTATCGCAAAACATTTTTCAAAAATGACTGCATCTCTAACTGATCTTTAGACAATCCATTTCCTGTAAAAGCATTTACTTTATCTCCTTTCCATCCTCCTGGAAAATCAGTTCTTATGAGGCCGTGGTCTCCCGGTTTAGCTGAGTTTTCTATCAGCACCTCAGTGCCATAATAGATTTGTGGGATTCTTGGCAATGCGAGCAAATAGCCAAGTGCCATTTTGAGTTTTACAGGATCTTTTTTAAGTTGAGTAAAAGCGCGATCCATATCATGGTTATCCAAAAATGCCATAATTTTCTCGGGATGTGCATAAGCGAAATCATTGGCTAAACCTTCATAAATTTTCACTAAACCTGTTCCCCAACTTTCCTCCTCGTTCACTCCATCTACAATTGCCTTTTGCAAGGGGAAGTCCATGGTTGAGGTTAAATTTGATTCGTATCCATCCTTATTTTTTGCTCCTTGTTGCCAATAACCCACCAACAATGGGTTATAACTCCATTCTTCACCCACTATGCTGAACTCTGGATATTCTTTCATAATACTGCCGGCCCAGTCAGACATAAACTCTTTATCGGGATACGGATAAGTATCTTGTCTTATACCACCTAATTGTAACGTTTCTATCCACCAAATGCTATTTTGGATAAGATATTCTGCCAAAAGTGGATTTTTCTGATTCATATCAGGCATACTCGGAACAAACCATCCTTCGGCCATTAGCTTTTTGTCTTTTTCTGATGCGTAGATATCCTGATTTACGGTTCTTCTGTGGTTTGTAACAACTGTACTATCGTTTAAAAATTCGTCTTGATAATTTACCCAATCTTTAGACGGCAGATCCTTCATCCACCAATGTTCTCTGCCAATATGATTAGCAACTTGATCCATCACAAGTTTAATCCCTTTTTCTTTTGCTTTTCTTGAGAGATCAATGTATTCCTCCAAAGTTCCAAAACGAGGGTCTACCGCGTACAGATCAGTAATGGCATAACCGTGATAAGAGCTACTTTTCATATCATTGATCAACAGCGGAGTGGGCCAAATAGCTGTAAAACCCATTTCTTCAATGTAATCTAAATGATCTATGATACCTTTTAAGTCTCCACCATGCCTGCCGTAATCATCTTTGCGGTCGATCTGGGTTTCATTTAATCCTTTCACAATGTCGTTAGACGGATCTCCATTGGCAAAACGATCTGGCGTAATTAAATAAATCACATCAGAAGCATCAAATCCTTTTATTTGTAAAGCCTTGTCCTCCCTTTCTTTTATTTCATAATTCAAAACAAAATCTTTTTCCGTTTTAGCGCTGAAATGTAAAGGAATTTGACCAGCTCCTGTTAATTTGCTCAAATCTAAGGTGAGAAACAGATAATTGGGATTATCGGTTTTCTGGGATTTCAATAGCTTTACTTCATTGCTTTTGATCGTCACATCGTATGCTGAAATATTTTCGCGATGAAGCATGAGTTGAATGGTATTATGTTTCATTCCAACCCACCAATTTGGAGGTTCAATTTTTACTTGTTGTCCATAACCAATCATAAAAAATAATCCTAAAAAAGATGTGACTATACTGTTTTTCATCTTATTAAATTAAACATTTGCTGATCCTGATGCCGGTATTGTGATTTTTTGACCACTCACATAAATATCTATCGGTTGATCCGATTCATTAAAAAATTCACAGGATTTATGTCCTTTTTGAATTTTTAAGGTTCCTCCTCGATAATTTATTTTGAAGGAGTAAGATGTCCATTTTTCGGGAATTTGCGGATCAAAACAAAGCTGATTATCAAAATTCCTCATTCCTCCAAAACCTTGAACTACAGAAAGCCAGGTTCCAGCCATGCTCGTAATGTGTAAACCTTCATGAACCTCGTGGTTGTAATCGTCTAAATCTAAACGAGAGGTTCTGAGGTACATCTCATAGGCTTTTTCAATTCTATTTATTTTAGCTGCCAGGATAGAATGAACACAAGGTGATAGTGATGACTCATGTACCGTAAAAGGCTCATAATAGTTGAAATGCTTTTCTATGGTATCCAGATCAAAATGATTCTCGAAGAAATAAATACCCTGTAAAACATCTGCTTGTTTGATATAAGGACTTCTTAAAATTCTATCCCATGACCATTTTTGATTAATGGGTCTTTCAGATTTTGGAAGTTTATCGACCGTAAGCAAGTGTTTGTCTAAGAAACCGTCTTGTTGTAGGTAAATTTCTCTTTTTTCATCATATGGGAAATACATTTTATCCGCAACTTCCTTCCAACTTTTTATTTCCTCTTCTTTAAGATTTGTTTTTGCCAATATTCTGTCGAAATCACTTTTAAATTCTTTTTTGAGTTTATCAATGTTTTCAATGGTATAATCAATACACCATTTGGCAATATAATTTGTATACCAGTTATTGTTTACGTTATTTTCGTATTCATTTGGACCAGTAACACCTAAAATAACATATTTATTTTTTTCGGTCGATAAATTTGCTCTTTGATGCCAAAATCTGGATACTCCAATCATAACTTCCATTCCGTATTCAGGAATATAACTGTAGTCTCCGGTATAATTCACATAATTGTAAATGGCATAAATCATCGATCCGTTTCTGTGAATTTCTTCAAAGGTAATTTCCCATTCGTTATGACATTCTTCGCCATTCATCGTTACCATAGGATATAATGCCGCACCGTCAGAAAAACCTAATTTCGCTGCATTTTCTATGGCTTTCTGCAAATGATTATATCTGTAAACCAATAAATTTTTGGCAACTTCTTTGTGCTTGGTACTCATGTAAAAAGGTATGCAATATGCCTCTGTATCCCAATAGGTACTTCCACCATATTTTTCGCCGGTAAAGCCTTTTGGTCCAATATTTAATCTTGCGTCTTCACCATTATACGTCTGGTTAAGTTGAAAAATATTGAATCTGATGGCTTGTTGACCTAGCAGATCTCCTTCAATAACAATATCTGCTGTATCCCAAATTTTCTCCCATGCCAGTTTTTGCTTTTCCAATAAATTGTCAAAACCGATAATCACCGCCTTTTGAAGTGCTTTTTGCGAAGCAAACAACAATTCTTCTTTGGGATAATTCATAGATTGGGTATATCCTCCAAATTTATAAATGGTAAAAGAATCATTCTTTTTTACGAAGGATTTATAGGTATAAGCAATGCTTTTTTCTTCTTTTTGAATTTCACTTTCTAAAGGAATTTCTATATCGTTCAAAGAAAAGGCCATTTTCATCCCTGTACTTACGTAAAATCCTGTTTTTAAGGTTTTTGACAGTATAAAAGCTTCGTCTTTGCCTTCTCTGATATTTTCGATTTCCCAAAAGAATTCGTCGTAATTAGAATCTTCGTTCACAATGCCTGCATCGATATAAGGAATGAACGTAATTTCTCCGTCAAAGTTTAAAGGTGTTACGGTGTATTTAATAGCACCCACTTCATTAATGTCTAAACTCAAGAACCTGATTACTTCTACTTTTATCTGATCACCAGAAGATAATTCTGCCTTAAAAGACCTTTGAAGAAAGCCTTCTTTCATATTGAGCACTCTTTTGAAATCAGTGACTTTACAATGATTTAAATCGAGTTCAGTTTGTCCGATAATTACCCTTATTCCGATCCAGTTTGGAGCATTAAGCACTTTGGCAAAGTATTCCGGATAACCATTTTTCCACCAGCCAACTCTGGTTTTATCCGGATAATAGATCCCGCCTATATAACTACCCTGAAAAGTATCCCCTGAGTATTTTTCTTCAAAATTAGCTCTTTGCCCCATGGCACCATTCCCCAAACTAAAAATACTTTCAGATGAGGTTACATTTTCCGCATCGAAGCCTTCTTCAATGATATTCCATTCATTAGGAACTATATAATTCTTATTCATTAGTAATCAGTATTAATTTAAAATGGTCTCTACGAAATCAACAGTCAGGTCTTGAGTAGAGTTGAATATGTGGTTTGCACCAGGCAAGTTTTCTTTTTCTCCGATACCTATGCTAACCATATGCACAGAATTTGCCGCTTGAATACCTGCCAGTGAGTCTTCTACTACAAAACAGTATTTGGGCTCAATGTTAAGCTGTTTGGCAGCCAGTAGGAAAACTTCTGGGTCTGGTTTTGCATTGCTTACATCATTCCCATCAACAATGGTGTCAAAAAAATCAAAGAGCGCCAAACTCTTAAGAATTGGTATGGCATTTTTGCTTGCTGACCCTAAAGCAATAGGAATGTTTTTATCTTTTAAAAACAGAAGTAAGTTTTTAATTCCGGGAAGGATTTCACTTTCATCAAGATTTGCCACATAGGATAAATATCTTTCGTTTTTCTCGAACATTAGTCGTTCCTTACGATCTTGATCTAAGCTTACATTTCCAATCTTTAAGAGAATTTCTAAAGATTTTACTCTGCTCACTCCTTTTAATTGCTCATTTTGATCTTCGGTAAATTCAAAACCCAGTTCATTGGCCAATTGTTTCCAGGCCAAATAATGAAACTTAGCCGTATCTACAATCACACCGTCAAGATCGAATATAAATGCGTTTTTATTCATTTTCAATTATTCTTTAATTAATTCAACTTCATCGTCAACATCTTTCACCTTAAAAACTAAAGCTGCCGCCAATAAAAAAGAAAATCCGCTAACGACTAAAGCATATACTGGATTTCCACCATAGAGATGTTTTACCATTGGACCACCAATAATTGCATTAATGATTTGGGGTAACACAATAAAAAAGTTAAATATTCCCATATATACGCCCATTTTTCTCGGTGGAATAGACCCTGCAAGAATAGCATAAGGCATAGCCAAAATACTGGCCCAAGCAATTCCGATACCTATCATAGAGAGAATTAACCAATTTTCATTAGGCACGAAATAGATTGATAAAAGTCCTAAACCACCAACGATCAAAGAAACCGCATGCGTTTTTTTACGCCCAATTTTTTTGGCAATTGCAGGTAAAAAGAAGGCATAAATAGCAGAGACGAGATTGTAAATTCCGAAAAGAATACCGAGCCAATCACCTGCATTCTGATAAGATTCACTGTTATTATCGTCTAAAGGAAGTCCGTATACATGGTGTGCTATAGCGGGCAAGCTAAATACCCACATACCAAATAAGCCAAACCATGAAAAAAATTGAACCCAACTCAATTGCCGCATGGTTGTAGGCATTTCTTTAAAATCTGTGAAAATATTGAGTAAGCTAGATTCTTTTGCATTTTCACCTATTTCTTCTTTACCGTTAAACGCCTCCATTTCTTCTGGAGAGTATTCTTTTGTGTTAAAGACTGTAATTAAGATGCTTATGATAAGTACAGCTGCACCAATGATAAACGACAACAACAAGTTTAGAGGGACCTCACCTTTTGCAGAAACATTCGAAACACCAAACCAGTTAGTTAGGGCATATGGTAACCAAGAGCCTATGACTGCTCCAATACCAATTAGTACAGTTTGAATGCTGAAGCCAAGTGTTCTTTGATCACTTGGCAAAACATCTGCAACTAGTGCTCTGAAGGGCTCCATGGCGATGTTAAAAGAGGCATCCATGATCATTAACATCCCTGCGCCAATCCACAAGGCCGGTAAAAAAGCGGTGAACATGCTGGCATTTGGCAAAAGCACCAGACCAATTGAGGCAAGGATCGCACCAACCAGAAAATAGGGTCTTCTTCTACCTAATCTAGTCCAGGTTTTATCGCTATAATGTCCTATAATGGGTTGAACAATCAAACCTGTTAAAGGTGCCACTATCCAAAACCAGGAAAGTTCATGAACATCTGCTCCGAAGATCTGAAGCACTCGACTGGCATTTGCATTCTGTAGGGCAAAACCCATTTGAATGCCGAGAAACCCAAAACTAAGGTTCCAAATTTCTAAAAAGCTAAGTTTTCTTTTTTCCACAAGATCAGTTTTTTAATGTACTCTTTAAGAAATACATTTAATGATTTTACAGGCGCCTAAAGCGCTTTCTTGTGAAATTTTAAAAAAGGCAAGTGTGCAAATGTATAAAAAAAATAAAAACAATTACTCTTTGATGGTAGATTTTCGCAGAATCAGGTCTGTGCTAATCTTTTCAATACGATGGCTATAACCTTCTTCCTGGTGCTCGATTTCATCCAATAAAAGTTCAAATGATTTCAATCCCATCCTAAAACCGTGTTGGGCTACCGTTGAAAGGGGAGGGTTGGTAAATTCTGAAATGAAACCATCGGTAAAGCCAATAATGGCAAGCTCATCAGGTATATTCCAACCTAATTTCTGAGCAATTTTCATTGTTGTGGCGGCATAAATTTCATTCACAGCAAAAATGCCGTCTGGCGGATCACTTAGAGAAAAGAGCTGAGCGATTTGTTCGTTCATGTCGTGTTTGTCATCAATGCAAATAATAAAATTCTCTCGAACTGCTAAATCGGATTCCTTAATAGCTTTGAGATAGCCTTTGGTTCTTTGCGATCCAACTGTCAGAAAATCTTCTGTGGTGATTATGGCTATTTTTTTACATCCAATATCGATGAGGTGTTTGGTGGCTAAGTATCCACCTCCTTCATCATCAACAATTACCTTACTGCATTTAACTTCGTCTATGGTTCTATCGAACATCACCAAGGGCATACCATTCGCTATAAGTGCCTCGAAATGTTTAAAATCTTTTTTTCTCAACGTTTCTTTTGAGGGTGATACAATGATTCCATCAACAATTCCATTGGCAAGCATTTCCATGTTTAACAACTCTTTTTCAAAAGATTCATTTGAAACGCATATCATCACATTGTAACCTTTTTCGTTTGCTATATGTTCAATTCCACTGATCACGGTTGTAAAAAAATGATGAACAATTTCGGGAATAATAATACCAATCGTTTTTGTCTTCTGACTTCTTAAATTTAAAGCTAAACTGTTGGGTTTGTAATGATAGTAATTGGCAAAAGCCTGAATTTTTTCGCGTAACTCTTCGCTTATCTCATGACTGTTTTTTAAAGCCTTGGAAACGGTAGAAATCGAGACATCGAACTCTTTCGCAATTTTCTTTAAGGTAATCTTCGATTTCATAGGCTAAATATATGGAATATCTACTGATTATATACCCTTTTTTGTGTTGAACGAGATAAAAAATGCAATGGTTGATTTTGTTAAATCGCTAATTTAAAGACCTAAAAATGCAAAAAATTGAATTTGAACTCAAAAAAATACGATTTACGCAAACGTTGGAGTTGAGAAACTTATCAACACGCAAACGTTTTCGTAACTTTTTGACTGATTTTAATCAATGTTAAATGCATGTTAAATATGTAAATTCACGCCACGAAATTTTAAAGAAAGGCAAGTTTTTTTAAAATAATTAGTGCTAAAAATTAATGTAATTTATGAAACAATTTAGACAATTAATCCTCAGTTTGGTGTTATTGTTTCCTGTAATGATGTCTGCACAAGATGTGATTAGTGGAAAAGTAACAGACAGACTTACAGGATCCGAACTACCCGGTGTGACTGTTTTGGTAAAAGGTTCAAGCACGGGTACTGCCACAGATTTTGACGGTAATTTTGAATTATCTGTAGATGATCCAAATGCTGTGATTGTATTCTCTTATGTTGGATACAACAATGTGGAAATGACAGCTTCTCAAAACATGAATGTGTTGATGGAAGAATCTGCAGAAAGTTTAGAAGAAGTGATTTTGATCGGTTATGGTCAGACCACTAAAAAAGACGCAACTGGAGCAGTTGAACGCGTATCTTCAGAGGAATTCAACCCTGGGGCAATAGCTTCTCCTGAACAGTTAATTACAGGTAAATCTGCGGGTGTGAACGTAGTTCCGCCAAGTGGTAGACCTGGTGAAGGAGGTACGATCAAAATTAGAGGTGGTGTTTCTTCTTTGAGTGCAAGTAACAGCCCTTTGATCGTTATAGACGGTGTACCTGTTGACCAAGATGGGCCTGCACTTAATACGATCAACCCAAATGACATTGAAAGCTTCAACATTTTAAAGGACGCTTCAGCAACAGCAATCTATGGATCTAGAGCGAGTAATGGTGTTATTTTGATTACTACAAAGTCAGGAAAAATGCATCAAGATTTTAATATTAGTCTTGATAGTAAATTTTCATGGGGTCGAGCTGAAAACAAAGTGGACCTATTAAATAAAGAGGAGTTTATTAATGCAATTAATGGGCTTAATGTACCTGAAGCTGCTGCCTTATTAACGGATGATGAAACAGATTGGCAAGATCAAATCTATCAAACAGCATTTGGTACAGATAATAACTTGTCGTTTTCTGAAGGTTTTGAAAATAGTTCCTACAGAATTTCAATGGGATACTTTCTTCAAGAAGGTATATTGAAAACTTCAGAATACAACAGAAAGACCGCAGCTTTAAATTTCCGTCAAAACCTTTTTGACAATAGTTTGAAGATGGATTTTAACATTCGAGGTTCATTCGCTCAAGACGAATTCGCCAACGAAGGTGCCATAGGTTCTTCTGTATCCATGGATCCTACTAAACCGGTTTTTAGTGGTAATGACAATTACGGTGGCTATTGGGAATGGTTAAATGCCAATGGATCACCTAATAACCTTTCTCCTAGAAACCCATTAGGACTTTTGAATCAGTTTGAAAGTCATGCCGGAACAGATCGTTTTATTGGAAATGCAAAGTTTGATTATTCTTTTTGGTTTCTAGAAGGTTTAAGTATTGTGGCCAATTTTGGTTTCGACTACTCAGAAGTAGATGGCAACAATCAAACTCTAGCTTCTTCTGCCAGTGGCTTTTACAATGGTGGTACAAGGGGAGTTTACGACAGCATGAGAAGAAATACACTTGCTGACGTTTATTTGAACTATGTACAAACTTTTAATGATGTGCATAGATTCGACATCATGTTAGGTCAATCATTTCAAGATTTTTATCGCGAAAACAGTAGCTTTAATAGAGATGGAGATGGTACAGTAAGAGAAAGCCAATATGCTTCAACCAATGCATTACTAGGTTATATCGCCCGTTTGAACTACGGTTATGATAATCGTTATTTATTGACGTTCACTTACAGACGAGATGGTTCTTCAAGATTTGCTCCTGAAAATCGTTGGGGTAATTTCTATTCTGGTGCCTTGGCTTGGAATATTACTGAGGAAGCCTTTTTGCAAGATTCTGAGACCATTTCTACTTTAAAATTACGTTTGGGATACGGTGAAACCGGTCAACAAGAAATAGGTAGTGATTTTGGTTATTTACCCGTTTATCTTCAAGGTCAGGATAACGTGAGATATCCTTTTGGAGATACATACATCAATACTTTGAGACCAGCAGGATATGACGCTGGTATCAAATGGGAAGAAACAGCAACTTACAACATTGGTTTGGATTATGGATTTTTTATGGACAGAGTTACCGGTTCGATAGAATATTTTAAATCTGAGTCTACAGATATTTTAAACACAGTTGCTCCTCCTGCAGGATCTAACCTTTCGAACAGCTTGTATACCAATATTGGAGATTTGGACAAGCAAGGGGTTGAATTTACATTAAATGGAGATGTGGTTCAGAGTGAGAATTTCACTTGGAATTTAATGTTCAATGCTACTTGGTTAGAAAATGAAATTAAAAAGTTGAATGCAGTTGATGATCCAACTTCACCAGGTTTGGCTACCGGAGGTATCAGTGGAGGTGTTGGTAATACCATTCAAACGCATAAAGTTGGGTATCCACAAAGTTCATTTTTAGTATACCAACAAGTATATGATAATGACGGAAACCCTATTGAAGGTGTATACGTTGATACAAATGAAGACGGAGCAATTACGGATGCTGACAAAAGAATCTTCAATAGTCCAAACCCTGATTGGTTGTTAGGTCTATCATCTTACATGAACTATAGAAATTTTGATTTGAATTTCACTATGAGAGCCAGTTTAGGTAATTATGCATACAACAACGTTGCTTCTGCGAATGGAAATCAAGATAACCTTTATGATTTAGGAACAATTCGAAATGCGCATTCTTCTATATTAGACACTAATTTTAGAAACCCACAGTACTGGTCTGATTATTACGTGCAAGACGCCTCATTTTTAAGAATGGATAATATCACATTAGGATATAATTTTTCAAATCTTAAAAATGGCGATGTGAGATTGAGAATTTATTCAACAGTTCAAAACGTATTTACCATTACAGATTACGATGGTTTAGATCCGGAAATAAATGGAGGTATAGATAATAACTTCTATCCACGTCCACAGACTTTGTTGTTCGGATTTAATGTTAACTTTTAAAAAATACATTGATAATGAAAGTATTTATAAACAAAACAAAAATTAGCTTGAGCGTTGTCATTGTAATGTTCATGCTTGTTTTCACCTCTTGTGAGAGTGAATTAGACAAAGAGCCGATCACAGAATTGACGGAGGCTCAGGTATTTAGCGATCCTGATTCTTATGAGCAATTTATGGCAAGAGTGTATGCAGGTCTGGCTGTAAGTGGTCAGCAAGGTCCTGCGGGACAACCTGATATTCAGGGAATTGATGAAGGATTCTCAAATTATATTCGTCAATTTTGGAAACATCAGGAATTAACAACAGATGAGGCGATCATCGCCTGGAAAGATGGAACTATTCATGACCTTCACAATCAGGTATGGACTCCCTCGAACGAATTTGTCAGAGCGATGTACGACCGTATTTATTTTCAGGTTGGTATCACAAATCAGTTTTTGAGAGAGACCACTGCTGAAAAATTAGACGGAAGAGGCGTGGATGGTACTTTAAGAGAAGAAGTGGAAGTTTTTAGAGCTGAAGCGCGTTTTATGAGAGCTTTGAGCTATTGGCATGCCCTCGATTTTTACGGCAACGTACCTTTTGTAACTGAGGACGATATAGTAGGAAACTTCTTTCCTGCGCAGATTTCGAGACCAGATCTATTTTCTTTTATCGAGTCAGAATTATTGGCGATAGAAGGTACCTTGAAAGGTGCTCGTCAGAATGATTTGGGAAGAGCAGATAAAGGTGCGGCATGGATGTTATTGGCAAAATTGTATTTGAATGCAGAGGTATATACCGGAAGTGGAAGATATACTGAGGCTATGACCTATATTAATAAAGTGATCAACGAAGGTGGTTATAGTTTAGTCGATGATTATCAAAAACTATTCTTAGCTGATAATGACAGAAACGGTGCGCAAAATGAAACCATTTTCACCGTGCGTTTTGACGGAGTGAGCACATTGGGTTATGGTGGCACCACTTTCTTGACCCATGCAGCTGTTGGTGGAGAAATGGATGCAGCTGAGTTTGGAATCAATGGTGGATGGGCAGGTATCAGAACAACTAAAAATCTTGTTAAAAAATTTGATGAAAAACCTGATCTTGCATCTTTAAATACAGCTTTAGGCGCTGCAACAGATTGGGGATTAGTAGGTAGTGCAACAACCAATGGTTGGGATGGCCCTGACATGGAAATGAGATCTACAGGCACAAACACTTATGCACTTTATGCAGACTTAAAAGCTGGTGAAATCAAATTTAGATTTGATGAAGATTGGGGTAATAATTACGGTGGTAATAACGGAAATTTGGAGTCAGGTGGAGCGAACATTGCCGTCTCATCTGCAGGAATCTATTACGTAACAATGGATCTAAATACCAATAAATATACACTAACATTTTCTGGCGATAGCCGTAATATGTTGTTTAGTGAAGGACAAACCCTGGAAATTGAAGATCCATTTAATTTTACTGATGGTTATGCCATTGCTAAGTATAGAAATGTGGATGTTAATGGAAATAGAGGGAATGACAATGCCGGAGAATTCGTAGATATCGATTTTCCAATGTTCAGGTTGGCAGATGCCTATTTGATGTATGCTGAAGCCTTTTTAAAAGGTGGAGGAGGAGATGCTAATTCAGCAGTGAGTTATATCAACATGTTAAGAGAAAGAGCTTATGGCAGTGGTAGTGGAAATATTTCTTCCGGTAATTTAACTTTGAATTTTATTTTAGATGAAAGGTCTAGAGAATTATTCTGGGAAGGACATAGAAGAACAGATTTGATTCGCTTTGGTCAATTCTCTACACAAGGAATTTGGCCTTGGAAAGGCGGTGTAATGGAGGGTAAAACAACTGAAGCTTTCAGAGACATTTATCCAATTCCATCCTCTGATTTGATTGCCAATCCAACATTGGTACAGAATCCTGGATATTAATATTAAAACAAGAACATGATGAAAGTATTTATAAATAAAATTTTGATTTTGCTGGCAATATCCCTTATTGGAGGATCTTGTTCAGAGGATGATCAGGTGGTACTTAATCCGGCTGCGTCAACAAGTTCTCAACTCTCAACCAGTGAGGTTGTCCTTGAGAAAGACAATGCAGGGATGGATGTATTAACTGTAACATGGACAGAGCCGGATTTCGGCTACGCGGCTTCTGCGAATTATATGATCTATTTTGATAAGGTTGGAGGTAATTTTACCAATGCTCAGTCTAGTAATGGTGGAAGAGCTTTTTCTAAAACTTTTAAAAATGAAGAGTTAAACAAAATTTTGCTTAACTTAGATTTGGAACCAGGACAAGCAGCTGAAATACAAGTAAAAGTTAAGGCGGTATTAAATGACAGGACTGGATATGGTATAGATTCAAACATCAACAATTTAATGGCTACAGCCTATGCAGATGTATTGGATCTTTCTACACCTTGGGGTCTGGTGGGTAGTGCGACACCCAATGGATGGGACGGACCAGATGTACCTTTTTATAAGACTGATGAGGCAGGGGTCTATGTGGCCTATGTTACGCTAACAGATGGTGAGTGGAAGATCAGAAAAGACAATGACTGGGCTGTGAATTATGGGGACGATGGTGCTGACGGTACTTTAGAGCCAGGTGGTGCCAATATAGTGGCTACTGCCGGAACCTATAAAGTGACTTTCAATGAGAATGCGTCGACCTATACAGTTGAAAAGTATACTTGGGGTCTGGTCGGATCTGCTACAACGAATGGTTGGGATGGTCCCGATATGCCAATGATGTATGATTCATTCTCTGATACTTGGAAAGCTGTAGTTACATTAGCTGATGGCGAAATGAAATTTAGATTCAATAATGATTGGGGTACCAATTATGGAGATACAGGCTTAGACGGTATTTTAGACGCCGGCGGTGATAACATCCCTGTAAGCAAAGGAAATTACTTAATCACTATGGATTTGAACAACTTGACATACTCCATCGAGGAAACCGATATTTGGGGAGTTGTAGGTTCAGGATATAACGATTGGGGAGCTGCAGGACCTGATTTCCCATTTACTCCTGATTTCAGTCAAGAAGGGGTATACTATATTAGTTCTATTACCCTACTAACAGGTGAAATTAAGTTCAGACCGAACAATGATTGGCCTGGCAATTATGGTGATGATGGAGGAGATGGAACATTAGAACCTGATGGGGCTAATATTCCAAGTACCGCTGGAACCTACAGTATTATCATGGATCTATCAAATCCGGATAATCCTACATATAGCATTACAGCTAAATAATTTTTGTTAATTGAGTAAAAAAGGCTGTGTAACAACAGCCTTTTTGTCTTTTAAAATTCGACTTATGAAAAAACTTTTACTTTTATTTTTCCTTATTGTTGTGAGTAGCGTTTTTGCACAAGTGCAAAATGTGACCTTTAAAGTCGAACCTGATCCTTTTAACGAGGATGAACAAATTACCATTACAGTTTCCAATGTCAATCCTTCTTTATGGGGTGTTACAGATATCTATCTTTGGGCCTGGTCTAGAAAATCTTCAGATTCAAATGATGTGAATTCACCCACGAATGGTACCTGGGAAAATTCAAATGAGGTGCAAAAAATGACTAATAACGGAAATGGAACCTATTCTATTAGTTTTGTGCCTACCACCTTTTACGCCAGAACAGGGTTGGAGTCGATCGGATTTTTGGTCAAGGCCAAGAACGGAACAGGTGAGAAAAAATCACAAGATTATGTCGCACAAGTTGGTTCCATAGAAGTTCCCCCTTTAACAGAAGCACCTCTTCCCGCAGGGTTAGTAGATGGGATAAATATAAATCCAAATGATCCTTCAAAAGTCACTTTTGTGCTTTTTGCTGCACAAAAGGAGTTTGTTTATCTCTTGGGTGATTTTAACAATTGGGAGAAGAACAACAATTATCTGCTTAAAAAAGACAGCGGTAAGAACCGATTTTGGTTAGAGATTTCTGGATTAACATCCAAAACTAATATTCGGTACCAATATTTGGTAGATGGTGTAATCAGAATTGCGGATCCGTATTCTACGACTATTTTAGATGAGAATAATGATAAGTTTATTGACGAAGTCACATATCCAAACTTACCCTCGTATCCAACCGGAAAGACAAGTCATGCAGTCAGTCTGTTTAGAATAGGAGATACTCCTTTTAACTGGCAGATTAAAGATTTTCAAAAGCCTGCCAAAACAGATCTGGTCATCTATGAATTATTGCTTCGTGATTTTGATGTCTTGCACAGTTTTAATGCGGTCAAAGAGAGATTAGATTATCTGGTTGAACTGGGTGTCAACACTATAGAACTAATGCCTGTGAGTGAATTTGACGGAAATGAATCCTGGGGATATAACCCTGCGTTTCATATGGCTTTAGACAAGTATTATGGCACCCCAAATGCATTCAAGCAACTGATAGATGAATGTCATAAACGTGGTATGGCGGTAATTCTGGATGTTGTCTATAACCATGCTACAGGTCAGCACCCTTATTTCCGTATGTGGAATACAAGTAATGGCGGATATACTGGAGAAGCAACCACTGAAAATCCATTTTTTAACCGCGCTGCAACACATAGCTATAGCGTATTTAACGATTTTAATCATAGTAAGACTTCAACTCAGGATTATGTAAAGCGCACCACACAGTTTTGGATAGACGAATATAAAATAGATGGATTCAGATGGGATCTTACCAAAGGATTTACGCAGAACTGCAGCGCTTCCAACGAGACCTGTACCAATGCGTATCAAGCCGATCGCGTAGCCGTATTAAAAAAATATGCTGATTACCAATGGGAAATCGATCCTAATTTTTACGTAATCTTTGAACATTTAGGCACTAATCAGGAAGAGACTGAATGGGTCAACTACAGATTGAATGAAGGAAAGGGGATTATGGTGTGGAGCAATCTTAATGGTAGTTACAATGAAGGAACTATGGGCTTTAATTCTAATGGAAAATCAGATTTTTCTTGGATTTCTTATCTAAGACGAGGATGGACAGTACCTGCCAATATAGCTTATATGGAAAGCCACGATGAAGAACGTTTGATGTATAAAAATATCAGTTTTGGAAATTCAAGTGGAAGTTATAATGTGAAGGATCTCAATACGGCCTTAAAAAGAAATGAATTGGCAGGGGCATTTTACTTTACAGTTCCGGGGCCAAAAATGATTTGGCAGTTCGGTGAACTGGGGTATGATTTAAGTATCAACACATGCCCGGATGGAACAATTAACAACAACTGTCGTGTGAGCAACAAACCCATTAAATGGGAGTATTTTGATGATGTTAATAGAAAGGCTTTGTATGATGCTTGGACCAAAATGTTGAAAATGAAAAATCAATTGAGTATTTTTCAAACCGATGACTTTACTTTGGATGTTGCTGCGAGTACAGGACTTAAAAAAATTCAATTAAGAGATAAAAGTCAGAATCCGGAGGTTGAATATATTACCATTTTAGGAAATTTTGGCGTAACAACTCAGAGCATAACACCAAATTTTCAAAAAACAGGTACCTGGTATGACTTGATGACAGAAGCTACAATCAATGTTTCAAATGTATCTACACCCATTAGCCTCGCTCCTGGTGAATATAAAATCTACGGAAGTAGTCAAGTGACCTTGTCTTCAGAAATCTTTGTAAATGAGCAGTTTTCGACCTTATTTCCTAATCCCTCAACCAACTTTTTTAGAGTAGGGAATGAGGTGGATAAAGTGGAAATTTATGATATGCTCGGAAGAAAAGTGATGCAGTTTGAAGGAGATTTTAATGCCGATCACAGATTTGATACAAGTCAATTAAAACCCGCTCTTTACTGGTTAAAAATTTATAAGGATCAAGCCAGTGAAAGTAGGCAGTTGATCATACAATAAGCCATATGAAGCCATCTAAAGCGTTATTTTTAGATGGCTTTTTTTATTGAGGCCGAATGTAAAATGTAATCTGTTCAGGTCTTGGCCATTATGATCTTGGTCCTTATACTCCATAACTTACCGCTACTTCCTTCTAAGCCAATTTGATTACTCACGAATAAGCGAAAGTGCTGATCAGCATATCGCTAGGCTATGGTTAATGCCTTATAACAGCTATGATTTACCTATGAGAAGACACTATAATGGCATTTAAGTCTATGTTATAATACTATTACAGTGATGACTAAATGCAATCACCATACAATCTCAGTGTGGTCTCAGTGCAATCTCAGTGCGCTTTCAGTGCGCTTTCAGTGCGCTCTCCAGTATTTTTAAAGAAAGGATTTTTACTGAACCAGTGAGAATAGAGGGAGCCATATTTTATGGCTCTGTATTTTTTACTAAACGGACATAAACCACTAAAAAAAAAGACTGTCATTTTAGACAGTCTTTGATTTCGCTCAGATCATTTTTAAATTAATGATTTCTTGCTGTGTAAGTGGGCGCCAGACACCTCGGGCGAGGTTTTTCTTCGTCAACCCGGCAAAATAGACCCTGTCTAATTTAGTCACCACGTAACCAAAATGTTCAAATATCTTTCTTACAATTCGATTTCTTCCAGAATGGATTTCTATCCCAACTTCGTCATGCGATTTTCCTTCGATATAGGAAATGTTGTCTACAAAAACCATTTTCCCTTCTAAAACAAAATTAGCTGCAATTTTTTGTAAGTCACTTAAAGCTAGTTTTTTATCCAGTGAAACATGGTAGATTTTTTTCACTTCAAATTTAGGATGTGTCAATTTTTTTGCCAATTCTCCATCATTGGTAAAAAGTAGCAAGCCGGTAGTATTTTTATCGAGTCTTCCCACAGGGTAAATTCTTTCTTTGGCGGCGTTCGCTACCAAATCCATGACCGTTTTTCTCCCTTTTTCATCATCCATGGTGGTAATGAAATTTTTGGGTTTATTGAGAAGGATGTATCTTTTAGTTTCTTGTGAAATCACAGAATCGTCAAATCTAACTTCATCGCCTGGTTTAACCTGAAAGCCCATTTCGGTAACAATGATGCCATTCACTTTTACATTTCCCGATTTGATAAAGGTATCAGCCTCTCTTCTGGAGCAAATTCCGGAATTGGAAATATATTTATTCAAGCGTATTGTCTCTTTTTCAACTTTTGGAGCGGTGGGTTTGTTTTCCGTCTTTACCTTAAAGTTCTTGATTTTTTCCGGGTGTGGCCTAAAGTTCTTATCTTTTTTCTCTCCTGAAGGTCCTTTTCTTTCTGGAGTAGATGTTTTGGAATCTTTATTTTTTCTAGCAGCTAAATTTCTTTTAATGGGCGCTGGTCCCGATTTTTGTTGTCGTCCTCCCGACGATTTTTTTTCTGTTGCCATTGTTTTAAATTTTTTGCAAAAGTACAAAAACAATTCTAACACAGAATGTTAGGCGTAAATATTATAAAGGTTAAAGGATTCTTTGCAAGATGACAGATGTGTCTATCAGCACTAGGCTTAAAACACCAATTACAATAATCAATTTAACGATATTGTGTAGAATAAGGTAATCCTTTTTTGAATTAGCTTTATACAAGAGATAGAGAAAAATGAGGAAGACTATTCCAGTAAAGTAAAAATAATATTTCATAAGACCCATTTCCGGATATTTCCATAAAAAATAAATGGGGTCTAGTGTAAAAAGAACCAAAATAAATGTGAGAATCTTCGTAAACCTTTCGCCGTATTTGATAGGGATAGTTAGATAATTTTGCGCAATGTCCCCTTTGATATTCTCTAAATCTTTCATTAATTCTTTAATCATCAATACTAAAAATAGGAACAAGGCATGGGTAAAAATGATATTGGAGAAATTTTTGAAATAAACGAAAATGGCGAAAAAAGGAAGTAAGGTTAATACTGATGCCGAAATTAATCTGCTTAAAGGGTACTTTTTTAGTTTATGAGAATATATCCAAATCAAAAAGATATAAACTGAAAAAAACATAGCTGCACGCCAAGAGACCATTAAACCACACATTACGGCAATAAAATTGAGTAAAAAGTAAATTTTTAGTTTGGTATTCTGCGCAACTAGACTATCTATTTTTGATTTAATAGGTCTATTAATCGCATCTTTTTTAGCGTCGTAAAAATTGTTGATGATGTATCCGGAAGCAATAGAGCAGACGGTTGCCAGAACGATAAGATATAGATCTAGGTCGAGCAAAACGTCTTTTAGAGATTTTTCTGGCGCAAAGATGAAAATGGCAGCCAAGTATTGCGCCATAACCATAATAAAAATATTATAGCCCCTCACAACAGAAAGTAGACTCAAAAATTTAAACAGGAAGGAGTGTTTAACAGGTGTTTTAGGCGTATTTTCTTCAGCCATTTTTAATAGATCCATTTTGAATGGATTGTTAAAAGCGATAAACCAATTCCAGTTTATGAGCTTTTAGAATTTCTTTCGTTTTTTCGTAATCTTTGGTAAAACCAAGAATATATCCACCTCCACCAGAGCCACATAATTTAAGATAATAGTCGTTTGTTTTAATTCCTTCTTGCCAAATATGATGAAAAGAATCTGGAATCATTGGTTTGAAGTGTTTAAGCACTACTTTTGATAGTTTTTTTACATTTTTGAATAAGGATTTTGCATCTCCGTTTAAAAAATCATGGATACACACATCGGTTATTTTAGCAAAATCTTCATCAATCATTTTTCTAAAACCTTCATTTTTCATTTTATTCATGAAAATATTGACCATAGGTTCGGTCTCACCAATAATTTCAGAATCTAGCAAGAAAACTGCTCCTTTTCCTTCTTTTTGTGAAGGAATACCAGTTGGCTCAATATTGTCTTTAGAATTGATCAGGATAGGTAAACTCAAATAAGAATTTAAGGGATCTAATCCTGAACTTTTTCCATGAAAATGAGATTCCATGAGTGAAAAAATCCCCTTTAATTTTAATAATTTGTCTCTGGTTAAATTTTCTAGTACAGTAATTTTTTGATCAGCATACTTGTCGTATATCGCAGCAACCAAAGCACCGGAACTTCCTACACCATATCCTTGCGGAATGCTCGAGTCGAAATACATACCATCCTCAATATCTTTTTCGAGTTCGTCTAAGCGTAATAAGAGTCCTTCATATTGCAAGGTTTTTAAATAGCTTAAATAGTTTTTTAGTTTTTGATTTGAACTCTTTGCTAATTCATTAGGTTCTTTACTCAGCTTCAAAGCTCCTTGATAAGAATTGTATGGAATCGCCAATCCTTTTGAATCTTTGATAATGCCATATTCTCCGAACAAAAGAATTTTTGCGTAAAAAAGAGGTCCTCTCATAACAATTGAAAATTAAGCAATTAGGTTTTACAAATATACGAAATACTACAATTACGTCAACAAAACTGAATTTTGCCTAAAAAAAACTAAAAAATGGGAGAAACAGGTGCAGCTCCCATACCGGCTTGATCCCATATCATATGATTATTTTGACAATACTTTGCCAATTCTAATTCAATAAACTGATTAACGTCCTCTTTCCACTTTTTAGGATACAAAACATGCACATTTGCTCCGGCATCCAGCGTAAAGCAAACAGGAACACCTGTGTCTTTTCTGTATCTCCAAATTTTTTCAATCACTTTTAATGTATTTGGTTTCATCAATATGAAATAAGGATTTGAAGTGAGCATCATGGCATGCAGCGACAGTGCTTCAGATTCAACAATAGATATAAAGTTCTCTAAATCGCCACTTTTCAAGACAGAAACTAAACGAGCAAGGTTTTGATTTGCTTGATTAAACCTTTGTTCTGCATAAGGATGATCAATCATTAGGTTATGCCCTACAGTGCTCGATACTACTTTTTCACCTTTATCAACTAGTAAAATACAATCTTGATAAGCCTGAAAAACCGGATCTGTTTCTTCGGAAAATTTAATTCCAAATAGATCAGAAGAATGGTCGATATCCTTATGTTTTCCCCAAACCACCAATTCACCCTCTACGCTTCTGCAGGCGCTACCCGAACCCAGCCTCGCTAAAAATGAAGCTTTTTGTTTAAAAAAAGATTCAACCAAAAAAGGGTTTAACTCTTTCTCTAAACTCATTATACATAGTGCCAAAGCACTCATTCCGCTCGCCGACGAGGCAATGCCACTGCTATGTGGAAAGGAATTTTTGGTTATAATTTCTAAATTGTATTGTGATAAATACGGAGTAAAATAATTGATCCGCTCCAGAAATTGTTCAATTTTAGGAACGAATGAATCCATTTTTTGTCCATCAAGCGTCACAGAAATATCACTTTTCTTTTTTAGGTAATTTTTAGTGAAATAGACTTTTGTCTCTGTGTAAGATTTGGTTAAAGTAAAAGAAATTGATGCATTTTTTGGCATCTGAGGATCTGTTTTACCCCAATATTTAATCAGTGCAATATTACTGGGACTTTTCCATGAAAAACTTGTTTTATCGGGCAAAGAAGTTAGGTTGCCGGTAAAAATGAAATCTTTGTTTTGAAGCATGTTTTAGGTTTGTGCAAAGATAAATTTTTTTACTTCTAGTTTTTTTAGTTTGTTTGCTCAATAATTTTAGTTTATGTCAAACCGAAGAATCAGGCTGATCTGGGATTTTCGCGGTCATGATGCCCAACAAATCGCCGAACATCATTGTATTCATTTAGAAGAATTTAGAGAAAAATCCTCTGTAAGGATTGAAGAAATTCGATCACAGTTTATAGAAGAATTTTATAGCACGGCTTCTCTGGTGGTCAATGAATCTGATATGATGGCGGTAAGAGACGCTTTAAGACCGCATCGGGGCGAAGTAGCAAAACCTAATGATGAAAAGTAAGAAAACTACTTTTTTGATTACAGAAAATTAATTACATTTCGAAAAAATATCCAAGGTATGAAAACACTTTTATCCCATTGTACTGTAATGATCTTATTGATATCAATGAGTTGTGGCACATCAAAAAAGACTGCAGAGATTACTGATCCAAATGTAGGAAATTGGGAAATTGTTGTGAATGATACTCCGATGGGAACAATAAATGGAGTGATCAATATTGAAAAGGTAGATAACAATTATGTTGGAAAGCTTATTTCTGATTCAGGTGCAATAGAACTTCAAAACCTTCAAATAATTTCTGGAAATATGAGTGCTTATTTTGATTATGAAGGTTCTGAATTTAATTTGAGCGGATCTATTGTAGGAGAAGAATTTAATGGAGAGGTAAGTGGAATGGGCTATTCTTTTAATACTACTGGCAAGAAGCAAGTGACTTCTGAATCCTCTCAATAGCATATATTTTTTAAACTTCAGCAATCGCTCTTGCGGCGATGTAGCCTCCTGTCCATGCATTTTGGAAATTAAAACCTCCTGTCACTGCATCGATATTCAAAGTTTCTCCGGCAAAAAAAAGGTTGGGATGAATTTTACTTTCAAATCGTTTAAAGTCGATTTCCTTTAAATCAATTCCTCCAGCGGTAACAAATTCTTCTTTAAAAGTTGTTTTTCCATCCACCATAAACTCACTTCGAGTCATTTTTTGTGCTAAAACTTCTAAGCTTTTGTTGCTCACATCTGCCCAGCGCAATTCACTGTTGATGTTACTTGCAGAAATAAAGTTCTGCCAAAGTCGATTAGGTAATTGCTCGAAAACGGATTTCAAACCGATTTGTCTTTTTGAAAATTTACGTTTCAATTGTAGTAGATTTTCGAAAATTTGATCATAGGGTTCAGAAAGCCAATTAACAAGAACAGGTAAGTGATAGTTTTGTTCGGCAAAATAAATGGCCGCAATGGCCGAAAGCTTTAAAATTGCCGGTCCGCTTAGTCCCCAGTGGGTAATCAATATTGGCCCAGAGCTTTCCAGTTTTTTTTCAGGTAGAGAAACTGTAGCTTTTGGAACCGAAAGTCCGGGTAAATCTTTGATTAAAGAATCATTTATTTTGAATGTAAAAAGAGAGGGTACTGGTTTTACGATAGTATGACCAAGCTTATTCGCCAAATCCCAGATTTTAGAATTACTGCCGGTTGCTATTAATAGTTTGTCAGCAACAAAAAGTTCATTTTCTGTTTTGATATGAAATGTTTCTCCAAAAGCTTCCACGGAATCCACTTTTGTATGTAATTTAACGTTTACTCCAAGTCGTTTAGCGTGATTTTCCAAACAATCAATGATTGATAGGGAGGAATTAGAAACTGGGAAAACCCTTCCGTCTTCTTCAATTTTTAATTCAACACCTCTGTTTTCAAACCATTCCATTGTATCACCAGTCATAAATTGATGAAAGGGCCCTAGCAACTCTTTTTTTCCTCTAGGGTAATACTTAATCAATTCTTTCGGTTCAAAACAAGCGTGTGTTACATTGCAGCGGCCACCTCCGGAAACTTTTACTTTTTCCAAAACACGGCCACCCTTTTCAAGTATGGTAACCTGCAAATACGGATTGAATTCAGCCATATTTACAGCGGCAAAAAAGCCGGCTGCTCCTCCTCCAATAATAATTACATTTTTTTTCATAGAACCATTTCTCGATAAGGAATTACCGTTTCAAAACCTTTACTATTAAAATAACCTGGGGTGTTTTCATTTCCTGTAGCTAAAATAAAATCTCCACCCCAAGCACCCAAACTTTTGGTTTGTCCGAAATAGTCTTTGAACAACTTATTTTGTACAGGCTCGATTTTAATGATGGATGAGATGATCTTTTCGTGTTCTGCCAATAATTGATCAAAATATTTTAGCTCTTTGCTAAGAATAAGTTCTTTGGTAATGTTATCAATCTCGGAAAATACTTGTTTTGAAATGTCGAGATTTGATCGATACTTAGCGATACCCTCTCTGCTGTTTTGTTTTTGATTGAGAAATACAAAAAACAAATTTTCTTCAAAGGGAGGTGTAAAATCAGCTAATGAAATTTCGGGTAAACCATCTCTTAATTTATACAAAATAGGATGCGCATTTTGGGCGCAGGCAATATCATATCCGCTTCCTCCCATGGTCTGCTTTAAAAGTTTGAATGGATCAATTTGCGCCCATGAAGCAATGTTATTGATGAGGGAAGATGAAGTGCCCAATCCCCAGTTTCGATCAAATTCTAGATGTGTTTCTACATCATAGCCCAAGTTGTCGACGAGAAAATTTGTGTTTAATTTTTTTGTTTCTTGCAAGATTTGAATCAGTCTATTCTCAATTTCTGTTTGTTCTTTAACAATTGTACTAGTTAATGTATTAGAATCGAGTTCTGTTTGAAACCAGACTTTTCCATTATTGTCAAAACTTTTCCAGTGAATTTTATTAGATGTATTTTTCTTGACTCTCAAATCTTGACCGAATTTGGTTGGTACGGCAAGGGCTTCAGCACCGTCAAGTACAAGATATTCACCGGTTATCAATAATTTTCCATGACTGTAAAACTGGGACATGGTTTATTTTTTGAGATTTCTGTTATAAATAGGCAAGAACAAAAAAGATAATCCGCCAAAAACCAGCACCATAAGGGTTTGGGCGGTCCACATAATCCAGCCAAATGCTAAAGCGGGATTGAGAGGAACTTTGTATAAGGCCAAGGCACTTGCCACAAAAATAGGATAAGTTCCTAGTCCGCCATTGGTTAGTGCCATACTAATTCCTCCAACGACAAATCCAACAATGATGGCGCCAAAAGGCAAGTTTTGCGTCTCTGGAATAGCGAAAGTCACCACATAAAACATCAATACATACATCAACCAGATAAAAAGGGTGTGGAAAATAAACGACCATTTATTCTTCATTCTAAAAATACTGATAGCACCTTGAATGAGTCCGTGCAGAAACTTTTGGATCTTTTGTATGATAGGGTTGGAAGAGCGTTTAATTAAACGATAAAATATAAATCCGAAAATACCCAAACCAATGAGTATATAATATTTGAGATTAGAACTTTCGCCACCCTCATTGAATAAATAGGCAGAGATGAGCTCGGTTTGTAAAATAAAAGCCAATAGTGTTATACCTAATAAAATAATGACATCAGCAATTCTTTCTGAGACGATGGTGCCAAATGCCTTCTCAAAAGGGATTTTTTCATATTTTGAAATGGTTGTAGCTCTGGCGATTTCTCCTGCTCTTGGCACCAATAAGTTTACCAAATAAGCCACTAATACGGCCATTACACTGTTGGCAAATCTTGGTTTATAACCTAGTGGAGCCAATAAGAACTGCCAACGGTATGCTCTTGACAAATGACTCAATATGGCCAAGAGTAATGAAAGAAAAATCCAAGAATAATTGGCAGATTGAAAAGATGATTGTATTGCCTGCTTATCTTCCGGAGTTAATTTCGATATAGAAAACAAAATTAAGCCAATCCCTATTGCGACAGGTAATAAGGTGAAAAGTGTTTTTTTGAGTTTTATATTCAAGAAATTAGTCTAATGAATTGGTTATTTCGTTCGGAAAAATAATGGTTGGTTTAAATTTTTTGGCTTCTTCAAAAGGCATGGATGCGTAAGAAATAATAATGATAATATCCCCTTTCGCAACCCTTCTGGCAGCGGGTCCGTTTAAGATGATCTCTCCCTTTTTGCGTTCACCGGTAATTACATAAGTAACAAAACGTTCACCATTATTAATATTTACAATATGAACTTTTTCGCCTTCAATTAAATTTGAGGCATCCATTAAATCCTCATCGATGGTGATACTTCCTATATAATTCAGTTCAGAACCCGTTATCGATACTCTATGTATTTTTGATTTTACAACTTCGATGTTCATTTTAAGTCAAAATTTGCTGCAAAGATAATCAATTTAAAGCGATGTTGTCTATGAGTCTAACGGCATCTGCAAAGACTGCAATAAAGGCTCGATAAGTTTTATTTTCAATTTTTTGAAGGGTAGGCTGGAGTGTTTCTATATCAGCAATTTCAAAATATTCTAAGTCGAGAATTTGATTATTTTTAAAGGTATCCTCCACCATTTTTTTTATGGTTGGTATGTCATTTTCGGCAAACATTGACTGTGCTTTTTGCAATGTTTTGTATATCAGTGGAGATTCATTTCGTTGATCATCTGTGAGTCTTTGGTTTCTTGAGCTCATCGCCAAACCATCTTTTTCTCTTTCAATTGGACAATTCACTATTTCTACAGGTAAATTTTCTAACTCAACCATTTTTTTAATGATGGTTAATTGTTGAAAATCTTTTTCGCCAAAGTAAGCTCTGTTTGGCTCAACAATTTCAAACAAACGCTTTACCACAGTTCCTACCCCATCGAAGTGTCCTTTTCTAAAGGCTCCTTCCATGGTTTTGTCTAGACCATCAAAGTTAAATATTTGTGATGTCACCAATTTGGGATAAACCTCAGTTACCTCTGGCACAAATATGATGTCGCAATTTCCTTGTAATTTAT
Source organism: Namhaeicola litoreus (assembly GCF_042679565.1). Taxonomy (NCBI): domain Bacteria; kingdom Pseudomonadati; phylum Bacteroidota; class Flavobacteriia; order Flavobacteriales; family Flavobacteriaceae; genus Namhaeicola; species Namhaeicola litoreus. The sequence continues at coordinate 539,960 of NZ_JBHTMY010000002.1, read as the reverse complement.
TGAGATCAGAATCAAGTGTTTTGGGGTACTTTGCCAAGTCATCCTCTTTATCGAACTGTGTAGGATTAACAAAAATACTTGCCACATTCAGATCATTTTCCAGTTTTGCCCTTTTGATCAGAGAAATATGCCCCGCATGTAATGCACCCATTGTAGGAACAAAGCCAATCGAATTATTCTGTTTATACTGAGCGAGATAAGATTGGAGTTCAGAAACTGTATAAAATACTTTCATGATCTTGTTAAATAATGTTAATGCGAGGATTACTGTTAAAAATGGCGCGAAATTTACATATATTTTCGTAATTTTGCCCCATTCCAAAAAGAACGATGAATGAAAGACAAGAGAATACTCTATGTTTCTTCTGAATTAATACCTTATTTACCTAAAACCGAGGCTTCGAAAATGGCTTTTGAAGTGCCTAAAGCAATGCAAGAACTAGGCGGCCAAATAAGGATGTTTATGCCAAGATTTGGCGTAATTAATGAGAGGAGACATCAGTTGCATGAAGTGATTAGATTATCTGGGATGAATTTGATTGTCAATGATATGGACATGCCATTGATCATTAAAGTAGCATCAATTCCAAAAGAAAGAATGCAGGTCTATTTTATAGATAACGATGAATATTTTAAGAGGAAGGCCGTTTATTTGAATGAAGATGATGAATTGTTTGCAGACAATGACGAAAGGGCTATTTTCTTTGCCAAAGGGATTGTGGAAACGGTTAAAAAGTTAAAATGGGCACCAGACATTGTACATGTTTCTGGTTGGTTAGCTTCATTGGTGCCTTTGTATATCAAAGAATTTTACAAGAATGATCCGCTTTTTGCGAACAGCAAGATCATCACTTCCGTGTATAATAAATCTTTTAAAGGTGGTTTGGACAAAGAGAAATTGATTGAAAAAATAAAATTCGATCAGTTAAGTGATGAAAAATTACAAGAATTGGAAAGTATTAGTTCTGATGCGATGTTAAAAATCGCCATGGATAATTCTGACGGAGTAATTATAGGTAGCGAAACTTTAAACGACGAATTACAAAAATATGTTTCAAGTTTGGATGTACCAGTTCTTGACTTTCAAGCGCCTGAAAATATGCCTGAAGCTTACTCAGGCTTTTACCTCAACACCATATCAAAATAATTAGATTCAATTGCTCAACTTTTATGGTTAAAAATAGAATTGCCAGAACTTTGTATTTTCTTGTCGTTTCACTATTCTTATTGGGTGTTTACTCGTGTGAGAAGGATATAGAAAATGTTGGTGTTGATTTGGTGAATAATGGCAGGTTTCAAGTGGGAGATACCGTTTTTGAAGTGGTGGCTTACACAATAAATGTAGACTCTTCGCGCGTAGACAATAATGAGGTTTTGGGTCAGCCGGGTTATCTCATTGGGGTTAATAACAATCAAAATTTTGGATATTTAAAATCTAATTTGGTTACACAATTTAGACTTCCCAGTTTAGGGGTAAATTTTGGAGATAATGCGATCATAGATATGGTGGTTTTGGACATTCCGTATTATTCTACCAGAGATACAATTCAATATGCTAAAGATCCGTTAACAGGAGAAGAAATAAAAGATTCAGATGGTAATCCAATAGTTGCACCCAGTTTTTCCTTAGATTCAATTTATGGAAATAAAGATTTACCCTACCAAATCAGGATTTCAGAATTAGGAACTTTTTTAAATGTGTTGGATCCAGAAAATCCTACCCAACCCAAAAAATATTATTCTAACAGAGATTATACGGTGTTGGATGAATTGTTTTACGGTGAATTTAAGCCAAATAGAAATGATACAGTTCTCTATGTTGAAAGGAGATATTTAGACGGAGACCCTTCTACGGTGAACGATATTGATACGATCAAAACAGAAACGGCAAATCCTTCCATCAAATTTGAGCTGAACAAGGATTTTTTCAAAACGAGATTTGTAGATCAAGATGATTCACCCTTTTTCGACAATTTTGAGAATTTTGTTCGCTATTTTAAAGGAATATACATTGAATCAATTGGTCCGGATGGAAGCTTAATGAATCTTCCGATCACAAATGGTGGAATGACCATTTATTACACTTTTGAAGAAATAAAGGATGAATCAACGGGCGAAGATCTTAATTATAACGGAGTGACCGGTGAAACTGATGTCTTGGTAAAAACTAAATCCAGTATGAAATTCGATATTGGTGGTGCAAGATCGGGGGTTTACCAAAGAGATTATAGCAGCTCTCCAGCCGGGATGGCTATGTCTACACCAAATAAAGTGGAGGGAGAATCAACATTATATGTTCAAGGCGCTGCGGGTTCGGAGGCCATTATTCAGTTATTTACTGAAGAAAGTTTAGAAGATCTCAGAAGCCAAGGTCTGTTGATTAACGAAGCTAACCTTACATTTTATGTCGATGATATAAAACAGTCAGGAAAGCTACCATCCAGGTTGTTTTTGTATAATTATACTGAAAATAGTGTTTTACGTGATTTGCGTTTGGATGGATTTGATGTTTTTGATGGAAGTCTAAGCTATGATTCTGATGGAAATCCTGAAAAATATAAATTTAGAATTACACGATTTGTGAGTAGAATTTTAAGTGAATCGGGATATTCTGATGCCAAGTTAGCACTGAAAACTTACCATAGAACGGATGATCCATTTACTAATTTAGACACACTTGTTGCAGATTATAGCTGGATTCCAAAAGGAGTAACTTTAAATGGTAACTTACCCCAATTAAGTGATAAACGACTTAAACTCGAAATATTTTATTCAAAATAGGGTTATCTTTACCACAAACATTTAACAAACTAAAATCTCAAAAATCGTGTGTGGAATTACTGGCTATATAGGCTACCGAAATGCCTATCCAATTATTATCAATGGACTTAAAAGATTAGAATACCGAGGTTATGACAGTGCCGGAGTAATGCTTTTTGATGGAACAAATATTAATGTAGCAAAGACAAAAGGAAAAGTTTCGGACTTAGAAGAAAGAGTTGCAGAGCAAATTATTGCTGATGGGAACATAGGTATTGGTCATACACGTTGGGCTACTCATGGTGTGCCAAATGATGTTAATTCGCATCCTCACATTTCCGCTTCAGGTGAATTGGTGATTGTGCATAATGGAATTATAGAAAATTATGATTCCATTAAAAAGGAACTTCAAACAAGAGGTTATGTCTTTAAAAGCGATACGGATACTGAAGTACTCGTCAATCTAATTGAAGAGATAAAAAAGAAAAACAAAGTAAAATTAGGTCAGGCTGTTCAAATCGCTTTGAACCAGGTGGTGGGAGCTTATGCGATTGCTGTTTTTGATAGGAATAAACCAGATGAAATGGTAGTTGCCAGGCTAGGTAGCCCAATAGCCATTGGTGTTGGCAAAGAATTTCAAGAATATTTTGTCGCATCTGATGCATCCCCCTTTATAGAATATACAAAAGATGCCATTTATTTAGAAGATGAGGAGATGGCCATTATAAAAAAGGGCAGAAAAGTTCATGTAAGAAAAATAAAAGATGATTCATTCGTTGATCCTCAGATACACGAGTTAAAACTCAACCTAGAGCAAATTGAAAAAGGTGGTTACGACCATTTTATGTTGAAGGAAATTCACGAGCAGCCAAGGGCAATTATAGATACGTTTAGAGGGCGATTGCTGCGTTCAGAAGGTATTATTAAAATGTCAGGGGTTGAGGATAATATGAAAAAACTCCTCAATGCTGACAGAATTATTATCGCAGCTTGCGGAACTTCATGGCATGCTGGGCTAGTGGCAGAATATATTTTTGAAGAATTTGCTAGAATACCGGTTGAGGTAGAATACGCTTCAGAATTTAGATACAGAAATCCGGTTATTTCTGAAAAGGATGTGCTTATCGCTATTTCTCAATCTGGTGAAACGGCTGATACCTTGGCGGCAATTAAATTAGCTAAATCTAAAGGGGCATTTGTCTTTGGTGTATGTAATGTGGTAGGTTCCTCTATTGCGAGAGAAACTGATGCAGGTGCTTATACCCATGCTGGTCCGGAAATAGGAGTAGCTTCTACAAAAGCGTTTACAACACAGATTACAGTTTTGGCTTTAATGGCTTTGCGTTTGGCTAGGGCTAAAGGAACGATGAGCAGTTCAAAATATCGTTTATACCTTCAAGAAATTGAGTTGATTCCTGCAAAAATAGAGCGTTTATTAAAGGTAGATGAAAAAGTAAAAGAAATTGCAGAAATCTATCAGCATGTACCTAACTGTCTCTACTTAGGTAGAGGATTCAACTTTCCGGTTGCGCTGGAAGGAGCACTCAAATTAAAGGAGATTTCTTATATCCATGCAGAGGGTTATCCGGCAGCGGAAATGAAACACGGTCCTATTGCATTGATCGATGAAAATATGCCGGTTATCGTAATTGCAACAGATTCTGAGCATTACGAAAAGATCGTAAGTAATATCCAGGAAATCAAATCTAGAAAAGGAAAGATTATTGCGATTGTTACTGAAGGAGACCATGTAGTAAAAAATTTGGCCGATCATGTCATTGAAATTCCTTATGTGGAAGAAGCTTTTTCACCTTTATTAACCACAATACCCTTGCAGTTACTTTCTTATCATATTGCGGTAATGAGAGGTTGTAATGTAGATCAACCGAGAAATTTGGCTAAATCTGTTACGGTGGAATAATAGACTTTTTTTTGTGAGACTTTTGGTTAACTTTGTGATAAACAGATAGAAACTAAAACCTTAAAAAATGAGTTACAAAGATTATAATGTTCACGGAAAATATGACGATCGTTTTGAGTAATATCATGAGAACGGTCAGTTATACCAAAGGGGAACCTTTAAAAAAGGAAAAAAGCACGGTGATTTTATTGAGTTTTTTGACAATGGAGTTGTAAGTCTAAAATGTACTTTTGTCGATGGAGTGGAAGAAGGACCGTTTGAACAAAATACGGAAGACGGAACTCTAGAGTATAAAGGAGTATTTAAAAATGGAGAAATCGTTTAATTCACTATACAAAAAGTAAAAGCCCTGGTAAAAGACTAGGGCTTTTTTATTTTTAAATTAAATCCTATTTATTATTATACTCGTTCATCGTTGTATTTATACCCGCAAGACCAAAAGAGCGGATCGCTTCTTGAATTTTTTCAATTCTTTCTGGTAAAAGCTTATTTTCATCTTCTGTCCATTGGCCTAGAACATAATTTACCTGACTTCCTTTATGGAATTCATCTCCAATACCGAAACGCAGTCGATTGTAATTTGTAGTTTCAAGAACATCCTGAATGTTTTGGAGCCCGTTATGCCCTCCAGCACTTCCTTTTGTTTTTATTCTGATCGACCCAAAAGGCAGATTGAGATCGTCTGTAATCACCAAAATATTTTCAATTGGAATATTTTCTTTTTCCATCCAATACTTTATAGCTTTTCCGCTAAGATTCATATAAGTATTGGGTTTTAGCAAGATAAATGTTCTGCCTTTTATTTTAAGTTCGGTGAGATCACCTAGTTTTTTTGTTTCAAAATTGAGGTCATTTTTGGAAGCCAAATCATCTAATGCTTTAAAACCGATGTTATGACGGGTATTTTGGTATTCGCTTCCAATATTCCCAAGACCTATAATCAAGAATTTTTTCATTGTCTTATTCTTTCAAATGTCAAGATATAAAAAAAGCTTTCCGAATTCGAAAAGCTTTTTTTATTTATGCTTAAATAAGATTATTCATTTGATGCTTCAGGTGTCTCTGCAGCAGCTTCTTCTTCCTCTTCTTCTTCATCAGCAACAACAACTGCACGAGACATTCTAACTTGTGCAATGACTGTATTGTCTGGATGTAAGATTGTGTATGCATCATTTTGAGCGGCAGTTACAAAAACTTTATCACCGATTTTAAGTTTAGAAATATCAACAGTGATAAAATCTGGTAGGTTATCAGGCAAAGCCTTTACTTTTAAAGTTCTATTAGGGAACCTTAAAACTCCACCGTTTCTAACCCCTGGTGATACACCATCTAGTCTAACAGGAATATTCATGGTCACTTCTTTATCGCTAAACAACTGATAGAAGTCTACATGTAAAATTTTGTCAGAAACAGGGTGAAATTGAATGTCCTGTAAAACAGCATTCAATTTTTCTCCGCTTTCTAGCTCAATCAAGGCAGTGTAAACGTTTGGAGTGTACACCAAGTTTTTAAACTCGATTTCGTCTGCTGCAAAGTGCAATGGTTGTTCTCCTCCGTATAACACGCAAGGAACCTTTCCAGCATTACGTAAGGCTTTAGTCGATGACTTACCCACGCTTTCTCTTTTAGATCCTTTGATCGTAATTGATTTCATTGTGTAAAATTTATTTAAATTAAAAATTGATCGCCGATGGATTTATTGTTTTGAACTCTATGCATCACATCTGCAAATAAAGGGGCGCAAGTTACAACTTTTATTTTAGAAGTTGTTCGTTTTAATGGAATAGAATCTGTAATTATAAGTTCCTCTAAATGAGACTGTTCTATTCTTTCTATCGCTTTTCCTGATAAAATTCCATGCGTTGCCAATGCTCTAACACTCTTTGCGCCGCGTTCCATCATCAGTTCGGCCGCTTTTGTTAATGTTCCGGCAGTGTCTACCATATCATCCACGATGATTACATTTCTTCCTTCTACTTCTCCAATGAGTTCCATATGCTCAATCACATTGGCCTTTTTTCGCTCCTTGTAGCAGATCACAACTTCACTATTCAAAAATTTTGAATAGGCATAAGCTCTTTTTGATCCTCCCATATCTGGAGAGGCAATTGTAATATCTTCTAAATTGAGGTTTTTAACATAAGGGACTAAAATCGTAGAGGCATAAAGATGGTCTACGGGTACTTCGAAAAAACCTTGAATTTGATCGGCGTGTAAATCCATGGTAATGACCCTGGTGGCCCCTGCGCTTTGCAGTAATTTTGCTACCATCTTTGCTGCTATAGGAACACGAGGTTTGTCTTTTCTGTCTTGACGAGCCCAGCCATAATAAGGCATGACAGCTGTAATATGTCTGGCCGAAGCACGTTTTGCAGCATCGATCATCAATAGTAATTCCATCAAGTTATCTGTTGGTGGAAAAGTGGAACCAATTAAAAATATTCTTCTACCGCGAATTGTTTCTTCAAAAGAAATTTGGTATTCACCGTCACTAAAAACATTTTTTTGCATTTTTCCCAATTCTAAACCATAAGAATTGGCAATATCTTGTGCTAAGGTGACGCTTTGAGAACAGGCAAAAATTTTTGGATCAGGAAGTTTAAGTTTCATTATAAGTTGCTGATATTTAGTGTGTTGAGTTATTATGCTAGTAGCAAGCAAAAATACGCAAAATATTTCAAAAGGACCTATGCTTCATCGGGTAAAAGTTCAAATCTGATGTATTTGGCGGAATCATAGAACGGATTTTTTCGGGCTTTTTTAATTATCGCATAAATTGAACCATTTTTATTTGCAAATAGCGATTTATTGCTATATTTGCCCACGCAATTTTTGCCTTGGTGGCGGAATTGGTAGACGCGCTGGATTCAAAATCCAGTGATAGCAATATCGTGTGGGTTCGATTCCCACCCAAGGTACAATGTTAAAAGCTTAACAGATTAATGATAAACTGTTAAGCTTTTTTCTTTTTTTTCAATCACCCTTGACCAAAAATCCCGTGGTCGATTAAAAACCTCTAAAATTTGACTTAATCATTTTGTGATTTTTTGAACATTTTTGAAATATTTATGTGTTGACAGTTTTTTAGTTAAACTTAAATTTGGCCATAAACTGGATACGAGATGCCGTTCCTTTGATTCCGATTTTATTTTCTCGTAATCCCCACATATATTCAATTCCAGTCGATATCCTTGGATAAGGGAACCAGATTAGATTTGCATGAAAAGAACCTGCCTTTTTAATGGTATCATCCGAATGATTTACAGACAGATCAGTTCCAGCCCAATGCGTCGAAATGGTTGAATTGAAACTTTTGTTCCAGTAATGATTGTATCCAGCAAATACAAACCATGAAGGATTAAGGTCCATTCCACCTTCTTCAGTAATTATTCCGGATGCTTTTCCGTCCCAGGAAAAGGCTATAATGCGATGACCCTGCCCCTGACCAAATCCACCTCCGTACATAAATGAGTCCGTGAAGTGAGCAACCTTGAAGGCATATCTTCCTGTTCCTGTGATTGCATAGCCCGCCCTGGTAACATCGGGTGTGGTTGTGGAGCCTTTCCAACTCAATGCAAAGAGGTCAAAGCCCAATTGAAATGAGGAACCATTGGTTGAGCCATAACGTATATTTCCTGCCAAATTCGGATATAACGGCCTGAAGGCGCCATCCAGATTTTCAGGATTTGCAATCTGACCTCCTGTCTCCTCAAGAGCAACGGTATAGGAAAAGTTCGTTCCGATTTTGTCCTGCCATCTAATTTGGGTTACTCTACCTCCGTAGAGTGCGTCTCCACTAGAGAAATCTATTGTTCCAGGTAGCGTAGAAAGGTCACCCGAATTTGTCCAGCTCCTTCCAATCAACAATCTACCGATCACACCATAAGCATGACGCATACGGGGAACAAATCTTAATCCATCCGAATCAAAGAACCAGTCAAATTCAACAAACACCTGCATAGGGAACTCCTTTCCATTCTTCCACTTGGCTTGCGATCTAAAGTCAAAGTTGATCCTCGTCTGTTTTACATGGAAGGTAGTTATACCTCCCAATTCTCTTTCGGGACTTCCTTCAACGGCTATGCTTCCCAGTTCAAATTCCCAACGGTCTCCAACATAATCGAAGTCATGAATAAAATCGGCTTTTACGTAACCACCTATTTTCATTCTTACATTGGATCCAAAAATTGGAAGAGAATTAGGAAATGAATCATCGATTAATTCTTCTCCCGACAGAATGGGTGTATTATCGGTTAATGGGTTAATCGAACCCTGGATACCAGGAGCGATTGTATCCGTTGAGAAACTAGAATCTATATCCTTTGTATTCTGTCCGATTACAACAAGGGAGGAGAGAATCAAGAACAATGCTAGAACTAATTTAAGAGAGAATGTTTTCAATAAGTTCATATTTCTTAAAAATAGTTTATAAAAATGTTTTATTTCGAATAGCTACTCCAGCGGGTACATTTTGAACCTTTGAGCCATCCACTACTACATGACCATTGACAATGACATACGGAATACCGGTAGAAGGAAGCGAATTTTCACCAATTTTAGGGGAAGCATTATCAGTAACGGTCTCCGGGTTGAAAATAGTTATATCAGCTGCAGAGCCTTCCTGAACGCGGCCACGTATCTTCATCTGAGGCACATGATCCTCGAGAAAGATTGCAGGTCCATAGGTCATTTTGGAAATAGCCTCCATTAGTGTTATGGCCTTTGTTTCTCGTACCATTCGAAGAATACGTGCATGAGTGCCAGCACCACGGGCGTGACCGTTTCCTGCTCCATAAGGAGTATCAAATGTTGCATTAAATCCAGATTCATCACCTTCAACAATCCAAGGCATGCCATCAGAACCTACGATCGTCCCTGGCCTTTTAAATGCTTCCATGATGTATTCTTCTTTCATGGTATACATCAATAAGTTTGTTCCGGGTGCGGCGACACGCAGACTATCTAGTTTTTTTGGTGTTAGGTGTTCGCCTGTTGCAGTAATTACATAATCTGAAGCTTTAATTCCCATACGTTGTTCAAAACCTGGCCTGTTATAATCAGCATCCACGTATGTTCCGGCGTATTGATATGGATAAAACTCACCAACCACCTTTTGACCATTGGCTCGAGCATCATCGATTATATCAAGACAAGGACCAGTTAAGCCTAGGCAGTTGCTCTGTACGTGATGAATAAGTAATGGCGCATTGTTCTCCCTAGCGATGGTCAGCATTTCTGTAATACCAATAAAGCCACTCGGTGGTATTTGGGAGAGATAACGCACATGCGTAGTTATTGGTAAATTGTACTTACCAGCTAGTGCGGATACGGCATATATTTCAGGGCTGCCAACTACTGTGTAGTAGCCAATGGGATATGCAATACCAATAGCTCCTTGCTTGATTTCCCTTTCAACTACATCGACAATAGCTTTTTCATCCTTTGGATCATATAATTTTGTTTTAAACTGAGACCCATCGTTCATTGCCCTTCCCATTGCAGCACTGTACAGAACTCTTCCATCAGGTTCCTGGCCATCCAGTAAAGCCAATCTTGCCCCAACATGAGCTACATTGGTACCATAATTAACGATAGCTTTTCCTTCCCAGAATTCATAAAAATCATTGACAGGGAATGCACCCACTTCCAAATCTAGTGGTGTAGTAACACCATCCCGAACATAAAGTTTATGCCCATAAGGTTCCTGAGCATGGGAGTGATAGTCTATAAACCCCGGTGCCACGACATGACCGCTGGCGTCTATCACTCTTTTCCCTGAGATGTCTTTTTTAGTAATGAGACCAATCACCCCATCTTTAACCCCAACATTTCGTATACCATCAAAATTGGTTTCAGGATCCATTACCCGGCCATTAAGGATAACCAGATCAAATTCAGTCTCATCTTTAAGAGCTCTGAATTCGTTATCGTTCTTAGCGCTTTGCTCCTGAGCCTGTTGACAGGCAATCATGGATAGTCCAATTAAGAGTATAAAAAATACACGTTGTATTATGATTTTGTTCATCATGATTCTAGAATAAAATCTAACTAACCGTTAGATTATGATTATAATTTGTTTTTAAAGATCTTACCATCTTTCATAATGATCTTAAGATTATCAGTATTGGTCACCGCTTCAAGATTTTCAAGCGGGTTTCCCTCTACCAACAACATATCAGCATATGCGCCTTCCTTAATAACACCTAAATCACCAGGATAGGGGTTCATAAGAGGTCCGCTCATTTTATACAATTCACCTGCATTTCCGGTAGCCATTTTAAGAATCTCTACTGGCTTAAACCAAGGCAACAAGCGTTCTAGCTGCTTGGTTTGTCCAGCGTATATATCTTCAGGAACAAAGAACATATCCGTTCCCCAGGTTACTTTTAAATTGGGAATTTCAGAGGCCCATTGGTACATTTTTTTGGTGCCCTGACATACAATGGCCAACTTTTGATTTGAAAAATCGGAATTCTGTGGTTCACTGCAAAGGGTAAAGGCTTGGGTGCTTAAAAACACTCCTTCCTTGGCCATACGCTCTAAGGTGGGCTTATCCAACAACTGACCGTGAGCAACATCTTTGATACCAGCATCAATAGCCATGTTGATGGATGCTGGAAAATATGAATGTATGGTCACATAGGTCCCCCAGTTTTTAGCTACATCAACCGCTGCTTTTACCTCCTCATGCGTAAACTGAATGCCCAATAGTGGGTCTGCAGGAGAGGAATAACCTCCTCCGGTCGCCAGTTTGATCTGCGAGGCACCATTTCGTAAGTTCTCGCGAGCAGCTCTCATGACCTCAGTTGGCCCGTCTGCTAAAAACCCATGGCCCTGCTCATACAGTGCCGGCCATCCTCCGCCATAAGCCGGATGTTTCTGATTAGGTATTCGAAAGTCTCCATGACCTGCGGTCTGACTGATCATTCCACCGGAAGGATAAATTCGAGGTCCGGGAATCATTCCCTCATCGATGGCCTTTTTCAAGCCAAAGGTATTACCGCTTAAGTCTCTTATCGTGGTTATACCGCGCATCAGCATAGCTTCAGCATCCTTAGTAGCATAGATTACGTTGAAATTGGGCTCACCAAACATAAGTGCTGCCTGTGGGAGCGAAGCAAACATGATGTGCGTGTGGGTATCTGAAAGCCCTGGCATCAATATACGACCTCCACCATCAATTATGGTTGCTTTTTCTGAAGCACCTTTGCCGGCGCTTGGTCCAATTGCCTTGATTTTGTTGCCTTCAACAAAAACCTCCGTAGAGCCGGTTAGCTTGTCACTGGTCCCGTCAAAAACACGAACATTTTTTATGACTATCTGACTAGGGGCTTCTGATTGACCGAAGCTAAAAAAAGAGAATAAGCAGATGGCTGCAAAGGATAGCAGAATAGATTTCGTTTTCATCATGAAAGGAGTATTATGTGAATTAAGAATGTTGTAAATAAATTATAAGATAAAGATGGTATATATTTTATGAATACTTTATTGACTAAAGTCAATAAAAAAGTCAATATGTCTGAATGAAACGTTATAAATATCTTTAAATAATCTATTTGAAAAATTGGGAAAGACTATAAATTATAGGTTTGTTCAAGAGATACAACAATAACCACATGGTAAGAATTGTGTGCTTTCAATTAAACATTTGATCTTGAGAAGTTGGATGAAAAATAAGTAGTAGATTGATTAAATAAAAATGTATACGAGAATAATTTAGAGTTCGTAAGTCATGTAGAATTCTCAATCCCATACGGATACTAACTTGAACTATTTTTGTAGTCCTTATACAATAAAATCGCATTGGTTCTATTGTTCACTTCTATCTTTTTATAAATATTATACAAATACGTTTTAACAGTTCCAACGGAGTAATGCATGTCATCGGCGATCTCCTTATTTCTCATTCCTTGGGACATCAATTCTAATACCTTCAGCTCACCTGCCGACAGGGAATTGAAAAATTGAAAAATTTCTTGGCTACGTGCCTTTTGTTTTTTCAATTTGATAAAATTGTCTTTTTCATAAAAACTCTTTAATATCTGAAAAAGATGTGATTCCAATTGACCAGGATCATTAATTTGATTAAGTAATTTTCTCATCTCCTCTCCCAGATCGCTATATAATCTAATTATATTCTCTTTTTTAGTCTCAGTAAGCAGGGTTTTCAGTAAATCAATTGCTCCGTAAATATCTCCCTGCTTGGCAATGAGTAGTATTTTGAGACTCCTGATCTGTAAAATTAAAATCTGACTTTGAGGAATCCTCGACTCGTTCTCAAATTCCAAAATTAGCTTCCCAGCTATTTTGAGGAATTTGGAGCCACCTTTAAAGATTAATATTTTTATTTGAGTCAAACGCGGACAGAAATAGCGATGTGTTACTCCTTTTTTCTGAAAATCAGTTTTTAGTGAAATATTCCATGCTTTTTTAATGTTTCCCATCAGAATATAGAGTTCACATTGCATAATTCTTATATCATTGGAGAAGTCCAGATGAGAGAGAGTATGATCATACTCTTTCATCTCTTCAATACACTTGAGCAGCTCATCATCTCTGCATTCGGCTGCCAAATACATTCCTTTAAGATAAAATATGTGTAATATCCAGCCTGGTCTTGATTTATATTTATGGTTCAAGGGCGGGTCAAGGTATTCTTGAATCTTTTCTAGCTTGTTCTGAAAATAATCTGAAATAGCAGCATAATAGTTCGCCATTGTGAAAATTGCGTAATAGTTGTTTGGGATGGCGAGCTTTAAGATTGCAGATGCTTCATATTTCAGAGCCTTTAATTGGCCACTCATATATTCAACAAAAGCACGAGCAACGAGATTTTGCGAAAGCAATATAGGGTCTTTATGACTGATTTCATTTCTGTTACTCTTAAGCAATAATCGAGCTTCCCTTTGTCTCCCTGAGGAAGTTAAAACCAAGGTTTTAAATATGAGACAAAATCCGAGAACATAAGTTTGATCTCTCGTGGCCAAATTCATTGCAAGGGTCATTTTTTCCAGACCCTTATCCAAAGCCCCGTGATATACTGCAACTACCGAGGTCAGACAATGATACTCCGCCCAGTATTTATCTGATAATTCTGAAGAATATTTTGATTGCGAAATCAATTTTTTTAGACGTTCAGAATAGAGTTTTATACAATCAAAATCACTTGAAAGCTCGCACAAGTACATTTTCATCAAAAGCAGTTCGGGTTCCTGTCCTACAATTGCAGGAGGGAATATATCAAGCCATTTTTCAATTATGTCAAATCGATTAAAGTTCAAATACCGGTCTCGATTCCTTACCAATATTTCAATGGCAGGTGTATAATTGTCGTATTTTAAATTCAATCTTAAAGCCTCCTCGAAAAACTTTTGTTTTTCTAAATAATTGCTGATTGTTTTGATTATTTCATTTCTCCTCTTAGTACTTAAAAATTGTGTTGATCTTATTTTTAAAAACCTAGCGACGAGTTCATGAAAGCGATACCAGGTGCCCGATTGGTCCATTGTAATGATAAAAAGGGAACGAGATATGAATTCCTTTATTTGATTCATGACAAGAGCTTTCTCGTTAGGAGTTTTTTCACAATCACTTGAAACAATCAAACAAATAATTTCGAGATTAAACCTTTCTAGAAGACTTACGACCATCACTAACTCTTGGATATCGTTGCTTTCAAAATTCAAAACTTCTTCCAGTAGATAATCTGTCATTTTTGTGGACTGTAATCTCATTCCGTCAATCATTTCAATTGGGGCAATTCCTTGATTGTACGCCTTTAAAATCAATCGAATTGGAATAATCCAACCTTCCGTAGCATCATAGATATGTTGTGCAGTCTTATTATCTACGGGCATTCTAAACACCTCTGAAGAAAGAAGCTGAATTTCTCCAGATAAAAACTTTAAATCGTTTAAATCAATACTATTTAACTGGTCATACACCTCTGCTTTGTAAAAATTCAGGTTGACATAAGATCTTGACAGAATGACAAGCTTGAGCTCTGAAGAAAAGTTTTTGATAATGGCATTCATTAAGGAATGAATGTCCTCATTTTGAATTAGATGATAGTCATCAATAACAAAAACATGAGAAGGCTCCGAATGGCTGATGGCCTGAAGCACTTTTTGTTTTAAAAAGCTAATTTCTGGAAGTTGATGGGATCTGGCTATTTCGGATAATTCCGAACCTAATGATTTTTTATTACTATTTAGAAATTCACCAAAATAAGAAAGAAAAATCCTTAAATCGTTAAATTCATCATCGATGGTAAGCCAAGAGTAAGAATCGTTTATTCGATCAAGCCATAAGCTCATTAAGGATGATTTGCCGTAACCAGCTGGAGCCACTATTTGGTGAAATGGCCGCTGCCAATTGTCACCAATTAATTTAAACAGTCTTTTTCTCTCGACATAACCATCGTGCATTTTTGGTTTAACGAGTCTTGTTCTCTGAATCAATTTTGATGAATTTTAAGAAATAACTTAGAATAATTCATGTAATGGAGTTGCCATCTTCCTAAAACAATATTTTCCTCAAAGGGATTCTGAAGTGATTAATGACATCCTATATAAGTTTACTGGTTTTCGAAAATACAAATTATTTAGGTATATCCTTCCAGAAAACTATTAGGGATGAACGTAATCATTGAAGAAATCAAATACTAGGCATATAAAAAATAGCAAATTGGCCTGCTAACTGCCTATGGTTTGTTTTTTTAGAGCAAATTTTCAATTATAACAATTCTATTTAATTTACACGATTTTTAAGATTATCTCAACAATGAGTAAGATCTGTTTCAACCGAGATACCATCCTTAATTACTCTATCATACATCTCTCAAATCTGTATTGTTCGGTGTTTTTTTAAAATCAGGGTATTGATGTCAGCAAGATTTAGTATTGAATCTAATTTGTGAATATCACAGACCCTCTAGTTTAACTCAATTTGATTCATTGCCAATGTAAGATTTCACCTTTAAATTATGACTAGTTACAGTGTTTAAACAGGATATATAGGAAGAGATTATTAAGTTTATCAATGTTGATACAATTGATAAACAGATAATGATTTACAGTCAGGACAAATTGATTCTTAATCTGGTCAAATTATTCAATCAATGTTATTTATATAGATTCTGTTGATTATCCCATGATCATGTTAAACTTAAATATTTTAATAGCATTTATAAAAGCCTATTTACATTTTTGTCGAATAATGTTATTGTTTGTATATGTTTTTTTATCTCTTTTTAATTCTTACTTTTATCCCCACTAAAAATTAATTATAACGAAATGGAATTTATTATTAACTATTTGCCATTCTTTGGCTTATTGGCATTGCTATTTGTTTTTTTAAAAAATCAATGGGTTTCCAAGCAGACCACTGGGAATGAAAAAATGTCAAGTATTGCTAAACACATTGCCGATGGTGCAATGTCTTTTTTAAAGGCTGAATATAAGATTTTAGCCGTCTTTGTTGTAGCTGTCGCTATACTACTTTATTTTAAAGGAGCCTCAGAAGCTGGATCAAACGGTCTCGTAGCTTTTTCTTTTGTTGTTGGGGCTATTTGTTCTGCTTTGGCGGGTTTTATAGGTATGCGTGTAGCCACCAAAGCCAATGTTAGAACAACAAATGCTGCAAGAGAGTCTTTAGGGAAAGCCCTTGAAGTTGCTTTTGCCGGAGGATCTGTTATGGGATTAGGAGTTGTTGGGCTCGGTGTATTAGGATTGAGTTCGTTGTTTATGCTTTACCAATGGATGTGGCCAGGAGCAGAAAATCTGCCAATGGTGCTTAACGTCTTATCAGGATTTTCATTAGGAGCTTCCTCAATTGCTTTATTTGCCCGTGTGGGTGGTGGTATTTATACCAAGGCAGCTGATGTAGGTGCTGATCTAGTAGGAAAAGTTGAAGCGGGAATTCCGGAAGATCATCCACTAAACCCTGCTACAATTGCAGATAATGTTGGGGATAATGTTGGAGATGTTGCCGGTATGGGAGCGGATTTATTTGAATCTTATGTAGGTTCGATCATCGGAACTATGGTATTAGGTGCTTTAATTATTACACCAGATTTTGGTGGACTAGGTGCCGTTTATTTACCCTTGGTACTAGCGGCTGTCGGAATTGTTATGTCTATTATAGGTACATTTTTTGTTAGAGTAAAAGAAGGGGGTAGCCCTCATAAGGCATTAAATTTAGGTGAATTTGGATCAGGATTATTTATGATCATCGCATCGTATTTTATCATTCAAGCAATGATTCCTGATAGTGTTGAAGGTTTGCCTTTTGGTGCTAACGGAGTTTTCTTTGCTACATTAGCAGGTTTGATCGCTGGTTTCTTGGTAGGTAAAGTCACAGAATATTATACCGGTACTGGTACAAAACCTGTAACTTCTATTGTAAAGCAGTCTGAAACAGGTTCTGCAACAAATATTATTGCCGGTTTAGGTGTGGGTATGATGTCTACAGCAATTCCGATTTTACTGATTGCGACAGGCATTATCGTATCTCATTATTTCGCAGGTTTATATGGTATTGCGATTGCCGCGGTCGGAATGTTAGCGAATACAGGTATTCAACTTGCTGTTGATGCTTACGGACCTATTTCTGATAATGCAGGAGGTATCGCCGAAATGGCTGAATTGCCTAAAGAGGTTCGTGAAAGAACAGACCAGTTAGATGCTGTTGGAAATACCACTGCAGCAATTGGAAAAGGATTTGCTATTGCTTCTGCTGCGCTTACTGCCTTAGCCCTTTTTGCTGCATTTATGAAAACAGCTAACGTAACCACTATCGATGTTTCTCAACCAGATATCATGGCTGGGCTGCTCATAGGTGGAATGTTACCTTTTGTTTTCTCTGCTTTATCGATGAAAGCAGTGGGGCGTGCCGCAATGGCTATGATTGAAGAGGTTCGTCGTCAATTTAATGACATTCCACAATTAAAAGCTGCATTGGAAATTATGAGGAAATATGATTCCGATATGTCCAAAGCATCGAAAGAAGATAGAAAAATATTTGATGAGGCGGATGGTTATGCAGAATATGAAAAATGTGTAGAAATTTCTACAGAAGCTTCAATTCGCGAAATGATTTTACCTGGATTATTGGCATTGTTAGTTCCTGTAGCTATCGGCTTTATAGGTGGAGCTCAAATGCTCGGTGGATTACTTGCAGGCGTTACAACTTCTGGAGTTTTAATGGCGATTTTCCAATCGAACGCAGGTGGAGCTTGGGATAATGCTAAAAAAATGATCGAGGCAGACGGAAGAAAAGGAAGTGCTGCTCACAAGGCTGCTGTGGTAGGGGATACCGTTGGTGATCCTTTTAAAGATACTTCGGGTCCTTCTTTAAATATACTATTAAAATTGATGTCGGTTGTTGCCTTAGTCATTGCACCGAGTATTGCTTTAGACATCGACAAAATGGAAGCGAAAAGCGCAACTGCCATAGAACTGCATGAAACAACTTCTATAGAGAAGAAAGTTGAAAAGGAGGTTCGCATAACCACTGATGAAAACGGTGAAAAAGTTGCTGAAATAACTACGACAACAACCATTGACGGTAAAGATGTAGTTGAAACAGAAACTTTAAAAGGTGATGAGGTTGAAAAGTTAATGAAAGAAAAAAAGGAATAATATTATTTCAGTTGAATGGTTAAAAGCTCTCATTTTTATGGGAGCTTTTTTTTAGAACAAACCGTGAATTTGCGCGTCGATTTTATCGATGACATAGCCCAAATCTTCTTTTTTATCTACAATATTCAGGTTATCCACATCAATAATCAACAAATTTCCTTTGGTATATTGAGAAATCCAGGCCTCGTAGCGTTCATTTAATCTGCTTAAATAGTCGATACTAATAGAATTTTCATATTCTCTACCTCTTCGGTGAATCTGACCAACTAGTGTCGAAATACTCGAGCGCAAATAAATTAATAAATCCGGAGGTGAAACCAAGCGTTCCATTAATTCAAATAGAGAAATATAATTCTTAAAATCTCGATTGGTCATCAAACCCATTGAATGTAAATTGGGTGCAAAAATATGTGCATCCTCATAAATAGTTCTATCCTGAATTACGTTTTTGCCACTTTCATGAATTTCTAAAATTTGTCTGAAACGACTATTCAGAAAGAAAATTTGCAGGTTAAAAGACCAGCGTTCCATAGATCCATAAAAATCATCTAAATATGGATTTTCTGAGACAGATTCAAAATGCGGTTCCCATTTATAGTGTTTAGCCAATAATTCTGTCAGGGTAGTTTTACCTGCTCCTATATTTCCGGCGATGGCAACGTGCATAGATTTTATTTTACTGATGAATATCTAAGCGAAAATAAAAAAATATAGCGACTAATAGAGGTTTAAGGATGCATTTTTATGGGCTTGATATGTCCTAAGAGGCAATTCCTAACATTTTATTCTATTTTAAATTGCCATAATTGTTTTCCATCAAAGATTTGTAATGAATTTGACGAAAAATAAAAATCTTTGATCTCTACGGGTTCTTTTATCAGAATAGGAATTTCATCATCATTTGCTAAAAAAAGCCTATTGTTTTTCATCATTACTCTTTCTTTTCCCCAGATTGTGAGATCTGAAAAATCGATATGCATTTTAAATTCCATAAAACTACCATATTGATTAAAGGCCAAGACCCCAGTTGTTCCGAGCAAATAGACATATTGGTTGGTACTAATCATCTCTTTTGCCAAAAAGTTCTTTTGATAAAAATACAAGGGTTGAGAAACAATTCTAGTTCTATTTAATTGATAATCATACAATTCTAGCATGTTATTTTCTGTGCTATACAGCCATAAGTTATTTTCTGAAGCAAAACTTACCAGAGAATAATTGACGCCCTGAAGTCCGATTGCAGCAATATGAGGGTTGAGGTTGTTATCTAAAATAATAACGGTATTAAAATCTTTGTAGAATAATATGATTTTGAATGGATTTGTGATATCTACAGAAGATAAAGTGCCTAAATCCGGATTTTGATAATTTAGGGTGAATTTTTCAGATTTTTTGAAAAAGATATTATTCTTTACGTAATAAATGTTAGCCAAGGCATCTCTTCCTATAAAAGTATCGGCATCAAGGCTTTGGGTACTTTCTAAGGTGGCAATTACATTTTGAGATACCAAACCAGAGGAAGACAAAAAAAATAAAAGAATCCATCGCATGGCATAAAAATAAAAAAGCTTGAGATATCTCAAGCTTTTTTATGCATGTTTGTTTCGGTTAAAGGCTAAACTCTTCTTTTAGTTTTTCAACGAAATCCAGTTTTTCCCAAGTAAACAACTCAACTTCCAAGGTAATTGGGTCAAAATATTGCGAAGTAAATGTTTTAGTTACTATTCTCGGATCACGACCCATATGTCCGTAAGCCGCTGTTTCCAGATAAATGGGATTTCTTAATTTTAAGCGCTTTTCAATGGCTGAAGGTCTTAGATCGAAAATTTGTTCGATTTTTTTTGAAATTTCTCCATCTGTTAAACCAATTTTTGATGTACCATATGTGTTTACATTAACCGATGTAGGTTTTACAACACCGATGGCATAAGAAATTTGTACTAAAACTTCATCGCAAATTCCCGCAGCCACCATGTTTTTTGCGATATGACGGGCTGCATAGGCTGCAGATCTATCTACTTTACTGGGATCTTTTCCACTAAAGGCACCGCCGCCATGAGCTCCTTTTCCTCCATAGGTATCAACGATAATCTTTCTTCCTGTTAAACCTGTATCACCGTGAGGTCCGCCAATTACAAATTTACCTGTAGGGTTGATATGATAGGTAATATCACCTTTAAAAAGTTGCTGAATGTGTTCGGGTAAAGTTGCTTTTACCCTTGGAATCAGAATGTTTTTGACATCATCAGCGATTTTCTTTAACATGGCTTCATCTTCGTCAAATTCGTCGTGCTGGGTAGATAAAACGATGGTGTCAATTCTGAGTGGTACGTTGTCATCAGAATATTCTACGGTTACCTGACTTTTCGCATCGGGTCTGAGATAAGTGATATCTGAATTTTCTCTTCTCAATGCCGCCAATTCAAACAAAATTTTATGACTTAAATCTAAGGCCAGAGGCATGTAGTTTTGGGTTTCTTTTGTGGCATAACCAAACATCATTCCTTGATCGCCAGCTCCCTGCTCTTCTTTTGTACCGCGATCAACCCCTTGGTTAATGTCTTGAGATTGCTCATGGATAAGGGATATAACCCCGCAACTATCTCCTTCAAACTGATATGCACCCTTGGTATATCCAATCTTGTTGATAGTTTCTCTCGCTATTTTAGCTACATCAATATAAGTAGTGGTATGCACTTCTCCGGCCAAGACTACTTGCCCTGTTGTAACAAGTGTTTCGCAAGCTACTTTAGCTTCTGGATCAAAAGCCAAAAATGCGTCTAATAAACTATCTGAAATCTGATCTGCAACCTTGTCGGGATGTCCCTCTGAAACAGATTCTGATGTGAATAAATATGACATTTCTCTAATAATTTTTTAGAGGTTTTTGAACTTAGACAACAGGAATGACTAAAGGAGTGTAGATACTGCTTTAGCATTTTTTAATGAGGTTGCAATCAGTTCAAATCTTTCCTCGGATTTATGGCGCAAATTTAATTAAAAGCGATTGATTAAAAGTTAAATAAAGCAAAAATAATTTGTAAGGTTCCAATAAAAACCAGACCAAATGATCAAACCATAAATTTATGAAACAGTTTACAATACTTTTATTCGTTTTGATGGGTGTTCTAACATCTTGTAGCTCAGATAATTCCGAGATGGATGAAATGTCAATGATAGAAGATGAAAAAATCTATCAAGGTAATTTTATCTCTGTGGCCCATCCAACTTCTGGGATTGCCAGTACCAACAAAGAAAAAACAATGTTGGAATTTAAAAATTTTAAAACAGATGACGGTCCGAAATTAGATGTGTATTTATCAAAAGAATCTAACCCGGATAATTATATCAATTTAGGAGAATTAAAAGGGATTGAAGGTGATTTTACCCATGACCTACCAGAAAATGTAAATCTTTCAGAATATAAATTTGTCGTGATTTGGTGTGTAGAGTTTTCTGTGAGCTTCGGACATGCAGAATTAAAATAAGATTAGGTTATTTTAAAAAAATGCATACATTTGTTGCTCGAAACGTAACAAAATGAAAAAAAGTTTAAACAATATGTACATGATGATGCACTTTAAAAGGAGCAGAGGATAGTATTGTTTAAAGTTAAAAGATATACATAAGCCTCTGAATTTTCAGAGGCTTTTTTTTTACACAGAATGAAGAAATTGAATTTAAATAGTAGCATGATGCAAAAAATGATGTCACAGAACATGATTAGGTATTGCCAACACTAGAATGAAAGAAAATTTAAGTCCCTGTGGTAATACCAAAACCATAGGGACTTTTTCATTTTAAAACAAAAAATCATGAGTAACACAAAATTTTCAACAAACGCTTTACACGCCGGTCACGATACGACAGAAACTTCAGGAACTAGAGCAGTGCCCATCTATCAAACCACTTCTTATGTATTTAAGAATACCAAACATGCAGCGGATTTATTTTCTTTAAAAGAACCGGGGTTTATTTATACCCGACTCAATAATCCAACCAATGATATTTTAGAGAAAAGATTAGCGGCTTTAGATGGAGGAATTGGTGCAGCTGTTTTTGCCTCGGGTACCGCGGCTATATCTACTGCCCTGTTAACCTTACTCAAAGCAGGAGATCATATAGTTGCATCAAATTCTTTGTATGGAGGCACATTTAATTTGCTCTCAGTAACTTTACCCAGACTGGGCATAGAAACCACTTTTGTAGATGCCGGTGATATTGAGAATGTTCAAAATGCTATTCTAGAAAATACGCGAGCAGTTTTTATTGAATCCATAGGAAATCCTAAATTGGACGTGCTTGATATCAGGGCAATTTCAAAGGTGACGGAACATTTTAAAATTCCACTTTTGGTAGACAATACAGTTGCTACACCTTATTTGTTAAACCCTATTGAACATGGGGCAAATATCGTTTTATATTCATTGACAAAATATATTGGCGGACAAGGTAATTCGCTTGGAGGGGCTATTGTTGATGGTGGAAATTTTGATTGGAGCAGTGGAAAATTTCCTGAATTTACAGAGCCTTCAAAAGGATATCACGGATTGGTTTACAGTGATGCATTGGGAGATGCAGCTTATATTGCCAAGATTAGATTGGAGGGGTTAAGAGATTTTGGTGGGACTTTGAGTCCGTTTAATGCTTTTCAAATTATTCAAGGATTAGAAACACTTGCTGTCCGAATTAAAAAGCACAGCAAAAGTGCCTTAAAATTAGCCCAATGGTTAGAAAAACAAGAAGTGGTGAGTTGGGTAAATTATCCTGGCTTAAAATCTTCTAAATACAATGGATTAGCAAAAAAATACTTACCTAAAGGCCAAAGTGGCTTGGTCACTTTCGGTTTGAAAGATGGATATGAAGCTGCACAAAAAGTGGTTGATTCGGTAAAAATCTTCTCGCTTTTGGCAAATATAGGAGACACAAAATCACTCATTATCCATCCCGCCAGTACAACTCATCAACAGTTAAGTGAACAAGATCAGCATAAGACAGGCGTATCTCAAGATTTAATCAGATTATCTGTAGGATTAGAGGATTTGAAAGATTTAAAAACTGATTTAAAGGAAGCGTTTAAAAAAGTTTCTTCACTAGTTGAAAATTAATTAAACCCAAAGAGAATTAGCCAGAAATTGTTATTGTAAAGTACAGGTAAAATATTACTTTTGCCACACGTTCATTATAAACAAAGAAATCGTTATCCGGAAAGGCGGAGGGATTAGACCCTGTGAAGCCTTAGCAACCCTTTCATAGTAAAGAAGGTGCTAAATTCTACCAAGTTTGGATAGATAACAGTTAAGAACTTCCACTTTTCAATAACAATTTCTCTAGTTGTGCTTAAAAACGAAAGAAATTGAAAAAAGAATTAAACTTTATTGATATAAAAGATGTAACCACAGAAAGTGGTTATTATTACCCATCTTTTGAATTGAGTTATCAAGTATTTGGCCAGCCAATTAATACGGCACCCAATGTATTGGTCAATCATGCTTTGACAGGAAATTCAAACGTGGCGGGGAAAGATGGTTGGTGGAACTCTTTGATCGGTCCAGGAAAAGTAATAGATACCAATCATTATGCAGTCATAGCATTTAATGTACCAGGAAACGGTTATGACGAAAAACCTGAAAATCTCATAGAGAATTACGAAGATTTTAATGCCCGGGATATAGCAGAGCTTTATGGAAGAGCACTGGCGCAATTGGGTATTGATAAATTATACGCTGCAATCGGTGGTTCGCTGGGTGGCGGAATTGCCTGGGAAATGGCTTTTTCTTTTCCGGATCTGATCGAGAATTTGATTCCTGTTGCTTCAGATTGGAAAGCTTCAGATTGGATCTTGGCGCATAACAAGACCCAATTGCAAATTTTGTCTAATTCTTCACAGCCCGTGCACGATGCCAGAATGATGGCCATGTTATTTTACCGTACGGCAGATTCTTTTAAACAAAAGTTTAATCGCACAAAAAATACGGAACAAGGCACCTTTAATACCGAAAGCTGGTTGTTGTACCACGGGAAACAGCTAGAGAACAGATTTACACTACAAGCCTATAAAATGCTCAATCATTTGCTGAGTACAGTTGATGTTTCTAGAGATCGAGGAACATTTGAAGAGGTACTGAGCAGGTTAAAAGCGCGTGTTTTTCAAATCGGTGTAGATTCAGATTTCTTTTTTGTGCCACAAGAAATAAAAGATACGCAAAAGGTATTGACGAGGGCAGGCATAGAGAATTCTTACGAAGAGATCAAATCAATACACGGTCACGATGCTTTTTTGATTGAATATGAACAGTTGTCAGAATTTTTAACACCACTTTTTAAATCGCCCAAAGCAAAGCCAAAAAACAAGCAAAAGATAAAGGTGCTTAAGTTTGGAGGGAAATCTCTCGGTAATGGCAAGGGATTAGACTATGTACTCTCCATTGTCAAGAAAAAAATAGAATCAGATGAAAAAATTGCCATTGTTGCATCGGCGCGTGGAAATGCTACGGATGAGTTAATCGATATGCTCAATTTAGCAAAAATAGGCGAGGATTTTCAAGACAAATTTGAAGCGTTTAAAAACTATCAAAGTTTCCCTGATCCAACATTAGATCTTTCACACGAATTTGACTTGCTAAAAAAAGTATATGACGGTGTTCAGCTTTTAGGAGATTACAGCGAAAAAATTAAGGATAAAGTTGTTGCACAGGGTGAAATTATTTCGGTTAAAATGTTGGCTAATTTACTCAGTAAAGCTGGCTTGCAGGCCAACGCGGTAGATTCTCGAAAATTGATAAAAACAGATGATACTTTTGGTGAGGCCATTCCTATCCAGAAAGTTTCTCGAGAAAATGTGATTAGGCATTTTAAAGATAAAGGCAATGAAATTCAAGTGGTTACCGGTTTTATTGCTTCAAATTTAGATGGCGACACAACTACTTTGGGAAGAAATGGAAGTAACTATTCGGCGGCCTTATTGGCTAATTATCTCGAAGCTCTGGAATTGGAAAATTATACGCATGTTAACGGAATTTATACCGCAAATCCTGAGTTGGTGCAAGATGCACAAAAAATTGAAGAGCTCACTTTTCAGGAAGCCAATGAGCTGGCCAATTTTGGCGCAACTATTTTGCATGCCAAAACGATTATACCTTTGGTCGAAAAAAATATCCCACTGAGGTTATTGAATACTTTTGAGCCTGAGAATAAAGGAACTCTGATTAAATCGGAAGTGAAAAGTGAAGGTATCCGTTCTGTCACTGTTCAGGAAAATGTTTCTTTAATTAGTTTAGAGGGTAGAGGATTATTGGGTAAAGCAGGTGTTGATGCGAGAATTTTTTCTGCTTTGGCGAAGGAGCATATCAGTGTAAGTATTATTTCACAGGGATCTTCTGAAAGGGGGATCGGTTTTGTGGTGAGCAGTTCCGATGCAAAATTTGCAAAACAAGCATTGGAAAAGGAGTTTGCTAAAGAATTTGAAACGAAAGATGTGAATAGAGTGCACATCATGAAAGATTTAGTGATTGTCTCTATCATTGGTCAAAGTTTAGATCATTTTCACTTTTCTTACAATGCTTTGATGAAAAATGGTATCTCACCTATCTTGATCAACAATACTGTTACTGGGAAAAATATTTCTTTATTACTCAAAGAAACAGATTTAAACAAGGCTATTAACGTCATACACGGGCGAATTTTTGGTGTGTCAACCAAAATCAATATTGCCGTTTTCGGCAAAGGTTTGGTAGGTGGTACTTTGATCGATCAAATCTTAAAAAGCAGCGCAGATATTGAGAAGAGAAGGGATTTAAAACTCAATATTTTCGCCGTGGCAAATTCGACAAAAGTATTGCTCAGCAAAAACGGCATTGAACAAAATTGGAGAGAAGTTTTGGCAGAACAGGGAAAAACACCTTATACAATCAATGATGTAATTCAGTTTGCTAAAAAGAATCATTTAGAAAATTTGATCGCCGTAGATAATACGGCCAGTGATGGTTTTGTGATGAATTACTTTCCTTTGGTGGAAAATGGATTTGATCTGGTATCATCAAACAAAATTGCCAATACAAAATCTTATGATTACTATATTTCGCTGAGACAAAAACTTAAGAAGCTAGAGAAATCCTATTTATATGAAACCAATGTAGGGGCCGGTTTACCTTTGTTAGACACCATAAAGTTGTTACACCTTTCCGGTGAGAATATCACCAAAATAAAAGGGGTGTTCTCAGGCAGTTTGAGTTATATTTTTAATCAGTTTTCGGTAAGAAATGAGTCGTTCAGCAAGATCATTCGCGAGGCTATGGAACATGGATTTACCGAGCCAGATCCTAGAGAAGACCTCGGAGGAAACGATGTGGGCAGAAAATTATTGATCCTGGCAAGAGAATTGGATTTACAAAATGAATTTCAGGATATCAGCATACACAATTTAATTCCGCAAAATTTAGGATCAGTAAATTTGGATACATTTTTAGAGAGAATGGAAGAACTTGATAAGGTCTATGACCAAATTAAAGCTGATCAAAAACCAGGTCATGTTCTGAGATATGTTGGAGAATTATCGGGCGATTTAAGTCAGGACAAAGGTATTTTAAAAGTGGAATTAGTATCTGTACCCAACAGCAGTTCATTGGGTCAGGTACAAGGTTCAGATTCCATATTTGAAATCTATACCGAGTCTTACGGAGAAAGACCTTTGGTCATACAAGGTGCCGGAGCCGGTGCAAAAGTAACCGCAAGAGGCGTGTTTGGAGATATTTTGAGATTAACAGAAAAAGCAGTTTAGTATGCGTACAGAAAAGAATTTTGAGACAGATGCCATTAGAAATCAAATGGATAGAACACCTTATAGTGAACATTCGACACCCTTATTTTTAACTTCTAGTTTTGTTTTTGACGACGCCGAAGATATGCGTGCTTCATTCGCCGAAGAAAAAGAAAAGAACTTGTATAGCAGGTTTACCAATCCGAATACAACGGAATTCATAGATAAGATCGTAAAAATGGAAGGAGCCGAAAGCGGTTATGCATTTGCCACAGGTATGGCGGCCATTTATGCAACATTTGCGGCGCTGTTATCTGCAGGAGATCATATTGTTTCTGCTCGGTCTGTATTTGGTTCTACCCATACCTTGTTCACAAAATATTTTCCAAAATGGAATATTAGCACTTCTTACTTTAAGGTGGAAGAAGTAGATCAAATCGAGGATTTGATCCAGCCCAACACAAAAATTCTTTATGCCGAAACGCCAACCAATCCGGGGGTAGATATTATCGACCTGGAAGTATTATCAAAAGTGGCGAAAAAACATAATTTGATTTTGATTATCGACAACTGTTTTGCAACACCCTATATTCAAAAACCCATCCACTTTGGGGCTGATATTGTAGTTCACTCTGCAACCAAGCTGATTGATGGACAAGGTAGAGTTTTAGGTGGAGTGGCGGTGGGCCGGGAAGATTTGATTAGAGAGATCTATTTGTTTGCGCGAAACACAGGTCCGGCCATGTCTCCCTTTAATGCATGGGTGCTTTCTAAAAGTTTGGAAACATTGGCAGTAAGGGTTGAGAAACATTGTGAAAATGCTTTAAAAGTAGCAGAATTTTTAGAGAATCATCCAAAGGTAAATTGGGTAAAATATCCATTTTTGAAGAGTCATCCAATGCATGAAGTAGCCAAAAAGCAAATGAAATTTGGAGGAAATATCGTCGCCTTCGAAATTAAAGGAGGTATTGAAGCTGGTCGCACTTTTTTGAATAAAATTAAGATGTGTTCACTCTCTGCAAACTTGGGTGATACAAGAACGATTGTTACACATCCTGCTTCAACTACTCATAGTAAACTTTCAATAGAAGACAGAATGGAAGTAAGTATTACAGATGGTTTAGTGAGAACTTCAATTGGATTGGAACACATAGACGATATCATCTCAGACTTTGAGCAAGCCTTGTCATAAACCTATTTAAGCGAATAAAATTGGAAAGAAATAACTTATATCCCATCTTTTTAAAAGTCAGTAATTTAAAGGTTTTGATTGTTGGCGGCGGAAATGTGGGCTTAGAAAAACTCAGTTTTTTATTAAAATCTAGTCCCGATGCAAAGGTCACTATTTTATCAAAAGATTTTCATTCTGACTTAGTCGCACTGGCTAAAGATTTTGAGGTTGACCTTATTAAAGATGCATATGAACCGACTTATTTGGAAAAGAAGCATATCGTTATCGCTGCCACAGATGATGTGACCGTAAATGAGCAAGTTTATAGAGACTGCAGGGAAAAAGGAATTTTGGTAAATGTGGCAGACAATCCTCCCTTTTGTGATTTTTATATGGGAGGAATTGTGACCAAAGAAAATTTAAAAATTGCGATTTCTACCAATGGAAAATCTCCAACTACGGCAAAAAGATTACGACAATTTTTTGAAGAGTTTTTGCCGGATAACATGAATGATCTGCTTGAAAACCTCAATGCATACAGAAAAACCCTCAAAGGAGATTTTGAAGAAAAAGTAAATCAGCTCAATGAGTTGACTAAAGGTTTGATAAAAAAGAATAAAGGATCAAAGGAATTTATTAAAGCCATTTCATTGATCGATATTGAGAATCAAAAAGATCCTTCCGTGGAGGAAGTTGGAGGTAGATTTTATCCCAAGGAGTATCTGTACTCAAAACGCATGACAGAAGTATTGGATCGATTTTGGCATGATAGTTCCGAGGTTTTAAAACTGGCCATTAGAGCACAGCATATTTGCAGGTGGGAAATTCCTCGAGAAACATATGAAATGAATCGAGAGGGTTATTTAAAATGGAGAAAGGAGCTGAAAGATTTTCATGCAGAAAAAACACAAGAAATTCTGCAAAAAGCTGGTTATAAAAAAGAAAGTATAGAAACGGTTAAATCATTGATCAAAAAGAAACAGCTAAAGAGGAATAAGGAATCTCAAATGGTTGAAGATGTAGCCTGTTTAGTCTTTTTAGAATATTACTTTTCTGAATTTAGCAAAAAACATCCTGAAGAAAAGGTGATTTCTATTTTGCAGAAAACTTGGGCTAAAATGTCTGAAAAAGCAAAAGAAGAAGCACTTCAAATTCAATTTAGCAAAAATGAAAAGATTCTGATAAAAAAAGCACTTGCCCCGATTGGATGATGAGCAGAGCAATGTTATAGGATTGTCAATGATTTATAAAAACCATAAGTTATATAGTATCTTTGCAAATACCTAATGAATCATAATAAGCAAGTGTTTTAGAAAAAGGCTTAAGAAATGCATAAAATAGAAGAAATATTACAACACAGAATATTGGTTTTAGACGGAGCCATGGGTACCATGCTCCAACGATACAATTTTACCGAAGAGGATTATCGAGGCGAGCGATTTAAAGATTACCCTTCATCTTTAAAAGGAAATAACGATCTCCTTTCGCTTACTCAACCTGTGGCCATTAAAGAAATTCACGCTAAATATTTGGCGGCTGGTGCGGATATTATTGAGACAAATACTTTTTCGGGCACAACCATTGCCATGGCAGATTATGATATGGAAGATTTGGTGTATGAATTGAACTTTGAATCAGCAAAACTGGCAAGAGAGGTAGCGGATGAATTTTCAGAAAGAGAGCCCGAAAAACCTCGTTTTGTGGCCGGATCGATTGGTCCTACGAATAAAACAGCGAGTATGTCACCCAAAGTAAACGACCCAGGCTATCGGGCCGTCACTTTTGACGATCTAAAGGTGGCTTATAAACAACAGGTAGAGGCTTTAATAGACGGTGGTGTGGATTTGTTATTGGTAGAAACGGTATTTGATACATTAAATGCAAAAGCAGCACTTTTTGCCATTGAAGAAGTTAAAGATGAAAGAAATATTGATATTCCAATAATGGTAAGTGGTACCATTACAGATGCGAGTGGGAGAACACTTTCCGGGCAAACTGCAGAAGCGTTTCTAATCTCTGTGTCGCATATACCACTCCTTACCGTAGGGTTAAATTGTGCCCTTGGAGCCAAACAACTCACACCCTATTTACAGGTTTTATCTGACAAATCGACTTTTGGTATATCCGCGCATCCCAACGCAGGATTGCCCAATGCATTTGGCGAATATGATGAATCTCCACAAGATATGGCAAATCAGATCAAAGAATATTTAGACAAGCATTTAATCAATATTATTGGTGGTTGTTGCGGAACCACACCAGAGCATATCAGTGCCATCGCTGCCATCGCTAAACAATATGAACCCAGAAAAATTGCCCAAGAAGTTTAATTCTTTGCGCTAAAATTTACACATGTTTTTATCAGGATTAGAACCTTTATATATTACTCCCGAAAGTAATTTTATCAATGTCGGCGAACGAACCAATGTAGCCGGCTCAAAAATGTTTTTGCGATTGATCAAAGAAGCGCAATTCGACAAAGCATTAGACGTGGCTAGAGATCAAGTTGATGGGGGTGCACAGATCATCGATGTAAATATGGATGATGGATTAATAGATGGCAAAGAGGCCATGGTGAATTTTTTGAATTTGATCGCTTCTGAACCCGATATCGCCCGTGTACCTGTGATGATTGACAGTTCCAAATGGGAAATCATCGAAGCAGGATTGCAAGTGGTTCAGGGAAAAAGTGTGGTCAATAGCATCAGTTTAAAAGAAGGAGAGGCTGAGTTTATCCGGCAAGCCAAACTCATCAAAAGATATGGTGCTGCGGTAATTATCATGGCTTTCGACGAAGTAGGTCAGGCAGATAATCTGGAAAGAAGAATTGAAATTGCCAAAAGGAGTTACGATATTTTAGTGAATCAAGTAAATTTTGATCCAGAAGATATCATTTTCGATCTCAATATTTTTCCTGTTGCCACGGGGATGGATGAACACAAAAACAATGCCTTAGATTTTATCCATGCCACGAAGTGGGTTAGGGAGAATTTACCAAAAGTGAGTGTAAGTGGCGGAGTGAGTAATGTGTCTTTTTCGTTTAGAGGAAACAATGCCGTTCGCGAAGCGATGCATTCGGTTTTTTTATACCATGCTATAAAAGCCGGAATGAACATAGGAATTGTGAACCCAACCATGTTGGAAGTTTACGATGAGATTCCTAAAGATCTTTTAGAAAGAGTAGAAGACGTCATCCTCAACAGACGTGAAGATGCCACCGAAAGGTTGTTGGATTTTGCGGAAACATTTAAAGGGACAAAAAAAGAACAAAAAGTTGATTTAGAATGGCGTAAGGGATCTTTGCAAGATAGAATTACACATGCTTTGGTAAAGGGTGTTGATCAATTTATCTTAGAAGATATTGAAGAGGCAAGAGCCAGTGCAAATAAGCCTTTGGATGTGATCGAGATCAATTTAATGGCGGGCATGAATGTGGTAGGTGATCTTTTTGGTTCGGGAAAAATGTTCTTACCACAGGTGGTAAAATCAGCGCGTGTGATGAAAAAGGCCGTTGCCTATTTGATTCCTTATATTGAAGAAGAAAAACTAAAGAATCCCGGCGGAAGTTCAGGTGCAGGAAAAATCTTATTGGCTACAGTTAAAGGCGATGTACACGATATCGGTAAAAATATAGTTAGTGTAGTTTTAGGGTGTAACAATTATGAAATCGTTGATCTAGGCGTAATGGTTCCACCGCAAAAAATCCTGGAAACCGCTATTTCAGAAAATGTTGATGTGATAGGATTAAGCGGTTTAATTACACCTTCTTTAGATGAAATGGTTTATTTGGCCAAAGAAATGCAGCGGCAGAAATTTTCTGTTCCTTTATTGATAGGGGGTGCAACTACTTCCAAAGCGCATACAGCGGTAAAAATTGATCCGCAGTACCAAGATGCGGTGGTGCATGTTTTGGATGCTTCTAAAGCCGTTACGGTTGTCGGAAATTTGTTGCAGCAAGATACTTCTACAGCCTATAAAAAGGAGATCAAAGAAGATTATGAAAAGCTTCGTGTCGGCTTTTTTGCAAGGAACGAAAAAAAGGAAATGCTATCTCTGGAAGAGGCGAGAAAGAATCGATTTAAAATAGATTGGGAAAAGGAGAAAATAGGTATACCTAAATTTTTGGGTATTAAACAATTTGAAGAGGTTGATCTGAGAAGGGTAGTGCCTTATATTGACTGGACGCCATTTTTTAGAACCTGGGAATTACACGGGAGATATCCTGTTATTTTAGAAGATAAATTGGTAGGAAAAGAAGCGACGAAATTATTTAAGGATGCCAAGAAAATGCTCAAGGAAATCATTGATAAAAACCTTTTGACAGCGAAAGCAATTTTCGGACTTTTTCCTGTAAATGCTGTTGGTGATGATATTGAAGTTTATACTGATGCAGAAAGAAAAGAGGTCAAAACAAAATTTGTTACCCTGCGCCAGCAAAGTAAAAAGAAGGAAGGAATTCCAAATTTAGCATTAGCGGATTTTATAGCACCAAAAGAAGGTGGAAAAGAAGATTATATGGGTGCTTTTTGTGTTTCTGCCGGTTTTGGAACTGATGAGTTATCTCAAAAATATTTGGCAGACCATGATGATTACCATTCGATCATGATCAAAGCAATTGCAGATCGTTTGGCAGAAGCTTTGGCAGAGTATTTACATATGGAAGTGCGCCGTCAGTATTGGGGCTATGCCCCCGAAGAAATCTTGAGCAACGAAGAGTTGATCAAAGAAAAATACAAAGGAATTCGCCCGGCACCTGGCTATCCCGCTTGTCCGGATCACACCGAAAAATTGACCATTTGGGATCTGTTAAAAGTAGAGGAGAACATTGGGGTTAAACTCACAGATAGTTTGGCCATGTGGCCTGCAGCTTCTGTTTCGGGCTATTATTTTGCCAATGAGAAATCAAAATATTTTGGTTTGGGTAAAATAAAAGAAGACCAGGTTAAGAGTTTCGCAAAAAGAAAAAAAATGACTTTTGAGGAAGCTAAAAGGTGGCTTTCCCCAAATATCATCGAGTAAATATAAATCGTACAACATTAGCATGAAAATATCAGAACATTTTGAACAAGCCAAAGGAAAGACCTTGTTTTCTTTTGAAATTGTTCCACCACAAAAAGGTCAGAATATTCAACATTTATATGACAATATCGATCCTTTGATGGAGTTTAAGCCTCCTTTTATCGATGTGACAACATCGCGCGAAGAGCATATATTTATCCAGAGAAAGGACGGATTATTAGAGAGAAAAATAACCAGAATGCGCCCGGGTACTGTGGGAATTTGCGCCTCCATTATGCATAAATACGGGGTTGACACGGTACCGCATATTTTATGTGGAGGTTTTTCAAAAGAAGAAACGGAATACGTTTTGGTAGATTGTCATTATCTAGGGATAGAAAATGTGATGGCATTGCGCGGAGATGCCATGAAACATGAAGCTTATTTTGTTCCCACAGACAATGGCAATAATTATGCGGTAGACCTTGTAAAGCAAATCGATGATCTCAATAGAGGAAAATATCTACACGAAATTGTAGATGCCAGTCATCAAACGAATTTTTGTATTGGTGTAGCAGGTTATCCTGAAAAGCATTTTGAATCACCTAGCATGGAATCCGACTTGAGGAGGTTAAAGGAAAAAGTAGATGCCGGGGCAGATTATGTGGTTACGCAAATGTTTTTTGACAATAAAAAATATTTCAGGTTTGTAGAAAAGGCAAGAGAAATGGGGATTACGGTGCCTATAATTCCAGGAATTAAACCCATCGCAATTCAAAAGCATATGAATGTTTTACCGCAGATCTTCAGGGTAGAGTTACCTGATGATCTGGTAAAAGAGGTAGACAAATGCAATTCGAATAAAGAGGTGAGACAAGTAGGAATAGAATGGGCAATTCAGCAGTCTAAAGAACTTGTAGAAGCCGGTGTGCCTGTGGTTCATTTTTACTCTATGGGGAAATCAGACAACATCAAAGCGATAGCTTCAGAAGTGTTTTAAATAGGTAAAGCTGATGCAGTTATAAGAAAAACGAATTTATAAATGATGTAAAGCATTGAAATATTGATTATTTTTGTGTTTCTAAACAGGAATTAAAACAAATTATTATGGCAATAGAAGTTACAGATGCTACTTTTGAAGATGTAGTATTAAAATCAGATAAACCCGTATTGGTAGATTTTTGGGCAGCATGGTGCGGTCCTTGCAGAATGTTACATCCCATTATTGATGAATTGAATGGAGAATTTGGAGATAAAGTAGTGATTGCTAAGGTAGACGTAGACAACAATCAGGAATACGCGGCCAAATATGGCGTGAGAAATATTCCCACCGTTTTATTATTTAAAGGTGGTGAAATAGCTGATAAACAAGTAGGTGTGGCACCTAAAAACGTATATGCAGATAAACTAACTGCTTTATTATAAGTCCAACACAACAAGAAGGAAAAGCCCGATCTAATCGGGCTTTTTTTATGCCTTCTCAGTAAGAAATGCTTATTTTTGAGCTATGAGCATGAATGAAATAAAGTATCTCGAAAAGATTCCGCCGCTAGAAATATTGGCCAAACAGGTGGTTGAAGGATTTATCACAGGCATGCATAAAAGTCCTTTTCATGGGTTTTCGGTGGAGTTTGCAGAACATAGACTTTATAATAAAGGAGAAAGTATCAAAGATATCGATTGGAAATTATTTGCGAAAACAGAGAAGTTATTTGTAAAGCGTTATGAAGAAGAGACCAATTTGCGTTGTCAAATTATTATTGACGATTCGGCTTCGATGTCATTTCCGGAAAGTGAGAACAAAAGATTGGAAAATCTCAATAAAATTGGATTTTCGGCCTTGGCTGCAGCCTCTTTATTAGAGATCTTAAAAAGGCAGCGCGATGCCTTTGGTTTGAGTATCTATTCTGATGAGTTGGATTATTATGCCCCCGCTAAGGGAAGCGAAAGGCAAAAACGCATGTTGATGGATCAACTCGAAAAGCTTATGCAAAAACCGAGCAGTAAAACCACAAATACTTATCAGATACTTCACGAGATCGCAGAAAAAATTCACAGAAGGTCTTTGATCTTTTTATTTACAGATATGTTGCAATCAGACCGAAAGGAGGGAGAGTTGATCTCTGCTTTACGTCATTTAAAATACAATAAACACGAGGTGGTTTTGTTTCATGTTTACTCGGGAAAATATGAATTTGAGCTGAATTTTGATGAAAGACCTAAAAAATTTGTCGATGTAGAAACAGGTGAAAAGATAAATGTATTTGCTCAAAATTACAGAGAGGACTATAAAAGAATGATGGAACAATTTTTTAATCAGTTGAAGATGAAATGTATGCAATACAAAATAGATTATATCCCCGTAGATATTCACGAAGGTTTTGAGAAGGTATTGAGTGCTTATTTGTTGAAAAGAAAACAAATTTTATAAAAAGTGAAAAAACATTTTGCAAAAATAAAAAACGATCTTATATTTGCATCCGCTTTAAGCGATGGTTTGGTAGTTCAGCTGGTTAGAATACATGCCTGTCACGCATGGGGTCGCGGGTTCGAGTCCCGTCCAGACCGCTTCTTTTAAGAGTAAAAATAGTTGTGTTGTTAACGTAAGCCTTTATGGTTTAAGAAGTTAGCTAATGAAAGACTTCAGTTTCCACTGAGGTTTTTTTGTTTTTATCAAGACATGTTCCCGACATTTTTTATTTTCTACACTCAAATGGAAAGTTTTCTACTTTTTTAAAAAGAGTAATAGCTATAGTTTTTGTTCGTTACTCTCACTTCAGAACTTATCCTCATTTTAACTATATTTATTCACCAACAAAACTTTATGATTTCATTCTTCAGAAAAATCCGTAATCTGCCTGCCGGAAAGGCAGGGAAAATGGCTGATGATAACAGACCCTTGAAGTATGCCAGATACGCTATTGGCGAAATTGTACTTGTGGTTATAGGTATTCTGATTGCCTTATCAATTAATAATTGGAATTCAGATAGAATAGATTCCATAAAAGAGCAGAGTTTACTGAAAGAATTAAAATCAGATTATCTTTCAAATATAAAAGAAATAGAAGTTACTTTAAATCAAATGATTACCCAACAAGAAGCCTATGAAAAAATATTTGATTATTTCGACAATGACAAACCAGTAGACAGTACACTACAAAAATGTTTTGAACTTATTCAGGGAATAGGTGTTTTCAATAGCGCTAATACCACCTACAAGTTTATTGAAACGAATGGGATTAATCTTTTAAGTAATTCAGAGATAAGAAAAGATGCAACAATTTTATATGATGAATATTTTAGTAATATAGTCATCAGAAGAAATAATCATTATGATCTAATTAAAAATAACCTCATGCCTTTTATAAAAAGAGAATTTAGGTCATCAAGTGTTTATTATAAAGGAAATAACATAACCAGACTTATTTTGAATGTTCCTATTAATTTTGAAGAATTAAGAGAAAATATTGAATTTAGAAATACCTTGGTTGAAATATACGACTACACGCTAATCAGAAAAGTTGCTTTAGAAAAGACGCTTAAATTGTTGAATGAAAAGATCATGACTTTAGAAGAAAATATTCTTGAATAACAAACCCAAATACAGTTTATGTACCCATTCAATAAAGTATGAATAACGAACATGATTAATTCTTTAGAGGACTTAACGTCCATCAAAGGTTTGTAGACCTTTGATCGTAAGGAACCAGGCGGTACAGTAGCCCAAAAAACAAAAGTTATGATCAATTTTTTCAGAAAAATCCGTCAAAACTTACTTTCAGAAGGAAAAACTGGAAAGCCTGCCTTGTCGGCAGGCAGGTACTTGAAATATGCAATCGGAGAGATTATTCTAGTTGTTATTGGTATTCTTATAGCGCTTCAAATTAATAATTGGAATGAAGAACAAAAAAAAGAAATCAAGAAACAAGATTATTATGTGCAATTATTAGACGATTTGAATAGTGACATTATATCAACCGAATATACTATTGAAGAATTCAGCAGACACCAAAAAGAATACAGTGATTATCTGAGTTTATATGACCATGAAGGCTTAACTCCTGCTACAGCATATGAACAGATTTCTAGACTTTCTTTAATTTCAACACCGCCAATATTTAATACAAATACTATCGAGTCGCTTCAGAGTAGCGGTGATATTGGCTTAATTCCTTCATTAATAAGAAATAAGCTAATGAATTTACGAAGCATACAAAACCTTACCATTCAACGTTTTGATGCAACGGATAACGGGCAACGAGGAATAACTCAAAAATTAAGTTCATTGTTGGGAGCAACTACCCTACCAAAGCGACTGGATAATCAACCTAAGATGAAAGAATTTTTACATATCGATGAAAATTTAAGGGAGTTGATTTTAGTTTATGAAGGCATACATCGTTGGAAAAATGTATCTCAACTTGAAACGATCGATAGGCTAGAAACGATGCAGAAGGAAATAGATACGATCATAGACCTAATTAGCAAAGAAATAAAAGAATAAACAAAGCCTGCCAGCCGCAGACAGCCACAACACCGGCTATAATTCATTGCTTCCGACTTTCCTTTCGGAATGTTCTCGCAAATTTGCTATCTTCGGTTTGCAGCGGAAAATCCTCGCAGATTTTCACGCAACGAAACCATAGCCAAACCGTCGACAAAAAGCTAAAAAACAACTAATGAACTAATTTAAAATAAATGAACAGATTTTTTTTAACCATCGTAACCATATTATCATTTATAATAAATTCTAATGCTCAGACAATTGAATGGGAAGGCAGAAAATTTGAAATATTCGATGTGAATGCATCCATTGTAGAACTGGAGGGAGAAAAAGTTCTAAAAGTTGAAAGGGATTTAAAGTCTTTGCCATTTGATTTGCAGAACTTGTCTAAAACAGTGGATGAGCCGACTTATGTGAAAGTAAAAAATCTGGATATTCAAAACGGTGTCTTTGAAGTAAAAATGTTGAGTAGAATTCAAACTCCATCCCCATTCAAAGGGTCCCAAGGATTTATTGGCGTAGCGTTTAGAGTAAATGGAGATAATTCTTCATTCGAATCAATATACCTAAGACCTAATGTGGGTAGGTCGGATAATCAATTTGCTAGAAATCACACCGTACAATATTATGCGTATCCAGACTATAAGTTCGACAGATTACGGGCGGAATCAAAGGGCGAGTTTGAAACTTATGCAGATATCGGACTTGACGAATGGATTACATTTAGAGTAGAGTTGAAAGAAAAAGTGGCCAAACTCTACCTGAACGACCAAGAACAATCATCATTTATTGTGAATGAAATGAAAGGAAAATCCCAATCAGGAAGTATCGCATTATGGGTGGATATTGGAACTGAAGGTTACTTTAAAGATTTTAAAATATTAAAATCTGAATAACGGAAAAATAAAGCCAGCTGCCAACCAATGAAAAACTTTAAAATCCCTCATGTCTTTATTTTCCTTTTTTGGATTATAATAATTTGCTCCATACTCTCTTACGTAATACCTAGTGGTAGTTTCGAAAGAACCACCAAAGATTATGGCAGCATGAAACAGACAGTAGTTGTGCCTAATAGTTATAAAGTAGTCTCTAAGAATTATTCTTTAAAGGCTGTAATAATTGGAGAGGACATTGAAGGGAAATCCTCGCCAGTTTCTATATTAGGTGTTTTTAGTGCAATACCAAAAGGTCTGGGAGACTCAGCCGTACTTATTTTTTATGTTTTTATAATTGGTGCTCTTTTTTCATTAATTCAGCAAACAGGTACAATTAATGCATTTCTATTTTCATTAATTGCTAAGTTTAAAAATAGACCTAAACTTTTACTTTTTTTAATCTACATGACAGTTTTCTCAGGAGCATCGTTTATGGGAATAGCATCTGAAACCATTGCTTTAGTTCCTGTTTTTCTATTCTTATCAAAGCGTTTAGGTTACGACCGACTATTTGGTTTTGCTTTGCTAAGTGTACCAGTATATTTGGGTTGGAGCTCTGGCGTAACGAACCCATTTAATGTACAGATTGCCCAAATTATTGCTGAACTACCAATTGGATCTGGAATAGGTTTTCGACTAATTTTATTTGTAGTCTATGCAGCAATTGGTTTTTATTTCATTACTCGATATGGTGATAGAATAAAGAAAAAATCTTCATATAGTCTTATGAAAAATGACCCCTTTAATTTGGATGAATTTGGATCGTTTGATAAAGAAAATTTAGAAAAAAAACACATATATATACTTCTCTTTTTCGTGTTGTCTTATACAGCGATTCTTATTGCCGTGCAAACTATTGGATGGGGACTCATTGAAATGAGCGCCTGCTTTATTGGAATATTAATTGTAGTGACAAAAATTGCGGGTATGTCAGGTGATGAGTCTATGGCTGCATTTACCAAAGGCTTGCAAATTATGATTGTACCTGCACTAGTAATTGGTGTAGCACGTGGTATCTCGGTAGTGCTTCAAGAAGGGATGATTATAGATACTTTACTATATAACGCTAGCGAAGTGCTTATGTCAATGTCTAAAACAGTAGCCGCTGAAGGCATGTTTTTTTTTCAATCTGGACTGAACTTTTTCATACCCTCAGCGTCTGGTCAAGCCTTAGTTTCCATGCCTTTGATGACACCAATGGCAGATATTTTAGGGATATCACGACAAACTGCAGTACTCGCGTACATTTTAGGTGACGGACTTTCAAATCTTATTATACCAACAAATGGCGTGTTAATGGCTATGTTGGGATTGGCCAAGGTTTCTTACGAGAAGTGGTTCAAGTTAGTCTTACCATTATTTATTGCTAGTATGATTTTAGCTTTAGTATTTATAGCTATAGCAATTTGGATAGGCTATTAAGAGATATTTATAAAATAAATTAAACATAACGAAAGCCTGCCAGCCGCATGTAGGCACAACACCCCCTGCTCCCGCACGATTGTCTTGTTTTTAAGTATCTCTACTCTTTTTAGAAAAAGGTATAACAAACTTATTTACCTCTATGATATATTTGTAAATAACTATTTTAGTGAGGATATCCGTTGCAAGTAATTTTGAAAAACCAATAGGGTAAGTATCTTCCGCATATTCTACAATGGGTCGTGGATCATCAATCAGGTTGGGATCCAACTCATAGAGACCGTCTCCCTCAAAATCGAGCCCCACAAACAGTCGCAGATTTTCAGGATTATCTTCATCTTCTAAGAAAGTGATCGGATTCACCCCAGGGGCAACGTACTGGCTCTTAATTTCGCCTCCTTCCAGATCCATTCGAGTTACAAATCCGGTCAGGATATCGGTAAAGTAAAAGGACTCACCATCAGGGTGAAAAACAAGATCATCAGCACTGTTCACTGGAAATCGTTTCAGGATTTTGCCATTTTGCTTGTCCATCACGACAATTTCCTGGCCGTAAAAACTTGCGATGTATAAATTGTCATCCGGGCCAAAGTAAATTCCGTTGGTTCCATGAATTTCAGCACCCCTGGCAATGGTTTTCAATACAGCCTTCGAATTTTTGGCCTGCACCGCATCCTGGTTTGCTTCAAGCTCAGCCATATCCTCGTTGCAGGAAAAGGCCATAAAAAGAACGGCGAAAAAGGCGAGCTTCAACGTTGTCTATTCAGATCGATTTTTAATGGTTTTCATAATCAAATAGATTTAGTTATTAATTCATTTTCTTCAATTTAAGGATAAAAAATGAAAATTTAGTATTTAATTCAATATAACTTTTTGATAATCAGAATATTTGCTTGCCAGGGTGTATTAAAAATTTGATTGGTGAAATAAATTTTAATGAATCATACTTCTTAATATTGAATATTCCAGTTCTTTCGCAAAACACCAAGCAACCTTAAGCACTTGGGGTCTTAGAGGGCTTTTCAAA
The DNA here is from genome assembly GCF_042679565.1 of Namhaeicola litoreus. Classification (NCBI taxonomy): domain Bacteria; kingdom Pseudomonadati; phylum Bacteroidota; class Flavobacteriia; order Flavobacteriales; family Flavobacteriaceae; genus Namhaeicola; species Namhaeicola litoreus. Next base: position 498,824 of record NZ_JBHTMY010000002.1, on the reverse strand, counting down.
TAGATTTTAGGCCATCAATATTGGAGTGGAAGGGGCGATAAAAGGGATGTTTGACTTAGGAAAGTCTTAAGTATTTTTAAATCAATGGTTTACATTATATTGTTGTGGTCTAGGTGGGACCAAAAAAAACCCGAATGATATAGCACTCGGGTTTTAAAATATATTTTTTAATTCTCGGCTGTTACGTATCCAATAGGCTCGAGGATTTCTTCCATTTTTGCAATATTTAATCCTTGGCCAGATTCACGGCCAGCAATTTCATTGATGTCAATACCGGGTGTCCCTTTAGGTAGGTCGTAAGATTCTCCTTTAACAGCGGTACCATAACCCAGATCTCTCAACGATCCAGCTGTTATACGACTTAGTGGGTTCTCACCTAAATTCAAAAATCCGGTCATCAATTCATTGTTTAAAGTAGCCTCATCCCAATGAGAAAATCGAGTTCCTGGTCCAAAGTCACCTTCAATTGGTAATTCGCCTGTTCCACCTTCAGCATTCCAATGAACATTGGCCATCCTTCCGGTAAAATATGGATTGGATTCGGTTCCTCCCCGAAGCATTCTGGTAAAGTTAAATGGCTCAAAATTAAAATCAAGATTCCAAAGAGTTCCAACGCCTAATACATGACCCATTTCATGAACGATGACTTCTTCAAATAAATCAAGGCTCTCAAGGAAATCTAAATCATCAACATCAAAAAACATAACCCCAGTAAGGGTTAAAAAGTTACTGGTACGGAAAAATCTCGGTCCTGCCTGTCCAAGAATTCGTCCAGGCCCATCAATTGGGGCAAGCACAACTTCAATCACAATATCGTCCGCAGTTTCGTTATCTATTGCAGGAGGAAAACCTCTAAAGGCTGAAGGGACAGTACCTGTAAAAGAAGGAACATCTTTAATAATAATTCGCTCCCAACGAGCAACTGCAGACTCAAAAACTTCTCGCTGTCTTTCAGTTACAGGGACTAAATATTTAAGAGTGATATTGAATCTACCTTTATCATCACCAGGTGCAGTTGTAGTTTTTAAAGCTATATTGTCTGATTCTTCCGCTGTACTTTCAATACGGATGAGTTCATTGGGTTTCTCGATCAGATCAAAAGTCTTCATTTCACTTTCCGCAATGCGGGTTGTATCAGACTCCAAAGTTTCATTTGAACAAGAGGTTAAAAGTAAGGCCATAAACAAGCTTCCAAATGCAATTGAAAAGAATAATTGGTTTGTTCCATCTTTTTCTGTTTTGTTGTTTTTCTTCATGATTTTTTAAATTTGATTTGATTAATTCTATTAAATTTAATATTCATTATTCATTTGGTAATCAGGACATAAAAAAATGTTAATAACTCTTTAAAATGTTGAACTTAAATAATTTAAAGTACCTCGATTCTTAAACAAAAAGTATATGCTGAACCCAATAAGATTTATAAATACTTGGCAGTTGAGCTTCATATCTTCCATTCTTTACTTTCTTTCAGCGATCCAATTGTTGAACTGTAGTGGGATCAAGATCCCAATTACGAGAAGGACTAGTTTTCCAATTGCATTTCTGGCTTATTTCAAGGTTTGTTGTCTTCTGCTTTTTTTTTTTGGGGATTTTTATGAAAAAGGGGATCCATGTGATTGGTTGTTGATGCTGACGTATGCGTAAATTGGCAATCTGATATCTTATGGGAAATAGGGATTTCTGTAGTTTTATATCATTCCGGAATAAAGTGTTTATGAGGAGCTAAGATGTCCCGTTCAGATCGCTTTTTTTAAGCCTAATAAATAGTTCTGTTTTTGAGCTTAGATTTAGCTAAATAAAAGCTTCATCCCGTCCCCGATCCCGAAGTCCTCGGGACGGAATTGATAGGCAATGGAGGGTATTCTGTTTTTGATTCTTTAAGTTTTTTAAAATCGGTTTGATTTCTACTTTTGCAGGGTTTCTCTCGCTCTTTGTCGAATATAATGTTGCAATGCCTCCAATTGTTCATCTGTCATTTCCGGCCGAACGGGCATTCCTGCCTCTATTTTAGCCCCATCTCGCACTACAGCAGCAAAAGCTTCTTTGTTAAGTGGAATTTCAGATGCTCTTAAATCAGGCGCCATACCTGCTGCCACAGCACCACCGCCATGACATGAACCACAGAAACCATAGAGTTGCGCTCCTAAGGCCGCTTTGGTGGGATTAATTATGAATTCCGGAGCCTCGATGGGCTTGGGAAAATGAGGTGGGGGTAGTACTGGCATATTTGCCATTCCATCGAGTGAAAAGGTTACCAAACGACGCATATGTGTTTTATAAGACCAACCCAGTTTTTGTGGGTTATTTTTTTCGGAGGATAACGAGCTACCTAGACCAGAAGCACCGCCACCCCAACCTACCAAAAGAGATAGGTATTGCTTGCCATTAATTTCATAAGTTATAGGGGGTGCGGCAATACCAAGACCGAGGTTGTGTGTCCAAAGAATCTTGCCCGTACTTGCATCATAGGCAAGTAAGTTTCCATCGGCTCGTCCTTGGAAAACCAAGTTTCCGGCCGTGGTAAGGGTACCAGCATTTGGTGTCATTTCTTGTGGAACTGTCCAAACTTCTTCTTGTTTAACTGGATCCCATGCAATCAAGGAAGCCGGATAGTCTTCAGGGGCTTCCCCCTCGAGAGGAATCACACCTAATCCACCAACAAACTCTTCTGCTTGCCAGTTGGCAAGATCAATCCCTTCGTCTGTAAATTTAGTGGCATAGTGCAATGCCGGTAAATAGACCAGGCCAGTCTGAGGATTGTATGACATGGCATACCAACTATGAGCTCCATATGGACTTGGGGTGATGTAGGCCGGGCCGTTTTCATAACGGGCACCAGGAACCTCCACAGGCCTGCCCGTTTCTAAATCTATATGAGAAGCCCAGGTTGTTTTTACAAAAGGTTCTGCAGAAATCAGTTTTCCCGTTTCCCGATTTATTACGTAGAAGAATCCATTCTTTGGAGCATGTAGCATCGCTTTAATTTCTTTTCCATCTATGTTGAGGTCCGTAAGCACAATATCCATGTTGGAATTATAATCCCAACTTTCTCCTGGAGTTGTTTGATAGTGCCATAAGTATTCTCCGGTATCTGGCTTTAGGGCTACAATGGAACATAAAAAGAGGTTATCTCCCCCTTCAGGACTGCGAATCTTGCGATTCCAGGGTGAGCCATTCCCCGTGCCAATATAAAGTACATCAAGCTCTTCATCATAGGTAAAAGCATGCCAGGCATTTCCGCCTCCACCGTGCTTCCACCATTCTCCTGTCCAGGTTTTAGCCGCCATTTCCATCGCCTCATTTTCAAATCCATCGGCAGGGTTACCGGGCACAATGTAAAATTTCCAGGCTTCCTTTCCGGTATTTGCATCATAGGCTGTGACATAGCCGCGCGTAGGTCCATTTTCTGTACCGCCATTTCCTATAATTACTTTTCCTTTGAAAGCTTTTGGTGCTCCTGTGATATACAAAGATCGGTCTAAGCTAAAGGTTCTAACCATCCATACTTCTTTCCCTGTTTTGGCATTGAGGGCAAAGAGCCTCCCATCCCAGGTAGCAGCAAAAATTTTTCCATCATAAAAAGATATTCCCCGGTTGTGTTTCCATCCAATTTTACGCTTTCCTTCAATTTCTTTGGCTACTTGTGGGTTGTATTCCCAGAGTAGGTTACCCTTAACTGCATCAACCGCCCTTATCACATTCATTGTGCCTGTGAAATAAATTACTCCATCAATTACCAAAGGCGTTGAAACTAGTCCAACATCATCAGGAAGATCCATAAACCAATCTACCTTTAGGTCGGCCACATTAGCTGTATTGATTTGTGTTGAAGGACTAAATCGGAGTTCATTATGGGTACGACCGTAAGCAAGCCAATTAGATGTTTGCGATTCATTGGCTATCGCTTGGTCATCATAAATAATAGTTTTGGTTTTGTTTTCACTGCAGGCAAGCAGGAAAAGACTGATCAGTCCGGCTCCTAGAAACTGGGAATATTTCATAAAAGTTTGGTTTTAGGATTCTAAATATACGTTTTTCTGATCTAAATTTAAAGATTGATTTGAAGTGTAAAATATACCAACTAGACGAATACGATTGCTAAAAGGGCATAAGGCATATAGCTGTATAGGCGGCAGGTGGCAGATCTGTCTAAAAATTTTACCATAATTATTTATGCCCTTGTACCACCTTGCCCTATCGCTGAAAATGTCTGCTTTGCCTCGCCTCATCTGGCTCATCATTCAAAAGCCAAATTATTGGCTTTTTCATTCTGCCCTCTTGACGCTCTGTCCTGTTTGAAAGGGATCATCGTTTAGTTGTTGATGATTAAATATAGGTAAAATGATGCTATATTGATACTGATCAAAGGGAAATGATTCTTTTATCATAGGGCAGTAATCTGTTAATCAAGCTTTTAACTAAATGTGAGCGATTCCGTCCGGACCGCTTCTATTAAGTGTAATAAACAGTTGTGTGGTTAACACAAGCCTTTATGGTTTAAGAGGTTAGCTAATGGAAAACTTCATCCCAAGGGCTCGGGACTGAGGTTTTTTTGTTTTGGGGGTTTTTAAACCTTCATCCTCCTTTTTATTTCAATATTCTAGTGAATCCTTTCTAAAAACGTCTAATTAATCGATTTAAAAAATAAACAGAATTAATGGATGCCAAAACGTGTAAAACAATTATAAAACAAGACTTTAAGCGGAAAATAGAACTATAATTTATCTTAAATTTATTGTTAATGAGGTGTTAAATAAATAAAATTGTTTAAAAAATAATTATATTTGTTAAACAAAATAACCAATTTTGAAGTCGCGTAAACTCATATCACTTTCAGTTGATCCCATAGGAACAGTCATGGGCATCTCATTAATTGTAGTATGGGGTATGAGTCTTTTATTTTTGCTCAATTGGCATATTGACTACAGAAACCCTTTGACATACCTTTTTATTTACATTCAAACGCATTTGTACACGGGAATTTTCATTACGTCACATGATGCCATGCATGGCTCAGTTTCAAAAAACAGAAAAGTGAATTATATTATTGGATATATCACTTCTTTTTTATTCGCTTTTAATTCCTATGATGCACTTATTGTAAAACACCATGAACACCATAGATTTGTAGCCACTGAGAAAGATCCTGATTATCATGATTCAGGGAAATTCTGGTTATGGTATTGGAATTTTTTAAAGAGATATATTACGCTAAGGCAAATTATTTTGATCACGATTAGTCTTCAATTGCTGTGGTTGATATTTCCTCTAGAGAATCTGATCCTTTTTTGGAGTCTCCCAAGTATCTTATCAACCTTTCAGTTATTCTATTTTGGCACTTTTATTCCACATAATGATGGGCATGAACACGACAATAAGCACAAATCAAGAACACTTGAGAAAAATCACCTTTTAGCTTTTTTTAGTTGTTATTTTTTCGGCTATCATTATGAGCACCATGATGCACCAGGTGTACCCTGGTGGAGGTTGTGGCAGATGAAATAAAAGGTAAGTCGAAAAAGTCAACTACAAATGATCACCTATATATTCTAATGATTCATTTTAAAAGGCACCTTTGCCTTCAAGCCTAACATTACTATCAATTCAATATTGTATCTTATAAAACCTGCTATCTGCATGGTTTAGATATAATAATAAAATTTATAGAAAGGATCATAAATGTTCTCGATCCATGAAGCACAATCTTAATTAAGGTCTACAAGACATTTCTTTATGCTATATCACGAAAAGGTAGATCAGGAGTTGTTTAAACAATAAAAAGGATTAATTCTTGATGTTAAGAGAGATGATGATCAGAATATATATTTTTTATTTTATGACGAGTTTTGGACAAAGTTTCGACAAAAAATGATGATATTCACCCCCGCAAAACAAGAAAAATGAAGATTAAAAATTAGTGCTTAAGAAGATTCTAACAAATACTGTTCATGGTCTTTTTGACGTGTTATAACATGGTGGCAATAATTAAAGCTAGTTATCTATGAAAAAAAGTATTCTATTCATTTTGCTGTTTTTTACCCTTTTCAGTTGCAATAGTGAGGATGACGTGAGTAAAGAACGCTGTATAGATTCCGCGATCCCTTGCCCAGTTATCATAGGACAAGAAAATGAAGGATGTGTGGCAAATATCATATTCTTGGCAGAAGGTTTTATCGAATCAGAAATGACTGAATTTAATACATTATGCGATGTCGCAAAACAAGCCATACTCGATATGGAACCTTTTGCATCAGCCTCTAAAAATTTGAACTTTTACCGGGTCAATGCCCCTTCAATTACTTCCGGTATAAAGACTATACAATTTACAAGTGTCTGCAATAATAATGATGTGAATAATACTTCTTCAACAACGCCTTGGTCTGTTTTTGGAAATCGAGTCGGCCTTCAACATTATGCGGGTATGGAACCTGTAAAAAGGGATTTGTTAGAAGAGTTATTTAGCAGTTATGCAACAGGAGATTATGTGTATACCATCATTATAGCCAATACCACTGATTACTACGGTGGTGCTGAGTTTCCGGGCGTTACAGAACACAATTCAATAATAAATCCTAAAGTGTCTAATATGATCGTTTCAAAATATGACGGCAGTGAAGGTTTTAAGTATTTGATCAGGCACGAATTTGGCCATTCTTTTGGAAATATGGATGATGAATATGAAGGGTCCGCAACACTATGTGCCATAGAAAATTACGAACCCTGGTACCTGCCACAAGAGCCTAAACAAAATGTGTTGACGTATAATCCTGGTAATTGGTTTGAAGGAGCCAGATATGTTTCAAAGGGTTATTGGCGGGAATGGGAAAATTCGATCATGAGAAGTGACCAAAGCGCGACAACATTTGCTCCGAAGCAAAGAGAAATTGTGAATCAAAGGTTAATAAATGCCATAGGGTGTAATTAGCTCATCATGATCTTCATTATTTTGAAGAATTGGCTTATCGATCACTTAATTTTTGAAGTTCGTTGTCTACCAGTTTGATCAGGTTATCATTGATCTTTTGAAAATTCAACAAGCTGTTTATGGTGCCACCGTTATTGTCTTTAAAAGACATCACTTCATTTTTAAGTTCTTCGATAAAAACCGGATCATTGGGATCACTGATATTGACAAAAGTATTGAGTTCCATCTCTGTAATAAAGGGCAGCAAACCCTCACGATTGCTAAATATTTTATTGAAGTTGGTTTCTATATCATAAATGCTACTGGTAACTTTTTTTTGTTCAAAATCGTAATAGCGCGAAAGTTTCGTGGTGAGTTCTCTGTTGGATAGTTTCAATCCTTTGGATTTTAGCACTTCATAGGCATTGTTGATCGGGAAATAGCGTTCGAAGCTCAGAAACCTTGCCATATCCAGTTTTAGCGTATCGGGGTTCATTTTTTCCTTTCCTACATAGTCCAACAAATGAAAAGAGGCAGCCTGAGCTAATTTTCTCCTAATAACGATCTCTTTTATGAGCACCGAATCTTCCCTTAAATTGGCCAAAACTTCCTGTAGAATATACCGTTCATTATCAGCCTCCTTCTTTTTTTCGTTCCAGTTGTTAATTTGCAAAGCGATCAATATTCCTATTACTACCAATACGATCTCCCCAATGGCATATCGCAGGTACTTCAAAAACTGATTGTCATGTGCATATTGTTTACGGATCTTTCGAAATAAAGGAAGCATGGGTTCAGAAATTGATGTTTAAATATATAAAAAATGGGACTACCTTCGGGTCAGGAAAGAGAAATAGACCTCTATTGAAATTAAATAGGTTGCTGATAAATTGCTTGTTGATTGAGTTTCAGGAAACTCGTCCGTACCGCTTTTTTTGTTTCAAGGTGGCGCATCTCATTTACTACTTAGCTGTTTTTCTTATCTTCGTACTCTACCCGAGGAAGATCTATTCTAATTATGTCTGATCACAATCTCGATTCTGTCATTTAAAAGTTTAAAGAATGAATCATAGCCCCGATACACCCCTCCGTTTTCAATGTGGCCAAATCATGAAAAACAGGTTTATGTTGGCCCCCATGACCAATCAGCAAAGTTATGAAGACGGCAGATTATCAGAAGAAGAATTTCACTGGCTGACGATGAGGGCTCGAGGTCAATTTGGTTTGGTCATGACTTGTGCTTCTCATGTTCAAGAGATCGGGAAAGGCTTTTCAGGCCAATTGGGGATTTTTAGCGATGATCATTTGGAAGGGCACCAAAGGCTAACCAACAAAATAAAGGAATATGGCAGTTTGGCCTTGATCCAGTTACATCACGCAGGTATGCGGTCGACCTCAGAATTAATTGGTCAGGCACCGGTTTGTCCATCTGCAAATGAAAAAACCGGAGCTCGGGCTTTGAGGTTAGAAGAAGTAAAACAATTGCGCGATGATTTTATTCGCGCAGCTACTAGAGCGAAAAAAAGTGGTTATGACGGTGTAGAAGTTCATGGAGCACATGGTTATATCCTCAGTCAGTTTATCAGTGCGGAAATTAACCATAGAACAGATGAGTACGGTGGTTCTCTCGGCAACCGAGCGAGGCTCTTGTTTGAAATTGTAGATGGGATCAGAGAAGCTTGTGGTAAGGATTTTTTGCTAGGGGTGAGACTGTCACCCGAGAAATTCGGTATGGAACTTTCAGAAATTAAAACATTGTGTTTACAATTTGCAGAAGAAGCTAAAATTGATTTTCTCGATATCTCTCTTTGGGATTTCTTTAAACGCCCGGAAGATGAACAATATCAAAACCAAACATTGCTGGAGCATTTTACAGGTCTCGATCTAAAAGATGTAAAACTTACTGTCGCTGGAAAAATTAGAAATGGACAAGATGTGAAACAGATTTTGGATGTGGGCGTGGATTTTGTGAGCATCGGACGATCTGCCATTCTTCACCATGATTTTCCGGTTAAAGTCATAGAGAATCCCGATTTTAAATCCATAGAAACACCCGTATCAAAGCACTATCTTCTCAAAGAGGGACTAAGTGATTCCTTTATTACTTATATGGGCAGATGGCCAGATTTTGTAGAAGCTTCATCAGTTTGAAAGTAAAAGGAACTAAGGGTTAGGTCTTTACCCGTTTTCACACATCCACAGGACTGATTCACTTTTATCTCGATAATTAATTTGGTATTTTTGCCATATTATTTATCAAAATATAAATGAATGACGAAGGAATTGCTCCAATTTGAAGGTCTTGAAAAGATAAAAGTTGATTTTAATTATTTAATATCTCTGTTTAGCGAAATGCTTATTTCTATAGGCGAGGAAGAATTGGTAAAAAGTTTACCTCTTGATAAACCTGAAATGCCTAAAAAGATTGATCATGCTGATGAAAAATTAACACAGGCGATTGGGATCTGTTTTGAGCTGTTAAATTTAGTTGAAGAAAACGCGGCTACCCAGTACCGAAGAAAAATAGAGACCTCATTTGGCTTAGAATCTACAAGAGGCTCATGGGGCGAGACATTGTACAACTGGAAAAAGGAAGGGTTAGATGAGCGGGAAATTGCTGAAAAGTTGAGCGGAATAAAGGTGGTGCCTGTATTGACAGCTCATCCCACAGAAGCCAAACGGCTCACCGTATTGGACATACACCGCGAATTATACTTGCTTCTTGTAAAGAGAGAAAATCCTAATTGGTCTACTTTAGAACAGGCCGGGCTAAAGAGAGAGATCATCAGTTTGATGGAGCGATGGTGGCGTACGGGAGAGATTTATTTGCAAAAACCTCGCCTAGAAGATGAGCGCAATAACCTGATGCATTATTTTGAGAATGTTTTCCCTGAAGCTGTGCGCTTAACAGATCAGCGATTACTAGATGCATGGACCTCCATGGGATTTTCATCCGAATTATTAGATTCTCCAGAGCATTTTCCTATGATCCAATTTGGGAGTTGGGTAGGTGGAGATCGTGATGGTCACCCTTTTGTAACACCTCAATTTACAGCTTCTACCTTGCGCTTGCAGCGTCAAGCCGCACTTCAAATGATCCAAAATCAGTTGATTCATCTGGCTGAAGAATTAAGTTTTTCCATTTACCGGGTTTCTTTTCCAATAAAGTTTTTGAAAGAACTTCAAGAAAAGGCTGAGAAGTTGGGAGAAGAAGGGCAAAAAGCCATGGAGAGAAATCCTTCTGAACCGCTACGGCAATTTGTTAATTTGTTATTGCAACGCTTAGCGAATACGCTTAAAGAGGGTCAAAATTTTGAAGAAGAGGAAGTTTTTAAATCAGCAAAAAGTTTGTCTTTAGAATTGAAGAAGTTGAGACAGCTCTTGTTTGATCTGAAAGCAGGTAGAATAGCCAAGCAGTCACTATTTCCAATCGAGCGGATCGTTCAATGTTTTGGATTTCATTTATCGAAGATTGATATACGGCAAAATAGTGCCTATCATGAGAATGCCATTAGTCAGATTTTGGCCACTTCTGGAGCAAAAGATACAGAATATGGATCTTGGAGTGAAGAGAAACGATTGTCTTTTTTAAATAAAGAACTTAAAAGTAATAGGCCATTTTTAGTGGCTGGAACTGCGTGCGGTCCTGAAGCGGATAATGTATTGGGTTATTTACGTGAGGTGAAGATTTATATTGATGAGTACGGAAAAGAAGGCATAGGTTCGATTATCGTGAGTATGACGCGAAGCTTGAGCGACTTACTTTTGGTGCACTTGCTTTTAAGAGAGGTTGGACTACATGATGCAGACCTACCAGTTGTGCCTTTGCTAGAAACCATTGACGATCTTATTGCCGGACCCGAAATTCTTTCCGCTTACCTTTCACATCCGGTAGTTCAAAAGCAAATAAAGAGCAAGCCGTCGTTTTATCAAGAAGTGATGTTGGGGTACAGCGATAGCAACAAAGATGGTGGGATTATGACCAGCCGTTGGAATATTTATAAAGCAGAAGAAAACCTGACAAAAGTTGCCAGAGAATTTGGTGTGAAATTGTGCCTTTTTCATGGAAGAGGAGGAACCATTAGTCGTGGTGGTGGAAAAATTCACCGTTTTTTAGACAGTATGCCTCTAGGATCTATGAGCGGTCATATTAAAATGACTGTGCAAGGAGAGACCATTGCTAATATGTTTGCCAATAGACTTACCGCGACATATAATTTGGAAATGTTTGTGGCCGGAACGGCAAGGCAAGCACTTATTAAGGAAGAAGAGATCAAAGATGAGCGACTATACAAGATCATGGATCAATTGGTGGGAATGGCAAGAGAAACCTATCGAAAATTACTCGATCATCCAAAATTTATATATTTCTATTCAAAAGCCACGCCCATCGATGTTTTAGAACAAAGTAAGATTGGTTCGAGACCCGCGCGCAGAACGGGTCAGCGATCATTGGAAGACTTGCGTTCTATTCCTTGGGTGTTCAGTTGGAGTCAGTCAAGGTTTAACATAAGTGGTTGGTTTGGCATGGGTACTGCCTTAGACGAATTTCAAAAACAATATCCTGAAGATTTTGACTATTTAAAGCGGTTGGTGAATAAATGGCCTTTTTTGAGATACAGTTTGATACAAATCGAGTCAAATTTATTGAATTCTGACAGTGAAATCATGAAGTCTTTTGCAGAATTGGTCGAGGATGCAGATACCAGAGAGGAGCTGATGGATTTGATTTTATCTGATTATCAAACTTGCCTTGGTAAAATTGAAGAGGTTTTAGGAGCCTCTGTTGAAGCTCGACGTCGTTCGGCATTGGAAAATAATAAGCTGAGAAACAACTCTTTAACCATTCTTCATGATATACAGATCAATTACCTGAAAAAATGGAGAGCGATTTTGGAGGGAGGTAATTTGGGTGCAAAAGAAGAAGCAGATCAACATCTTTTACAGTTACTTTTGCTCGTAAATGCCTTATCTGGTGGATTGAAAAATACAGGTTAAATAGTATTCTCCATTTTACATAGTAGGAACTTTGCCTCAAATAATATAAATAGTAAAATCAATGTTAGATGTTAATCTGCCTTGTTGTTTGGCTTATTATCTTACAAAAAGGGATATAGCTTTTAAAATATCACTCTTTGAAATGTAAGGGATAAAAGGGTAAAGAAGTAGATTTTTTTTATATAATTGTTGTTTGATTTTATGATATTAGTCAGAGATATTTAATTAGTACTGGCTATTTTTATATTTCAAATATTCAATTTTTCTTATGATAAAATCACTACTATTAGGCTTGTTTTTTTTCGTTTTCACTCAATCTTATTCACAAGACTTATTATTACCTCAGCTTAGATCATCTTTTGGTTTAAATCATCATACGAATAGAGATGTTTCATATTTTACTCATGTTGATTCTGATAAAAACACTTTAATTATTGCTACCACAGAAAGAGATTCAACTTTTACCGATATTTTAACCACAAAGCTAGATGAAAACTATAATCTAATATGGAAAAATATTTTTTCAATTGAGACAAATTTGTCTTATGACATTCCATTAAAATCATTTTTGAATTCCAATAACGAATTATATATTATTGGTCGTAGCTCTTTTAATCAATCCAAGAGGAATGGTTTAATCTTTATTGTTAAATACAGTGCAAGCGGAGAGCGATTATATGAAAAAACGATTGGCGAATTGGATGGGTCTAATTACTTTGATTTTGGGTATATGGATGTTGATTTAAATGCCGATGGTTCTTTAAATCTTGTGTATAGTCCATTAAATCAAGCCAATTTTGAATCAAATAATTTCATATTTTTAAAAATTGACAATCAAGGAAACTTGGTTCACTCCTTTACCAAAGAAATAATACACAATGGAATTGTAGGTAAGATAGACTCTGGAATATTCTATTTTTTAATATCAACTCCTTCCCAGAATGACTCAAGTCAGAATGCATTTAAGTTGTACAAAATTGAAGAGTCAAATATTGAGACAAGTATACAATTTGATGACCCCAATTTTATTACATATTATAATGGCGCGGTATTACCTGATGATGTAAAAATAACTATTGATGCCGATAAAAACTGCTATTTGGTCTGTCCCTTTGCTACCAGTGATTTCAATACAAATTTTGATAAGATCCACTTTTCTAAGATTAACAACAATAATGAAATTGTCATTGCTACAACCACATCTGATAGCGATAGGTATTATTTGATAGATTCTTTCATTCATGAAGAATATGGTAACGTTGTTATTGCTAATAACCTGACTAAAAATTCACTTCACTTTTTAACTGTCGATGAAAATAATGATTGGAAATCTATCGTAAATCATGATAATATGTTAGCAACGGGTTTTAAGAAAAATAGTGATGGATCTTTTTTTATAACTACAAGTAATTCCAATATCCGACTATTCTCTAAAGAATTGAATGAACTAAAATCTTTTCATAATTCAAACACCTATGAACTTGTTGACTTTGCAAAAATCAATGGCAATAGCATTTCATCTGTAGGTACCAGTTATCAAAAAATGTTTCCAAAATCCGATTTTTATTCTCAAACTAATATTCACGCTGAGAAATTATCTGATAGTCAAATAGAGAATAAATATTTCTTTTCGGGAAAAGGAACATCTAGAGCTATCCCTCAGGAAGTTATCATAGATAATGACAATAATTATCTCGTTTTTGTAGCTGAAAAGATGGGTCCCGAATATTTAGCTATAGGAGGTGTAGATCCACCTCTCAGTATACGGGTTCTAAAATATGATCAAAATCTAAATGAACTCTGGGAAGTGCAAATGCCAAAATTCATCATTGGAAAAGAATATTTTATTGATGAAAATAATTTTCTCTATGTTAATTTAAGAGACTATGAAAACAACGAGAACTATGATTTGTTTAAAATTTCTCCATCAGGAAAAGTTGATTTTTTAAATAACTCATATAACGCTTATAAATTATTTTGGCACGGCAGTTATATTTATATTTCAACAGACATATTTAGTAATTCAACTACAAACAAAAAACATTTTTTTATTTATAAATTAGATAAAGAAACTGGTAACCTGATGGAAGAAACTAAAATAGACTCTGAAAAGTTCTTTGAATTTTTTGCAGTGGATGAGGATATTTACTTTTATACCGGTGGTGGAGTATTAGATAGGCCCAATCAGATTAATTTATATAAGAACGGGGAAAAATTATTCACGAGAGATTTGCCAACCAATAATGGCCTTTCGGTTGAAGAAATCGATACAAATGGAACACTAATGTTTTTAACAAACAACTTTTCAAGCTATCGGATAAATAAATTGAATATTAATAACTTCTATAATTACTACAATACTTCCTCTAGAATTCTACACGCCAAAACCTTTAAGGACAAGAATATATTTTTATATGTAGATTCGAATAATTCCATTGTTTTAGACCAAAATCTAAAATTTGTATCTTATAGTGACGATCTCACTTCCTACTACCCCTATTTGATGAAATGGGGAGATTATATTCTTTTTGGGAATTATTTCGATAACAGAATTAGAATTATTGACCATAACGGAAAGGTTTTGAATGATTTTACCACGCAAATACCATTACATAAGGTGTTTGTAAATAAAGTTGACAAACAGGATAATTTAATCATGGCTGGTCAGCATGGTAATAAAGCTTATGTATATAATGAATACAGTTGGTATAAGGGTTTTATTCATAAGTATGGCTCAATAAATAAGGTACTAAGCAATGAAGAGTTTTATTTTAATTCACCCGATGATGAAATAATTGTTTTCCCAAATCCCACTTCAGATCGTATAGACGTAAATATTCCGAATCAAAAGATTGTCAAAATAGATGTATATAACGTAACAGGTAAACGCCTAAAGGAGTTTACTACCTCCCAGATTGATATTTCAAATCTCAATACTGGCATATACTATATTAAAATATTTACAAAGTCAAATTTGATTTTACATTCAAAAGTTATAAGGAATTAATCGTAATCGGATTGTAATTGTTTTTAGACAAATCAATTCATCGTTAATAAATATCTTGATAACTAGTCTGTTAGTTTTTAGAAACATCGGATTTAATTGCTATTTTGCAATACTTATTTCCCCCTCTTTATTCGATTTCGAATAAATATTCTAAAAACAAATTTGATGAAAAGATTAATGATTCTGTGCTTGGGATTTATCCCTTTCATAAGCATTTCACAAGGTCCTCAAGAATACCATTTAGCAGAAAACTATAGCGGTACAAACAGTCAAAACATGCTAAAAATAGACATTTCTCAAAAACGATCTTTAAGTGTCGAAAAAGAAGCGGAAAATGACCTTACCTTTACATTGACGGAATTTGAAGACTATATTTCTAAAAACTTACTTTCCATTAGGGATGAATTGCTTTCGGCGACAGATCCTAATATTTATGATGGAATGCACACCTTTACAAAAGATGGTAGGACTGTTTTTTTTAGTGTCAATAGAAAAATTAAAAAGAATAAAGAAATAAATGAGAATGATGCCAAGACAAAAAGTTCTGTCAATCTTCATTTATTTAAAGCTACGGTAAATGAAAAAGGTGAATGGGTCAACTTAGAAATGTTGCCTTTTAACCATGAAAGCTTTTCTACCGGACAACCCACGCTTAACAAAGAGAACACAAAGCTTTATTTTGTTTCAGACGGTCCCGGTTCTTTAGGAAGAACAGATATTTTTTCTGTAGAATTATTCCGTGATGGAACTTATGGGAAACCTGAAAATTTAGGCCCTAAAATCAATTCGACAGGACGTGAAATATTTCCTTTTATTGATGTGGAGAATGTTTTGTATTATTCATCGGATCAATTAAATGAAAAGGGTGATTTGGATGTATTTGCAGCCAAAATATTTGACAATACCGTCTCGAAGCCCATATTGTTAAGTGTTTCTGTCTTTACTGAGAAGGACGATCTATCTTCCGTAAAAAAAGCAGGTAAGGGAACTGATGAAATTTATGCTTTTGCTTCTACTCAACCTTTATTTTTTGATTGTGAACAAAAGGTTTTGGGTAAAGTTAGAAATGCTGATACGATGGTGTCATTATCAAATGTAAGATTAGACTTACTTGATCAGGATAATAAAAAGCTTATAACATTGCAATCAAATGAAACAGATGGCACCTTTAGTTTTGATCAATTTTGTAATACAAATTACAAGCTTAAAGCTTATCTAGAGGGATATCTGACGGAGGAAATTAATATTCATACAGTGAATGATTTAGGGGCTAACACCCAGGAAATTGTCATGGATTTAAGGGAAGTGCCAAGTACGGAAATAAAAAATGTTCCAGAAATTCCTGTTGTCTTGTCGATCAATGTGGATCCTTCTGCACAAACCTATGATTTTAGCAGCGGAGAAAAAGTCTTTTCTGTGCAAATAGGTGCATTTCAAGAAAATGCTAAAACTGAACAATTTAATGGCATAAATAATTTTTTCAATCATTTGTACACAGATGGATTTAACAGGTTTTTTTCTGGAGTTTTTCAAAATTATTCAGAGGCTTTGGAACATATGAGAACCCTAAATCAATTGGGATATAACGATGCCTTTATTGTCGGTTTACAGGGTGAAACACACACGGTGATTCCAACTAGAGAAAGTAAAAAGGATTAGTTCTGTTATAAGTGAAATAAATCTGTCAGGATAATAAACTTGAGTAAACATTTATCTAAGACCGAAATTTTAGTTTGACATATCTTACCTAAAAGGAGTATATTTATTTTTCTGAAAAAATATTGTCCTTGACAAATAAGACCTTATATATCCTAATTTTTTGTGTTGGATTTGGTTCGTATGCCCAAGAAAGACTGGATCTATTTACGCTATCGGGGTCTTACGGTTTTCCTTCTTCCTACGATTCTGTATATCAGAGCAAAGCTACTGAATCAGGAGTGATGGCAAATCTTGTCGCGCCGGTAAAGCTTTCAGAAAAGTTGGTTTGGTACAATAGTCTTAACTACTTGTATTGGCAGGTCTACAATGATGAAAATTTATCTGAAGAACTCCAAAATCCAATTCGGGTTCATGGATTTATTTTAAGAACTGGTATATATTATGAACTAGATGATGAAAGGTCATTTCAGATACTTTTTGCTCCACGACTAATGACAGATTTTTTCAATATAGAAGCCAATCATTTTCAATGGGGAGGGATAGCTGTTTACGATAAGCAATATCATGAAGGACTAAAAATCGGCTTTGGGTTGTTGTTTAACCAAGAATTCTATGGCCCTAATTTTGTTCCATTGGTGAATGTTGATTGGAAGATCAACCAGAAATGGTCTTTGGCAGGGATGTTTCCCGTTTATGGTAAGTTGACGTATAAATTCAATGAACGATTTGATGCCGGTTGGAGTCATTTCGGTTTGGTCACTACATACCGTTTAGGAGACGATGCTTATCAAGGCGATTATATAGAAAGAAGGAGTATCGATGAAAGCTTTTATGCCAGGGTTCAGTTACTCGGAAATTTTTTTCTAGAAGGTAGAGTAGGTTATGCCTTTGGAAGAAGTTATAAGCAATATGATGCCGATCAAAAAATGGATTTTAGTTTACCGCTTATTGAAATTGGAGACGATAGAACTGCAAAAAGTATATCTTTTGAAGATGGAATTATTGGGAGTCTTAGAGTGGTGTATAGTATAGAAATAAATTAAAATTCTAGAATAAGAATTAATTTAAAAGCTTATTGGGATCATTCTACATGAAGTGAAACTGTCACTCCTATTTTAATTGATTGATTTGAATTGACAAATATTTTTTGATTTTGAAAATCCATTTCTATCAACCAATAAAAACCTTTAAAATAGTTTTTTAAAACGGTCGCTTTTAAGGCAGAATTTCCCACAATTTTTATTTGGTGTGGAAATAGAAGTACTTTTTTTCCATTGATTTTGATTTCGTTTATATCATCAAAAAAAGTACCGACATAGTTGCTTTTAGGTTTATTATACAAGCTTTGAGGTGTTCCTTCTGCCACTATTTTACCATCTTTTAAGACGATCATTTTATCGGCAAAGGAAAGGGCATCATCACTGTCATGTGTAGCAACAATACAGGAAATATTTTTCTCTTTCAGAAAAGAAAAAAGTATTCTTCGCAAACTGTTCTTTTTTAAATTATCTATCTGACCAAAAGGCTCGTCTAATAATAATAATTCCGGTTCTTTTGCCAAAGCCCTGGCAATAGCCACCCGCTGCTGCTGTCCGCCGCTAAGGTTTTTGACTTTAACATCTGCAAATGATGTCATTTCGATTACCTCGAGCAATTCTTTTGTTCTCTTTTTTGTTTTTTCAGGATGGTATCGTGGTAAAAATTTGGCGATATTATCTGCGACACTAGTAAAGGGCATCAACTCAAAATCCTGGGCAACATATTTAAAAAAATCCATTCCAGGAATCAGATGGTAAGCCGGACCCAAAACCTGTTGATCACCCCAAAATACAGTTCCTTTATCCAGGTCCAACAAGCCGTAAACGGCTTTTAATAAAGTAGACTTGCCGCAACCACTTTCACCCATCACACAGAGATGTTCACCTTTGCCTAAGTTGAAATTGACATTCCTTAAAACCGGTTTTTTAGCTTGATAAGCGTATGTGAGTTCTTTTACTTGCAACATGCCGTAAAAATAAGTGATCTATAATAAACCAGTTAAATTTTTTGGCAAGAACAAGGTGTTTTTATAAAGCTGCTTTCAAACCTTTTATCAATTGTTCAATTTCTTCATTGCTGGTGTAATGCACAAAAGAAATTCTAATTACTCCTGGATCTGTCGGGATTTGCATATCCATCAAAGGTCTAAAAGCATAAAAGTTACCTAGGCCTAACATTAATTTATGGTCTATTAAATCAGAATAAACTTTCTTGATGTCTCTGTTTTTAGGAATAAAGGAAACAATGGGCGCTCTGTTTTCTGAGGATTCAGATCCGATGATTCGTAAATCATCCCGCGATCTTAAAAATGCTAGTAATTTTTCTAATAATTTATTTTCATGTGAAAAGAATAAATCATTCAAAGCCTTCATTTTTTGAAATGGTTTTATCTCGATTTTGAAATGATGATTATAAACAGCGTCAAAATAATCGAGGATTCCACTTGCGGCTGCAATCTGTGCATGGTCGGGTCCTGCAGGTGTCAACATACTTCTTGTATTTCCAACTTTAAAGAAATGCGATTGGTTTTCCATCTTTTTTATCAGTTCATCTTTTACATACATTAAACCTAGGTGTGTTCCAAAAGTTTTATAAAGAGAAAAAAGATAAATGTCTGCGTTTAAATCCTTTAAATCAGGAAAGCCATGGGGTGCAAAACCTACACCGTCTATCACAGAAAGCGCTCCGTTTTTATGTGCTAGATCTGTAATTTCTTTAACAGGATTTATCTGACCTATGATATTAGAACAATGTGGAAAAGCTACCATTTTTGTTCTATTCGTAAAAAGTTTCTTTAGTTCAACCATGCTCAATAATCCATTTTGTGGATCTACATGCCATTCATTAATTTTGATACCTCTTTCCGCTAGCCTTCTCCAGGCACCTGCATTTGCTTCATGATCCTGGCAAGAAACAATGATCTCATCACCATTTTCCCACATTGGGCGCATGGCATTGGCCAAGACATAAATATTTTGTGTTGTTGAGGGCCCAAAATGAATTTCAGATTCATCTACGTTTAAAAAATCCGCCATTCTTTTGTAAGAGTTGTTCATTAATTTACCGGCCAAAGTAGAAGCGGGATAGGGATAATTTACTTGAACCTTATTTTTAGTGTAAAAGTTGTTTAAGCGATCGACTACCTGATGGCAAGGATAAGATCCTCCAGCATTTTCGAAGAAAGCCCAGCCTTCCAATGTAGGTTCTGAAAAGGCGGGAAATTGTGAGCGGATAAATGTAAGGTCTAAGGCCATAGAATAATATTTAAAGTCTTTTTAGATGAGATGACAATCTATAAATATAATCAATTTGCTTTTTCTGTTCGTTGTTTGATATGTACAAAAAAGGTGGGTGATAGCTCGTTTTTATTTTTTTTCAAAATTCCGTATCTTAAAGAGAAAAATGAAAACAGATCACACATTGATACAAGAGATTTTCCGACTTACACAAAGTATTGAAAATGAATACCCCGAACTTTATGTGTATTTGGGTGAAACACCTGTAAAATCAACAGAATCAGGTGACAAACTGTTTAATCGGGATGAGTTAGTGAAATATTTGGAGACTTTGAAGTCTTTGCTAGAACGATTTAAGGCGACACATAGCCATGGGTAATAACAAGCCCTGATATGTCGAAAATATATTTTTATAAAGTGTATGATCGCCGTAAAACTATTTGAATTTTGTTGTAAGTTCGATTTAAAAAATTAAATAGATGAAAAGTAAATTTAAAAAATTATTTGTAGCTACGGTCATTGTTCTCATGAGCGCTATTCAGTTTATGGCAGCTCAAGAATTAGAGGAGAATTCGGAAGATGCATCCTATGGATTGGTTTATTTTATCCGTGGTAAAGGACACGCGGGTTCAGCAACAGCTTTTAGTGCCATTATTGATGATGAAAGGGTCTGTAACTTAAACAACAGACGTTATTCTGCACATCAAGTAGAACCGGGAGTACATCAGTTTAAAGCTCAATTTGGAGGAAAAAAAGGAAAAGAAAAGGCTGAAGTAGCAGAAATTGAAATTGAAGCTGGTAAGACCTATTATATTCAAATGTCTATGCAAATGAGTTTTTGGGTGAATGATCTTTCCGCAGTTGAAATTACACGTAATACTGCATTGCGTTTAGTCAAGGATGATGAAATAAAATTAGACCAAGATTGTAATTAATAAACTTAGTTTTTGATATATGACTAACCCCAGAATTTACTGGGGTTTTTTATTATTCCATGTTTCGTTTCTGGGGTCTTAGTGTGTTTTATGAAACCTAGATTCACCATCATATCCAGGAACTCTGTTTTGTATGATGAAACAGTGAAAAGCTGTACTCAATACAATAAAAGTCCAAGTTTTTGCAAGTACTGTCCAAATTTTTTTTAGGTGAAGTGCGTAATTTTAGACTAATTAACAACCTTAGCCAATTTGTGGTCAATTGCCCATTTTGCATAACCGACTTCTATGAAAGCCCTTTTTATTTTTCTTGCTCTTATTTGCCAATTAAAAGCGGTTGCTACACCCTCTTTGTTAATTCAGCAAAAGAATTGTAGAATTAAAGGAACAGTAATAGACTCATCCACAAAAGAAACAATTGCATTTGCCACAGTTGTCATTTATGATAAGAACAAGAAAAGTATAGGTGGCGTCATTTCTGGAGAACAAGGAGATTTCGAGCTTGAAAATATACCTACCGGTCAATATACGGTTGAAGTACAGTTTATTGGCTATAATACTTATTCAGCAGACCTAGTAGTAAAATCTGGTGTTCCAGAAATCGACCTTGGTACTATCTCCATTACCAATATTGGGCAAAGTTTGGATGAGGTTACCATCAAGGCCGATAAACCCTTGTATGTACAAAAAGTAGACAGGACAGTGATCAATGTGCAGAGCAGTATTTTATCATCAGGCTCAACGGCATTGGAGGTTTTAGAAAGGTCACCGGGGGTTTTGGTCAACAGGCAAAGCAATAGTATATCTCTCGTTGGGAAAGAAGGCTTGATGGTGATGATCAACGGTAAGATAAGTTATATGCCACAGGCAAGTATTGTTCAAATGCTTGAAGGGATGAGTTCAGACAATATTGAGTCTATCGAATTGATTACTACGCCACCAGCAAATTTAGATGCAGAAGGTAATGCCGGTTTTATTAATATAGTTTTGAAAAAACAACAAGACATCGGTGTCAATGGATCCTATTCTCTTTCAGCTGGAATTGGAAATGGTACTACAACACAAGACAACATAAATTTCAATTATAGAAAAAATAAGATAAACCTATTTGGAAATTATTCCTTTCTAAGAAGAAATCAGAAACAGATTTTTAAATTAGGTAGAGAAGCTACCGATGAATTTGGTAATATAAGAGATTTAAGTACCACTTCTTATAGAGATCCTGTACAACGAAATCACAGCTTAAGATTTGGAATGGATTATGAGTTGACAGAGAAAACTATTTTGGGTGTCATCATAGATGCTTATGATCAAAAATGGACTATGGACGCCTTAAGTGAAAGTTATGATACTGAAAATGATGAACTATTGTCTTTTGTAGAATTGGATGTGGAAGAAAGAAATCAGTGGTCACATATAGGAGGTAATTTTAATTTTAAACATAATTTTAAGGAGAAAGAATACCTCAACATGGATATTGATTACCTCTATTTTTACAATGAAAATCCAACAGATTATGTGAATGATTTTTATGATGGGCAAAATAATTTTTTGTATCAGGAATTGACCAAATCTGATAAAACAACACCCCTCAATACCTTTGTTACCAATGTCGATTACAGCAATCAGCTCACGGAGCGAATTAAACTCGAATCAGGTGCCAAGGCATCCTTTTCCAGCTTTGAAAACGATATTGTAGTGGCTAATTTTAAGGGGGATGATTTTGTTGAAGATCCTACCTTAACCAACAGAAGTGATTTAGGTGAAAAGATTTTTGCCATTTATAGCTCAGTCGATTATAAATTATCGGAAAAGACGAGTGCTAAAGTGGGATTGAGATTTGAGCAAACAGACACAAAATTGACTTCCGATACAGAAGGCATTGTGGTTGACAGAAATTACGGAGAATTATTTCCCAGTGTTTTTCTTTCACACAATGTAAATGATTCGCTCAGTTTTAATGTTTCCTACTCCAGACGAATTTCAAGACCCACCTTTAATGATATGGCTCCTTTTGTGATCTTTTTTGATCCCAATACATTTTTTTCGGGAAATCCGGGGGTTCAACCTTCTATCTCCAACGGATTTAATCTGGGAACAAATTATAAATCTGTCTTGCTTTCTGCACAATATACAATTGAAGATGGAACGATCGCCAGATTTCAACAACAGTATGACGAGGTCAATGATCGTTTGATCTATGTCTCAGGAAATATTGATGAAACAAAGACTTTTTCCTTAACGCTTGGATTACCAGTCAAAATTACAAACTGGTGGAAAACTCAGAACACCTTTATTTTTATAAATACCCAAGTGCAAAACACAATTGAGGATGTCACTTATAATTACGATCAGAATACGTTTAATATCAATAGCACACAACAGTTTAAATTTAGTGAAACAATGACTTCCGAGGTGAATATAAGTTATAATGGTCCAAGTATTTCGGGTGCTATAAAAGCAAAAAGCAGGTTCTTTATGAATTTTGGTATTCAAAAGAAATTCGGCGAAAAATGGGGAACTCTTCGATTTAATGTCAATGACATCTTTGATTCTCTCAAATTTCAGGCAACCCAAGATTTACCGGAAGAAAATATCAAAGCCTGGGCCGATATAGACTTTAGCAATAGAACCTTTGTACTCACTTATACGAGGAATTTTGGTAATAGTAAGCTAAAATCTGCAAGACAAAGAGAGACTGGTGCTGAGGAAGAGCGTAATAGGGTAAATTAACCGATTATTTTGTATTGTAAATGGTCATTTTTACATCAATATTCTTCGTTATTTGCAAGAGAATTAAACAATAGATTTATTAATTTTGAAAGAATAAGTGTTCTATTTTTTAGTAATAACACTTTAAATTTATAGTTGGATTAAATTGAATAGATATGAACCAAAACAAGTGGAGTAGTAAAATTTTGTTATCCTTTTTTGTCCTTGCATTAGCAATACAGGGATTTACTTTATTAGGCTTTAAGCCGAAAGAAAAAATGATAGGCTTGCAATTGTGGTCTGTAAAAGACCACATGAAAAATGATCCAAAAGCTACCGTAGCTAAAGTAGGAGCCATGGGCTATACCTTTGTCGAAACAGCCGGCTTTGATAATGGAAAATTTTATGGAATGAGCCCTCTGGAATTTAAAAAGCTATGTGAAGACAACGGACTAAAATTTCTAGGATCACACACCGGACAAAATATGCCTAGCAAAGCCGATTGGAATAAAACAATGGCATGGTGGGATATGACCATTGCAGCCCATAAGGAAGCAGGTGTTAAATGGATTGTTCAACCGTGGATGGGAGAAGAAGGATACCAGAGTTTAGATGGATTGAAAAATTACATCGCTTATTTTAATGCCGTTGGAGAAAAGTGCAAGGCTGCAGGAATTCAATTCGGTTATCACAACCACGATAAAGAGTTTACTACGGTTTTTGACGGAAAACCTGTTTATGATTATATGCTTGAGTTGACTAACCAAGATTTGGTGATGTTCGAGTTAGATCTATATTGGATTAATCATGGAGGAAAAAATGCACTTGATTATTTTGACAAATATCCAGGAAGATTTAAGCTCTGGCATATCAAAGATGAGAAAGAACTCGGTAGTGGTAAAATGAATTTCACAAAGATATTTAACTCTAAAAACGCTTCGGGTTTGGAATATGGAATTGTTGAAGTTGAAGACTACAATTTTGACCCTTTGGTAAGTTGCCAGAAAAGTCTGGAATTTTTAAAATCAACCAATTATTGACCAGAATAAATTTAACCAAAGAAAAACCTCAGCGAAAGCTGAGGTTTTTTTATATAAATAGTATCAGAAGTGCCAAAATTAAACCGGCAAGAGAGAAATAGATTCCTTTTTTAAATACACTTGCTTTGGGTACAAACATCCAAAAAGACGAGATCACAAAAAAGAGCAGGGAAAGACCAAAAAATATATTTAAGAAAAACAGGGGTCTGTCGGTTGTGGCTTTATGTAAATCTGTCATTTTTTTTAATACAAATGGCAAATCCTTTTCGGTATAAGTAACCAAACCTGTAGAGATATTGTAACTCCCACCCTCAAAAGAAAGTACATCACCGGTCTGCGCTGTAATTTTGAATTCTTTAATTCTGAGCATTTTGCCTAATTCTTCTGAATTTAAATTTTGTTCTAAGGTTTTTTCAACTGTTTTTTCAACCTTGAGAAAATCAGTTTTTCTAAAAATGAGAATTGTACCACTTATGGCATATACAGCCATAATACCTGCCAGGAAAAAACCTAAGTATCGGTGATAAACTCTCATGTTTCTGTTTAAATTACTTTTTTTCATAGTCATATTTATAAGTGCAAATGCAACTTAGTTATTTTTAATGATTCTTAATAAGGATTAGGTGTCAAATGTAAACGAAAAAATTCTAAAATGAAATTCTATTTTCCTGATTGTCTTCAAATCAATATTCAATGAGATATAATTCTTATTTTTATAAAAAAAACACATGATAACAAGACGTAACTTTCTAAGAAATTCACTTTTAACCGGAGCCGGATTAAGCTTGTCTAACGCACAACTTTTTGCACAACTTTTAGGCCAGGAGAAACCATATAAGATGACTCTGCTCAGAAACAATGTAGGTTATTTTACAGAAAGAGGCGGTACCATAGGATATTTTATAGATGAGGAAGGAATTGCCGTTGTAGACACGCAATTTCCAGAACAATCACAGCATTTAATAGAAGAAATACAAAAACAATCCTTGAGAAAATTTGATTTATTGATTAATACTCACCATCATGGAGACCATACAAGTGGCAATATCGCTTATAAAGGAATTGTAAATAATGTGGTAGCACATGAAAATTCTAAAAGGAATCAAATGCGTGTGGCTGAGGAAAATAAAAGAGCAGATTCCCAATTATATCCAGAAACTACCTTTTCAAAAGAATGGTCTGGTAAAGTAGGTAAGGAAACCATTAGTTTGAAATATTTTGGCGCTGCACACACCGATGGCGATGCTTTAGTTCATTTTGAGAATGCCAATATAGTACATACCGGAGACCTTGTTTTTAACAGGCGATATCCCTACATTGATAAATCGGCCGGAGCAAATATTAAAAGCTGGATTCAAGTTTTAGAAAATGCCCAAAAGATTTACGATAATGACACCATGTTTATTTTCGGACATTCAGACAATGGTTTTGACGTTATTGGGAAAAAATCGGATATCAATGCTTTTCAGAATTATTTATCTCGATTATTGGACACTGTAGATGTAGCGATAAAGTCTGGAAAGAGTGAAGAAGAAGTGATGAAAATTACAGAAATTATAGGAGCTGAAGAATGGAAAGGCGACGGAATTTCTCGAAGCTTATCTGCCGCCTATACAGAATTGTCAAAAGAATAGGATATAAAAAGCTTATCTAAAACCAAACTTTTGTAAACCTTCATGACTTATTTCAATTACTTCCAAAGGTTTTTGACCATCAAAAGTTTTGTCTTGTTCCACCATGTAATAAATCATTCCTGACAGATCTTTTTTAGCGAGAATTTTACCAAAATCGATTGTTCCTTTACTTACTGGTGCAAATCGCCCATCTTTATCCATGTCTTTTACATGCCAAATTTTAAATCGTCCTGGATATTTTTCAAAATAAGCGATTGGGTCTGCACCCGCCTTTGTGACCCAATATAAATCCATTTGAAAATTAACATATTCAGGGTTGCAGTTTTCTAAAAAATACTCAATTGGAATTATACCATTTTTATCTTTCTTAAATTCAAAATCGTGGTTGTGGTATAAAAGTTTTAGTCCGGCAACCTTACATTTTTCGCCAACCATATCGAAGAAATCGGCGAGATACTGAATATCTCCACTCATACTCATTCCTTTGTCGCCACTTTTAAAATAACCCAAAGGAGGAACAGGAATCACAAAATATTCAAAACCTGCGGCTTTCACATCAGCAATCATTTGATCTACATTTTCGAGCGTGAGACCACCTTGATGCGTGCTTACTGGAGTTAAGCCTAATTTGGAAACAGTTTTGTTAAAATCTTCAGGACTCATTCCATAGAATTTACCATCGTTATAACCCGCGGCTTCTATATAAGCATACCCTGCATTTACTACTTTTTTTAGCGTCTCCTCAGCATTCTGACCCATGTCATCTCTAACCGTATAAAGCGCAAGTCCGCCAAAATTATTTTGAGCAAAACCATGAAGGGAAACAAAAACAAAAACTAACAGGTATAAATGATTGTTAAAAGTAAATTTTCTCATTTTCAAAGGAATTATTTAGTGCGGAATTTACTAAAAATAAAATGATCACTAAAATATAATTCTAAAAAGCAGTGATAATTCAATTTTTAGTTATCAGAAAAATCTATTTGTTCATTTCCTTTTCGGTCCAAACTTTTTTTTGGATATTTTTTGGCACACCATAATTGACAAAATACATCTTCATCATTCCTTTATTTTTTACGTCAATTTTACCGCGATATTCACAATCAAATTTGTCTTTGATCAATTCATAAGTGTGTTCTGAAATATTAATTTTTCCGGGAATCGACATAGATTCCATTCTTGAGGCCACATTTACTGTATCTCCCCAAATGTCGAAGGCAAATTTTTTGATTCCTACAACACCGGCAACCACCGGACCTGAGTTAATCCCAATGCGCATGTCGAAACGAGTGTGCTCTTCAGATTCAAACTGTTTGGAATTCTCTACAAATTGCATGAATTCTATGGCGGCCATTACAATTTTTATGGCATGACTGTTATCTGGAAAGGGTAATCCTGCTGCACACATATATGAATCACCTAATGTTTTGATCTTTTCTAATCCAAATTTTGAAGTAATTTCATCAAATTTTGAGTAATAAAAATCTACACTTCTCACCAATTCTTCAGGAGTTAAATCCTCTGAGATATGTGTAAAACTCAAGAAATCTGTAAATAAAACACTCACCGATTCAAATTTCTTAGCTTTTACATGACCCTTGGTTTTTAGCTCTTGTGCTGTATCGCCGGGAAGAATATTCAACAATAATTGATCTGATTTTTCTTTTTCTGCCTCTATGATTTTTTGTGTTCTTTTAATGTATCTGTTTCGCCTAAAAAG
This sequence comes from Namhaeicola litoreus, assembly GCF_042679565.1. Lineage (NCBI taxonomy): Bacteria > Pseudomonadati > Bacteroidota > Flavobacteriia > Flavobacteriales > Flavobacteriaceae > Namhaeicola > Namhaeicola litoreus. The sequence goes on along the minus strand of NZ_JBHTMY010000002.1, from coordinate 470,937 downwards.
GCCAGCAAGCACAAATGAACTCAATAACAGGGCAAGCGCTATAGAAAAAGTGAGAATCTTCTGATTTTTTTTCTGTTGCTCAAGTAAATCTACTTCAATTTGTTTTTTGGAAAGCTCAAAATTTGTTCTCACATTGGCCAGGTTTTGAACCGTTGTTAGATTGTTTACACTATCTCTATAGGCAATATGATCTTTGTAAAATCGATAAGATTTACTTGTTTCTCCTAAATCTTCATAAATCTGAGCAAGTTTTAAATTGGCTTTACTGATATGATCCTTTAAACCAAATTTTTTGCCTAACAACAAGCTTTCCTCGGCATAATCAATGGCTTCTGAGGGTTTCCCTTGCTTGAGGTATATATCTGAAAGAGAGTGCAAAAATTCAGATACGGCTTCATACTCTTCAAATTCTTTTAACTGATCAATAGCGATTGTCAAATTTGCCGTTGCGACCTCATTCTTATTTTGTAAGGCATAAGCTTGTCCTTTACTTCCAATTATAAATGGCAAATAAACTCGCTCATTAATTTTATTAAAAAGACGTTCTGATTGTTCCAGATAGACTAAGGCAGAATCTGGCATTTTGTATTTAATATATTCATCCCCCAAATTATAAGAAATGATTGCTATAGAAAAAAGGTCATTGGTTTTTTCATGGGATTCTAACTCCTCTTTATAGAGATCAAGTGCCCTGTCATAATACAATATTGCATTATCATGGTCTTCCATGGCAGAATAGACATCTGCAATTGGGATATTTACTAAAGCTAAATTACTTTCTTGATTATACTCATAAGCAATTTTAGATGCGGTTATAAAACTTTCCAAGGCCTCTACGAAATCTGCTTTTTGGTAAAGGGCATACCCCTTATGTAAATAACCATCAAAAAGCAGATTCGTTGAATCATTGAGTTTTGCTTCTTTGATTAATTGATTGCTAAAAACTAGCTTTTTATTGGGGTCAGGATGTTCTGTAGATAGCTGCCTAAGAATTTTTAATCGATTTTCAGCTTTATAATTTCCATTTTCATAAAGAATCTCCAAACTATCTACTTTACTTTTTTCTTGGGCAAAACAAAAAATGGAGACCAAGAACAAAAAACCTATTAGAAAATAGGTTTTTAAGACTGAAATTTTAAAAAATCTTTTAACACTCATTTTTAGCTAAAGCTGAATAACCATAGGGCCCTTTAGTTATTCTTGTGTTTTAATTTGAATTTTTGGATCGATAATAAAAGTTCTGTTTTGAGGGTTCGTCTGGCTGACAATATTGAAGTAAAGAATATACTTCTCTTCATCACCTGAGTCCCCTTTATCTACTTTGGCCATTACTTTCTTCACTCCGTCGTTTTCATCTCTTTGCAAAAGTTTTTTTCCTTTTTTATATTTAATTTTAGTAATGTTGACTTCATCTTCTTCAGAAGAAGTCGAAACACCAATCCATTCAACATTATCATTTACATATACAAATGTTGTAAAATCCTCGTTTGTCACACCATCAGTTTGCCCGAAATTAGCATGCTCAGAGATAGAGTTTTTTGTAAGCTCTGCAGTATTCACATAAAGTGTAACCACATGGGTTTCTTGAGAATAACTAAAAGTTACGAATAAAAGTAAAATTAGGGTTAATGATAAAAGTCGGTTAGTTGATTTCATAAGTTGATTTATTTGATTAAGTTTAATTGTTATTTGAATTAAAATGGCTACGATAAAACTGATTATCGATTTTTGCCATCGGCCATGTCATTAAAAGAATGTTAATGACATCTGCCAAATGGGTATAATGGCATTAGATTATGTTAAATATACGGAATATTCTTCAAAGGAATAATAAATTAGTTCAATGGTAAATCTTTAGACCTTATTCTTTACAAAATACATGCCCATCAGGCCCTTATTTTTTACCGAAATTTCTCCCCTAAATTCGCAAATAAAATCATCTTTAATTACAGCATAGGTCTGTTGAGAGATATTAATTTTTCCAACTTCTGAATATGATTCCATTCTGGCGGCAATGTTTACTGTGTCTCCCCAAATATCGTAAGCAAATTTTTTGTTTCCGACTACACCTGCCACTACCGGACCCGAATTGATTCCCACACGAACATCAAAATGTGCCTGATCGGAATCATTTCTGAGTTTGTTTTCCTCAACAAATTCCACAATTTCCAATGCAGCTTTAACGGTCTTCAAAGCGTGATCTTCAGATGGGTAAGGTAATCCTCCTGCACACATATATGCATCACCAATGGTTTTTATTTTCTCGAGGCCATGTTTTTCTATGATCTCATCAAATTTTGAAAAATAATAACCCACACTTTCTACTACTTTTTCAGGAGGGAGATTGTCAGCAAATTGTGTAAACTCTTTAAAATCTGTAAATAAAACACTGACTGAGCTAAATTTTTTGGCCTTTACCTTTCCGTTTCGTTTTAATTCTAAGGCGGTTTCTTCGGGAAGTATATTTAGCAATAGTTGATCAGATTTTTTTCGTTCTTCTTCAATGATCAAATTTGTCTTTTTAATATAGCGGTAGCGTCTAAACCAAGCCATAGCCAATAAAAAAGAAAGTAATAAGCCTATTCCTGAAGCATAGAGGAAGTTTCTTTGCTTTTTGGATTGAAGAGATTGCAATTGTGTTTTTGTTTCCAGCAGATCTACTTCAGTTTGTTTTTGTGCAACTTCATAGTCTGTGCGGAGATCCGCCATGGCCTCTATGTTTTTGATATTTAGTACGCTGTCTCGATATTTTATATGGTCTTTATAATATGCATTAGATATTTTATAGTTTTCTACATGTTCGTAGAGCTCAGATAATTTTAAATTGGCATCGCTGATCTGGTCTTTTAAACCGTATTTTCGCGCCAGTTCTAAACTCTTTTTGGCGTATTGTACCGCCGCATTCCAGTCGTTTTTTTTGAGATAAATGTCAGACATATAGGTTAAGTAGACCGAAATAGGGTAGTAATCTTCCAATTGTTCCAATATTTCTATGGCTTCGGTAATATTTTGTTCTGCCTCAATGTCTTTACCCTGTTCTGCATAGATCATTCCCATATTACCCATGGCATAAGCCTGCCCGATTTTGGAATTAATATTTTCAAAGATGATTTCAGCCTCTTTGGTATAAACAGAAGCCGAGTCTAATTGTCCTTCATTAAAAAATACATCACCCACATTTAATAATGCAGATGCTAAGTTAGTAGGATTATCTATGGTTCTCAATATGTTGATGGCTTTGTTATAATAGCTTTTGCTGTTTTCATAATTTTCTAAACTGGCATAGGTATCTGCAATTGCTATGAAAGATCCTGCAACGTTTACTTTTTTATCTATTTCTAGAGCGTATTTTAATCCTTTAAGATAAGATTCGAGTGCCAACGAATTGTTGCCTAAGGAGGCATATGCATTGCCTTTTTGTAAATACCCGGTAAATAAAAAGCCTTTTAAAATAGAATCATTTGAGGCATTTCCCAAACTTTGTTCTGAGCGGGTTCGTTCAATGATTAATTCAGAAAATTCTAGTTTAATATTAGGATTATTAGTGTTTTGCGCAATATCCTGAAGTAATTCCAATTCTTCATTTTGCCCATTAAAATTGCCAATATTGTAAATTTGAATGAGACTATCGGCCAATTTTTGATCCTGGGAATAGGAAAAAAACTGGGCAAAAAGTATCAATCCAATTGAAATAAGACACTTACTTTTTAAAATACAGCTCAATAAAGTGATTAATTTTGGGTTACAATTTTAATTCTTGGATCTATAATATAGGAAGTAGTTTGTGCTGTAGAGGCCGTTGTTACAGCAAAAACTACTAAATAGTTTTCGGTTGCATCTAACTCGGCATTGCTCTTAACCTTTCCTTCAACCAAATTTCCATTTTGATAATAGCAATCTTTTTCCAAAATATCATCTCCTCCTAAATTATCGGGTTTTTTTAAAACCGCAACAACGGTAACGGTATCTCCAGGATTACTTTGGCCTGAATTGGGATTTACGCTCGCCGTCCAATTTACTTTTTTACCTTTATTTACTTTCGAAATGTAGTTTTTAGAATTGCCACTAGAACTGCTACCATCACCTCTATCATCTGAAAAAATTACACATTGGTCTACATTACTACCATTAATTAGGGCTGTTGAAATTGATAGAATAATGTTGGTGTCTTTGTCTTGGTTACTCATAAGTTTCGGTTTTAAGTTGAATTGATTAAAAACCTAAGATAATAAATTATCTACTGATTATGAGCTTCTTATACAGAAAAGTTTTCCTATTCAATTTTTAATTTTTTAAAGTTATTTTTATATTTGGCGGAAATTCCCCCAAAAATGATAAGATTATTTCTGCTATTATTTTTCTTTTCAACTTTTTGTTTTGGGCAGACCATTATATTTGACGCATCGAATAAATGGGTATTGCCGCTTGGAAGAAATAGTGAAGCTACTGAAAAATTAAAGTATCCATTACGCGTGGAGCTAAAGGCCAAAAAGCTCAAGTTATTTTATCCTGATCAGAACAGGTTTTATTATGAACAGTTGGAAACGCCTATAGAAAGCGTGCGCGAACTCAATGTTGATGGTCGGACTTTTTTTATGTTAGAATTCTTTAGAGACGGATTGACCCATTATTTTCGTATAACCAAAGATCACGATCCTAATTACGGTATTTTGTACGGCATAGAAATTCCACAAATTGAAAATGGGGTTGTTATCGCCTATGAAACTTTTTATTAGGTCTCTGCATTATTCTTAAAATAACATTTATATAAAGAGAATCTAATTCAATAACTCTATTTTTGTTCTGAAATTTAAGACGATGAGTTTATCAAAAGTAAAATTAGTGGTAACCGATATGGACGGGACACTTTTGAATGGAAATGGAGAGGTAAGTGAAAGATTTTTTGAATTGTTTACGGAACTCCAAAACAAAGGGATTCATTTTGCTGCTGCTAGTGGAAGACAATATTACAGTATCACAAAAAAATTGGATCGAATAAAAAATGATATCACCATTATCGCAGAAAATGGAGGTTTAGCTAAAAAAGGCGAAACTGAATTGTTGGTGGCAAAAATGGAACTCGATAAAATTGCAAAAGTAATTCCTATTTTAAGAAAAATTCCCAACACATTTATTGTCTTGTGCGGTAAAAACAAAGCCTATATTGAGTCAAAAAACGATATGTTTCTAGCCATGTTTCAGGAGTATTATGCTTCTTATGAATTGGTAGATGATCTTGTTTCTGTAACCCATGATGAGTTCTTTAAAATTGCTATATACCATGATGAGTGCTCAGAATCAAATATTTATCCTGCAATCGCTCATTTAGAAAACGAAATTCAAATTAAAGTTTCCGGAAAAAAGTGGGTAGATATATCACATTATAACGCGAATAAAGGTTTTGCTTTAAAAATGTTACAAGGTCATTTAGGTGTTACCAAAGAAGAAACCATGGTTTTTGGGGATTATAATAACGACTTGGAAATGATGGGTGAGGCACATTTTAGTTATGCGATGGAAAATGCACATCCAAGCATCAAAAAAATCGCCAATTACAGCACAGCAAGTAACAACCATGGTGGCGTAGAGTTGGTCTTAGAACAATTGGTCAAATCAAAGCATTAAGTGCCAAAGGCTGTCAATACAATTTTTCTATTACCACCAAAATTTCTATGTTCACCCAAATAGATTCCCTGCCAAATTCCCAGATTTAGTTTTCCATTAGAAATTGGAATTGATACGGAACTACCTAGTAATGAAGATTTAATATGTGCAGGCATATCATCTGATCCCTCATAATCGTGTTTATAATATGTCATATTTTCAGGCACAGTTTGATTAAAATGACTTTCAAAATCTAATCTCACAGTTGGGTCGGCATTTTCATTGATAGTTAAACTGGCAGAGGTGTGTTTGATAAAAACCTGAAGTATGCCTATTTTCATGTCTTTTATTTCAGGCAATTCACTTTCAATACGTTGCGTAATTAAATGAAAGCCTCTGGTGAAAGAGGGTAGAGCAAATTCTCTTTGGTAAATTTTCATCCCGTCTTGTTTATTTATTTTGTATAAATTATAGTAAAATTAACAAATTCCTTCGCATACAATTCGTAAATTTATCCTGCATTAATTTTCCCCTTTATGATGAAAAACTACCTATTTTCTTTCTTCTTTTTTCTTTTTATCAGTTTAGGTGTTGCGCAAGTTAAACCTAAAGAACCGGTTATAAGGATTTTTCCTAATCCTGTGAATAACGTATTTACCATAGAACATCAGAATATAGACATCATCAGGGTTGAGATTTATTCATTAATTGGTTTGAAAGAGCGTGATATTATAAATAATTATGAGCTGATCAATGTTTCCGAGCTGCCCAAAGGTATTTACATGGTGAAAATTCATACAGCTAAAGGTCATTTTGTCAAAAAACTGATAAAGAATTAGCCTAATATTTCAATAATTTTTTGATTAATTTATACAAGGTATTGGTAATAATAGTAAAACTATTTTAACTATTAGTTACTAATTTGCTCCCCAAACTTTAGATCTAAGATGCATTTTATTGTTTTAAATGATGTAATTTCACAGATCGATAAATTGAAATTTCTACTATGAAAATTAAGCTATTATTTTTAGGACTGTTTGCAGTTGTGCAATTGAATCAAGCACAAAACAATATTATTCCCAAACCGGTGAATTATACTTCAACAGAAGGATCACTATTATTAGATAAACCATTGTTTTTTGAATTGCCAAAAAATGGTCAAGTCGAAAAAACAATAGATGAATTTAAAGCTTTTTTAAGCAAGGCAAATATCCCGTTTTCACTTTCTTTGAGTAATTCTATCCCCGTAAAGGTATCTTTAAACTCAAAAAAAAATACTGAAATAGGAGATGAAGGGTATGTTTTAGAGTTGAACAAAACAAGTGTTGAAATTGGTGCCAATACTGCCGCAGGAGTATGGAACGCTTTTCAATCTTTAAAACAACTTATTCCGACTTCTTCAGAAGATAAGGTAATACAAACATGTAGAATAGTCGATTATCCCAGATTTAAATGGAGAGGGTTGATGCTAGATGTAAGTCGGCATTTTTTTAGTGTTGAGGATGTGAAACAATTCATTGATCAAATGGCAGAATATAAATTCAATGTTTTGCATTGGCATTTAACTGATGATCAAGGTTGGAGAATTGAAATAAAATCTTTGCCAAAACTAACAGAAGTTGGCGCATGGAGAGTAGAGCGTTCTGGCCGATTTGGCGAAGAACGTGAAGCACCAAAACCTGGTGAAAAGACTTCTTATGGAGGATATTATACACAAGAGCAAATCAAAGAGGTAATTAAATATGCTACAGATAGAAATATAAGCATTGTTCCTGAGATTGATGTTCCTGGGCATAGCATGGCGGCATTAGCGGCTTATCCTGAATTGTCTACAAAAAAAGAACCTAAATACGTCAGTCCGGGGAATAAATTTGCTAATTGGTTTGGAGATGGAACTTTTGAAATGATTGTTGAAAACACATTGAACCCAGCAGATGAAAAGGTTTATGAATTTTTAGATAAAGTATTTACCGAAGTGGCAGCCCTGTTCCCCGGAGAGTATATTCATATGGGAGGAGATGAATGCTATCACGGTTATTGGGAAAGAGATGAGAATGTTCAGCAATTCATGAAAAAAAACAAAATCAAAGACAGTCATGAATTACAAAGTTATTTTGTAAAAAGAGTTGAAAAGATTATCAGTAGCAAGGGTAAAAAGATGATTGGATGGGATGAAATATTAGAAGGAGGTTTGGCCGATGGTGCTGCGGTGATGAGTTGGAGAGGAATGAAAGGTGGCATAGAAGCAGCCAAAATGGGCCATGAAGTTGTTATGTCTCCTACAACCTATGCGTACTTAGATTATTCACAAGGAGATCATTCTGTAGAAAATCCAATATATGCAGATCTTTCACTAGAGAAAACATATAGCTTTGAACCTATCCCTGACGGAGTTGATCCTAAGTTTATTTTAGGTGGACAAGGTAATTTATGGACAGAGGTAATTCCGAACATGCAATTCGCATTTTATATGACTTACCCACGCGCATTTGCCATTTCTGAGAGTGTATGGAGTAAAAAATCGGACAAGAATTATGATGATTTTGTATTGAGAACCCAACATCATTTTGAAAGATTTGACGTGATGGGCAGAAACATTTCAAAAGCAGTATATGACCCTGAAGTAAAAGTGTCATTAAAAGGCGATAAGTTGATCTGCACATTGAGTAATTCCATCCCAAACAGTGAAATTTATTATACCATAGATAACACCTACCCCGTTGGTTTTGGCAAAAAATATATAGGGGAATTCGAAATTCCTCAAGGAAACTTATCACTCCGAACTCAAACCTATTTAAAGGGTGAACCTGTCGGGAGAGAACTGATCATTTCGAGATCAGAATTAGAAAAACGTGCTAAAAAATAACAGTTTTTTGCATGCTTTTAGATCAAAGGATGAGTGAATTTAACTCATCCTTTTTTGTATAATGTTATGAAGAGATTAATCATATATAAAAAAGCCGTAAACCAAAACAAAGCCGATAATAATAATGGGCCCCAAAAGGCCTGCAATTAAACCGCCAAATCGAAAATCTTTTTGATTCAATTTTCCCGTACTAAATGCAATTGCATTTGGAGGTGTAGAAATTGGCAAAAACAAAGCGGTAGAGGCACAAAGACCGATTACAATAGGTAATATTTCTCGTTGAGTAGAAACTAAAATAATAGCGATAGGAATCAAGATGGTCGTAGTTGCCGTGTTACTCATAAAATTAGACATGATAACAGTCAAAAATGCAAACAAAGCGACCAGGGCATAAAAATTCAACTCAAAATTTTGCAATTTGTTGACATAATACTCGGCTAAACCTGTTTCTTGAATCGCTAAACCCAATGATAGTCCACCTGCTACAAGCATGAGCGTATCCCAAGGTAAATTTCTAACGTCATCTCCCGTAACGATCCTCAACATGGTTAAAACCATAATGGGCAACAAGGATACAGCTGATGCCGGAATACCGTGTAAATTTCCTGTTAACCACAAAAGTAAAGTCAGAATTAATACACCAGCAACGATTCTCTTTTTCATGAGAAATAATTTCGAATTATCGGGACTTTCCGGCTCCTCAAGGAATGACAAGTTAATTGAAGTAACACTAGGTACATATTTTAATGTGAGTAAATACCACATGAGTAAAACCAGAATGATTGCCACGGGAAATCCAATGACCATCCATTCCAGGAAGCCAAAAGGCATTCCATGACTATTTAAAGCATCCACGGCAATGGCGTTTGGGGGCGAGCCAATAATGGTACCCATACCCCCCAGAGAAGCTGCTGCCGGGATTCCAATGAGCATGGCTTTGGTCATGGGGGCATTGTCATCTAGTGTGTTTATAAAAGGCAAGACTGCCGCAATCATCATAGCTGTAGTAGCTGTATTCGACATGATCATTGAAAAAATAGCTGTAACTAACATAATTCCCAACAATACATATTTTGGTTTTGTGCCGAATTTCGATATTGTCATTTTAAAGATAGCTTTGTCGAGACCTACTTTTTGCAGTGCTTCTGCCATAAAAAAACCGCCAAGCATAAGCCAGATTACACTGTTAGACCAGGTCTGCACATATTTTTGCACGTACTTATTGGCATTTTCCGGATCTATTTCATTGTAATACTTGCCTAGTGCAAAGACCAAAAAGCCAAAAATGAGTAATCCGACCGTAAAGGGTGGTACCGCTTCGGTAATCCACAAACCAATGGATAAAAACAACAAAAAGAGCACATAAATCTGGGCTTGGTCTAATTCTGGAGAATCAAGGGCATAAGTTAGACCAAAGGCGAAGATCACGCTAATCAAAAAGTAAATCACTCTTTGTTGAATATCAACAACGTGTTGAAATTTTTGCATGTACCTCTCGGATGCACTTCTTGAATCGGCCATAAGATTGATTTTTTTCAGTTGCAAATTTACACACTAATGGCGAAACAGATCTTACATATAAATTTTTTTTTACTTAAACGATTTTGTATTTTTTTTAAATTATTCTCAAAAAGGAGACCTCTTTTACCGAACTTTACCTAGTTAATTGAGTTCTTTTAAATGATTTTTATAACATGATAACTATCATGATTTGAATTTGAAACATACCCTAATTTTGCCCTGTAATTCAAAAAGACATCAATATCTAATCTATAACAAAAACATTTTTTATTATGAATATTTCACACATTGAACACATCGGTATAGCAGTCGAAAATTTATCAGAATCAATAAAATACTATGAAGAGATCTTAGGCATGAAATGTTATGCGATAGAAGAGGTTGTCGATCAAAAAGTGAAGACAGCCTTTTTTTTGGTAGGTAATACAAAAATTGAATTATTAGAAAGTACTTCTCCAGATGGCCCGATAGGAAAGTTTATAGAAAAAAAAGGCCAAGGGATACACCATATCGCCTTTGCAGTTCCCGATGCGGATAAAGCACTTAAGCAGGCTGAAGAAAAAGGATTACAATTAGTTGATAAAGTTTCTAGAAAAGGAGCTGAAGGATTGAATATAGGATTTTTACATCCTAAATCAACACTTGGTGTGTTGACAGAACTTTGTTCAAAATAAAAATAGCAAACAAAATATTTGTAAAATGTCAAATCAGGATAAAATTAATGAACTCATTCAAAAACGAGTTGAAGCGAGATTAGGTGGAGGTGAAAAACGAATTGATTCACAACATGCAAAAGGGAAACTAACAGCAAGAGAAAGAATAGATATTCTTTTAGATGAGAATAGTTTTGAAGAGTTCGACATGTTTGTAACGCATAGAACGAAATCTTTTGGCTTAGATAAACAAGTTTATCTGTCAGATGGTGTTGTGACCGGTCATGGTACAATAGACGGTAGAATTGTCTACGTTTTTTCACAAGATTTTACTGTTTTTGGCGGATCTCTTTCAGAAACATATGCCTTGAAAATTTGTAAGATCATGGATATGGCTATGAAAGTAGGTGCTCCGGTGATTGGTTTAAATGATAGTGGGGGAGCACGTATCCAAGAAGGCGTGAGATCGCTAGCGGGTTATGCCGAAATCTTTCAGAGAAATATTATGGCATCAGGTGTAATTCCTCAAATTTCTTCCATTTTAGGTCCCTGTGCCGGTGGAGCTGTATATTCTCCGGCCTTAACGGATTTCACTATTATGACTGACCAGACAAGTTATATGTTTGTTACCGGCCCTAAAGTGGTTCAATCGGTTACAGGTGAAGTAGTGACAACAGAGCAATTAGGAGGAGCCCAAATCCATTCAACAAAATCTGGAGTTTCACATTTCTTGGCAGATAGTGATGAAGAGAACCTGCTGCTCATCAGAAAATTGATGAGCTATCTGCCTTCTAATAATTTAGAGGAACCACCTACAGTTACCTGTGACGATCCAATAGATAGATTAGATGATGTATTGAATGAAATTATTCCTGAAAATGCCAACCAACCCTATGATATAGTTGATGTTATATCTACGATAGTGGATTATGGAGAATTTACAGAAGTTCATAGGAATTATGCCAGAAATATAGTTGTTGGGTTTGCCCGTTTTAATGGTCGTTCTGTAGGGATAGTGGCCAATCAACCCAAATATTACGCAGGGGTTTTAGATAGTGAGGCTTCGAGAAAAGCCGCTCGATTCGTTCGTTTTTGTGACGCTTTTAATATACCTATTGTCACTTTGGTTGATGTTCCAGGATTTTTACCCGGAACCGGACAAGAATACGGAGGTATTATTTTACATGGAGCCAAATTATTGTTTGCGTATGGAGAAGCTACAGTTCCTAAAGTAACGATCACCCTGCGCAAATCATACGGTGGAGCACACGATGTGATGAGTTGTAAACAATTGCGCGGCGACCTGAATTACGCATGGCCAACGGCAGAAATTGCGGTGATGGGAGCTAAAGGAGCTATTGAAGTACTGGAAGGATCGAATATAAGTAAAATTGAGGATGCAGAAGAGAAACTGGAATACATAGAGAAAAAAGAAGATGAATACAATACCAAATTTGCCAATCCATATGTAGCGGCAAAATACGGTTTTATTGATGATGTCATCGAGCCGAGAAATACAAGGTTTAGAATTATTAGAGGATTGGAAATGTTGGCAAATAAAAAAGAGCTTAATCCTCCAAGAAAACACTCAAATATCCCTTTATAATGATGTTTACAAAACTATATATAGATCAACTTGACGAAGGATATGTTATTTTGATCACCGGTCTAACCATTGTTTTTTTTGCACTCCTTTTATTAGCGGCATTTTTCAAATTTGCTTTACCGGTAATGTTATATATCTATAAAATTATTACCAAAGGAAGAGATAAAAAGATTAAAGATATTCCGATTGAGACCGATAAGCGATTTACAGGTGAGGTAGCTGCTGCCATCTCAACGGCCATTCACTTGTATTTAAAAGAACAACACGATAGTGAAAACGCCGTATTAACGATTAAACAAGCAAGGAAAATGTATTCTCCATGGAGTTCAAAAATCTATGGAACACATCAATCACTCAAATAAGAAAACTTTAGTTTAGAATAAATTGTACTTAACAATTATAAAAAATGAAAAATTTTAAATTTAGAATATACGACAACAATTATAATGTGAGAATCATTTCTCATGAGGATAATATAATTGACCTGGAGGTAAATGGTACTGCGTATTCGGTCAAACTGAGCAATGAGGTCAAAACAACCAAGACTCCAACGCTGGTGCGATCAGCTTCGAAGAGACCTTCCGAGCCGTTAAAAGTTAGTCCTAGTTCATCAAATTCGAAAATCATTGCGCCCATTCCGGGAACAGTTTTGTCTGTCGATGTCAAAGTTGGTGACGAGATAAAAATAGGTGACAGATTGCTCGTTTTGGAAGCGATGAAAATGGAAAATAATATTGCCTCTGAAAAAGCTGGAACTATTACCGCGATTCATGTAAAACCAGGGCAGCAGGTCTTGCAAAATGATGTCATGATTGAATTGGCCCAGTAGAGAAAAATGGCCTGAGAAATCAGGCCATATCATAAAACATAAAAAAATGAAAAAAATATTTTTAATATTTGGGGTTATCACAATGTTGGTGAGTATCAGACCCGTACTGGGGTTAAATATGAGCTCAAGTAATTCAATGACATCTACAACTGTTTCGCAAACAGAAGCATCAGCTGAGGATAGTTTTGTAGATGAGGCTTTTAACGGAATTAAACAATTTTATCAATATACAGGATTTGCCAATGCAACAGGGGGGAATTTAATTATGATTTTAATTGGAATCATATTTATTTACCTTGGAATCAAGTTCGACTATGAACCCTTATTGTTGATTCCTATAGGAACAGGGATTATGATTGGAAACATTCCTTTTGTGCCGGGATTTCAGACGGGAATTTACGAATCGGGTTCAGTTCTAAATTACCTTTATTTTGGCGTTGTAAAAGGTATTTATCCACCGCTTATTTTCTTAGGAATTGGTGCGATGACAGACTTTTCTTCGCTTATTGCTAATCCAAAATTGATGTTATTAGGAGCTGCTGCACAAATTGGTGTTTTCGCCACATTTTTAGGGGCACTTTATTTAGGTTTCAATCTTCCTGAAGCAGGCGCCATTGGAATTATAGGTGGAGCAGATGGTCCAACGGCTATCTTTTTATCTTCGAAATTAGCCAATGGAATTAATATTTTGCCTGATGGAACAACAGTTAAAAATTTAATAGGTCCAATCGCGATAGCAGCTTATTCCTATATGGCTTTGGTACCTGTGATTCAACCGCCAATCATGAAATTGTTGACGAGCAAAAGGGAAAGATTGATCAGAATGAAACCGCCTAGAGCTGTTTCACAAAAAGAAAAAATGATTTTTCCTATCGCCGGATTATTATTGACAACGTTTATTTCTCCAAGTGCTTTGCCATTATTAGGTATGCTTTTCTTTGGTAACTTATTGAAAGAATCTGGCAGAACCGAAAGGTTAGCCGATACGGCAAGAACCAAAATGATTGATATTGTAACCATACTTCTTGGGGTAACCGTTGGAGCTTCAACACAGGCCAATGTGTTCATCACAAAAGACTCTCTCATGATTTTTGGTCTAGGAGCTATTTCATTTGTGATTGCCACTATGGGAGGATTACTTTTTGCAAAATTCATGAACTTATTTTTAAAAGGAGAGGAAAAGCTTAACCCACTTATTGGTGCGGCAGGTGTTTCGGCGGTGCCAGATAGTGCAAGAGTAGTTCATGCAGAAGGAATAAAAGCAGATCCCAATAATTATTTATTGATGCATGCCATGGCACCCAACGTATCAGGGGTGATTGGTTCAGCCGTTGCAGCAGGTATCATTTTAAGTTTTCTTGGATAACTTAGGCACATTTAATTTAAAAATTAACAAAGATTAAAATCAAAACAAGATGAATATACCAAATAAAATGACAGCCGAAGAAGCTGTAAAAATTATAAAATCAGGAGATAGAGTATTAATACAGGGAGGATCAGCTACTCCTCAAGCCCTCATCCGTGCTATGGTAGGCCGAGCAAGTGAATTGAGAAATGTAGAATTGGTTCATTTGCATACCGAAGGAGAATCAGGTTATACTGCACCTGAGCTAAGTGATAGTTTCCATACCAGTGCCTTTTTTATCGGTGCCAATGTGAGAAAAATGGTTGGGCAAACGGTAGATTATATTCCTATCTTTTTAAGTGATATTCCTAGTTTATTCCGAAATGGAATCATGAACTTGGATGTTGTTTTAGTAAATGTTTCACCACCAGACAAACATGGTTTCTGTTCTTTGGGGGTTTCTGTGGATATCGTCATTTCTGCGGTTGAGCAGGGTAAAAAAGTGATTGCTCAAATCAACCCTAGAATGCCTCGAACCTTTGGAGATGCCTTGGTGCATATGAAAAATTTTGATGCCTGTGTTGAGGTAGTTGAAGAAATCCACGAGATGAATTTAGCGGCTCCTTCGGAAGAAGAAGTGCTTATCGGTAAAAATATTGCTGGAATCATCGAGGATGGAGCAACACTTCAAATGGGAATTGGAGGAATTCCAAATGCAGTTTTAAGCTTTTTAACCAATCACAAGAATTTAGGAATTCACACTGAAATGTTTTCTGAAGGTATTGTAGATTTAGTGGAAAAGGGAATTGTTAACGGCTCGAAGAAAAAAGTAAATCCTTATAAAATTGTATCTGGTTTTGCCATGGGAACTCGCCGTTTATATGATTTTATGGATGACAATCCTGAAATTGAAATGAAAGATATCGCCTATGTAAATGATACAGCCATCATACGCCAGAATCCAAGAGCGACAGCTATAAATTCTGCTATAGAAATAGATTTTACCGGTCAGGTTTGTGCAGATTCAATTGGGACAAGAATGTTTTCAGGAGTTGGCGGACAAATGGATTTTATGAGAGGATCTGCCCTTTCTAAAGGAGGTAAACCTATTATTGCCATCACTTCAGCTACGCAAAAGGGAGTTTCTAAAATCGTACCTATGTTAAGACAAGGTGCCGGTGTTGTAACAACAAGAGCCCATGCGCGATACGTCGTGACAGAATACGGAGTAGCATTTTTGTTTGGTAAAACTTTAAAACAAAGGGCACAGGCGTTAAGAGATATAGCACATCCCGATCACAGGGAAGAATTAGATAAAGCTATTTTTGAGAGATTCGGAAGTAGTTTAATAGTAAAATAGTTTTATTTTAATTGCTATTGTCAGTTTTTACAATAGGCAATATGAAGGATTATAAAAATAAATAGAATGAACACTAAAAATAAACCACTTTTTTCAGAATTCGGTCCGGTTACTAAAGAGAATTGGATAGAAAAAGTGAAAGTTGATTTAAAAGGAGCAGATTTCGATAAAACTTTGGTTTGGAAGAACTTTAGTAAAATTGAGATTCAACCTTTTTACAACGATGAAGATAAGATAGAATTTTTACAGAATACCGGAGAGAATGCTCAGTCCTTGTTAAACTATCGACATATTGAAGTTACTTCTGAAGCAGCGGGAAATCGTTTAGCGCTAAAAGCGATTGAAGAAGGAATGAATGGATTACTTTTCAGTTTTTCTGACGAAGTATCTCCTGCAAAACTTCTCAAAGGAATTGATTTGAACCAAATTGCAGTTTCATTTGTTTTGAATAAAAATGTAATTGAATTTGCAAAAAATTTCATCGATTTTGTTCAGAAGAGCGGTGTTTCTTTTGCCAATGTTAAAGGTTATTTTAATACTGAGATCATTAGTCATTATGTAACTACGGGTAAAATTGAAGCACAAAGTTTTGACGCATCGGCAGAATTAATCAAGTTAACAAAAGATTTTCCAAACTTCAAAACAGTCACTATTTCAGGTACTGAATATTTAGATTCAGGCGCCAACCAAGTACAAGAAGTGGCGTACACATTAAATTCTTTGGTGTATTTGATTGATGAGCTGGCTGAAAGAGGTATCGAAGTTCAATCTATTTTTGACAACTTAAATTTCAATTTGGCCATTGGCTTAGAATATTTTGTAGAGATAGGAAAATTTAGGGCTTTTAATAATTTACTGAGTGAGATAGCAAATAAATATGGAATAGGAGTATTTAGCCATACAATTTCAGCTAAAACTTCCATCTGGAGTAAATCTGTAACGGATGCACATACCAATATGTTGCGTGCAACCACAGAGGCTATGTCGGCTATTTTGGGCAATGTCGATGGGGTTTTGATAGACCCATATGACAAAGAGTTCAAAGCACCTTCTGATTTTTCTAGCAGAATTGCCGGAAATATTACCACAATACTAAGAGAAGAATCTTACTTTGGAAAAGTAGCAAACCCGGTAGACGGATCATTTTATATCGAAGAAGTAACTGGGAAGATTGCAGAAAAGGCTTTAGAATTATTCAAGTTTATTGAAGAAAATGGAGGCTTTTATGCGGCTTTTGAAAGTGAATTGATTCAACAACAAATTGCAGAAATTCGCTTGCAAAAACTAAAATTGATTAGTCAGAGGAGATTGCCTATGGTAGGAATCAATAAATATCCAAATTTAATGGAGAGCATTTCGGCCAATATTTTGAATGGCAAAACTGAGACTGAAAACACAAAAGTACTTCAACCCAGAAGAGCTTCTTTAGAAATTGAAGCTATCAGAAAAAGAACAGAAGATCTTATTGAAAAAACAGGAATTCGTCCTGTCGTAGAATTGATCAGTTATGGTAATTTAACAATGCGCAAGGCGAGAGCGGGATTTGCCTATGATTTTCTTGGAGTGAGCGGATTTAATGTGTTGCAAGAAAAAAGTTTTGACAATTTCGAGTCAGGTGCTATAGCAGCAGCGAAATCAGATGCTCATGTCGTTGTAATATGTAGTTCAGACCAAGATTACGATGAAACCGCCCTCGAGTTTGTAAAAAATTTCAGAAAATTAAACAAGGAAAAAATTTTGTTATTGGCAGGAGCTCCCACAAATTTGGAGGAGTTAAGCCAGGCTGGATTAAATGGTTGCATAAACTTGAGATCAGATGTCATTGTTACTTTATCTGATATTCAAAAAGAAATACAAAAAATAGTAAAAGCCTAAGGATATGAAATCGCTTTTGCGATTCCATGTGACAATTGAAAAACAATAAACAAGAACACATGAAACCAGATTTTTCAGATATAAAATTGAATTCTGCGACAAAGGGTCAAAAAGTAGTTGCAGAGAATGAGGTTTGGAACACTCCAGAAGGAATTCCGGTCAAAAAACGATTTTCAAAAGAAGATATAAAAGATGCAGAACACCTAAAGTTTGCTGCAGGTTTACCACCTTTTTTAAGAGGACCCTACAGCACAATGTATGTAACGCGTCCATGGACAATTCGTCAATATGCAGGTTTTTCCACTGCAGAAGAATCGAATGCATTTTACAGAAGGAATTTAGCAGCAGGTCAGAAAGGATTATCAGTTGCCTTTGATTTGGCAACGCATAGAGGATATGATTCAGATCACCCAAGAGTTACCGGCGATGTAGGTAAAGCAGGTGTTGCCATTGATTCAATTCTGGATATGGAAATTTTATTCGATCAAATTCCATTGGATAAAATGTCGGTTTCAATGACCATGAATGGCGCTGTTTTACCTATTATGGCTTTTTATATAGCTGCGGCGAGAAAACAGGGTGTAGCTTTAGACCAATTGAGCGGAACCATTCAAAATGATATTTTGAAAGAGTTCATGGTCCGTAATACGTACATTTATCCGCCATTGCCTTCTATGCGCATTATAGGTGATATTTTTGATTACACGACTAAAAATATGCCTAAGTTCAATTCAATTTCTATTAGTGGATACCACATGCAAGAGGCTGGGGCAACAGCAGATATTGAATTGGCTTATACATTGGCCGATGGTTTGGAATACATCAGAACAGGATTAAAGTCAGGATTAAAAATTGATGAATTTGCACCTAGATTGTCATTTTTCTGGGCAGTTGGGATGAATCATTTTATGGAAATTGCTAAAATGCGTGCTGCGCGTATGCTCTGGGCAAAAATCATAAAATCATTCAATCCGCAAAACCCAAAGTCGATGGCTTTGCGCACACACAGCCAGACATCCGGATGGAGTTTAAGTGAGCAAGACCCTTTTAATAATGTGGCTAGAACATGTATAGAAGCTATGGCAGCGGGATTAGGAGGAACGCAATCTTTGCATACCAATGCATTGGATGAAGCAATTGCTTTGCCCACTGATTTTTCTGCGAGAATTGCCAGAAATACGCAAATTTTTATTCAGGATGAAACACAAATGACCAAGGCGGTAGACCCTTGGGCAGGGAGTTTTTACGTAGAATACTTAACCCAGGAAATCGCAAAAAAAGCCTGGAAATTAATTGAAGAAGTTGAAGAATTAGGAGGAATGGCTAAAGCTATTGAAACCGGAGTTCCAAAAATGAGGATCGAAGAAGCTTCTGCCCGAAAGCAAGCCCGTTTAGATTCTGGTCAGGATATTTTGGTTGGAGTGAACAAATTCCAAACGAAAGAAAAATCAGAAATTGAGATTTTGGAGGTCGACAATACAGTAGTGAGAAATTCTCAAATCGAACGATTGAAAAAGTTAAAAGCGAATAGAGATCAAAGTATAGTTGACACCAAATTAGCTGCACTCTCTAAATGTGCAGAAACAGGAAAATGTAATTTGTTGGCATTGGCTGTTGAGGCGGCAGAAAATTTTGCTACTTTAGGAGAAATATCAGATGCTTTAGAAGTTCATTTTGGAAGACATAAAGCAGATACTAAATTGATTAGTGGTGTGTATAGTAAGGAAGTAAGTAACGATGATCTATTTGCCAAAGCGCAAAAAATGACAGATAAGTTTGCGGAAATAGAAGGTAGAAGACCAAGGGTGATGATTGCAAAAATGGGACAGGATGGACATGACAGAGGGGCAAAGGTAGTTGCATCCAGTTTTGCTGATCTCGGTTTTGATGTGGATATGGGCTCATTGTTCCAAACCCCGGAAGAAGTAGCCAAACAGGCGATTGAAAATGATGTTCATTTTATAGGGGCATCGAGTTTGGCCGCAGGACACAAAACACTCATTCCACAATTGATCAATGAGTTGGAAAAATTAGGAAGACCTGATATCATGGTTTTTGCAGGTGGTGTAATTCCTGCTCAAGATTACGATTATTTGCTCGAAAGAAAGGTCGCTGCAATTTTCGGACCAGGTACCGTAATTTCTGAGGCAGCTATTTCTATCATGCAAAAATACCTAGAACAAGAATAATAGTTTTACAGTTTAATACAGAAACCCTGCTTTTTTTTCAAAGCAGGGTTTTTTTATTCCTATAAAGAATTTTTGAATTCTTCGATGATCTTTTGCGATGCCTTCACAGGTGAAATTTTTGAGGATAAAATATCTTTTTCCAGTTTAGAAAGATGTTGTACTATGTGTGGTGATTTGTAGAAAAGACTTTTGAGCTCTTCATTAATATTATTATACATCCACTGAATTTTTTGATAGTTTCTGTTTTTTTCGAAGTAGCCGTTTTCATCTACCACTTTTTTAAACTTTTTTATTTCGTTCCAAACGGTTTCTATTCCAATATTTTTTATGGCAGATGCGGTACTTACAACTGGAGTCCAACCTGATTCAGATTGTGGAAAGATATGCAGTGCATTTTGGTATTGAAGTTTGGCCATTTCACTCATCTTAATATTTTCACCATCTGCCTTATTAATCACGACCATATCAGCCATTTCCATAATTCCTTTTTTAATACCCTGTAATTCATCTCCGGCACCAGCGAGCATCAATAATAAAAAGAAATCGGTCATTCCATGAACCGCCGTTTCAGATTGGCCAACCCCAACGGTTTCAATAAGAATCACATCATAGCCTGCTGCTTCACACAATAGCATGGTTTCACCGGTTTTATTAGCCACTCCGCCGAGTGTATCCCCAGAAGCCGATGGTCTTATGTATGCCTCCTCCCTATTGGCTAATTCTTCCATCCGCGTTTTATCGCCTAAAATGCTCCCTTTAGACCTTTGACTACTTGGGTCTATAGAAAGAATCGCAACTTGATGTCCCTCAGAAATAATATGCTTGCCAAACGCTTCGATAAAGGTACTTTTACCGACGCCAGGAACTCCGGTAATACCAATTCTGATCGATTTTCCTGAAGCAGGTAGGATACCTTGAATAATTTCTTTAGCTAAATTTTTATCGCTTTCTAACTGACTCTCAATAACTGTAATGGCTCTTGAAAGAATAACACGATCTCCTTTTAAAATACCATCAATGTAGGCTTGAGCACTTAAGCGGTTCTTGGGTTTGTAATTTTTCATGAATGGATAATGTAATTCCAGCAAATACTATGTGTTAAGCGAGAAATTCGAAATCGCTAAGATAATTATAATTTAGCTTTTTGATCGTTGTTTTTAGGGTAGAATAGGACAAATTCAAGCGTATTTTATTCACAATATAATAGAAAATATACACTTCTAAACTCAAAAAGGGAGTGCTTATTATTTCGTATTTTTACATTTGATAATTAAACGTATGAAAGTACTTCTCACCGGCGCAACTGGGTATATTGGGCAAAGATTATTACCAGAGTTAATTCAACAAGGTCATGAGGTGATTTGTTGTGTTCGAGACAAGCAGCGCTTTCATGCGGCTAAGAATCTACTCGATAAAATTGAAGTTGTTGAAGTAGATTTTCTCCAAAAGGAAAGCTTAATCAATTTGCCAGAAAAGGCAGATGCGGCTTATTATTTATTGCACTCGATGTCGGCCTCTGAAGATTACGCGTCTTTGGAACAACTCTGTGCGAATAATTTTGTTGAAGTTACTAAAACAATGAGCTTACAGCAGGTTATATACCTCAGTGGGATGGTAAATGAAGAAGTATTATCCAAACATTTGAGTTCTCGAAAAGCGGTTGAACAGATTCTTCAAAAGGGAAATTTCCACCTTACTACCCTGAGGGCAGGTATTATTATCGGCTCGGGTAGTGCCTCATTTGAAATTATCAGAGATCTGGTAGAAAAATTGCCGGTTATGGTTACCCCGAAATGGCTTAATACCAGATGTCAACCCATCGGTATTGTTGATGTGATTAAATTTCTAACCAGTTCATTGTTTTGCGAAGAAACCTATGATAAAAATTTTGACATTGGAGGGCCGGATATCTTAACTTATAAAGAGATGTTGCTCGGATACGCAAAGGTCAGAGGATTAAAGCGAGCTATATTTACGGTGCCGGTAATGACACCAAAATTATCCTCCTATTGGTTGTATTTTGTTACTTCTACCTCATATAAATTGGCCTCAGCTTTGGTAAGTAGTATGAAAGTAGAAGTAGTTTGTAGAAATAATGATTTGGCCAAAATTCTTCATATAGATCCAATTCCATATGAAGAAGCCTTGAAAAGGACCGTACATAAAATTGGTGAGAATAAAATTGCCTCAAGTTGGAAGGACGCATGGGTGAGTGGCTTAATGCACGATAAAATTGGCGATTTTTCTGTTGTGCCGGAACATGGTGTTTTTATAGATCACAGAGAATTTCCCATAAAAAACAGAGAAAAGGTGTTGGAAAATATTTGGAGTATTGGAGGCGAAACAGGTTGGTACTTTGGAGATTGGCTGTGGGAAATAAGAGGAATTATGGACAAAATGGTTGGTGGAGTTGGTTTAAGAAGAGGACGGACACATAAAAACGAACTCTCAACGGGAGATGCCATCGATTTTTGGCGTGTTTTAGAGGCCGATAAGGAGAAAGGGAGACTTTTACTTTTCGCTGAAATGAAATTACCCGGTGAAGCCTGGCTCGAATTCAAAATTCAAGATGATGTTTTACATCAAACAGCCACTTTTAGACCTAAAGGATTATGGGGAAGGTTGTATTGGTACAGCGTTCTTCCATTCCATGAAATCATTTTTAAAACAATGGCGAAAAGAATAGCTGAGCAATAGAAGTATGAAAGAAGTATTTTCAGTTTTTTGGTTCAGAAGAGATTTACGATTAGAAGATAATCACGGACTCTTTAAGGCATTAAATAGTGGGAAAAATGTTATCCCCCTTTTTATTTTCGATTCACATATTTTAAGCGAATTGCCTAAAAATGATGCGAGGGTTAGTTTTCTTTATGAAAAACTACTCACGTTGGATCAAACTTTAAAGAACTTTGGAAGTAGTTTATTGGTTAAAAAAGGAGAGCCATTTGATGTTTGGGAAAGTTTAATCAAAACCTTTCATATTGACGAGGTTTTTACAAATACCGATTATGAACCATATGCTTTAAAACGTGACCATCAAGTAAAAGAACTTCTTTTAGAAAAAGGTATTCAAATGCATTTTTTTAAAGATCAAGTGATCTTTGAAAAAAATGAAGTTCTTAAAGCCGATGGCAAACCATATACTGTTTTTACACCTTATAAAAACAAGTGGTTGTCACATTTTGAGACGTCAGGAATAAAATCTTATAACTCTTCGAGCCTTAAAAATTATGCTCAAATAAATGAACGATTTCCTACTTTAGATGAGATTGGATTTGAGCCATCGAAGATTAAAGTACCGTCATTTCGGCAGGATCAAATCAGTAATTATGCAGGTCAGCGAGATTTTCCATCGATATCGACTACCCGAATTGGTCCGCATCTTAGATTTGGGACTATTAGTATTAGGCAAGTTATTTTAAACCTTCGAAGTGAAGATGCTGTTTATTTTAGTGAATTGATCTGGCGAGAATTTTTTATGCAAATTTTGTATCATTTCCCGAGGGTTGTTACAGAAAATTTCAAGCCACAATACGACGGAATTTCTTGGAGAAATAGGCGAGATGAATTTGAAAAATGGTGTAATGGAGAAACGGGCTATCCAATGGTAGATGCCGGAATGAGAGAACTAAATGCAACAGGATTTATGCATAATAGGGCGCGTATGGTTGTCGCCAGTTTTTTATGTAAACATTTACTGATCGATTGGAAGTGGGGAGAAGCTTATTTTGCCCAGAAATTGTTAGACTATGAACTGGCATCGAACAATGGTAATTGGCAATGGGCAGCAGGTACTGGTTGTGATGCAGCACCATATTTTAGAGTGTTTAACCCTTCGGAACAAGTTAAAAAGTTTGATAAGGATTTAACCTATATCCAGAAGTGGGTGCCAGAGTTGAACACTTTTAAATACCCTCAGCCCATGGTTGAGCATAAAATGGCAAGGATAAGGGCAATTGAAACATACAAAAATGGGCTTGAAAGAAACTAGAACAATAAGTATTTTGGGATGCGGTTGGTTGGGGGAACCTTTAGCAAAAGAATTATTGAAACAAGGTTTTGAGATAAAGGGCTCTACAACTTCAAAAGAAAAACTCAAAAGATTTAGCGAAGTGGGAATTAAGCCCTATCTCATAAAAATGGATGATGAGATTTCTGATTTGTCAAACTTTTTAGTCTGTGAAATCCTAATTATTGCCATAACTTCTAAAAATATTCAAGGTTTTACGTATTTAAAAGAACAGATCGATCATTCCAATATTTCTAAGGTTTTATTCATAAGTTCGACTTCAGTTTATCCGTTGCCTAATGATTGGGTTACTGAAAGTACTCCCGTTTTGGATACGCCTTTGGCTAAAATTGAAAGATTATTAAATTCAAGTAATCAATTCAATACAACCATTCTTCGATTGGCAGGCTTAATTTCTGAAGATCGACATCCTGGGAATTTTTTTAGAAACGGTAAGGTGATAAGAGACCCTGAAAATTTCGTCAATATGATCCACAGAGAAGATTGTATTGCCATTATAAAACAATTGATCTTTCATGATTTGTGGGGCAATGTTTATAATGCATGTGCTGATGCTCACCCGAGCAAACGCGAATATTACGGTAAGTTGATAAATGAGTACAGAAACGAGCTGCCGGTTTTTGAGGAAGGAAATTCTTTCGAATGGAAAAAGGTAAGTAATGCAAAAATAAAATCAGTACACAATTACCAATTTATTCATCCCCATATTTTTTATGAATGAGTTTTGAGATTACCACAACTGGTGTACATGTCTTTTGATATTTTCATCGTAAATCTGATTCATTGTTTTTCTTTCTTCTAAAGATAAGGATGGTTTAGCTGATGCAAGCATATTTGAACTTAATTGATCAACTCTTGAAACGCCTGGAATAATGCATCCCACCTGAGGATAATCTAAGATCCATCGCAAAGCGATAGGGGCTAAATTTTGATCAGGAAAAATTCTCTTTAATTTGTCTACTGCCTCCAAACCGATATCATAAGGTACGCCAGAAAAAGTTTCACCTTTGTCAAATCCGGCCCCTTCTCGATTGAAGAATCGATGATCCTCCTTTTCAAATGTCGATTTTTCATCAAACTTCCCGGTAAGTAATCCACTTGCCAAAGGAACTCGCACAATGATACCAATATCTTTTTTCATGGCTTCATGAAAAAATAATTCCGAAGGTCTTTGTCTAAATAGGTTAAAAATGATCTGAACGGTTGTTACATTGTCATATTCGATTCCCTTGAGAGCCTCTTCAATTTTTTCTACACTTATACCCAGGTTTTTGATCTTACCTTCTTCTTTTAATCGACTAAAAAGTTCAAATATTTCGGGGCGGTAATACACCTCGGTAGGCGGACAATGCAACTGAATTAAGTCAAGGCATTCTAAACCTGTATTTCTCAGGCTGTCTTCAACAAATTTTCGAAGTACTTTGGGTTGGTAGTTTGTGTTTATATGAGGGTTGATTTGTCTACCACATTTTGTGGCAACAAATATTTTTTTCTTATGTCTTCGCACTACTTTACCTACTGCAGCTTCGCTTAATCCAGATTCATAGACATCAGCCGTGTCTATAAAATTTACACCACTTTCAATGGCTTGTTCTAAAATCGTCTCGGCATTTTTCTGATTAAAACCAGAACCCCATTTTCCGCCTACTTGCCAAGTGCCTAGCGAAATTTCAGAGACATTAAAATTTGTTTTTCCAAGTCTTCTATAATTCATTTTTAAACAGTTAAGCAGGAATTTCATGACTCAAGCAGTGTAGCGTACCTAATCCCCATACCAAATGAATTGCGTTGATACCAATCACTTCTCTTTTTGGAAAAAGTTCATTCAGTATTCCCAAAGCTTGATAATCATTTTTATCATTGAAAGTAGGTGCTAAAACAAATCCATTCCCAATTAAAAAATTGACATAACTTGCAGGTAATCTCATTTGATCAAAATATATAGGCGAGGGCATTGGCATTTTAACAACTTCAATATTTTTGCCATTTTCCAGTGTTGAACCAGCGAGAATTTCTAAATTTTCTGCCAGTTTTTTATGGTTTTTGTCTTTGGTGTTTTTCTCTTCACAAGCTATTACAGTCGTTGGGTTTACAAATCGGCAAATATCATCAACATGGCCATGGGTATCGTCGCCAACAATCCCTTCATTTAGCCAAATGGTGTTTGTGATACCGAAATATTCCTGAAAAACTGCCTCATAATCCTTTTGTTCAAATCCTTGGTTTCTTATTTGTATCGTGGGATGTAGCAAACATTCTTTTGTTGTCAGCATGGTTCCTTTTCCATTTACATCGATTGCCCCACCTTCCAGCACCACATGTTTTTCTTTATAAGTAGCTTTTTGAACAGGAATTTTTAGTGTTTCAGCAACTTTTTGGGGAATCTTTTGATCTAACCTATGATTTGGATATTTTGCCCACCCGGTAAAAGAAAACTGTAAAGCAATTCTTTTACCATCAATTGTTTTTACAGTAACAGGACCTGAATCGCGCATCCATGAACGATTCGTTTTTAGCGGAATAAATTCTATATTTTCGAGATCGGCATGAGCCAGATTGAGCATTGCTTTTACCTTTTTGCCATGCTCTTCAGATTTTACAATCAGTAAGATCTTTTCGTAATAGGAAACCTTTCTGATGAACTCTGTAAATTCCCATTGAATCGCTCCAAATTTCCCAGGCCAATCATTTCCTAGAAACGGGAATGAAAGTAATACAGCTTCTTGTTTTTCGAATTCGGCAGGTAATCTAAAGAGGCTCATCAATCGATATATCTTTTGGTTATTTCTCCATAAGCGTCTATGCGTCTATCTCGTAAAAAAGGCCAATTCTGGCGAACATCCTCCATCAGTTCTCGATCAATTTCAGCCATTAAAATCTCTTCTTTATCTGTAGAAGCCTGAGCGATAATTTCTCCCTGTGGTCCCGCAATAAAGGAAGAACCCCAAAATTCAAGTCCGTCCAATTCTTTTATAGGTTGCTCAAATCCGACGCGGTTTACAGCAGCGACAAAAATACCATTTGCGACAGCGTGACCTCTTTGAACCGTTTGCCATGCATCAAATTGCTTCTTTCCATGTTCTGCCTTTTCTGATGGATGCCAACCGATGGCCGTAGGGTAAAAGAGAACTTCAGCTCCCTGTAAAGCGGTCAGTCTGGCGCCCTCTGGATACCATTGGTCCCAACAGATGAGTGTTCCAATTTTACCATATTTTGTCTGAAAAGCTTTAAAACCAATATCTCCTGGAGTAAAATAGAATTTTTCGTAAAACAAGGGGTCATCCGGAATATGCATTTTTCTGTACAGACCTGCTTCCGAGCCATCTGAATCTATGATATAAGCAGTGTTGTGATATAGTCCCATAGCTCTTTTTTCAAAAAAAGGTACAATAATCACTACTTGTAATTCTTTTGCTAAAGCAGAAAAAGCTTTGTAAGATGTGGTGTATAATTCTTCCGCAAAAGAAAAGTAGGCTGTATCTTCTTTTTGGCAAAAGTAAAAAGAGCTGTAAAGTTCAGGTAAGCAAATAACCTGAGCTCCTTTGGAAGCCGCTTTTCTCACCCAATCTAAAGATTTTTCAAGGTTCTTTTCTGGTGTGCCGTTAAGTCCTATTTGAACAAGTGCAATGGTAAACTTCTTTTTCATTTTATCAGTTTAGATGATGTAAAGATAATGCACTTATTTTATTTTTTATAAATGGGTTTTTAAAGACAACTATTTTGGTAAAAGAGTTATTGAACAATATAAACTTCCTCGTCTGTTTCACTCAATCTAAAAAAACCAAGGGCAAAATTATCAAAGTTCGACTGGTTTATAATATTTCCTCTCACTGTTGAAGATGGAGTTTGAAATGGGCCCCCACCGCTGTCGCCTCCTTGACTAAGAAGTATGTTCATATAATTAAAATAGGTTTCAGAAATTCCACCTAATACAAAATCCAGCTTATCACCTGCTTCAATATCTTCACTAAAATAAAGAGAGAACATTTCGTTGTTTTCAAAAAACTCATCACTAGAAACGCTGTATTCAGGAAAAACAACATAAGGAGATTGAACAGAACTCAGATAAAAATTTGATACATCTTTAAAATCATCAAAAAAGAATTTTACTTCAATATCTTCACCCGAAAAACCTCCGTCGTTTACTTGTTCCACTCGAGTGATTTCTGGAACTGGTAAAAGTGTTTCTTCTGCTGTAAAAGATTCGCCGTTATATTCTATAAAGAGCGTATATGTTTCAAAAAGTTCTGGCACAAAATTGTTACAAATATATTCTCCCGTCGAGCCGTTTTCTTGAAAATCGAATACTTCATTTTTTGAATTTTCAATAGAAACAGTTGCCCCGGTGACCGGTGGTATATCGGTTGCATAGTAATCAGTAGTTGTTGATAATCTAATCACCTGATTTGAACCTGAGGTCCCCCTGAGCCATTCAATAGAGGCCTCAACAACGAGTTTTGGTGGTGCTGTATTTAAATCGACGTCAATTACATCTTCACAGCTGATCAAAAACAGACTTATAGCTAAGATTTTTATATAAGATAGAGGTTTCATAACTAAAATTTAAAATTATAAGTAACACTTGGGACTATTCCAAAAATCGATAAACGAAGTGCTTCATTGGCTCCTGTTTCTTGATTTTGTCTAAATGTAATCGAAGCTGCATTTCTCCTATTATAAACATTGTAAATTCCAAAGACCCATTCAGCTTGCCAATTTCTTTGAAGATTTTTTTTGGGTGTCAGAGTTGCAGAAATATCCAGGTGGTGATAAATGGGTAAATTATCTGCATTTCGCGCACCAAAACTGGGAACCGAAATTCCTTGGTATTGGTATTGACCATTTGGATAGGTGACAGGTTGACCAGATTGTAAAGCAAAGTTTGCACTAAAATTCCATTTTTGGTTCAATCTATAATTACCTACCATGGATAAATCATGTAACTTATCATAACCTGTTCGGTACCAATCACCATTGTTAATACCTGTTTCTTCGGGAGTTCTTCCTTCTACTCTTTGTTCTGATCTCGAAAGGGTGTAAGATAGCCAACCGTTCAGTTTTCCTATGTTTTTTCGAAATAATACTTCTAAACCATATGCGCGCGCTTCTCCATTTAAAACCACTTCTTCTATCGCATTATTGGCAATTAAGTTGGCACCATCTATATAATCCAAGCGGTTTTGAATTTCTTTATAAAATGTTTCCACTTCTAAACTGAAAACATCATTTTTAAAATTTTGAAAATAACCCAAGGCAAACTGGTCTAAAATTTCTGGTTTTAAGAAATCATCAGCAGGAGCCCATACATCTAATGGGGTAGGTGATTGGGTATTAGAAATTAGATGTAAATATTGACTCATTCTGTTATAACTCGCTTTCACAGATTGATTATCATTTATAGCATATGAAACTGCGAGACGAGGCTCAAAATTATTGAAGTTTGCAATCACCTCATTCTTATCATAAAATTCCTGACCGATTGGAGTTGCTTTTTCATAGATCTGGAATTCTGGATTAAAAAGTACCGCATGGTCATTTTCGTACACATTTATATTCTGTTCACCTAGACGATAGAACATGCTAAAACGCAGTCCGTAAGAAACTGAAAGTTTGGAAGATATTTGTTGCTCCGCATCTATATAAAAAGCAGGTTCAAACGCATATTTCTTGTCTAACTGATCAGGATTTATACCAGAATTGGGACTATTTGGTTCTATTTTACCGGGATTGAAATCGTAATAAATGGAATTTAAACCATAGGTAAGTTTCATTTTATCGTTTAAATAGTGCTTAAAATCATATTTAAAGTTGTAATTTTTGATGCCACTATCCCAGTTAAATCCGACAAAATCAAGCGTAAGTCCGTAATAGTAATCCGAATAAATAAAAGACATATTCGAGAATAATTTATCAGTGAAAAGGTGATTCCACCTCAAATTGACCACGGCATTGCCGTAGGTATTTTGAAAGCTTTGGTTGATATCAAAAACATCCCTTCCAAAATATCCTGATATAAATACGCTATTGTTGTCATTTAGTCTATAACTTAATTTGGTATTGAGATCATAAAAGTAGGCCGAGTTTGGATTGTCTGTAAGTTTCAGAAAAAGATGCGCATATGAAGCCCTTCCGGCGACTAAGAATGATCCTCTATCTTTTACGATTGGCCCCTCGGCCAGTAAGCGACTAGAAATAATTCCTATACCGCCATTCATATGAAATCCGTTGCTATTACCTTCTTTTTGGTAAATGTCTAATACAGAAGATAATCTTCCTCCATATCGGGCAGGTATTCCTCCTTTGTATAATTTGAGATCTTTTATCGCATCTGGGTTAAAAACTGAGAAAAAGCCAAATAAATGCGACGAATTAAAAATGGTCGCTTCATCTAAAAGTATCAGGTTCTGGTCTGCACCACCACCACGAACATTAAATCCAGATTGACCTTCTCCGGCATTTGTAACACCTGGAAGTGTAATGATACTTTTAAGGATATCAGCTTCTCCTAAAATCACGGGCATTTCTTTAATTTCTTTGATCGAAAGTTTATTGACACTCATTTCGGGTCTTCGAATCTCTGCTTTTACCGTTTGATCTGTAAGTACAATTTCATCGAGTTGCTGACTAGATTCATTAAGAGCAAAATTCTTTCTAATATTTTCATTGAGCAATATAGTTTCAGATATGGGGTCGAACCCTATGTAGCTAATTTCTATGGTATACTCACCTTCGGGTATGGATATGGAATAGAAGCCGTATTCATTCGTTGTTGTACCAGTACCTAATTCCGGAATAATAATGGTTACTCCAATTAAGGTTTCATTATTGAGCGCATCAGTAATTGTTCCACTCAAAGTCATTTTATCCTGCGCGAATAAAGTCGTTAGGGAAATGATAAAGAAACTTATAAACAACTTTAGTTTATGATCCATTTTGATGTTTTATTTTTCTAATTAATATGCAATTAAGACTAAAAATTACACGTCGTACTGTTTGAATTTTTTAAATAGCAATAAGTTGAGCAGAAGTAAAGAAAAAGCATAGGCTATATCTTCTACAGGGATTGTTAATATTCTAATTCCAAGGTTTTCGTCGTTATTGTACCAAACCACCTCTTCATTTATGCCGGTACCTGTTAGTACGCCGTTCACAATAAAAAATGGAATCAACATGACTAAAAAAGTGATGTAATAAGAGGACAGTAATTTTAGATTAGTGATATAGACTATAGATAAAATGATGATGCCGAAAATCATATCTACGGCAGTATAGGCTTTATCATAATGCAGGATTAGCATCACCATGAAAAAAAATAGTAATCCAAATGTGATTAATTTTGTTGTTTTTTCATTTAGGGAAATATTTCTGTTGAACGCCAAAATAGATTCATGCGTAAAAACACAGGCATATGGGATGCAAATAAAGAAAAGCCATTCTTCTACCGGAAGTCCTAAAATGTAGATTTGAGATAAATAATCAGGGTTAAAGCCCCAATATTGTTGCTTGGTGAAATAAATGTCCCAAATGATGAATGGAATCATACTCACAGCTATCGCCGAAAACAAACTTTTCCAATAATGGTGTAGCTTGATTCTGGGATGAAAGGTGACCAGAAAAGGAACCGAAATCGACAGAAGATTGATCCAAAAATAAAGCGACATTAGGCCTTGAATTCAGATTCGTAATATTTAAATGGTACCCATAGCATTCCAAAACATTCGCCATCATATTTTCCTGTATGTTTATGATGCATTTTATGCGCTCGTCTAATGGCGCGTAAATAGGGGTTTTTTGTATTCCTCCATATTTTGATTCGTTGATGAATAAAAAGATCATGGATAATAAAATAGACTACACCATAAATACAAATTCCAATTCCTACGCCTAAAAAAACTGATGAGTCGTAAAATTTCCAGATCAGAAACGAACCAATGGAAAGAATAGAGAAAAATATAAAAAACGTGTCATTGCGTTCAAAGAAAGAGTCGTGGTTTGTTCTTATGTGATGATCTTCATGTAGATTCCAAAAAAATCCATGCATGACGTATTTATGCAAACCCCAAGCTACTCCCTCCATCAAGAAAAAAGTGATTAAAATGGTAATTAAAAGTGTCATAAGTTGTTGGTTTAAATTAAATGCTTGCGTGCAATACAAAGATACTTATTCATTAAATAAAGAGTCATTAAATAGAGAGATTTCTAAAACTTAATATTATTGAGTCTTGAGTTCAAATCACTTTTTGTGTTTCCTGCTTTTAAATTATCAACCATTTCCTTTTTAAAACTATTGGGTAGAGGATCTGTTTTGATATGCTCCTCGAAAAAGCTCAAATCTTCTTCAATAAAATCGTTGTAGTTTAAAAAGGAAGGTGCATTTAATTGAATGAGCAATCTTAAGTATGTACTTTCTACGGTTTTAATGTTCGAAAGACTTTCATTTAATTTTGCTTTGCCTTTGTTGAAATATTTTAATTTACTTATCGGAGATGATACGTAAGAAGCCATTTTTGCATTACTTGCACCAACATAGGCTAGTATTTGGTTGTATTCAGCACCTTCTGTTAATGTTAGGTTTAAGATGTTTTTTAATGACTGTTCTGTATTCTTATGAAATTCATTTCTTACAAATGCTAAATTCTGTTGTGCATGAACATTTAATAGTCCTAAAAAGACAAAAAATAAAAACTTTTTAATCATCAAATAAGATCTAATTTATAATTAACATAAGAAGAAAGCAAAAGTTTAATTTTGGTAGGATTGTTAATTCTAATTCTTTTGGTTTTTATTTCTTCCGCATTTGTTTTCTGTAATTTATGCAGCAATTTCTGGTAATAAATAAAGGCTGTATAAACGCCAAATTTCGCTTCGATAGGTAATTTTTTTATACCTTGATAGGCAATTCTAAAATCTTCTTCTATTTCTTCGATGATCTGTTTTTTCGTCTCTATGTTTAATCCTGAACCTTGTAAATGCGGAAAATAAATTCTGTTTAATTCATCAGAATCTTGCTTTAAATCGCGCAAAAAGTTCACTTTTTGAAATGCACTGCCCAATCGCATTGCTTCATCTTTTAAATCATTATACGTAGCCTGATCACCATTAACAAAAACTTTTAAACACATCAACCCAACCACATCTGCAGATCCATAGATGTATTCATTATAATCTTGCATAGAATTGTAATTTTTTTGATGTAAATCCAAGCGCATACTGTGCAAAAAGGCATCGACCATTTCCCGGTCAATGTTGTATTGATGATAGACTTCTTGGAAAGAATGAAGAATTGGATTTAAGCTTATTTTACGCTCAATGGCATTATTAAGGTCCCTTTCGAATTCGTTGAGCAATAATTCCTGATCCGTTTCATGAAAAGTGTCCACAATTTCATCGGCAAATCTAACGAAACCATAGATGGCATGGATCGGTTTTTGAATTTTAGGCGAGAGCATTTTAACTGCCAAGCTAAAAGAGGTGCTGTAATTTGAAGTTACAGACTGGCTGCATAAATAAGCGACATCGCTAAATAACTGGTTCATGATGTAAAGTGTTTTGTTTGACGACAATTTCTGAGACTAATTTTCCTGAAATTAAGGAAGGGGGTACGCCCGGTCCTGGTACAGTAAGTTGACCGGTAAAATATAAGTTCTTCACTTTTTTACTTTTCAATTTTGGACGTAAAAAAGCGGTTTGAAAAAGGGTGTTAGCCATGCCATAAGCATTGCCTTTAAATGAGTTGTAATCATCTTTAAAATCTTGTACACAATAAGATTTTTTAAAGAGAATTTTATTAGATAAGGTTTGGTTGGTTAATTTCTCTAATCTTGTTAAAATGATTTGAAAATATTTTTCTCTTAGTTCTTCTGTATCTTCTAAATCGGGGGCAAGGGGAATTAAAAATATAGCGGCTTCTTTTCCAACTGGTGCAACGGTTTCATCGGTCATACTCGGAAAACTAGCGTAGAAAAGGGGTTCTTTAGGCCAAGCAGGATTATCATATATCTCTTTAGCATGTTTTTCAAAAGAAGTGTCAAAAAATAAGGTATGGTGTAGGACGTTGTCTAACTTTTTGTCAAAACCAACATAAAACAACAGTGAGGAAGGAGCCATAATTTTTTTGTTCCAAAACGAATCACTGTAAGCTCTAAACTCTTCGGGTAATAAACTTTCAGAATGTTTGTAATCGGCACCTGAAATTAATCTTTCTACCGGAATTATTTCTTTATTTACATATATACTAGATACTGCTCCCGATTCATCCACATTGATGGCTGAAATATTCGCATCTGTTTTAAAAGTAACACCGAGTTCAATGGCCAAGTCTACCATTCCTTTAACTACAGAAGCCATTCCGCCTTTTGCGTACCATGTTCCCAAAAACAAATCAGCATAATTCATAAAACTGTAGAAAAGAGGAGTATTACTGGGTTTAGCACCTAAAAAGAGAACAGGAAACTCAAGAATTTGCTGTAATCTAGTGTCTTTGAAATGTTTTTTTACATAATCACTAATGGTGAGGTAAAATTGTTTAAGTTCTGTAATAGTTTCTTTCGATACCAGCTCTAAGGGGCTAAGGCCGGGTTTATATACTAGGTTTTTGATGGCAACATCATAATTCTTCCCAGCTTTATCAATAAATTTTTCTAATTCACGTCCTGCTCCCGGTTCTATTGCTTCAAATGTTGAGATGATATGTTTAATGTTGGCTGCAACATCTATAAAATCGTTTTGACCAAAATAAACACGATAACCGGGTGAAAGCCTTTCTAGTTCGTAATAATCTGATGGTTTTTTATTAAAATCTCCAAAAAAACGTTCAAAAACATCTGGCATCCAGTACCAAGTTGGACCCATATCAAAGGTAAATCCTTCATGGGTAAAATGTCTGGCTCTCCCACCCAGATCTTTATTTTTCTCATAGACAGTCACTTCATACCCAGCTTTTGCCATGTAGCATGCTGCTGCGATAGAGGAGAATCCGGATCCGACAATAGCGATAGTTCGTTTCATATGTTTAACAAAAGTAGTAAAAAGTTAAACAAAAACAAATTTTGAACGAAAAAAATAAGCTTCTGCTTTGGATAGGGTTAAGTTAATAAAAAATATTGGAAAGAAATACGTAAAATTTTACTCTATCACTTCTAAGAAATGTTTTAAGGTCTTGTGCTTAATCATACTGGTATTTAGCGCTTTATCACTAATAAACTCGCTATTTTTTCCCAGTATATGTAATTTTTCATTTCTCGGTTCTAAAATGAATTCGTTTAGATGGGCTAAATAATTCTGAATTTTATCTTCTGTAGGTTCTACCGTAAAATAGCTTACAAATGTAATATCGTCATAAACGCTTTGCAAATCTAACAAGTTTTCTATGGGTGTACTCATACCCAGGTAAATAGAATTGTAACCTTTGAGTAATAATTCAAAATGGATATACATCAACCCTAATTCATGAATTTCATTGAGCGGCAGAAAAAGAACCCATGTCGCTTTTTGCTGAGAAGGCATATGTTGTACCCTTTCAATATTTGTAAGAAGTTTCTGCTTAATTAAATTTGAAATAAAGTGTTCGTGTGCAGGCGAAATCGTCTTTGTGACCCAAAGCATCCCAATTTCATTGAGAAAAGGAATAAAGTAATTTACAAAAATCTCTCTAAAATCATGTTTTTCAAGCAGCTGATTGTACACTTGTTCGAAAAGTACCCTATCAAAATTTAGCATCGCTAATTTTAAAGTGTCCAGGGCGTAAGTACTCGAGTGTTTTTTGAGTTGTAATTCTCGGGTAATACTATATAAATCGCTTTCTTTGATTTCTGAGATCTTGGAAATTTTATAACCGTTTTCGAGTAAAAGTACCACATTGAGCAATTTTTGAAGCGTTTTTTGATCGTAAGTGCGGATGTTTGTATCTGTTCGATTAGGTTCGAATAAATTGTATCGGCGTTCCCAAATTCTAATGGTGTGTGCCTTGATCCCACTTAGGTGCTCTAGATCTTTGATCGAATAGGTTGTCTTTATACTCATTTTGATTAATGATGTGCAGGACAAAATTAAACAAAATGAGCAAAGTTGCAAGTTTTATACCGTTTATTCTAAACTTCTTTCATTGTAGCAAGACTGTGGTTTAGAAAATCTATAAAATGATTGGGATTTTTTATGGCGACAAAATTTTCTGAAGCCATTGTACATGGAAAACTCTTTGGATTTCCACCATATAGTAAAGTCATATTTTTTTCGACCAGCATTTCACAAAAGGAATCATCTCTTTTTTTAGGTCTGGGAATAATGAACATGGTCATCAGCAACCTGGGGTTTAAATAGTCTACTAGGGTAGCTATGTCTTCAGAAGGAACATTTTGTCCCAAATAATAAACTTTCCAACCTAAATCTTTGGCAATAAAAGCACCGAGCAATAGCGCAATTTCATGATTTTCATCTTCCAAAAGAAATAGAACAATTTTTGGTGCATCAGGCGCCGGTTGAGGTAAGCTCTCAAAAGCGGATATAAGTTTCTGCCTTATTAAATTGGATGTAAAATGTTCTTGAGCGGGTAAAACTTTGTTTGTTCCCCAGAGTACGCCTACCTGCTCTAAAAATGGATAAATAATATGGAGAATGGTATTTACCAAGCCTTGTTTTAAAATTTGCCTGTTAAAGATGTTGTTAAATTCGGCCTCATCTAGTTTTAGCATACTCATTACAAGTGCCTTGATGATTTCGTCATGACTCGTATCATCAGAAGTTAGAATTCCAGAAACTGTTTGATTGATTTCGTCATCATCCATTCTGGCAATGGTTGAAATTCTATGCTTGTTTTGAATAAGTATACTCACGTTAATAAGTTTCCTAAGCTGGTCATCACTAAAGAATCGAATATTCGTATCTGTTCTTTCGGGTACTAAAAAGTCATATCGCTTTTCCCAAATCCTTAAAGTATGTGCTTTAATACCTGTTAATCTCTCTGCTTCTGCTATAGAATATGTCATAAATTATTTTTTTACGAGTGTAAAATGCTTAAAATCAAATGCTTAAAAATTATTTTACTTTTTTTGTTTAAAAAAACATTTAAAAAGTTGAACAAATATAGAAAAAGTTTTTATATTTGTCGAACAATAATTAAAAAAAGTTAAACATGAAAACAATTTCAAACCACTTAAAATTATCCGGGAGATTATTTCTCTCTGTCCTTATGGTTGGACTATTATTATTCACAACTAGTTGTGATGACGACGATGACAAACCATCGAAAAACATTGTAGAGGTAGCCCAAGGCAATGCAGAATTAAGTACACTTGTAAGTGCTGTTCAGGCAGCCGGACTTACTAGCTATTTATCAGGTACAGGACCGTTCACCGTATTTGCACCAACAAATGCAGCTTTCGCTAAAATAGATCCAGCGACACTGAACAATATATTAGGTAACCCAACCTTATTAACGGCCTTGTTACAATACCACGTTGTAAATGGAAAAGTGTATTCTAAAGATTTGACAGACGGAGAAGTAAATACGGCTCTAGCTGGACAAACCGTTTTGGTGGATGTGAATGGTAATTCTGTTACGCTGAACGGATCTTCTATGGTAACCGATGCTGATATTAAAGCTTCAAATGGTGTGATCCATATTATTGATGAAGTTTTGATTCCAGACGATTTTGCAGCACAAACCATTGTACAAATTGCGGCATCAAATCCAAACTTTTCAACTTTAGTTCAGATCTTGAGTTTACCAGAAATGTCTGATCTATTAGCAGCTGCTAACGATCCTACAGCAGATTTAACCGTTTTTGCACCAACTAATGCTGCTTTTGATGCAACACTTGCTGCCTTAGGAAAAAACAGCATCAATGATATTCCAACCGGAATCTTAAAAGAAATTGTAACATACCATATTTTAGGAGGAGCTGTTTTCTCAAATGAATTAAGTAATGGAGATGTACCAACATTATTACCTGGAGAATCTGTAACTGTAGATGTGAGTGGAAGCGGTGTTAAAATTGACAACGCAAATGTAATTGCTGCCGATGTAGCTGCCATCAATGGTGTTATCCATGGTGTAGATGGTGTATTATTACCTTCCTATGTAACAACCGCCGTAGGAAATATTGGAGAAGTAGTTTTATTCAATAAAGATTTCACGGTTTTAGCTGCTGCCCTTAGAAAAGCAGAATTGTTAGATGCAGTTTCTACCACAGATAATATCACTGTATTTGCTCCAGATAATGCAGCATTTGTCAAAGCAGGAATTACTTCATTAGATGGATTGACTAAAGATGATTTAACACCAGTATTATTATATCACGTATTAGGTGCTAAAGTTTTATCATCTCAATTACCAGCAAGTGGTATTGCAAAAATGTTAAATGAGGAAAACATCTATTTAGGTTACTTAACTAATTCAGTTTTAGTGAATGGATTGAGTACCATTACAGCGGTTGATATTGAAAAAGATAACGGAGTGATTCATGTTATCGACAGAACGTTGGTACCACCAGCAGGAGATATTGTAGATATTGCAGCAGCATTAGCAGATAACGGCGATGCATCTCAATTTACAGTTTTGGTTAGCTTGTTGTCAAATCCAGCCTACGAAGATATTACAGCGGCTATAAAAGCAGCAAACAACATCACCGTATTCGCTCCAACTGATGCGGCTTTTGCAGAAATAGCTTCGGTAATTCCAACTTTAACTGAAGATCAGATCTCAGCGGTACTAACTTACCACGCTACGAATGGTAGAGTGTTTAGTTCTCAACTTGTAAATAACCAAGTTATTCCAATGTTGAGTGGACAAAATACAATTGTAAGAATTACAGGTGGTGCAGTTGCTCTGCAAGATCTTTCAGGTGGAAGAAATGCTAATGTTGTAGAAGTAAATGTTCACGGTAGTAATGGTGTGATCCATGTGATAGACAAAGTTTTATTACCCCTAGCTTTATAATACCCTTTTTTTCATAAGTAGTTAACATAGATTTTAGGACGAAAAATCGGCGGCTCCCCAACCGCCGGTTTTTTTAAATCAAAAAAAAATGAACCTTAAATTAACTTACAAACCTATTTCTTTGAGCATCATGAAAGCAAACAAGTCTTATTTGTCACGTGAGGAAAAGTTAAAAGCGAAGATCAAAAGCCTAATAGAACAATGGTTTGATCTAGCTCAAACTAACAAAAAGGAAAGTGACCAAAAATTTGAAGAAGCAAAAAACTTGCTTCAAGAGTTAAAACTTTTAAGAAACTCCTAATGGCCTTTTATCAATTTTTTCAAGAGCAACGCTTTAATCGTACGGTAGAAGAATTATGGGATTTTATCTCGTCTCCTGCCAATTTGAAAGAAATTACGCCGGATTATATGGGTTTTGAAATAACCACCCCGAATTTGCCTGAAAAAATGTACGCGGGTATGATTATTGGTTATAAGGTTAGCCCAATGATGGGGATTAAAATGGATTGGCTTACTGAAATTACTCAAGTAAAAGAGCAAGAATTTTTTATAGATGAACAAAGGGTAGGACCATATGCCATGTGGCATCATCAACATCATCTTATCCCCATAGAAAAAGGGGTTTATATGAAAGATATTATCACCTATCAACCACCATTTGGTTTTTTAGGGGCCATCTCAAAAAACTTAATGATCGAAAAAAAGCTAAATGAGATTTTCAACTACAGAAGAGTTGTCTTAGAAAAGAGATTTGGTACCTATCAAAATACTTAACCAGGTTCGGCCCCAACAAAATACTGCAATAGAATAATCTCTCTTTTTATTCTTCCTAAAATCATAGAATGATTCACTTCTAAAAGAACATTTTTTTTAAAACTTCGTTACAAAAGTTACTTAGACATGTCCTTTGCGGGACTTTTTTTATTTAAAAGCATTCTAAACAATACTTAATCATCAGATAATCAAATATATATATATTTTTGTATTATGATATTTGTCATGTTATTAGTGTTAATGTCTTCTTAAATTTATTCATTATTTATAAGAATATGTTAATCTCAAATATTATGAAAACACTTAAATCAATTAGTTCACTGGTTTTATTAGCGATCAGTATTATGTTTATGTCGTGTACCACCGACCCAATTCCTGGACCTCCTGGGGCAGACGGTCTTGATGGAGTAGATGGAGTAGATGGTATGGATGGTATCAATGGTACCACGGAATGTGCTACTTGTCATACCATTGCACACAAAGAAGAAATAGAGGGAAAATTTGCCATGTCGGGTCACGGTAGTATGGATGGTGCATGGGCCAGAGGAAGAAGCGCAAGTTGTGCTCAATGTCACGGTTCATTAGGATATGTTGATTACATCAACAATGGAGCAGTCAGCGAGGCGGAAGGGGCTTATGCAAACACAGGTGTAATGAACTGTAAAACTTGTCACGACACACACACCACTTTTGATTTTGAAAATGAAGGCTATGATTACGCTTTAAGAAATTTTGATCCGGTTAAATTAGTGATCGACGAAGCAACCATCATTGATTTTGGTGGAACAAGTAACAACTGTATCACTTGTCACCAACCAAGAAACTCTTATCCAGTTCCTGGAGGAACAGGAGAGGTAACCATTACAAGTCAAAGATATGGTCCACACCACGGACCACAAGCAACCATGTTACAAGGTATAATGGCGGCAAACCTTACCGGTTCAACACAATATCCAGCACCGGGGTCGGCAACTCATAGAACAGGTTCTTCTTGCGTCAATTGTCATATGAACGAAGGTACTACTGAAGATAATGGATCACATACATTTAATGTTTCATTAAATGCTTGTACAACTTGTCATGAAAATATGACTGAAATTCCTGATGAAATCAATGGATTTACTGCAGATTTCAAAGCTTTAGAAGACTTGTTATTGGCAAAAGGATATATAGGTGAAGATGGATATGTAAAAGGTCCGAATGGAGAAAATGCAAGTAGCTCTAATCCATTAGTTGTATCTGCACAAGATGCATCTGCTATCTGGAATTACAAAACTGTATACGAAGATCAGAGTCATGGTATCCACAATCCTGCATACACAAGAGCTTTATTGAAAAACTCTATAGAGGCTTTACAAAACTAATATTTGGGAAAAGAAAAAGTTCAGAAGTTTACTTTCTTCTGAACTTTTTTTAAACAACCTAAATAATTCAAGAGATTTAATTGATTTGTGTTTTGTTAAAAACATACTCGAGTTAATCTAACCTAAAATTAAAACTGAGTAAAATGAAAAAACTATTTAAAATAGTTCTGTTTAGCGTGGGAATGCTCTTTTTACAATCCTGTTATTACGACACAGTGATTGTGGATGAGGGAGAAGTTATCCCACCACCAGACGATATATCCTACAGCGAACAGATCATGCCCATTTGGGCTGATTATTGCGTGAATTGCCATAAAGGAGCTGTGGCACCTGACCTGAGACCTTCAAATTCTTATAATGCCTTGTTAAACGGTGGTTATGTTTTAACAGGAGATGCCGATAACAGTGTGTTATATCATTCTTTATTAGGTACAAATGGTGTTCCATTAATGCCTCCCGGCGCTAAATTATCGAGTACCAATATCAATTTGGTGAAGGGTTGGATCGATCAAGGAGCCAAGAATAATTAACAATAAAGCAAGATAATCATGAAAAAATATATATCATTACTTCTTATTTTTTTAGCATTTCCTTTTTTAGCCATGGCTCAAGATGACGATGCAACAAAAGAAGAAGTGCAGGAAGAAGTTACAGATAAACCTGAACGTCGTGCATTTGAAAGCTCTTTTATTGTTGATAATCCTACGGATGTGGTATTTCAAAGAAACACCATGGAAGTGCAAATGAATCACAGATTCGGAACCATCAATTTTGATGAAAATGACATGGCCGGAATATGGGGTGCTTCTAATATCAGATTAGGTCTTTCTTATGCCATTTTAGATTGGTTAACCGTAGGTTATGGAACAACCAAAAAC
Source organism: Namhaeicola litoreus (assembly GCF_042679565.1). Lineage (NCBI taxonomy): Bacteria > Pseudomonadati > Bacteroidota > Flavobacteriia > Flavobacteriales > Flavobacteriaceae > Namhaeicola > Namhaeicola litoreus. The sequence goes on along the minus strand of NZ_JBHTMY010000002.1, from coordinate 429,108 downwards.
CAAAGGTTGCAAGATTTTGACCTAAAAGCAGCGATTTTAAGACAAACACGTTCAGGCAAAATGCCGATTAACCTAACTTATTACGGTAATTTCGTTTATAACGCTTTGAAACAAAAAAATCCAGGGGATTATTTCAACTATGATCAGGACCGTTATTCTTATTTCCACCAGATCATTATTTCGAGAAGATTTAGTCCAAATTTCTCTATGCAAATTGCGCCCAGTATTTCTCACTACAATTTGGTAGAAGAAGGAATGGAGAATGATCGTTTTGCTATTGCATTTGGGGCAAGATATAAAATATCACCACAAACAGCCATTTTAGTGGATTACAGCCAACCGATCACTCAATTTGACAACGTGATGGACGACGGTAATTATTCCAACCACCCTGGTTTGAGTTTGGGCTTTGAATTTGCTACCTCTGCGCATGCTTTTCAAATATTTGTAAGTAATTTAAGTGGTATCGTTCCACAGCAGAATTATATGTGGAACACAAATGATTTCTTTAATGGAGATATCCTTTTAGGATTTAATATTACGAGAGTATATAATTTTTAGTTCAGTAAACATAAACGGCAAGACAAAAGGGGGGAATTGTTTTGCCGTTTTTTATGAAATAAAATCATGGATAAAAAACCGACAAAAGAAAACAAATTTTCTAGAAGAAGTATGCTTCCGATTCTAGGAAGCACTCTACTTATTCCTTTTTTGGGGATAGGTAAAACAATAGAAAAGGAATCCACAGACACCAAAGAGGATGAATTCCAAACACTTTTGAAACCCGACGGTACTGTGGTAAAAGTGAGAACCAGTACCATCAAAAATTCAAAAGTAGTTCAGAAGAATATTTCTAACAAAGGACTTTTGCATTGGTTGGGTAAAAAACTTTGATAAAAATCTAAAAGATTATGGAAGAACAGAACAAGAACCCGAGGCGTAATTTTCTCGATAAGGGACTTAAATTTGGGCTCGCGGCCGTTGTAGGTGGTTTAGGTATTTCTAAGCTTAGTTCTAAATTAAATGCCAATAATGAGGGAGAAACTGTTGAGTTGATGACCACTGATGGTACACTTATACAGGTAGATTCATCTGAAGTACACGAAGTAGAGCATCATCACGACAGTGAAGATAAATACAATGTAAGAGAAGGTATACCTAACAGAAAATTTGTCATGGTCATCGATCTGGCAAAATGTAAAAATGCCCTTGCCTGTCAATCTGCTTGCAATAAGCATCACTACATTACCGGAGATAATGCTTGGTTGAAAGTCTATCAAATGCAGGAAACAAAGGACACAGCTCCTTATTGGATGCCTACCACCTGCCAGCATTGCGATCAGCCTGCGTGTGTTACTGTTTGCCCAGTTGGAGCAACCTTTAAAAGAAAGGATGGTCTCGTATTAATAGATAATGAAAGATGTGTGGGCTGCCGTTTTTGTATGGCTGCTTGTCCATATTCTATTCGTGTATTCAATTGGGGCGAACCCAATCAGGAAGTTACATTGAATATTGATCTCACAGGTCATCAACATACGCCTGAGCATCAGGGGCATCACAGTATCAAAGGTACAGTTGATAAATGTGATTTTTGCCCGCATGCTGTTCAAGAGAACAAATTACCTCATTGTGTAACGGCTTGTCCAAATGGGGTGTTTTATTTTGGAGATAAATATGAAGATACGGTTACTAATGGCGAAGAAACCTTGCGTTTCAGTAAACTATTAAAAGATAAGGCGGGTTACAGATTGATGGAAGGATTAGGAACAGAACCTAGTGTTTACTATTTACCGCCAGTGGATCGTTTGGTGGAGTTTGAAGACGGATTGGAGAATTACAACGAGTTTAAATCTGTTGATAAAAACGAAGAATCATGAAAAATTACGATAAACTTTTAAATGATTTAGCACCCAAAGAATTTAATAAAAAGGGAATTTTATGGGTTGTTTTTTTGGTGATGGTTATCATTGCAGGACTGATTGCCTATATTGATCAAATTATAAAAGGACAAGAAGTAACGAATCTGAGGGATTATATGCTTTGGGGTGTGTATATCTCGAATTTCGTATATTTTGTGGCTACAAGTTTTGTTGGGGCAATCGCTGTGGCTATATTGAGATTAACAGGAAAAGAATGGAGAACACCCATTGTTAGGATTGCCGAAATTATTACGGTTGCGGCCATCATCATGGCAGGGATTACAATTATTATCGATATGGCTCGTCCGGATCGTTTACTGAATCTATTCATCCATGCCAGAATTCAATCGCCAATTACTTGGGATGTTTTTATCATTCCGACCTTTATGACCGTAGCTATCTTGTTATTGTTCTTTCCACTTATTCCAGATTTGGCCTTACTGAAGAATTATTTTAAAGATAAAAAGCCTAAAAGTAGTAAAGTCTATGGTTTTTTTGCTCTAAATTGGAAGGGAAGTGCAAAACAGAAATCAATCCTCTCGCAATCTATCAAGGTAGTTGCTACTTTGATTATTCCAGTGGGAATCATTCTTCAAACGATTGATGCCTGGTTATTTTCTACAACTTACCGGGTAGGTTGGGACAGTTCCAGTCTTGCTCCCTATTTCATTGCAGGAGCAGCAGTTGCCGGTGTAGGAGCACTTGTCGCTGTAATTTATGTTGTTAGAAAGTCACTCAGCTTAGAAGAATATATTACAGAAATGCATTTTGAAAAGATGGGGCGATTACTGGCATTGACTTGTATGATTTACTTATATTTTACGATCAATGAGTATTTTTTACCACTTATTACAGCTAAGAAAGATGAGGCGTTGCACCTTCAAACCTTGTTTGAAGGCCATTATGCTACTCTATTCTGGATGGTTACCATTGGTGGTTTGATCATTCCAATTTTTCTACTTCTGTTTAAAAAAGGGAGAAAGCCAAAAACCATGTTCGTTATTAGTTTGATTGTTGTGGTTACCTCTTGGTGGAAACGTTTCATTATTGTTACTCCTACCTTGTTACATCCTTTTTTACCCATTCAGGGGGTGCCTGAGTCCTGGCATGAATACTATCCAAGTTTACATGAATGGATCATCACTTTTGCTACCCTAGCGATGGCCTTATTAATCATAACATTGTTAGTTAGGTACTTACCCGTTATCCCTATTCAGAGAACAGCAGACGAGCAAGAAGCCAATGAGAATAATTCAAATGTTGCGTCATGAAAAGCTATACAAGAATATACAGAATCAGTAAATTATTAGCCCTTGTTTTTTGTTTGGCTCTAGTACAAATGTTACAGGCTCAGGACGTTGAAAAGCATAAGGTACGTTTAAATGGCCAATATGTTAAAGTTATGGATGGCGAAGTCATGATTAATTTGAAAGCCAGCTCCAGGATTGGAAGACAAAATGTTGCAATTACGGGTGCTCATATAATGATATCCAATGAAGTTGGTGAGGAGGAGTATGCATTAGGTCATGTTATGACAGATGAAAATGGGCAAGGAAGCCTAGTTCTTCCGAGTTTGGCGTCTTTAAAAATGGACTCAACAACAACATATACTATTAGAGCTTTGTACAAAGGGAATGACACGTTGACGAAAGCAAGCACAAGAATCAGTGTGAGAGACGCAAAAATCATAGCAAGGGTGATTGAAAAAGATAGTGTGAATTATATAACAGCCCAATTAATGGATGCTGCTACAGACAGTTTATTGGCAGATCGGTCTTTATTTACACAAGTTGACAGGCTTATCAGACCGTTAAAATTTGGAAAAGATTTTAATAACACTGATGAAGAAGGGTCTATCATGGTGAAAATTCCGGATGATATACCTGGCATAGATGGCAACCTTTTATTAGAAGTAGTCCTTTCAGAAAGTGATGAATACGGGACGGTTAAGGCAAGGGTAAATGCGCCTGTGGGTGTACCAGTCGTTCAGGAATCGACCTTTGATCAACGCACGATGTGGGGGCCCAAAAATAAAGCGCCGATGTATTTATTAATCATTGCGAATTTTATTATATTTGGTATATGGATAACAATAGTTTATCTAATTCGAAATCTTTTTAGAATATCAAAAGCTTAAAATCTATAAAATTATGAAAATCTTTAAATTGTTAACATTTGTTAGTGTTCTTGCCTTTATTCTATATTCTTTTACAACTGTAGTGCAAGAGAAGTGGATAGTGCCTGAAAAGTACGTCAACATGAAAAATCCAACGGATCCAAAGGCGGATTTAAATATTGGTAAATCATTATATGATAAACATTGTAAATCTTGCCATGGAAAGGAAGGTTACGGAGACGGTCCTAAAGCAAATGAAATGAAGGGAGATCTTGGAGACTTTTCTTCAGCTGAATACCAAAAACAGACAGATGGAGAATTATTCTATAAAACTTCCTTTGGAAGAGATGATATGCCTGAATTTACAAAAAAAATGCCTGATGATGAAGACAGATGGCTAATTGTAAATTATATGAGAACTTTAAAAGAGTAAGTGTAAATTTTTTTAAATGTTTTAGAAAGGGGATGCTTTTTTGCTTCCCCTTTTTGTTTTACAACTTTACATAAAAATAGGCATTTGTATCACCATTCATGAAATAGCTGTATTTTTGAAAAAAATCAAAACAAAATCATTAAAATAAGAGAATGAATTTTTCAGCAAAAGGAAGAACACGTATAGAAGTCATGCAGGTTTTAGAAAAATCGATGAATGAATTTCTGTCTAAATATTTAAAACCGATCGAAGAAAATTGGCAACCTTCTGATTATCTCCCTGATACAACCAGTGATAATTTCATGGAAGAAGTGAGGGAGATTCAAGGGCAGTGCAAAGAAATGAATCATGATCTTTTTGCTGTGTTAATTGGAGACACCATCACAGAAGAAGCTTTGCCAACCTACGAATCCTGGTTGATGGGATTGGAAGGATTAGATCAATACAATCATTCTGGTTGGACCAAATGGGTAAGGGCATGGACAGCCGAAGAAAACAGACATGGGGATGTGTTGAATAAGTATTTGTATTTATCCGGCCGTGTGAACATGAGAGAAATGGAGGTCACCACTCAGCATTTAATCAATGATGGTTTCGATATTCAAACGGGAGGAGATCCATACAGAAATTTTGTTTATACCAGTTTTCAAGAAATGGCTACCAATGTCTCCCATAGAAGAGTAGCGACTCAGGCAAAACAATCAGGAAATCATTTGTTGGCAAAAATGTGTGGGGTAATAGCAAGTGATGAAGCTCGTCATGCCAGGGCTTATATGGAATTTATCAGGAGAATATTTGAACTAGATCCAAGCGAAATGATGTTGGCCTTTGGAGATATGATGAAGAAAAAAATTGTGATGCCCGCACATTTTATGCGTGAAACAGGTGGGTCAATCGGCTCTTTATTTGGTTATTTTTCTGATGCAGCACAAAGGGCAAAGGTGTATACAACAGAAGATTATATTGATATTCTATCTATGTTGATTAAAGAATGGGATATCGCCAATATAAAATCATTAAATGAATCGGCAGAAAAGACCAGAGATTATTTGATGAAATTACCAGATAGATTGATCAGAATTGCAGAACGATCGATTATTCCGGAAAAGCAGTATGAATTTAAATGGCTCAATTATAATCTATAAAAAGGTTGTAAAATGGAATATGCACAATTATCAGATACATTAAGCATCTCAAGAATTGTTCAAGGCTTATGGCGTGTCACAGACTGGAACTATTCAGATATGCAACTTCTCAAATTTGTAGAAGAAGTGCTCAGTTTGGGGATAGATTCTTTTGATCAGGCAGATATTTACGGGAATTATGAATCAGAGAAAAAGTTCGGGGAGGCGCTTAAATTAAAACCATCATTGCGCGAGGAAATAAAGATTATCAGTAAATGCGGGATCAAATTACTCTCAGATAAGTTTCCGGAGCGAAAAGCAAAACATTACGACTACAGCTATGAGCATATAGTAAAAAGTGCTGAAACATCGCTTAAGAACATGCGTACAGATCGCTTAGATTTATTATTGCTGCACAGGCCTTCACCTTTTTTTAATGCAGAGGAGGTGGCTCGGGCCTTTGAATTTCTAAAAAAAGGAGGAAAAGTACTTCATTTTGGTGTGTCTAATTTTAAACCCAGTCAATTTGAAGTGTTACAGTCTTATTTGTCAGATTCTTTAGTGACAAATCAGGTAGAAATTTCTCCATTTTGTTTAGAACATTTTGAAAATGGAAATATAGATTTTTTTCAAAAACATAAAATCAAACCGATGGCTTGGTCACCACTTGGTGGAGGAAACATTTTTAATACGAAAGATGAGGGAATTATAAGTTGTCTTGAAGTACTTAACAGAATCGGAGAGGAGTTGAACTGTAGTGTAGATCAGGTTGTTTATGCTTGGTTAGTTAAACATCCGGTGGGTATTTGCCCTGTTATTGGCACCGGTAAAATTGAAAGAGTGAAGTCTGCGGCTAAATCGCTAGAAATTGATTTGAATTTAGAGCAATGGTTTCAAATTTACGAAGCAGGATTAGGAGAAGAATTACCTTAGACATATAGTAATGCAAAGAGTTATTATTTCTGGAGCGAGCGGTCTGGTTGGAACAAGTTTGTGTGACTTGCTTTCAAAGAATGGATATGAAGTTTGTATTCTAAGCAGGACATCAAATCCAAAATCTAGAAATCGGACTTATGTTTGGGATATTAAAAAAGGTTTTATCGAAGGAGGAGCCTTAAAAAATGTCGATTATATCATTCATTTAGCAGGAGCAGGAATTGGTGATGAAAAATGGACTGATCAGAGAAAAAAAGTAATTGTAGACAGTAGAGTAGATTCGGCGCAACTTCTTTTTGATAAATGCAAGGAGTTAAATATCAAGCCAAAAGCGTTTATCTCTTCCTCTGCTGTAGGATGGTATGGTGCGATTACTTCCGAAAAAATATTTGATGAGACAGATCCTTTTTACGATGATTTTTTAGGAAATACCTGTAAAGTTTGGGAAGATGCCGCAGATCAGTTTGACGCATTGGGAAGTCGAGTAGTAAAGTTAAGAACTGGAGTTGTACTCGCTAAAAATGGCGGCGCTTTGAAGAAGCTAGTTCCCTTGGTCAAATCAGGTTTTGGTTCTGCGGTAGGAACAGGAAACCAATATATGCCCTGGGTTCATATCGACGATTTATGCCAGATGTATTTAAAAGCACTGAAAGATGATAAAATGGTTGGAGCCTATAATGCAGTGACCAACGATTTTCAAAGTAATCAATCTTTTATGAAAACAATGGCAAAGGTGCTTGGTAAACCTTTTTTTATGCCCAAAGTTCCTAGTTTTTTATTAAAAATAATCTTAGGAGAACAAGCGGTAATTATATTGGAAGGAAGCAGAGTCTCAGCCAATAAGGTATTAAAAAATGGTTTTAAATTTCAGTTTCCAAAACTTGGGGAAGCATTAAAAGATTTGGAATTGTAAGGTAAACAAAGTCTTCTTATTTCAAAGTCTTTATGCCTAATTCTGTAAAAAGCTCATCCAAATGTTTTTTACTAAGAAAATCGAGGTATAGATCTCTCGACTTACCATTCTTTAAAATCAGGCTATATCTTTCATTTCCAAAAACACGCTTAATTTTAAAAGATTCTATCTCCTCTAGCTTTATTTCTTTTGCGGATGTTTTTTTTAAATATCGATACAATAAGGCGGCTGCCGAAAAAATTCCAATTACGAGCCAAAAATAATCACTATGTGTAATGGCACTGACATCTATTTTGTAAAGCCTAATTAATGAATTGGCCGTATTTAGCCCTAGCAAAAGACTGATGAACTGGTATTGCTGTGGCGAATTGTCATCAATAACAATGGCTTTTTTCCGCTCGTTGTATATAATATGTGTGGCTTTTTTTGTCAATAAAATTCTTCTTATTTTTTTAATCGAAAGAATTTATACTTCAGGCTCGTCAGTTTCTAATTCGTGTAATTCGCCTAATTGTTTTAACAGATCAAAAGTTTTTTTTGCTTCAATTTCATCAACCACAGCAATGGCAGCTCCCACATGAACCATAACATAGTCGCCAATTTTTGCCTCGGGGACTAAAGTCAGACTAATTTCTTTGGTAATGCCATCAAATGAAACCAAGCCAGTTCTAAATGTTTCGTCTAATTCTGCTGTTATTTTAACTAATTTTCCCGGGATTGATAAACACATGGGTCTAATCTTTTTTAAAATTGGTGAGCCAATCATACCACTTTTGCATTCCTTCTCCAGTAGTGGCAGACACTTCAAAAAACACCAGATTTGGATTGATTTTCAATGCATTTTCTTTAATTTTTTGAAGATCGGTTCGAAGATAGGGTAACAAGTCAATTTTATTAATCAAACAAACATGCGAGGTGTAAAACATATCCGGATATTTGAGCGGTTTATCTTCACCCTCTGTTGTACTGATAATTACAATACGTTTATCTTCACCCAGATCGAACATTGATGGACAAACCAAGTTACCTACGTTTTCAATAAAAAGTGTAGACTGGTCTTTCATGTCTAATTTTTTTATTGATTTATAGATCATATCACTTTCCAAATGACAACCTTTTCCTGTATTGATTTGAATAGCAGGGATATCTAGTGCATGAATTCGATTAAAATCATTCATGGTTTGCTGATCTCCTTCAATCACGTAAAATTGATGCTCTGATTTAAGGTCTTGTAAAGTTCTTTCCAGCACCGAAGTTTTTCCTGAACCGGGCGAACTCACTAAATTGAAAACTTTAATCTGTTTGCCATCAAAAAAGCCACGATTTCTTGCGGCCATTTGATCATTGTGAAAGAGCACATCTTTTTCAACTTTTAAAACTGAATGATCGTGGTGATCGTGATCGTGATGATGTGAATGAGGATGAGTATGGTCATGGTGTTGATGATCATGATCGTGTTCATGGTGGTGGTGACCATGACTTTCATGATCTAATATTTTTACTTCTTCGCTTCCGCAACCGCATGTTCCGCACATAATAAACGCTTTTAATTACTCAAATATAGTGAATTATCATTTTTTGAGAGATGACATTTGTTACTCTTTCTGATATAAATGCCAAGGAATAAAAATTTCATTTAACAAAAAATTATAGGCCTTTTTTAGATTGCCATTGGCCTTTTTTGATATTCCGTTGTACAATTCCCATTCATAACCCTCTATTCCTAAAATGTACGAGTTGGGTCTGTGGTTGTAAAGGTTTTCTGAAAGAAATAGAATTGTTTCGGGTTTTAAACTGTGTGTGCTAAAGCTGTATTGATTTGATGGTTTAGCGATTTCCCAATAAAAGCCATTGTCATAATGTGTTCTTGATGCATCAACAAAAATAACATCATGAAAAGAATTGAGAAGTTCTGCATCTTCTATTTGTAATTGAAACCTGTACTCACAAACAACATGAGACAAATTCTGTTGTTCTAGCAGATGCAAAAACTCCCAACCCAAACCATCGTCTTGTCTTCCGGAATTACCTATTCCCAAAACCAAACAACTTTGTTTAATTTTTTCGTTCATCTATTAAATTTCCAAAATGATCTAATAAGCTGATATGCAAAGGCATTTCGCCAAGTGCGTGTGTAGCACAACTCAAACAGGGATCATAGGCTCTTATGGCTACTTCTACCTGGTTCATCATTCCTTCTGTAATTTCCGAATTTCCATTAATGACATGATTCGCAACCCATTTTACGGCCTGATTCATCGGTTCATTATTGTGTGTGGTCGAAACAATTAAATTACATCTGGTAATTCTATCCTTTTCATCCACTTCATAATGATGAATTAAAGTGCCTCTGGGTGCTTCAATTATACCAATGCCTTCATTTCTTCTATTACCTTTTCTAACTAGATCATTGATTAATATATCATCATCATTCAATAAATTTTTCATCATTTCCGCACAATAGAGCATTTCTATCAATCTGGCCCAATGCGAATACATGGTTCGGTTATTTACTTTTCCTTCGGTCATCATTTTAAAAATGATTCTCTCTTTTTCTGCAAAAGGGGTTTCTATTCCTGAACAGACATTCATCCTGGCTAAAGGTCCTACTCGATTCCAACCTTTTTCCTTTCCTAAATGTTTGAGATAGGGAAATTTTAAATAAGACCATTTTTCTACCCCTTCTTTAAAATATTGTAGATAATCATCATTCGGAACATCATGAAGTGTTAGATTTCCATCTCCGTCTATGGCACGTAAGTTTCCGTCGTATAATTCTAGAAATCCAGTTTTTTTATTTACCAAACCTAAATGACCCGAAGCGTAAGCAGCAAACTCATCTAACCATTTTTTATTGGTTTCGTGATATCCTTTCATGAATTCAATAATCTCTTTAGACCAATTGATCATTGCATTGATGGAAGGAATCTCCTTGCCGGAAAGAAAATAGTCACGATCTTTGATACTTACTTTTTTGTGAACTCCACCAGGCACCGCAGATATTCCATGGATTCTTTTCCCGGCAATCATTCTGATGATCTCCTGACCAAATTTTCGCATCAGAATACCTTTCTTAGCCAAGTCTGGATTTTTAATGGCAACTTGGACTACATTTCTTTTGGATGGAGCTTCATCAACCCCAAAAAGTAAGTCGGGTGAGGCGAGATAGAAGAAATGTAATGCGTGTGATTGAAATACTTGTCCGAAATGCAATAATCGTCTAATTTTTTGTGCGGGTACTGAGAGATCATCGGGATCAATTCCTACAATTTGGTCTATGGCTTTGGCTGCAGCTAAATGATGACTGACAGGGCAAATTCCACACAGTCGCTGTACCAGGACCGGAGCTTCCCAATAGGGATGGCCCTGAATAAATCTTTCAAAACCTCTAAATTCTACAATATGAAAATATGAATCTTTTACCTGGTTGTTTTCATCTAATTGTATCGTTACTTTACCGTGACCTTCTACACGTGTAACAGGGTCTATAACTAATTTTTTCATGGTTAGTCGTATTTAAATTCTTCATGTGCAATGGTAAATTCTTCTCCCTTTAAAATGTTTTTGACCACTTTCCAAATATGATTTGCGTTTGGCGGACAGCCTGGAATAAAATGGTCAATTTTCACGATCTCATTACAAGGGTAGACATTATTTAGTAACTTAGGAATGTCTTCATGATCCGGAATAATATTGGCGCCTATTTCGCTGGTAACACCATGAATATAAGCCTCTTCTAAACACTCCTCAAGCGGAATAAAATTTCTCATTGCTGGAATTCCACCCATAATCGCACATTCTCCAAAAGCGATTAAAACATCACATTTTTTCCTAAATTCTTTTAGTACATGAATGTTTTCAGAATTTGCGCATCCTCCTTCAATCAATCCAACATCGCAACGTTTACTAAAGGATTTGATATCTGTTAGCGGAGATTTATTAAACTCTATAAATTCTACTAATTCTAAAATTTCTGTATCGATGTCGAGCAAAGACATATGACAACCAAAACATCCTGCCAAGGAGGTGGTTGCAACGATGAATTTGTTTTTGCCATTGCGCATGTTGCTTTTATTTTGGGTAAATTTTTTCTTTCCTGTAAGGTCATATTTACTCTCGCCAAAGGGTTGTTTATAAACCATTCCTTTTACCAATATGGCACCAACAGGGCAGGTGTTCATAGCTTTTATGGCTTTTGCTTCTGACAATTTTTCTTCTTGTTCATAATCTATGTATACCCTTGTTTTTACACCGCGTTTTACAAAAGAGAATATATTCTTTCCATCCTCAGATTTGATTTCTTCCACACAACGTTGACAAAGGATACACCGGTTTGAATCCAAAATCATTCGTTTAGAATTAAAATCGACTGATTTATCACTAAAAACATGTGGAAATCGGGAAAATGTAATTCCCATGTCGTAGGCCAAGTTTTGAAGATCGCAGTTGCCGCTTTTCTCGCAGGACGGACAAAAATGGTTTCCTTCTGCATAGATCATTTCAATGAGCGCTTTTCTGGTATTAATTAGTTCGGGGGTGTTTATTTCGATCTCCATTGCTTCATGCACCTTTGTGGTGCATGCTGTAGTAAATTTTCCGTTTACATTTATCGTGCAAATTCTACAAGTTCCCAAAGGATGATTTTGGTTGTGAAAATGACATAAAGTTGGAATATAAATGCCGTTTTCTTTGGCTGCATTGACCAAGTTTCTGCCTTTTTCTACTTGATAATGATGGCCGTCTATTTTTATGTTTATAGGATTATCCATAGGTATTTTCAATTTCGTTTATAATGCGCTCGTATTCTTTGGTTGCTTTATCTAAATCAAATGCTTGATTGTAGTCGCTATCTGCCAAAAGACATTTTCTAAATTCCTCAGGGAATTTTAATAGAGCGGTTAATAAAGCGTTGGTAGATGTTTTTCCTAAGCCGCAGCGACTAGATTGTTTGATGATTGTACTCCACTCCTTTATTTCGTCTAAATCCTTATTGTCGGCATGACAAAGTTCTATTTTATGAATTTTTTTAGTGAGTAAGAAATTACCGGTTCTACATGGAACACACACCCCACATGATTCTTTGACAAAGAAATCAGTTATATTCTTGAGTATTTCGAGCAAATCTCTTTTTTCATTGAATACCATAAATGATCCTCCACTTCTCAAACCAACCGCACTCATTTTTCTGGAATATTCTATGGGGTCATTTAAATTAAATTGAATGTGTTCTGCTAGGAGGTTTTCGCCGGATATTTCCCTATCAAAATCTATTTTCGACAAAATTTCTCCTGCATAACCATTAAATAGAATCACCCTGGGATTCTCAGCTTCAATGAGCTTTAGAAAATCTCTTAACTTCATTCCCCACTCAATTTCATAAATTCCAGGTTTATGGCAGTCACCTGAAACGCTTAATAACTTTGTGCCAGGTGTCATGGGAGTTCCAATTGCCAAATACTTTTCTAGACCCATTTCTAGAATTCTGGGTACGGCACAGAGTGTTTCAACATTATTCACGATCGTAGGCTTTCCTAAAAATCCTTTTTCAACAGGAAAATATTCTTTGGTGCTAGGTTCTCCTCTTTTCCCTTCAATAGAATGGATAAGGGCAGTTTCTTCACCGCAGATATAGGCACCTGCGCCCATGTGTATAGCAATCTCAAAATTAAAGTTTTCAATACCCATGATATTTTTACCCAATAAAGCGTTTCGATGTGCCTCTTCTATAGCATTTTGAACCTGGTCTTTTAAATAGAAATACTCAGCCCTCAAGTAAATAATTCCCCGGTCAGCTCCAATAGCATAACCCGCAACAGTCATTCCTTCTATCAATAGAGCAGCGTATTGCTGCAGTAAGACCCTGTCTTTGAATGTTCCGGGTTCACCTTCGTCTGCATTGCAAATGATATACTTTTGGTCTGACGGGTTATTTCTGCATAACTCCCATTTAAGACCAGTTGGAAAAAAGGCACCACCACGTCCTTTTAATCGAGAATCTTTAATTATTGTAATCACTTCTTCTGGAGAAAATTTAGTAAGACTCTTTAGTGATGTACCTGGAGTAAAGTTTTTTAAGAAAATAGTTTTTTCTTGTGGAGGTGTGTACCTAATATTTGTTTCAGGTAGTTCGATCAAAGAGTCTAATGATTCTCCTCTTTTGAGTTTTTCAATAATGACCCTTACTTTTTTTGGTGTGAGATTGGTAAATGGAACAAAATTGATCAGTGCAGCTGTTTCCTGGTCACTCAGTCCGATACAGGAAGTTAAGAACAAACCAAACATTTTATCATTACTTACGGTTTCAAAGCGCGTACCACATTCCTTTTCAAAAGCTTTTTTTACTTTATTGAAGTTTTTTTGTTTGGAAGCCAGTGAAGAATTTAAATAAATAGTGAACTTACCGGCATGCACTCGATGAAAAAAATGATAAAAAGTAATTACACCTTCGAGCTCCATCCGAGACATATGAAACTCTTCACAGATTTTAGTCATATCGTCATGACTTATAAATCGTCTTTTACGTTGAATATCCCACAAGACATTCATCAATTCGGTTTTTGGCCGAGGAGGGGTTAGAACTGCCATAAGAAATAAATATATGGATATGATCTAGCAACAACCATGTGCTAATCATAATTTGTTTCCTTCTGATGTTCCCAATTGCTGCCCTTCGATACAACAGCGCGACGTACATATGTAAATAGTTAAGACACCTGAAGTGCTTTAACTCTTAATTCTTTTCCTTGAAGTATTGCTTTAATGTGACTATTGCAGTTTGGACAAGAATCATATATAAAGTCCAAATTAAAAATAGTATCACAATCCATGCATTTTGCTTTGGCTGCTATGATTTCTATTTTTTTTTGAGATTTTTCTAAAACAGTTTTTTCAACGGCCATGGGCCAAACAAACTCCAGTGCGTCAAATTCTATCCCGGCAAGTGTCCCGATTTCCAACTCAATGGTGTCGATCTTTTTCTTCTCCGATTTAGCAATTTCTTGTTCGGCAATTTTTACGATACCTAATGCAATAGAAAGTTCATGCATGGTGTCCAATTTAAAATTGGTCTTACAAAATTAGGCATAAATAGATGAAAAAAGTAATAAAATCGGTATTAAAAACATGACATTTATCATGTTTTACAGCTTATTTTAACTTGTTCTAAATTAGGTATTTAGCTTGATTTTTTTAACATTTTTAGTTACATTTAAAGTACGCTAATATTAGCACACCTCAAAATAAGGTCTTTTTTAATTTTCTTGGCTATGGCAACAAAAACAGAAGTAAAGGAAACGTATTACGAAAGCATTATCAAACAAGGCTACTCACGCCGTGATTTTATGAAATTTGCCACTTATATAACCGCCTATATGGGTTTGAGTAATTCTATGGTAGGGCAGGTGGCTAAATCTTTAGAATCTACATATAGATTGCCAGTAATTTGGGAACATTTTCAAGAATGCACCTGCTGTAGTGAATCGTTTATCAGGTCTAACCATCCCATTGTAGCGGATATTATCTTGGACAAAATTTCATTGGATTACACCCTTACCCTTATGGCTGCATCCGGTCATCAGGCAGAAGCAGCCAAACATGCTACCATGGAGAAATACAAAGGGGAATATATATTATGTGTGGAAGGTTCTGTTCCAATGGGAGCAGATGGCAACTATTGTTGTATTGCAGGCAGATCTGCGAAAGATCAATTGTTGGAAGCTGCCGAAGGAGCCAAAGCCATTATTGCTTGGGGAAGTTGTGCTTCAAATGGATGTGTGCAGGCTGCCAAACCAAATCCTACCAATGCAACACCCATACACAAGATCATTAAAAACAAACCTATTATAAGAGTTCCTGGTTGTCCACCAATTGGAGAAGTAATGGCTGGTGTCATTGTGCATGTGGTTGCTTTTGGAAGATTACCGGAATTAGACAGATTAGGAAGACCTAAAGCATTTTATGCGAAAAGAGTTCATGATAGTTGCTATAGAAGACCTTATTACGACGCTGGATTATTTGCTGAGTCATTTGATGACCAAAATGCGAAAGACGGTTACTGTTTATATAAACTAGGATGTAAAGGTCCTATGACTTATAATGCCTGCGGAACAATTAAATGGAATAACGGTGTGAGTTATCCTATACAATCTGGTCATGGCTGCATTGGTTGTAGTGAAGCTAATTTCTGGGATAATGGTCCTTTCTACGAAAGATTGACTAATGTTCCCGGATTTACCATAGAAAATAACGCGGATAAAATCGGAAAAGTTGCCGCTGGAGCTTTGGCGGGTGGTATTGCACTTCACGCGGTGGCTGCCAACGTTTCTAAACGTAAAGAATTGAAGGATAGAACCTCACGGGGAAAATCGAATTTAGATAATTTAGACTCTTAAAACGCATATCATGTCAAATAGAATTGTTGTTGATCCTGTTACAAGAATCGAGGGTCATTTAAGAATAGAAGCTGAAATAAAAGATGGTAAAATTGTAGACGCCTACAGCTCGAGTACCATGGTAAGGGGTATCGAAAATATAGTAAAAGGAAGAGATCCCAGAGATGTTTGGGCCTTTGTGCAAAGAACCTGTGGCGTTTGTACCACGGTACATGCACTAACTTCTGTAAGGGCCGTTGAAGATGCTTTGGGCATTGCGGTGCCACAGAATGCAGAATTGGTGCGAAATATTATGGAAGGAGCACTTTATATGCATGATCATGCGGTTCATTTTTATCATTTGCATGCCCTTGATTGGGTAGACGTAGTAAATTCGTTAAAAGCTGATCCCAAAAAAACATCAGAAATAGCACAGAGTATTTCAAATTGGCCAAAGAGTTCGCCAGGGTATTTTTCAGATATCCAGAAGCGGATTCAAAAATTTGTAGAAAGTGGTCAGTTGGGAATTTTTGCTAATGGCTATTGGGGACATCCACAAATGAAATTACCTGCAGAGGTTAATTTATTGGCAGTAGCGCATTATTTGGAAGCCCTAGATTGGCAAAAGGAAATTGTAAAAGTACATACCATTTTTGGAGGTAAAAATCCACATCCAAACTATTTAGTTGGTGGAATGGCTTGTGCGATTAATTCTGAAAATCCAGGTGGATTAAATGCAGAAAGACTTGCTTTTGTCGGGAAGTTGTTACAAGAGGGAAAAGAATTTATCGAACAAGTTTATATTCCTGATTTATTGGCAATAGCATCATTTTACAAAGATTGGGGTGCCATTGGAAAAGGTTTTGGAAATTATATGTCTTATGGAGATTTTCCTACGAATGGATATGCAGACGTCTCAAACTTTAAATTTCCACAGGGTGTAATTTTAAACAGAGATTTAAGTAAAGTGCACGATGTCGACCATAGAAATGGAGATATTGAAGAATTCATCAATAATTCTTGGTATGATTATCCCGATGGAAATAAAGTTGGAAAACATCCGTGGGAAGGAGAAACAAATTTAAATTATACTGGGCCAAAACCTCCATATGAATTTTTAGATGTTTCTGAAAAATACAGTTTTATTAAAACACCTCGTTGGCGAGGTAAACCAATGGAAGTTGGTCCACTAGCCCGCTTACTCGTTGGGTATGGTCGTGGAAACAAAGAAATTCAAGATGCTGTAAATGGAGCCTTAACTCATTTAGATGTACCTGTAGAGGCACTATTTTCTACTTTGGGAAGAACTGCAGCTCGAGGAATTGAAACCCAGTTGGTGGCAAATTGGACAATGGAATTTTACAAAAGCCTGCTCAACAATATCAGAAATGGAGATGAAAGAATGGCAAACACAGAAAACTGGGATCCAAAAACCTGGCCGGCAGAGACTAAGGGCGTAGGATATATGGAAGCTCCGAGGGGTGCCTTGGCACATTGGATCAAAATAAAGGATGGTAAAACAGAAAATTATCAGCAAGTGGTACCATCAACTTGGAATGCTTCACCTCGAGATCCAAACGGACAAAGATCTGCTTATGAATCTACTTTAATTGGTACTCCGGTAGCAGATCCTGAATTACCCTTAGAAATCATCAGAACTATACATTCTTTTGATCCATGTATTGCTTGTGCTGTCCATTTATATGACGAACATGGGAAGCATATTTCGCAGGTCAATAATATTTCGAGCTGCACTTAGAACTAAAACAGATTACCATGAAAACCAAAAATTTTAAACGTGTTTATGTTTGGGAGCTACCGGTTAGAATATTTCATTGGATCAATGTTCTATGTATATTCGCCCTAACGGTAACAGGTTTTATTATCGCCGATCCTCCTGCTTTATTGTCAAATGAAGAGGCAACTAATCTCCACTCATTTGGTATTGTCAGATTTATTCACTTTACTGCGGCTTATATTTTCTTTTTCAATATGATCTTACGTATTTATTGGTCGTTTGTGGGAAATAGATATGCTAATTGGAGAGCTTTTTTACCTTTTGACAAAAAGGGTTTGCGCAATATTTCTCATGTATTGAAAATAGATATCCTCCTGCAAAATGAAAAGATCCATGATATAAAGAATATTAGTATTGGTCATAATAGTGTTGCAGCATTATCTTATATCGCACTTTTTATTCTCGCTTTAATTCAGGTTTTTACCGGATTTGCTCTTTACGCTGATACAGCATCCTGGTGGTTACCAAAACTTTTTAGTTGGGTAACTCCATTATTAGGCGGTGATTTTGCCGTAAGGCAAGTACACCATATTGCCATGTGGGGCTTTATATTTTTCACTTTTGTACATGTGTATCTGGTTTTTTATCACGATTGGTTGGAGGGCAGAGGAGAGGTATCTTCCATGTTTGGAGGTTACAAGTTTGTGAGTGAAGAAAGAGTGAAAAGAGATATCGAAGACACAAAACCTTCTCCAAGAGTTGAAGATATCATTCCTGAGGAATAAATTGACGTATCATGAGAGAACAACCTTTAGCAGTGAGCAGTGATGCTTACTATTTTGAAAAAGACAAATCAGCTAGTGTCTTGGTAATGGGTGTAGGAAATTACCTCATGGGTGATGAAGGTGTTGGTGTTCATCTAATCGAAGAATTGCTCAGAACGGATTTACCAGAAAATATTGACTTATTAGATGGGGGAACTGGAGGCTTTTTATTGCTAAATTATTTTGAGACCTATCCAATCATTATTATGGTTGATGCAACCATGGATGGAAAACCAGCAGGGACAATAAGTCTTATAAAGCCAAGATTTGCCAGCGATTTTCCGTCAGCATTAAGTGTTCATGATGTAGGTTTGAAGGATATGATAGAATCTGTATATCTCATGGATAAGATTCCGGAACTCTTCCTATTTACAGTTTCCATAGATGAAATAATGCCAATGGAAGTAGGACTTTCTCCTAAAGTAAGAGAATCGATACCTCATTTAATCAGTCAAATCAAAATATTAAGTCAACAGATAACGAGTAAAACATTAAATTAGAAATTGTAAAACTTGTATATCAGTTTATGACTTTCGAAATTTCATTTAGTGGTCAAGTACAAGGGGTCGGTTTCCGACCTTTTGTTTTTAATTTAGCAAAAAAGCACGGTTTAAAAGGTTTTGTCTCGAATAATGAAAATGGAGTGATTATTCAAGCTACTGGATGTGATAATTTGGTGCATCAATTCTATCAAGAGATCATACTTAAACCGCCTCCTTTGGCATTGATTAAAGACCAATCAATTAAACAGATTCCAGACTTTAATTTTGATTCTTTTAAAATTTTGAAGAGTTCTAAGTCGGAAAAATTAAACCTTCCACTAACCCCTGATTTTGCTATTTGTAAAGATTGTCAATCTGAATTATTAGATCAAAATAATAAGCGATTTAATTATCCGTTTACAACCTGTGTCAATTGCGGTCCCAGATGGTCTGTCACAAAGAATTTTCCATTTGATAGAGCAAACACAACATTAGCTGAAAAGGTGATGTGTGAAAATTGTACAGCGGAATATGAAGCGCCAAGCAATCGCAGATTTCATTCACAAACTAACACCTGCTCAGATTGTGGGTTTCAACTCTGTTTAGCAGACACAAATGGCGAAATATTATCAACCAACGTTTCTAATATTTTCACAGAAATTGGACAAGTTATTTTGGATGGAGCCATTTTAGCATTAAAAAACACATCTGGCTTTTTGTTGTGTTGTGATGCAAGAAATAAAGAGGCAATCCAAAATTTGAGGAAAAGAAAGAGAAGACCAAATAAACCCTTTGCAATTCTTTATCCAAGTTTAACGTTGGTTAAAGAACATTTTAAAATCTGTGATGAAGAAGAACAACTTTTAGGAAATTCAGTTTCTCCCGTCGTAATTTTATCTCATCTCAAATCTAAAAATGATTTATTATTAAATCACATTGCTCCCGGATTAAAGCAAATAGGGGTCATGTTGCCATATACTGGAATTTTAAAACTTCTATCTGAAACTTTACAAATACCTCTCGTTGCAACCAGTGGAAATATACATGGGTCGCCAATTCTATCAGAAAACGGAGTGGCCTTTGGAGAACTCATCGGAGTTGCAGATTTTTTTTTGGTACATGATCTAAATATTTTTAACCCACAAGACGATTCTGTGATTAAATATTCTTCAAA
Source organism: Namhaeicola litoreus (assembly GCF_042679565.1). Lineage (NCBI taxonomy): Bacteria > Pseudomonadati > Bacteroidota > Flavobacteriia > Flavobacteriales > Flavobacteriaceae > Namhaeicola > Namhaeicola litoreus. The sequence goes on along the minus strand of NZ_JBHTMY010000002.1, from coordinate 409,080 downwards.
AAACAAGCAAAAAATAATTTTTAGAAGATCACGTGGGCTAGCTCCAAGTTACTTTGGATTTAAAGAAAAGTCTAAAAAAACTATATTGGCTTTGGGCGCCCATCTAAAAAGTACCATCGCATTTCTGCCAAACGATCATATATATGTGAGTCAATATTTGGGAAATTTGGACCATTTTGAAGTTTATCAAAGATTTACAAAAACAACTTCTTATTTTTTGGAATTGTTTGAGCAAAGACCAGAGCTTTTATTGATTGACGCTCATCCGGCTTACCAAAGTTCACTTTTTGGGAAAGAATTATCTAAAAAATTTAATAGCCATTTAATCAAAGTTCAACATCATATAGCTCATTTTGCTTCGGTATTAGGCGAACATACATTATTTGATCATGACAGGGTTTTGGGTGTAGTTTGGGACGGAACAGGTTTTGGAAGCGATGCTCAGATATGGGGAGGTGAGTTCTTTTTGTATGAAAATAAAGAGATCGAACGAGTTGGACATTTTGAATATTTTAACTGGTTGGCAGGAGATAAGATGTCTCTTGAGCCCCGTCTCTCTTTACTTTCTTTGGCCGATGAAACCATGTCAGATCTTTTAGCCACAAAATTTACGAATGAAGAACTAAAGTTGTACCATGTTATACTCAAGAAAAATCAGCTCAAAACATCATCTGTGGGCCGGCTTTTTGATGCGGTCGCGTCTTTACTAGGGATTTGTGATCTAAACAGTTATGTAGGTGAAGCGGCCATTTTGCTGGAAAACAATATAGTTTCATTGGATTTTGATAAAGAAGAATTTTACCCTTTTAAAAAGAACAGCAAAAATATTTCTCCAAAACTTATTATAAAATCGATTTTTAAAGATTTGCAAAAGGGTATTTCTCAAGAAAAAATATTGTCTAAGTTTATGTTTACCTTGGCAAAAATCATTTTTTACATGGCAGAAAAACAAAAGGTAAAAGAAATTGCACTTAGTGGTGGTGTTTTTCAAAACGCTAGCCTTGTTGATTTATTGATCGATTTAAAAGGAAAAGAATATAATTTGTACTTTAACGAAAGTTTTTCTCCAAATGATGAAAATATTTCTTTTGGTCAAATGATGTACGCTCTACACATCGAGAAATTGGGATCATGAAGCACTTAACCGAATATAGAAACCTAAAAGCGACTCAATCTTATTTAAAAAAGATTGAGGAGGTCGTTACAAGAGATTGGAAGATCATGGAGATTTGTGGAGGTCAAACTCATGGTTTTGTCAAAAATGGTTTACTTGAACTATTACCACCTCAAATTCAAATGATTCACGGTCCCGGTTGTCCGGTTTGCGTCACTCCATTAAATCTTATTGATAAGGCCATTGAGTTGCTTGAAAGAGGGGTCATTGTATGTTCATTTGGAGATATGATTCGGGTACCAGGAAGCGGTAAAAGTTTGCTGGAAACCAAGTCTAAAGGTGGAGATTTAAGAATTTTATATTCGCCCTTAGAAGCGGTAACTATTGCGAAAGAAAATCCTGACAAAGAAGTTGTTTTTTTTGCCGTAGGTTTTGAAACGACAGCACCGGCCAATGCGCTTTCTGTTCTTCATGCACAGAAGGAAAATATCAAGAATTTTTCTTTATTGGTGTCACATGTGCTTGTTCCTCCTGCTATGGAAGCAATTCTTGATGATGAATTTAGCAGTATAGATGCGTTTTTAGGGGCAGGTCATGTTTGTGCCATCATGGGTTACAAAGAATATGAACCTTTGAGTAAAAAATATAATATACCCATAGTGATTACCGGATTTGAACCTTTGGATTTGGTCCAGGGAATTTATCTCGCTGTTTGTCAGTTGGAAAAAGGAGACGCAAAAGTAGAGAATCAGTACGCGCGCGTTGTAAATAGAGAAGGCAATTTGCCAGCAAAGAAAATCATTGCACAAGTCTTTGAAGTTACAGATAGAAAATGGCGAGGAATAGGTTTAATTCCGCGAAGTGGCTATAAACTTCGTCCTGAATTTTCTGGGTTTGACGCAGAGCTAAAATTTAGTGTGCAAGAAATCAATTCACCCGAAAACACAAAATGTATTGCCGGAGAAGTGCTTAGGGGGATTAAGAAGCCACATGAATGTTCGGAATTTGCAAAGGGATGTCATCCCAAAAATCCTTTGGGTGCGCCAATGGTTTCTTCAGAAGGTGCCTGTGCTGCCTATTATCATTTTTCAAATTTTTAAACTATGGAAGATCGAATACAGTTAGGTCATGGAAGTGGAGGAATCATGACAAAAGAATTACTCGATGAGCTTATTTTTGAGGCATTTTCCAATCCATATTTGGATAAAAAACATGATGGATCTGTAGTAAAACTGAATGGTAAAATGGCGATATCGACAGATAGTTTTGTGGTTTCGCCTATATTTTTTAAAGGAGGAAATATTGGTGATTTGGCTATAAACGGAACGGTGAATGATGTAGCAATGTGTGGTGCGATTCCTAAATTTCTTACGCTCAGTTTTATCATAGAAGAAGGTCTTTTGATGGAGGATTTCAAGCGAATTATCCAATCCATCAAACAAGCCGCAGCGTTGTGTAAGGTTGAAATTATAACAGGTGATACAAAAGTGGTTGAACGAGGAAAGGGTGATAAAATATTTATCAATACAACAGGTTTTGGACCTATGCATTCTAAGGCAGATATTTCAATAGATAGAATTAAGGAGGGAGATAAAATTATTATCAATGGAAATATTGCTCAGCACGGGATAGCCATTATGTCTCAGAGAGAAGGTCTCACTTTTGAATCAGAAATTGAAAGTGATACGACTCATTTACATGAACTCGTGGAAGATTTGTTAGACGCATTTGGTGAAAAAATCAAACTTTTTAGAGATCCTACGCGTGGAGGTGTGGCCAGCGTTCTTTCGGAAATTTCAGGAGAAACCAGTTTAGGAATCACTTTAAAAGAGAATAAATTACCCATAGATAAACAGGTAAAAGCCGTATGTGAATTACTCGGTTTAGATCCGCTTTATGTAGCAAATGAAGGTCTGTTTTTGGCCATTGTAGATCCAGAAATCGAATCAGCAGTATTAACCCTGTTGCGATCTAAAAGTAAAGGTAAAAACAGTCAAACGATTGGTGAATTCACAAAGGACCATCCTCATAAAGTAGTAATGAATAGTGTGATTGGCGGAAAAAGAATTGTCACTCCTTTGCTCGGAGAACAGTTACCCCGGATTTGTTGAGAGCAACCAATAGACCCCAATAATCAGTGCAAAAATGCCACCCATCAATCGAATTCCATTGAAAAAATAATCATTGTGCTCGTTTTTTGCAAGTGATGAAACCCTCCCAATTACGGCTGCATACGCAATCATTGCAATTAATATTCCCAGCGCAAATCCAAAAATATACAACAATGCATCACTTGTTTTTTCAAAACCTAACACAGGTAAAAATAAAATGAAATGGGCAATACCCGCCAATCCATGTAAAAATCCAATCAAAAAGGAGCTAAGTAAGTTTTGTTTCTTTTCTGAATGATGTGCATGGTGATGTCCGGTAGTGTCATGGTGTTGATGCGGATGTGTATGTATTTTTGGATTATGGGCATGAATGTGCAAGTGTTTATGTTTTCTTTTTTCTTTAAAAATCTTGTACAAAGAAGCAATTCCGATAAATATGAGAACAATGCCTACCAATTGCTCGCTATAATTAGAAATTTTTTCAACTGGGATAAGCTCTCTAAAGAAATAGAATAAGAGTCCAATAACAATCATTCCTGCTAAATGACCAATCCCCCAAAACAAACCAACTTTCCATGCCTTGCGTTTTGTTTCTATGGCAAAAGGAGTAACCGCTGCCAAATGATCTGGACCAGAAAGGACATGTAAAATAGAGGCCAACAAACCTGCAAAAAATGTAAACTGCATAGCGTAAACTAATTAAAATTAACCCATTAAGTGTCGTTTTGCTGCTCTACCTAAAAAGCGTATTTTTTCTTTTAAACTAAATCTCGCTAAGTTTACTTTTACCACTCCTTTTGTCATATAAGTTTTTTTAGAATAGTCTATTTTCACATCTACGATAATTGGTTGTTCTTTGTTTGGATGATTAAAAATGGCATTCATTTGCTGCTCCAAATCAAGATCATTAAGGATAGGATAATATGCTGCACCTACGGCATCTGCAATTCCTTTAAACTGCACATTTCCAATAACCGTAGCTACTTTTCGCTTTAGTGGAATTTTTTGAAACTGAGAAATTTGTCCCAACTCGCCATCATGAAAAATAAAATAAATGACACCTAATCTTTGAGTAGAAGCGGTCAAGGTTTCTAATCCGGTCATTAAAAAACCACCATCACCTACTATACCGATAACTTGATTGTTTGGATTGTGCAATTTTGCACCAATTACGGCAGGAACACAAAAGCCCATACAATTAAAATCAGTAGGAGAAACAAAATGTCTGGCTTTGTTTACAGGTAAAAGTTCTGCGGCTAAATAAGTGTGTTTGCCATCATCAACAATAAAAAAAGTGTCGTCATTGGTGTGTTTTGTCAGTGAATTAAAAAAATGTCCCGGACTAACTTTTTCTTTGTTTACAGAAACATGCCATTCCTTAAAGTATTCTTGTTTTTCTTTTTTTATGAGCTCCTGAAGATCTTTTGAGTCTCTTTTGATCGCAGTTGTTTTTAAGATTTTAGATAACATCTCTAAAGCTTCTTTGGCATCTGCCTGAATGGCAATTTTTGCAGGATAATTCTTATGAAAAACGGCTTGATTGATATCTATATGAATGAGGTTTTCAGGTACGCTTACGCCAAAACTACCCGTACCTATTTCTGAAAATCTAACACCAACCGCTAATAGGGCATCACAATTCTTAAAAGCTTTTTGACAAGCAGGAACTGAATTTGGTCCAAAACCAAACCCTGTGTGCAAAGGGTGTGATGCAGGAAAGGACGCTTTACCCTGAAGGGTTGTTGATACGGGTGCGCCAATTGTTTCAGCAATTTCAATAAGTTCTTTGGTAGCTCCTGCTGCACCCCAACCTATATAGATACCTGGATTTTTTGCTTTAGTTAATAGTTCTGCAGCTGCAACCAAAGCACTTTGATCAAATTCTGGGTTAGTGATATTTTTCTTATAGGAAGGCAAAGATTTGACTTCGCCTTTAAACATTTGTATCTCTGTAGGAACTTCGATAAAAACTGGTCCGGGTTCACCAGAGGTAGCAATATCAAAAGCTTTATAAATCGTTGAAATTGCCTCTTCGTGTGAAGTAATTTTAAAATATGCTTTGGTAATTTCTTTGACCAAATTGCCTTGATTGAGTTGATGTAATTGGTAATGCCTTCCGGTATCTAGTCTGGTGCCGCCAGAAATAACAAGCATGGGAATACCATCTAAAAAAGCTTCGCCAATTCCGCTCATGGCATGGGTTGTTCCCGCCGCCGGAACAATCATTAAAGTGCCTATCTGATCTGAGGTGCATGAAGAGCCCAAGGCCATAAACGATGCACCGCCTTCATGGGTGACCAAAATTGGTTCGATCTGTTCGGAATTATTTACTTCATCGTACAATTCGATATTGTGTACGCCGGGAATTCCAAATGTAAATTTTACGCCGATCTGCTCTAAGGCATAAACAACTAATTGTGCTCCGGTTTTTTGCATGGCTCTATTTTAAAATTTTTTTAGTAATGTGTTCAGCTGCTTTTTGCGCTGTAAAAATACAAGTTGTTAGAAAAGTTCCTTCTAAAGCTCTTTTTCCATGTGATCCACCACCTCCAAAACCGGCAGCTTCTCCCACAGCGTATAAATTATGAAATGCTTTTTGTTCATTATTTTTATCAGGAATAGACAATACTTGAGATTGTAAATTTGTTTGTATTCCACCCAAACTTTTTCTTGAAAGAATAAACTCCCTAATAGCAATAAGCGGATAGGCATTTTTTTGATCTAAGGGTTGAGGCTTTAAGGTCCTTGCTTTATCTCCTCTATATTCTCTGGCTTTGCTAATCAATCGGATCTGCTCATCTTTTAAAGGGTCTTTTCCTTTTTCAAAATTTATATCGTAACTTTTTATAGATGCCTTGAGGATGTCTACATTCACGTCATTTGTACCTGTAAGGCTATTCATTTTATCTGCCAACGCTTCGATACTATTTGCTACAATGTAATTGGGAGAATCTTCTTCCAGCGAACTGATCAATTTTTTATTTCCAAAAAGGATGGTTGACAAGAAACCAAAAAGGCTTTTATTTTTTATGCCATCATTAAATTCTGCTCCCGAAACAGCTAGTTCTTTAAGAGCTATTTTTTTATTCAAGATCTGCCAAGAGTATTGTTTTTCTTGTTCACAAATTTTTGTGACCAAATACCGAGTGTCATAAGCTGTTATCAAAGGTTTTGGGCCTATTCTTTCTCCCATATAATTTAACCAAAGTGCAGATTTTGGTGGAACCAAACTGAGTCCGTGATTTTCTCTTTTAGGATAAGGATGTGGGATGCCTGCCGCATAATTCCACATATGATCTAAATGAACGATATTTCCGCCTAATTTCTCTACTTTTTCATGGATGATCCCATCAGAGTATTGATGAGAACCATTTAGAATTTTTTCCGGTGGTTTATTCCATTCTTTGTGCCAATACTGTTTTACCTTTTCTATATTTCCATTGATCCCGCCGGTAGCTACCACAAATTCATCTGCATGACAAACGAAGTCTTCCTTTGTTTTTTCATTTACACCATTAATGGCAGAAATTTTTCCATTTGCAAGATTAAAATCTTCAACAAAATGCTCAAAGTATATGGTTAAGTTTTTGAAATTCATATGCGCTTTGAGTGATGATAGAATTGCTTCCATCAATCCATGTCCAGTGCCCCAAACCATATGAAATCTCGGAACAGAATTTCCAGGGACATCCAACCCTCTTTCAACCCAATGCACAATGGGGAAAAACTTGATTTTTCTATTTTTTAACCATTGGTACAGCAAATGATTCTCTTCTATAAATGATTTAGCCCAAAGCTTTCCCCACTTTTCATCTTGATCAAATTCTGCGAACGAAAACCAATCCTTTATCGCATTTTCAATACTGTCATTGATTTTCGAAAAACGTTGTTGAGGAGAGTTTACAAAAAACATTCCCCCAAAAGATTCTTTTGCTAAACCGCCAAAATTTTCTTCAATATCCCGGTCGAAGAGGATAATTTTTTTACCCGAATCGAGTAATTCAAGAGCGGTTACGATACCTGAAATTCCACCTCCAATAATGGCGATATCAGCTGAATAATTATTTTTAGAATGAGCAGTCAAAACAAAATTTTACTTTGAGGTTAATTTACCAAATTATCCCAATTTGTCAGTGCTTGTTGGATGAAAATTCCAGTAAACGCAACACTAACAATCAATTTTAAAGTAGTAGAAGCCAAAAATCCAAGAAAACTTCCAATGGCTGCTTTGCCAGCTCGATTTGGATTTTTAGAATCGTGAATCATTTCTCCAACAAAAGCGCCAACGAATGCTCCAATAACAAATCCAAAGGGTATTGGAACAAGAAGGCCTATAATCAAACCAATGGTTGTTCCATATGCACCGTATTTTGTACCGCCAAATTTTTTTGTACCCATGGCCGGAATGACATAGTCTAGAACTTGTATGAGGATCGAAATAAATAAAGTGATACCTATAATCCAGTAATTCATATCAATAGGCGAAGTAAAATAGAGAAGTAAAATACCTATCCATCCCATAAAAGGCCCTGGTAAAACAGGTAAAAGAGCACCAACAATTCCGATCAGACAAAATATAAAACCAACGATGAGTAAAAATATATCCATGAGCATAAATTAGATTTAAAAAGTATGAATTTTATTTTGATTGAAAGCTGAATAATCGAGATAATAATCGGGTGTAGGCCGATTTATTATCATGTCAAAAATGGCATATTTGGCTCTATTTTGGGATTTTATCATTCATTTTTAACAAAAAACAATAATCAATTAAAATATTTGTACTTTCACCCAATTGTAATCATCTCAAATGTTTAAATGGGGCTTTTTTGGACTTGTTTTGCTTACTTTGCTTTCATGCGAAATGATTTCGAATCCCCAAAAAACTACCCAACAAATCACTTTAGACACTATTTTAGACTTGTCTACTGTAGATGTATATCCGCTTTTTGAAACATGTCAGAATTTTGATTCATCCACCCAAAATTATTGCTTTGAGCAAACTTTAAAGGAAGAGTTGGAAGAGAGAATAAACGAACATGTTTTTGAAGTTTATACAGAATTTAATGACACCATTTACGCTCGTATTGGATTTGAAAATACAGGAAAAATGTACGTTAAAGACTTGCAATTATCCGAACTGGTGAAAAAAGAAATTCCTGATTTTGATACTATTTTTAGGGATGAAGTTGAGAAATTCCCAACTTTTTTGCAATCTTCAACAAAAAGAGGAATTCCTGTTCATTCTGTTTTTACATTACCTATAATCATCAAAGTAAAATCTTGATTTATTTTTGATAGCGCCTCTCTTTCCATGTAAAGCCAAAGAATGATTGAAAGCCTATATACACATTTAAGAAGGGATAAATCAAGCTAGAAACTAAAAAAAATAGTGGAACAATGGGTCTGTTGAACAACACTTTACCATTAACTATTAAGGATAGATCAGCAAGTATTTTTATAATAATACTGAGGAGGGCAAAAGCCCATATTTGAGGGTAAAAAAATGCTGATAATAGTAAAACGACCAAAGTAAGGTTGCCAAAAAAAACAATCAATCCTGTAAGTTTACCAATCCTTTTTTTATATCCTCCAGACTTTGCGGCCCAGCGAATTCTCTGAGAGAAAAAGGCATTCCAAGAATTTTCTGTTTTCGTATTCACCATGCAATCCTTATGTTTTATAAAATGAACACTTTTTGGATATTGTTCAAGCATTTTTTCCATCAAAAAAAGATCGTCTCCGCCAGCAAAATCCTCATTTCCTTCGAATCCGTTCAGAGACAAAAAAGTAGTTTTATGATAACACAGATTAGCGCCATTGCACATAAATGGTTTACCCAAACCAAATGCGCCAATGGTGATAATTTGAAGACTTAAAAATTCAAAAAATTGTATTTGATCTAAAACTGTGTTTTTAATATTGGTATACCCAACCGGTGCAGCAAGCAGAACAGGTTCATATGTTTTGATGGCTTGGTCGTAGAGCTTCAACCAATTTTCTGGCACCCGACAGTCTGCATCGGTGGTAATGATCCAATTAAAATTAGACAGTTCAATGCCAGATAGAATGGCATCTTTTTTTGCAGAATTCGTCTTTCGATTGTTGTCGATAATCCGGATCTGTAAATTCGGGTTATCAGATGTAAAGGTATGTATGGCTTCCAGTGAATTGTCAGACGATTCATCATTGATCATCCATACTTCAAAGTTTTTTTTAGGATAATCTAATTGATCCAGACTTTGTAATAAACCAGGTAGCTGTTCGCCTTCATTCCGAAAAGGGATTAAAATTGAGAATTTGCTTTCATTTATGTTTTCTGAACTGGGAAATATACTGAGTCGTCTGTAACCCATACTGAAAAAAAAGAGCATCAGTACGTAAAAAAACAGCGGGATGAAGACAAATAGGATCAATTATTTAATGGGTACTTTAACTGATTTAGGTAAAGAAAAACGACAAACATAATAGCTTCCTAAAATGGAGGGTAGCGCAAAATTTAATAACCACATAAGTGTTGTAACCGTTAAAATGATTGATTCATTCACACCAAAAAGGCCAAAAAGAGTAAGCGCCACAGATCCTTTGATCAAAAAATCCAAAGCCACAAATCCCGGAATTAGAGAACTAAAAAAATACATTGAAAAAATGATTTGCATGCTTAGAAAATAATTTAGTTCAAGACCAAATAAAACTAGTAAAAAATAGAACTGATGCGAAAAAACCAAATACCTAAACACGCTTAAAAACAGGATATTGAGATGTGTCCTCATTCCCATATTCCGGTAAAATGAAAAAAATTTTTGAAAAAAATGAAAGAATCGTCCAGATCTCAAATAGGGGTAACATAATAAAAATACCAGGCTGAATAGACTAAAGCCTGCAATAATCCAATACAAATCGAGGAAATATTCTGTAAGAAAAAGTACTCCGATCAAACCAAAAAATAGGGTTATGACCATCTGAGAACTATTTCCCAATAAATTGAGTGCCATTATTTTTTTTCTATCACAACGTCTGTAATAAAGGACTTTAGCACCATACTCGCCAATTCTATTTGGCGTTAAAAGTGAGGCGGTTAAAGAGGATAAACTTTGTTCAAGGGCTTCTAAAAATGTAATATTTCGAATGTTGCTCACCAGCGTTTTCCATTTAAATATTTCCAAAAACCAATTGCAAAAAGTCATAAAAAGGATAACTAGAAGGGTCAATTTATTTTTTGTAAAATGGATTTGCCAGGCAGACATATTCAGACTAGAAAGGGTGTCATTTCCTTTTATTTTAAGAGCAATAACACCAAATGAACAAATTAAAATTGCCGCTTTTAACAGCCAGGTGAGTTCCGATTTGTATTTTGATAAGTTATTGTACATTTACACAAAGAAACAAAATATTTTAATCAGTGTTTCTTTAAAATTAACTTCGAATTTGCCAACAGAAAAGATCATATTAGGGATTGACCCAGGAACTACTATTATGGGTTTCGGTTTGATATTGGTCAGAAATAACCAGATGGGCCTTATCCAAATGGATGAGTTAATCTTGAAAAAGTACGATGATCATTATGTAAAATTGAGGAAAATATTCGAAAGAACTATTGAGATAATAGACAATTATCATCCAGATGAAATTGCCATAGAAGCCCCCTTTTTTGGAAAGAACATTCAATCAATGCTTAAACTAGGACGGGCCCAAGGTGTGGCAATGGCCGCCGGTCTCAGTCGTGATGTGCCGATTACAGAGTATTCTCCTAAAAAAATTAAAATGTCGATTACGGGAAACGGGAATGCGAGTAAAGAGCAAGTGGCAAAAATGCTGCAACAATTGTTAAAGATCAAAACATTGCCAACAAACCTTGATGCAACAGATGGGTTAGCAGCGGCTGTTTGTCACTTTTTTAATGAAGGAAAAATTGAAAATTCAAAGGGCTATAGTGGATGGGCATCTTTTGTTAGTCAGAATGAAAAGCGCATTGTCAAATAATTCTGGAAAAGAATATCAAAAAAAGATCGCCTCAAAAAACAATTACTACTCGGGGGGCAAACACAGAAAAGAAATAGTAATCATTATCAAGACGACCAATTCGGTTGGATAGTTGAAAAATTAAGGTTTGTTAGTGTGAAATTTTTAAATAACTACGTCGCACTCGATTTTTTTATACCGGTGATCTTGAGAAACCTTATGAATTCTAGATAAAACACTTGTTTTATCATTAGATTCCATTTGGTCTTTGTGTTCAACAGATTTCCAATATTCAATAAGATAAAACTTATTGGCTTTTACCTTATCCTTGAAAATGTGAAAACGATCTAGTCCTTTTGGTTTTTTGGTCAGATTGTCTTCGAACATGCTAAGTTCGTTTCCTGAGATACCATCCTTCTCATCTATTTTGAAGGATAAAATATTTACATACATGGGGTTTTGGGGGAATTTAAATTTTTCTGCAATATAGCGTTCAGAACAAATGTACTGAATGTTAGTGATTTATGCAATAGCCCTGTAAATTTTTAACTTATAAAAAAAATGAATACTTTTAGACATGCTTAAGTATTTCCCCCTACATACTGAGTCTTTCTCACTAGAAATCTTTTTAAAAAGGTTTATTAGATACGTAATGGCAAGTTATTTTTTACATTTATTTTTCTTTATAGGGATCCTCATTGCTTTTTTGGGTTTTAAAGGTTTGTTCGGTGCAGCATTTTTTTCATATCAAAACATTGGGTCATTATTTTTTTCCTTCTATGGATTGGGCTTGGCTTTTTTTGCGGAGGCAGATGCACTTGGCAGATATCAAAACTATAAGCAAATAAAAGATACGCTTTACAAAAGAGGGTTTGATACCAGATTGATTCGTCCTTTCATGTATTCAAAATGCCAAAGAGACGCTGTGCTGGTGGCAACAAAAGACTTAGGTTACACAGAAGAGGCAAAGGCTTATTTTAAGAAAAATGGATATCGCTGGTATCATATTTTACCTGATGCATTTATACAGAATCCTTTGGTGCTTTTTCATCGTAAATTTTGGACAAATATTTTGTTTACCAAAAGATATGTTCGACAATATTTCTTATGGTAACCTATGTTCTCAATAAAAAAAGTCTCTTTAACCCTAAACAATCAAACAATTTTAAAAGATGTTTCTTTTGATGCAAATCAGGGAGAAATAATTGGATTAATTGGTCCTAATGGTGCAGGTAAAAGTTCCTTGATCAAGGTTTTGGCTAATTTGGTTTATCCAGATTCTGGAGAAATATTAATAAATAAGAACAAATGCCATTTTGTAGATTTAAAAAATTATTGCGGTTATTTAATTGATTCTCCAGCTTTTTATCCTTTTTTAAGTGCAAGTCAAAACTTAGAATTATTCGCAAGAATCAACCAACTCAAAATCGACACACAAGCTTTATTGAATAGTGTAGGATTGTTTGATGCAGGTAAAAAAAAAGTGAGACATTTTTCAACTGGAATGAAGCAAAGACTTGCTATTGCGCAAACTTTAATTAGAGATCCGCAGGTACTGATTTTAGATGAGCCATTTAATGGATTGGACCCTAATGGATTTCAAGATTTAGTAAGTCTTATTCATAAAATTAATCAAGAAGGAAAAACGATTCTCATCTCTTCTCACCTGCTAAATGACCTAGAAGAACTGGCAACTCATTTTATATTGATGCATAAAGGAAAAATTGCGATGCAGATCTCCAAAGAAGACTTACAAAAAATTCCTAAAAAAGTGGAATTTATTTTTGAGACGGACATTTCTGAAAGTGCAAAGGAATTGTTTTCCGCACTGCATGTTGAAAAGATACAAGAAAAAAAGGTTTTGGTTAATTTAAAGCCGGATAAAATTGCAGAAACAATTTCTAAATTAGTTCATTCGGGGAATACACCGCTTAATGTGCAGACCAGAACAGTTTTACAAGATAAATACATGCAAATCACTCAATAATGTTTTTATTTCAGGTAGAAGTACAAAAATTGTTTAGTTCTTTTAGAACCTATACTTCTTTAGGAATAGCGGCATTGTTGATGTTGATTATCGATTTGGGCTTATACAATGATGGTAAAGATCTGTTTGATTTTTTATTACAATCTATCCAAGAAAACTTTTATATCGAGGGTAATATTGTAAATGGCTATTTGATCAGTTACCTCGCATTAAATACGCTATGGGTTCATTTACCAATTCTGGTGGTGATTGTAACCGCCTATATTTTTTCGGGAGAATTCGAAATGGGCACAATTCGGACCATGTTAACTCAGCCCATTAAAAGGAAAGAGTTACTCCTTGCTAAGATTGGTGCTATGTTATTGTTCGTATTACTTTTTATGCTTCTTTCGGGTTTTATGGCTTTAGTTCCCTCCGTACTTTTTTTTGGATTGGGAGATGTTATCGTCTTTATAGATGGGATTCAATTTATACAAGAGTCAACTTATTTGCTCAGGTACCTAAAAGCTTTATTTTTTGGCACTCTGGGTATGTTTGCATTTACCTGTATGGCTATGTATTTTGCCATTTATTTTCGCAATACTTTAACCGCTGTTTTATTGGTTTTAGGATTACTTATCGTGAGTACACTTTTGCAAACTTTTGTTTTCGGATTTTTTAGTCATTGGCAACCATTTTTATTTACCTATCATATGGCTAAGTGGCAGTTGTTTTTTGTTGATGAAGTACCTAAGAGTAGTATAAACCAATCCATTTTGTTTTTAACGCTGATGGCCTTATTTTTTATAGTTTTATCCTTTAGAAAGTTTCAAAAAATGCAAATAACAGAATGAAGCCTCTTTTATTTTTTTTCGTTTGTTTTTTATGGCAATTTTCAATTGCGCAACATGATGTGGTGATTGAAAAGCTTATTCAAAAATATGCTTACCAAGAAAAAATTAGCTGTACCATTCAAGTGAAAGTTGAGGTGGAAGGGATTAGAATTCCCGAAAAGGAAGTGTATGTCGAGTTTGACAAGGATAAAAAAATTGTTGTAAAAGGAGAAGGACTTGCACTTGTGCCAAAAAAAGGAACTGTAAATCAAATATTTGATTTTTTTGATTCACCATTTCAATCTATTTTTTTAGGTAAAGAAGGAGATGTATTGGTGTATAAACTTGTTTCTTTAGATCCTAAAAAGGACTGGATTACTGCAGATATTAAATTCGTAGAAGATGATTTACAAATTCTGGAGTCGGTTGTAAACACAAAAGAATACGGCAATTTTCAAACCATAAACCAATATATGAATGAGGATCTGCCTTCGCATTCAGAAATCACTTTTGAAGTTAAAAAATTTAAAGTGCCCCTAAAGTTTATTGGAAGGGAACAAAAGTGGAATAATTATCCTGAAAAAGATGAAAAAATAATGGGCAAAATTACCCTTAGATATACCTATCTGTAATGGCTGGAATTTATATTCATATACCGTTTTGTAAACAGGCCTGTTTTTATTGTGACTTCCATTTTTCTACTTCTTTAAAACACAAAACACCCTTGCTCGAAGCCTTGGCTAAAGAGATCGTTCTCAAGAAAAACGAATGTGATGAAGAAATAGAAACAATTTATTTTGGCGGAGGTACGCCAAGCCTTTTAAAGGCTGATGAAATTGATTTTTTACTCCAAATCATTTATGATAATTACCTAGTTTCAAAAAATGCGGAAATAAGTCTTGAAGCTAATCCTGATGATTTAGACAAAGAAAAAATTGTTGAACTATCAAAAACAAAAATCAATCGTTTGAGTATTGGGATTCAATCTTTTTTTGATGAAGATCTTGTTTATATGAATAGAGCTCATACCGCAAAGGAGGCAAAGAAATCATTGATTTTTGCAAAACAATATTTTGACAATATCACCATTGATCTGATCTATGGAATTCCCGGTTTAAGTAATAAGCGCTGGATTGAAAATATTCAAACAGCACTCGATTTAGGTATTCCTCATTTGAGTTGTTATGCCCTCACTGTAGAAGAAAAAACAGCTTTAGCTAGGTTTATAAAGTCAGGTAAATATCAACCGTTAAATGAAGAATTGGCATCAGAGCAATTTCAAATCTTATGTGAAATGCTTCACAATAAAGGATATGTTCAGTATGAAATTTCCAATTTTGGACTTCCAAACTATTTTTCTCAACACAACAGTGCTTATTGGAAGGGAGTAATCTACTTAGGAATTGGGCCATCAGCACATTCGTATGATGGAAAAAAGAGAGGTTGGAATATATCGAATAATGTAAAATATGTCAAAGCACTAAAAAACAATCAAATGCCTTTAGAAATAGAAGAGCTCAGTCTTTTCGATAGAATGAACGAAAAAATCATGATTGGCCTTCGCACCATTTGGGGGATATCTTTACCAGAGTTTGAAAATGAATTTGGAAAAGATAACCTGAATTCGCTTTTAAAGGTTGCGTCAAAGCATATAAAAGATGGTATGCTAATAGAGAAGGCAGATGCGTTAATGATTTCTCAACAAGGAAAGTTTTACGCTGATGGCATTGCCGCAGATCTGTTTTTTATCGATGAGAATGACTAAATTAGCCAAAAGAAATACCGTATGGAAGCACTTTTTGGATTATTGATTGGAGCAATTATTACCTATTTAATTCTTCAATATTTAAAATTGCAGAAAAGTAAAGAAAAGATCAATGTTCAGTCTGTAGTCTTAATGGAGAAAATCAGAAAAGTTTGTAAACTCATTACCGTTGAAGGAGAATTTTCTGAAATCTATCATTATGAAAATGTAAGAGAGCGTTTTTTAAATATGGTTTCGAGTAAAAAAAAGGCCATTATCTTAATTAATGCAAAAGCGCATGTTGGGTATGATCTGTCAAAAGTTAGGATGGAGGCGGTCAATGATAAAAAAACCATCAAACTCACTGCATTTCCGCAACCTGAAGTATTGAGTATAGATACAGATTTTAAATATTACGATAAAAAGGACGGATTGTTTAATAAGTTTGATACTTCCGATCTTACGGAACTCAATGTGAAGGCCAAAGAACATATTTTGGAGAAAGTGCCGGAAAGTGGCCTATTGGATACGGCAAAAAATGAGGCGCTTCAAGCTGTTTTAATGATGCAAACCATTGTAGAAACAATTGGTTGGCGCCTGGATTATCAAGATTTACTTCTACCCGATAAAAATATTGAGCTTGAAAAAAAGGATACAAAAAAATTGCTCAAGTAAAGTAATTCAGGTTACATGTTCCATGGTTTTCTAAGTTTACATTTGTGCTATAATTTTAAATAGTCATAAATGAAAATTGAAGTACAGTTTGATCAAACAGCGAATATTATTGCCAGTTATAAAGGAAAAGAAATCGGCATGACTGATTCTCCATACATGATTTATTTGGCTACTGTTGGAATGTGTTCTGCTGTTTATGTTAGAGCATTTTTACAGCAAAGGAATATGAGTTTAGCGGGTGTTACTTTGGATGAGTTGATCAAATATAATCAAGAAGAAAACAGGGTTGAACATATTGAAATACAGGTAAATTTGCCAGCTGGCTTTCCTGCGAAATACGAGAGAGCAATTAAAACCGTAGTAGATCAATGTCCGGTTAAAAAGCATTTCGTTTTGCCTCCAACGGTAAGTGTTGTGGCCAATTTAGAAGAAGAGGTCATCAGTTAAATTTGATACTGACTAAAACTTTCTTCGGAAAGTTTTAGTATTTTTAGGCATGAACATAGAAAACTTTCGTGCCTATTGTTTGCAAAAAAATCATGTTACAGAATCTTTTCCTTTTGACGATGTGACCTTAGTTTTTAAAGTTTGCAATAAGATTTTCGCTATCACGGGTTTAGACGAACAGGATTTTAGAGTAAACTTAAAATGTAACCCTGATTGGGCAATTGAATTACGAGAATCTTACCCTGCTGTAATTCCTGGCTATCATATGAACAAACAGCATTGGAATACGGTGATCATTGATGGTTCTATTCCAAAAGATTTGTTAATCCAATTGATAGATCATTCTTATGATTTGATCTTACAAAGTTTAACCAAAAAGGTGAAATTAGAATATGGTTTATTGTAACACTTTTTCTGATCTCAAATTTTTTCGGTAGGCGGTAGGCGTCATTTTCTTTTTTTCTTTAAATTTTCTATTAAAGTGGGTGATATTGTTAAAACCTGAAAGATACGCTACTTCGGCAATATCCAATTCATCCTTTGATAACAGTTTACAGGCATGACCCACGCGGATATCAATTAAAAAATTAAAGTAGGTTTTATTTGTTCTTTTCTTAAAATATCTACAGAACCCTTGAATGGTCATATTCGCTAAATCCGCAACTTCATCAAGTTGAATCTGCCCATTAAAATTGTTTAGCGTAAATTGAAAGATGTCTCTCATTCTACTACCATCTTCATCCGAATATTTTTTGGAAACAGTTGGTGAAGACAGTTTCTCACCTTTATGAGTGGATAAAATGGATAGAATTTCTATAAAATTGATAAACTGAGACAAAGGTTCCAAAGTGTGGTGTAGTATAAATTTATCCCTGAGATTTTTAGGATAATAGGATGTTTTTATTCCTTGTTGAGCCTTGATTAAGAGAGAATTTAATTTCGCTAACTCCGGAATCCTAAAAAAAGATTCTCCAAAAGTTTGCTCTGTAAAAAACAAAGAAATCATTTCTGATTTTTCTCCTTGTATTTTATCACTTTTAAACACATGTGGTAAATATTCTCCAATGATAAAAATGTCATTGGGTTTGAAGTCGCCAACACAATCACCAATCACAAAAGTTCCCTCACCTTTAAGTATAAGACTCAATTGGATTTCTTTGTGGTTATGGAGAGCATCATAAAAAGCATCATCACAATCCTTTTGATACAGAATGGAATGCTGTTCGCTTTTTACTATTTTGAAAGGTAATACTTTCATATAAAACGTATTATATTATACTAAAATAGCAATAAAATTACAAAAGTGGTTAATATAATACTACCATAGGTTAATTAAGCTGAATATTTTTTGGCAGTGAAGAACTAATTTTGATAAAAAATTTAGCAGATGAACCTACAATGGAAGGGCGTAATGCCTGCAGTGACAACAAAATTCACAAAAGATGATCAATTAGATTTAAACACCTTCGAAGTCAATATAAAGGCACAACTTCAAGCTGGAGTACACGGTATTATTTTGGGTGGAACATTGGGAGAAGCGAGTACTTTAACTGATGACGAAAAACGTATCCTCATAGAAAAAACTGTTGAAATTGTTAAAGGGAAGGTACCCGTTGTTATTAATATTGCCGAGCAATCTACAAAAAGTGCCATTCAAGCCGCACAGAATGCAAAGAAATACGGAGCTCATGGCTTAATGCTATTGCCTCCTATGCGTTATAAAGCAGATGACAGAGAGACAACTGTCTATTTCAAACGGATTGCCGAAAGCACAGACATGCCAATCATGATCTATAATAACCCCATTGATTATGGGATTGAAGTGACCTTAGATATGTTCGAAGAATTAAAGTCCTTTCCAAATATACAGGCAGTTAAGGAGTCTACTCGAGATATTACCAATGTAACGCGGATAAGAAATAGATTTGGCGATCGATATAAAATTTTATGTGGCGTTGACACATTGGCTTTGGAGAGCATAGCGATGGGTGCTGATGGCTGGGTAGCAGGCCTAGTTTGTGCCTTTCCCAAAGAAACTGTGGCCATTTATGAGTTGGTTAAAGCAGGAAGAATAGGAGAGGCCATTGAGATTTATCGTTGGTTTATGCCTTTATTGGAATTGGACATTCATAAAAAACTCGTTCAGAATATTAAATTAGCGGAAGTAGCAACAGGAATAGGAACTGAATTTGTGAGAGAACCGCGTTTGCCACTGGCAGGGGAAGAAAGAAAAAGGGTGTTACAAATTATAGAAAAAGGTGTAAAGAGCCGTCCAACTTTACCTAATTTCTCATAGCTTGCAATAAAAATAATACAGGATGATTACAGGAAAGAACTTTTTGGGCAGTGAATTGTCTGCTAAGGGAAATAAAACTTATAAAACATTTAACCCCCAACTCAACATAGAAAATAATAGTGTTTTTTATGAAGCGAATGAAGAAGAAGTCAATCAGGCCGTTCAAATGGCCAGCAAGGCCTTCCAAACATACAAGGATTTTTCTGGAAATAAAAGGGCACATTTTCTCAGATTGATTGGAAACGAAATAGAGGAATTAGGAGATGAATTGATCAAGATGTATTGTACAGAAAGTGGTTTGCCGGAAGGTAGAGCGCTAGGTGAACGAGGAAGAACCATTGGTCAGTTAAACAGTTTTGCAAATCTGTTAGAAAAAGGAGATTGGGTAGATGCGGTAATTGATACTGCAAATCCGGAGAGGATTCCTGCTCCAAAAGAAGATATTCGGAGAATGAATAAGCCCATTGGGCCGGTAGTTGTTTTTGGAGCCAGTAATTTTCCTTTGGCATTTTCAACGGCAGGAGGAGATACTGCTTCTGCTTTGGCAGCCGGTTGTCCGGTGATTGTAAAATCACATCCTATGCATGCCGGTACAAGCGAGCTGGTAGCCTCGGCAATCATCAGTGCAGCTAAAAAATCTAATATTCCAAATGGTGTTTTTTCGCATTTAAATAGCAGCGGTTTTGAAGTAGGTCAGGCTTTGGTAAGTCACCCTTTGGTAAAAGCAGTTGGGTTTACGGGAAGTTATGCAGGAGGAAAAGCTTTGTTCGATCTGGCATCCAAAAGACCGGATCCAATTCCTGTTTTTGCAGAAATGGGAAGTGTAAACCCGGTTATTGTTTTACCTAGTTCACTCAAAGCAAAAAGCCATTTATGGGCAAAAGCATATGCAAATTCTATTGCACTTGGTGCCGGTCAATTTTGCACTAATCCAGGATTAATCCTCGCATTAGAAAATGAAAATCTAAATGACTTTTGTTCCGAATTATCTATTCAAATGAATGAAATTCAGGCTAGTTGTATGCTACATCCTAACATAGAGATGAAGTTTTCAAAGGATAGAAATGCGATGTTGAAAGAAAGCCATGTAAAACCACTTTACCAGGCTCCTGATCAAAAAAATACAAATTTTGCTAGACAGACAATCGCAACTGTGAAGGGTCAAGATTTTTTACACAATAAGAATCTACATCATGAAGTTTTTGGTCCATTTTCTATGGTGGTTCGATGTGAAAGCGAGGCAGTGCTCATATCAATTTTAAAAGTTTTAGAAGGTCAATTAACAGGTACGATTTTAGCTGATGAAGCAGAACTGAGTTCAAACCATGAGATCATTTCTCTTCTCTCTGACAAAGTGGGTAGAATTATTTTTAACTCGGTTCCGACTGGAGTTGAAGTTTGTCATGCCATGGTGCACGGAGGTCCTTTTCCTGCGACAACAGATGGAAGATTTACTTCTGTAGGTACAAGTGCCATACAAAGATGGGTTCGACCGGTTTGTTATCAAAACTGGCCGAATAATTTATTGCCGGATGAACTGAAAAATGAAAATCCTTTGGGGATTTACAGGGTTGTCAATAATAGTTTAACATCAAGTAAAATCTAATTGATGAAGTATTTAATTGTGCTCTTCGGATTATTGATTATCGGTTGTACTCAAAAACAATCAGATGATTCAAAAAGATTAAACGATTTAATACAGAGTGTACAGGCTCATGAAGGATATAATAAAAAAGAGTTTCCTTTGGGTGTTTTTACCAAAGATTATTATCAAAACGAAGCTGATTTTGCAAAGATTAAATTAGATGAATTAGCTAAAATAAATAGAATAGCCTTAAATGAAACCGAAAAGATTTCAGCAGAGTTGCTCGAATTTGTTCTTCAGGAGCAAATTGATTATTTCGAGTTCGAACAATACCTGAATCCCTTGCTTTCAGATTCAGGATTTCACAGTGATCTTGTGTATAAGGTGAGACCCTTGACCAATTATCAACAGATCAAAGATTATCTTGATTTGCTAAATGCCATACCTGAATTCGTCAACCAGCATTTTGTGCTTTTAAGAGAGGGACTTACAAAAGGTTTGTCTCAACCTCTCGTTATTTTTAAAGGATATGAATCTTCCTATGATACACATTTAGTGAACAATTTTGAAGATAGCTTTTTTTATTCCCCATTTAAGAATTTGCCTAATGAACTCAGCCAAGAGCAAAAAGATTCTGTTTTGTTAGCTGCAGAGAAGGCCATCAAGACTATTGTGATTCCTCAATTTGGCCGAATAAAGGCTTTTTTTGAAGAGGAATATTTACCAAAAACAAGAACGAGTTTAGGAGTTTCAGATACACCAAAAGGAGAAGAATTTTATCAAAATAGAATTAATTATTATACCACAAGTACAAGCTATACAGCTGATGACATTCATCAAATCGGTTTAAACGAAGTTGCCCGAATTAAGGCTGAAATGGAAAAGATCATTGCCGAATTGAATTTTGAAGGCAGTTTTGCAGATTTTTTTCTTTTTTTGAGAACAGATGAACAATTTTATGCCAAATCTCCTGACGAGCTATTGACAAGGGCAAGAGATATTGCAAAAAGAGCAGATGCGCAATTACCTCGATATTTTAAAACTTTACCGCGTAAGCCTTATGGCGTAGCGCCTGTACCCGATGCGATTGCACCAAAATACACGGGAGGTCGATACATTGGAACGAGCAAAGAAAGTACGGATCCGGGTTATTATTGGGTCAATACCTATGATCTTCCGAGCAGAACCTTGTATACACTTCCTGCATTAACTGTACATGAAGCAGTTCCGGGACATCATTTACAGGGGAGTTTGAACAATGAGTTAGGAGACAGTATTCCTCAGTTTAGAAAAGATTTATACCTTTCTGCTTATGGTGAAGGTTGGGGTCTTTATTCAGAATTTTTAGCCAATGAAATGGGGATGTATACCAGTCCATTTGAAAGATTTGGCCAGTTGACTTACGAAATGTGGCGCGCATGCAGGCTAGTGGTCGATACAGGAATTCATGCCAAAGGCTGGACAAGGGAACAGGTGGTTGAATTTATGGCTTCACATACTGCTTTGTCTATACACGAAATTAATACAGAAACTGATAGGTATATTTCTTGGCCAGGACAAGCACTATCTTATAAAATTGGTGAATTAAAAATAAGGGAAGTGAGGAAAAGGGCTGAAACTGAATTGGGTTCTAAATTTGATATTCGAGAATTTCACGAAATTATTTTAGAGCAAGGAACGGTTACTTTATCAATTCTTGAACAACGCGTAAACAATTTCATCCTTCGTTTAAAAAATGAGTAGAAATGTATTTTCTTGTATTGACGCCCATACTTGCGGCAATCCGGTAAGGGTCATATCAAAAGGAGGACCAGAATTGATCGGCGATACGATGAGTCAAAAACGGCAACACTTCCTCAAAGAATTTGATTGGATCAGGACAGGTTTAATGTTTGAACCCAGAGGCCATGATATGATGAGTGGAAGTATACTGTATGCTCCGCATGATCCTGAAAATGATTTTTCAATCCTGTTTATTGAGACTTCTGGGTGTTTGCCGATGTGTGGTCATGGCACTATTGGTACAATTACTGTTGCCATTGAAGAAGGTTTGGTAAAGCCAAAGACACCTGGTAAAATAAGGATGGAAGCGCCGGCGGGCTTGGTCTTGATCGAATATCAACAGACGTGTAAAAAAGTAGACTGGGTAAAGTTGACCAATGTGAAAAGTTATCTCGCCGAGTCGGAATTAACCATTCAGTCGAGTGATCTTGGTGAGATCATTTTTGATGTTGCTTATGGAGGTAATTTTTATGCCATCGTTGATCCACAAAATAATTTTGGAGGAATTGAACATTATTCTGCCGGTGATCTGATCAGGCTTTCACAAGAACTCAGAAAAGAAATAAACAAAAAGTATCCTGATCGATTCGTTCATCCAAATGATTCAACCATAAGGGATGTATCCCATTTATTGTGGACGGGTAAACCACTCGATCCTAAAAGTTCAGGTAGAAATGCTGTTTTTTATGGTGAAAAGGCCATTGATCGTTCTCCTTGTGGAACAGGTACATCGGCAAGAATGGCACAGTTATTTGCCAAAGGTCTCCTCAAAGAAGGCGGAGATTTTGTTCATGAGAGCTTCATTGGTTCTACATTTACGGGAAGAATTGAAGGAGTTACTACCTTAGGAGATAAGATCGCAATAGTGCCCAGTATTCAGGGTTGGGCAAAAATTTACGGCTATAATCAAATCATCATAGATGACGATGATGATCCCTATGCCCACGGATTTCAAGTGATATAAAATGAAAAAAGAAGTTATCATAATCGGTGGCGGAATTATTGGTTTGTGTTCTGCGTATTATCTACAAAAAGAAGGTCATAGTGTCACGATCATTGATCAATATGATATTACGAGCGGAGCATCATTTGTGAATGCGGGTTATATCACTCCCAGCCATATTATTCCATTGTCTTCACCCGGAATCATCACAAAAGGTTTGAAATGGATGTTTAACTCGGCGAGTCCATTTTATGTAAAACCCAGATTGAACTCTGATTTTTTGACCTGGGCCTGGCAGTTTAAAAAATCTGCAACATCAGCTAAGGTAGTTAGGGCTATTCCCATTATTGAAGAAATAAATTTATTGAGCAGAGATCTTTTTGAGCAGTTCAAAAAGGAGCCGTCCTTTAAATTTCATTATCACAGAAAAGGACTATTAATGGCCTATCAAACTAATCAAGCAGGTGAAGAAGAATGGGAGGTAGGCAAGAAGGCGATTCAATTGGGATTAGAAGTTAAACAATTAAATGCGCAAGAAATAAAAGAGTTTGAGCCTGATGTGTTGACCCATATGAAAGGAGCCGTTTATTTTGGCTGCGATGCTCATTCTACTCCTGGAGAATTTATGAAGGAATTGGTTGCTGATCTAAAACAAAAAGGAGTTAGTTTTCTTCTAAATGAAGAAGTAGAGGATCTCGTTTTTAAAAATAAAAAAATAGAAGCCTTAAAAACTACGAGTCAATTGATCAGAGGTGATGAGTTTATTCTCACCGGAGGAGCATGGAGTCCGATACTTGCAAAGAAAATAGGACTTAACTTATCCTTGCAAGCGGGAAAAGGTTATAGAATAAATGTAGAGCGAGAAACGAAAATTAAAATGCCAACAATTTTGTTGGAGGCAAAGGTTGCTGTCACACCTATGAATGGGTTTACTCGTTTTGCGGGTACAATGGAATTGGGAGGGATCAATCACAATATCGATCCTGTTCGAGTGAATGCCATTGCCCAAGCGGCTAAAAAGTACTATCCGGAAATCGAAATTAGTAAAACAGAAAAAGATGAAGCGCAATGTGGTTTGAGGCCATGTTCGCCTGATGGTTTGCCTTATATCGGTAAAAGTGAAAAGTGTAAAAACTTAATTTTTGCTACCGGTCATGCCATGATGGGATGGAGTCTTGGTCCGATTACAGGGAAACTGGTTTCAGAAATATCGAGCGAGAGAAAGACAAGCATGGATATTGCACCTTTTCATCCAGATAGAAAATTTTGATCAAATGACACCCAGAATGTTGTCCATTACCCATGCAGTATGAAGCGCCGATTTACCAGTTGACGAATAAGCTTTACCATATAATAATTGATCTCTCATCGCTTCTACATGGTACTGTTGAACATGTATGGGATGCTCTATAGCTAAACTTAATTGTTCTTTCTCTGTTTCTAATCTTACAGGCTCTTCATTAAAAATAGCAAATGAAATCCTACCTTTTTCACCTAAAATTTCTACTTTATCTACTTTTTTCCAAGTACCAAAATTCCAAAATCCACTTCCTGTAATTCCATTTTCATGAACCCAAGAACCAGTAAAGGCATCTGGCGCAGCGTATAGATTTTGCTGATTATTTGATTGTCCACAAACTGATTTAAATTTTCCTAATAAAAAATGAAATAGATCTAATCCATGACTTGCTAAATCATCAAAATATCCCCCAGGTGCGATTTGTTTATCGGTGCGCCAATTGTAAAAATCAGGGTAATCCGCAGCAGGATTTGGTGGCTGACATAAAGACCAATGGATATGTCTTATTTCTCCAATTTTTTCATGATCGATCCATTCTTTTACTTTTAAGAATCTGGGTAATGTTCTTCTATAATAAGCTACAAACAGGGGGAGTTTTTTACTTTCGAATGGTAGCAACATTTTATTGCATTCCTCAAAATTTCTAGCCATCGGTTTTTCTACGCAACAAATTTTATCTGCAGCTGCAACTTTAAGCGCAAAAGATAGGTGATGTTGTGGTGGTGTGGCTATATATATAGCATCTATTTCAGGGTCATTGATCAATTCATCTGCATTGTATGTGTACTTTTCAATACCATGGCGTTGAGCAAAATCTCTAGCTTTCGCAAGATCTCTCCTCATAACTGATTTTAAACTAAAACCTTTTGTTTTTTGGTAAGCAGGACCACTTTTAACTTCGCAAACATCTCCTACTCCGATAATTCCCCAAGTAATATTTTTGTCGAACATAATTTTAATTTTATCAACAAGAAGTATCTGCTATGATTTTCCATTCCCCTTGTATTTTTTTGAATATAATCATAAAAACACCATTGGCATCTCCCACTTTTCTTTCCAAAAAGAATTCGCCCATCACATAATAGGCCCCTTCATTTATGGGTGAAATAGAATGAATTTTAAAATTCAAAATACCCGTATGATCTGAGCTAGGATATCCTTTTTTGTAATTATTTAAGGTATTTTCCCATCCGGAAGTTAATCCACTGGCGCCAAAGAATTTTAGTTCTTCTGATTGCCAGTACCCTTTCATAAAACCTTCGAGATCATTCTTATTCCAGGCTTCTGTTTGCATATCGAGTACTTCCAGAATATCTTTTTTATCCTTTTCAAGTTTCGATTGAGACCATATACTTTGGGCCATAATTAAACATAAAATCAGTATGAGTTTTTTCATTTTTTATAATGTATTTAGGTGAGCTTCATAAAATCTTCGGCAAAGACTTTTCTTAAGTAGAATAAAAATTCTATTGCATTTTCTATTGAAAAAACCATGGGTGGTTTTATTTTAATCACGTTGTGGTCAGGTCCATCTGAACTCAACAAAATGCCAAATTCTTTCATCCTATTGATCAAATAGGTAGTTTGTTCTTCTAAGGGTTGAAGTTGGGAATTTACCAATTCAAATCCTAAAAATAAACCCTGTCCGCGAACATCGCCAATGATAGGAAAATCCTTTGCCAATTGTTTTAATTCATTTTTTAAAAAATCTCCTACTTTTAAAGCATTTTCCTGGAGATTTTCGTTTTTGATCATTTTTAAAACAGCTGATCCGATGGCACAGGAAACAGGATTACCTCCGAAAGTGTTAAAAAACTCCATGCCGTTGGCAAATTTTTCCGCAATTTCTGCGGTGCAAACTACTGCGGCAAGCGGATGACCGTTGCCCAAGGGTTTTCCAATGGTTACTATATCAGGAATGACATTGTGTAATTGAAAACCCCAAAAGGTTTTACCTACTCTACCGCAACCTACTTGGACCTCATCGATGATGCATGTACCCTTTTGTGCACGGACTAAGTCGAATGATTTTTGTAAAAATCCTTCCGGTAATTCGATTTGACCGCCGCAACTAATAATCGATTCAATAATCATTCCCGCTAGTGGTATGTTTTTATTTTTAAGATTTTGAATGCATTTTTCAACTTCTTGAGCGTAAAATTCTCCAGTATTCTCTCCTCTAAATTTTCCTCTGAACGCATCGGGTAATGGAAAAATTTCGACATAGTCTGGTTTGCCTTTTCCGCCTTTTCCATCAAATTTATAAGAGCTTATATCAATACAGGCATTTGTATTTCCATGGTACCCCACTTCAGATGCAATAAAGCCTTTTCCGTTCGTTGCGGTTTTAGCCATGCGCAAAGCCAACTCATTGGCTTCACTACCTGAATTTACAAAGTGGACAACATTGAGTTCGGGAGGAAATGTGGATAATAGTATTTCGGCTAATTCATTAATGTTTTTATGTAAGTACCTTGTATTGGTATTGAGCAAAGCCATTTGCATCCTACCGGCATTCACTACTTCAATATGTTCATGGCCTACATGGGCAACATTGTTGAGGGTGTCTAAATATTTTTTACCCCAAGGATCTATTAAATAAGGACCCTGACCTCTCACAATCTGAAGGGGATTTTTGTATTGGAGACTCAAACTTTTTCCAATGTATTTTTTTCTAAAACTTAGAAGAGAATCATTATCCTTGCCGTATTTTGTTTTTAGACCGTCTATTTGAAAGAGTAGATTAGGATCTGGGCAAATGCTTTTCCAAACATTTAATTGATTTTTATAGGTTACCCCAGGAAAATCAATCGTATAATTAAGCATAGAAAGCATAATTTGGAAATGTAAGTGAGATGCCCAATTTCCGTTTTCTGGATAACTGCCTAATTCTGCAATTTGCTCCCCTTTTTTGACAAGGTCTCCAGTGCTATATTTTAAAGCTGAAGTAACAGTTAGGTGTCCGTAGAGCGTATAAAAGATCAAATTTTGCTCACAATGTTTTAAAATCAGTAAGCCGCCATATTCTTTATTGCCCTCATCATTTACAGCAGTTACAATTTCACCGTCAAATAATGCCGCTACAGGTGTTCTGGCAGGCAACCAAAAATCGATACCCAAATGAATCGTCCTGCTTTCCTTACCGTTATTGCCAATTTTATCATAACTGTCAGAAGTGTAAATAGGTCTGGGTTCCAAATATCCTCCGGCAATGACTTTATCTGGATTTACTTTTTGTAATTGATCAATCTTAAATTGAAAAAGGTCTAGATCATTGTAGTCTTCTAAATGTCCGATCCACTCACTGGAAACACTAAGATCGAGCAAATGAATATTTTTACAAGTAGTTGTGGGAAATAAATCCGACAAAGAAAAGTCCTGTTGTCGCGCCCAATTTTTGAAAAGATTCTCGTTTGGATGAGCCTCGAAACCACAGGCCTGTCTAAAACTGTAATGAGCAAAATCAGGATCTATGTTTCTCCATTTTTTAAGTAAATCCCATGCCTGTTTTTCGCTGATCTGTAAATAAGTATTTTCAGGATATTCTTTTCTATTAATCCCGGATTTTGTTACTGATATAACCAAACGTATCGCCACTGCACAATACAGATGGGCAAGTTCATTCTCTTCAAGTGGAAATGATTCGTGATAGCCTTTTACCAAAGTTAAACCAGATGACAAAGGATCAGGAAAATCCATCATTCCATAAGCACAAGCAATCGCCAGATCATTGATGGTTTGTGTATAAACGGCATCGCCAAAATCGATAAGGGCGACTACTTGAGGATGGATTTTGTCATAAGAGACAATGATATTATTTTCATTGAGGTCATTATGCACAACAGATTTTCTTAACTCTTTGTAAGTAGCTAGATTTTCTCTGAACAGCGCTAAGTAATATTGTAGAATTTCTCTTTGATCAAACTCAAATAGATCTAAAAAATTTTCACACCAAGTACCTTGAGCGATATCCCAATCTAATTTTCTCGTATCAAAGGGATCTCTAAAATTTTGAAGTTTTTTTGTGATTTCACCTGACTTTTTTCCTAAGTCGTACAACAATTCTGGAAGAATTGGATTTACTTGAGCCATCAGCCTTCCGGGAATCCATGTCAGTAATCTTGCAATATATTTTTTATCATTCTCTATGGATTCTGACAAGAAATCACCTTTTACATCAGCGATAGGTTTTGGAAGTGTTAGCTGAATATCATTGTCTGGCAAATGTTTCAGTATCTCCGTTTGAAATTTGAACGAATCCAAATGAGCAAGCGGAGAGATTTTGAGTGTATAAGTTTTTACTCCATTAATTAATACGGCAAAATTTGCATCAATTTCACCAACTAATTGCATGAGGTCTCCTTCAATACCAAAATTAGTTTTTAGTATTTTTTCAGCGAGGTTTTTGTTCGCTTTTTGTTGAAGTTCGCTCATATTGAACCCAAGAAGTTACTTTTTAATACCGCAACCAATCGCTTTGGTGATGGCAGGTTCAATTTTCTTATTTGAAAGAAGCGCTTCAATCGCATTTTCTACGTATTTTTCTGTAACGGCAGCGGCATTCTGAGAGTTATTATCTATTGCACCAATGTATTTTACCTTTAATTGGTTGTTTTCCTTATTCAACAAAAAGACATGAGGAGTTCTTGTGGCTCCGTATTTTGGGAAAACCTTTTGTCCATCGTCAAATAAATATGGAAAAGTAAACCCTTTTTCCTTAGCTCTCTTTTGCATCAATTCAAAACTATCGCCATTAGAAATTTCAGGATTGTTTGGATTAATTGCGATAACAGGATATCCTTTTTCTTTATATTTTTTATCTAAATTGATGATGCGATCCTCATAGGCCACAGAATACGGACAAGTATTACATGTAAAGATCACGATAAAACCTTTGGCATCCTTAAATTGATTTAAAGAAACCATTTTGCCATCTACGTTCTTTAGGTTAAAATCTTCCGCAGTATCTCCGATTTCATACCCTGGATTAGAATTTATGAAAGATGTTAAAATGAGGGATAAGAAAAATAGACTAATAGTTTTCATGATTTAAGGATTTAAAAATTTGTTTAATTCTGTAATCAATTCTTCATAGGTAAAAGCCTTTTCAAAAAAAGCTCTTTTATTTTTATTGTAAATGATGGTAGCTGGAATCGCACCGGACCAAGTCTCATCAATTTTTGGAATCCAGTTGTTCTGATCGGGATCACTCATTAAAATAACCTCAGAACGAATCTGATTTTTCTCCATAAACGGAATTACTTTTTCCTCGATCTGGGTCGGAAAATCTAAACTAACCAAAAGCACTTCTACATTTTGGTCCTTATAATCTACATTGATTTTTTCAAAAAAAGGAAGTTCTTCAACACAAGGTTTACACCAGGTTGCCCAAAAATTAACAACATATACTTTGTCATCATTTTTACTTAGAAATGGTAAAAGACCATCATAATCTACGGTTCGAATGTTGTTGTTTTCAATAATTTCTTGTTTGTCAGCAGATTTAGGCTGCTCTTCTGGAGTTTCAGAAATTTCTTTCTTGCAAGATAAAATGATTAAAAACAAGAATACTAGTTGGAATAAACGCATCGTAATTGATTTTTTACGAATATAGTTATTATTCTAAAAATTAGTTTGAAAAAATAGTTTCAGACTAGTTTCCAAGTGCTTCTTTTTGCTTTTTAAAAAAGTAGTCGGTTTGAAGTTTGAGTAGGTCTTTTGCTTTTTGTTTTTTGTGCGCATAAACTTCTTCATCCTCTGTTACATCGTAGTATACTTTTTCGTTAAGTGTTTTATCTGTACCTAACAATAATTCCCGCTGATTCTTTTGTTGCTCCGCAACGAGGAGCAATGAAGATTCCTGAATTTCAAGTTTGAGATCATATGCCCCTTTAGGGCTCAGTAATTTGGCCAAAATGGGTGCTGTTTCTATGGCTAAAAACAGGAGGAAAATAAATAGAGAAGGCATTGTTGGAAGTTCATCTAGGGCATTGATTCTGGCCATTAAACCATCAAAACCATCAATGATAGGCTGATCAGCGTTTACTTGAGCTGTTTCTTTGTCTCTCAGGGAAAGTAATTCATCCTCTTTCGAAGTAATTTTTGCCTGATTTGTCTCCTTTAGCGATTGTAATTCGATTAAAGATTCGTCGTGCTTTTCTCTCTTTTCCTTGTAAACCGGTCCTTTTCCTAATTTTAAAGTTCCTTCACGACCCTCGGCTTCAGCGATATAAGTGTCATATAAATTATTTACTTCGGTTTCTTTTGCTGAAATTTCATTTTTTAATGCTTTAATTTCGCCTTCGACCCTAGTGATTTCTGAGCTAAATTGTTGTGCAACTTGATCTTGGTTTTCAAGTGTTAACTGGTTTTTTTGTTTGAGAAGAACTTGGTCTATTTCCTTTTCAAAAATCTTTAATTCCAATGGTTTCGCGATCACCACAGAGATGATGATAGCCAAAACAATTCGCGGCACAACTTGAAAAAATTCTTTCCAAAACTTACCTTGTTTTTTTATGGTAGAAACTATAAACCTGTCGAGATTGAAAATAAGTAAACCCCAAATCAGACCAAATCCAATAGCGGCAAAATAGTTATCGAAAACAGTATATAAGGCATATGCGGAGGCAAGGAATGCCATAACTGCCGTGAAGAAAACAGTTCCACCTATACCGGCAAATTTAACCTGTTCAGACTTTGGGCAATCAGATAAAATATCGGTGTCTGCGCCGGAGCACATCCAAAAGAATTTTTTGAGCATCATGAGGAGGGTTTAATATTATATAACGCAGTATTAGTGCTTCATGTTGCTCAAAAGTGACGCGGTTTATGGTAAAGTTTTGTTAAAGTTCAAAAGTGGTTGGGTAACCAAATGTTTCAAAATCTTTTGCCCATAGCTTTGCTACTAATTCTAGATTGTGCTCATTATAGTACTCAGCATAATTTATTTTTTTCGCTTTTTTATTGTGGGGTAATTCGTTGAAAGGAATTTTCAACTTCTCACAAACAACTTTCCAATCTTCATCTAGATTTTCCATTTTACCCACAAAATCTGATAATAACTTTCCCTTTTTATCAACCAACATATTTACCTGATGTCCGTTGTATCGAGCGGCCTGAAAAGTAATATATTGATCAAAAGTCATTCTCATCACGCGTTTGTTCCTACCATGATCTTTTGTTCTTCTTATATACTCATATTCAGATACCAAACGGGTATAGGGATTTCGTACAAAAGCAAATTTAAAATATTTATCAAATACTTCTTTGGGTATAACCTTTTTCGCATTTAATAAGGTGGCATGCTGCCTAAACCTATAGTGATGATAATCTTTTTCCCAGCCGAGTTTAGTTCTCACTTTGGATATAAGGTCATCAGGTCGCGGTATACTGATCGATTTGAGCGTTTCATTAATACTACCACCGGCAGATTTTCTAACATGTACAAAAATGAATTCGTGGGTATCCGATATTAACATAGATTTGATTTATAGAGTTCAGCATATTTTTGGTAAAATAGCGGAATTGTTTCGATTCCTTTTAAGTAATTAAAAACACCAAAATGCTCATTGGGAGAATGAATAGCATCGCTATCTAAGCCAAAGCCCATTAAAATTGATTTACTTTTTAATTCTTTTTCAAAGAGATAGACAATAGGAATGGATCCACCAGATCTCTGTGGAATAGCTTCTACACCAAAAGTTTCAGAGTAAGCCTCATTTGCCGCCTGGTAGGCGATATTGTCTATTGGTGTAACATATGGAAACCCACCATGATGAGGTTTAACGATTACCCTGGTTCCTTTTGGGGCAAGCTTTTCAAAATGATTTTTGAAGAGCATGGTAATTTCTTCCGGGTCTTGATCTGGTACTAATCGCATGGATATTTTGGTAAAAGCTTTAGAAGGAATCACTGTTTTTGCTCCTTCACCCGTGTAACCACCCCAAATTCCATTGACATCTAATGTCGGCCTGATTGAATTTCTTTCATTTGTAGAATACCCCTTTTCGCCATAAACATCTTCAATATTCAAGGCTTTTTTATAGTCCTCCAATGAAAATGGTGCTTTGGCCATTTCTGCCCTTTCTTCCAAGCTCACTTCGAGTACTTTATCATAAAAACCCGGGATGGTGATATGGTTGTTTTCATCGTGTAAGGAAGCAATCATTTTGGTGAGTACGTTGATCGGATTTGCCACGGCACCCCCATAAAGACCTGAATGCAGATCTCTATTTGGACCTATTACTTCCACTTCCACATAACTCAAACCTCTCAAGCCCGTTGTTATTGATGGTTGCTGATTACTAATCATTCCTGTGTCCGAAATCAAAATCACATCATTTTTGAGTTTATCGTGATTTCTTTTCACAAACCAACCCAAATTAGGAGAGCCTACTTCTTCTTCTCCCTCAATCATAAACTTTACATTGCAAGTCAAAAGATCATGCTTGACTAAATATTCGAAAGCTTTTACGTGCATGTAAAACTGCCCTTTATCGTCGCAAGCCCCACGGGCAAAAATAGCTCCTTCCGGATGAATTTCTGTTTTTTTGATTATCGGTTCAAAAGGAGGAGATTCCCAAAGATTGAGGGGGTCTGGCGGTTGCACATCGTAATGACCATACACCAACACTGTTGGAAATTTTTCATTTAATAGGTGTTCTCCATAAACAACCGGATAACCTGGCGTTTCGCAAATTTCTACATGACTACAACCTGCTTTTATCAACGAATCTTTGACAAATTCAGCTGTTCTGATCATATCGTTCTTGTATTTTGAATCAGCGCTTATGGATGGAATCTTGATCAATTCAAAGAGTTCATCTATAAATCGGTCCTTATTTTCTTTGATATAATTATTTGCGATAGACATGAGTTTTTTTTTGATACCTCACAAAGATAAAAAAAGAAAGATCATTTAGATATTGTTCATCAATGAAGAAATGATTACTTAAAAAGAAATGAATTTTTAATCAAAATAGTACTTTTACTATAAAAATAAGGGGATAATTTTAGTTATCATATGAACAAGCGAAGAAATTTTATAAAATCCGCAACCCTCGCAGGGATGTCTTTATCTTTTTTGCCGGTATTTTCTTGGGCGCAAAGCAAAAATCAACAAAAGTTAAAAATAGGTTTGATTGGGGTTGGACTGCGTGGGACAAATCATTTAGAAAATTTACTTTTAAGAAAAGATATTCTTGTCACTGCCATTTGTGATATTGATAGAACAAGGACTGATTTGTGTATGGATCTGATCTCAAAAGCAAATGTTGAAAAACCCAAAGTATTCGGCAGGGATGAACTCGATTACAAGAATCTTTTGAATTTAGAAGAAGTAGATGCTGTTGTAATTTCCACTCCATGGCTCTGGCATAGCAGAATGGCAAAAGATGCGATGATGGCAGGAAAATATACGGGTGTTGAGGTCTCGGCGGCAAACACCTTAGAGGAATGCTGGGATCTTGTGAATACACATGAGGAAACAGGCAGCCATATGATGATCTTGGAAAATGTGAATTATCGAAGAGATGTACTCGCGATTCTGAACATGGTTCGTCAAAATATTTTTGGAGAATTGATTCATTTTAGATGTGGATATCAACACGACCTGAGATTTGTGAAATTCAATGACGGAAAAGAACCCTATGGTAAGGGTGCTGAATTTGGAGAAAAGGGTATCTCTGAATCAAAATGGAGAACCCAACATTCCCTGTTGCGCAATGCTGATCTTTATCCTACCCACGGGGTTGGTCCGATAGCGGTCATGTGCGATATCAATAGAGGTAATCGCTTTGTCAGCATGACATCACATGCCACAAAAAGTAGGGGATTAAATAAGTATATCAGAGAAATTGGTGGTGAAAATCACCCTAATGCCAAGCTCAATTTCAAATTGGGTGATGTTGTAACGAGCACGATTGAAACTGCCAATGGAGAAACCATTATTGTTACGCACGATACCAATCTGCCCAGACCCTATTCTCTAGGGTTTCGGGTGCAAGGAACAAAAGGAATCTGGGAAGTTGATGGAAACAGGATCTATATAGAAGGGAAATCTCAAGCGCATAAATGGGAGGATGCCGATGATTGGTTAAAGCAATATGACCATCCACTTTGGAAAAAGTATGGTGAATATGCTGCAGATGCCGGTCATGGCGGCATGGATTTTTTTGTGATGAATGCTTTTGTAGAATCGGCCAAACAAAATATTGCTCCACCGCTTGATGTTTATGATGCTGCCGCTTGGAGTGCCATTACACCACTTTCAGAGTTGTCTATTGAAAATAACGGAGCGCCTCAAAATTTTCCTGATTTTACCAGAGGCAACTGGATAAATAGAAAACCCCATCCATGGATAAAAGACAGTTATTAGTATGATCGAGCATAAAACTTTGTTAATTATGGCCGGCGGTAATGGCAGTCGTTATGGCGCTTTAAAACAATTTGATCCGCTGGGGCCTAAGGGTGAGTATCTATTTGAATACAGCATTTTTGATGCCCTTCATTCAGGATTTAATCATATTGTGCTGGTCACAAAAGAAGAATTTGTCTTAGAATTAGACCATTATTTGAGAGAAAGGTTGCCTAAAGAAATAAAAATAGATGTAGTTCCTCAAAGATTAAACGACCTACCCATAGAAACTCTTCCGTCATATAAGAGAGTAAAACCATGGGGCACCGGACATGCTGTTTGGGTAGCGAGAGACTTTATTAAAAATACTTTTGTGGTAATCAATGCAGATGATTTTTACGGTAGGAAAGCCTTTGCATACGCCTCTGATTTTATGGAGGAATACCGAGAAACTGGTATTTATGGGATGGTTCCCTATCAGCTTGATCAAACCTTGTCTTTGTTCGGATCAGTCGCCAGAGGAGTAGGTCAGTTTGAGGATGAAAAGCTTAAGGCAATTAATGAATTTTTGACGTTAGAAAAGAAGGAAAATAAAATCATAGATCAATCAACAGGTCAAATCTTTACAGGGAAAGAAAGGGTTTCGATGAATATATGGATCTGTCAACCATCTTTTTTCGACATATTATCATCAGAAATAAGTGTTTTTTTGAAGGAAAATGATCAACTGGAAAAAGGTGAAATCTATATTCCCCGAGTGATTGAAAAATATATACAAAAAAAAGTATTTGAAGTTGGGACAACAGATGTATGTGACTCGTGGTTTGGAGTGACTTACGCAAAAGATAAAGAGTTGGTTATAAATAAATTAGTAGAACTAAAATCTTCTGGGGAGTATCCTAGTCCTTTATGGAAAAATTAAGGAAAATACTATCGTATTTTGATATACCAAAAGGAGCATACCAATTCGAATTCATTTCCAATGGATTGATCAATGATACTTTTTTGGTCAAAGAAGGGTGTGAATCAAATTATATTCTGCAGAAAATAAATACTTCGGTGTTTAAAAATGTAAATGGATTGGTCAAAAATATAGCAATTATTTTGTCGCAATTAGACCATACAGCTTACGAAAAAGTTCATTTGATAAATACAAAAACCGGCAAACCCATTCTCAATTGGGAAAATGAAATCTGGCGTTTGATGAATTATATTCCAGATAGTCATGTTTATAACACTACAAATGATGTTCAAATTGCTTTTGAAACTGGAAAAATTTTAGGTTTATTTCATAATTTGGTCAAAGGTTTGCATCCTCAAGAACTAGAAATTACTATTCAAAATTTCCACAATCTAACATATCGCTATGCACAGTTTTTAGAAGCTTATGAAAATGCATCAGACACGCATTTACAAGAAGCATATCATGAGATAGATTTTGTCAAGAATAATATTTCGACACTTTTAAGTATAGATTTTGACAAAATACCCCTTCGAATTTGTCATAATGATACCAAACTCAATAATGTTTTGTTTTCCATCGATAAAAAGGCCTTGTGTTTGATAGATTTGGATACGCTGATGCCGGGTTTTTTTTTATACGATTTTGGAGATGCGATTAGAACCTTAGTAAATCCAGTTACTGAAGATGAAAGGGATCTATCGCTTATAATGTTTGACAAAATGATGTTTTCTTCTTTTTTAAAAGGTCTTAAGAAAAGTGGACTAAAGTTCACACAGACAGAAAGGGAGTCGCTGCATTTCGGTGCCATATTAATGCCTTTTTTACATGGTATCAGGGCGCTCACGGATTATCTAGAGAAAAATAAATACTATAAAGTTGCCTATGCCAACCAGAATTTAGACAGGTGTAAGAGCTTATTTAGATTTGCAGAATTAGCCGTAGAAAACACCAATTTTATGAAAGAAGAGATCCAAAATCGCTTTGAAATATTAGAGAATTAATACTAAATTGGAAAGGTTTATTTATTTTTTTCATCTTGGCAAGAAAATTTATAAAAATAATTATATTTGCAACCTCCAAAGCGGGCGTGGTGAAATTGGTAGACACGCCAGACTTAGGATCTGGTGCCTCACGGTGTGAAGGTTCGAGTCCTTTCGCCCGCACAAAGAAAAAGCTTCTCATTTCGAGAGGCTTTTTTATTTTATGGGTTTAACGAGAACTAATTTGGCGTGCAATCTAAGCGCCATCTGGCCCGTTCGCTAAAAATGTCTGCTAGACATTTTCTATACGCTCCGTCCTGCCCGCACAAAGAGAAAGCCTCTCATTTCGAGAGGCTTTTTTATTTTATAGGTTTGTCGAAAACTAGTTTGGCGTGCGATCTAAGCGCCATCTGGCCCGTTCGCTAAAAATGTCTACTAGACATTTTCTATACGCTCCGTCCTGCCCGCACAAAGAAAAAGCTTCTCATTTCGAGAGGCTTTTTTATTTTATGGGTTTAACGAAAACTAATTTGGCGTGCGACCCAAGCGCCATCTGGCCCGTTCCCTAAAAATGTCTGCTAGACATTTTCTATACGCTCCGTCCTGCCCGCACAAAGAAAAAGCCTCTCATTTCGAGAGGCTTTTTTATTTTATGGGTTTAACGAGAACTAATTTGGCGTGCGATCCAAGCGCCATCTGGCCCGTTCGCTAAAAATGTCTACAAGGATTTTGGTTTGCAATCTATGGCGCCTGTGCTAAACTTTTTGCTATTGTTCCATTTTCACATGATATCTATAAATTAACCAATTAGTTTTCATACACTATCCATACACTATCCATACTTTATCCATACATCATCCCTACATATGATTTGTTCCGGTATTTTCAACAAAATACAATGATACTTATCCCTAAAATGATTTTACAACTTTATTATCAGACCAATAATTATTATTTTTGAGTAATAACTTAAAAACCTTACACAATGAAAATTAAATTTTACACTGGCTTAATCGCTGTTTTTTTCTTCAGTTTATCTTTAAATGCTCAATGGAATAAGGATCAGACCTATGTAATTCGAAATGTAGCGTCAGGACAAGTCTTGCATGCTAAAGATGGAGATCTAAAAAAGCAAGGCTGCAAAATGGTCATGCACATGCCAAACAGCTCAGAAAATCAATTATGGTCGATCGAAACCTTAGACAGCGGCAAAATTTCCATCAGGAACAAAAAGAACAAAAATGCACTAACTTTAAACAGACAAAAGGAGAAAAAAAGTGGAGAACCCGTTGCTCTATTTGATTGGGGAGGAAACGACGGTCAAAAATGGAGATTTGAAAATGTAGGGCATAATGAATATGTGATCAGAAACATCAAAAATAATTTTGTTTTAGATGCCAACAGAAATGGGCAATACAATAAAAGC
Source organism: Namhaeicola litoreus (assembly GCF_042679565.1). Taxonomy (NCBI): domain Bacteria; kingdom Pseudomonadati; phylum Bacteroidota; class Flavobacteriia; order Flavobacteriales; family Flavobacteriaceae; genus Namhaeicola; species Namhaeicola litoreus. Next base: position 370,598 of record NZ_JBHTMY010000002.1, on the reverse strand, counting down.
GGCGAAGTGGTTTTAACCGATTCTAACGGTGGGCCCGATCAAAAATGGGTTATTGAAAACGTTAAAATGAGATAAACTATAAAAATAACTTTAAGACTTTATAACATATGAAAATAATACGAAATATTTATTTTGTAGCGATTGCTTTATCTTTCACGACCTTTTCTGCACTCGCTCAAAGTCCCAGTAGAGAATTTTCCGATCTGATTGGCGAAAAGGCCCAATACATTGATCAGGATTTTGGAAAAAGAGGATATATGCATATGAAAACCGAAAAATCAGGGTATGATTCATATAGTTATTGGTGGAATTACAATACCAAAAAATGTGTGATCGCTCGAACCAGTGACGGTAGAATTGCTTCAGTAGTTGACACTCCTGCTTTTGATTGTAACCAACCAGATCCTAATTCAGGAAACAGTTACAATTACAACCACAATGCTCACCATCACGATACAGGATATCACTACAATGATAATGCAGAGGATGCTGCATTTGAAAAGGGCTATAAAGATGGCTTATACAATAAAAGTTATCATAATTATTATAGCTCTAACATAGAAAAAGATGCCTACTCACAAGGATATAACAAAGGAGTGAAGGAACGTAATGGAAGAACAAATTACCATTCAGGACATGGGGGTTATCAGGCATACGTAGGCGTTGATCATCTGGTTGGTGAAAGTACAGATAGTGCCTTCCGTAAATTAGAGTCGGAGGGATTTGTACGTCAAAATGAAAGAACTCAAAATGGAAGAAAAAGAATCAACTGGTATAACAACAGAACTGGTCAGTGTATCAAAACAGTTCTCGATAAAGGCAAAATTTATAAAGTGGAAAAATCAGATAATTGCGATTAATCACCACAAAACAATAATTATTGGAGCCTGTATTTTTTTACAGGCTTTTTTTATGCATTTTAATAAATACAAAGTTTCATATTCAGGTATTTATGTCTAAATTTAAATGACCATAATTTTAATTTAAAAAATAACATCGTATGAAACCGAACAGGAGGAAGTTTATCAAATCATTAGGAAATACTTCATTGGCGCTTGGAGCCTTACCGCTAATGGGCTTTAACTCAGAAGAAAAAATAGAACAAAGAATTTTATTTAAAGATAAAAGAGTAAGCGAAAATAGCAAGATTCGGATTGCCGGCATTGGCACTGGAATTATGGGGCACAACAATATCGATACGGCACTAAAAGTTCCCGGCGTTGAATTGGTTGCCGCCTGTGATCTTTATACCGGGCGACTAACACATGTTCAAGAAAAGTATGGTAAACAGGTCGATGTAACACGAGATTATCGAGAAATTTTAAATAGAAAAGACATAGATGCCGTACTCATTTCTACCTCTGATCATTTTCATGCCCGGATCGCTACCGAAGCCATGAAGAATGGAAAGCATGTATATTGCGAAAAACCCATGGTCAAATCAATCGATGAAGGATTACCCTTACTTGGTCAATACAGAAAGAGTAATGTCGTTTTTCAGGTGGGTAGTCAGCCCATTAGTGGTTTGGCTTATGCTAAGGCCAAGGAACTTTACAAAAGTGGAGCCATTGGTAATTTAAATTGTATCGAAGCGGCTTACGACCGACAAAGTGCCCAAGGAGCCTGGCAATATACTTTACCCAATGATGCTTCTGCAAAAACGGTAGACTGGGATACTTACTTATCAGGCATGGCAGCGGAGCCTTTTGATGCGTTAAAATTTTTTAGATGGAGAAATTATAAAGAATTTGGTACAGGTGTTGCGGGAGATTTATTTGTTCATCTTTTGACTTCGATACATTATATCTTAGAATCGAATGGACCTACAACGATATTTTCTTCGGGTCAGTTGAGTTATTGGAAAGATGGTAGAAATGTACCCGATGTCTTGGCGGCTATTATGGAATATCCTCAGAGTCAGCATCATCCTGAATTTCAATTGACATTGCGTGTGAATTTTGCCAGTGGAAAAGGACCCACCAATTTCGTTCGGTTTATCGGTGATGAGGGTGTTATGGAAGTCTCAGGTAATTCTGTCACCATTCAGCACAGTATTATGGCAGAAGCCCCTGAAATTGGGGGTTGGGACGCTCTAGATACTTATCCAATTGCCATGCAGAAGGAAATTATGGATACGTATAACAAAAAATATAAAGAAGCTCAGAAGACCAGACCGGTTAAAGATCCTATAAAATTTGTATCTCAAGACCAGGATGCGCATGTCGATCATTTTGTCGACTTCTTTGATGGCATCCGCAATGGAAATCCGGTTATTGAACCGCCAGAGTTCGGATTTCGAGCTTGTGCTCCATGCTTACTTTGTAATGATAGTTATTTTAGCAAAAAAGTAATGCATTGGGATCCAGATCATATGTTCGTCAGATAAATGTTAAAATCTGTAGTTATAATTCATCGCTTGCTCGATGTGTGCTAAATGGTGGTTACAATGCCAGGCATAAAGGCCGATCACTTGTTCAAGCGCAAAGATTTTTCTATGTTCAGGATGCATGAATGTTCGGTTAAGTTGGTTATCATTTAAGCTTTTTAGTAAAACTGTCCATCGTGCATGCACACCTTCAATAATTTTTAATGATTCGTCGGGTGAAACATCGAGGTAATCTGCCTGCTGTGCCCAACGGTCTTCGGAGTAAGGTTTAATTGTGGGTTGTTCTTCGGTGAGGGCCAGTTTAAATCGAATAAAACTATTCATATGGCTATCTGCACAATGATGTACAACTTGTTTAATACTCCAACCATTGGGTCTATAGGCCCATTTTAACTGTTCATCGGTGAGGTCCTCTATGGCACTGGCTAATTTTTGTGGGAAATTTTCAATCACTGCAATCCAATCTTGTATCTGCTGGTTTGTTATTTCAACGCTAGGATCGTATTTGCCAATGGGATATTTTAATTCTTCTAATGGCTGACTCATTTTATTAGATTTAAAGCAGAACAATTTAAGATTTTTTTACAGGCAGAATACATACTGAAAAAGAATTCATTCCCTTTGACTTTTTGAACATGTTTTCCTCAAAATTCATTTTTTCCAAATAAGGGTATTGCGTGATCGGTTCTATGCACAACATGTTGTTCACTTCCGTCCACAACATAAAATGTCCAAATCCTGTTGTTTTTATATGAAGGTTGTAACCTTCTGTTTTAACTAAAAACAGATCCTCGCAATCAAAAACCGGAAAGGCTTTTGCACCACCTGCTATAATTTCTGATAATGTTATTTTTTTATCCTTTACTTGAATATATTCCTTTCCGTTTCCGGATAAAAGAAAAGCCGGATGATAACCCAGCATAAAGGGCATATCGATTTCAGATGCTATGTAAAACTCAACAATAAGTCGATTTTCATAAAGTGTAAATGACTTTTGAAATCGAAAATCATAGGGCCATGAAACCATTTCAAGTTTTGATTTTTTGGGAAATTTACTATTCGTAACAGGCGTATTGGCCTTATAAATTTTTTCGAAAACGGCTGAAGTTTCGTCAAATGAAATCAAGGTATAAGGGAATTCTCTTAAAAGTCCGTGTTGGTCTTGAAGGCTCTCACCTTTGGGTGAAGGAACAACAAAATTATTTTGCGCTGTTGGGCCAATGACCGGGAACATCTCTGTATCAGAATTTCGCCAACCGGGGCTGCCTTTTTGGTGAATGAATTCCTTTTCGTTCATCGAATAACTCAGTAACTCGCCATTTTCAATCACTACTTTTGACTGTTTATCTGTCAGTTTTATCAGATTTTTCATAGTTCATCTTTTTATTGAACCAGGGGTTTTGATCGCAGTATTCATGAATTCAAATTTCCGCTTATTTTACCACAGGATTTAAGTTTTACCTCATTACAATTTGATTTCACCATCGATCAAGGACATAATATTTTCAATTTCTTTTCCGAGATGTTCATAATTTTCGATATTATAGGCAAAAGCTCTAGAGGTTCTCAGTAAGATATTTTCAAAGTTTGCATGATTTAAAAGCTCAGCACTATTTCTGTCAAATCTTGAGTTTGCATTGTAGTTGATGTATTCTAATCGAATTGGGTCTATATGTGTATCGCCAAATCTGATCAATCTCAATTCATCCTCTTTGGTATCTTGTACTTCGCCAAACCATTTCGAGAGGGCAATTTTTAATGAATCATTTTTAATCAATTCAAGTTGACCTGAACTGATAAGATTGGTTAAAGCTCCATTAGAAGGATCGTAAGTTGAATATCCTGTGACCCTCAGAACAAGCTCACGTAAATCATTTACATCTATGTCAATTTCAGGATGATCTATCAAGAACAACAAACTGTCAATTCTCGATTTCGTCAAAGATGCTTTATCCATATTTCTTTGAAGTTCTGCGGCATTATATGTGAATTCAGATTTTAGGATGTTCAATATTTTTTGTTCTTGTTTGCTTTCCTGTTTTCTTGTATTCCAATTATTGATTTGTAATGCGATGAGTATTCCAATCACCACAAGAATAATTTCACCTATCGCATAGCGAAAATAGCGTCCAAATTTATTTTCTTTCGCCAATTGTTGTCTCATATTTCTTAAAAATGCAATCATTTTTTACTCTATAATTCTTATACTTTCTATTCTTACAGGATGTACTAACATTTGCTGTTCATTTTCTCCCTGTTGAATTTTTTCAACAATATCCATACCTTCAGTGACCTGTCCGAAAGCTGCAAAGCCAAAACCATCGGGATTCCGTTCCCCTCCAAAATCCAATTCGGGTTCATCGGTTACACATATAAAAAAACTACTTTGGGCTGAATTAGGTTCTCCACGGGCCATCGATATTGCTCCTCTAAGGTGTTTAAGACCTGTCTGTTTTGTTGTCTCAATTTGTATGGGTAAAAATAGTTTTTCTTCGGCCATATCACCTCCTTGTATCACTTGAATTTGCACTTCCCGTTCTGCTTCATTTTCAGGCGTACACACCCGAAAAAAAGTGCTTCCATCATAGTCTTTGTTGCGCACATAATTCAGAAAATTAGCCACCGTTTTAGGCGCTTTTTCGGGATAGAGTTCAATGAGAATCATACCAGATGCTGTATTGATTTCGCATTTAATTTCACTTTGCGCATAAGTCGCTATGGCATAGACGAATAAAATAATAGGTAGCAATAGTTTTTTTATCATGGGTTCAAGTTTTGATGGGTTGTCATGATCATTATTAAAAATGGATGAATTAATCGTATTCTTGTTTTAACAATTCGATAAGTTCCCTGGCATCTTCTATTATTTCGGGCATTTCCATAAATGCGCGCACACGATAGCTCTCTTGCACGATAATACAGGTATTTATCAATTGAAGTATTTTTTCTCGATCGTAACTTACCAAAGGCAGGTCTTGAGCAACGGACTCTTTAAATACCTGTGTTTTGACCTTTTCTTTAAACGTTGTATTAAAATTTTCTACTTCCCAATTTTTAATTTTGGATAAAAAGGGTGAATTAAGATTGATTATTTCTACTAAAGAAGCATCTACTTTTTCGGCATTTATTTTGTCAAATGTAAAATCTTCATCTAAATGTTGGGAAAAAGCTATGTAGGCAACCAATTTGCTTTTTAGACTGTCATTTTGAACAAGTCTTAAGCTACCTGAACTTTTTAACTCATCGAAGGTGGATCTATTCCAAGAATAGGTTCGGTAAATGACGTCATGGGCGATGGTGTAGATCAATGTGTTAGATAAATTTTCTATTTCAGTTTGAAGTGCGTAATTTCTTAGGCTATCGATCCTCGAATAAGCGTCTTCAGCTTGAATCATACTTATGTTTAGCATGTCGATATCTTGTTCCAGATCCTTCACCATTGATTTTGCGTACTTTTTAATGCGGTTTTGCTCTATTCTGTTTTCATTCCAATTGTTTACCTGAAGAGCGATTAGAATCCCAATCACTACTAAGAAAATCTCTCCCAAAGCATACCGCCAGTATTTTACGAAGCGGTTTTCATCGGCCATTTTTTTTCTGTTTTTTCGAAAAAAATTAATCATCCTTCGCTAAATTAAGCTCTCATTTATCCTAATTTTCCGTCACCGTCAATATCTTTTACCAAATGTTTTTCCAATTCCATCAAGGTTTTTCTCAACAATTCTTTGGTGGCTTTTAACTCTGCTTCAAGATATTCCATCCGTTCTTCCATGCTATTGGCTTTGTCTTTTTGTTTTTGAATTTCGTCTTGTTGTATTAAATCCCAGAAAATGCCCATATTATTTTATTTAAAAAGTTTATTCAAACTACTATTCTTCGTCAAGATAGCTAAAAAAAGCCACCTACTCTTGCAGTCGGTCTTAGCTTTTGCCGCAGTGTTTTACTCTTTCCCAATCATTTTTCTTTTGGGATTGTGGAATGAGATAAAGTAGATTTTGTCGAAATGTTCTCCTGTTACTTTCCATTAAATTTATTTAACTCAACATCGATCATTTCAAGTATAGCTTGGTTCTGTTCTTTAACGATCAATAATTCAATCAAGGCATCTGCTGTATGGCCTAATCTTTCTGCCAGATAATCCTCGAAAAGGGGATCATTCATCAGTGCTGTATAGTTTGATTCGTGTTTACTAATGCCCATTTCAGGTCTATGAATTCTTCGGTAATCCACTTTTCTTACAAAACGTTCTAGGATGGGGTCTGAAGCCAATCGGTAATCCAGTGTTCGATCTTCATTTTCTTTGGCATCGGCTACCACATCCTGCCAACTAAATAGGAAATTTACGAGAGAATCGTTTTTGATCAAATGAATTTCGCCTGAAGAAATTCCCGATCGCAAGGCTCCGTTTCTCGCATCAAAGGTCCAGAGCCAGCTCGTATTTTGGATGAGTATTCTCATGGTGTCAATAGGTGTTGCAGAAAACGCTGCTTCTGTCATATGTAACAGCCGCTCACAACTTTTTACAATGAGTTTATCGTAGTAAATCACAGAATCGAGTTGGCTCAGGTTATTCTTAAATTCTACCTGCATCGCTTTAAGAAGGGCATCCTTTTTGTTTCGATTTTTTCTGTTTTCATTCCAGGTATTCACCTGAAGCGCGATTAAAATACCAATGACCACAAGGATAATCTCGCCAATGGCATATTTCAGATACCTACCCGCACGTCCGGAAGAACTTTTGTTACTATTTTCCTTTAATACTTGTTGCCTCATTTGTCTAAAAAACTTAATCATGTAAGTTCTTATTTAGTTCGAATTGAATTGTTTCGATGTTTTTCAAAAGTATTCTAGAATATTGTTGTGATGATTTTATGGTATTCTTTCTGATGTATAATAGACTTCCAAAGAATTCATCGTTCATCAAATGATCTAATTTTTCCCTATCCAATTCGTATTGATCTGATTCGAACAATTTTCCCAGGGCAATTCTTTCGCTTAAAAAAGGGGCCATTTGTTCTAAAACAAATCGTCTTTCTTTTTCTTCGGGCATTTTGATACGCTCTTTGGTTTGTATATAATCTCTAATTAAAAAGCGCAATTCTTCAGATTTAATAAGGTTAAATCTTCCCGATGACTGCAAATCATCTAAAACAGGGTGGGAGGGAGTATAGAATCTATATTGCATCAATTCATCGAGAAAATACTTTACAGAATCTTGCGGTATTTTTGTCAGATTTTTTCCGGTATGTCTTTCTAAAGTTGATATAACCACCTGAATCGATTTATTTCGATCTTCAATATCTGCAATAATTTCTTTTTTAGCTGATTCGAATTCTGATTTTAACCCCTCTATAATTGATTTTTCTTCATGGAGTTTCTTTCTGTCTTCATTCCAATTATTTACCTGAAGTGCTATTAAAATTCCTAAAACAACCAAAATAATTTCACCAAGGGCATATTTAAAGTAGTTCCTCATTTTATTTTTCTCAAGAAGATTTTGCCTCACTTTTTTAAAAAGGGTCATCATCATTTTTTCAATTTATTCAGGTATTTTCTTAAATCACTCAGCATCAATTCGCAAGCTGAAAGGGTTTTGGAGGTTACCGATTTTCTACCGGTCGCATAATTTACTCTTATATTATTTCTCACTTCCCTTTCTCCGAAAAGTGAAATTATTTCATCTTCAGTTGGGGCATCAATGTCATTCAGATGAGACCTTCCCAACTCCTGAAGTTGTCGTGTGGAAGCCATAAAAAGTAACTCATCCTGATGTAAAAGATCGTATTGGTCATACAATCCTATAATTTTTCTTTTGATTTCTCTATCAGATACTAGGTCAAGACGCCCGCTATTTTTCATTTCCTCCATGGTGGTTTTGGTTGGCGTAAAAACCCGAAATGGTGTCCATTGAGATTTAAAAAAAATATCTAGAGAATCTGTTTGAACAGGTTGTCCATTAAAGTACAGCTTTAGCTTACTTTTAATACGCGCTGTTTCTTTTGCTTCTGTCACCAAATCAGTGAGTGCAATAGAATCCTTTTGAAGGTCGGCAATCAAGTCGGTGATATACCTTTTTTCCAATAATTTATTCTTTCGAATTTCATTCTGGTTGTTCACCTGTAAAGCGATTAAAATACCGATGACCACTAATATAATTTCTCCGATGGCGTATTTGATATAGTTCATTTTTTTCCCTTCGTTAAGGAATTTTTTTCTGATTTTTCGGAAGAATTTAATCATTGTGTCTTTAAATTTTCTTCAATTTGTGCAATGACTTTCTCTATTTCTTTTTTGGTGGTTGAACTGAGGTTTACATAATTTTGATTATTAAACAAGGCGATACTGGTTAAATTTATAAACTCGCTATCTTCTATCACTGCCTCATTGGTTAAGCTAGAGGCTAGTTTATTGTAAAATTTACCCCGTTGCATGACAATGTCGTCAGTTCGGTTATCATAGACCTCCCCATTATAGATCAATCGTTTGTAATATCTTTCGTATAAGGTGGTAATCGCTATTTTTAAACTTTCGGGTTTTAAACCTTCCAGAATTCCCGAAGAGCCAGTGGAGGAATAGGCACCTGTGTTGGCAAAAAAAGTTGAATTGGATGTATTTTGGATGATATTAAAAAGTGTTTCAATCTGTTTAAAATCTTTTTTATCTGCTATCAATTCATCTTTTAATTCGTTCACCAATGCTAATTTTTTGGTTTGATAATCGATAATCTTTTGTAATTGTATTTTGTCATTTGTTAAGTCTTGTTTTACACTATTCAAAAATACCAATCGCTTCTGTTGCATTTTTCTATTTTCGTTCCAATTGTTGACTTGCAAAGCAATCAGAATTCCTATGACAACTAAGATAATTTCACCAAGGGCGTATTTGATATAATTCATTTTTTTTCCTTCGCTGAGGAGTTTTTTTCTGATTTTTCTGAAGAAGTTGATCATTTCTGTTCTATTTCTCGATTTAAAATATCAATAATCTCATGAATCTGCGTTTTGGTTGTATTGAATGCATCAATCGCATAGGTATAGTTTATTTCCAATAGGAAGATGTTATTGAGAAAGATCTTGTTTTTGTAAAGCGTATGAACCTCTTTTTCCATAATATCTTTGTGACTTTCTATATAGAGGTTATCAAAAACAAAATCTAGTTTTGGAATATTCGATTTTTTAAGGTTGTAGTATTTCCCCCAATCTACATATTTCTCAAAATCTTCCAGAAAAATGTTGAAGTCAAACCTCATATGTTCATGTGCAGCAGCTAATTGGATATAAGTTTTTCTCAAATTCATCAATTTTAACTTGAGGTCGTCATTTCTAATCATACTAAAATTGCCTGAACTTTTCATTTCCTCGTATGTATTGTCATTTGGCCGGAACTCATCTACAAAAATTAAGCTCATCATGTTGGTTGAAAAATCATAAAGTGAGCCAATAGAGTCGAGACTTGCTCCTTTATAAACATCTTGAGCAGCTTTCACCTTCGCCTCAGAAAGAAAAATCATGTTATTTAATCTTTCGTCATCTGCTTGAAGGTCATTGATCAAATTACTAAAATACTTTACTTCTTCCAGGCGTTGTTTTCTACCTTCATTCCAATTGTTTACTTGTAGGGCGATCAATATACCTATAACCACCAAAAGTATTTCTCCAAGGGCATAAGTCAAATACCTGCCTGTGGGAGAGGTAGGCTCCCCGGCACTATTCCCTGTCTTCCAAAAAGGAAGGAATCGAAATAATTCTTGTCTTATTCTTCGAAAGAAGACCATGTTTTTATTTTTTTATCGTTCTTATTTTAGGTTTGGTTCAGAATTTTATTCATAAAATTTTCTTTCGAATGGATTCTTGAAGTTGAGCATTTGCTTTTAAGGTATTTTCGAAGACGGTAACTAATTCACGTGCTTTTAAATTTGTTTCGAAAAGCACTTGTCCGAAGTCATCTCGTTTGATGACTTCATAAAAATGATCCATCATTAACGGAGATTTTTCCTCATTGGGATTATCAAATAAAAAGTCTTCATTAAGGCTAAGATTTTCTGCCAGGTAGGGTCTAACGACTTCTTTTACCACTTTGTCGTATTGCAGATAGGAGTTGTCTAAGCGGAAAAGTAAACGGAAATAGTCTAAAATTTCTTTTCTGAGTTCCTTATCTTTTATGAGGGCTGCGAAATCCGGATTATTGGTTAATACAATCGAACTGTATCTGATGGATCCTCTTAGCAACTGCGGCTTTTCTATAACAGTAGAACTTAGAATACCCTTTCTCACCCCATACAACTTTTCATGCACCCCGATAATCTGTGCCAATTCATCCAAATACTCAACAAACTCTGCCGAATCAGCATTCAAATCTTCTAAAAAATTACTTAGTAATTCTTTTTGTGCGATTTGGGCTTTTCTCGTTTCGTTCCAAATATTTACCTGTAAGGCCAACAAGATCCCGATCATGACTAGCACGATCTCTCCCACCGCGTATTTCACATACCTCAAAGTCTTACCCTCACTCAATAGTGATTTTCTCAGTTTTCTAAATATAGAAATCATAAGGAGGCCAAAGCAGTTTTAAGATTTTCCTTTCTTTTTACGGTAAGTGTTCTATTTGGGGCCTTTTTTAGGGTTTCATCGTATTGCGCTTCGGCTTCCTCAAGTCTATTCTGAAAAACGAGCCAATCTGCATATAGTTCATGGGTTGGTTTTTGAATAAAAGGCGGACCATAACTGTAGCTCAAACTATCATCCAATAAAATTGATTTTTTTAAATGATCCTCTGTAGCAATTGGGTCTTGATTGAGCCAGGCTTTCAGTGCCAGTAGCTGCTCTAGCATCACTTGTGTTTCTGTTAAGTTAGAAGGAGTGGTGTCGTCTCTATCAGCACCGCTACAAAAAGAAACATCGTCATATGTAACCAAAAAAGATTCCTTGTCAAAATCATTTCGAATCAACTCTATATTTTCATCAAGTGCTTTTTGATCGTTCTGTTTAAAAGCTTTCATCCCTTCGAGAAAATGGTATTGAGAACGAATGGCTACATTCATATCCGAAATATCAACGGGGATATCTGCCAGTGGGCTATCCCAATTTTCAGTTTCTACTAAATATGTCCCTTTTAAAAACACCAAATGTGTTCGTGCATATTTGGAGGGATTTTCTTGTACAAAAACAACCAAATCTTCTAGTAATTTTTGTGCATCTTCTACTCTTTCTTGTTGTAAGTAACCGTATTCTAGCCAATGATAGGCATGATACCCACGACCATCCTTTAAATTTTTTCTTTGCATTCTATTCAGGCTGGCCTGGTAAGAATTTTCATTGCTGCTCACCACTTTGTCCCACATGCCCAAGGCTACGTAAATATGAGAAGGCATATGCAAAGCATGACTTGCATCCGGTGCAACAACAGCGTAGGCATCTGCTGCATTTAATGCGAATTGAGCATGGTCAGGGTCGTCATAAGAATGGATGAGGTAGTGCAGGGCACCCGGATGATTGGGGTTTTCTTCTAAGATTCCCTGTACAATTTTCGCCCCTTTTCCAAAAATCTCATCATCTCTTCCATCTTCAACTGAGCCGAGTAAGGAAAGCGCATAAAATGCCGCTACCTCATGATTGTCAGGATAAGTCTGCATCATCTTTGACATATATTCGGCATAGGCCCTATCCCGATCTTTTTTAGACATTTTGGGCTGATAGAGGGTGTTGGCTGCTTCTATAAAATCTTCTTCTAATGAAGAGAGGCTTAAGGTTTCTTCCAAATTGTTCAACTTAAAAAGAGCTGCAGTCCCTTTGTCATAATCTTGTTCGTGCCATAAACTATGGTTGTATGTCATGGCTTCTCCCCAATAGGCCATCGCCATTTTAGGATCTATTTCCTGTGCTTTTAAGAATTCATCTCTGGCATCGGCATATTCAAAACTGTGTAACAATAACAGTCCTTTTTCAAAACTCGGTATGGCTTTTTCAGATCCGGTAACTTCAAGATTGACAACCCCGAGATAATCCGTCTTTACTTTCTCTTTTTTACAGGAAAATATGATGACAAGAAGCAATAGCAGTGGAAATTTTTTCATGATTTTTTAGATTCAATGTGATGAAAATAAGCAAAAAACCATTACAAATGTTAGAAGTATGTTAAAAAAAAAGGATAAACAGCTAAAATGCAAGACATTAACCATTTAGTTAATTGTCATTCTGTCAGCATATTTTGTATCGTCCTTTCAAGCAGCTTAAAATTCCGCTCAGACATTATTAAATTCTGAATTGAATGGATCATGCCAGTTCCGTCTTCTTTCAAATCGTGTTTCGTATTTCGATATTTAACCCGGTATTGTTTGATATATTGATGATCGTCTGATCATAGTTTTCTCAAATATTTAAAAGCAATTGCTGCAAATTAGGTTTTACCATTTCCCTCTTGTTCTTTTTTATTCTTTATAAATAAATTGATTAATCTTATCCCTAAGCGAGCAAATAAGATTATGGCAATCACCATGACAACATCCAGTCCTTCCATGGACTGAATATACAAATTAAGCCCTAACAGGATCCGTCTAATTTAATAGATACTTATTTGATCGCCAGAAAAGGTCCGTTAAATGATTAAATTCATCGAAAATCAAGATATCAGGGCATTGATCTCTTTTTTAAGTGAGTCGAAATCGATGGGTTTGGTGAAAAATTCTTTTGCTCCAGAGGCAATTGCTTTATCGTAATTATCTTTATCGCCATAGGCCGAAATCATGCTTACCTTAATTTGTGGAAAACGCTTTTTTACCTGCTCTAATAATTCCAAACCAGTCATTCCCGGCATATTGATATCAGAAAAAATATACATTACTTTCGGAGGGGTAGTTTTTTCGAGAATATCCAAAGCTTCTTGTCCGGAAAATGCAAAAACCAAATCCAGGCCATTATTTCTTATTTCTTTTCTAAATTTTTGGCGGAAGAGCATTTCCACATCTTTTTCATCATCTACAACAAGTATTTTCATAATTTCTTTCTTAGGGGGTTATTGATTTTTTAATCTTTCTGTATGGGTATATAAATAGAGAATTCTGTACCCTCTCCTGTTTTGGTATCCAATTCGATGGCACCACCATGGCCTGTGGTTACGATATCATACGCCAAAGACAAGCCTAAACCGGTTCCTTTTCCAGTAGGTTTGGTTGTAAAAAAAGGCTGAAAGATTTTATCTTTTAGTTCTGGCGGAATTCCTGTTCCGTTGTCTTTAATTTTGATAAGTACCTGGTCTTTTAGATTTTTAGTGGTAACAGTCACCAGTGGTTTGTAATTTTCTTCACCACTTTCCGCTCTCGCGGTGACTGCATAAAAAGCATTGTTGATCAGGTTGAGAATCACACGGCCCAAATCTTGCGGAATGATTTCTACCTTTGGTAAACTTTCATCTAAATCCGTTTTAAAGTCGGAGTTAAAAGATTTGTCTTTGGCTCTCAAGCCGTGGTAAGCCAAGCGTAAATATTCATCTGCCAGCACATTGATGTCTATCAGCTCTTTTTTTCCGGAACTATTTCTAGAATGTTCCAGCATTCCTTTTACAATACTACTTGCTCTTTTGCCGTGAAGTCCAATTTTTTCAAGATTTTGAATAATATCCTTAGAAATCAATTTGGCTTCTTCTATTTCTCCTTTATCGAGTTCCTCCACCATTTCAGCCATTAATTCTGAGCTCACTTCAGAGAAGTTATTGATAAAGTTCATAGGGTTTTGAATCTCGTGGGCAATTCCTGCTGTCAACTCACCTAAACTTGCCATTTTTTCGGATTGGATAAGTTGGTTCTGGGTTTCTTTGAGCTCCGTATAAGCTTTTTCAATTTCTTTGGCCTGTTCGAGTTCTTTGTCTTTTGATTTTTCACGTTCGATCCTGATCGTTCGGGCTTTTTGCATTTTATGAACGAAATAAGCAAGGGTTAATCCCAGTAAGGCGTAAAGGGTGTAAGCCCACCAGGTTTGCCACCAAGGGGGTGTAATTTTAAACGAGAAAGTTGCGGGTTTACTCCAAATACCATTAAAGCCTTTGGCGGCCACTTTAAAAGTGTAGTCGCCAGGAGGAAGGTCTCTGTAATTTTCACTGGTGGTATTTGTTGTAATCGGACTCCATTTTTTGTCTATACCTTCCAGAATATATCTATAGACCACTTTATCAGGATTGTTAAACTGCCTGCCGTTATAGTTAAAACTAAGGTAATTCTGGTCTGCAGGCAAAGTGAGTTTAGTGGGAAGATCGTATGATCCTTCAACCGTTTCCCAGGTTATGTTATGGGTAATTTGGTAACTAGAATCTATTTCAGTTTTCTGTCGTAAAACAAAATCATTTTTCTCATATTGCCAGAGCGTATCTATCTCATTATATTTCTTTTGAAGAAACTCATTATCTCTAAATTTTAAGGATTCATCAAAAATATTTATTGAAGTTACAGCTACAGCGTAGTTTACAGTATCAATTTTGGGAATATCCATTACTGTAAGAATCTGCCCCTCGGCACCAGCCCATAGACGCCCATTTCGATCGAATGAAATACTGTTTTGGCAAAAGTCAATATAATCAAGACCTTGGTTTTTTCCTATGGTTTTTACCTTCCATAAGGCTGTTTCTCCCTCTTCTTTTTCTAAAATGGTCAAACCCTTGGATGTGCCCAAATACATTTTTTTATCTTTTTCGATTACATCATAGACATCATTAGCCCCTAGACCCTCATTGGTGGTAAATGTTGTGATGTTCAATTCATTCTCATCAATGATTTGAACACCTTTATCTGAAGCAATCCAAATACGATTTTTATGGTCTTTCCCGATAGAATAAAGTAAATTTGATATAAGGCCATTTTCCGTAGTAAAGCGCCAACGCATGTTTTTCTCTAAATCCATTTTATGTAGTCCATATTCTTGATCTGCAACCCAAATGATGTTTTTTTCGGTTTGAATAATGCGATCTTTCCTCGATTTTTGGACAATTGTATCGTTGTCGATATATCTTTTGTATAGACCCTTGTCGAGGTCAATAGCTTGAATTTCCCCTATAAATGAACTCAGCCAAATAGAACCGTCAATACCTTCCATGGTTGAGGTTATTCTATGGCTTTTTATACCAGTTTCGTCTGTTAATTTTTGAATGGTTTTATTTTTTAGGTCTATGATGCTGACCCCTGATTGATTTCCTCCTGCCCAAATCCTACCTTTACTATCTTCTTTAAGATTTGTGTTTCTGAGATGGACCAAGCCTTGTTCTAAACCAAGATGTTTAATAGAATTATTTATTGGGTCATAAATGTCGATACCCCCATGGGTACCAATCCATATCATTCCATCACTTGCCTCAAGTGTAGCCCAGACATTATTATCACCGAGCCCATCATCAGTGATATAATTACCGGGTTTGTAGCCATCTTTATCAATTTTAAAAACTCCACCTTGGCCACAAGCCGTCCAGATTTGGCCCTGTTGATCTTCAAAAAAGTTATACATCCATGCGCCATTTGTGGTTGGTTTAACAAAATAGGTATTTAATGTTTGTTCTTTTTCATCATATTTATAAACGTTACCATTATTGGTTCCTATCCAAAAATGCCCATTTTCATCTTCAAAGGCACTTGTTAAAAAGGAATTGTTTGTGTGATCTAAATTTTCTTTTGACAAAAAAGAAGCTTCATTTCTATTTTTGTTTAAAATGTTAATTCCATTTGCAGTAACAAGCCATATCCGTTCTTTCTTATCTTCACTAATGGATATTAGATTTTTGGAGTCATATTTGGTGTTTAAGTTATTTTCCAGATCAATCATATTAAAGCCATTGCCCGTTGTAATCCATATTTTTCCTTTTGAATCAACGAGTATTTCAAAATTAAATTTGCTTAATAAACCATTTTCAACGCCAAAGTTTCTGATGATTTTGTTCTCGAGATCGACTATGTAAATCCCATTTCCATTGTCGGTAATCCAAAAAATCCCATTTGCATCTTCTTTAATGGTGAATTTTCTTGTTACTGGAAAAGAACTAGTAAGTTCATAAGCTAAATTAGATTTTCTATCCAATACAGAAAGAGTGCCTTGATTCCCTACCATCCAGATTCTTCCTTTTGCATCTTCATGTATCCAATTGATGAATTTTCCTTCAACACCTTGTTCAACACCGTAAATCTCCAAATTTTCTGAATCATATCTCGCTATACCGCTACTTAGTGCAAACCATATAGATCCTTCACTGTCAATTAATTGAGAATAAGGAGTGGAGGGTAGACCAAAATTGGCATCCAAAGTCATTACCCCTCTTGTAGCATTGCCGGCATTTACAAAATTTCCTGCTTTCACAATTCTAGGTTCACCCAAGACAGAAACTTTAACTTTTAGGTTCTTTTTGGGAAGACTATCTAGATAAAATGGTTCGTTCGGTAAAGCACTCCAGTCAAAGGACTCTGTTGTAAGGGGTGTATTTAAAGGATAGCTTAAGCCAATGTCAAAGGGTTTGGAAGGAAGTTTATCATAATCAAATTTTGTTGTGGGTATAGATTTTAAACCCGGTAATACTTTTGATTCCCATTGAATTGTATCGGGTTTCGGGATGGTTAATGCTTTGACCTCTGGTTGTGCATATTCATTTTCGAGAAGCGGAAAAGGGGGCGCTTCTTTTGTTCCATGACAGGAAAGGAGGATAAGAGATAAACAAAAGAGAACAAGGGTCTTTTGAAAAAGGTTTTTTAGGCAGTGCATAGGCTTGAGCAGTTTTAAAGATTAAATTTTTTAATCTTTAGGTATTATTGGTTAGTTGTTCATCTCTCTTGCCTCTTCTAGATTCTTCTTCTTTTTGAGAAAAACGATTTTTATTTCACTATTGTTATCTATTTGATAAACAGTCTTAGGTAAATATAATAAAATATTCTAAACCTTTGAATTTGATAGACTTATTGAATAAAATATTATTTATTTAATCATAAATACAGTATAAAAATGATTTTAATTCAGTCGTGCTGCGTTTATTCTAAGACCTCATAAATTGTAATTGGATTCGCTTTATTTTTTACAGTTATTTCTCCCACTTTTTCACAGCGAAAAGATTCCTTTACTTGCTGATAGCAACTTTCACAAATAATAATTTGATTTTCCTGTGCAGCATCCTGTAATCTGGCAGCTGTGTTTACAGTATCTCCAATTACAGTATAATCCAATCTTTTTAAACTGGTGGAGCCAATGTTTCCGGAGATCATTTCTCCACTTTTGATGCCGATGGATACTTTAGGTTTGAATTGCTGATCTTCTCCAAAGGGAGGTAGGCTCTCTATTTTATTACGTAGAGCCAATGCGGCATCAATGGCTCTGTCTAAATGGTATTCACCTCTAAAAACAGCCATGATGGCATCACCCATAAACTTATCGATATGTCCTTCCTGGGCGATGATTTCTTTAACCATTTCATCAAAATAGGCATTGATCAATTTTACCACAGAATCGGCACTGGTATTTTCACTGATGGCTGTAAAACCGCAAATATCTACAAAAAGCACTGTAGCTTCAATGGTCTCATTATCGGTCATGGTAGATTCATATTCTTTACTTCCCATGAAGTTCAGTACATTTTCATCTACATACATTTTGAGAATGTTGTTTTCTCTGATGGCTTTGAGTGTATCTTTGAGGTGTTTGGCGTGTTTGAGGGTCTTTTCCATGGTAAGGGTTAGATCCTCAAAATTGATCGGTTTCGTAATAAAATCAAAAGCGCCCCGGTTCATGGCCGTCCGGATATTTTCCATGTCGCCATAAGCAGAAACAATAACCGATTTGATCAGTGGACTAAGTTCGTTTAACTTGGACAACAAAGTCAACCCATCCATTTCAGGCATATTGATGTCGCTGAGTACAACATCAACCTCCGGGTCTGCCTGTATTTTTTCCAAGGCATCCCTTCCATTAATTGCAAAGAGAAATTCATATTCTTTTTGCCTTATTTCTTTACGGAACTTTTGTTTAATGAGTACTTCAAGATCCGTTTCATCGTCAACCACCAATATTTTTGCCATGATTTAATGTTTTATTAGTATCTCTACGAGTCCTTTAGTGTAAAACCAGAAGCATAGAAACCCTCCTCAAAATACGCATTTCTTTTGAAAAAAGGCTCATATCTTTCTGTAGTTATATATTACCGATATTTACTGAATGATTTGGTAACGAAAGAATAAAGCTACTACCTTCACCCTCTTCGCTTTTAACTCTCAATTCCCCCTGGTGGGCTTTGGCGATATCATAACTCAAACTCAAACCTAATCCCGTTCCTGAACCTGTTGGTTTAGTCGTGAAAAAAGGTTGAAAAATCTTTTCTTTTATCGCTTCAGGAATTCCACTTCCATTGTCTGAAATTATAATTTCTACCGAATCCTTTAATTTTTTTGTCACGATACCCACTGTAGGTTGGTAGTTTTTGTCTGCTGTTTTTGACTTTTCCTGAACGGCATAAAATGCATTGGAAATAAGATTGAGCAGCACTCTACCTATATCCTGCTGAACGAGTTCTAATTTGCCGATCCGTTTATCGTAATCTGTTTCCAGGGAAGCATTAAAACTCTTGTCTTTAGCTCTCAATCCGTGATAAGTTAATCGCAAAAATTCATCAGCCAGCACATTGATATTGGTCAATTCTTTTTGCCCTGCATCTTTACGAGAGTGTTGCAACATTCCTTTCACAATGGTATCTGCCCTTTTTCCATGGTGATTGATCTTCTTTAAGTTTTCCTTGAGATCATTCAAAATTTCAGACACCAATTCTTCATCTTTTGTTTCATTTTCCTTGCTTCTTTCTTCTTCCAATTCTTCGATCAACTCATTGCTCACCTCTGCAAAATTATTTACGAAATTGAGTGGATTTTGAATCTCGTGGGCGATACCGGCGGTGAGCTCACCAAGACTAGCCATTTTTTCTGAATGGATGAGCTGGGCTTGCGTAGCTTTGAGATCTTCCAAAGATTTTTGCAGATCATTTGTCTTTTCCAAAATGATCTTTTCCAGTTCTGCATTTTTATTTTTCCACTCATTTACCGTCCAGGTATCCTGATGTCCCTCTGTTCCTTGAGGTAAAGATCCGTGAAAATGGACGGCCTTCCAATTGTCTTCGCAAAATTCATACACTGAGCTGATTCTTAAGAAGAGCTTAAGCTCATTCCCCTCTATTTTCATGGTTAGGATCGCTTCATCTACAAAAACGGCTGCTTTGCCTTCGGCAAGAACGGTTTTGGAAATAAAATCATAGTCAAATTTCATTTCCAAACCCTCAGACTCTTGTCTTTGCATGTCTAGAAGTTCTACAAAATCGGAAAAAGAGCGTATCTTCTCATTAATATTGGTTCCGTATCCCGTAATTTTAGCGCTGACCTCTTCATTTACCTTTTTTATTGGGAAATCTGAAAAGCAAATGTTTAAAAAATTAATATGGCACTTGTCTAATTCAATATCTTTTATTGCTTCCATTCACTATTTTTTAGGGAGGATAATGGTAAAAGTAGAACCTATATTTTCTTTTGATTGAACTTTAAATTCACCTCCATGGGCTTTTACGATATCATAACTCAGGCTCAAGCCTAAACCGGTTCCAGAGCCGGTTGGTTTGGTGGTAAAAAATGGTTGAAATATCTTATCTATATTGTTTTGGGAAATGCCAGTTCCATTATCAGCTACTTTAATGTCGAGTTTATTTCCAACTTGTTTTGTCTTTAATATGACCAAAGGTTTATATCCCTCTTCCGTTTTTCCTCTTTCATTGACAGCGTAGAATGCATTGTTGATGAGGTTGAGCAGCACCCTTCCGATATCAGGTGCAACCACATTTATTTTTGGCAGGTTTGGGTCTAATTCCATTTCAAAAGCTGCATTAAAAGATTTGTCTTTGGCTCGGAGACCATGGTAGGAAAGTTTTAAAAATTCCTCCGCAAGAGCATTGATATCTGTCAGTGTTTTTTCACCTGTATTTGTTCTACTATGTTCTAACATTCCTTTTACAATGGCATCGGCGCGTTTGCCGTGGTGATTTATTTTTAGAAGGTTTTCTTTCAGATCAGCAAGAATTTCAGCAACCAATTCTTCATCTTTTTCTTCTTTTTTCTTATGTCTTTCCTCTTCGATCTCATCGATTAATTCAGTACTCACTTCGGCAAAGTTGTTTACAAAATTGAGTGGGTTTTGAATTTCATGGGCTATCCCGGCAGTTAACTCTCCTAAACTAGCCATTTTTTCAGACTGAATCAATTGGGTCTGCGTGGCTTTGAGTTCTTCTAATGATTTATTTAATGCTTCATTGGTCTGTTCAATGGCTTTTCTTTTTTGTTCTAATTCTTCTATGGTTTCTTCCAGTAAAATAGCCGTGGTACGTTTTACTTTTTCAGTTCTTTCCAACTTAAACTCAGCGATGGTCAGGGCGTAGTCCGCATCTTTGACAGCTTTTAAAAGAAGGGATCTTTGTTCATCAGGCATGTCTTCCTGCTGTTCAATAAATTTGGTAATTGTTTGAAGGTGTTGGTTCATTTTGAGATATTCGTTTAGATCAGCCAGCTACTTCGCTCACTTGGACAACAGGTTCAATATCTGTATAATTGGGCATGTCGGCCATAAACACGGGTACAGATGGTCCGAAAGAGGCGCCAAAGTCTTCCATTGAGTTAAAATAGAGATTGGCAATGGCCACAAATGGGGCAGAAGCGCCTGGCGCACCTCCCCCTATACCTTTGTCATAACTTACATCAATTAGTGCTTTGCCGAGTGTTTTAGAAACGAGTACCGAGTGTTTATTGAGGTAATAATCCATATCAAATCTTTTACCTTCTGTATTAGGATAAAACACGCTAACTTTTATTAAATTGGTTTTCATCGTTTTGGAGTTAGAATAGTTTATTTTTCTTTTAAGGCTATACAACAAGTGGTTAAGTTGTGCATTTCAAGGTTTCCTCCGGTGGCTCTACCTAATTCTGCATTGGAAAACATGCCCGCCATGGGCACATTCCAAACATTTTTGATTCCCTCTAATTCTAGGGGCATCAATGGGCCTAGGGACAAGATTCTACCTGCACAACTAAATACCACCAAAGCATCTGCCTCTGGCATTTCTGTAGCTTTTAAATGCTGAACACCTTGCACTACTTTTTCCATCACATCAAAATCAGGAGGCAAAGAAAAGCGTACTCTTGAACCTTGAGGAACTTTCCCGCTTGTGTAAAATGATCTGTCAGACCAGTCTACAACCAATCCCGGGCGCATGACCGGATCACCTTTTTCTCTTTGGAGTTGCAAAGGGAAATTGGCAGCTATTTCAATTAAAGCGTTTTTGTTATCAGGGGTTATATTTTCAAGTCCGCCGTACTTCACTGTAATATCCAGTGCGGGAATATTATCTACTGTGTACACATGATTCCCTTCGCTTTTGGTAACAATTTTTTCGGTACCCACCGCTTTCCATCCGCAGGTTGCAATTCCTTTTATTTTGACCTTCTCTTCGTCGATTGCGATACAAACGATTCCGGCTTTACTTTCTCGGTTATTGGTAAAAACGAGGGTTTCTGTAAAGGAATAATCATCTCCGGCACCTCCACCAAAGGCATTTACTTCGGCGCCAACGACATCTTCTAGTCCGAACAAAATTTCTTCACCGTCAACAGAGGCATCGCTAAGCCCTAAGAGGAAAGCCGGTTTTGAGAATTTTTTAGCTGCTCTTTTGGCAATATCCTGGGCAATTTCTCTATAATTTTTGTCAGGGTATTCTTCAAAGTAAACCGTGAAATAATCATTATCCATTTCGAGTAATAAAATCGCAGCAGAACCCTTTTCTGTTTGTTCATCGATAAATTCTCCGTTGGTTGTGCAACCAAAGATAGAGATACTCTCAGCATCCAAGAGCGCACTGATGGCCTTTCTATCTTGATTTTTTGAGATAAAGCAAAGGGCAAGTGTGGGTCGAAACCCATCTTCCATGCTCTTTAGTAAAGCAGTATTAATTTCTTCGGTTGTTTTTCCTTTAATTGATTTAGCTTTCATGCTATGAATATAGTTTATTTATTTTTCTTTAATCACAACCCAACTATTGGTTGTAGAATGAAATTCCGGGGGTTCGTTAAGTGCTCTTCCAAATTCACCATAGGTATAAAATCCTATCATGGGTGTTTGCCAAACCTCTGCTAAGCCTTGGTTCTCCATATTTGCCAGAGGCCCTAATACGGTTACTCTGCCTGCACAAGAAAAAACCAGCATAGCTTCGGCTGATGAATTGGATCGATCTTTTAACTTTCTGGCCTTATCTAATACTTCTTCAACAAAGTCGAAGTCTGGTGGCATGGTAAAACTCAACTTAGAACCCTCACGCAATGAAACATCGCAAATCAGGGCTTTACTTTCTTTGTCTACCATCATGGGTGTTGCCATCATAGAAGCTCCTGATTCTCGCTCTACTAAAAAAGGGTAGTGTTGGGCTACATTTTCAAATAAGTGGTATTTATCTTGGTTATCCTCATAACTTGCTCCAAGGTACTTGAGGTACATGTCTAATGCCGGTTTGTCATCAATTGTATGCAAATAGGTTCCTTCACATTTTGTAATTGTCCTAGATATACCGATGGGTTTCCAACCCGAAATGGCCATCCCCTGCAAACTCACTTTTTCCTGATCAAAAACAAGCGCTGCAATTCCAAGATTTGTTTCAAAGTCATGGGTAAAAATGTAGGAGCTTTTTAACATCCAATCATCTCCCGCCATACCCCCTGTAATATTGACGTCAGGCCCTATCACTTTCTCTATAGAACGGATGATTAAATTGCCATCCAAGATGATATTATCTACAGACATCCCATTTGTGCATAAAATAAAGCCTGGGTTTTTGAATTTTTTTAAGGCGTTTCTCGCGAGGTTCTTAGAGATGTCTTCTAGTTCTTTACCTTTTAAATCTTCAATCAGAATAGTAAAATATGTCGGATCAATGTCTAAAAGCATAATAGCAGATTCGCCTTCACTTTGGTGTGATTCAGTAAATTCTCCACAGGATGTAGCGCCAAATACATCGATGTTATCTTTTTTGAGTACATCGCAAATCCCTTTCCTGTCTTGTTTGATCGATATAAAGGCAATGGCCAAGGTTGGTTTAAAGCCATCATTCATGCTGTTTTTTAGCGCTTTGTGTATCTGTTCCGGGTCTTTACCGTAGATTGATTTTGCTTTCATCTTATGCTTTGTTTAGGGGTAATTCAATAATAAACTCTGTACCCAAGTCTTGTGTTGATTTCAGTTTGATCTCTCCTCCATGGGCTTTGACGATGTCGTAGGAAAGTGAAAGTCCGAGTCCTGTTCCGGAGCCTGTGGGTTTGGTTGTAAAAAAAGGTTGAAATATTTTTTCTTTAATATGATCTGGAATTCCAACACCGTTGTCTTTGACACTGATCAAAATTTTGCTACCCTCTTTTTTTGTGCTTACCGTAACGGTAGGTTTGTAAGTTGCTTCTTCTTTTTTATTTCTTTCATTCACGGCATAGAAAGCATTCGTCATGAGGTTCAATAAGACTCTTCCAAACTCCTGTGGCACCACTTCCATTTTGGGTAGATCTGCGTCAAAATTACTCTCCATTTGCGCATTAAAACTCTTGTCTTTGGCTCTAAGTCCATGGTAAGCCAAACGGAAGTATTCATCTGCTAATGTATTGAGATCCGTCCATTCTTTTTGGCCTGAACCAGCCCTGGAATGTTGGAGCATACCTTTGACGATTTCTCCGGCGCGTTTACCATGATGATTGATTTTCTTTAAATTCTCTTTAAGATCAACCATGTTGTGTGTTACCAGGCCTTCATCTCTCTCTTCAGGTTTCTTTTTTATTTCTTCTTCAACTTCTTCAATCAATTCTGTACTCACTTCGGCAAAATTATTCACAAAATTTAGAGGGTTTTGAATTTCATGGGCTATCCCTGCCGTAAGCTCACCTAAACTCGCCATTTTTTCGGATTGGATCAGTTGTGTTTGGGTGGTTTTGAGTTGGGTATAGGCCTTTTCAATTTCTTTGGCTTGTTTAAGTTCTCTATCTTTTGATTTTTCTCTTTCTATACGGATGGTTCTTGCTTTAAAAAATCGATGCAGGAGAATTCCCATCAATAAAAAACCAAGTGCATAAAGGCTGTATGCCCACCACGTTTTCCACCAAGGGGGTTTGATCGTAATTTGAAGGGATGAACTTTCATCACTCCATACACCTTTGTCATTTGCCGCTTTTACTTTAAACAGGTATTTACCCGGACTAAGATTTGGGTAAAATGCCTGGTTCTGACTGCCTACATTTCTCCACGTATCATCGTAATTTTCCAGGGTATAGGCATATTCATTTTTTAATGGATTCGAAAAATGGAGAGCTACAAATTCAAGGGAAAGATCATTTTGGTTGTGGTTCAAGATAACCTCATCTGTTTCATCAATAGGTTTTTTTAGAACAGAATTTTCACCGGGGATAACAGATCTGTTAAACAATTTTAAATCTGTTAAAAAGACTTTTGGAGCGGCGTAATTTGTCTTGATTTCATCTGGATCTAAAATCGTAATTCCATTAGATCCGCCAAAAATTAACAAGCCGTCGGAGGTTTGTAAACAGGCGCCATCTGAAAATTGTGAACCCTGTATACCATCCATTACGGAAAAGTTATTGAATTTTTCTACTGATGGGTCAAACCTGGTTAAGCCATTAAAAGAACTCAGCCAAAGCGTACCGTTCTTCTCGTCACCCAAAATACCTTGAATGCTCATAGATGGAAGACCATCATCGGCCGTATAATTTTTGATTGTCTTTGTTTCAGGGTTAAAGTTTGCAAGTCCGCCTTGCCAAAGACCAAGCCAAATGTTGCCGTTAGGATCTTCATAAAATGAACTCATATCTTGCGTGATAAAGGTATCTCCCAATTTTGGATCGAAACCATGTCTTTCAATGCTATCATTGTCATAGCGATACAAGTAAAATCCGTTATCTGTCAGCAACCATAAACCGTATTTTACACTTTCAAAAATACTATTGATGTTATTACTTCTCATATCTGCGCCGGGCAAGTGGAGTAAGTCGTAATTCTTATAGGATTGGGTATTGTTTTTCTTGCAGTAAAGGCCCCTATCGGTGCCATACCATTCATTGCCAAACACATCTTTATGAAAAGATCTAATCGTAAGCTTTTCAGGAAAACCTGGGAATTCTGCTTTACTAATGGATTGATCTTGTAATGAGAAACGATATACAGATTGTTCGAACATCGACATAAAAACGGAACGATCATTTTCCCAGATTGTAGCTATATTGAAATAAGGAGGGAGAGACTTGCTTTGGAGCAATTGCATTTTTTTCTGTGGAATGTCTAAAATATTTATTCCATTGTTATTTCTCAGCCAGATTTTTCTATCTGAAGCTTCGAAAATTTGACCCACCCATCCACCTAAGGAATTTTCTTCATTATTATTGCTTCTGTAGCTTATAAAATTAGGTTTTTCTTCGTAGTACAATAGCCCTTTGTTGGCTGTCCCGATCCAAAGATTTCCGAAATGGTCTATCGCCAAAGAGGTTATAGGTATGTGTTCGAAATCCTTATTTTGTCCTTCTGTGAATGCCTCAAAATCATGGTTTTTTCTATCGAAATAATACAGCCCCATACCTGTTCCTATCCAAATATTTTCTGATTGATCTAAAACAATATGATTGAAACTGGTGCCGGAAACACCCTGTTTTTTGAGATAATCAGCCTCCCATGTTTGGGTTTGGTCTGTATCTAAGTTTAGATCAATCAAAGAAAAGTCATCTGTAATCACCAACATATGTTGGTCTGATGTAAAAGCCATATCCGTAGGATACTTACCCTTCTTATACATCAAATTATCGAGGGTGTGATATGGCTTGAGTTGATTGTTCTTATCGATAAAAAACATGCCTGAATTTGAGAGTACCCAAATCTCTCCGGAAGACCCTTTTATTAGTCTGTAAGCACCGCGAAATGCTTTTTCATCTGGACCATTGTAAATTTTTATCACATTGTCTTTGGGGTCAAGATATAGCAGCCAAGATTCCTCTTCGTAAGAGGTAACTATAAAATAAATTCTATGATTAGCATTTTCTCTTACAGAAAACAAAGTGTAACCATATAATGGGTTCTTGCCAAATAAAGGATCGATGATGGATGAATAATCGTAAGATTTGAAGGTGTTCTTTTTCGGATCATACATTTCTAAAAAACTAGGGT
This sequence comes from Namhaeicola litoreus, assembly GCF_042679565.1. Lineage (NCBI taxonomy): Bacteria > Pseudomonadati > Bacteroidota > Flavobacteriia > Flavobacteriales > Flavobacteriaceae > Namhaeicola > Namhaeicola litoreus. The sequence goes on along the minus strand of NZ_JBHTMY010000002.1, from coordinate 343,979 downwards.
TAGTCCCAGCCCAAATGTTACCTTGCTCATCTTCCATCATCGCATAAATCAACATGCCCTGAATGGCCGTACTATCCGTTGGGTTGCTGAAAAATTGTTTAAACTCATATCCGTCATAACGAGAAAGACCATTTGGTGTGCCGATCCAGATATATCCCTTTTTGTCTACCAGTACCCTGTTTACAGTTTCACTCGACAAGCCATTTTTTTCGGAAAACTGCTGCAGGTTATCCAAATTTAATTGTGCCCATGTATTTAAGGTCAAAACTGAGAACAGCGTCAATAAGAGTTTTTTTAAAGGGGGCATATTGTTTTTCATTTTGTTGTATGATCTAAATGGGCAAGGTTATCCTAAAAACAGTTCCTGTCTCTTTTGTGTCAGGGCTATCGTCAACGATTGATTTTACTGTCAATTCTCCACCATGTGCTTTGATAATGTCATGGGTAATAGAAAGACCAAGACCGGTACCATCGGTTCCTTTTTTTGTCGTAAAAAAGGGTTGGAAAATTTTATCTCTTATTTCTTCAGGTATGCCGTGTCCATTGTCTTGAATTGAGAGAATAACTTTGTCTTTTCGTATTTTGGTCTGCACGGTAAGATTTGCTAAAAAATCTGTCTCTTTGTTTGCATTTAATTTGTTTCTCATGGCATCAAAGGCATTGTTGCACAAGTTTAAAATCACCCTAGAAAAATCTTCGCTAATGAGATTTACCTGCCCAACATTAGGATGGAGATCCAAGTCTATTTTTACATTGATAGGTGCTTTACCTGCGCGCATACCATGGTAAGACAAATGAACAAATTCTTTGACCAATGCGTTAAAATCTCTGGCTTCACGTTTAATTCCTGAGGCTCTGCTGTGTTGCAGCATAGATGTGACTATGCCATTTGCTCTTGTACCGTGTTCATGTACTTTGGTTAGGTTACTTTTTACGTCTTTTAAAATGGAAATGATTTCTTCTTTTGTATCAGAATCGCCCAAACTTTCCAACTCTATAAAAACCTCGTCGATTAATTCTTTGCTTAGATCAGAGAAATTATTGACAAAATTTAGCGGATTTTTAATTTCATGTGCAATACCTGCAGTAAGCTGTCCGAGACTTGCCAGTTTTTCTTGTTGAATAAGCTGCTCTTGCGCCGATTCTAAATCTTTCAATGCTTTTTCTGCACTTCCTTTAGCCAGTTCCAAATTGGTAAAATCCTCATACCGGGCATAGGCTATAGAAAAAGATTCAGCCAATACTTTTACCAATTTTAATTCTTCTTCAGACAAGTGTTTATCATTTCCAACATAGAGCATTCCCTGTTTAAATGGTACAAAATGGAGGTCGAGAGATTCAGGAGCTTTTTCTGCATCTTGATAGTCTCTTGTACTCCTGATCTGACCCTGGTTCTTCATGGTATTCATCCAGGCAGTAAATGTTTCTTTGTCCCAATGCGTGTGGTAAACCTCTTGTTTAGCCCAGTTAGAAACCGTATTCTTAGTGAGTTCATTCAAATTAAAAGGCAAATGTAATGCCGCAAGCGAATGTCCGTCAGGAGCAGATAGATACACATTTATCTTTTCTTCTTTTTCGTCTATAATAAATACTCCGCATCGGAAAAAGGGTACGCCCAAAGTGTTTAATTCTCTCCATATCAATGGCGTAATGCGCCGCAGGTCTTCTGTTGAGCGCATGGAAGCTATTTCGGCTCGCACACGGTCTAATGAAGTTTGTTTTATTGCTTCTTTTGCAGAGGCCTCTGCTTTTAATAGGTCTAAGAATCTTCTGTAGGTTTGGCCAAATACCGAGGCAAACCTAGCCAAAATATGTGATGATTCTTCAGAGATCGGTGTTTCTGAAAATGCGAAAAGAATACCGGAAGAAAAAAAGAAACTTCGATGGTATTCTCTATCGGGTAAGGTATCCATATTTGCATTAAACGGATACTCCGGTTCGTTGTTAAGTACCTCGTAATATTTTTTAACATCCTGCTTTGTAAATTCATAGGTATAATCTTTTTTTCCTTTTAGCCATTCTTTTTTTAGTCCCACTAACATGGGATGTATATCCATATTTAACATACCTACGCGCAATTCTACGGTTCCGTCAGAACTGGCATTTACAGATCGGGTTTCCATTCTTTCATGACCTTCTAGAATACCTATCCCGCAACGCATGGTTTTGTCTAGGCCTAAATTCAATACTTCATCAAATAAGGTAATTACGATGCCCTCTAATTCTTTACTATTGTGCATGGCCATGGTTTTTGAACGCACTCTCTCTAAAGCGGCTTCTATTTTGGCTTCTCTTGCCTGCGCTTCTGCTTTCTGAAGGTCGAGAAAGCGGATGTAAGCCTGCTCAAATACTTTTGCAAAACGCGGCAGAATATCAGGATTTTCAAGATGTTTTAAAGAAGAAATTAGGATATATCCATTTTTGAAAGAAGCTCCATAATCAATTTCCCAATCGGGAATAGCCGGCATGGGAGCATTGCGAGATTCCAAATCCTTTATTGTAATTTGAGCAGAGGGTAGCTTAAAAATATCTTCAAAATGCTGTTCAATAAAATCGCCGGGAATTTCAATAGAAAACAATTCCTCCCCTGCTTTCCATTGATCATATCGGTATTGATGGATATAATCTAAGTCTATCGGGACTATCATCGGACTTAGCATTCCGCCACCCGGAATGCTGTGCCATTGCTCTACATGTCCTTCATGTTTGTCGCAAAACACGATTCCAGTGGCATACATGTCTTCGCCAAAATTTCGCAACTGATTAAACATTTCGGTGGTCACTGCCCCAAAATCTTTTGTGCTCTGCATGCCCATGGAATAGGAGCGAACTCGCTCCAAAGCTGTCTCGATTTTTGCTTCACGGGCTTGTTTTTCGGCTTTTTCCAGATCCAGGAAGCGCTGATAGGCACGGCCAAATTCCCGGGCAAAGCGACTGACAATACTCTTTTCTTTTTCGGTGGCTTTGCGGGAATGGTTGAAACCCAGGTATCCAAATTGAAAATGCCCTTGGACGGTAAATAGCCCATTTGGAAAGTCCTCGGGATTTATCTTGTGTCCTTCCGGCAAAGCACTCATTACTTCGGATAGTAAATCCCATAAAAAAGGAAGATCATCCGGTGCGTAATCAATGGTGTTTACTGCATTGGGCTCACAAGTTTTCCATTGAGCATAGGCCTGTTTCCAGGCATCGATGGCATGAATATCTATTAATTGATCTGCTACTACTCTGTTGTGAGCAGTAGTGGTCAGCCGGATACTGAAGGTTTCATTCTCTTCATCAAACAGCGTAAGGTGGGTCAATACCGGATTGATACCTAGCAGATCGAACTGATCGAAGAGTACGCAGAGGACATCTGTCAACTCATCGGTTTTGTGCATAGCCATGGCTCTGGCGCGCACACGTTCCAGTGAGGCTTCGATCTGCGCTTCCTGCGCTTGGTTTTCTGCTTTTTGGAGGTCAAGGAAACGGGTATACGCTTGTTCAAAAACATTGGAAAAACGTTTGATTATATGATTCTGTTCTGTGGAATACCGAATACCGCGATAATTGTAAATATTGAGAGCAGCATGATCTGAAAGGGCAACAGACATATCCAGCCCATCGAGTTGAAGCATGAAATCCACCCTTTCTTGCGGCACTACATTTTCGGATACCAAATGCCTTACAAATTTGTTCTTTGAGTCCTTATTATCTTGCAGCGTAAAGAAGGCCTCCTTGTTAATGCGAGCCTGTTGGGTCTTGTTAAAAAGAGGATGATCCAGATAAGAGACTGTTAACTTTTCAGGATAGCTATCTGTTTCCGTTCCAACCCAAATATTTAATCCCCAGTTATCGGGCTCAAAAATATCAATGTAGCAAGCATCCAAGGGTAGCCCTAACTCTTTTAGTTGATCGAATACGGTACTTATGACGTTTCGAAGTTCATAAGTTTTGTGCATGGCCATAGTGGCTGAACGCACCCTCTCCAGACTTGTTTCGATTTCCAGTTCTCTATTTTTTACTTTTAGATCTGCTGTTTTTTCTTCCACCAACCTTTCTAATTCCTCGGCCTTTTGTTTGTAAAGATCAATCCCCCAGGTATCTTTTTCACTCTCTACTTGTTCTGGTTTAGAAGAATGCCAATGGACAACTTTCCATTGTTGGTTGATATAATGAAAAACGATTGAAAAGCGCAGATAAATTTCTAGACGATCTCCGGCAGTATGGACGGTGAGATAAATATCTTCGGCAAGGACTGCCGTATTCTCATCTTTCGAAATAAATTGGTCAACGCGCTCATTACGATAGGAAATATCAATTCCTTCGCTTTGTTTTTTTTGGTTGATCAGGAGTTTTTTAAATTCTTCAATGCCTATAATTTTCTCATCTAAGGCGGTTCCAAAACCCACAATCTTCTCATCCACTAATTCTTCTAATAAGTTTGGATCATTAGACTCAAAACCAACCCGTATCATCTCTAGGTAAGTTTTTTCCAATAATTCCTGCTTTCCTCTTTCCATTTTAGATCAATTTAAACGGGCAATTGAATACTAAATGTTGTACCCGACTTATCGAAAGTTAGTCCTTCGCCTGTGGTTGATTCTATCTTTATTTCTCCTCCATGTGCCTTAATGATATCATGCGTAATAGAAAGACCCAGACCTGTTCCTTCGGTTCCTTTTTTAGTGGTAAAGAAAGGTTGGAGAATTTTGTCTCTAATTTCAACCGGTATGCCCGGTCCGTTGTCTTTGATTGACAGAATAACTTTGTTTTTTAGTTTTTTAGTCTGGACTGTTAAATGGGGTAAAAAACCGGCGTCTTTGTTTTTATTTAACTTTTCCCTCATCGCATCAAAGGCATTATTACAGAGATTCAAAATGACTCGTGAAAAATCTTCACGAATTAAGTTAACTGGTTGAATCTTATTATCCAGATCCATTCGAATTTCTACATTGATGGGATATTTGCTCGCTCGCATCCCGTGAAAACTCAAGTTGACATATTCTTTGACCAAGGTATTTAAATTGTTTGGCTCAAGCGAACCCGAGCCTCCCCTGGAATGTTGCAGCATGGAAGTGACAATGCCGTCGGCACGACTTCCATGTTCGTGAATTTTTCGAAGGTTGGTTTTGATATCGGATAAAATTTCAGCAGACAGGCTGGCATGTTCATTGTTTGAAATCTGTTCTATTTCTTCAAGAGCTTCATCGATGAGTTCTAAACTCACTTCGGAAAAATTATTCACAAAATTTAATGGATTTTTGATTTCATGGGCTATGCCTGCCGTAAGTTGTCCTAAAGAAGCAAGTTTTTCTTGTTGTATCAATTGTGATTGTGTTGCTTTGAGTTCAGCAAGGGCCTCTTCGGCTTTTTGCCTTGCCACTTTGATGGCGATCAGATCTTTTTCGGCACGAACCGCCTGATCTTCAGCTTTTTTTAAGTCGAGAAAACGGGTATAGGTCTGGTTAAAAACAGTTGTAAACCTTTTAAAGATGTCATGGGCATCAGGAACGCGTTCATAGGTGATAAAAAGTAAGAACCCTTGATCAAATCTTGCCAAATGATTGACCTGAAAGGTGGGTAGAGAAATATTTGCAGCAGCAAACTGTTCAAAAAGCTCTTTGACACCGGGTAACTGACCTAAATAACGATAGTGTTCGGTCAGATCATCATCTCCTTGCTCATAGACAAAGAAATCGTTGTTATTGATGATGGCCTCGTACCATGGAATCAGACTTTCATGTTCGGTGAGGGGAAGTTTAAAAACAGGCTGGATTTCATTTTCACTACTCATCCAACATTCGGAGAACTTTTTATCTTCTACAAGTATATTATAACCGCAACTCCAGGCAGGAATACCCAATTTTCTCACCTCAGAAAAAAGCACATTAGCAGCTAGGGGTAGCTCGTTACTCTGTTGCATAGCCATGGTTCGGCTTCTGACTTTTTCTAAAGCGGCCTCTATTTTTGCTTCTCGAGTTTGGGCTTCTGCTTTTTGCAGGTCGAGGAAGCGGGTATAGGTCTGCTCGAAGACATTGGCGAATCTTTTGAAAATATCCATTTCCGGATAAGGTTCCAGGGTAATAATTAACAAATAGCCTTTCGAAAAATAAGCGGCATTCCACTGTTGTCTTTCCGGAAAAGCAAGACCTTCGTCAATGATTTTTTCGAAAAAGGGCCTTACCTCTGGAAGTGAGAGCAGGTAATCATAATGTTGTTGAAGTTCTTTATCTGCCTTCTCGATAGACAGGAAATCAGTTTTTTTCTTCCACCCCTCATACATCTGTTTATGGGCAGGATCAGTATTGTTAGGAATAGCAACTCTTGGAAAAACACCATTTTCGTTGGCAAACCAAAACTCATCTTCTTCAGAATTTTCTTCGCATAGCCCAAAGCCTGTACCCCAAAGATTTCCACCGAGGCTCCTGAGTTGTTCGAAGAGAATAAATGCTACATCAGCAAGTTCTTCAGAGCTCTGCATAGACATCGTTCTTGCTCTGACCCGTTCTAAGGCTAATTCAATTTCTGCCTCTCGCGCTTGTGCTTCCGCTTTTTGAAGGTCGAGGAAGCGGGTGTAGGTCTGTTCGAACACTTTGGCAAAACGTTTAAAAATATCATAAGCTTCAGGTACCGGTTCGAATGTAATAAACAATAAATAGCCATATTTCATAAAGACAGCATGGTCTATTTGGTAGGAGGGGAAGGAAATACCAGACTCCTTGGCTTTTAATAAGCTTTCACCAACGATGGGTAAGGTGCATAGATAGTCATAATGTGCGGTACATTTGTCTTCTTCAATTTCTTCTATGATCATTTCTTCTCCCTTTTGACCTGCCTGGTAATAGCGTAGAAAAATACCTTCACGGGGTGTTTTATACTTGGGCATGGCTCCCTTGTCATTGCTAAACCACTCGGTAGATTCATTTTCTCCATAGATGTTGAAGGCACATCCCCAAGTATTTATGCCAAGTGCTTTTATTTGTTTCACTAATTCGAATGAGACCTCTGATAATTCATCTGAATGATGCATCGCCAATGACCTGGAACGGACTTTTTCTAGTGCTGCCTCTATTTGGGCTTCTCTTGCCTGAGCTTCAGCTTTTTGAAGGTCTAGGAAACGCGTGTAAGCTTGTTGGAATACTGATGCAAAGCGCTTGAAAATTTGATTTTCTTCTTCGGAATAGGGTGTGCCTGAGAAATTTTCAATATAAAGGCCGATATCCTTTTGAATAGCTGTTGATATGGATAATCCGGGGCAGTTAAAATAAAAATCTTTTGCCTTTTTATTCAATCCCTCAATATGGGGTAACAGTGTTTTATAAAAGTTGTTCTTTTGCTCGAAGTCGAGTAGGGTGGTGAAGAAATCTTTACCTTGCTCTTTCGCCTCTGAAAATTGTCTATCCCAGACCAAGTCGAGATATGGAACAGTTACCTTGGCCGGAATATCCTGCCTTTCGGCAATCCAAAAATGCCAATCTTTATCGGGTTCATAATCAACAACAATCCCTGCATGTTCAGCATTGATATCTAACATGGCTAACTGATCAAAAATTTCTTTTACTACTTCTTTGAGTTCGTCACTTTTATGCATGGCCATTGCACGTGCTCTCACTCTTTCTAAGGCCAATTCAATTTGGACTTGTCTATGTTGGTGTTCAGCTGATTTTAAATCTTCAAAGCGTTTATAGGCCAAGTCGAATACCCCGGCAAACCGTACCAAGGTGTTTAGATTTTCGACTGGCACATGGGTTTGTTTTCCAGGAAGGCTATAACCAATTTCACCATGTGTAGTTCTCGCCATCACAAAGGTAAGTCCGCCGATATGGCGTATGTCATCCAAGGTAGGCGCTTGAGGATCAATTTGTTCAAAATCTCCCAGTGTGATCATTTTATCTACATATGCTACTGCCTCATCCACATCCATGGCCAGTATATGTATGGGTTCATTTCCTTTTTCCCAATCGGCCACTTGCTCTATATCGCCGTGTATATGTCTGGGTAATGACATGACCATACCAATGCGGGTACCATCACCGGAAGTCATCGCTTTTTTATAAGTGTCCGGAAGCCAGCGCATGTGCCAAAAATAATTAGCCTCATGACCCAGTGAAACGAATTCTGCGCGCATGGTCACTACGATATCTAACAAATCAGCGGAATCTTTCATCGCCGTTACCTGAGCTCTGATTCTCTCTAAGGATGTCTCAATTTGGAGATCTCTGTTCTTCTGCTCTAACTCTATGGTTCTTCTTTTAATAGCCTCTTTGAGTTCCCGGTTTTCTTTAGTGATTTTTTGAGTACCAAGTGTTTCTCCTTCATCTGCTTTCGAATCTGGCGCAGAAAAATGCTGATAAATAAAACGCCAACCGATGTCCTTTTTTTTCAGTATAGAAGTAAATCTGAAACGGGAGTAAAAAACCCAGTCCGAGTTACTGAGTACATAAGCGTCGGCCACATCGGTCATCATAACCAGTTCGTTGCTCAATAATTCGATGTTTCTTGTGGTATTTCTCAACTCAGCTTTCCCCGCCAATTGATCTGCAGTAGCTTTAAAAAAATCAGTGGTATCTTTCCTGCTTAGGAACTCTTCATTATTGGTAGACCCCACAAAGTGAAAACCATCATCCAGGTATTTATCATACGTTTTTACATCCCCGTTCAAATAGCTTTTCCACCATTCCTCATAGATTTGTAATAAAGCTTCTTGCTCCTTCTTGGTCAGGTTCATTTTTAAATTTGGTATAGTTGATATTGGCCGACAAACAATGAATGTTTTGGTTTAAACGCTTCATTCATTGGAAGTTTGTCAAAAGATAAGAAAAATCGAAAAAGAAAAATTAGTCTGGCTCTATTTTTTATGAATATCCAGTCAATAATGTCCGGTATTTTAGGATTTTATCCTTTCGACTAATTACGTGAGCTAAAAAACATTTTTAGTTTTTCATTAAGGAGTCTTCCCGACTTGCTTTATAGCGACTTCATATTTCCTTCATCGTTGCGTCTACCTAGCGTCTATCTATCTCTATAAAAAGTACAGAGATCAACATGTAGAGATGGTACTGAACCATTGAGAAAAATACATCACAAATAGCTCAACCACCATTTTTCTTTATTCGTGGCTTTGTAGATCATATACTTTTTGCAAATCGGATAAAGCAAAAGAATTACTCCTATCCAAATAAGATAGGTTACCCAAAGAGGATAGCCATAATGGATGAGTTTTGCGTTTGCAAACACATCTAATGTTAAGATCATATCTTTCCAATTTCCTCCAAAAATTGTCAATCCGATCATGGCCAAAGCATGAATCACTAAAACATGAAGAAAGTAAAACAGTAGCGGCACTCGGCCAAAAACTAAAAAGAAATGTGTCAAGCTACTTTTTTTATCCTCCAGAAGATACAGCAAAATAAAAGTTGGACCTGTTGTAACCAATAAATAAGACAAAGAGGGAGGATATTTCGCCACATTTAAAAAAGACAAAAAGGTATAAATAGTATTTTTTTGAACAGACCATGGTAAAAGATCACCATAAACGTTGATTCCTCTTACAATAAAAAACAAGAGGGTAAGTCCAAAACCTAGCCCTAAGAGCCATTTTTTTCTTAAGGTTTGATCAAAATCTCTCAGGTAAAGTTTTCCAAAACAGTAACCAAATGCCATTAAACCAATCCATGGAATAATAGGGTAACGGAACACAATCATCTTGTTTGGCCCCAAAACTATTCTATGCGTTTGATGTAGGATATACCAGATGATATCTCTAAAACTGTTTCCTTGTACAACAATCCCATCCAGTAAATTATGACCCACCACTAAAATTGTCGCAATAACTAAGATCGCCTTATAAGGTAAATAGATTAGTCCTGAAAGTACGACCATACTCAAACCGATGGCCCAAATTACTTGGAGAATCTGTATGCTATAGCCAAAGTCAAAAGTCCAGATGAGGTTGTTGAGCACAATTTCGAGTATAATCAGCCAAATTCCTCTGGTGAATAAAAATTTGGCTAGTTCTGGTTTAGACCTTTTACTGCCGTAAAGAAAGGCTGATGTTCCTGCCAGAAATACGAAAATAGGCGCACAAAAGTGTGTGATAAAGCGGGTAAAAAACAAAACAGGGGTAGTTGTTTCTAAATCGGTAGGATCATTAAAAAAAGAGCCGTAATAAAAGTAGTCTCTTACATGATCTAGTGCCATGATCACCATAACAAGCCCTCTTAAAATATCCAAAGATTCGATTCGGTTGCTTTTCATATCTACCATTTGAAAAAGATAAAAATAAAAGATTAATTATTTAGTGGTTGATGTTGTTTTTCTAAAATGCCTACACTGAGCAGGTGTGTTTTTGTATTTACTTTAGAAATAAAAAATAGCATAATGACTGCCGCCAGCGCATAGACAGAAATTACAAACTCCCAAGTTGTAAAAAAATGTTTTATCTCTCCTAAAAAGCCTGCACCTGTTGCTCTGCCTAAATTACTGATCGCCATATACAGTGTAAATTGGGTAGCGGATATCCTTTTCCAACACAATTCCATGGCAATGGAGAAGATGGCGATCAATTGAAAAGTATATAAAATGTAATAACCAAGAATGAATGCCGGCACAAAATAAGAGGATTTCCAAAACTGTTTACCAAGGATCAAAAGAAGGATCAAGGTGATAGAAAGCCATAAAAAAAGGTTTAGCATTTTAATCTTTCCAAAATAGTCTACCAATGCACCCGCCACAAACATACCTAATATACCGGCAACAATGTTGGCCATCGCAGTTACCTCAGAAAATCTAGCATTCGTCCAACCTATTTCTTGTATTGTAAAAACTGGCAATAATGCTTCCATTAATCCATAACCAATCGACATGATAAAGACAGCAGCGCCAAGAATGAGGCTGGAAGGTAGAAAAAACACCTTTTTTAGATTAAAAAAAATCTGTTTTAAATTCCTTACCTGCGCTTTTTTTGTTTTTAAAGAAGCTTGTCCTTTTGTCCATGGAGTTAGTTTTTCTCCTAGGTTTTCAAGGATGAAAACAGGAACCAATAAGATGATAAGTATGCTGAATGCTAGCAGTGCAGTGGCATAGGGAAGTCCGTAATGGTTGATCACCCAAGTCGAAACCAACAGAGACAAAGATATCCCGATCGTTTTGGATCCCCACATGAGACCATTGGCTCGTGCCTGTTCTTCAATTGGTAAAATATCGATGGCCATACCGTCAACGGCCACATCCTGAAAAGCACCAAAAAAACTGATAAAAAAGCCAGCTACAATAAGATAAGGGAGATTATCAAGAGGATTATTGATGAGTGAAGTGCACAATAAGGTAATAATTAGCCCGAGTTGCCCAATGATGACCCAGGGTCTTTTTCTTCCCATAGGCAGGTAGGTATATCTATCCATGATGGGTGCTACCAATATCTTAAAACTCCAGGGAATACCTATGGCGGCTACAAAAGATCCAATTTCGGCTGGACTTTTTCCGTTCATCGCTAACCATGCAGGTATGGCAAAGTAAGTTAAACCTTCCGGGATTCCTTGTGCTGTATACAGTGATGAAAAAGTGAAATAACGCAAAAGTGCATTTTCAGATAAAGCCAATTTTCGTTTTGGAGGGTAAACTGTTTTACCTAAAAAAAGTGATCTTGTCTTGCGCTTAAACATCAATTATTTTTTAATGAGAAAGGGTTGCATTTTTTGATAAGTTAATGAGCGCCAAATCCATTCCGCCGGTCCGTAATAAAAGTATTTTAACCAAATTGGGCTATAGATAAGCTGGAAAATCCAAATGCCAAAAACGATATAGTACAGCTCATAGCGCTGTAATTCTCCATATAAAGCAAAACCGTCTCCATAGAAAATGATCGAAGTGATGATACTGTGCATCAAATAGTTGGTCAATGCCAGTTTGCCAACAGCCGCTAATGACTTTTGCAGAAAACCAAGAATTCCTGATTTGATAAAAAGCATGAATAAACCTACATGTCCGAGGGTAGTAAATAAACGTCCAATCTGGTAGGTCTGATCGGCCTTCGCCATGGCTAATTTGTCAAAATCATGGTTGAGGATGGTTTTGGTTTCTATATAATTGATCGACAGGCCAATGATATATCCAACCAGCATGAGCAGAAAGTAAAAACTATTTTTACGTTCTCCATGAAAAATACGCAGTTTAAAAAATGCCATCCCAATCAACATAAAACTCAGAATGTCCCATGGCCACAAGCGATAGGGCAGCCAGGTTTGCATAAATTGATTTCCCTTTACTTTTTCCATTAAAACTGCCCAATAGCCCTGGTGCATTTTTTGTATTTCCTCTTCTACTTCCTCAGGTGTTTTTTTAGTAATTAGTTTTTCATAAGCCTTTAAATCTTCCTCCTGTTCTTTTGTCAATTCCAGTCCTTGATCTTTGATAGGTTGAATTTCAAGTCCTACTTTTTGGATCTGTAGATCATTGCGGTAATCCTGGACATCCCATAGAACACCAATCAATATCAACAGTCCTCCTGCCAGGAAAAGCGTTTTGACTTTTGCGTTTCTGAATGGAAATAACATCAGACCAAAAATGGCATAAGGGTAAAGAATATCGCCATGCCAAAGCAGAATATAAACATTGATGATTCCGAATAGCAATAACCACAATATTCTCCTGTAATAAATATCTGCGGTGGTAATGCCCGCACCACTTTTTTCTAATCTACTTGTGAGTAGAATGGCACCTGCGCCAAAAAGGAAGGTAAATAAGCCCCTCATGGTACCTTCGAATAGCATGTTGTTTACAATCCAGACTTTGAGGTTTAGTCCTGTTGCACCTCCTCCGGTAATCGTTGGATCTGAATAAGAAAAAGGAAGCCCCATTCCATTGATGTTCATTAAAAGGATGCCCAATAAGGCAATTCCTCGAATGACATCTAGAGAATTGATGCGCGCACTGGATTTGATAGGCTGGAAAGTGGTTTGGTTTGGTTGAACCATTGATCTCATTTTGAATAGGAAGAAACTGCACAAAAAGATTGGAGAGGTAAAAACCTCTCCAAATTCTTTTTATTTATTCTTTTGTATCAGAATTATAAATATCTCGGATACAAACATATTTTCCATTGCGCCTTTCCCATACAGCCATATATTTTCCTGTGCTAACAATTTTACCGGTTGCATCTTTTGTGGTGGATGTGCCGATTTCTGTAGCTACCTCTTCATTGCCAAATACTTCCAGCGTTGTGTAAACTACTGTATTTCCTGCAACTCTTTCCGCCATATTACTTTCAATTTCTTTTGTCAGTGCTTCTTTACCTACTACACTTGGCGCATTATTACTCATGCTTATGGCATCATCTCCATAAAACCCTAACAAAGTATTTGTATCACGCGCATTATCTGCTTCTGCCCAAGCCGTCTCAAGGGCCTGAATTTCAGCTTTTATCTTTCCAAGATCTGGTTTCACAATTTCCGGTACAACCTCCACTACAGTTTCAACCGGTGTTTCTTTAGCAGGAGCACCACAACCTGCGATCAGTGCACAAAGACATAGACAAAGAGCCGTATGTCTCAACGAGATTACTTTTTTCATATTTAGTATGTTTATTAAAAGCCTACTCTAATCGGTTTTCGGCAACCCCGTTCATTTTGATGGATATCAATTCTATTTTCAGTAATATACCCCATGTAAACATGGGGGTTGTACTATGTTTTATATGATCGCAGAAAGCAGCCGTTATTTATGTCATCCCCCGATTACTTAGAATAACGGCCACTAAAGAATTTCTTTTAAGAGAAAAAAGATTAGAATTATTCACTTCACAAACGAAGTGAATATGATCTTCTACCTGTAACTCATGTCTTCGTCTAATTTGAAGATATATGACCACATTGTATCCACCGAAGATCTGAAGTTCGCTCTTACTTCTTCGACCTTCGCTTTATTGGTCGCTTTTTCTAAAACTTCCCATACACCATCTCTGTCAACATCTAATGCCGCATAATCTTTAAACGGAGTTGAAACGAAGTAACTCGGCATATCAGGAGATCCACCCATTAGATCGTACCACGCACCTCTGGTATTACCTTCTATTTTTTTCATAGCAGCAGAGGTTTCTTTGATCACGTCGTTAAAGACAGAACTGTTATTGACTTTAAAATAGGTCACCCATACTACGGTGGTCGCTGGATCCCAGGTTGTACTTATATCTGGCATCGATTCTGCAATGTTGTAATTGACACTTTCTACATGCGGCATAATTGATTCCTTTACGATGTTATTACATTTGGCTGAGGCTTCATCTTTTTTATCCATATCTGCCCATTTGTTCATCCAACCTGTTAGCACATATACATTTCCTGTGCCTTGCACGCGATGCCATATATTGTATTTATCCATTCCTTTGTTATCTATATAGCATTTTTTCCATTTTTTTGCACCTTCTGTGAACTGTTCATTATGACCCATTTTTACCGTGATTTCTGTCATGTTAAGTAATCTCGTTGCGTCACTTTGCGCTACGATCATAAAAGGTAGCACCAAGGCAATAAATAATAATTTTTTCATTTTGTTTGGTTTTAGGATTAATATGAAACCAAATTTAGAGAATAGCCTAATTTTAAAGTTGGATTTTTCTTGCAATTTGTTGGATTTTTCTTGCTTTTTTAACTTCTAAATGCGGTATTTACAACAGAATTTGAATGGTGTTAGTTAAAATCTTTTTTGTAGGCAGAAGGACTGCAGCCAAATTGATTTTTGAAAGCGCGAGAAAAATAAGCCTGATCGTTAAATCCTGTTTTAAAGCAAATATCTGCCAGAGAATCTTTATTCTGTTTGATAAGTTCTGAAGCTTTTTGAAGGCGCATATTGCGAATGAACTGTCCGGGGGCCTGATCGATCAAGGCGTGTAGTTTTCTGTGCAACTGGGACGTACTGAGGTTTGTTTTCTCAGCCAACTGTTCTACGCCGAATGTGGCATCATTTAGATTTTGAAGTACGAGCTTTTGCAAATTCAACAAGAAGTCCTGGTCTAAAGTTCTAACTGATATTTCGGTAGGATCAATGACAAATTCATTTCTGTATTTTTCCCTTATTTGTTCGTGTTGTCTGATGAGGTTCGCAATCCAAATCTTAAGTTCTTTAATGCTAAAAGGTTTAGTAATATAGGCATCTACCCCCGTTTCTAAACCTGATAATTTATCCTCTTGGGTAGCTTTCCCCGTAAGCATAACAATGGGTATGTGGCTGGTCTTTTCATTGTTCTTTAAATATTTCACAAGACTATGGCCATCCATTTTTGGCATCATCACATCGGTAATAATAAGATCGGGAATCAATTTTTGAGCTTCTTCAATTCCTTGGTCGCCATTCTCTGCTTCAACAATTTCATAAGTATCCATTAATTGTTCCGCAACAAATTTTCGGATGTCTTCGTTGTCCTCAATTAACAATATAATTTTTTGGACCCTATCTGTTAAAATTGTTTCGGTTCGGACCATTTTTTCCCAACTATCTACATGGTTTTGTCTTTCCACATCCTCAAATTTAATGGTAACCTGATCGGATTTAGGTTCGCCTATAGGCAAATCTATTTTAAAGATAGTGCCACCGTCTTTTTTATTACTATGCACCACTATGGTGCCACCGTGTAATTCTACCAACTCCTTAGTCAAGGCTAATCCGATACCTGTACCCTCGTATTTTTTGGTTTCCGAATTATCTGCCTGGTAAAAACGGTCAAAGATATGGGGCAGGTCTTTCTCTGAAATACCAATTCCAGAGTCTGTCAACAAAATGGTCAAACGATCTTTGCTGTGTCGCTTGATGTTCAATTCTATACTGCCATTATCTTTGGTGAATTTAATGGCATTTGAGATCAAATTAGTGATGATTTTATCCATTTTTTCCAGATCAAAAACCACCTGAATATCATTTTCATCTGAGATAAAAATCAGATTGATATCTTTTTGTTCTGCGATAGATTCGAATGAAAAGAAGAGATTTTTTAAATAGAGGACTATATTTTCCTGCTCTTTATACAAATTCATTTTTCCTGCCTCTAATTTGGCCAAATCCATAATTTGGTTGATGAGTTGCATGATCCTCTTAGCGTTTTGAGAAATTCTTTGAACTTTATGTACATTTTCTGTCGACTGAAGTTCTTCCAATAAATTTTCAGTTTGTCCTGCTATGAGAGTTAGGGGCGTTCTAAATTCATGGGAAATATTTGTAAAAAACTGCGATTTTAATTGATCTAATTCTCGCAAACTGTCTGATTCAATGCGTTCTAATCCCAATTGATTTTTGATAGCCAATCTTTTCATCTCTCGATTTCTAATGAAAGACAGCAATGAAAATAAAAGTATGGCGTATAATGCATAGGCCCACCAAGTACCCGACCAATGCGGTAAGACTTTGATCGGAATTGAGATTCCGGCTTCATTCCAAACTCCGTCATTGTTACTTCCCTTTACATGAAATGTGTAATTTCCTGAAGGTAAATTTGTAAATGTGGCCGTATTCTGGTTGTTAATATAAATCCAATCCTCGTGAAGTTTATCCAGTTTATAGGCATATTGATTTTTTTTAGGAGAAGAAAAATCCAGGGCAGAAAACTCAAAGGTAATAATACCGTCTTTGTTATTAAAGGTGAGTGAATTCTTATCGTACAAGGAAATATCTGTAAAAAAGTTTTGTTTGTTGGTATCAGAACTTTCGCTGTAGACTTTTAAGCCAGTAAAAGCGATGGGTGGTATGTACGCATTATTTTTTATTTGCCCTGGAATAAAATAGTTAAGGCCATTAATTCCGCCAAAGAACAGTTCTCCTTTTTCGCTTCTAAAATAGGCTCCGGTATTAAATTCGTTACTTTGGAGTCCGTCTTGCACATCAAAATTTCTAAATCTTTTTTCTTCGAGATTAAATTTGGACAGGCCTTTGTTCGTGCTTAGCCATAGGTGATGAGGAGGATCGGGTAAGATGCCGTAAATCACATTGTTTGGCAGCCCATCTTTTTCTGTAAAATGAGAAAATGTTTTTTGTTCTTTATCGTATAATTCTAGTCCGCCTGAAGTGCCAATCCATAAAAACTTTTCCGGATCTATCGGATCTTGGCAAAGACTTTTTACGTGATTATTGATTAAACTATTTGGATTTTCGGGTTGATTGATCAAGGCCTCAAAAGTCTCCGTTTTTTTATCGAACAATAACAATCCATGTTTGCTTCCCAGCCACATTTTTCCAATTCCTTCATCTAGCAACACGGGTCTTACATACACATTAAATTCCGGACCATTGAGGTAACGAAAATGTGTAAATACACCATTTTCCCGATCGATCATTTTACTCAAGAAATTTTCTGTCACAATCCATAAGTTTTGCTCGAGGTCTTCATAAATGAGATAGACATCTTTTTGAGGAACGCCATTCGGATCATCCGGACTGTATCTAAAATTGGTAGACTTTCCAGTTTTTGGGTCATATTTATAAATTCCTGTTGTGCTCGAAAACCATAAGTTCCCGTCCTTGCTTTTTATCATAGACCAAGCAGCAGTATTCCCAAATCGGTATGGTTCATTAGAATCGCCTTCAAAACTTTGAATTTTTCCTGTTTCCCTATCCCATCGGTAAAGAACTTCACCGCTCACCCAAACATATCGGTCGTTTTCTTCTAGTATTGACGTGATAGAAAATGATGAAATTCTCGAGTTTTCTCCGTTTTTCGTTCTCAGGAGTAAAAAATGATGCGCTTTGGGGTCATAATAATCTATGCCCATGCCAGTGGTTCCTATCCAAATGATATGAGATCGGTCTAAAAACAAACTAGAAACACTATTAAAACTTAGCGATTCATCTTGATAAGCATCGTGTTTGTAAGAAGTGTATTTTTCGGTAATTGGATTAAAACGCATTAATTCAGCTGAGGTAGCCAACCACAGATCATGATCTTTATCTTCAATAATTTCCGTAATTTCTCCCCAGCCATATCGAAAAACACTTAAATGATGAGGGTATACTTTATATTTAAAGTTTGAAGTATCAAATTTCACCAAGCCTGTTAAGGTACCCAGCCACAAATAACCATCATTATTTCCATAGATACATGTTATAGAAAGATCTGAGTTACTCTTCGGTGCTTCTGGTTTTTTAACGTCTAAATAAAAAGATTTTATTTCTTTGGTCTCAATGTTTAACCGATTTAATCCTACATTGGTTCCAATCCATAAATAACCTTTTTCATCGGCATAAATATCTCGAATGGTGTTATGGCTTAAAGGGTAAAGTCCATCTTTTACATTGTGAATCTGTTCTACCTGATAATCATCTGTATTTTTCGCAGAGACAGAAATTTGAAATAGACCATTGTCCCTTGTTCCTACCCAAATATTTCCGGAAACATCTTCATTGATCGTTTTGATTTCAAAATGATTATCACCGGATCCATCAGCAAGGGGAAGCTTAATTCTGAGAAAGGAATTACTTTTCTTATCAAAGCGATTGAGCATGCCACTTTCTGTTCCAACCCATAAAACACCTTGTTTGTCGCAATAAAGTGACTTGATATAATTGGCATCTAAAGACATTTGATTGTTCGGATCGTGTTGGTATACGGTAAATTTATAGCCGTCGTATTTATTTAATCCGTCTTTGGTGCCAAACCACATAAACCCCTCTTTGTCTTGGGTGATAGCAAAAACAGCATTTTGCGATAAACCATCGTTGATGTTGAGGTGTTTAAAGCGAATGCCCTGGGAGAAAATCGCAGAACAAAAGCCTAGCAGAGTAAGAAATAGATTTACTGTTAACCTTAGGCGGGAGGATCTTATTCTTCGATCCTTCGTGCATTTCTGAACACCTATATTTAATTCATCCATATTCAAGGGCCAGTTTTGATTAGACCACTTTCGGTTACTGATAAAAACATGCGCATTTTCGCACAAGAAAAGCAATTGACTTGAAGTAGAAGGTTCATAGTTTGATTATTTGATCAGTTATTCCAAACCGGTATAACGCTTCCGGTTATTCAATTACAAATCAGCTAAATGTACAATTTTTTTGAATCGAATAGAAAGAATAATCCAATTGATCAAAACCTATAGCAGGCAGTCCTTGTTGTTTTTACGACTTATCTTTTTGGCATTATTCTTGAAATCCAAACAGTTTTGATTAAAAACATTAAATTTGTTAGGTACAAAAAAGAAAAAATGAGCACAGATTTTAGCCAGGCAAAAGAAAAGGTTTACACCAAAGGATTTTTGGACATAGAGACCCCAAAAGACATAGATTATGTCGAAGAAATAAAGAGGTTAAAAAAAGAAAAGAATGCCGTCATTTTGGCGCATTACTATCAAGAGCCTGCGATTCAGGATATTGCAGACTTTGTAGGCGATAGTTTACAGTTGTCATATAAAGCAGCTGAAGTTGATGCAGATTTGATCGTTTTTGCCGGGGTACATTTTATGGCAGAGACAGCCAAAATATTGAATCCTAAGAAAAAGGTGATCTTACCCGATTTTAATGCGGGCTGTTCTTTGGCAGAATCTTGCGAGGCGAAAGATTTGAAAGCATTAAAAGACAAACATCCAGATCATATTGTCATAACGTATGTCAACACTTCTGCAGAAGTAAAAGCCATCAGTGATATTTGTTGTACTTCTTCCAATGCCAAAAAGATTGTCGATTCTGTGCCTTTAGACCAGCCGATCATTTTTGCTCCTGACAAAAACTTGGGTGCCTGGATCCAGAAAGAGACCGGAAGAGAAATGTTGTTGTGGGATGGGGCCTGTATCGTACACGAAGCTTTTTCTATTGATAAATTGTTGAATACCTATAAAGAACATCCAACGGCAAAGATCATCGCACACCCTGAATCTGAAGACCATATCTTAAAAACGGCTGAATACATCGGTTCTACATCGGGCTTGATCAATTATGCCAAAAACAGTCCGGCGAAAGAATTTATTGTGGCCACAGAGGCGGGTATTTTACATGAAATGCAAAAAGAAGTTCCCGATAAAAAGCTGATACCAGCACCTTCCCACGAAGACAATACTTGTGCTTGCAGCGAGTGCCCGTATATGAAAATGAATACGATGAAAAAATTGTATTTGTGTATGGAGCACGAGATGCCTGAAGTGAATGTGCCTGAAGAAATTCAGAAAAAAGCATTGATCCCAATCCAAAGAATGTTAGAAATTTCAGCCAGATAAATGAGTATTATTCAATCAGACCTTTTAATTTTAGGATCGGGTGTTGCGGGTTTGACCGTGGCCATTAAATCTGCGCGGGCATTGCCTAATAAACAGGTGTTTGTTGTGACCAAAGCACATGAAAGCGAGTCGAATACCAAATACGCACAAGGTGGAGTTGCTGCGGTTTGGGACAAGTTGGATTCTTTTAATGACCACATCAATGATACCATGGTGGCCGGCGACCATGAGAATGATCTGGAGGTGGTAAAAATGGTCATAGAAGATGCGCCTGAAGCCATGGAGCAATTGATCCGCTGGGGAGCAGAATTCGACATCAACGAATCGGGAGAAATTGATTTGGGAAAAGAAGGAGGGCATTCGGCTCATCGCATTTTACACCACAAAGACATTACCGGTTTTGAGATAGAGCGAACCCTTTTGCAACAGGTTGAATCACTGCCTAACATCACCCTTTTGCCCTATCATTTTGCCATCGATTTAATTACAGAACACCATCTGAAAGGTAAACAAAGGGATATTTCGTCTTGTTTTGGCGCCTATGTACTCGATCAAAAAACCAATCAAATCGATACTTTTTTATCAAAAACCACCATTTTAACAACCGGTGGCGTGGGGCAGGTCTATGCGGCTACCACGAATCCGGTGATTGCTACAGGAGATGGCATTGCCATGGCTTACCGGGCAAAGGTTGCGGTAAAAGACATGGAGTTTGTTCAGTTTCATCCCACGGCTTTGTATCAGCCGGGGGTAAGTCCGGCCTTTTTGATCTCAGAAGCCGTAAGAGGTTTTGGCGCTTATTTGCGCAATGCCAAAGGGGAGAGGTTTATGCTCGAGATCGACGAAAGAGCAGAATTAGCACCCAGAGATATTGTTTCTCGCGCGATTAATTCAGAGTTAATTAAAACAGGAGATCGATTTGTTTATTTAGATTGTACCCACCTCGATGCTGAAAAATTCATCAATCATTTTCCTAATATTTATGAAAAATGTAAAAGTATAGGGATCGATGTAAGCACACAATATATTCCTGTGGTCCCCGCCCAACATTATATGATGGGGGGAGTGGTCATAGACAAAAACGGAAAAACCTCTCTTCACAATTTATATGCTTGCGGTGAGTGTTCCTGTTCAGGTTTGCATGGAGCGAACAGGTTGGCGTCTAACTCTCTGCTGGAAGCGTTGGTCTACGGTAACAGGATCGCTGAGGACATCATCACGAATATGCCGCAGGAAGCAGAGAAAATTATGTTGGCCATTCCTGAATGGGATGAAGAAGGAACCACGGTTCCCAAAGAAAAGGTATTGATCTCACACAACCGCAAAACCGTACAAAACATCATGACAGATTTGGTTGCCATCGTCCGCTCTGATGAGCGTTTGGAAAAAGCCCTGGACCATCTGCTTTATTTGTATACAGACACCGAAAAAGTGTATGCCAAATCTAAATTGTCGCCGCAACTTTGCGAACTCAGAAACCTGATCGCAGTGGCTTATTTGATCGTGAAATTTTCGCTTAAAAGAAAAGAAAACAAAGGCGCTTTTTACAGTTTGGATAATTTGTAGGTTTTTAATTCTCTTCACGAGAAGTAAAACGGGTTCTCGATCAACCTTTACCTGGCACTAGAACTGACAATTGTGTCACCTCGAGTGATCCTGAGGATCGGGATTATTTCTCCAAGGCGCATGCATATCGAGAGGTTTGTATGAGATGATTTAACCTCCTCCTTCAAAAATATATTGAAAAACTCTCAAGGGTTGTACAAAGTCTAGCTTTTTCACAACAATGCTTCATCAACATCTCCCTATTTTCAGGGATTTTACTACCAATAAACCATGAAATTATAGTTTTTTTATTTATAGAAGTTTACTTTTTGTTTTTTTTAAATAAATTAGTATAATATATGTAATAAATTATTAGTATAAGTGATAAAAACATTACATATACTTTAAATTATTATAAATAATTAAAAAAGGACAAAGAACCTTCCCGATTGCTTATGTCAAGGAAAATACACGATAACATAAAAGCAATAATGGATGCCAGAAAAATGAAAAAATTATTATTTATACTTTCAGTGTTGATGTTTGGTTTGGTACATCCATTGCGAATGAGAATTCAAACAATCAAAAAGTAATGCAAGATTGTTTTGATGTTGCTATAGCAGAGTTAACAATGTTTGAAAATGAACATTTTGAATTGAGTGGCGGGGGTGCTACAAATTTTTTGAATCAAGCTTATGCAGATTGTTATTGTTTATATGAGTCTTCGAATGGTTGTGGTTTATTTTATTGATAAAAATGAAAGGAATCCTCAATTTTATTATCGCAATAATGGTAATATCGCCCTGTTTTTCTCAGGGCAATATTACCTATGCCGTTAAATTAAATTCAGTTAAAAAAGAAAAGACAGATTCGGTAATGGTTTCAGATTTAATGAAGCGTGTCTATCTTGAAATTTCAACAATCGAATCTGAATTAACCTTCTCTGAGAATCTTGCGGTATTTAAAAATGCACAAGACATGGAGTTGGATGTTGTTAGTCCAGCAAGAAAAATAGCCAATATTATTTGCGGAACTGATGATATTTATTTTTATGATTTACGGCATAAAAAGAATTTTAAATTTTTTGAATTTGAAGGAGAACAATTCCTCGTTGAATTATCACCATCCTTTGACTGGAATTTAGAGAATGAAACCAAAAAGATTCTCAACTACGTTTGTTACAAAGCTAAAACAAAAGTAATTAGACAATTGAGAAACAATAAGCAGGAAGAGATAGAGGTGGTTGCCTGGTATGCCCCAGACTTGCCTATTCCCATTGGTCCGAAGGGATATCATGGATTGCCGGGATTAATTTTGCAGTTAGAAGAAGGAGAGAACAGATTAAAATATGAGGCAAAAAAAGTAGAATTGAACAAAAAAATTAAGCCGATTAAAATACCTGAGAAAATCATTCCAATAACTGAAAAGGAATTTGATGCCTTAGCAAATAAGGCTTTTAAAGAATTAAAAGAGCAATAAATAAACGTCTAATTTGAACAATTAGTGCTTATTTGATTTAATGATGCTATCTAATATTATGTCTTTGGACAACGGGTTGTAATTGTACATTATCTTTTCTAAAAATATTCAATCATCTATATCTACATGAAAAAAATAATTACTCTTTTTATGACCGTTTCCATGTTCCTCACAGCAAGTTTGAAAGCGCAAAACAGTGGAGAGGTAAGCTATACATTTTCGTACGAAAAATTTAAAGGTGAACCTAAGGATGAATATGAAATGAGCGCCAGAATGATGGCTGATAAAACAGCTGAATACGCCAGATTACATTTGTATAGATTGAAATTCAATGCTTATGAAAGCTATTTTGATGTGGAAGAATCTTTACCAATTGATGATTCAGAGGGAGCTTTTCCTTTTAATGTATCAAAATTTACATTTTCGAATGGAATTTTTTACCAGAATACCAAAACAAATGAGAATTTGAATCAATTGACAACCATGAATGAACTTTTTCTTATTGAAGGTAATTTGCGAAGGGACTGGCAAATAACACATGAGCATAAAAGAATTGGGAAATATAATTGCTATAAAGCAATATTGTCATGTGCCGGATGTGATAATAACCAAGAAATAGTAGTTTGGTTTACACCAGAAATTCCATTAGCCTTTGGTCCGGCAGGATTAGGGGGGCTGCCAGGTCTTATTGTTGAAGCTACCAAATATCGGTATACTTTAAGTATAAAGGAAATAAGATATTTTGAAAAAGATCTAACCATTGATAAACCAAATGAAGGTAAAAAGGTTACTGCTGAGGACTTGAAAGAAATGCAAATGAAAGTAAGAAGAAATATGACCAAAGGTTAAATAAGAATTGATAGGCTAAAGGTTATAACATTGGCAAATAGGGAGGTTTTATTGGTTGTTTTGTTTTGGGTAAATTGCTGCGTTGCTCAAGTGAGTTTATCCGGGTTTATTACAGACTCATTAAATAGCCCTTTACCCTATGCCAATGTATTAGCCAAACCTGATAGTGTAGATCTTGCTATGACTTTCTCTATTTCTGATGAACAAGGTAGGTATACATTGTGGCTAGAAAAAGGCTTTCCTTATACCATTCATGTTACCTATCTTGGGTTTCAAAAAGAAATTTTTTCGGTAAGTTTAATTGAAGATGTAAAAAAAAATATTGAACTTAAAGTTTCTACAGATCGTTTGGACGAAATCGTAATAATAAATGATTCCCCTGTATTGGTAAAGGAAGATACTATTCGGTTTAAAACAGATGTATTTGTAGATGGCCAGGAGCGAAAACTAAAACAGGTACTCCAAAAACTACCCGGCGTTGAAGTAGACCGTGAGGGCAATGTTTTGGTGAACGGCAAAAGAGTCACTGATTTATTGGTTGACGGGAAAAAGTTTTTTGATGGAAGTACAAAGTTGGGTGTAGAGAATATACCGGCAGATGCAGTAGCTGAGGTGGAGGTAATCGATAACTATAATCGAGTTTCCTTTTTAAAAGGCTTGTCAGATTCAGAGAGAATGGCTCTCGATATCAAACTTAAACAAGATAAAAATAAATTTATTTTTGGGGATATAGAAGCGGGAGCAGGAACAGATGAGCACTATTTGATGCATCCGAGTTTATTTTATTACAGCCCAAAAACAAAAGTTAATTTAATAGGGGATGCCAATGATATAGGTGTAAAATCCTTTACGCTGAAAGACTATATGAATTTTGAAGGTGGTATGGGCAAACTTTTATTAGAACCTGGTTCATATTATAAACTTTCTAACAGCGATTTTTCTAATTTTTTACGAAATAATGATTTCGAAGCAGCAAAAAATAATTTTGCAGCTTTTAATATTAGCCAGATGATCAGTAAAAAAATAGAGGCAACTGCATATGCCATCTTTTCAGATACTCAAACGGTTCTTAGGGAAGAAAATTTAAATCAATATCTCCAGCCCGATGCAATAGTTAATGAGGTAAAATTGGCCAAAGGTGAAAGCTCAGATCGGTTTTTATTATCTAAAATCGCTGTAGATTATAAACCCGGATTTAGAGAAGATATATCGTATTCAGGTTTTTTTAAATTCAATAAAAACAATTTTAATGAGCATATATTGAGCCAAACGCTCGACGGAGAGAATAATTTTGATACACAATTAAATAATTCAGGAACTAGTTTCAAACAAAATTTTGAGTGGCACAAAAAATTTAGCGGTCAGTTCACTCACTCCTTTACCGCAAATTACAACTATGATCGAACCAATCCATTTTCAAAATGGATCTCTGATGAGGAAATTTTACCAGGACTTTTACCCATCGTACCTCAAGAATTATACGATCTGTCACAAACTGTAAAACTTAAGATTCATCATCTCAATGCCTTGTATAAATTTTATTGGGTGTTGAACAATAGGAATCACATCTATGTTACGATAGGAAATAATGTATTGCAAGAGGATTATTTTACTGAAACATATCAGCTGCTCAACTCCGGCGAAGAGAATGATTTTTATGAGGGTGGATTTGGCAACGATTTAGAGTTTAGTTTAAATGATTTTTTTGTAGGTGTACAGCACAAGTTTAGGATTGGAGATTTAACCGCTAAATATGGAATTTCTGCACATCGTTACAACTGGAAAGCAGGTCAACAGGTTGTAGTAAATGATAATAAATGGGTGTTACTCCCTGATTTTCTGACCACCTATGAAATCACTAAATCTGAAAGGATCCATCTCAAATACGATTTAAAAAGTTCATGGGAAGATGCTCCCAAATTTGCCAACCGTTTTTTGCTTAGCAATTATAACGCAGTATTTAAAGGGAATGAAAATTTGGAAAATGGATTGTATCACGCTGCAAGAATGTGGTATACGAAGTTTAGTTTATATAGAGGAATTATCCTCAATGGAAGTATTCGGTATAATCGAAAAATTGAAAGCGTAAAAAATGCTGTAGTTTTAGATGGTATCAATTTTTATTCATCGCCTGTCCTATTTGATCAACCCGAAACACAGTGGGGTATCAATGCCGGCATTCGAAAGAATATTTGGAAATTTGTACTAAGTGGAAAAGTAGATGTTTCTTGGTCAGATTATTTTCAACAGCTCAATAATGAATTCTCCAAAGTTGCTTCAGAAGGTCAAAATTATGGTTTATCTCTGAAAACAAATTTCAATAAGTTTCCAGAGATCGAATTAGGCTACAATTTTTCTATCAATAATTATATTTCCATTTATTCTGATACAGAATTTCGCACCCAAAAGCCATATGTTTTATTGACCTATCGGTTTTTGGAAGACTTTTTCTTGGAGGCAGATTATTCAAAATTCTTTTATACCAATTATAAGGGTCAGAGGAATAGCTATGAAAATGCAAATGCATCCCTCAGTTATCAAAAAGAAGATAGCGCCTGGCGTTTTACCATCTCAGGTACTAATATATTGGATGCCCGTTATAAATATCAAAACAC
The DNA here is from genome assembly GCF_042679565.1 of Namhaeicola litoreus. NCBI lineage: Bacteria > Pseudomonadati > Bacteroidota > Flavobacteriia > Flavobacteriales > Flavobacteriaceae > Namhaeicola > Namhaeicola litoreus. Next base: position 317,323 of record NZ_JBHTMY010000002.1, on the reverse strand, counting down.
TTTTTCAGATTATTTAATTACAGACCAAAGAACTTTTATCATTCCTAGAATTTGGATGCTCAAGGTAATCTATTCGTTGTAATAGAAATTCATGGCATATGGCAAAAGAGTTAGGCTTTGGGATATTTTTCTTTTGTGGGACTGTTCTCGATACCCGCTGCAGCGAATCTGCCTTGCTTTGCTACATTCGAACTGGCAATTTTGTCACCTTGTGTGATCCCGAGGATCGGGATTATATCGAGAGGTTTTGTTGCATTTTCCGGTTATCGTTCTCGATCAACCGCTACGCGGCACGAGAACTGACAAAGGATTTTTTTATCGGCACTTCAAATATTCTCTAAACCTTTCCCAATCTTCTCAATCGAATTAATGCTTCGTGAGGCCATTGTATTCCGCTTCTGATACAGGTTCCAGCCAAACCGTGGGGCCATCTGCTCTGCCTGTAATGGCCACCTGGACAAATTCTCCCTCGGGGCTGGCGCCGTGCCAATGGGGCGTATTTGGCGGACACTTCACCGCGTCTCCTTTTTGAAGTTTGCGCCTAGGACTTCCTTTTTCCTGGTAATAACCAATTCCTTTGATGGCCAGTAGAATTTGTCCACCGGGATGGTAATGCCAATGGGTTCTGGCACCGGGCTCAAAAGTAACACTACCAACGGCGTTTTGGTTAAGGCTGTCGTTCTCTATCAATGGAATAAACCAAACGTTCCCTTTAAAATTTTCACTTTCCAATTGATTCCCTTTTGGGAAGATCAATTCTGAGCTGGTACTAATATCTTTCTCCTGTGTTGTTGATTGGCAACCAAAGAATAAAAGCGTGATCAGGCTTATGCTTATTTTTAAAAAGGAATTCATGACAGTAAATTTTTTTATTCATTTGGGGGTTCCGCGTGAAGAACCTCATTTAAAACCAGCAGCGCCTCCTGCGCTTCTTTTTCGCCAACCACAGTGTCGATGATTTTGATGAATTGTTGCAATTGTTCCGGACTATATCCCTGATAGATACAAATGTTTAAATGAGCGCGCAACATGGGTTCCACTTTACCGATGGCACTGAGTACCGAAACCGTCACCAACTCTCTTTCTGCATAGGTCAACACATCCCGGTCAAAAATATCTGCAAACAAATGTTCTTTTAGAAAGATTTCAATGATGGGGGTAAATTCTGCATAAGCACTTTGTGCAGTGATCGGTCTTCCAATCAACTTTTCTAGGTTCTCTTTACCCCTTTGGTATTTGCTTCTTTCATCATTTAGGGGAGTAGCCTCTCTACCCATTTCATCCATGATCCCTCTTAATTTCCGCTCTTCCAGCACTTCCATCAATGTTTGCAGGCCCCGGATACTTTTGGGAAATCCGCAATAAGGATAAAGGTGAACCATTACTTCCTTGATTTCAGCTATGGTTAAATTAGATTCTAGACCTTCATTCAGGGCTGTTTTTAGTGCCGGATAGTCACTCACAGCAGTTAAGGCGGCAATCGCAACCATGCTATGTTGCCTCGATGTCAGCATTTGTTTTGATATATCTTGGGCATTGAGGCAAAGGGTGAACAGACCCAAAAGGACCAGTCCTTTGCGAAGCTGATCGCTTATGTGGATGCCTATTCTTTTTTTTCTCATATACTTTGTCTTATTTTAAATATTTTTGAAGAAAAGGGATTACCTTTTTCCTCACTTTTTCCGCATCGAACATTTCTCCGTAATGAGGAGCTCCTTCCACTATGATCAATTCATTGGGAACACCCTTTACGTTTAGCCAAGAACTCAATAATCGCGACTGTTTTGGAGAAACCTGGTCGTCGTTTTCACCATGAACAATTAAAAAAGGCGGGTCGTTTTTATCCACATAGGTCACAGGACTTGCAGCTTTAGACAGATCAGGGCGATCGAGAGGTGCTGCACCGATCAACAACGCTTCCGGCGAATTTTTATCCTCAGCTCCGGGAAATAAGATCAAATCGGCCGGGCCGTAAAAATCTACAACGGCTTTTAAGTGGAATGATCGGCTTGTTCCGGGCATAAAAAAGGATTCGATCTGATCATTTTTAGATAATCCGGCCAAGGAAGCCAGATGTCCACCGGCAGAAAAACCGATCAAAGCAAAGCGCTCTTTATCGAGGTTATAAGTATCGGCATTGTCGTACAAAAAAGAAATTGCCCGATTACAGTCTTGTATTTGAGCAGGAAAAACAGCGTCTGTACTGAACCGATAATCGATGGATGCCAAGGCAAAACCACTGCTTACAATTTCGGAAACGGTTTTTTTCATATAGCCCATGTCGGCATATTTGTCGTTGTGCAACCAGGCGCCGCCATGTATAAAAATGACCAGGGGCACTTTTCCTTGGGTATTTTTTGGTAAATAAATGTCGAGTAGTTGTTTAGGCGAAGCATTGTCCTTGTAAGGGATGTTTCCGTGTAACACCGTTCCGACAGGAAAAATATCCAGTACAGGATTTTTTTGAGCACAAGACTGGTAGATCAGCGCCATGACCAGAATAAAAAAAAGAGAACTAGATTTTTTCATGTAAGGTATTTTGTAAATTCTTTTGTCAGATCCGGTCTTAAAAGACGAAGACAAAATGATTTTCAAGATAAGGGATTTTCGCCAATACGAAGAACATACCTTTTATGTATCGAGTTCATACTAATGTTTTGTTTTGTCTTTTCTAAAAGGTTGAAAATCCAAATAGGTCAAAGAGCGCCAAAGCCATTCCAGAGGTCCGTAGAGATAATCTTGGAGCCATTTTTTACTGATGATACCTTGTATGATATAGATCATGATTCCGAGTACAAATAAGGCTGTTGCTCCCCACCCGCTAAAAGTAGTACCAAATGCCCAGGGAGAAAATAAGAGGCAACCTATTACACCTTGCATCAGATAGTTGGTCAAGCCTGTTCGCCCATAAGGAGATAAAGCCTCAAGGTATTTGCCTATTTTTTCTTTTTGGTACAGCAAAATAAAGCCTAAAGTAAGTGCAGCCGAAGAAAGAACCAGGCTCAGATCTTCCAAAGTCTTGGCAAAAGCGATGGAAGGGCTCAGTATTTGCCCGTCGGGTCTAAACAGAATCCGCAAATTTAAAGGAGGTAAGAGGTTAATTAATACAATTACCAAAATGGTAGCTAACAGAAAGCCAATAAATAGCTTCTTGTTTTGACCTTTTTGTCCGGCTAATTTTTCAAAAAAACGAATCCTGCCAACAAATAGTCCTAAAATAAAAAGGGCAAAGGTGATATAACCCCTGCCAACTAGGCCAAATTGATAGCTTAGTTTACCTGTAAAACGCTCTTGATAGTTATACTTCACAGAATTCAGAAAAGAAGGGTTTTTGAGATATTCCGGTATTTGAGGTGTTTCCCGAATTTCAACCGCATCCTCTTTTTGGTTTGTCATTTCTATTTTCGTTGTTTGGTTGTGTTTATAGATCTGGATGAGTCGGGGTCCACCGAGTAAGAAAAAGAAGAAAAGAACCAGTAATACCCAGTTTTTGGCTTTATAAAGTGGAATCATTAATAAACCAAAAAAAGCATAAACAGAAATGATTTCAACATTATAAAAGGCATGGCTTATCAAGCCCATCGCTAATAAAATGATCATTCTCCAAACAAAGCGACCGCGAAAATCAATCCCTTTTTTGGCTGCCCGATCCATCTGGATAAAAAAGCTCAATCCGAATAAAAACGCAAAAATATTGATAAACCTGCCCATGATAACATTGTAACCTATCCACTGTACGGCTTCATCAAGAGCCGGAAATCTGAGTGTTTCTATTTGGTCAGCTAAAGAGGGTATTCCAAAATGTTGAAGCATGTGCATCAGGATCACCCCGAGCAAGGCAAAGCCTCTCAAGGCATCTAAAACGGTGATTCTTTTAAGCGGTGTTGATAGGGAAATGTTTTGTTCCATTTTCAATCTTCATTATTCACGTACCAATAGCCTGGTAAATGAGAGAGAACCTAGTTTCCAGTGGTCATTTTGCTTGATATAGACTTCGGTCACTTCAAAGGGATTGGATACTTCATTCCCTCCAACTTCGGCCAGCAAGGTGATCCGGTTCAAGAGAATCGCGGTTTGATCGATGAACTTTACCGAAACCTCATGGATATCTGCCTTTTTGTACCAGATACCCCCGGATTCAATGATCCTGAGTTCCTGTTCTGTACCCCATGACCCTCACATATGTACAAACATTGCATTTTCGTGAAAAAGCTTTGTCAACTGATCCACATTCTTGTCGGCCATCCATTGCCATTTGTTTTTAGAAAGTTCGATGATGTCCTTTTCTTCTGCAGAAATTTGTGCTTGTAGCCATTGAGTACCAACCATAATAAAAAATAAGACTAGATATTTTATCTTCATTTTGAAAGTATTTAAAATTGAATAATTATAGGTTGATGACTAGTGTTCCAAGCTATGGGTGTCCCGTACACTGCTAAAAGTGAGATCCAGCAAGTTCCAAGTATTCCCTTGTTTTTGATAAACTTCGGTTACAGTAAATTCTGTAGACACGTCGTTGCCCCTTACATGTGCCAAGAGGGTGATCCGGTTCCACAGAATGGCGGTATCACCAAAAATTTTTACCAATACATCGTGTACATCGGCTTGTTTATACCAGATACTTCCTGATTTGATGATGTCGAGTTCTCTTTCCTTTCCCCAGGTACCGCTCATGTGGACAAACCTAGAATCATCATCAAAAAGGGTAGCGAGCTTATCAACATCCTTATCGGCCATCCATTGCCATTTGTCTTTTGACAGTTGAATGATGGCTTGGTCCGTTGAATTAGCTTGTGCCATGCTCAAGTGTACACTAATAAACGCAATGAAAAGCAGTATAATGGATCGTTTCATATTATTATTTTTAGAGATTTATATCATTTTTATTTGTCAAAAATTCTCACTCATTCGTCGAATATTTTTTTTACGCGTCTGGATGAAGATATTAAAATTTATTCCAACAAACAGATAAAAGCGCGTATGTGTAAATCTAACTTACTCAAAAATAGGGATCATTTATTTCAATGGTCTTACCTACTTTACGGTTTTGTCTACCATTTTTACGGAATCCATTATCAAAGACCATGAATTACCAAATTAATTGTTATTTTTAAAGTAGTATGAGCGAGATAAAAGATTTGTTAACAGTGAATGATTATTCTTCAAAGTTTAATCTGTCTACCTTACATCCCTTGGTTACAGTGCATGATCTTTCTAAAGGTAAATGGGTAACTCAAGAGAATACGGAAACTGTTCGCTATCATTTTTATGGTATTTTTCTGAAACAAGGAGAAGCTTGTATAATGCGTTATGGCCGCCAACAATACGATTACCAGGAGGGAACATTGGTTTTTGTGGCTCCCGGTCAATTGGTCAATGTCAGGCATATCAAAAAAAAATTCAAACCGTCCAGTCATGCCCTTTTATTTCATCCCGACCTACTATTAGGAACAGATCTGGCAAGCAAAATGGCGCAGTACAGTTATTTTTCTTATTCCTCACATGAAGCTTTGCACATTTCTGCCAAAGAGCGTAAAGTGGTTTTGAGTTTATTGGAGAAAATACAATTTGAGCTGGAGCAGAATCTTGACAAGCACAGCAAGAAATTAATTGTGACGACTATAGCACTGTTTTTGGATTACTGTATGCGTTTTTACGACAGGCAATTTCTGACCCGGGAAATGGAGAACAAAGGTTCTTTGGAAAAGTTTGACCGATTGTTGAACGCTTATTTTTCTTCTGACAAACCCCTTAAAGAGGGGTTGCCTTCTGTGGCTTATTTTGCAGATGCCCTTCATTTATCGGCCAACTATTTTGGCGATCTGATCAAAAAGGAAACGGGGATTTCTGCTCAAGAATATATCCAAAATAAAGTGATCCATCTGGCCAAGAACAAAATGTACGATGCTGACAAAACAGTTTCCGAGATCGCTTATGAATTGGGGTTTAAGTACCCGCAACATTTTAGCCGAATGTTTAAAAATGAAACCGGATATACACCTGTTCAGTTTAGATCTTTGAATTGATTTTAAAAATTCCATCATTTTACATGAAAAAATAAAGTATGAATTATGGCAAAATATGTATTACATGTTAACGGGAAACAAAGCGAAGTAGATGTTGATCCTGCAACCCCGATATTATGGGTACTCAGAGATCATCTTCATTTAACGGGCACAAAATACGGCTGTGGTATAGCCCAGTGCGGATCGTGTACGATTCATTTAGAAGGAGTTGCCGTGCGTTCATGCCAATTGCCGGTTTCCTCAATTGGAGGACAAGAGATCACGACCATTGAAGGATTGTCGGAAAAAGGAGACCATCCGTTACAAAAAGCCTGGATGGAGCAAGATGTACCCCAATGCGGCTATTGCCAATCCGGGCAAATCATGTCGGCTGCAGCCTTCCTGAAAAATAATCCCGATCCCGGTGATGAGGAAATTGAGGCAGCCATGAACGGTAATATTTGTCGATGTGGCACCTATACCAGGATCAAAGCAGCGATAAAAACTGCGGCAAAATTGGCTTAATCCTTTGTTGCTTAGAAATACCTTTTTAAACTTTAAAAAATATTTGCAATGACTACTGTAAAAACTTCCATGGGCAGACGTTCATTTTTAAAATCTTCCGCTTTGGCCGGTGGCGGATTACTTTTAGGTTTTAATTGGTTGACCTCCTGTCAGCATAAAACTGAAAAAGAGGTGCTGGCTAAGCCCAAAGAATGGTTCGAGATCAATTCCTATATAAAAATTGGAGATAATGGATTGGTGACCCTGTATACCCCCAATCCGGAATTTGGTCAAAATGTCCGTACCTCTATGCCCATGTTGTTGGCGGAAGAACTGGATATAGATTGGAAAGACGTCATCGTTGAACAAGCTCCTTATCATCCCACAAAATACGGTTTTCAGTTTACCGGTGGTAGCCAGGGGATCCGATCTCGCTGGGAGCCTTTGCGGATGGCAGGTGCTACAGCAAAACACATGTTACGAGAGGCAGCTGCTCAGGTATGGCAAGTTCCCCTCGAAGAAGTGACTACTGAAGGAGGTGTGTTACATCACATATCAACAGGGAAATCGGCAGGTTATGGGGAAATGGCATCTGCCGCAGCACAATTGGAAGTTCCGAAAGAAGTAACATTAAAAGACCTGAAAGATTTTACGATCATTGGGAAATCCCAAAAAAATGTAGATGCCAGGGATCTGATAACGGGTAAAACCATTTTTGGATCTGATTATCAAAAAGAAGATATGCTCATTGCTATGGTAATTCATCCTCCGGCCTTTGGATTGACGCTCGATGCAATCACAGATGATTCCGTTGCCCGATCGATGCCGGGCATTCAAGATGTCTTTGCGATCATAACCTATAAGGACGATTTTTCTAAGGGCATGTTCGATACGAATGCCTTTCCGGAGGTGGTCGCTATTGTTGGCCATTCAACCTGGGAGGTGATGCAAGCCAAAAAAGAAGTGAGCATATCATGGAAACCTATTTCAGGTCGTACGGAGATCGTAAATGGATTTGGAAGGCAACAAACCGTTCATACACCAGCTGGATTTGAATCTTCGGCACAACACAAGGTGCAAATGTCAGAAATGGCCAGTAAGCCGGGAAGAGTTGTTCGTAAAGATGGGAATCCGGAAGAAGCCTTTAAAAAAGCTGCCAAAGTAATTGAGCGAAGCTATTCTGCTCCTTATTTAGCACATGTTTCTATGGAACCCCTCACTGCATTTGCCCATGTGGAAGGCGATAAAGCTTTCATAGCAGCACCGCTTCAGGCACCTGCAATCATCGTTCCAACACTTTCGAGCAGTTTGGGAATTCCCGCTGAAAATATTGAGATGGAAATACCGCGAATGGGTGGTGGTTTTGGCCGGAAAGCATATGCACATTATGTGGTAGAAGCTGCGTTGATCTCTCAAAAAGTAAATGCACCTGTGAAGTTGATCTATTCACGTGAAGATGATATGACCCAGGGTGTCTATCGCCCTACGTATCAGGCAACCTACCGTGCCGCTTTGGATGAGCATAATAATTTGACCGCATTTCATGTAAAGGCAGGCGGTATTCCTGAAAGCCCCTTGCATGCGAATCGATTTCCTGCAGGAGCTGTCGATCATTATTTAGCCGAAGAATGGACCATAGATTCGAATATATCCATTGGTGCTTTCAGAGCACCTCGGTCGAATTTCATGGCGAGTGCCGAACAATCTTTTCTGGATGAATTGGCAGAGACCATGGGAAAAGACCCTATTGAGTTTCGAATCGATTTATTAAATAAAGCCAAAGAAAACCCTGTAGGGGAAAATAATGATTATGATGCCGATCGCTACGCCGGTGTGTTAGCATTGGTAAGGGAAAAATCAGGTTGGGGTCAAAGCCAGGAGAATCTCCACAGAGGAGTATCTGCATATTTCTGTCATAATTCTTATGCTGCCCATGTCTTGGATATGGTTATTGAAAATGGGAAACCGGTTGTTAAAAAAGTGACGTGTGCCCTGGACTGTGGTATTGTTGTGAATCCTGATGCGGCAACAAACATGGCTGAAGGTGCGATCACTGATGGTATTGGGAATGCCTTATACGGTGAATTCACATTCAGTGAGGGCAAACCGCAAAATTCTAATTTTGACAATTATAGAATTATACGCCATCGTGAGGCTCCGAAAAAAATTGATGTGCATTTTGTTCAGAATGAGATCAATCCTACCGGATTAGGAGAACCGCCATTTCCACCAATTTTTGCCGCAGTAGCGAATGCCATGTATAAGGCTACCGGAAGGAGGTATTATCATCAACCATTTTTAGCGAATGGTTAATGTCGAATCAATACCGATCTTTATATTGAGTTATACCTTAATCAATCATTTAGGTATTTTTACAAGGTAAAAGCTTTGCGCGATACAAGTTATTCGGATCGCTTAGGAGATCACCTCAAAATTCTCTGAGCGGTCCATGTCTTTGACCACGTTTAGAATAATTTCTGGGGGTATGGTCACTTTTCTTTTTTGCAAATCGAGCCAGGCGCCATAGACTTCAATTTCCGCGGCTATTTCTCCATCGGGTCTGTAAATTTTATGCAGGAATTTAAATTTTTTCCCGTTCTCTGAAAGTCCTTTTAAAGTGAGCTCTACCTTGATATCCTCTCCTATGCTCACTTCCCTAAAAAAGGAAGTGTTTTCTGTGAACAATATTGGACCTACATTTTCTTTGTTGAAATCCATCAGAGAAAGGCCGTGCTCTGCAAAAAAACGAACCCTGGATTCTGCCGCATAATCGTTGTAAGCCGAGTGGCGCATATGGTTGTTGGGGTCGAAATCAGACCAGCGGGTTTTAAAATTTACTTGGAAATGCATGCGTAAAGATTTTGTTGATGATAAAGGTAATAAGTCTTTTGCTTTGTTTGGGCTCTTTTTAGATCTAGTTTTTGTTTCTCTTTATTGTTGGGTAGATGTATAACGATGTATGAACTGAAAGACGCTAAATGGCTAACTCAGTGTATGGCAAACTAAACACAAAAGCAAAAAAAAGCGGGTGAACACCCGCTTTTTTATTTTAAAAATATTTGCTTCAGGCTATGCAAGCGCAGCAGCTAATCGCTTGACGGCTTCTTTCAAATTTTCCTGAGAAGCGGCATAAGAAATTCTGATACAATCAGGTGCACCAAAAGAATCTCCGGCTACGGTAGCAATGTTCGCTTCTTCCAATAAGAACATAGAGAAATCTGAGGCATTGTTTATTTTTCTGCCTTTGATTGTTTTTCCAAAATAATGAGATACATCCGGGAAAACATAGAAAGCACCTTTAGGCACATTGATCTTTACACCCGGTATGGCAGCCAATAATTTTAAAATAAGATCTCTTCTCACTTTAAACTCATCTACCATGAATTGAATTTTTGACACAGGGTTGTCCAGGGCCGCAATGGTTGCTCTTTGGGCAATGGTATTGGCACCAGAAGTTATTTGTCCTTGAATTTTAGTACAAGCTTTTGCGATCCATTCCGGTGCGCCGATGTAACCAATTCTCCAGCCGGTCATGGCAAAAGCTTTTGCCACACCGTTTACCGTAATGGTTCTGTCGTACATACTTTCAATGGCAGCAAAACTAAAATTAGGTTCGCCGTAATTGATATGCTCGTAAATTTCGTCTGATAGAATATAGATATTCGGATATTTTTCTAATACTTTGGCCAAAGCACGGTATTCCGCTTCGGTATACACCGTACCACTGGGGTTATTTGGCGAGTTGAAAAAGATCATCTTTGTTTTTGGCGTGATCGCTGCCTCTAGCTGCTCAGGTGTGATTTTAAAATCAGTTTCAATGCCGCTGGGAATCTCTATAAAATTAGCTTCTGCCAAAGTAGCAATGGCAGAATAGCTCACCCAATAAGGGGCTGGTAATAAGACATCGTCACCCGGATTTAACAAGACCATTGCCACATTGGCAATAGATTGTTTGGCACCCGTAGAAACTACTATCTGGTTGGGTGTATAGGTTAAATTATTGTCGCGCTTAAATTTTCTGCAAATGGCCTCTCTTAGATCGTTGTACCCATTGACAGGCGAATAGGAGTGAAAATCACCATTGATGGCCTCTATGGCCGCATCTTTAATGAATTGAGGCGGGTTAAAATCCGGCTCCCCCAAACTTAAACTAATAATATCTTTGCCTTGCTCTTTTAATTCGCGGGCTTTTGCCGCCATAGCAAGCGTCTCAGAAACAGGTAAACTGTTTATTCTATCTGAAAGTTGTTGTGACATGAAATATGAATTATAGAAAAAAAGTGATTATGCAAGCTCGTGTTGGTGGCCCAAATAGTTTAATTGCCTGAAATGTTGTACAAAAGCTTCAACCATGGTCTTGTACTCATTGTAAGGCAGGTTAAATTCATTCGCCGTATTTCTGACAATTTCAGATAATTTCTTGTAGTGAATATGAGAAATATGTGGAAAAATATGGTGTTCCACCTGATGGTTTAATCCACCGGTATAAAAATTGACAAGCTTATTGTTGATCGCAAAATTAGAAGTGGTAAACAATTGGTGAATGGCCCAGGTATGTTCCATGTTACCGTTTTCATCGGGCAAAGGCATATCTGTATTGGGCATCACATGTGCGAGTTGGAAGATCACGCTCAAGATCATTCCTGCGGTGTAATGCATCACCACAAAACCTATCACGATCTGCCACCAGGCCAGATCGGTAAATATAAGGGGTAAACCAATCCATATAAAATAATAGATGATCTTTGAGATGATCAAAGTTGTCCATTGCTTCGCAGGGCTAGGCAACTTACCAAAAGAAAGTTTTCTTTTCAGATACTTGCGCGTTTGTTTAAAATCTGTGGTAATGGCCCAGTTTAAACTCAATAATCCGTACAAAAAGAGCGAATAGTATTTTTGAAAACGGTGCACTTTTAATTGTTTGGCGTGTTCTGAAAACCGAATGATCCTACCCGCTTCAATATCTTCGTCGTAACCTTGAATGTTGGTATAGGTGTGGTGTAAGACATTGTGCTGTACCTGCCAGTTATACACATTTCCCGCCAGAATATACATACTGCCGCCCATCACTTTATTTATCCAGGTCTTGTCTGAAAACGATTCGTGGTTGGCGTCGTGCATCACATTCATCCCCACACCGGCCATGCCAATTCCGGCGATCACAGCTAAAATTAATTGTAGCCAACCCGGCATATCCACGGTTAGAATTAGAATAAAGGGTAATAAGTAAATGGTGAACATCAGTGCAGCTTTTGAATAAAGCTTCCAATTACCTGTTTTTTTTATGCCTTGATCTTTAAAATAGTTGTTTACTCGTTTGTTAAGGGTTCTGAAAAAATTCGATTTATCCCTTGTCATAAATTTAATCTCCTTCATTAAATACTTACTTAAATTAAAAAAAATGTAGTCTTTGGTCGCAAAGTTAGGAGTTTTTTTAAAGTTTAATTAAAAATTTTTCACAAATTGTTAAATGAAATTCGTTGTATTTTTGTGGCAGAAATAATGAGCATGAAAGAAATCAACAAATACTTCGATTTACTGAGCCAAAGGCAGATAGAACAATTTGAGCAATTAGAGGGTTTGTATCGGGATTGGAATCAAAAGATCAATGTGATCTCCAGAAAAGATATGGACGAATTGTATGAAAGACACGTGCTACACTCTTTGGGCATAGCGAAGGTCCAGCCTTTTTTGGCGGGCTCAAAAATTTTAGACATAGGCACTGGTGGCGGGTTTCCGGGTATCCCTTTGGCTATTCTGTTCCCTGAAACAGAATTTTTACTGGTAGATTCTATCGGTAAAAAAATAACGGTGGTACAAGAAGTGGCGCAGGCCCTGGGCTTAAAAAATGTAAAAGCGGTTCAAATGAGGGCAGAACAAGTAAAAGGAGAGTTTGATTTTATTGTCAGCAGAGCCGTGACCAAGATGGATGATTTTACGAAATGGACAAAAAACAAGATCAGGAAAAAATCCTTACACGAATTAAGCAATGGTATTCTTTATTTAAAAGGGGGAGACCTGAGCGAAGAACTTCAACATTTTCCCAAAGCAAAAGTATTTGCCCTTTCCGATTATTTTGACGAGGCCTTTTTTGAAACAAAAAAAGTGGTGCATTTGCCGCTTAAATATAAGCCGGCTTAGATTTCAAACAAAAATAAGCCCGCAATGTGCGGGCTTTCAATCTTAAAAAAATTAAAGAATAAATACTAAATTCTCTTTACATTTATCGCGTTTAATCCTTTTTTACCTTCTTTAAGGTCGAATTCTACATTGTCTCCTTCTTTTACACGATCAGATAGACCTGATATGTGTACGAAGTACTCTTTAGATGATTCGTCCTCGATAATGAATCCGAATCCTTTCGACTCATTGAAAAATTTTACAGTTCCTGTACTCATTGTATTGTGATATAAATTATAATAGGGGCAAAGATAAGTAATATTTGATTGGGAATTACATTCATCGGCTAATTTTTGCTAAAAGGCCCTGAAATTCTGTAATTTAACAATCACTTAACAATTGCTCTCCTCCTTACATTTTTACACTTCTAAAAACGGATAACGGTAATTGGTTGGTGGAACAAAATTTTCTTTGATGGTTCTGTTAGAGATCCAACGCAACAAATTCCAAACAGAACCTGCTTTGTCATTTGTTCCCGATCCTCTTGCACCGCCAAAGGGCTGTTGACCTACCACGGCACCAGTAGGTTTGTCGTTGATGTAAAAATTACCCGCCGAATTTTCTAAAGCGTCTGTGGCATAGTCGATCACATACCTGTCCTGACTAAAAATAGCTCCTGTTAATGCATAGATCGAGGTTTGATCCATGATTTCAAGAATTTCTTTCCAATCTTTATCTTCATATACATACACCGTTAAAACCGGTCCGAATAATTCGGTACACATAGTTTCATATTTTGGGGTTTTTGCCAATATAACGGTAGGTTCTATAAAGTAACCTTTAGATCCATCGTAATTTCCTCCGATGATCACTTCCGCATCTTTGTCCTTTTTGGCCTGGTCGATATAACCGCATAATTTGTCGAATGCTCTTTTATCGATGACAGCGTTTACAAAGTTCTCAGGGTTTTCCGGACTTCCCATTTTGATCGATTTTAAATCGGCCTCCATAAATTTTCTCACATCTGCCCATTTGCTTTTTGGGATATAGGCGCGAGAAGCGGCAGAACATTTTTGTCCTTGAAACTCAAAAGCCCCTCTAGTTAAAGCCGTTGCTACTGCTTTGGCATCTGCAGTATGGTGCATCCACACAAAATCTTTTCCTCCGGTTTCTCCTACAATTCTGGGATAACTTCTGTACAAGCCTTTTTTGATATTGTTGCCAATGGTTTCCCAAAAGCTATTAAATACAGGGGTTGAACCGGTAAAGTGGATACCCGAAAAATCTTTGTGGTTCATCACTATATCTGTAATCATCGAAGATTTTCCTGTGACCATATTGATCACACCCGGAGGTACACCTGCTTCCATAAAGATTTCCATGATCACCTGGGCAGAGTACACCTGGGTTTCTGCCGGTTTCCAAACCACTACGTTACCCATCATGGCCGGAGCAGCAGGTAAGTTTGCGGCAATAGAGGTAAAGTTAAACGGCGTGACGGCATAGACAAAACCTTCGAGCGGTCTGTACTGCATGCGGTTCCAGATCCCTTCCACAGAAATAGGTTGGTCTGCGTAGATCTGCGACATAAATTCTACGTTGAACCTGAAAAAATCTGCCAATTCGCAAACGGCATCAATTTCGGTCTGCATCATATTCTTAGATTGCGCCAACATGGTGGCTGCATTCATTCTGTCTCTATAGGGGCCAACCAGAAGGTCGGCTGCTTTTAAGAAAATGGCAGCTCTGGATTCCCAGGGCATTTTTGCCCATTTTTTTCTGGCTTCCAAAGCCGTATCAATGGCTTTTTCGATATGTTTTTTATCGGCTTTATGAAAAACGCCCAATTCATGCTGGTGGTCGTGGGGTGGATGCATACTCACCGTATCGCCTGTTTTGATCTGTTCGGAACCGATATACAGGGGTATATCTGCTTTTTCGTTATACATTTTTTTGTACATCGCCAGCAAACTTTCTCTTTCCTTACTTCCTTTTCCGTACGCCAACACGGGCTCGTTTACTGCCTTGGGTACTTTATAAAATCCTGTGGCCATTTCTTTTTTTATTTGATGGTTAAACTATATTTTTGAGACATCAAATGTACGATTTTTGCACGGTTTAAGTAGTGCTTTTTAGCACTTAAAAGGCTTGAAAGGTTTGCGTAAATTGGCAGTCAGAACTTTAGACTATGTGTACTGTTACCTATGTTCCCTTTGAAAATGGCGATTTTATCCTCACTTCCAGTCGTGATGTGCCCTATAGCCGAAAACCTGCTGATGCACCAAAAACAGAAATGCAAGAGGGGATAGCGGTGCATTTTCCGAAAGATGGTGAAGCGGGAGGTTCTTGGATAGGCTATAGCAGCCGGGAAAGATTGATCTGTTTGCTCAACGGTGGATTTCAGGATCATGTGGCTCAAGAAAAATACAGAAAAAGCAGAGGACATGTAGTGATCGAGCTGTTAAAAGTGGAGGATATCAATCTAGGATTGAAGGAAATTGATCTCCTAGATATCGAACCGTTTACTTTGGTGATCGTGGAATGGGATTTTAAATTGTTTGCTTTCGAATTTGTTTGGGATGGTGAACAAAAGCATTTCAGGATTTTACCCCAAAAACCCGCCATTTGGTCATCTTCTACACTTTATACTGATGAGGTAAAAGCAAAAAGAGAAAAGTGGTTCAAAGATTGGCGAAAAGGCAATACGTTGAATCGGGAAAATTTACTCAGCTTTCATCGCACAGCAGGGGAGGGTAATCCGGAAAGTGATGTATTGATGTCAAGAAAAGGGGGAGGAACGGTCAGTATTACCTCTGTAGAAAAAAGTGATAATGCCATAGACATGCAGTATATCCCTATCGATGAGGTCAGATCAAAAAAGTAATGAATGAAATGATCACAAAACCAATGATGCTTAGCGCGATAAAAAATGTATTCAACAATAAGAATTTGACCAAAGTTTTAAACCAACCCTGCCCATAAAATTTCTTTAGCGCGAGGTATAAATACATTGGGAACAAGGTGGTGATCATCAGCGCTGTAGTAGAAAAATCAGTTAATTGATCGATCACAATTGTGAGCGTGAACAGGATAAAAAACACCGTTTGTACGTGAAAGACAAAAACCAAATGTTCTGTGTAATTATATGGGCTTCTGATATACAAAAGTGCCATCACCAAGGTGAAAATGGGCAGTAAAAAGAAAAGAGCTACAGAGATTTTGGAAATGATCTCCCCTAAATAATTTTTACCAAATGCCTCGGGGTCATCTTTTAATTGATTTACCTTTTTCGCTTTGGTATAATAAAATATATTCCAGTAAGAATTCTCATAACCCATTTCTTTTAGAGCCAAGGGAGCTTCAAGATCAGGGTGTTCCTTATCATACTCCATGAGCTCATTTAATTTTGAAAAAGTACTTTCACCCAATAAGGCTTTGAGCACAGAATTTTCCGTAGACAAGGTGTATTTTTCCGGAATTTTATAATCAATTTGTTTTTGCTCTAAAATCCCCTGGGCATATTCAACCGAAAAACTTTTTAATTCATTCAGTCTGGCTAATTCTCCTACTTCTTCAATTTTAATGTTGTCGCTATCTGATAAAAGTTTACCGTAGTAGTCGAGATGCGGTCCAAAAATGGTATCGAAAATGGAATCCTGTTGGGCAAGTTTTATATCAGGGTCTTTTAATTGATGCAGGGTGATGCTGTCTTGAAAAACAGAGTCTAGGTATTTACTGATCAATGTTTTGTAATAACTGTGAAGGCTGTCACCTTGCTTGCTGATAGAATCTACGAATTGGGGGATATCCACATTCTCGATACCGGTCAGATTTTTTGGCAGATCTACTTTTTTAATATTTTCAAGGACAGGCTGAACCGAATCCAGGACTATTGTCGACTTATCATTGATCACGCGTGCCTCTTTGATCTCTTTAAAGGTTTTGAACAATCCGAGTAGTAAAAAGAACACAATGGTGACATGAAAATACAGTTGGAAGGGATTTACGTAGCTCATCCTTTTTCCTTGCACATATTCTCTGGTTACTTTTCCCGGCTTAAAAAGCAAGGGGTAAACAGTTTTCCAAAGTCGGTTATCAAAATTGAAAAAACCCGATAAATATTGAGAAAAGTATTGTTTTAAACTAATTTTACTCGTGTCGTTTACCTGTCCGCATTGGTGACAAAAATTATCGTCTAACTGCAGGGGTGAGTTGCAATTGAGGCAATGATCGCCCCTTTTATTGTGTTCGAATCGAGTTGAAGATTTCATTGATTTTGGTTAGCCTAAAGATACACATAAAACCGAAGCTTCAAAATGCGTTTCTCAATTCAAAATAGCAGCAGCCATGAGTTGAAAAGTAGGGATATGTACCCTGAATTTTTTGGTCGTAGCAAAATTGATCATATTGTAATAGCCAGACATAGAACCTATGGGGGAGGTTAAAAAGCAATTTGAGGTATACGTGTGTAACTGTTTGGGAGATAAGATAGGTTTTTGACCCACAACGCCTTCGCCCTCTACAACTTCTTTGCTGTTTAAGGAGTCATAGATATCCCAATGTCGACTTAACAACTGGACAGTGTCATTGCTTTGATTTTCTATTTGAATGGTGTAGCTAAAAACAAAATACATGGTACTATTCTCAAAATGAGTTCCTTGGAAATTCGTGGAGATTGAAATCTTAATACCTTTTGTGACTTGCTGAACCATGTAAACATGCGTAATTTGGTTCTGCAAATATACGAAATATTCCTTTAAGCCAGCGTTTACATCCCTTTGTCCAGATATGGGAAATCAGCAAAAGTTTTGGTTTGAAAGTGATCTCTGATCGTATTTCTAAAGTTCACCACCAAATGATGAACCGCACATGGATTTTTATCGTTGCACACCGGTAGGCCCAAAAAACATTTTTCGAAAACCCCCGGTCCATCAATACAATTGACAATATCGATTAAAGTTCTTGTCATGTTCTCATCTTTGAGAAAGAAACCGCCACCAGGTCCTTTTGCAGAGCTGATTACATTTCCACGACTCAGTTTTTGAAGGATTTTTGCTAAAAAAGGAGCAGGTATATCCAAATGTTCCGCCATTTCTTTTGAGCCTACATGTTTATTTAAATGGCTCAAATCCACCAAATAAGCCACAGCTCTGATCCCGTATTTACATTCATTCGATAACATATGGCGAAAATAAAAGATAAAAAGACCCTTTAATATGATAAAAGTCATTAATTATCTATTCTTACTCATTTACATTTGTAACTTAAATCACATTAAAACTATATAACGCAATAAAAATAGAACAAAAATTATGAAAACAAGGAATTTTATTTGGGTGGTACTTCTTTTATTAGGGCTATTATCTTGTCAGAAAAAGGAAGCTGCCAAAGAAGAAAGTGGAGCAGCTGCGACTGAAATCAGCGAGCATAAAGGTCAGGCTGCCGTTCAAGACAATGTTTCTGAGGCAAATGCGCTTCAGGTGGCCAAGTCTCTTGATGATTTTAAAACCTTGGTAGCAGCCGTAGAGGCAGCTGGAGTACAAGATGCCCTTGTCAATGCCGGGCCATTGACCGTATTTGCACCTGTAAACGGCGCTTTTGATAAGTTACCTGAAGGAACAGTACAGGAGTTGTTAAAGCCTGAAAACAAAGCAAAACTAGCCTACATTTTAACCAATCATGTGGCGCCTGCCAATTATCCTGATACTCAATTAAAGAAAGAAGCGAGCAAAGGAAGAAAATTGTATATGGCATCCGGTCAATACCTTGTTGTAGAAGATAAAGAAGATGGTATCTACGTAGGTGGAACTAAAATTTTGAAAACAGTAAATGTGAGTAATGGTTGGATACACGTCATCGATAATGTATTGGTGCCAGCCGAATGAGATACAAAATAAATTAAAGAATAAAACTATGTTAAAAAAAATGATTTTTACGGCAACCTTTGCCTTTTTTATGTTGAGTTGTGGAGGGGAGAAAAAGGAAAATGCCGAAAGTGCTGAGCCCAAAGCAGCAGAGACACCTAAAGCGATTGATCCAAAAGAAGACAAAGGCGTGGGTCCTATTACAAGTCTGAGTTTAGGAGAGATAGACCCTACATTGGCTGCTACAGGAGAAGAGTTGTTTAAAAACAAATGTACAGCTTGCCATAAAATAGAGAAACGATTTGTGGGACCTGCCTTAAAAGGGATCACAGAAAAAAGAACGCCGGAATGGATCATGAACATGATCTTGGTTCCTGAAAAAATGGTGGCAGAAAACGAAGCGGCCAAACAATTATTGGCAGAATATTTATCGCCAATGGCCAATCAGAGTCTTACCGAAGAGGAAGCCAGAGCTATCTTAGAATATTTTAGAACCCAGAAATAATAAACAACCAGAAACTTAAATACAATGAAAACAATAATTAGATTTTTCGCACTTATCCTCAGCACTTCTGTCATATTCACCAGTTGTGCACCTACAGGGAATGAGGGAAGTAAAAATGGTGCACTCACAGGCAATGCCGCAGAAAAAGTTTATGTGGCACCCGGTGAACACGATGAATTTTACGCATTTATTTCAGGAGGTTTTAGCGGTCAATTGGCTGTCTATGGCTTGCCTTCGGGAAGACTCTTTAAAGTAATTCCTGTTTTTTCTGTCGATGCAGAAAAAGCTTATGGATTTAACGAAGAGACAAAACCTATGTTGAACACTTCTCATGGTTTTATTCCTTGGGATGACTCTCACCATCCTGATATTTCTCAAACAGCAGGCGAATTAGACGGTAGGTTTGTATTTATCAATGGAAACAATACACCGCGTATTGCAAAAATTGATTTGACCACTTTTGAAACAACAGAAATTATCGAAATTCCAAACTCAGCAGGTAACCACAGTTCTTCTTTTGTTACCGAGAACACCGAGTATGTTGTTGCCGGAACACGTTTTTCTGTGCCATATCCACAACGCGATATGCCAATTTCAGAATACAAAGGAAACTTTAAAGGAGCCTTAACATTTATATCTGTTGAGCCAGAACACGGTCATATGGACATCGCTTTCCAAATTATGATGCCAGGTTTTAACTACGACTTATCTCATCCAGGTAGAGGTTCTTCTCATGGTTGGTTTTTCTTCACTACATACAATACCGAAGAGGCCAACTCATTGTTAGAAGTAAATGCTTCTCAGAACGACAAGGATTTTATTGCAGCAATCAACTGGAAAATGGTTGAGGAGTATGTGAAAAACGGAGGAGGAACAAAAGCGCCTGCCAATTATGCACATAATGTATACAACGAAGACACCCATACAGCAACTTCAACCATGAAAAAGGAAGTTGTGGTGGTTGATCCAACAGAAGTACCGGGTGCGGTTTATTTTATGCCAACCCCAAAATCACCCCATGGTTGTGACGTAGATCCAAGTGGAGAATATATTATTGGAAGTGGAAAATTGGCAGCAGAGATCACAGCGCACTCATTTAGCAAAATGATCAAAGCCATAGAAGAAAAGAATTTTGATGGTGAGGCTTACGGAATTCCAATTTTGAGTTATGAAGCTACCTTGGCAGGTTCTGTAAAACAAGCAGGTTTAGGCCCTCTTCATACAGAATTTGACGGACAAGGGAATGCCTATACTACCTTCTTTATTTCTTCTGAAGTAGTGAAATGGAAATTAGGAACTTGGGAAGTTGTGGATAGAAAACCAACTTATTACTCGGTGGGTCACTTGATGATCCCCGGTGGAAATTCCAGAAAACCATTTGGAAAATATGTGGTTGCGATGAATAAAATTACCAAAGACAGATATTTGCCAACTGGTCCGGAAGTAACACAATCTGCACAGCTGTATGACATTACCGGCGAAAAAATGGAATTGTTACTCGATTTCCCAACTGTTGGAGAACCACATTATGCCGCAGGGATCGCTGCTGATATCGTGGCTAAGAATTCCAGAAAAATATTCAAACTAGAAGAAAATAAGCACGAATACGCTATTTCTAATGAAGGGGAAGCAAAAGTGGTAAGAAACGGAAACGAAGTACATATTTATATGTCGATGATACGTTCGCATTTTGCACCAGATAATATCGAAGGTGTTCAGGTGGGAGATAAAGTGTATTTCCATGTCACCAATTTAGAACAAGATTATGATGTGCCTCATGGTATTTCAATGATCGGGGCAAATACCTCAGAATTATTGATCATGCCAGGACAAACAGAAACTTTTGTTTGGGAGCCAAAACAAGTTGGTGTGTGGCCATTTTATTGTACAGATTTCTGTTCTGCACTTCACCAGGAAATGCAAGGTTACGTGCGCGTATCTCCAAAAGGATCTAGTGTGCCGATTACCTATACGTTAGATGGAGATGAGCTTTAAAATGAATTACCGTAGTACATAGTTTTATATTTAGTATGTTTTGTAGAAACGGGCAGAATCTCCATGGCGATATTCTGTCCGTTTTTTAAGCCAAATCAAGATGAAAAAATCAAAAATTTTAATGATCATCGGCTCATTGTTATTGCTGAGCTTGTTTGTATTTCCTTTGTGGAATATTACCCTAGAAGCTCCTCAATACCCTATTCCGTTGGGAATGGATATTCATATCAATAAGTTTACAGATTACCATGAACACGACATCAAGAACATCAATTTGATGAACCATTATGTGGGAATGAAATATATACCGGAAACAATACCTGAGTTTAAAATATTTCCCATAGTGATCATCGCAATGGTTATTTTGGGTGTGGCCATTGGTTTTTCAGGAAAATATAAATTGTATTTGTTTTGGTTTATTCTGATGAGCGTACTCTGCATAGCAGGGATGTACGATTTTTATTTGTGGGAGTACGATTATGGCCACGATCTAGATCCGAAAGCCATTATGCAGTTTAAAAATCCGGATGGATCTCCAATGGGATTTCAGCCACCCCTATTTGGGTCTAAAGACATTCTTAATTTTAGAGCGCATTCTTATCCAAAAGCGGGCGGCTACCTCATGTTTGTTGGCATTTCACTTACTTTTATTGCCTTTTTGGTAGGGAAAAAAGAGGCTTCAAAAAAATCAGAATCTTAGATTAGATAAAATTTCATTAATTTATCCCGAAAACGGAAAAAACATGAAAAGCAAAAATTTTCTTGGCCTGGCTATTTGTTGCCTTATGTTGAGTTGTTCTGTAAAACCGGAACCGATAGAATTTGGAAAAGAATCATGCCATTTTTGTAAAATGACCATTGTAGATGAGCAGCACGCGGCACAAATGGTATCTAAAAAAGGCAAACAGTTTAAATATGATGCGATAGAGTGTATGTTGAACGATTTGAGTGAATCAAAAAATAGTGATGAGATGGCCATTTTTTTGGTGAGTAGTTATGGAGAAAGTAACCTAACTGACGCTCAAAAAGCGACGTATCTGATCAGTAAAGAAATTAAAAGCCCCATGGGCGCTTTCCTTTCCGCTTTTCAATCAAAAGAAATGGCAGATAAAACCTTGACTGAAGTAGATGGCCAATTGTATACCTGGCAAGAAATAAGAGAAAAATATGGCATTGAATAAATATTTCTTCCTCTCTTTTTTTAGTTCTCTTTTTTTTCAGATTTGTATAGCCCAACAAATTGAGGTGTGCGCAGCTTGTGAGGTAAAATCTATTCACGAAGCTGTGGATCTTGCAGAAGAGGGAGGTAGCATTCTTATCCGAGCAGGACTTTATAAAGAACACGATATTACCATTCAAAAAACGCTCACGATTCATGGAGAAGAAAACGCTGTCGTAGACGGCGAAGATGCCGGTACGATCTTTCATATCAGTGCAGACCATTTTACCATGGAGAATCTAACCATTATCAATGTTGGAAAAAGCTATACGAAAGATTTTGCTGCCATACTTTTGTCAAAATCTGAACATTTTGTGCTCAGAAATATTACCCTAAAGAATATATTTTTTGGAATGCTGATAGAAAAATCCAATCATGGAATGATAGAGTACAATACCATCATTAGCGATGCCAAAGATCAAGCGGGTAGTGGCAATGGTATTCATTTGTGGCATTGCGATGATGTTCAGGTAAACAATAATAGCGTTACCGGTGTGAGAGATGGTATCTATTTTGAATTTGTATCGAATAGCAAAGTATTTCAAAACAATAGCTTCGAGAATTTGAGATATGGCTTACACTTTATGTTTTCGAATAATGACAGTTATTACGATAATACCTTTTCAAAAAATGGCGCGGGCGTGGCGGTGATGTTTTCTAAATTCATCCATATGGAGAATAATGTTTTTATCGAAAATTGGGGTAGTGCTTCTTATGGTTTGCTCTTAAAAGAAATATATGACACAGAAATCATCCATAACCGATTTGAGCAAAACACGATGGGTGTAAGCGTAGATGGTTCTACCCGTGTAAATTTTAAAGAAAATACTTTTATCAGAAATGGCTGGGCTGTGAATGTGATTGGAGCTTGCTATGAGAACAAGTTTTACAAGAACAATTTTATGCACAATTCTTTTGACCTTTCTTATAACGGAAAACTTAATTCGAATGAGTTCGATCAAAATTATTGGAGCGATTATACAGGATACGATTTAGATGAAAATGGGATTGGAGATGTACCCTACAGACCCGTTAAATTGTTTTCTTACATCGTCAACAGATCTCCGGAAACTATTGTTTTATTGCGAAGTTTGTTTGTTGATCTGATCAATTTTTCTGAAAAAGTTTCGCCTGTTTTTACCCCGGATAATTTAATTGACGAGAACCCTTTAATGAAAGCGAATAAATGATTGAAATAAAAAATTTATGTAAAAGATTTGGGAAACTAAAAGTCTTGGATCAATTGGATCTATCCATCCATCAAGGAGGGATTTTTGCGGTATTGGGTCCGAATGGATCAGGTAAAACCACCCTGATCAAATGTATTTTAGGCATGGTAATTCCCAATGCTGGAGAGATTTCTATCAAAGATGAGTCTGTTCTAAAGAAATGGGCTTATAGAAATGAGATCGATTATTTGCCGCAAATTGCCAATTTTCCTGCCAATCTTACCGTGATCGAATTGATCGAAATGGTTAAAAATTTAAGACCAAAACCAGCCAATGAGAAAGAATTGATACAGTTGTTTGAGCTTGAATCTTATCTTGAAAAAAAACTTGGTAACCTTTCGGGCGGTACAAAGCAAAAAGTTAATCTGGTACTTACTTTTATGTTTGACAGTGACCTTATCATCCTTGATGAACCAACAAGTGGTTTAGATCCGGTAAGTTTAATTCGATTAAAAAAGTTAATCGATGAAGAAAAGAAGAAGGGTAAAACCATTTTAGTGACCACGCATATTATGAGTTTGGTAGAGGAGATTGCCGATGAAATCGTATTTCTATTAGATGGAAGTATTTATTTCAAAGGCACCGTAAAAGAACTCAAAGAAAAAACAAATCAATCAGATCTAGAGCACGCAATAGCCAATATAATAACGAGAGCAGATGTTTAAAATATTAAAATACAGTTTTTACGATTTGATGCGCAGCAGGTGGAGCTATGTGTATTTTATCTTTTATTTATTGTTGGGTTTTGTCTTACTTTTTTTGAATAATGACCTAGATAAAGCCATCATTACCTTACTCAATATCATCATTGTACTTACACCTTTGATCGGGACCGTTTTTGGCGTGATGTACTATTATAACAGTAAAGAGTTTACTGAGTTGTTGCTCGCACAACCCATCAACAGGAAAAAAATATTTTTGGGTCAATATTTGGGCATTGCTCTCTCGCTTACCTTGAGTTTAGTTCTCGGATTAGGCATCCCTTTTATGTTGTATGGATTGTTTAGATCATCGGCTATTTTTGATTTTTCTCTACTCCTGCTCATAGGTACTTTTCTCAATTTTATTTTTGTGGCTTTGGCATTTAACATCGCTTTGTCTAACGAGAATAAAATCAAAGGGTTCGGCTATGCCATTTTGCTATGGCTCTTTTTGGCGGTTATTTACGACGGATTATTCCTCACTTTTTTGGTGGTCTTCGAAGAGTATCCTTTAGATAAGTTTTCTTTAGGTGCTACCTTATTTAACCCCATAGATTTATCGCGTATTTTGGTGTTGTTGAAATTGGATATTTCTGCACTTTTGGGTTATACAGGAGCCGTTTTTAAGAAATTCTTCGGTACTAATTTTGGCGTTATTTTATCATTGATTTCTTTGGTTGTTTGGGTAGCTTTACCGGTGCTTAGGATGAATGGAAAGCTCAAGAAAAAGGATTTTTAATTTTCGATTTCTTTTATTTCGCCTGCATTGATGGGGTACCCTGCATTGATCCAACCAAAAAATCCTTCATTGATAACAGCGGTATTTTTGTATCCTTTTTTTCTCAACATATCAATAACCGTATCTGAAGCAGCATGTGGACAAGCGCAATAGGCAATGATCCAAGTATCTTTATCTGTCAGACCTTTGTCTACGTCTTTTTCTGTAACATAATAAGGTATTGGCACTGCTCCCGGAATATGGGCATTGTGCCATTCCGAGGTGGTGCGGGTGTCTAAAAGGATCATTTTGTCTTTGTTTTTAATCGCTTCCATGACCTCTTTAATAGGTGCATACCTGCCCTCGATCAAGTTAAAGTTAGGATCTTTTCCTTGCGGGTTCAGTACGTATTGCTTAGGTGTAGGATAGGGCGCTAATTTTTTGGGTTCCTTACTCCATCCGCCAGCCAAACTTCTGATGTATGCAGTGATATCATTGGTTTCTTTTTCTGTTAAGATTTCTTTAAAACCAATCATTTTAGTATCATCTCTGCCATTTACGATGGCATATTTGATATATTCATCTGTAGCAAAGGCTAAAAAGGCGGCATTAGATAATGCAGGAGCTGTAATTCCTTCTCCCTTTTTACCATGACATTTGATGCATTCCTGCGCGTAGAGGTTGGCACCATTCCATAGGTCGCCTGCAATAGGTCCATCACCTAAATCAATTGTTTCAGCATCTGATTCGTATTTAAGCCAGCTCGCCAAAGTAAAAATTTCTTTCATGTCTAAGGGACCTCCATAATCTTTGATATAGGCAGCCATAGCGGTATTAGGACGGCCAAAGGCTATCGAACTCGCGAGAAAGTTTAGGGTCATGGTCGACATCAACGAGTTCGAACTCAAAGAGGGTGCATAATCCGCAGCATTTCCTTTTCTGTTTTTTCCGTGACACAAGGCACAATATTTTTGATAATTGCGAGTAGCTGATTCTATGTCGCTTTTTGTAAGTGGGGCATTTCTGATTTGTCCTAGAGCGAAATGGAAAGTGAAAAATAGAAGGATACAAGTTAAAATGCGTATCATGGTTAAAATTTTATGAGGTTAATTTCTTAATATTTCTGAATTTCCGGAGCCAATACCAATCACCTGAGTGAATCTATCGCCGAATTGTTTAAAATAGACCACCACAACATATTCGTTTTCGGTTTGGTAATAAGAACCTTCAATGGCTTTCTTGTCAATTTTTCCTTGTTGATCGGCGGCTACGTACAAATAATTATAAAACCCTTGTTTAAAAGGAAGGCTCAGTTCAAATAAGTTCGTTTTGTTGTTATAGATCATTTTATTTTGATCGCCAATTTGCCAGTTGTTATAATTTCCAAAGACATATAAGTCTTTTCCATTTAACTCAGCAGTGGTTTCTAATTTGAAATGGACTAAACTGTAATCCGTTTCGAGCAAAGATTGATTTCCGTCTAAATTACGAACCGCAAAATTTCCGTTGATATCGGGATAAACTGTGTAAGGCATATTTCTTCTTTCCTGATCGATGTACAAAAAGGTGTTAAATATATCTAACATTCTGGTCTGTCTGATGTTATTTGTGGCGTTTCTAATTTCTTTGGTATCAAAATAAAGGTATTCATTGTCGCCCCAAAATGAAATTTCACTCACATAATTATAGAGAAGTTGGTTATTGTTGACATATTTTGGTGGAATATTATACAAGGCAGAATTCCAATCCCAATTTTTTAAAACCATTACTTGAATGTCCTGGTAAGGATTTCGCACTTGTAGATTGCCTAAATTAATACGAAATTCTACATCTTGTTTTTGATTGATATATTCAATATTTCTGCTTCTGTGTACCGAAACACCAACATCCACCAAAGGTTGATACACGATAAACCGGCGTGTAAAAACCGTATTTCTGTATTGGTCTAAAACCGATAACAAATAATTACCGCTAATCTTTAATTGCATATCCCGATTTGGAATCTGTAAGGTGTAATGGGTATAAGGTTGGAGCGTATTGAAAGAATTTTCAAAGTCTCTGAGGCGATCTTCCTGATAGCCTGCAATAAATTCGGTGGATAACAAACTCGATTTTTGCCAATTGTATTCGCAATGGTCTATTCTGTAGTAATAAATTTTTTGATCTCCTTCAAGATCGTCAAATGAAAATGATAATTTTTGACCCAGTTGAATGACAGGAATATAAGTATCTTTGCTATTCGCTTCGAAAACAACCGTTTTAATATGGGATGGTTCTGCAATTTCTATGATTTCCTGAGCGATTCCCGTGAAAGAACAGAACCCAAAAAAAAGTAAGGTTAAACGATGTATTAATTGGAAGTTTTGATCAAAAAGGTTCATAGAAAACACTAAAACGGGATTTATCTCATGGCCCTAAAGGCCTTGTTTATTTTGTGCCCAAGGCTATTTTTCAAATATAATTCAAATAAATAAACGAAAAATATATTCGTCCTAATGAATTATAATTATTAAATTTGCACCGCTTAACATAAGCTATTGTTAGACTTAAGTATCAGAACATTTAAATACACTGATTTTTAAGCAAAAATCTAATTAATTAAAGCAAATTATGTCTACAGACATTCGTATCAAAAAAGGCTTAGATATCAAGCTAAAGGGGAAAGCCCAGCTAAAATTATCTTCTGCGCCTCGTTCTAAAACATTTGCGATCGTACCATCAAATTTTCACGGCATCACACCAAAATTAGTTGTCAAGGTTGGCGATAAAGTGAATGTTGGTGATACACTTTTTTACAGCAAGCAAAAGGAAGAGGTAAAATTCAGTTCTCCTGTAAGTGGAGAAGTCAAGGAAATTGTAAGAGGAGCAAAACGGGTTATTTTATCAATCATCATCTCGGCTGATGCTCAAGATCATTTCAAAGAGTTTAAGGTAAAAAAAGTAGATGGATTATCATCTGATGAGGTAAAACAATTGATGTTAGAGAGTGGTTGTTGGCCGTTTATCAATCAGCGCCCCTATGATGTCATTGCCAATCCTGATGATCAACCTAAATCAATTTTTGTTAGTGGCCTTTCTACGGCACCTTTATCGGCAGACGTTGATTTCGTTTTAAAGAATAAGGAAAGTGAATTTCAAGAAGGAATTAAGGCACTTGCAAAACTTACCGAAGGAAAGGTTCATTTAACGGTGAGTTCTTCAGGGAATTCTTTTTTAACTCAGATCAAAGGCGCTGAGATCCATAGAATCAATCCGATTCATCCGGCAGGAAATGTTGGAACGCAAATCAGCAGAATTGACCCCATAAATGCAGGAGAAAGAGTTTGGACCGTTAAACCACAGGATGTAGCAGCAATTGGGAGTTTATTCCTTCACGGAAAATACGATCCCAGTATTGTAGTGGCTTTGGCTGGTTCTCAGGTTTTAGAACCGCAATATTATACAACCATCAGATCGGCCCAGTTGGAGTCTATTACCAAAGGAAATTTAAGCGATCAAAAAAATAGAATTATTAATGGTAATCCTTTAACAGGTGAAGCTGTATCAAAAGCTGGTTTCCTAGGTTTTTACAATGATACTATTTCTGTGATCCCTGAAGGAGACCACTACTCATTTTTTGGTTGGGTACCTTTTACAGGAGGAAATAAATTTAGTATGTCTCGTACTTTTCTATCGTGGTTAAACGGGAAGAAAGAATACGATTTAGATACCAATATGAACGGTGAAGAACGCGCTTTTGTGCTTACCGGAGAAATGGAAAAGGTTTTTCCTTTGGATATTTATCCGATGCAATTGCTTAAAGCAGTTATGTCGGGTGATATTGAAAGAATGGAGAATCTCGGAATATACGAAGTAGCGCCGGAAGATTTCGCCTTGGTTGATTTTGTGAGTTCTTCTAAAATTGAAGCTCAAGATCTTATCAGAAAAGGTTTAGATATAATGATTAAAGAAGTAGGTTAATGGATTTTTTAAGAAGTAAATTAGACAAAATCAAGCCTCTTTTTGAAAAAGGAGGTAAGTATGAAAAATATGGGCCGGCATTTAGCGGGATAGACACTTTTCTCTATGTACCCAATCATACAACCAAAAAAGGAGCACATATTCGCGATGGGGTAGACCTCAAACGCGTTATGATTACCGTAGTTATTGCCATGATTCCAACCATTATTTTTGGAATGTGGAATATCGGATACCAAAATATGGGTGCCGGACACGGTTTTTGGGAGTATTTTATGTTTGGTGCGGTGCGTTTTGTACCTATGATCGTTGTTTCTTATGCAGTTGGTTTGGGAATAGAATTCGCCTATGCTATTTTCAGAGGACATGAGGTGAATGAAGGGTATTTGGTTACCGGATTACTCATTCCTCTTATTATGCCCATCGACCTTCCATTGTGGATGTTAGCTGTTTCTGTCGTTTTTGCTGTTGTCATTGGCAAAGAAGCTTTCGGTGGAACGGGGATGAATATTTTGAATCCTGCGCTGGTAGCAAGGGCATTTGCTTTATTCTCATATGCCCCTTATATGTCTGGTAATACCGTTTGGGTGGCAGATTCTGTGGCCGATGGGGTGTCTGGTGAAACAGTACTAGGTACTTTGGCTGCTAATGGTCAGCCTAGTTTTAGTGTTTATGACATGTTCATGGGCTTTATACCTGGATCTGTTGGAGAAACTTCTGTCCTTATGATTTTGATTGGTGCAGCCATTTTACTATTTACCGGTATTGGAAGCTGGAGAATCATGTTGTCTACTTTGTTAGGCGGTGCAGTCATGGGATTGATTTTTAACGCTTTTGGAAGTACAACCAATGAGTTGATCAATTTTCCTTGGTGGAAACATTTGATTGTAGGTGGTTTTGCATTTGGACTTGTCTTTATGGCAACTGATCCTGTCACAGCAGCACAAACAGCCAAAGGAAAATGGATTTATGGATTTTTGATCGGTATTTTTGCAATTTTGATCAGGGTAGTTAATCCTACCTTACCAGAAGGGATGATGATGGCCATCTTGCTCATGAACGTCTTTGCTCCAACCATCGATCACTATGTGGTGCAAGGTAACATCAAAAAAAGAAAAAAACGTTTAGTCAAAGTTAACGCTTAGAAATATGGATAAAAATAGCAATGCTTATACATTTATTTTCGCCATTATCATGGTGGTTCTTGTGGCAGCCGGTTTAGCTTTTGCAGCTACCTCCTTGAAGCCATTGCAGGCAGAGAATGTAAAGAACGAGAAAATGCAGAATATTTTATCTACTGTTGGAATTGAAGTAACGAGAGATGAAGCGACAGAAGCGTATAACAAATACGTCAAGCAACAACTTTCTTTAAATCCTGATGGAACAGTTGATGAACAAGTAGATGCATTTACAGTAGAATTGAATAAGGAGTTGAAGAAAGATAAAAGTGAACAGCATTTTCCTTTGTACATCGCTGAAAAGGAAGGTAAGAGTTATTATGTTGTCCCACTTTATGGAGCTGGATTATGGGATGCAGTATGGGGATATATCGCCTTGGATGAAGATAA
The DNA here is from genome assembly GCF_042679565.1 of Namhaeicola litoreus. Taxonomy (NCBI): domain Bacteria; kingdom Pseudomonadati; phylum Bacteroidota; class Flavobacteriia; order Flavobacteriales; family Flavobacteriaceae; genus Namhaeicola; species Namhaeicola litoreus. Next base: position 286,938 of record NZ_JBHTMY010000002.1, on the reverse strand, counting down.
AAATACGATCGTTGGCGCTTCATTTGACCATAAAGGAGAAACTCCTGGTTTAGGTGCTGAAATCAATCAGTCTTGGTTTGAAGATCAGTTTAAAGGCAAGACATTGTTCGATGAAAACGGAGAGTTTGTTTCTGTAAAAGCGGTAAAAGGAGGTGCTCCCTCTGGCGATCAACATGGGGTTGATGCTATTTCTGGAGGAACAATAACCTCAGATGGTGTTTCGAATATGATTGCAGAGAGAATGCAGAATTATTTACCTTATTTAAAAAACAATTAATTATGGCTGAAGATAAAGAACCCTTATTCTCAAAAAAGAATAAAGCGCTTATTACAGATCCTCTGAACGATGACAATCCAATTACGGTTCAAGTTTTAGGTATTTGTTCCGCACTGGCCATTACGGTTCAATTAAAGCCGGCCATTGTCATGTCTTTGGCGGTATTATTTGTACTAGTTTTTAGTAATGTGATCGTCTCGTTAATCAGAAATTTAATTCCTAGTAGGATTAGAATTATTGTCCAACTTTTAATCGTGGCATCTCTGGTAATTTTAGTGGATCAATTTCTAAAAGCTTATGCTTATGACGTGAGTAAAGAATTGTCTGTCTTTGTTGGATTGATCATTACCAACTGTATCATCATGGGAAGGTTGGAAGCTTTTGCTTTGGCAAACGGACCATGGAAATCATTTTTAGACGGTATTGGTAATGCTGCAGGTTACGGTTTGATTTTAATTATTGTCGCTTTTTTCCGCGAGCTTTTAGGATCAGGTAAGCTATTGGGCTATGAGATCTTAGGACACAAAGGGAAAACCATTGCAGAGTCTACCGGTTTATACCAATTCGGATATGAAAACAATGGCTTTATGTTATTGTCGCCAATGGCCTTGATCACGGTGGGAGTCATTATTTGGTTCCAAAGATCTAGAAACAGAAAATTAATTGAAGAAAATAATTAATTCCGCTTCGGAATTTAATTCTAAATAAAATGGAAGAATTAGGAAGTTTATTTGTACGAAGTATATTTATAGAGAACATGATCTTTGCCTATTTCCTGGGGATGTGTTCTTACCTTGCAGTTTCTAAAACTGTAAAAACCGCTGTTGGTCTTGGTGCTGCCGTAATCTTTGTTTTGGCCATTACGGTACCCGTGAATTATTTATTAGATAAGTATATTTTAAGAGAAGGCGCCTTAACATGGTTGGGACCTGAATATGCCAATATAGACCTCAGTTTCTTGAGTTTTATTCTTTTTATCGCCGTTATCGCCTCTATGGTTCAGTTGGTAGAAATGATCGTAGAAAGATTTGCTCCTGCACTTTACAGTGCGTTAGGGATTTTTCTTCCGCTGATCGCCGTTAACTGCGCCATATTAGGGGGAGCTTTATTCATGCAACAGAAAAACTTTTCAACCATCACAGAATCTGCTGTGTACGGATTAGGTTCTGGTGTAGGATGGTTTTTAGCCATTGTGGCAATTGCTTCTATCAGAGAGAAAATTGCATATTCAAATGTACCTCAACCCCTCAAAGGTTTAGGGATTACGTTTATTATTACCGGATTGATGGCGATAGCCTTTATGAGTTTTTCGGGAATTAAATTATAGTCAAAAGAAATTATAGAGAATGAATCCAATTGTAGCAAGTATAGTATTTTCTTTATTGTTAGTACTCATCTTAGTGACCATCTTATTGGTTGCTAAAGCAAAGTTATTACCTTCCGGAAAAGTAAAAATTCTTATCAATGGTGAGAAGGAAATTGAGGTCCCAACAGGTTCTTCCTTACTTTCGACTTTAGGTAATGAAAAAGTATTCTTGCCCTCTGCTTGCGGAGGTGGAGGTACTTGTATCCAATGTAAATGTCAGGTTGAATCAGGTGGAGGGGAACCTTTACCAACCGAGGTGCCGCACTTTACAAGAAAAGAATTAGCCGCCGGAAACAGATTGGCTTGTCAGGTAAAAGTAAAAGAAAATATGACAATTACCGTTCCTGAGGAAGTGTTTGGAATTAAAAAATACGAAGCTACGGTTGTGTCAAATTATAACGTTGCCTCTTTTATCAAAGAATTTGTCGTTCAACTTCCTGATGACATGGATTACGAGGCAGGGGGATATATTCAAATTGAAATACCAAAAACAGAGGTGCCTTATAGCGATATAGATATTCAAGCGCATCCTGCAGAACATCCGGGCGAACCAGATAAGTTCAAATTAGAGTGGGATAAATTTGATTTGTGGCCTTTGGTAATGAAAAACGGCGAATTGGTAGAGAGAGCTTACTCGATGGCTTCTTATCCTGCTGAGGGTCGTAATGTCATGCTAAACGTGCGGATTGCCACTCCGCCATGGGATAGAGCTAAAAATGGATGGATGAGTGTTAATCCGGGTGTAGCCTCCAGTTATATTTTTAGCAGAAAACCGGGTGATAAGGTAACCGTATCTGGACCTTATGGAGAGTTCTTTATCAATGAATCTGATGCAGAGATGTTGTATGTAGGTGGTGGTGCCGGTATGGCTCCGATGAGATCTCACTTGTATCATTTATTCAAGACAGTTAAAACCAACAGGAAAGTAACTTTCTGGTATGGCGGTAGGTCAAAGAGAGAATTATTCTATTTGGAACACTTTAGAGAATTGGAAAGAGATTTTCCTAATTTTAAATTCTTTGTCGTGCTTTCAGAACCTTTAGAAGAAGATAATTGGAAAGTGAAAAAGGATATTTTTGATAAAGAAGGAGATGGATTCTTAGGATTTGTGCACCAAGCTGTAATAGATCAATATTTGTCTAAACACGAAGCTCCTGAAGATATTGAATTGTACTTCTGTGGACCTCCAATGATGAACAAAGCAGTACAGCAAATGGGTGAAGACTTTGGAATCCCTGATGAAAATATCAGATTTGACGATTTCGGAGGATAATTCACTCCAAAATATTTTAAAAAAGGCAGCCTGATAAGGTTGCCTTTTTTTATTGGATGTCCTAAAATTAGTTAAAATTTAATTACTTCTTTAGGTAAAACTTAATTTTGAGTATTAATAGGTGCCTATATGATATGGATATATGTTTTAGGAATAGCATTTCTGATTTTTTTTCTCATTAGTCTTGTTTTATACTTCACACAAGATTATTTTGTTTTTCACGCGGTAAAACTCGATTCTACCCATCAATTTGAATTTGATCGTCCATTTGAAGAGATTAACTTAAAAGCGAAAGATGGTGCGCTCTTAAATGGGATTCATTTTTATAATGAACGAGCTAAAGGGATTGTACTCTATTTCCATAACCATGCAGGTAATGTGCAGATTTGGGGTCAATCAACAGGTTTGTTTTTTAATGCAGGTTACGATGTTTTGTTAATGGATTATAGAGGTTTTGGTAAAAGCGGAGGAAGTTTTAATGAGGATAAAATGATTTCTGATGTGCAAGTCTGGTGCGATTTCGCTAAAAATGTTTATCCGGAATCAGATATAGTAATTTATGGAAAGGGGATGGGCGCATTTTTTGCGGTCGAAGCTGCGGTGAAGAATAAGCCCATTTTACTCGTGTTGGAATCACCTATGTATTCTTTGCGTTTGTCTGCCAAAAACCATTATCCATTTTTACCTGTAGGCCTTATTTTAAAATACAAGATGGATTCAAGTGTATTCTTCCCAAAGTTAAAAGGCAGGGTTTTGATGTTTCACGGCAAGTTAGATAAAGTAATTCCTTATACCTCCGCAGAGGAATTGTATGTTTTAAGACCAGAAAATACGGACTTAATTTTGTTGGAGGATACCAATAATTCAGGAGTTATGGCTAATCCGGTTTTTCTAAGAGAACTTTTAAAAGAACTTGGAGACCTGAACACATAAAAAAAGGCGACCGTAGGTCGCCTTTTATATGATATGCTGAAATAAAATTATTCAGGTTTTTGTTCTAGAATATCGAAGAATTCGTCAAGTTTTGGTAAAATAACGATTCTGGTTCTTCTGTTTGTAGCTCTTCCTTCTGGCGTTGCATTGCTCTCTAGAGGAACATACTCAGATCTACCAGCAGCAATTAATCTCGCTGGATCAATATTGTAATCTTCTTGCAACACTCTTACAACAGAAGTAGCTCTGTCAACACTTAAATCCCAGTTGTCTTTTACACAATTCGTAGAAATCGGCACATTGTCTGTGTAGCCTTCCACTTGTACTTCCATACTTGGTCTTGAAGAAATTACGGTTGCTACTTTACCCAACACCATTTTAGCTTTGTCTGAAACTACAGAACTTCCAGTTTTGAATAACATTTTATCGGCAATAGAGATATAAACAACAGTTTTTTCCACATCAATTTGAATATCCTCATCTTGAATGCCCGCAGCTAATTCTTTTTTCAACTGAAACGCAACGGCTAAATTGATAGAATCTTTTTTAGACATGGCTGCTCTGATGCCATTGATGTATTTGTCTTTTTCACTCAATTGAGAGATAATTTCCTTGATGTTTTCTGAAGATGATTGCGTAAGAACGGTCAAGTTTTCTACCTGCTTCAATTGTTGATCTTTATCGATCTTAAGCGAAGCATTCAAATCTTGCAAGTGTGTTTTTTCGATCAAACAAGATTGTAGATCCGCTTTTGCGTCAACAAGTTCTTGTTTTGTCGCTTGGTAAGATGTTTCCAAGTCGGCATATTTCTTTTGTGAAACACAAGAGGTTAATAAAAGAGCCACTAAAATGGGCAAAAACAATATTTTTTTCATGATTGTGAATAATTTAATTTTAACACGAAGATATTAATATTTTTGTACTTTCAACGCTTTTGAAATGTACGGTACAAATATACAGGTTGGCTTAAAATGATACGTTAAATATTTACTAATATCTTACCGAATGACAAACTTTTTTCTTTATTTTTTAATGATATTATTGATTTCTTGTAAGTCTGATGATAAAACGTATCAGAGACTTTCGGGTAATGCTTTAGGCACAACATTTTCTGCTATTTATGACGATGCACAGCAAAGAAATTTTGAAAAAGAAATTGACAGTCTGTTTCACATGATCAATCAATCTTTGTCTACCTATATCCCCAACTCTGATATTTCTAAAATCAATAGCGGTGACACTTTGGTTCAAGTTGATCATTATTTTGAAGAAGTTTTTCAAAAATCCTTAAATATTTGCGAAGAGACAGGTGGGTATTTTGATCCGACCATTGGACTTTTGGTGAACGCGTGGGGTTTTGGACCAGGTGATGGTCTCGCAAATATAGATTCTGCAAAAATAGAATCGCTACTACAAGGTGTAGGTCTGCATAAAATCAATTTGGTAAATGGTAAGATTAAAGCAAAGTATACTCCTTTTTTTCTGGATTTTAATGCGATTGCCAAGGGGTACACGGTCGATGTATTGGGTCGTTTTTTAGAATCAAAGGAAATCGAGAATTATTTAGTAGAGATTGGCGGAGAGGTGAGAACTAGGGGGAAGAATGAAAGAGGCTTATCATGGAAAATTGCTATTGAAAAACCTCATTTTGATGGTTCGAGATCCTACCAAAGTTTCGTTTTGTTAAGTGATGAATCAATTGCCACATCAGGGAATTACAGGAAGTTCAAAATCGATAGTATAACCGGTGCACGATTTGCCCATACCATAGACACAAAAACCGGGTATCCGAGCAAAAGTGATTTACTAAGTGCCTCGGTCATTTCTTCTTTAGATTGTGCAGATGTAGATGCTTATGCCACCGCTTTTATGGCCATGGGCTTTGAAAAAACAAAAGCTTTTTTAGCGAATAAACCTGAGTTAAAAGTTTTTTTGATCTATGAAAAAGATGGAGAGCTCATGACTTACAATACAGATAATTTGGAAATTGAATTTCCCGGGTCAGAATAATGCTATTCGATCTGGATCGTTTTTAGAATGGCTTCCATTTCAAAAACAAAATCCCTTTTTTTGGTGGCAGGAGAATAACTGAAGCCCTCCAATACAAGAACTCGATTTTGAGCTTCATCCAAAATGGCATAATTAACAAAGGGCCCTCCCATAAAATCGTTTTTAACAATCCATAAACCGCGAATTTCATAGGCTTCTTTATTGTCAAGTTTCATTTTAGTGGCGGTTGGGTTATACAGAGGTTCAGTTTTCATATATGTATTTTCAAACTGCCCTGGGATATGTGTTTTACCGATGGAATCTCTTTTTTTGATGATATTTAATGGATTAAATTCACTTCTGTCTTTGATGGGAAAGCTATAAGCGATTATATTCAACATGCCCTTGGCAAAAGAATAGCGATACCATAAAAAACTCCCGTCATCTTCTACGACATTATAAGTTGTGGGAATTTTAATTGAAAAACCGAGGTTCTCCATGGTTTGAATGTTTTCAGCTTTCCAGTGGTCTTTCGTGATCTTACTTTGATAAAGTGCCAGATCCTGCTTTTTAAAAACAGATATCATTTCATATTTATATTTCTCAATCTTACTTAGAATATTGTTGATATCTGTTCCTAAAATGGTTAAAATCGTTTGAGGAGAAGAGTAGACGTTAAATGTGGTATAATAATTCTCTTTCTCGGCGTAATCTATATAAAGTACATTTCTGGACCTCTTAAAAAGACTTGAAAAAGCACCAGGATCCACTTGGTTGACGCTAAAAGGCGCTTCTTCTTGGGGTAATCCCACCAAAGGTTTAGCGAGAATCGCTCGGACAGAATCACCTAAGCGGCCATCCCAATCTTCATTATTCATGACAACTAATAAGTTGTTGATTCTGCCGGTAGATTCGACAAGTGTTATTGAATCATTTTTTGAGTTACATGAAATGAAGAGAAAAATCACTAAGACTAGTGAATAAATTTTGGACATGATCGAGATTTTAGCTTAATGCCCGGGAAAATTAGTAAATTTTGAGCTTAGTTCCCGGTTTTAAATTCTTTTCACTCCAAAAATTGTTCCATTCTTTTAATTGCTTTACAGTTACATTAGGGAATTTCTGAGAAATCAACCAAAGTGAATCTCCATTTTTCACTGTATATGTTGTGTATTTGTTATTATTTGTCTCTTTAACAGCGGCTGCCGTACTCGTATTATCGTTACTTTTTGGTGTCACCGTGGTCGTTACAGATCCATTTTTAGGATAAATGGTCAAGTATTGGCCTACCCTTAAGTTATTGCTTTTAAGTCCGTTCCATCTTTTGATACTGCTCACAGGTACACCATAACGACTGCTAATTTTGCCCAAATAATCTCCACTTCTCACCTTGTATCTTATTCTATCAGGAGTAGTGAGATTAGCAGGTAAAGGTTTTTCACGCTTTGCATCATCTGCCTCTGCATAGGTGTATATTAAATCTTCATTTGCGACAAAAGTACCTGCTAAATATCGGGGTAATCTCAAGGTGTGATTTTCTTTTTCTTCAAATGGTATTATTTTTAATTTATATTGTGGATTAAGGAATTCTAACAACTCATTATCGGTTTTAAGAATTCTATTGACCTGGTCAAAGGTAATCTGTCTTTTTACTCGAATTGTATCAGTTTCAAAAGAGTTAGGCAATTCATTTGTGGCATATAACTGGTGCTCCTCAGCATATTCAAAGATATAATAGGTGGCGTAAAAGGCAGGTAAATAGCCAGCTGTTTCTCTAGGAAGATAAGGCCTGATATTCCAATAATTTGTTTTTCCACCAGATCTTCGTATTGCTTTTGTTACATTTCCCGGACCTGAGTTATAGGCTGCTAAGGCCAAATCCCAATCTCCGAAAATGGAATATAAGTTACTTAAATATTTACAAGCGGCTTCAGTTGATTTGATTGGGTCGCTTCTTTCATCCACATAAGAACTTACATCCAGCTTGTATAATTTACCCGTGCTATACATAAACTGCCAAAGGCCTGTAGCGCCTACCCTAGACTTTATGGTAGGTTTTAGAGCAGATTCTACAATAGCCAAATATTTAATTTCTAATGGGATATTATATTTGTCTAAATGTTCCTCAAAAATGGGAAAATAATATTTTGCTCTACCCATTAAATTTGCCAAAGTCTGTTTTCTGTTTTTTAAATAATGCTTAATTACTTTTTCGAGAGAGGTATTATATTCTACATTAAATGGGGTTTTACTGTTCAAAGCATGTAGCCTTTCTTTTAATAATTCTGTAGGCAAATCTTCTATGACCACATTGGTGCTATCTATATCTATGGGAAGATCGGGTAAATCACTCAGAAAATTGTTGTTCCATGCTGTCAGCCATTTCTTATCAATTTCGGACGCAATAGGATAGTCGATCAGCACAACATTTTTTTCAAGCGCTTCTAAAGAGTCTGTATGAATAGTATCAATACTAGACATCAACAAATCCCTTCTCAGCATTTCTGCCAATGCTTGTTTGGTGGAATCTTTTTCTAGGTCAATGCTTTGAGCAAATCCAAGAAATGTAGATAGAAAAAAAATCAGGGCAGAAATATGACGCATTGTTAAAGTTTTTATTGATGTAATCAAGTTAATTTTTAAAAAACGGCTAAACTATAAATTTTATATAATCGACCGGATAAATTTACTGTTTAAAATGAAAAAATATTGTTAAAGTTATTGACTAAATTATTTTTTTACAAAGGACCTTAACTTTTGTAAATAAGCAGCTTAGTCCCTGGTTTAACGTAATTCACCCCCCAAATATTGTTCCATGTACGAAGTTGGTTTATACTCACATTAGGATACAACCTCGAAATTTTAAAAAGAGAGTCCCCCTCTTTTACCACATAGGTTTCAATTTTAAAATCAGACTTTCGTACAGTGCCCAATTCTGTTTGTTTTGAGTTATTCAATTCTATGATCTCTTTTTTGTGTTCAGGGGTATGCGTATTTTTAACGATTTCTACATATTGATTGTCATTAAACAAACCTGATTCAAATTGTATAAAATTAGAAACTAAGCTTTTAGGAAGGGTGAGGTATTCGTTTTTTGGAATGACGTTCTTTGTGTATTTCGGATTTAATTGTGAAAGCAATTGATTTTTAATTTGTAAATGTTTTTCAATTTCATTTAAATTAAGTTGCTTTTTGACATGGATTGTATCTGTTTCAAAAAAAGATATCCCATTTTGATTTACTGATTTTAAATATTTGTCCGATTGCTCAAAAATATAAAGTGTGGCGTAGAAAGCAGGAACATATGCTTGTGTTTCTTTGGGTAAAAAAGGTCTTATTTGCCAATAATCTTTTTGACCACCGGCCCTTCTGATGGCTTTTGTCACATTTCCGGGACCACAATTATACGCAGCAATGGCTAAATTCCAATCGCCAAACATGCTGTGTAAAACACTTAAATATTCACAAGCCGCTTTGGTAGAAGAAAAAATATCCTTTCTTTCATCCACATAAGAATCAATCTTGAGCTGATACATTCTGGCTGTTCCCAACATAAACTGCCAAATGCCTCTGGCGCCCGAATGAGACAAGGCATCTGTTTTTAAAGCGGATTCTACTACGGCTAAATACTTCATTTCCAAGGGTAAGTTGTATTGAGCCAAATAACTATCAAAAACGGGAAAGAAATAAGCGGATCTATCTTTGATATTTTCCAAAGTTTCCAACCCATCTGTTAAGTATAGTCTAATAACATTTTCAATAATGGGATTATATTGCAGCGGAAGAGGGGTTCTTTCTTTTAAATAATTGAGATTCTTTTTGATTTCCTCAGCATTAATAGAAGTATAGTTTTGAGTTAGTTCTTCATTCCCATTTTTAAAGGAACGATAATATAGAGCCAACCATTTCAAATCAATCTCGTCTGCGAAATTCAATTCCTGATAAGATCCTTGAAAATTATTCTGAGCAATGGTAGATAAGGCATTGGCCTGAAAAATAAGTAAGAGGATAAGTCCAATTTTTTTCATAGAAATTTTAAAGGTTTTTGTTGATCCAAGTACAGATATCTTTTAAGAAAGTTTCTTTGAGAGCCTCATTGTGAAGTTCGTGATACCCATCTGGATACAATTGCAATTTTATTTTTTTAGGATTCTTTTTTGAGATTTCAACTGAGGCTAAATGATCGGTGAGCATATCTGCTGTGCCGTGTAAAACCAGCGCATTTAGCTTTAAAAAGTCGATGTTCTCAATTGCCCATTCGCCGCTCTCTAAAAATCGAATCGAGTAATTCGGACTAACTTTGTCGTGTACCAAAGGGTCTGCTAAATATTTTTCCACAGCTTTTGGGTCATGTGATAAGGCTTTGGGGTCTAACTCATTACCCATTGTTATTCCCGGAAAGAATTTCAGGGCTAATTTTCCCAATTGTAGTTTCCAAGCAGGAGGCGAAAATGCCAATCTTAAAAAAGGACTCGATAAAACTATACCTTGTATTAATTCGGGGGAGCGGAGCGCATAATTTAAAACAACATTTCCGCCCATGCTATGGCCGTAGAGAAATATAGGTTTTTGAGGAAACATCTCCACCGCTTTTTTTACAACGATATGCAAACTTTCTAAAACCTGATCAAACCCGGGATTGTATCCTCTTTTTCCTTTGGTTTTGCCATGTCCGAATTGATCGTATGCCAAGACAGAGAAATCATTATTCAAGAGTTCAGGAATGACAAAGTCTTCGTACCGGCCCAAATGATCGCCCAAACCGTGCACAATAATAACAACTGCATTTACCTTTTTGGAGGGGTAAATTTTACCGAAAAAATCGACATCATTTTGCCGGAATGTAAAGGGATTACCAAGCATGTTCAAAGCAGTTTGGATCAAATATATTTAAAACGGTTAAAACACCTATATTTTTGTTGAAAATCTATCATAACTCGAAGCTAAAATCTTCCACAATACCCAACAATTGAAGAATTATTTCGTAATTTTAAGAGGAACATTAAAATCTCTGATTATGAAAAATGAGCACGACAATAACAGTGAAAAAAGAGAAAAAAGTTTGGAAAAAAAGACTTTAGCGATAAGTCATAAACTTTATCCTTATGTAAAAAATAGGTTGCGTGTGCTGGAACACCATGGCGTTTTGCCAAAAAACATGTACCGTCCTTCAGAAATTATAGATGAGGTGATTCTAGAGGTTTATGAGAATAAAGTAGGAGAGGATATTGATCAGCATGCGCTTCAAATGTTTATGTTCGCAAAAGCTCATTATAAAATTATAGCCTTGGCGGATGAAGAAAAATGGCATAAACAAAATGTGAGTATAAAACTGATTTTAGAAGAAGAGTTAAAACAGATGGAAGAAAATTTTACTGTGGATGGAGATTTTGATCTGATCATGAATGAAGAATTAGATGATATTTCTTATCATCAAAATGACGAAGGATCATCTGTATTAGAATCAGAAGAAGTGCAACAAAACTTAATGTCGCTATTCGAATTAAAGGAGCATAACAAAATGAAAGAACAAGGTTTTAAACAATCTTTTCAAACCTTGTATAAACTGCTTCCTGTGCAGACCTCAAATGTTGTAGATCTTTATATCTTGGGTAAATTGAATCTCAAAGATATTGGAACAATTCTAGAAACTGATATAGTAGAAGTGAAAAGAATTGTTCAATTTGTTAAAGAAAACTTCAAGAAACAAATCGAATAAATGAATTCTTCATAAGAAAATTTTCATTTTGTTGAATTTAACGGAAATTTATTTTTGATGTTTTGATAATTGTTGTAATATTGCCATGTGAAATTAAAACAGACGCATATTACCACTTTAAGGTTCAGTATTGTACCCTATCGCCGCATTTAATTAAGGTTTTTCTTCGAACTTTTTTTAACAATTATTTTCAATTTTAATTTCAACATGCCACTTTTTTCATTCAATCTCAGAACAATTCTTTTTCACTTTTTCTTTGGAAGTAGTGATGTGATTTTTCAAACCCACCGTTTCCGCCCGTAAGGGTACGGGTTATTTTTGGAATATGGTGAGCCCAATTCCGCATTTCGATTCTTATTTATCCAATCTTAAAAACATTAGTTAATGGAAATTGCAATTGCAAACGAAAAACACATTAAATACGCAGAGATCATTTGCGCAACTATTGAAAAATCGGCAGCCGAAAGAGGAACAGGTATTGCCAAAAGAACACCGGAATACATTTCTACAAAAATGAGAAATCAAAACGCTGTTATCGCTTTAGATGGCGATAAATTTGCAGGGTTTTGCTATATAGAAATTTTTAGTGATAAGAATTATGTAGTTCATTCTGGATTAATTGTTCATCACGATTATCGAAATTTGGGCCTAGCCAAAAAAATAAAAACGAAAATCTTTAACTATTCTAAAGAAAAATATCCTGGCGCAAAGATTTTTGGCATCACTACTGGTTTGGCGGTCATGAAAATTAATTATGATTTGGGATATAAACCGGTTACTTTTTCAGAGCTCACAGATGATCCTGAGTTTTGGAAAGGCTGTCAAACTTGCAGAAATTACGATGTATTGCAAAGAACAAATCAAAAAATGTGTCTCTGTACCGGAATGCTTTATGATCCAAAGAACAAAAAGGATTTGAAAGAACACGATTTTGACTCAAAAGTTCTGAGTCGTTTAAAAAGAATTAAACAAAGTATTTTTTTAAAGAAAAATCAATCAAAAGAGAATAAACCAGAAAATTAATCAACAAAACAATGAGTATTATTGTTTTGAGCAAAGTAATCAACAATGAAAAAACTTGTATTAGCCTATAGTGGTGGATTGGATACTTCTTATTGCGCCATGTATTTATCAAAGGAAGAGAATTTTGAGGTGCACGCAGTAAGTGTAAACACCGGGGGTTTTAGTGAAGAAGAAATTTCTGAGATCAAAGACAAAGCTTTGAAATTAGGAGCAGCGAGTTATGTATCTCTGGATGCTGTACAAACTTTTTATGAAAAAGTAGTAAAATACCTTATTTATGGTAATGTTTTAAAAAATAACACTTACCCGCTGAGTGTAAGTGCAGAAAGAATTATTCAGGCCATCGAGATTGTAGAATATGCCAAGAAAATTGGTGCAAATTACATTGCGCACGGAAGTACCGGTGCCGGCAACGACCAAGTGAGATTTGATATGATATTTCAAATTTTGGCACCCGAAATTGAAATTATTACACCCATCAGGGATAAAAAATTAGCAAGACAAGAGGAAATTGATTATTTGCAAGCCAACGGCATTGAATATTCATGGGAAAAGGCAAAATACTCTATCAATAGAGGATTATGGGGGACAAGTGTAGGCGGACAAGAAACGCTAAAATCCAAAGATGCTTTGCCAAGTGAAGCATATCCAAGTCAACTCACCCGAAGTGGATCAGAGAACATTTCTTTAACCTTTCAAAAGGGAGAGTTGGTTGCGATAAATGGAGAAAATGATAAGCCCGTAAATAATATCGAAAAATTAAACAAAATGGCTTCGGCTTATGCCATCGGAAGAGATATTCATGTTGGAGATACAATTATCGGTATAAAGGGAAGGGTAGGATTTGAAGCACCTGCTCCGCTCATCATCATTAAGGCACACCACTTATTGGAAAAACATACGCTCACTAAATGGCAACAATTTCAAAAAGAACAATTGGGCAATTGGTACGGGATGATGTTGCATGAGGGCCATTATTTGGACGAAGTCATGCGAAATATTGAAGTTTTTCTGGAAGATACACAAAGGTATGTCTCCGGTGATGTATTTTTAACCCTCCATCCATATAGGTTTGCTTTAAACGGTATTAATTCTGCCCACGATTTAATGAATTCCTCTTTTGCCAGTTATGGTGAAAGCAATGAAGGATGGACGGCTGATGATGCCAAAGGTTTTATAAAAATTACGGCCAATCAGGGTAAGATATTTAATCATGTAAACAAAGGCTGATATGATCATTAGAGCGGGAATTATAGGTGGAGCCGGTTATACGGCAGGTGAGTTGATTAGAATTTTGATCAACCATCCTCAAGTAAAAATCGATTTTATTTATAGTACGTCTAACGCAGGAAATCCTGTTACAAAAATTCATCAAGATTTGATAGGTGAGACCGATCTCTATTTTTCAGATCATATTAATCCTGAGGTAGATGTTCTGTTTTTGTGTTTGGGACATGGTAATTCCAAATCCTTTTTGCAAGAGAATAGCTTTTCTTCTTCTACAAAAATTATTGATTTAAGTAATGATTTTAGACTGAAAAAAGATGCCGTATTTGAAGGAAGAACATTTGTTTACGGTTTGCCCGAATTGAATGTAAGCGAAATAAAAACTGCCAGACATATTGCAAATCCGGGTTGTTTTGCCACCGCTATTCAATTGGCGATCTTGCCTTTGGCCAAAGCAGGTTTTATTTGTGATGATATACATGTCAACGCCGTTACAGGGGCAACTGGTGCAGGAACCTCTTTGTCACCAACGACACATTACACCTGGAGAGATAATAATTTTTCGTCGTATAAAGTTTTTACGCACCAGCATTTGGGTGAAATTGAGCAGAGTTTGGCTCAATTACAAGAAGGTATCAAACAAGATCTTTTCTTTATTCCAAATAGAGGGAATTTTAGCAGAGGAATTTTTGCAAGCATTTATACTCAATTCGAAGGATCACTTGAACAAGCAAAAGTTCTCTATAGGGATTTTTATAAAGATTCAGCCTTTACCTTTATATCTGATGAAGAAATTCATTTAAAACAAGTGGTGAATACCAATAAATGCTTACTTCACTTAAAAGTTTTTAAAGGCAAGCTTTTGATTACAAGTGTAATAGATAATTTATTGAAAGGTGCTTCGGGACAAGCAGTCCAAAACATGAATTTAATTTTTGGCATCGACGAAAAAACAGGTTTACAATTAAAGGCAAATTATTTTTAAATAGAAAATATGAAAATAGGAATTATTGGGGTGGGTAATTTAGGTTATTCTGTAGCTATTGGAATTTTAAGTGAAAAGCAACATATCAAATGTAAATCGTTGTATTTGTCTAAAAGAAATCCAAGATCTTTAGATAATATAGGAAATTTATCCGTGGTTAAAATAACCACCGAGAATAAGAGATTGGTAAAGTATTCAGATGTGATCATTGTAGCAGTTCAACCAGCTCAATTAAAAGGTGTTCTGGAAGAGATTAAAGATGTTATTAATCCCAAAAAGCATACCCTTATTTCAGTGGTTACCGGAAGAAAAATCAGTGACATAGAAGATGTTTTAGGAAATGATTTACCTATCATCAGATGTATGCCCAACACAGCTATTTCAGTTGGTCAATCTATGACATGTATTTCTGCCAATGAAAGGGGAAAGAAAAATGTAGAATATGCAAAGACCATTTTTAATGCTTTAGGAAAAACTATGTGTATTGAAGAGAATTTGATGCAGGCTGCAACAGTGATTTGTGCCAGTGGCATTGCTTTTTGGATGAGATTGATAAGGGCGACTTCACAGGGAGCTGTACAACTTGGATTTCACAGTGAGGAGGCCTTAGAATTATCTATGCAGACTTGTCTGGGTGCTGCCAGTTTATTGATTGATAGTAGAAGTCACCCGGAAGAAGAAATAGACAAAGTAACAACCCCCAGTGGCTGTACGATTCAAGGTTTAAATGAAATGGAGCACCAAGGTTTGAGTTCTTCGCTTATCAAAGGACTTGTGACTTCATTCGAAAAAATTAATGAAATTTAAAAAGGATGGATTTATTTGATGTATATCCGGTCTATAATGTCACTCCGGTTTCTGCCAAGGGCTGTTATGTCTATGATGAGAAGGGTGCAAAATATCTCGATCTATACGGAGGGCATGGCGTTATTTCTATTGGTCATGCCCAGGAGGATTATGTCAACGCGATAACGGAGCAATTAAAAAAAATAGGATTTTATTCTAATTCTATTATTAATCCGATACAATTGGCTTTGGCTAAAAAGCTGGGAAAATTGTCTGGTTTTGAGAACTATGCTTTGTTTTTGTGCAATTCAGGAGCCGAAGCGAATGAGAATGCTTTAAAACTAGCCTCTTTTCATACAGGTAAAAAACGTGTCATTGCATTTGAGAACGCCTTTCATGGTAGAACTTCTGCGGCAGTTGCTGTAACTGATAATAAAAAGATCAATGCACCTATTAATCAGCAACAAGTAAGTACTTTTTTGCCTCTGAACGAAATTGATTTGGTAGAAAAAGAACTTGCTAAAAATGATGTTTGTGCGATCATCATAGAAGGAATTCAAGGTGTTGGTGGGTTGGATGAAGGAAATACAGGGTTTTTCAAAGATTTGGAAAGACTTTGTAAAAAGCATGATGTGATTTTGATTGCAGATGAGATTCAATCAGGATATGGAAGGAGTGGAAAGTTCTTTGCTTTCCAACACCACGGTATTTTGCCAGATCTTATTACAACCGCTAAAGGCATGGGCAACGGTTTCCCTATAGGAGGTGTGTTAATTTCGTCAAAAATTAAAGCGAGTTATGGGTTATTAGGCACTACTTTTGGAGGGAATCATTTGGCATGCTCGGCCGCTCTTGCTGTTTTAGATGTGATTCAAAGAGATGACCTTATCTCAAACGTCAATGTTGTTTCTGCTGATTTTATTGAGAAAGTAAAACAAATTCCTCAGGTAAAAAAAGTAAAAGGAAAAGGTTTGATGTTGGGCCTGGAATTTGATTTTGATGTGGCTGAACTTAGGAAAAAACTAATTATGGAAGAGCATATTTTTACTGGTGGTGCATCTAACAAAAAACTTTTAAGGATTTTACCTCCTTTGAATATAAGCTCTAAACAACTAGATGATTTTATCATATCGCTGAAAAAAGTTTTAGAATAAACAATGAATAAAACATTAAGCATAAAACAAAGGAATTCCGTTTTGCTGAAAATGGCCGAGCTCGTAGAAAAAAATAGAGCAGAAATCATTGCGATCAATCAGAAGGATCTTAAAAGTTTTGAAGACACAGATTTAGCGATGTACGATCGATTAAAAGTTGATGATGCAAAAATTGAGGGCATGATCGAATCTTTGAATCAATTAGTACAACAAGAAGATCCTCTAGGAAAGGAGCGATTCTCTTTTGTGCATGAAAACGGTTTGAGAATAGAAAATCGAACAGCCCCTTTTGGAACTATACTGATCATTTACGAATCCAGACCTGATGTTACCATCGAGGCTGCCGGTATCGCATTTAAGTCGGGTAATAAAATTTTACTTAAAGGAGGGAAGGAATCTTTTCATTCAAACAAGTCTATCGTTAAACTATGGCGGGAAGCGTTAAAGTTTAATTCGGTTGACGAAAATTGGGTGGAATATTTGGTTTTTAACAGAGAAGAAACACAAGAATTTTTAAAAAATCCGACCCAAAAAATCGACTTGATCATACCGAGAGGAGGCGAAAAATTAATTCAATTCGTCAAAGAAAATGCTACTTGTCCGGTGATTGTAAGTGGACGAGGAAATAATTTCATCTATTTGGCGTCATCGGCAGATCAGGAAAAAGCCATAGAAATTATTGTGAATGCCAAAGTGGCTAAAATCTCTGCCTGTAACGCACTGGATAAAGTATTAATTGATAGACAATTGCCAAATTTTGAAGGGTTTTTAAAGAGATTAATAGCCCAACTTATGAAATTTAACGTGCAGATTTGGGGAGATGAGACTACTTCAAAATTTGACGGAATAGAAGAAATTGAAGATCAAAGTGTTTGGTATGAAGAGTTTTTAGATTATAAAATTGTCATAGGCAGGGTTGAGGGTATGCAAGAGGCCATCGATAAGATTAATCAATTTGGAGGAGGGCACTCAGCTTGTATTTTGACAAAAAGTAACGAAATGGCAAGGGAATTTATGGATGAAGTAGATGCCGCTGCTGTTTATCAAAATGCCTCGACAAGATTTACAGACGGATTTCAATTTGGTCTGGGTGGCGAATTGGCCATTAGCACCGATAAATTGCACCAGAGAGGTCCTATAGGTTTGGAGCATTTGGTCACAAACAAATGGTATGTTTATGGAGAAGGGCAGATCAGATAAAAAAAGAGTATTGTTGAAGATCGGTACCAATACGCTCACACGCGAAACCGACCAAATCTCAAGAGGGAAAATAGAAGATATTGCACGTCAGATTTTTCAATTAAAAGATAGTTGTGAGTTTATTATTGTGAGCTCAGGAGCCATCGCGGTAGCCAAACAATTTGTAAAATTGGAAAGTAACGGTAAAGCGATTACGGTAAAACAAGCCTTAGCCGCTATTGGGCAACCCCATTTGATGCGCATTTTTCAAGAAAATTTCAGAGAATTAGGACTTCTTACTTCGCAATGTTTGTTGTCTTATCCGGATTTTGAAAGAGAAACCTCACGCGACAATATTTTTAATACCTTGAATGTACTTGTACAGAATGGGTACATTCCCATCATCAATGAAAATGATACAGTTGCTACAGAAGAAATTCAGTTTGGTGACAACGATAAATTAGCTGCGCTTACAGGTAGTTTATTGGGTGTAGATCTAGTCATCATCGCTACGAATACAGATGGAATTTACACCAAAGAATCGATAGAAAGTGGCGAAAAAGTTACAATTGATAGGGTAGAAAGTATAGGAGATTTGAGAAAAGAAGTTTTCACAGGAAAATCATCACATGGCACCGGAGGCATGCAATCTAAAATTGATGCCGCAGAAATTTTATACAATCAGCAAATAGAAACTTGGATCGTAAATGGATTAAAGGACAATTTTATTCTGAATGCCTTTGAAAATATAATTCCATTCACCAAAATTGGAAGAAAATGAAGCATTATTTATCTGTAAATGACATAGACTCGTTGAATCATTGGGTAAAAGAAGCTTTAAAATTAAAGCAGCAACCCATTCAAAGAGAAATTGGGGCCGGAAAAACACTTGGTTTATTGTTTTTTAACAATAGTTTGAGAACACGTTTGAGTACGCAAAAGGCTGCGATGAATTTAGGAATGGAGAGTATCGTCATGAATTTCAATAATGAAGGATGGGCGCTTGAATTTGAAGAGGGTGTGGTCATGGATCAAGGCAAATCCGAACATATCAAAGAAGCCGCACAAGTGATTTCTCAATATTGTGATATTATTGCGATAAGGGCTTTTCCAACGCTAACAGACAAAGAAAAAGACAGAGCTGAAGAAGTTTTATCTGGTTTTAAAAAATACGCATCGGTACCGATTGTAAACATGGAAAGTTCGATTGGACACCCCTTACAGGCCTTGGCAGATGCCATTACGATTGAGGAATATAAAACAAAAGAAAGACCTAAAGTTGTACTGAGTTGGGCACCTCATCCCAGGGCGCTGCCCCATGCAGTAGCTAATTCTTTTGTGCAAATGATGCAGAAAAGTGATGTAGATTTTGTGATCACTCATCCTAAAGGATATGAATTAGATCCCGAAATAACGAAAGATTCTAAAATCGAAACAGATCAAATGAACGCTTTTCAAAATGCTGATTTTGTTTATGTAAAAAACTGGAGTTCTTTTAAAGATTATGGCAAGGTGATCAACCAGGATCCAAATTGGACAATTTCAAACAAACAAATGAGCCAAACAAACAAGGCAAAATTTATGCATTGTTTACCAGTTCGGAGAAATGTGGTGGTGGCCGATGAAGTTTTGGATAGCGATCAATCTATTGTGATCCATCAGGCTAATAATAGGACTTACTCTGCTCAACTAGTTCTAAAAAAGATTTTGGAAGGATTGAAAAAGTAACAAAATGAAAGAAAGCTTAAAAATCCTAAAGATAGGAGGAAATGTGATCAATGACCCTATAGCATTGGAAGAATTTTTGTTCCATTTTGCCCAAATTCCATCAAAGAAAATTCTTATTCACGGCGGAGGTAAAAAAGCTTCGGAAATGGCTGAGGAGTTAGGACTAGAACCGAAAATGGTAAATGGAAGAAGGATCACAGACCTTGCTACCTTAGAAATAGTGACCATGGTTTATGCGGGATTGCTCAACAAAAATATAGTTGCTAATTTGCAAAAAAACCAATGCAATGCCATTGGATTGAGTGGCGCCGACGGGAATTGCATTTTGGCGCATAAGCGAGTTGTCAAGGAAATCGATTACGGTTTTGCCGGTGATGTAGATTCGATCGATGTAAAAACGATTTCGGCCTTATTAAATAGCCAATTAACACCTGTTTTTTGCGCTATTACGCACGATAAAAATGGGCAATTATTAAATACAAATGCCGATACCATTGCAAGTGAACTTTCTATTGGTTTGTCTGAAAAATACGACGTTGAATTAATCTATTGTTTTGAAAAAAATGGTGTTTTAAGAGATGTCAATGACAACCATTCGGTTATTGAAAAGATAAATAAGCCTTATTTTGAAGCGCTTAAAAAAGATAGAATTGTTGCAGAGGGGATGTTACCAAAATTAGAAAACTGTTTTGCTGCGCTCGAAAAAGGTGTTCAAAAAGTAACCATTGGCAGTCCGAATGTGTTTTATGAAACAAAGCAAAAATGTACAACACTTATTTTATGAAAAAGAAATTGTACAACGAAAGCATCGAGGTATTACAAAAGCTAATTGCGACCCAATCTTTTTCTGGGGAGGAACAATTTACTGCTGAGATTTTGACCCATTATTTAAAAGCCTATTGTGATGAAATTCATCAAAAAGGGAATAATATCTGGGTGAAAAACTTATATTTTGATGAGACAAAGCCTACTATTTTACTTAATTCTCACCATGATACGGTAAAGCCTAATAAGGGTTATACCAAAAATCCATTTCAACCAGAAATATTAGATGGAAAATTATTCGGCTTAGGCAGTAATGATGCGGGAGGATGTTTGGTTAGTTTGGTAGCGGCTTTTTTATATTTTTATAAAAAGGAGAATCTAGCGTATAATTTGGTCTTGTTGGCTTCGGCAGAAGAAGAAAGCTCGGGAGAAAATGGGATTCGAAGTGTTTTATCTGATTTACCAAAGATCGATTTTGCGATTGTAGGTGAGCCTACTTCTTTACATTTGGCTATTGCAGAAAAAGGCCTTCTCGTGCTTGACTGTTATGCTCACGGGACTCCAGGGCATGCCGCACATAGCAAAGGAGATAATTCTATCTACCACGCCATGGATGCCATACATTGGTTTAAAACATATCATTTTCCTGAAATTTCTGAAACCTTGGGAGAAGTAAAAATGACGGTTACGCAGATTGAAGCTGGTGACCAGCATAATGTTGTACCCTCCACTTGTCATTTTGTCGTGGATATCCGCGTAACAGATAAATACAGTAATCTGGAAGTTTTAGAAAAAGTGAAAAAAGCCGTTAAGGTTGAAGTGAAAGAACGCTCTTTGCGTTTAAACTCATCATTTATTCCAAAAGAGCACCCTATTGTTCAAGCCGGAATTAAATTAGGCAGAGAAACTTATGGATCTCCCACTTTGTCTGATCAGTCTAACTTGACTTGTCATTCGTTGAAGCTTGGCCCCGGAGATTCCTTGCGTTCACATACTGCGGATGAGTATATTTATTTAAAAGAAATTGAGGATGGTATTACTTTGTACATACAATTATTAGAAGAAATCTTATAGAAAAAAGAAATTATGAAACTCTGGGATAAAGGATTTAGTACCGATAAAAAGATTGATTTATTTACTGTTGGAAACGACAGAGAATTGGATTTGGTTTTGGCTAAATATGATGTCATTGGCTCTTTGGCGCATGCCAAAATGCTTCACGAAATCGGGTTGTTGAGTAAAAGTGAAATGAGTGCTGTAGAGCGTGAGCTGGGAGGAATACAAAAATCAATAAAAGAAGGAACATTTTTAATTGAGGATTCTTTCGAAGATGTACATTCTAAAGTAGAATTTCTCCTCACAGAAAAGCTAGGTGATACTGGAAAAAAGATACATACTGCCAGATCAAGAAATGATCAGGTTCTGGTGGATATGCATTTATATTTGAAAGATGAGTTAGACGAAATTAAAAACTTGGTTGAAGAATTTTTCGATCTTTTAATGAAATTGGCCAATGATTATCAATCTGTTTTATTGCCGGGCTATACACATTTTCAGGTGGCGATGCCTTCTTCTTTTGGCATGTGGTTTTCGGCCTATGCGGAAAGTTTGATTGATGATATGTATATGCTCAATGCGGCGTTTAAGGTTGTGAATCAAAACCCTTTGGGTTCTGCAGCAGGTTATGGAAGTTCTTTTCCGATTGATAGAGAATCAACCACCAGATCTTTGGGGTTTGGCACATTGAAATATAATTCAGTTGCGGCGCAAATGAGTCGTGGGAAAGCAGAAAAAATAGTGTCATTTTCGCTCAGTTCTTTGGCGGGAACCTTAGCTAAATTTGCTTATGATATTTGTTTGTATATGAGTCAGAACTTTGGGTTTGTTTCATTTCCAGATGCATTAACGACAGGTTCTAGTATCATGCCACACAAAAAAAATCCGGATGTTTTCGAATTGATCCGGGGGAAATGCAATAAAATTCAAGCTTTACCTTATGAGCTTACACTCATTACAAATAATTTGCCCAGCGGATATCACAGAGATTTTCAATTGCTCAAAGAAGGCTTAATGCCTGCATTACAAAATACCAAGGCTTGTTTGGAGATGTTTATTTTTTCACTTAAAGAGATCAAAGTAAAAAAAGATGTAGTTGATGCAGAGATGTACGACTATTTGTTTAGTGTAGAAGAGGTAAATGCGTTGGTTCAAAACGGAACGCCATTTCGCGATGCCTATAAAATCATTGGACAAAAAATTGAAAATGGAGCGTTTAGACCCAATCGAAAAATCAAACATACACACATAGGTAGCATTGGAAATCTAGCTTTAGGCGAGATCAGGAAAAAAATGGAAGAAACCTTAAATAGATAGAGTTTTTGGTTTAGTTGATTTCTTAAAATTGTATTTAAAAAAAATGTAATTTAGTTTTAATCAACTAACCATTTCATATATGTATAGAATTCTCTTAAACTATAGGTATATCTTGTTCTTTATCTTTTCTGCAAGTATGATATCTATCCCATCGGTTTATGGACAATTTACAAGCCTTGTAGATGATTCCCAAACTCAAGTATTACCAGATTCTTCAAAAACTTACTTTATTCCGGATGTGACAGAAAAAAAGATGGGCTGGTCTGACCAAGGATTTAAATGGGTTACATTAAAATTAGGTTTTGCTCCTATCCTCGACTACAATTATATAATTCAAGACGACGATAATATAGATCAGGTTGGCGAACAAGAGAATCGTTTCGATATACGAAGCGCCCGGATGATGTTAAAAGGGAAAATTAATTTCAAGAATCCATGGCAATATTTAATTAGTATTGAATACAAGGGTAAAGACAGGCCCGAGGGAACGGATTCATTCGGACTCACTGATTTCCGACTGGTAATTCCGGTAGGGGATAAAAATGAATTTTATGTTGGGAAATTAAAAGAAACTTTTATCTATGAAATGGTAGGGGATGCCGCAAACTTACCACATATGGAAAGATTATTGAGTCCCTTTTTTAAAAGTAGAAACCTGGGTGTGAGCTACAAGCATTTTTTTATGAACGATAGGGCAACTATTGCAGCCGGCTGGTTTAATAGTTGGTTGGAAAATGACTACAGTTTTTCCGAATCTGCCAATACTTTTACGGCTAGAGTCACTGGATTACCCAAGTGGTATGATGGTGGTGCTCAATATATTCATATGGGTCTTGGCGTGCGTTATGTGGAAGCCCAGGATGGTGTAATTAGGTTAAAGGGTAAGAATGAATCTAATATTACCTCTAATTTTGTGGATACCGGAAATATTGAAGCAAATTCACAATTTAATTTGAGTTTAGAACAACTCTGGAGTCTTGAAAACTTTTCAGTTCTTCTTGAATATGTTCATTCATGGGTAGATACCGGCAATGGATATGAACAATTTCAAGGATATTATGCTACCGGTAGTTATGTATTGAGCGGAGACCCAAGGCCTTATGATAAAAGATCTGCATATGCCAGGAGAATAATGCCAGATGGTAAATATGGTGCTCTTGAGCTAGTTGGCAGAGTAGGACATGTCAATCTTGACAGTTCTAATATCGATGGTGGTTTATTGTTTCGTTGGGATATTGGAGTGAACTGGTGGGCAACACAATACTGGAAAACTGGGATTGTCTATGGAATTGGTAACCTAAAAAAAGACGATTTAGTTGGTGTTACAAATTCGATACAAATGAGAATTCAATGGATTTACTAACTTAAGCATCACGGAAATTAAAATAAGAAGGGCAGACAACTCTTATCTTAATTTAAACGCCAAAAATCTCCTTTTTAAAAACAACTAAAACAAAAATAAATATTACAAAACTTTAGCTTCCTTTCAACAAATTCTCTCTTTGTTTATGTAATTCAATATACTTTTGATCTAGTTCTATAGAATCTTTATATTTTTTGCGTAATTCTATTAATTCATTTTTGAGTTGTTTTACAATGTTTTCATATTCAGGATTATCATATTGATTTGTCATTTCTAAAGGATCTTTTATTCGATCAATCAATTCCCATTCATCAATATCATAATAATAATGGGTTAACTTATATTCCTTACTAACGAGGCCATAATGTCTTTTTACCATATGAACAGCTGGGTATTCGTAATAATGATAATAAACAGCTTTTCTGGTCCATTTGTCATTTTCACCTTTCATCAAGGAAACTAAACTTTCTCCTTGCATATCATCGGGTGCGTCTAATCCTGCGATTTCCAAGAGGGTTTGAGCGAAATCTAAATTCTGTACCATTTCATCATTACTCATGCCAGGTTTAATCTGGTTTGGCCATCTTACTAATAATGGGGTCTTAAAGGATTCATTATAAATAAATCTTTTATCAAACCACCCGTGTTCGCCCAAATAAAACCCTTGATCTGAGGTGTAAATTACAACTGTATTTTCTGCCAAGCCGGCTTCGTCCAGATAATCCAACACACGACCTACATTATCATCAATAGAAGAAATACAGCCCAAGTAATCTTGCATAAAGCGTTGGTATTTCCAGTTCATTTTTTCTTTTTCATTCATTTTTGGCCAGTTCAATTCAAAATCTTTATTGATAGAATCCAAGACTGCATCATATAGTGCTTTCTGTTGTTCGTTTGCCCGATTGTAGGGTCCGTAAAAACCATTCTCAAAATCTTCAATCTCAGGTAAAACGCTGCCCATTTTTGAAATCGTTTCAGGTCTAATTTTAGAATCATGGCTGTACATCATATGGTGTAAAATATTCATTTCAGCTGTTTTGGCTGCAGTACCCCTGCCTTCGTATTTGTCGAATAAAGTTTCTGGTTGTGGAAAGGTTCTTTTACTAAATTCTGCAAACTTGGCAGGTGATGGCCACCACGGTCTATGAGGGGCCTTATGCAAATACATCATCATAAAGGGCTTGTTGGGATCGCGTTTTTCTTTAAGCCATTTTAATGTTTGGTCAGTGATTAAATCCGTTACATAACCTGTTAAAACTGTATCTCCTGTTGGTGTTATAAATTTAGGATTGATGTAATTTCCTTGTCCGGGTAGAATCATAAAATCATCCACACCTTTCGGATTATTACCAAAATGTAATTTTCCGTACATCGCCGTTTGATAACCCGCTTGCTGAAATAATTGAGGAAATGTGACCTGTGTAGAGTCGAAAGGAAAATAATTATCTATTTTACCATTGATATGATTGAATTTTCCAGTGAGAATAGTTGCTCTGGAAGGACCACAAATAGAATTAGTGACGCAGGCATTTGTGAAAATCATCCCTTCATCTGCTAATCTATCTATATTTGGAGTTTGAATCAAATCATCACTGTAAGCACTAATGGCTTGATAGGCGTGATCATCAGACATGATAAAAAGGATATTGGGCTTTTTTTTATGGACTTTATTTTTTGTGTTCGATTGGCAAGAAAATAATAAAATTGCAATAAAGAAGATGACCGATGACTTTATCATAGAATTAGAAGAAAAGAATTAATATTTTAAAGGATTAAACTACGAAAAAATGTAACTTAATGAAAGTAGTGAGGATTTATTCTTAAGTCTAATCGAGATTCTCTTCAAAACTATTTCAAAAGAAAGGTTTTTTTGAATTGGAAACACCTTGCAGCTTATCGAAAATCTCTATAAGTCTTAGTGTAACTTAAGTTTAAGAGAACGGACTTTACTTTTGGTTTAATGCTTTTTTCATGGCTTCTGCTTTTAGCATACATTCATTGTATTCATTTTCTATTTTTGATTGGGCCGTGATGGCTCCACCAACAGAAAAAGAAACATATTTACGCGTTGCATTGTACAAAATACTCCTGATCACCACGTTAAAATCAAAATCGTTTTCCGGACTAAAATAACCCACTGCACCCGAGTATAAACCTCTTTTGGTCTCTTCGAGTTCTTCAATAATTTCCATCGCCGAAATTTTTGGCGCCCCTGTCATACTTCCCATAGGAAAGAGGGAAATAATAATGTCAATTACATCTATCTCATCAGAAACTTCTGATACCACTGTTGAAATGAGTTGATGAACTTGCTGAAAAGTGTATACCTTGCAGAGTTCTTCAACACGGACACTGCCTTTAATCGCTGTTTTTGACAAATCGTTTCTCACCAAATCTACAATCATAATATTCTCTGATCTTTCTTTAGGATCTTTTGACAGTTCTGCTTTAATTTTTTCATCTTCCTTTAAATGAGAAGATCTTCTAGCGGTGCCTTTAATGGGTTGTGAAATTACTTTCGAACCAATTTTTTTAACGAAGCGCTCCGGGGAAGCAGAGAGTAAATATTTATCATTGATGCGCAAAAAAGTAGCAAAGGGCGGGGTAGAAATCGAATTGAGTTCTGAATATACTGTTAATGGATGTATCTCGCAGTCTTCAGCATAAAATTCCTGACAAAAATTCACTTCATAGATATCTCCGCGATGAATATGTGCAAGGATATTTTTTAGTTTTTCTTGATATGAGGCCGTAGAAATTCTCTGTTGAATATGGATATCTGTTTTAGGAAAGATTACGTTAAAGTTACTATTTTGGATCTTTTGAAAATCTTTCTCCATCTCATCTTCAAATTCGTTTAAATAGGAAAAAGACAATGTAGATTGTTGGAGGAAAATGATTTTTTGAGGTTGAAAAAAATAGAGATCATCAAACCCTACTCCATCAAAATTTTGCGAAGAAAGCGCTTCAATGTCATTCTTTAAATCGTAGCTTAAATACCCAAAAACATAGTCGTCTGCTACTTTTCTAAATTGTTTTAGTTTTTCGAAAGCATTTTCACAAGAGCATTTTAACTCACTTTGTACACCTATGGCCAATACGGCGTCGTAGGTTTCGTATGTCTGATTACCTAAATGGGTATTCGAATCACACCAAAGGAAAACTTTTTCCTGCTGAGCCCAATTGAGTAATTTCAATTTGAGATCTGGAATCGTTATGGCCTTAAAATCTTTCTGAATTCGCAAAATTTTACAAAAAATAAATGGTTATCGAAAAATACTTAAAATCTCTCAATAACCATTTTTATGTTGTGTGTTAATTTTCTAGCTGTGAATAGACCTGTTTTCTACTGCCAAACACGCTTCTTTAATGGCTTCGGTATAAGTTGGATGAGCATGTGACATTCTCGCTACATCTTCACTGGAAGCTCTAAATTCCATGGCCACAACAGCTTCGGCAATTATATCTGCTGCTCTGGCACCAATCATATGAACTCCTAAAATTTCATCTGTTTTTGCATCTGCCAATACCTTTACAAGTCCGTCAATATCCATGCTGGCTCTCGCTCTTCCCAAAGCGCGCATAGGAAAAGAGCCCACTTTATAATTTGCTCCTGCCGCTTTTAATTCTTCCTCGGTTTTACCTACTCCGGCAACTTCCGGCCAAGTGTAGACAACTCCTGGGATTAAATTATAATCGATATGAGGTTTTTGTCCGGCAATGATCTCAGCAGCCATGGTACCTTCTTCTTCGGCTTTATGCGCCAACATTGCTCCTTTAATCACATCCCCAATGGCATAAATATTTGGGATATTGGTCTGAAGATGTGCATTTGTTTCAATTTGACCGCGCTCATTTACTTGGATACCTACATTTTCTAATCCAAGACCCTCAGTGTAAGCTTTTCTTCCTACGGCAACTAAACAGTAATCACCTTTAAACTCTACAGGATTTCCTTTTTTATCATCTGCAGTAACAACCACTTCCTTACCTGAACTCTTTACAGAGGAAACTTTGTGATCTGTAAAGAATTTCATTCCTTGCTTTTTTAAGGATTTCTGCAATTCTTTAGAAAGTGCACCATCCATCGTAGGTATGATAGTTGGCATATATTCTATAACAGAAACCTCGGCACCTAATCTTTTATAAACTTGCCCGAGTTCCAAACCAATCACACCACCACCAATGACCAGCAAATGTTTTGGGATTTCAGATAAACTCAAGGCCTCAGTTGAAGTTATGATCCTTTTCTTATCAATTTTTATAAAAGGTAAGCTTCCCGGTTTTGACCCGGTGGCAATAATCGTATTTTTTGTTTCGATCGTTTCAGTCTCGTTATTTTCTTTTTTGATATTGATATGATTGGCATCTTTAAATGAACCTAAGCCCTGAAATGTATCGATCTTATTTTTATCCATCAAAAAATTGATACCTCCAGATGTTTGGGATACGACCTCACTTTTGCGATCAATCATTTGTTTAAAGTTTACTTTCACCTCTTTTGCATCGATGCCGTGTTTTTCAAAATGGTGCACCGCATCGTAATAATGATGAGAAGAATCAAGTAAAGCTTTAGACGGAATACAACCTACATTCAAGCAAGTTCCACCCATGGTCGAATATTTTTCAATTATGGCAGTTTTTAAACCCAATTGAGCACATCTAATAGCAGCAACATATCCACCGGGTCCTGAACCTATAACAACAACATCGAATGATTTCATTTTTGATTTTTTTTTAGTCGATTGCAAAAATAGTTATTAAATCTAATAATTTGGATTAGTTCTGCAGTAATCCTGCCCTTTTTAGCAATGCTTTGGCATCAGGTTCTTTTCCTCTGAATTTTTTGTAGAGAGTCATGGGTTTATCGGTTCCTCCTTGACTTAATACAAATTCTTCAAATTTTCGAGCTGTTTCTTTGTCGAATATCCCTTTCTCTTTAAACGCTTCAAAAGCATCAGCATCTAATACCTCAGCCCATTTATAACTGTAATAACCAGAGGAATAACCGCCTTGAAAGATATGTGAAAACGCGGTGCTCATACAATTTTCAGGTACATCTGGATAGAATTTGGTCTGTTCAAAAATCAATTCTTCATATGATTTTACATCTTTAATTGCAGACAGATCTTTCGCGTGCCAAGCCATATCTAATAGTCCGAAACTTATTTGTCTTACAGTGGCAAGTCCTTCTAAAAAGTTAGAAGAATTCTTGATCTTTTCGATGAGTTCAAAAGGAATTAACTCACCGGTTTCATAGTGTTTGGCAAAAAGGTTTAGCGCATCTTCCTCATAGCACCAATTTTCAAACACCTGCGAAGGTAATTCTACGAAATCCCAATACACGCTAGTCCCAGAAAGGCTAGGGTAAGTTGTGTTTGCCAGCATGCCGTGGAGGGCATGGCCGAATTCATGAAAAAGTGTTGTTACCTCGTTAAAAGTGAGCAGCGATGGTTTTGTTTTAGTAGGTTTTGTAAAATTGCAAACAATAGAAATATGCGGTCTCGAATTGACTCCATCCTTTTTCCATTGGCTTTTATACGAAGTCATCCAAGCACCATTTCTCTTTCCTTTTCTAGGAAAAAAATCTGCATAGAGCACAGAAAGTACTTCGCCATTTTTTTTGACAAGATAGGTCTTTACATCTTCGTGGTATTTATCAATATCTTGAACTTCTTCAAACGTTAGGTTGTACAACCTATTAGAAATTTCGAAAACACCCTGTATTGTATTTTCCAGTTTGAAGTATGGTTTTAATTGTTCTTCATCTAAATCAAAAAGTTGCTTCTTTAATTTTTCACTGTAATAAGAGCTGTCCCATTTCTGTAGTGCTTCAATTTGATCTTTGCTTGCTAATTCTTTTAGTTGTTCAAACTCTTTGACTGCCGCTGGTTTGGCCTTTTTCAAAAGATCTTCTAAAAAGTCAATCACTTTTTGTGGCTTTTCTGCCATTCTTTCTTCCAAAACGAAATGAGCATGTGTTGGGTAACCCAATAATTTTGCCCTTTCATTTCTTAAATTAACTATGTCTAAAACAATTTTTTGATTGTCGAAATTATTTTGCTGAAAACCTCTTTTCCCATATTCTTTTGCCAAGATTTCTCTTAAAGATCTGTCTTCTGCATAAGTCATAAAAGGCAAATAACTGGGTATGTCCAGTGTAAAAATCCAACCGTCCTTTTTACGTTCTTCTGCCAATAGTTTTGCCGCTTCTAAAGCCCCATCAGGTAAACCTTTTAATCTGTTCTCATCTGTAATTTGCAATTCGTAAGCATTGTTTTCGGCCAACACATTTTCGCCGAATTTTAAAGAAAGCTGAGCTAGTTTTTTATCTATTTCTCTTAATTTTTGCTGATCAACTTCGTTCAAATTGGCACCGTTACGTGTAAAGCCTTTGTATTTTTTATCGAGTAATGTTTTTTGCTCTGTCGTTAAAAAGTATTCATTCTGTTTATCAAAAACTGTTTTTACTTTTTTAAAAAGTGCTTTGTTGAGTCTTATATCATTGGAAAAATCAGAAAGCATAGGAGAAACTTCTTGTGCAATTTTTTGGATTTCATCATTCGTTTCAGCAGAATTTAAATTGAAAAAAATACTTGAAATTCGATCTAGTTTTTCTCCGGAAAAATCTAAGGCTTCAATTGTATTTTGAAAATTTGGTTCTTCCGTATTTTCTACAATAGCGTCAATTTCTGCTTTAGCCATTTCAATGGCTTTCTCAAATGCAGGTTTGTAATGTTCATTTTTTATTTTCGAAAATGGAGCGGTTTGATAAATACCGGTAAACTCCATTAATAAAGGATTATCCATAAAAAGATAGGGTTGTTTGTTTGATATTAAATTTGGAAAAGTAAGCGACTTATTTTTTCAATTTGGCAGAGGCTTGAAGAACTTTGCTTTTTAAACTCTCTTTATAAAAAATAATTTTATCAAGTACACATTGATCACTTGAACCAATGATCTGAGCAGCCAGAATTCCGGCATTTTTTGCACCATCTAATGCCACTGTTGCCACAGGAACTCCACCTGGCATCTGCAAGATAGATAGAACCGAATCCCAACCATCGATAGAATTTCTCGATTTCACCGGGACACCGATGACAGGTAGTGGGCTCATAGATGCCACCATACCTGGTAAATGGGCTGCTCCGCCAGCACCTGCAATGATTACCTTAATTCCTCTTTTATGGGCGTTGGTGGCGTAATCAAAAAGTTTTTCTGGTGTTCTATGAGCTGAAACGATATCTACCTCAGTTTCAATGTCAAATCCTTCTAAAATTTCGATTGCTTCTCGCATTATTGGAAGATCTGAATCACTTCCCATGATAATTCCAACCTTAGCCATAAAATAAATTAATTTGTGCCTATTAAAAATTTGAATAAGACAAATATTTTGCCTTATTTTAGGGCTAAGATAAAACAAAAATTAGGTTTATTCCCCATGCAAATTCCATTATTTAATACCGTTCTATCTTGGATTTTGAAAAAACGCAAGTACCAAATGGACATGTTCATCAAGTATCCTATAGATACCCAAGGTGAAGTATTGTATAATTTGCTTTCCTCTGCCAAAAACACCGAAATAGGCAAACTTTATGATTTTCATTCGATCAAAAGTTATGAATCCTTCGCTCAAAGGGTACCTATAAGGAAATACGAATCTATTGAGCCAATGATAGAAAGAGCGAGAAAAGGGGAGAATAATATTTTTTGGCCAACAAAAATACAATGGTTTGCAAAATCTAGTGGCACAACTAATGCCAAAAGTAAGTTTATTCCAGTAAGCAATGAAGCCTTGGAAGATTGTCATTTAAAGGCGGGGAAAGACATGCTTTGTATGTACATCAATAATAATGAGGAAACAGAGTTATTCAACGGGAAGAGTTTGAGGTTAGGAGGCAGTAGTGCATTATACGAGAATAGCGACACTTATTTTGGAGATTTATCCGCTATCATTATTGAGAATTTACCTTTTTGGGCTGATTTTAGCAGTACGCCAAGTCAGAAAACAGCTTTAATGGGCGAATGGGAGGCGAAAATGGAAGCAATCATCAATGAAACGATTGATGAAGATATTACAAGTTTAGCGGGTGTTCCTTCCTGGATGCTTGTACTCTTGAACAGAGTTTTAGAGAAAACAGGCAAGAACAATATTCTTGAAGTTTGGCCAAATCTAGAGGTTTATTTTCATGGCGGCGTAAACTTTAATCCTTACAGGGAGCAATACAAGAAGCTTATTCCAAGTCATCAATTTAAATATTATGAAACTTATAATGCTTCTGAAGGTTTTTTTGCTATACAGGATTTAAACGATTCGAATGAGTTGCTTTTAATGTTAGATTACGGAATTTTTTATGAATTTATTCCGATGGAAGAATTCAATGATGAAGATTCTCAAGCCATTCCTTTAGAAAAGGTTGAATTGAACAAAAATTATGCTCTGGTGATCTCTACAAATTCCGGATTGTGGAGGTACTTGATTGGCGATACGGTTAAATTCACTTCATTGAATCCATTCAAAATAAAAATAACAGGTAGAACCAAACATTTTATCAATGTCTTTGGAGAAGAATTGATGGTGGAAAATGCAGAGGAAGCATTGAAAGAGGCGAGTAAGAAAACAGATGCAGAAGTGGTTGATTATACTGTTGCTCCTATATTTATGTCTGATAACAAACAAGGTAGCCATGAATGGATGATTGAGTTTCGAAAATCTCCAAAAGATTTTAATGTTTTTAAAAAGACACTCGATGAATCTTTAAAAGTATTGAATTCTGATTATGAAGCGAAAAGGTATAAAAATATGACACTTAATCCGCCAATTATTCATTCTGTAAAAAACGGTTTGTTTTACGATTGGCTTAAGCAACACAACAAATTAGGTGGTCAACATAAAGTCCCTCGGCTATGCAATGACAGACAATTTATGGAAGAACTTAAGGCGTTGGAAGGCCGTTATCAAGATCTATAACATCCTCACTTACCCATGCTTCGCATAAAATTTTAAATTCAGAATTTGGATCGTTTGCTTCTTGAAAAGCTTTGTAATCTATCCAAACAAAACCATTGTTTCCCCAGTTTTTCCCCCAAGAGTTAACCACTTTAAAAGCTTGTTTTGTATCGTCATAACCTACCACTAACATAGCATGAGCGCCGTCATCTTTTTGAAATTTTCTATAAACAGCATCACTTCCTTCTCTGGCTCCAAAATAAGTCCGATCTATAGTTACTGCAATAACAATGGGTTGCTTGTTGTTCAAAAAGGTTTTGGTTTGCTCAAAAACTTGGCCTTCATTCAAATAAAAAAAATCTTGAATTTTATTAGGAGAAGCCAATTCTATCAATTCGGGTGTAGGCATTACAAAGCAATTGTCGTCGTCATAAGGAAACTCATTCCAAGAACTTAGCCCTTGCGAAACAAGTAATTCTAATCCTTTTGATACCACGGCACCATCACAGGGTTGTATCTTGATTTGATTAAACATAAACGCCGGACTCATGTTGATGTCATTTGAGGTTGTATTTTTTCTATCGTTTTCTAAGTTTTCCTGAAATGTTTTGAGGTAATAACCAGTTGCCCAAGCCACACAAGAGCCTTGCGTTCCTTGAGATCTTACTTCAGGTAAGTACTCAGATAGATCAATTGAGGCAGGTAAATTGGCAGGAATTTGGATTTCGGCAACCTTATGATCACTTGAAGGTGGAGAATAACCATAACAGTAGCCCCCTTCAACGCCAAGTGTTTCATTTTCGGGATCAGGATTAACAACAATTGGATCTCCGTCCTCATCTACATTTGGGTTTTGGAGTTCGCTAAATGAGCTTTCACAGCTGTTAAGGAAAAGTATGATTAAAAGTAATAGAAGTTTTTTCATCATTGAGAACAATAATCTCGCTCTTATTTTTCTCTCTCAATCACATAATTTACCATGGTTATCAGAGAAGATTTATAGGGCGAATCCGGATATCTATCTAACAAAAACAATGCCTCTTTCTGGAATTCTTCCATTTTTGATTGGGTGTAATCTATTCCACCGCTCTTTTTTACAAAATTGATGACCTCTTTAACGCGTTTTTTATTTTTATTATGATTCTTTACAGAATTGATCAACCATTTTCTGTCCTTTTCAGAACAGTTGTTCAATGCGTATATTAAAGGGAGGGTCATTTTTT
This sequence comes from Namhaeicola litoreus, assembly GCF_042679565.1. Taxonomy (NCBI): domain Bacteria; kingdom Pseudomonadati; phylum Bacteroidota; class Flavobacteriia; order Flavobacteriales; family Flavobacteriaceae; genus Namhaeicola; species Namhaeicola litoreus. Next base: position 252,622 of record NZ_JBHTMY010000002.1, on the reverse strand, counting down.
GTTCCTTAATGTCAATTCCGGTGGGTTTTCCGATTTTATCATCGGTATAATCAAATAGGTCATCTTTGATTTGAAATGCAATTCCAATGAGTTCACCAAATCGCCTCATGTTCTCTATTTCTCTTGGTGGTGCATCGACAGAGGTAGCGCCAATCGCCGTACAAGCGGCAATTAATGTAGCCGTTTTTTTTCTGATGATTTCAAAATAAACATCCTCTGTAATATCCAGAAGCCTGGCCTTTTCAATTTGCAGCAATTCACCTTCGCTCATTTCCCTTACGGCAACCGAAATGTGCTTGAGTATGTCAAAATCATCATTATCTATGGACAAAATTAAACCTTTCGACAATAAAAAATCGCCAAAAAGAACGGCGATCTTGTTTTTCCATAAAGCATTTAAACTGAAAAAACCTCTTCTTCGGTTGCTGTCGTCCACAATGTCATCATGCACTAAAGTAGCAGTATGTATGAGCTCAATAATTGCAGCACCTCTATAAGTTCTTTCTTTAAAATTACCGTTAGACACCATTTTCGCTACTAAAAACACAAACATAGGACGCATTTGTTTGCCTTTTCTACGAACGATATAATGTGTTATTCTGTTGATTAAAGGAACGGTAGATGCCATAGAATCTTTGAACTTTTGTTCAAAGCTTTCCATTTCTGTTTGAATTGGAATTTTTATGAGCTCTACTGTCTTCAAAGATCTTTATTTTTAAAGCTAGTGCTTTTTTCCTTTTTTTGCCCAGTTGTCTTTTAGTGAAACCGTTCTGTTGAAAATAAGGTGTTCTTTTGTGCTTTCATCATCCACATTAAAATAACCCAACCTTTGAAACTGAAATTTATCTCCAGGCATAACATTTGCCAAGCTCGGTTCAACAAAAGCATTCTCAAGCACTTTTAAAGAATCAGGGTTTAGGTAGGTCTTAAAATCAACTTCTTTATTCGCATCGGGTGCTTCATGGGTAAAAAGCCTGTCGTACAATCTCACTTCGGCCGGAAGCGCATGTTTAATCGATACCCAATGAATGGTTGCTTTTACCCTACGCATACTCGCTTCAGTGCCGCTCCCACTTCTAGAATCCTCATCATAAGTACAGTGGACCTCAACAATTTCTCCGTTCTCATCTTTGATAACTTCGTTGGCTTTAATAATATATCCATTTTTTAAGCGCACTTCATGACCTAATTTTAATCTAAAGAAATTCTTGTCCGCTTCTTCCAAAAAGTCGTCTTTTTCTATAAAAATCTCTCCTGAAAAAGGTAAATCTCTGAAGCCAGCATCTTGATCTTCGGGATTATTTTCGGCCAATAATAATTCTTCTTTCCCTTCAGGATAATTTGTAATCACTATTTTAAGCGGATCTAAAACTGCCATTACCCGTGGTGCTGTTTTATTGAGTTCATTTCTGATTTGAAATTCCAATAAAGCTAGATCGGTAATATTATCTCTTTTAGCAATTCCCGCAGTTTCGCTAAAATTTCGGATAGACATTGGCGTATAACCTCTTCTGCGCAATCCAGAAATGGTAGGCATTCTAGGGTCGTCCCATCCGGTTACATGACCTTCTTCAACCAACTGTAATAATTTTCTTTTACTCATGACCGTATAGCTCAGATTCCTTCTGGCAAATTCTCGCTGTTTTGGCCGAACCAATTCCTCATCAACAACCTGGTCTAAAAACCAATCATAAAGTTCTCTGTGGTGCTTGAATTCTAAAGTGCATATGGAATGAGAGATTTGTTCTATATAATCAGACTCACCATGTGCCCAGTCGTACATGGGATAAATTTTCCATTTTTCGCCCGTTCTGTGGTGAGGTTTTTTTAATACCCTGTAAATAACAGGATCCCGCATCAGCATATTGGTTGATGCCATATCTATTTTTGCTCTCAAAACATGAGAACCTTCATCAAAATCCCCATTTTTCATTTTCTCGAATAAATCTAGATTTTCTTGAACAGATCTATTTCTGTAAGGACTTTCAGTTCCTGCTTGAGTAGGGGTACCCTTTTGTTGCGCAATTTGTTCAGAGGTTTGGTCATCAACATAGGCCTTACCATTTTTGATGAGTTGAATTGCCCAATTGTATAATTGATCAAAATAGTCTGACGCGTAAAGTTCTTTATCCCATTCGAAACCCAGCCATTCAATATCTTTTTTGATCGCATCAACATATTCCTGCTCTTCTTTTGAAGGATTTGTATCATCAAATCTTAGGTTGACAGGAGCATCATAGCGCAAGCCCATTCCAAAATTTAAGCAAATTGAAGCTGCATGGCCAATGTGTAAATAACCATTTGGTTCCGGAGGAAATCTAAATCGCAATTTGGAGGGATCCAAACCTTGTCTTAAATCGCCTTCTACAATATGTTCAATGAAATTAAGAGACTTAGTTTCTTCTGTCATTACTTTTTGATATATGAGGAGCAAAATTAAGCAAAAAAATAGGAATTTAAAGAGAAAAGCAATTCCGCCTTAGATTGCTGTTTTTGAGTTTTTTAAATAGAAAAAAACTGATCGCTTTAGAAGCCTAGGATTAGCTTAGCGATGGTGAAAAAGATGAAAATTCCAAAAATATCATTGCAAGTGGTGATAAAGGGTCCTGTTGCAACTGCAGGATCGATGCCTTTTTTGTGAAGAATTAAGGGGACGAATGTGCCCACTAAAGAAGCAATTATGATGACAATAATTAATGAAATACTAATTGTACTGCACACTTTCATAGGGTATTTTAACAATAATCCCAGAGAAAAAACGATGAGTGCCAGAAAAACTCCATTCACCAAGGCAAGGCTAATTTCTTTAAACATACGGTTGAGTAGAGAACCTCTTAGGTTATCTTTTGCAAGACCCTGCACGATGATGGCTGAAGATTGAACTCCTACATTACCTGCCATCGCAGCAATAAGCGGTGTAAAAAAGAATAATTCAGGGTAATTTTTTAAGGCTTCGTCAAACCCACCCATGATGGAAGCCGCTGCGGTTCCTCCAAATAAACCGAGTACCAACCACGGTAATCTCGCTTTGGTGAGATCAATAATACTATCATCAGCTTCAACATCATCTGTTAAACCAGCAGCCATTTGATAATCCTTTTCTGCTTCTTCTTTAATTACATCGACAATATCATCAATCGTAATTCTTCCGAGTAAGTGATTTTCACTGTCAACAACAGGAATGGCCTCTAGATCATACTTTTGCATAATTCGCGCTACCTCCTCGGCTTTGTCATTCACGTTTACAAAATCAACTTTTGGAATAGAAATTTCGGATATTGTTGCGGAAGCAGGGGCAACCAACAAGTCTTTTAAAGATAATCTGCCTTTTAAAACGTTTTTATTATCAACAACATATATTGAGTGTACCCTAGTAACTTCTTGTGCCTGTGATCGCATTTTACGCACACAATTAGGAACTGTCCAGTTTTCATTTACTTTTACTAATTCTTTCGCCATTAAACCACCGGCAGTATCCTCATCGTATTGCAATAATTCTGCAATATCTTTTGCATGGTCACCGTCTTCGATATTAGAAAGAACAATATTTTGTCTTTCATTTGAGAGGCTCCCGATTAAATCTGCGGCATCATCGGTGTCTAATTCGTCAATATGCTCTGCAATTTCTTTTTCCGAAAGTTTTGATAGAATTCTGGCTCTGTCGTCTTCGTCTATATCTAAAAGCGCTTCGGCCGTTTTTTCGGAATCCAATAGTCGGAAGAGATAGGTCGCATCATCGTTGGATAATTCGTCAATAATTTCTGCAATATCTGCCGTGTGTTCCTCAGCAAAAAGATCAATAATTACTTGATCATCCCTTCTTTCTATAAGAGACTCAAGGTTTTCGATAAATTCATTGTTGATCTCGAAGGGCATCTTCTTCTAAGCTTTTTGTTAAGTTGATAAATTCCTGAACAGAAAGTTGTTCAGGACGCTGCGCAAAGATAGTATCTTCTTTCAACTTATCGCTCAGATCAAAAGATTTTAAACTGTTGCGGAGGGTTTTTCTTCTTTGGTTAAATGCTGTTTTTACCACTTTAAAAAAGAAAGCGTCATCGACTCCAAGATTTAAGTTTGGTTTTCTCGTCAAACGCAAAACACCCGAATCTACTTTTGGAGGAGGTTGAAAAACATTGGGAGGCACGGTAAATAAATACTCTGCTTGGTAATAAGCTTGCGTTAAAACGGACAAAATTCCATAAATTTTATTACCGGGCTTTGACGTAATTCTTTGTGCCACCTCCTTTTGAAACATACCAGAAAACTCTGGAATTAATTCTTTATTCTCTAAAGTTTTAAAAATGATTTGAGAAGAAATATTATATGGAAAATTTCCTGTAATGGCTGTTTGTTGATGGTTTAGAAGTTTCGGAATATCTGTTTTTAGAAAATCTAAATGATGAATTTTATCTGACAACATTGGAAAATGTAATTTGAGATAGGCCACGGATTCATCATCAATTTCAATTACGCTGGTTTCAAAATCTTTTTTGAGAAGATATTTCGTCAAAACACCCATGCCAGGACCAATTTCTAATACTTGCTTGTAGTCTTTACCTACTAGTGTGTCTGCAATTTTAGAGGCAATATTTTCATCGGTCAGAAAATGTTGTCCCAAATGTTTTTTGGCACTAACGCTCATTGTTTTCAATTAAATCTATTACTTCTAATTCTGTTCTAAATGAAACCAGTTTATCACCAAATTTATCAACTACTTCCTGTTTAAGTATGTGTGTGTGTTGATTTAAATAATTAGCCAAGACGTCTCTGGAGGGTGACGTGTATTGCACAGAATAAGTAATCCCGCCCATCTCTTCATCAATTAATATTTTTGTCAGCAAGGCATGGCTAAATTTTCCAATTTTAACTACTTTAGGAATATGCTCGGTTTTCATCCAAATGAGCCAATCTTCTTCTATTTCTTTTTCCACATTGGTGGTAACGTTGTAAATGATCATGGTTTTAATTTAGAATATCCCCTCTTAATTTACGGTATTGTTTTCTGGCATCAACCAGGTAAATACTGGAGGGGTAATTAAAAATAATTTTTTCGAAATAAATTCGGGCTTTGTCGGGCTCCGATAAATGGTTTAAGTATAACTCGGCCAATTGATAGAGAACCTGATCGATTAAAATGCTGTCTGGATAAAAACTTTCAATTTTTAAATAATTAGACTCAGCACGATCTGCTATATTTTCTGATGTAAATAGTTCGGCTTGAAATTTTAAAGCATCATCTTCTATTAAGCTCCCTTTGTAATTTTGGGTAATGGTATCCAATGTCTTAATCGCTATATCATTTTTTTTTTGAAAAGAATAAAGCTGTGATTTTGCATAAAGTTCAAGAGGTGTTTTAAGCGAATCTTTATCGATATTATTTAAAATGAGTAGATAAAGATCCAGGGCATCATTGGCGATGAGCTGCGATGTTGATGATTTTAATACAGAAAGTTGGTCTTTTGCCCATTCAAAATCCCCTTTAAAATAAGAAGTTTGTGCTACTTTAAATCTAGCAGTTTGCGCTAAATTGCTGTTTTTTAGATCGTTTTGAACCTGGCTATACAGAATTAAAGCTTGGTTGAACTGGTTGTCAAACACCAAGATGTCACCTAATTTTATTTTAATCATCCCCTTTTGTAATTCGGATAAAGCATCCGGAATGGCCTCTTTTAAAAGTTTAATTGCTTCATCCGGCTTGTTTAATTGGAAGGCAAGAAAATCAGCGTAATTGATTTGTAAGGGAATTGTTCTACCCGTTTTACCATACTGGATAAAAATTTCTTGAAAATTTTTATCGACTGAAGAATAATCAGAGGGTTTCGACTCTTGAATTTGGATAGAAAGAAGATTGTTCTGAATATTTAGGATGACCTCATCACTGTTGTCTTGGTTGAGGATAAAATAAAATGCTTTTTTCGCACTTTCAAAATCCTTATTTTCCATGGAAATCAATCCCAACTCATAAATTTTTTCGATATTACTTTTGTCGCGGTTATAAATGGAAATCTCCTGAACAATTGCTTTGTTATAGTCTTTTTGTTGAACAAAAAGCCAGCTCAACAATAAATTATAGCTATTTTTTGGATTGTTCTGTGCTCGTAAAAGCAATTGCTTTTTGAATAAAATATTGTTCTTATCAGAAGGGTCGTCAGAAATATATTGAGCGAGATAACGCTTAACTGTGTCTACATATTCTTCATTAAAATCAACCAAATTCAAATAAGATGCAAACATTTTATCAAATTCGCCCTGCTCTCCATAAATTTGGGCTTCTTGAATCTGTGTCACTAATTTCGGATTTTTTCTCTTAGCAATTTCATATGATTGAAGTGCGTATTCCAATTTATGATTTTCGGTAAATGAATATCCAATATTATATACTTGGTTTGGGTTAATCTCTATAGATTGAATCGCACTTTGGTAATATTTTTCAGCCTCTTCAAATTTTCCCTGTAATTCAAAATTATATCCTAATTCTACATCCAGGTAAGTGAGCATAGGAAATTCGATTAACTGATTTAAAATAATTTTTTCTGCCTCATCATAATCACCTAACTGCTGTTGGCAAGTAATAAGTTTTTTAAAATATTCTCTTTGAATTCTATTTTTTTCATGTAAGGCTTTATATAGCATTGCGGCTTGCTCGTATTCCCCTTTCATGTAGTAACGATAAGCTTGTTCCGGCTTTTGCGAGAAAAGAAATGTAGAAAAACTCAGGAAGAAAATAAAAAAAATATTTCTCATCTGGTAAAGGTCGGAAAATTTAGAAAAACAAAAGTTGGATATGCTATTTAAAGTTTTGTATAAATTATTATGAATTTAGGATAGATTGATGAAAAAATGTATCGAAAAAACAAAAAACACGAAGAATGTTAAATTAATTATAAAATAAATGGCCAAATGTAACGTTATTCTAATTGGGCAGTCTTTTTAGATATACCCAATAACAAAACAACAACCCAAAAAATAAAGACATGAACGAACTAATCAAATTCTACGACAAGGCCAAAGAAAGAGCTACAAACCACATGAGAAAAGGCCAATTAAATGCTTATTATAAGGATTTAACTGAAATGCATCACTACAAAAGACTGATAGAAGCCGCTTAAGGCTTCTATTTTTTAGTCGATTAGGTCAAAACCGGTATACGGTTTCAATACATCAGGTATTTCGATTCCTTTTTCGGTTTGATAATTTTCTAAAATTCCGGCTAAAACTCTGGGTAAAGCCAATGAAGATCCGTTTAGCGTATGTGCTAATTCACTTTTACCTTCATTATTTTTAAATCTTAACTTAAGTCTGTTCGCCTGAAAAGTTTCGAAGTTAGATACTGAGCTGATTTCAAGCCATCTTTCTTGGGCAGTAGAATAAACTTCAAAGTCGTAAGTTAAGGCCGATGTAAAGCCCATGTCTCCACCACACAATCTTAAAATTCTAAAAGGCAATTTCAAATCTTGTAAAATACCTTTCACGTGTTCTACCATATTCTCCAGAGCTTGATAAGAATTATTTGGATGTTCTACACGCACAATCTCAACTTTATCAAACTGATGTAAACGGTTCAACCCTCTTACATGCGCACCATAAGATCCCGCTTCTCTTCTAAAACAAGGTGTATATGCAGTTAATCCTATCGGAAGATCAGATTCTTTCAACAATTCATTTCTAAAAAAGTTGGTCAAAGGAACTTCTGCGGTTGGGATCAAGTACAATTGATCAATACCCACTTCATACATTTGCCCCTCTTTATCGGGCAATTGACCGGTACCAAAACCTGAAGCTTCGTTTACCAATAAGGGAGGTTGCACTTCTGTGTATCCGGCAGCTGTGTTTTTATCTAAAAAATAACTGATCAAAGCTCTCTGTAATTTGGCACCTTTACCTTTATATACAGGAAAACCGGCACCCGTAATTTTATTCCCTAAATCAAAATCTATGATATCATATTTTTTTGCTAAATCCCAATGAGGTGCAGCATCTTTGTATAATTTTGGAATTTCTCCTTCCTTGTATACTTCTACATTTTCCTCAGGTGTTTTACCCACAGGAACAATTTCGTTTGGAATATTAGGAATTTGGTAGAGCAACTCATTGAGCTCATGCTCAGCAGCGGCTAAGGCATCACTTAAATCTTTTGAAACGGCTTTTAATTTGGTTGTTTTTTCTTTGAGTAAATTGGCCTTATGGGTTTCGCCAGATTTGAAGAATTGTCCAATATCCTTTGATATCTTATTGCTCTCAGCCAGAACCTGATCCAATTTAGCCTGTGTTTCACGTCTTAAACTATCTTTTTTTATTACTTCATCAATGATGGTACTAGCGTTTTTAAAGTTTCTTTTTACTAAACCTTTTAAAACTAGATCTTTATTTTCTCTGATAAAAGCCAATGTGAGCATGGGAAATAAATTTGAAATGTGGGGCAAATATAAACAATGAATTGAGACTAATTAGGGCTTGTTTTTAGATTTTATCTATTTCTCAACCATTCTCTAGCCAGAATTTCATCTACGGCAATTTGTTTTTTCAATCCATCGATAGAATCGAATTTGGTCTCGTCGCGCAGGCGATTCAGTATTTCGACTCTCAGTATTTTGCCGTATAGATCTCCGCTAAAATCTAAAAGATAAACTTCTATTGATCGGTTTTGACCATTTAATGTTGGTCTGGTTCCAATGTTCATCAATCCAAACATTTTTATCCCATTGTATTCAGTTCTTACTATATACACACCGTTTTTAGGAATGAGTTTGTAATCTTCCTCTATTTGTATATTGATCGTAGGAAAATTAATCGTTCTACCTATACCATGGCCTTTCACAACTTTCCCACTCAGGATATAAGGATAGCCCAAATAACGATTGGCGAGTAATACATCTCCTGCCAAAAGTGCTTTTCGAATTTTAGTGGAGCTTACAGCTATATTCTCAATATCTTGTGAGGGAATTTCTTCCACTGCAAAATCATAGACCCTCGACAGTTCAACAAGTTTGTCAAAATCACCCTCTCTATTCTTTCCAAATTTATGGTCATGGCCAATAACAAGTTTCTTGACATTAAGTTCGTTAACTAAAATATTTCTAACAAAATCTTCAGCTGAAGTTTGTGAAAATCGTTCTGTAAAAGGTTCAACTATGAGATGATCTAATTTGTACATGGCAAGAAGATCTTTTTTTTCTTGAAAAGAATTGAGCATTTGAATTTGGTTTTCTTTGCCCAAAACTCTTCTGGGATGGGGATAGAAAGTTAAAATGGCGCTGTAAAGGGATTCCTTTTTTAATTCGTTTAACCGCTCAATTATTTTTTGGTGTCCAATATGCACACCGTCAAAAGTGCCAATGGTCAGCACAGTAGGGATATTTTTTTTTGAAAAATCTATGATACTTTGATGAACTCTCATACAATGTTTAGGGCAAAATAATGACCTCTTCAATGGTTTTTATTACCTGTGGCAAATCAGTATTAAATTCTAATTTTATTATTACTTCGCTATTGTTTCTTTTGAGGTCTAGTTTGCCCCTTAAAACTTTTTCATAACCAGATTCACCTTTACAATAGCATAATCTACCATACAATAAATTCACTTTTTGTAAATTTTCATCCTGCAAAAGTAAACTTATTTCGTTTTTTGGTAGTTCGAATAGCACAATTTCTTTGTAATTTCCATCTGCATAATCAGTGTTTTTTGAGAAGATGTATTCAAAAATGTAATTTTCCCCTTCGATGATTTCCGGATAATTCATGCCAAATTCATCCGTTTTTAAGTGTAATTCTTTGTTTTTAATTACAGAAATTTTACAGGAGCCACCATCCGGACAATGATCAAGCGTTAAACTATGTGCTTCATTTTGCGCGTTTTGCCCCAAATATTTTGTTGTTTTACAATTTGTTAGGGAAAGTAAAATTAAAAGAGAAAAAAGAATCTTCATTATTTTTTTATGCAAAGGTAAGGTCTAATTAAAAGTTTAACCGATTATTTTTTTAGATTTGTATCAGCTGAGTTTTTATGATTAGAAGAATAAATTGCTACGTACTAATTCTACCCCTCTTATATTCCCTTAATTTCTTCGGACAAACAATGGGCAATTGGAAGGAGTTATCTGCTGCCGACTCAAAGGGAGAATTGTTTCAAGATAAACCAGAACCATCTATTTATAAAGTATATGAATTAAATACAAGTCTGATTCAAAAGCAAATTGTAAGCAAAGGGATCAAAGAAAGTTTTGATTTTAAATTGCCTGTTTCCGAGGGAGAATATGAAGTTTTTGAATTGACAGATAGCGAAGTTATTCATCCGGATTTGCAAAAAAAATATCCTGAAATTCGAAGTTATCAAGGAAAGAGTAAGGATTCTTCCAAACGGGTAAGACTTTCTTTTACACCTGAGGGTTTGCATGCCATGGTGATGGATAGTAAAAGAAGTATTCAGTTTATAGAACCAAGTTCTCAAGATCAAAATACCTATATTTCTTACAAAAGATCCGATCTGAAAAATTTGGCAAATGATTTTTTGTGTCAAACAGAAAGTCTAGAATCCGTTCAACAGAAAGCTGTTCTGGCCAAAAATTTTAACGATTTAAGAATGCGAACTTTCCGTTTGGCTTTGGCATGTACGGGTGAGTATGCGCAGTTTCACATTGATCGGGCAGGTGCTCAAAACGCAAGTGATCAACAGAAAAAAGTATTGATTTTAGCAGAAATGGTACTCGCTATCAGTAGAATTAATGAAATCTACGAAAATGATTTATCGATTCGTTTTCAGATTATTCCAGGTATTGATCAATTGATTTATTTAGACGGTTCCACAGACCCATATACCAATAATTCAGGAAGTACCATGTTAAATGAAAATCAAACCAATATCGATAATGTTATCGGTACAACGAATTACGATATTGGTCATGTATTTAGCACTGGAGGAGGAGGTTTAGCTTCCTTGGCCTCGGCTTGCACCAGTTCAAAGGCTAAAGGAGTTACCGGTTCAAGTAATCCGGTGGGCGATAGGTATTACTTTGATTTTGTAGCTCATGAATTTGGTCATCAGTTAGGGGCAAACCATACATTTAATGGGACTGCGATTAATTGTGGTGGGGATACAAGAAATGCAACTACGTCGGTAGAGCCTGGAAGCGGATCTACGCTTATGGCTTATGCGGGTTTATGTGCTCCGCAGAATGTACAAGGAAACAGTGATTTATATTTTCATACCATAAGTATCAAAGAAATTTGGAATAATGTCAGTGCAGGTAGAAGTACTTGTGCCGCTTTTACAAATCTCACCCAGAATCGAAACGTACCCTTGGCTAATGCCGGATCAGATTTTACCATACCAAAATCGACTCCTTATGTTTTAAGAGGATCGGGAAGTGATGCAGATAATGACCCGATTTCATATTGCTGGGAGCAAATAGACGCAGGGGCAACCACTGTTCCACCAAGTTCGACAGCAACAAGCGGGGCCTTGTATCGTTCCGTAAATCCAAAGGAAAGTCCGAATCGCTATATGCCTGATTTGAAAACAGTTGTTTCAGGCAATTTATCTACAACCTGGGAAGTTACACCAAGCGTTGCCAGAAATTTAAACTTTACACTTACCGTTAGAGATAATAATGAAGAAGGAGGGCAATCGGCCTCAGATGACATGAAAGTTACGATTTCAGATGCTGCTGGGCCTTTTGTTGTAACTTCTCAAAACGAGGAAAATCTCTTTTGGGAGAAAAATAGTTCACAGATTATAAAGTGGAATGTGGCTGGAACAACAGGGAGCAATATTAATGCTGCCAATGTCAATATTTTCTTATCTACAGATGGCGGACTTACATTTAGTGAGCCACTAAAACTAAACACGCCAAATGATGGCGAAGAAAGCATTCAGGTACCGAATACAGGTTACCCTGTTTGTTATATAATGGTAGCCGCGGCAAATAATATTTTTTATTCTGTGAATAAAAAAGCATTTTCAATTGGGACATTTGTCGAAGATTGCAACAGTTTTGTTTCTACTGACGTTCCTAAAAAGATTCCTGATAATAACCTGACAGGTGTAATATCTCAATTAAATGTGCCTAATAGTTTAATTATCGACAGACTTGAAGTATCTGTTAACATTGAGCACGCCTTTGTAAACGATTTACAGCTAGATTTGATAAGCCCCTCAGGGAAAAGTATTGCGCTTTTAAGAAATCAATGTTTTGGGCCTGAGTATAATAATTTAGGGGCTACTTTTACAAATGATGGAAGTGAAATTATTTGCAGTCTTACCCTGCCCAGTATTGAGGGGAGAATTAAGCCTCAGGATGACCTGCAAGTTTTTAATGGTGATGACGCTTTCGGAATATGGAGATTGCGCGTCATCGATAATGCGGTTGACGATATAGGTTCCATTATCGGTTGGAATTTGAACATTTGTACAAATGAAGAAGTATTGAGCAACAATGAATTTGAACTTGAAAATTTCAATATTTATCCTAATCCTGCAGAAAATTATTTTACCATAACCTTTTCTTCAGATCAAATCAGTGATGTGAGTATCATAATATATGATATGCTAGGAAGAGAAATCATACAAAAAAGATACAATACACAGGAAATTCTATTTAGAGAGAAAATCCTAATTCCAGGAGTTGGGAAAGGGATTTATTTTGTTAAAGTCTCAAGAGGAAATCAAAATTCTACAAGGAAACTGATCATAAAATAAATTATGAATGTCATAATTAAGGTAAATAATTTTATTTTTTCCTGATTTTTATCATAGGATAATCACGATATTCCGAAAAAATTGTATTTTTCGCCACTTTAACTACAATTTGAACTATATGAAATCTATCTTATTGACATTGATGGCCTTTTTCGCTTTTGCGATTACGTACGCTCAAACGCAAGTATCCGGAAAAGTAGTCGATGCCGTAAATAATGAGCCGATACCCGGCGTGAATGTAAAAATTATTGGAGGATCTACGGGTGCTTCAACTGATTTTGACGGGTTATTTTCAGTAAATACGACCGCGACACCACCATTTACACTAGAATTTACTTCGGTTGGTTACGATCGCAATACATACGAGGTAACGAATGCGGACGAAGAAATTACAATCGTTTTACAAGAAAGTCAAACTACTTTAGATGAAGTAGTCGTTTCTGCGTCGAGAACACCTGAAAGAATATTTGAATCACCCGTAACAGTAGAGACGATGTCTTTAAAAGATATCAAAAATACTGCTTCACCAGATTTTTATGATGGACTTGAAAATTTGAAAGGGGTAGATATCAATACCAACAGTTTGACGTTTAAATCGATTAACACAAGAGGTTTTTCGACTTTTTCTAATACACGTTTTATGCAGTTGGTGGACGGAATGGATAATTCTGCACCGGCATTGAACTTTCCTTTAGGAAATTTATTGGGAATGACAGAAACAGATGTGCACAGTATAGAATTACTGCCAGGTGCATCTTCAGCCCTTTACGGTGCCAACGCCTTTAATGGAATTCTCTTCATGACGAGTAAAAATCCGTTTGATTTCCACGGTGTAAGTGCCAGTGTAAAAGCAGGCGTAACTTCGCAAGATGTGGCAGGAACCAATTTCTTTTACGATGTTAGTGCAAGATATGGTGTTAAATTCAATGAAAAAATTGCTGCAAAAATTAACATTGGATATTTAAAAGGAACAGACTGGCATGCCGACAACATGGTAGATAGATTTATCAAAGGAAATACAAGAGAAGACTATAACTACGATGGTCTGAATGTATATGGAGATGAAGTATCAACAAACATCAGAGCAGCTTCTGGTGGTCTTGGCATAATTCCAGATGTCGTGGTAAGTCGAACAGGTTACCGTGAAACTACTCTAACCAATTATAATGCAGAAAGCTTTAAGGCTGATTGGGGTGTGTATATCAGACCTTGGGAAAATGATATTGAGTTTTCTTATGTAGGAAAATACGGGTCTGGAAATACCATCTACCAAGGAACGAACCGATACAATATTAAAAACTTTAATATGCAGCAGCATAAAATTGAGGTGAGAAGTAACAATTTCTTTGTTAGAGGATATGTTGTTGCTGATGACGCTGGAGACTCATATGATATGGTGTTTACAGGGGTTAATATCAACAGACGCTGGAAATCAGACAGACAGTGGTTTGGAGAGTATATCAATACATTCGCTGGGGCAACATTGGGAGGAGCGACTGAAGATGAAGCCCACAAGGCTGCTAGAGCCGCTGCGGATACTGGCCGATTTGAACCGGGATCACCGGAATTCAAGAATGCATTTAACGAGATCATAAAAGATCCGGATTTTAGTACAGGATCTAAATTTCAGGATGAATCAAAGTTTTATCACGGTGATGCAAATTATAATTTTAGCCATTTATGGGATTGGGCAGATATTCAAGTTGGTGGGTCTTATAGAATGTATGAATTAAATTCAAAAGGTTCTATTTATACAGATAAGGATGGACCAATTGACTATTCAGAATACGGTGCTTATACGCAATTACAGAAAAAGTTCTTAGCCGAAGAACGATTAAAACTTACTGCTTCTGTACGTTATGATAAATCTGAATTGTTTGATGGTTTCTTTTCACCAAGACTTTCTCTCGGTTATACCGCTGGTGAGACTCAAAATCACAATTTTAGAGGATCTATTCAAACAGGATTCAGAAATCCTACTACACAAGATTTATTCATTGGTTTGGATGCAGGTGCCGCAGTTCTTGTTGGAGCTGCCAAAACAAATTTAGACCGTGATGTAAGAACTTACGATGTTTCACAAAGTGGTCAAAATTTGGGGGTTCCAGCTCAAGTAAATGTTGTAGGAAGACAAGCCTATGAAAATTCATTTACGGTAAGTTCAGTCCAGGCCGGTGCCCCTCAAGCCTCAAATATCAATTTGGTAAAACCAGAACAGGTAACTTCATTTGAATTAGGCTATAGAGGGAAATTTAATAGGGTCATCGTTGATTTAAACGCCTATTATAACAAGTATAAAGATTTCATTTCTAATGAAAATGTCCTTGTTCCCTTATACGGCACTGTGGGGGATAATGCTTTATCCTTGGCTGCCTTGCAATTTGGAGATTTTGAAGTTTATCAAACCTATACAAATTCTGATGCCGACGTAAATTCTTATGGTGGATCTATATCACTTTCGACCAAAGTTTTTGGTAATTATGATATATCTGGTAACTACACATATGCAAAACAAGATTTTGACCAGGAAAAATACCCTGATTTCAGAACTAGTTTTAACACCCCAGAACACAAGGTGAAAATGATGTTCGGTAATGCGAATGTTTATGAAAACTTAGGTTTTAATATTGCCTGGAGATGGAGTGATGCTTATTTCTGGCAAGGTACTTTTGGGGATGGAGACGTTCCTGCTTACCACACCATGGATGCACAGGTAAACTATGCAATGCCATCGCTCAAATCGACTATCAAAGTTGGGGCATCCAATATCTTTGGTCAAGATTACTTTACCGCGTTTGGTACAGGATTCGTTGGTTCGCAGTATTATGTATCTTGGGTTGTTGGCAATTTCTAATTAACTATTAAAATAATTCTTATGAGTTTTAAATTAAAATATACGTGGCTACTTTTATTTTTATTCGCTTTTGTAGCTTGTGACGATGATGATGATAATCCATCGGATAAAAAAGTTGCGCTGGTACCGGGTTCAGCCGATTTTAATACTTATGTCTCTTTAGGCAATTCTTTAACTGCAGGCTTTACAGATAATGCACTTTTTATTGCTGCACAAAACAATTCTTTTCCCAATATTTTGGCAGAAAAGTTTGCTTTAGTCGGCGGAGGAGAATTTACACAACCACTAACTAATGATAATGTTGGCGGACTTCTTTTGGGAGGAAATGTGATTTCCAATCCTAGATTGTTTTTTAACGGTTCTGGTCCTCAGGTGCTACCGGGCACACCAACAACCGAAGTGTCAAATATTCAAGCAGGCCCCTACAATAATATGGGTGTGCCAGGAGCAAAAAGTTTTCATTTATTGGCGCCTGGTTATGGTAATATTGCAGGTTTACAACAAGGATTAGCCAATCCTTACTTTGTAAGAATGGCTTCAAACCCTAATACTAGTGTAATTGCAGATGCGATGGCGCTCAATCCCACCTTTTTTACTTTATGGGTTGGAAATAATGATGTCTTAGGTTATGCCACAACAGGAGGTGATGGATCAAATCCTATCACTGATGATGCAACATTTAATGGTTCTATTAGTGCCATTGTAACTACCTTAACATCTCAAGGTGCTAAAGGTGTAATGGCCAATATACCAGATGTAACAACAATTCCTTTTTTTACTACAGTTCCATACAATCCATTAAGTCCTTCAAATCCGGATTTCGCTGCTCAAATACCTTTATTAAATCAAACATTTGCGCAATTGAATCAAGCTTTTGCTTTTTTGGGTGTTCCAGAGCGTTCAGTAGTTTATTCTGAAACACAGGCTAGTCCAGTTTTAATCTATGACGAATCATTAACAGATATTTCAGCCCAGTTAATGCAAGTTTTAATGGCTGGAGGTTTAGATCAGCAAACGGCTTTTTTATTATCTAGTCAGTTTGGTCAATCAAGGCAAGCAAATCAAAATGACTTGTTGTCATTGCCTAGTTCTTCCATTATTGCTACAGTAAATACACAATACTTCCAACAGTTGGTTGGTTTGGGAGTACCTGCTCAACAAGCTGGACAATTAGCGGTCAATGGTGTTACTTATCCTTTACGCGATAATTGGGTATTAATACCCTCAGAGCAGGAAGAAGTCAAAAATGCGACAGATCGTTTTAACAATGTTATTAAATCAGCGGCAGATAATGCAGGTCTAGCATTTGTAGATGCAAATACTTTATTAAAACAATTGTCAACATCCGGTATAGAGAGCGGTAATTATATTCTTACTTCTGATCTAGTAAGGGGAGGAGCATTTTCATTAGACGGAGTACATTTAACTGCCAGGGGATATGGTCTTGTTGCAAATGAAATGATGAAAGCCATAGATAAAACCTATGGTTCTAATTTTGAGGAAGCCGGTGAATTGGTCGATGTGGGAGAATACCCCACCAATTATAACCCAGCATTACAATAAGAAAAGGCGCCGATGGGTGCCTTTTTCGTTTAAAGTATTCTTAGAATGAATAGGATTTTTTTTACGATTTCTATTTTTATTATCGGGATTGTTTTCTTGTTCGTCTTTTTGTTTGATAAAACACCAACAGCGTATAAAAAATTTCAAGATAGCAATAATAATTATTTTAGTTTATGTGCAACTTGTCCTCCCGGATTTAAGCTTACCAAAGAAAATAAATGTGAGAATGTCAATTTGTACATGCAATATGATTCTCCAAATAATAAAGGTCTAGGTGGGTTAAAAATTGGCTTACCAGAGGTGCGAGATGGCTTTAGTCCACAACAAATGGATTTAGGCAGGTATTTATTTTTTGATCCCATCTTATCTAGTGATAACAAAATTTCATGTGCTTCTTGTCATAATCCTGAACTCGGCTTTAGCGACGGTAAAGCAAAATCAGAAGGAATGAACGGTGCAGTTTTAGAAAGGTCAGCACCAAGCCTTTGGAATGTGGCTTATTTGAAAAGACTCTTTTGGGATGCCAGAGCCAATTCTCTCGAGGAACAAATGCAAGGACCGCTTTTTTCACCACATGAAATGGCTTCTACTTCTGAGGAAATTTTGAAGAAATTAAATCTATCAAAAGAATACAGGCAGTTATTTAGAGAGGCATTTGGAACTAAAAATGAAAAGGATTCTATTCAAATGAATGAAGTTTTTACGGCCATCACTGCTTTTGAAACTTCCCTGATTAGTTTGAACAGCAGGTACGATCAATATGCTCATGGGTTTGCCAATGCGCTAAATGAAAAGGAAATTGAGGGAATGAATATTTTTAGATCTTTTGTGGCGCGATGTGCAGAGTGTCATACGCCACCGCTGTTTTCAAATCAACAGATTGCCGTCATTGGAAGTCCTGAACCAAATGCCGATTTTTTCGATGAAGGTGCTCAGGAAACATTTAATGATGCTACCATGAGAGGTGGGTTTAAGGTGCCCAGTTTGAGGAATATTGAAAAAACTGCACCGTACATGCATTCAGGACATTTTAAAACGCTAAAAGAGGCCATTGCATTTTATACAAAAGGAAGGGGACATGCCGTTCCAAAAGGAGAAAATTTATATCTTCATTGGCATATTTGGGAGCCTCAATTGAGCGACGAGGAGGTCGAGAGAATTCATGATTTTTTAAAAACCTTAACGGATGAAACATTTATGCCTGAAATTCCAAAGAAAGTTCCGTCTGGACTTCCGATATCCTAAAAAAGTTTAGTATGTTAAAAAAAATTATTTTCAGTTTAATTATTTTAGTCATTGGTGTATTTCTGGGCAAAACAATTTTCGGTGTAAAGAAAAAGTCAGCGCCCCTCCCAACATCTAATGTGCTCTTTCGACCTGAACAGCATAGTTCTTCAGATTCTTTAACTAATGGATATACCTCCATCGAATTTAATGGAGAAATCCACGAAGTGAAAAATGGATCAAAAATTCAGGATGCTGTAAAAAAAGCTAATCCAGGCGATTTAATACGTGTATACCCAGGGATTTATTCAGAAACGTTATATATCGACAAAGATAATATCTCTTTTCAGGGAATAATTGAAGAGGGAGCATGGCCTGTTTTAGATGGGAAAAAAGAATTGAATGATGCTTTTTTGTATTCCGGAAATGGTATACAGATCGAAAATTTTAAGATTATCAATTACAAAGGAAACGGAATTATGGGGCAAGCAGGCAATAATTTTGTGATTAGAAATAATTGGATCATTGATACAGGTGTTTATGGAATTTTCCCTCAGTATGGAAAAAATGGTATCGTAGAACATAATATATTGTCCGGAATTGAAGATGCTGCGATCTATATCGGGATGTGTGATAATGTTGATGTAAAGCACAACAAGGTTTTTGAGAACGTGGCGGGAATCGAAATTGAAAATTCGCGTCATGCCTTGGTAGAAAATAACTATGCCTATAACAATACTGGAGGAATTCTGGCTTTTATTACTCCCGGTTTACCCATCAAAACAACTTATGATGTAATTATCAGAGATAATTTTGTGATTGAAAATAACCACGCAAATTTTGGTGCTCCTGGTTCCATTGTGTCGGGTATACCTCCGGGGACAGGGATTTTAGTCATGGCGGCAGACGATGTGATTATCGAAAACAATATCATTTCCGGCAATAATAATGCAGGAATTATCATCACAGATTTTGCAAATGGGGGAGCAAAAGCATCTAATGATCCTGATTCAGAACCCAACCCTGATCGAATAACAATTCTGGACAATTTTATGATCAATAATGGGAATGCACCTGTTGGTGAATTAAAAGCCTTGATGATGACACAATTATCCTCAAAAGGTCCTGATATTTTGGCGATTGGCGGAGGTCAAGGCAGTACAATAAGAGACAAACAACGATACCGAACATTTGGATTGGGAGATTTTGAAGAACCGAAGATTACCAGTACCGCGCATGTTCAATCATTTATGTTAGATCATCCGGTTGAACCAAAAGAAATTACCGCTTTAGAATTAGGAGAAATGACATATTATGGAATTTGCTCTGGTTGCCATGCGTACGATATTCGCTTGATTGGTGTGCCGGTGAATGCTATTCAGGCAATTTACCACAACAACCCACAAGGAATTGTTGACTACATTACAAAGCCAAAAAAAGTGCGTGATGACTACCCTGAAATGCCTCCACAAGATTATCTTTCAGAAGAAGCTAAAATGGCTGTGGCTCAATATATTCTAGCACTCAAAAAATAAGATAAAAATGTTTTTCCATTTGTTTTAAAACAGTATCTTTGCACCTCGAAAAATAGGCGCTAAATAAGCTTTACAGTTTAGTTGTCTGATAGTTAACAAAAATTAATTTTTACAAATAATGGCAAAAACAACAGGTAAGATCGCTCAAATTATTGGCCCGGTTATCGATGTGTCATTTTCTTCAGAATCTGAATTACCAAAGATTTATGACTCTTTAGAAATTACCAGAGAAGATGGTTCTAAGTTAGTACTAGAAGTTCAGCAGCACACAGGAGAGGATATCGTAAGATGTATTGCGATGGATTCTACTGACGGTTTGAGTAGAGGTCATGAGGTAGTAGCAACAGGTAGTCCAATAAAAATTCCTGTAGGAACTGAAATTTATGGAAGACTATTTAATGTAAATGGAGATCCGATTGACGGATTAAAAGCCTTACCTAAGGATGGTGATAATGGATTACCTATTCACCGCGCAGCGCCAAGATTTGAAGACCTTTCTACCTCTACTGAGGTTCTTTTTACCGGTATCAAAGTAATCGATTTGATCGAGCCTTATGCCAAAGGAGGAAAAATCGGACTTTTTGGAGGAGCTGGTGTTGGTAAAACTGTATTAATTCAGGAATTGATCAATAATATCGCGAAAGGACACGGTGGATTATCTGTGTTTGCCGGAGTTGGAGAGCGTACCCGTGAAGGAAATGACTTGTTGAGAGAAATGTTGGAATCGGGTATTATTAAATACGGAGAAGAATTCAACAAATCTATGGAAGAAGGGGGATGGGACCTTGAAAAAGTTGACGAGAGTCAATTAAAGGATTCAAAATTATCATTCGTTTTCGGACAGATGAATGAACCTCCTGGAGCACGTGCGCGAGTTGCATTATCTGGTTTAACTATCGCTGAATATTTTAGGGATGGAGCCGGAGAAGGTCAAGGAAAAGATGTTTTATTCTTTATTGATAATATATTCCGTTTTACTCAAGCTGGTTCAGAGGTATCTGCACTTTTAGGTCGTATGCCTTCTGCCGTTGGTTACCAACCTACATTGGCTACGGAAATGGGTGCTATGCAAGAAAGAATTACTTCAACAAAAAATGGTTCTATTACTTCCGTACAAGCGGTTTATGTACCAGCAGATGACTTGACAGACCCTGCGCCTGCAACCACATTTGCTCACTTAGATGCAACAACTGTATTGTCTAGAAAAATTGCCGAGTTAGGTATTTATCCAGCGGTAGATCCATTAGATTCTACTTCTAGAATTTTGAGTAAAGAAGTTTTGGGGGAGGAGCATTATAATACGGCACAAAGAGTAAAAGAGACTCTTCAGAAGTATAAAGAATTACAAGATATCATCGCCATTTTAGGTATGGAAGAATTAAGTGAAGAAGATAAGCTTATTGTTCATAGAGCAAGACGAGTTCAGAGATTCTTATCACAACCTTTCCATGTAGCGGAGCAATTTACAGGAATTCCTGGTTCGTTGGTTGATATTAAAGATACCATTAAAGGTTTTAATATGATCATGGACGGTGAATTAGATAAGTATCCAGAAGCTGCTTTCAACCTAAAAGGAACGATTGAAGAAGCTATCGAAGCTGGAGAAAAAATGTTAGCTGACGCTTAAAATAAACTGTATGTTTTTAGAAATTGTAACGCCTGAGGCAAGTATATTTAAAGGTGAAGTTGAATCTGTAACAGTTCCCGGTGTTATGGGTGAGTTTCAGATGTTAAACAACCACGCACCAATCGTATCTTTGTTGCAGGAAGGAAATGTGAAGATAAAAGGCAATACAGCCATTGCAGAGGCTTATCAAAATAAGTTTAGTAAAGGTGATAATGGTGCGATGGTGTTGCCAATTCAAAGTGGTACTGTCGAATTAAATGATAACAAAATTATTATTCTTGTAGATTAAGTAATTACTTCTTTATAATAAAAAAAACTCCATCAATTTGATGGAGTTTTTTTATTTAGATAACTCGAATTAGAATCTATTAAAGATAAAAAGAAATCGATCCCATCAGAACTTTCCTGTTAACCATTTATAAATATCATTCCCGTTGGCGAATAGTAGAAGTCCCATTAAAATAACGAAACCTGTAATTTGAGCATATTCTAAAAATTTATCACTTGGTTTATGCCCCGTTATCATTTCATATAAAGTAAAAACTACATGGCCGCCGTCTAAAGCCGGGATAGGTAATAAGTTCATGAATGCCAACATGATGGATAAAAACGCGGTGATTTCCCAAAATTTTTGCCAATCCCAGGTTGTTGGAAAAATACTTCCAATGGTTATAAACCCACCTAAACTAGTTGCTCCTTTTTTTGTAAATACATACTTGAACTGAGAAATGTAATCTTTTAAAGTCCAATATGCTTTATCAAATCCAAGAGGAACACTTTCAAAAAAGCCATAATCCTGATGTCCAGGTGTCACAGAGGTTGTAAAATCATAATTGACCCCAATGATTTTATCTTCATTTGGCAGAACGTTCACTTCGTATATGCCGCTGTCTCTTTTTAACGATAGCTTTAGTGGCTCAGTGCCTACATGGCTTCCAACAAGTTTTGTAAACTCTGGCCATGATACTATTTCTTGATCATTTACCGCCATGATTTCATCACCGGCTTCAACACCGGCTAATTCTGCCGGACTATCGGGAGCCACTTCATTAATAATAGGATCAAAGATTATTTTAAACGGTTCCATATCACCAGAAGTCCATATCCTAAGACCTATGTCTTCCGGAATTTGAATTGACTCTATGTCTCCATTAGGGTGTTCAACTTCAATATCATTGATCTCTCTCAACAATAAATGATGATTGATATTGCTTACATCCATTGGTACTTCCCCATTTACTTTTAAGATTTTATCTCCATCCTGAAACCCAAATGTTTTGAATTCTTCAGTGACTGCAAATCCATTTTTTACACCGTCTGGAGCAATAAAATCATTTCCCCATACATTTAAAATCATTGTATAGATAAAAATACCAAGGAGAAAATTTACGGTTACACCACCTAGCATGATAATCAGTCTTTGCCAAGCCGGTTTAGAACGAAACTCCCATGGTTGTGGTGGTTTTAGCATTTGCTCTTTATCCATACTTTCGTCAATCATTCCGGCTATCTTCACATAACCACCCAAAGGAATCCAGCCTATACCATAAACGGTTTCGCCAATTTTCTTTTTGAAGAGAGAGAATTTATAATCGAAGAAGAGATAAAATTTTTCTACGCGTGTTTTGAAAATTTTTGCAGGGATAAAATGACCCAATTCATGTAATACGATCAATAACGATAAACTTAACAGAAATTGAGCAATTTTTATGTATGTATCCATTTATAAACTTAAATAGTTGAAAATCGCACAAATGTAAGGTTTTTCAATTGAAAATGGGAGTTCGCTTTTTAGAAAAGTGTGTTAAAACAAACCCATTGATTCCTCAGGATTTGATAATGGTTTTATGAAAATTACCCCGTGAAGTTTGAACCCAAAGTAAATGGACTCCAGGTTGGAGCTTTTCTATATTAATTTTAGTAAAATTATTTTGTTCTTTCATGATTTCCTTTCCAAGCATGTTATAGATAGCAATTTTATAAATTTCTGCGGAACTTTCATTTTTTATAAAAAGTGTGCTCTGAACAGGATTTGGATAAATAGAAATTTGATTTTTAAGAACCTCTCCATGAATACCAAGTATAGAAGAATTATTTTTCGAGATGATATTATTTTCAGGATCAATATCAATTTCACTAATTAAAAAGGGAACATCGAGATCAAAGGTCTGTCCGTTTTCTGATATTTCTAATCGTAGAATTTCTGATTCTCCATTTGTACCCTTAATTCGAACAGGTAAGGGCATTTCGAAAAACGATACTGAAGGATGTGATTGCGATTGATTTACTGTAATGCTCAATCTGTTTTTATCATCTTGAAACCAACTGATCTTATATTCCGGATATCCTTCCCCGTAAAACCAATCTGCGAAAAATTCTGTCAAATCCTGATTGCTTTTTTCTTCAACATGAGCGATTAGATCTCCTGTTTTTGCATAGCCATAGGAAAGTTTTGGATCGTTTAAATAGGATCTTATTGCATCAAAAAACGTTTCATCCCCTAATTTGTATCTCAACATATGTAAAACCATCGCTCCTTTTCTATATGATAATCGACTGTTAAAAATCTGATTAACAGAGCTAGTATCTTTCACAAAAACAGATCCTCCAGAAACACTGGTAATATTGTTGATTAAACTTCTTCTCCAACTAGCGGCGGCCGCAGGACCGTCTAAATTTTCTATGGTAATTCCTTCCATATAAGAAGCAAAACCTTCATTTAGCCAAATGTCTTGCCAAGATCCACAGGTTACTTTATTGCCAAACCATTGGTGTGCTAATTCATGAGCAATGATCGATCTACCCCAGCTTCCCATAAACGACATGGTAGTGTGCTCCATGGCGCCACTCCAACCAAATTCTGCATGACCGTACTTTTCTTTTGAAAAAGGATAGGGTTCGATCAACTCGGAAAATAATTTCATCAAACTTGGTGTCACCGCAGTTGCATTTCTTCGAGAAACTTCATTTTCAGGATAGACGTAATTTAAAATTTCATAAGGTTCGTTTTCAACAAGATCTACGTAGGCTACATAATTTGTAACTGCGATCGCAATTAAATAGGCTGGTATAGGATATTTGTGTTTCCAGTGGGTTAGGGTAGAGTTACCCTCAATTTTTTCGGAAATCAACAATCCGTTAGAGGCCGCTTTGTACTTACTGGGATGCTCTATAAAAATATCGATTGAATCAATTTTATCGTTGAGATCTTGTTTACAGGGCCACCAACCTTTTGCACCGTAAGGTTCAGATAAAGTCCAAAGTATTGGCGTTCCGTTATGTTGGGTTATTTCAAACGATCCAAAACCAGAACTTACAGGATTGCCAGAATAGATTATAGTTACTGAATCTTTTTGATTTAGTTCTAAAGTTTTGGGAAGTTCAATAACCAATTCGTCTAAAGAATTTTGAATAAATGACAGATTAACCCCTCTTTGCCTTACTTCTGACACGATTAAATTATCGGCCAAATCGAAAGTAATCTGATCGAGATTTTCTTTGGCACTAAAACAGGTTGTAATTCTACCTGCAATTTCAGCTTTTGCAGGATCTACTTTCCAATTAAGTTTGTGGTAATAAATGTCGTAATCGCTTGTATTTGGATTTGCTTTAAAAGCTATCTTATTAGAAGCCGATAGTTTTTCTTTTTGGGATAGAAGATCCGTAGAGTCCGAAACAGATGTTTCCTGAGCCGATATTATTTCCGAAAATAAGATCAAAAAACATAAAAGCTTTTTAGGAATAAGTAAGTAATTTTGTTCTCGCAACTTACAGCAATTTTTCACAAATATAACAAGAATGGAATTAATTAAATTTTTCAAAAAATCGAAGTCAACTTTAATCTTTTTATTCTTTTTTGCCCTTTTCTTTATTCCTGTATTATATTTCTTGTCGAAACCAAAAACAGTTTTACCTGTTTACAATCCTGCGGATGTAAATCCAAGACTAGTTGATGATCAGCTAAAACATATTACAAAAAATCACAAGATTGGTGATTTTACTTTGGTTAATCAAAATGGTAATACAATCACGCAAGAAAATTTTAAAGACAAAATTTATGTCGCAGATTTCTTCTTTACGCGCTGTCAGACGATTTGCCCTGTAATGGCGGTCAATATGTCTGAATTACAGAACTATTTTATTGATGATGATGAGATAAAGTTTTTATCTCATTCTGTAACACCAGTAATGGATAGTGTACCCATGTTAAAAGATTATGCAGAAAAGAAAGGTGCCATTGATGGTAAGTGGGATTTGACCACCGGGGATAAAAAACACATCTATAACCTTGCTAGAAAATCATATTTTGCTGTTTTAGACGAAGGTGATGGAGGTGATCAAGACTTTATTCATACCGAGCAATTTATTTTAGTCGACAAGAAAAAGCAAATAAGAGGCTTTTATGATGGAACCGATAAAGCTGAAATGGAGCGAATTATAAATGATATCGCTATTCTTAAGAAAGAAGAAAGTGAATAGTCTTTTTTTTAACTTTTTCAGACTGATAAAAGTCAGTTTAAAAAAGATAATTTTCCGTACTTTCGCAGTATATTTTTAATCAGTCTAAATAAATTGGAATTTAGTATTGCAAATCTTATTGTTGGAGAAAAGGCCTTAATTCAAGAAATGAATTTCGACGCAATTCCTTTGCCTTTACTCGAAATGGGATGTTTACCTGGAATTGATGTTGAGTTGATTCAGGTGGCACCGCTCAAAGATCCACTTTATATCAGAGTAAACGGGAGTCATTTAGCGATTCGAAAAGAAACTGCACAGAAAATATTGGTTACCAAAATGTAATTTTTATGGGAGATGTAAAAACCATAAAAGTTGCCCTCGTGGGTAATCCAAACACTGGTAAAACTTCCCTATTTAACCAATTAACCGGCTTAAAACAAAAAGTTGGGAACTATCCCGGAATTACAGTTGAAAAAAAAACCGGTAAACTCAAACTCAACGAAGAACTTCAAGCAACCATTATTGATTTACCAGGAACTTACAGTTTGAATCCTAACTCTATAGATGAGCATATTGTTTTAGAAACCTTGTTACATACTGCAGACTCTTTAGATGAAGTTGATCTTGTGGTGGTTATTGCAGATATTGAAAATATAAAAAGAAATTTGCTGCTTTTTTCTCAAATTAAAGATTTGGAAATACCCGCGATTTTGGTAGTGAATATGGCTGATGTGATGAAACATAAAGGAATTTTCCTCGATGTGCCAAAGTTGGAAGAACTCCTGCAATCCAAAGTTGTTTTGATTAGTGCCAGAAAAGGTGAAGGTATAGAACTATTAAAAGAAGCAATTACAAATTACGATCAAGCCGAAAAATTTCCCTTTGCGGATATGGCAGATCGAATTGACCAAGGTTTTTTTGATAAGTTAAGAGAGGCGTTTCCCGAAAAACCTGTTTATCACGCTTGGTTAAAAGTGACACAAACGGGTGCATTGCGTTTAAATGAGGAAGAACAAGCTAAAATAGACTCTTTTAAAACCTCTAAAGAATTACTCAAAAAGCATCAACATAAAGAAACAGTTTTAAGGTATCAGAAAATAAATCATATTCTCAAAGAAACCTACCATCAAGATATTTCACTTGCCAAAGATTTGAGAAGTAGATTAGATAGAATTCTTACACATCGCTTTTTTGGCTATGTCATTTTTGCATTGATTCTCTTTTTAGTTTTTCAGTCTGTGTTTGATTGGGCAAGCTACCCCATGGATCTAATTGATTCATTTTTTGCCAATCTTAGTTCCTGGATAAATAATCATTTGCCTGAAGGAATTTTTACGAGTTTATTAGCTGACGGCATCATACCCGGAATCGGTGGAATAGTCATTTTTATTCCACAGATAGCCATCTTGTTTTTATTTGTTGCCATTTTGGAAGAAACAGGATATATGAGTCGTGTCGTTTTTTTGATGGATAAAATTATGCGAAAATTTGGAATGAGTGGTAAAAGTGTGGTACCCCTTATTTCTGGTACAGCGTGTGCTATTCCAGCCATCATGTCGGCAAGAAATATCAATGGATGGAAGGAGCGATTAATCACGATTTTGGTAACACCTTTTACCACATGTTCCGCCAGATTACCAGTATATGCTATTATCATAGCTCTGGTAGTTCCACCAAAAAGAGTTTTTGGATTTTTTGGCTTACAGGGTTTAACACTTTTCGCCTTGTATCTCCTCGGTTTTGCCTCGGCCATTATCACCGGATATTTTTTACACAGAGTTTTAAAAGTAAAAGGAGAAAGTTTGTTTTTAATTGAAATGCCCAACTATAAACTTCCTTCCCTGAAAAATGTTTTTTATACAGTTTATGAAAAAAGTAAAGCTTTTGTTTTTGGAGCCGGTAAGATTATTTTGGCTATATCGATCATTTTATGGTTTTTGGCTTCCAACGGACCAGCTAACTTTAAAAATGCAGAGGAAAACCTCCAAAAAGAATCGTCTATAACTCCAACAGATGACAATTATGAAAATGAGTTAGCTGCCTACAAACTTGAAAATAGTTATATAGGTGTGATGGGAAAAGCTATTGAACCTGCCATTGCTCCATTAGGTTATGATTGGAAAATTGGTATTGCACTTATCTCTTCATTTGCGGCGCGAGAAGTATTTGTAGGAACGTTGGCCACTATCTATAGTGTTGGCGATCAAGACGAAGAAGCGAGTACCATCAAACAAAAAATGGCGAATGAGATCAATCCTGAGACAGGTGAAAAGAGATTTAATCTTGCCGTTGGCATGTCTTTATTGGTTTTCTATGCATTTGCATTGCAATGCATGAGTACCCTAGCTATTGTTAAAAAAGAAACAAATAGTTGGAAATGGCCATTACTACAATTAATAGGTATGGGGCTTATTGCCTATATCACAGCATGGATCACTTTTAATTTGTTGAACTAATGTGGCAGACTATTTTGGCATATGGTTTATTAATTCTCGCTGCAGGATTTTTAATAAAAAAATTCTTCTTTAAAAAAGAAAAAAATAAAGGTAGTTGCGATAAGAATTGCAATTGTTAAAATGCCATCCTTTAGGATGGCATTTTTGATTTAATTAGGGGATAGCAGGTGAAATGACAATTTTTTCTTGTTGTTTAGCAATTGCCATGTCGTATTGTTTCTTTAATTCTGGATAAACAATGGATGGAATGACTGCCTTATTTATTTTAGCCTGATAAATAACTTCAATTTTATTTTGATTAATTTCAGTTTTTATGATAAATGAACCGAGATTTGAGGACAATCCAATGGCCATTTCTTCAGGTACAGATTCAACTGTGTATCCTTGAGGTATTTTAATTGAAATTCGATAATCTTCTATCCAAGGAGTAGCAAAATCTACAGGAAAATTTCTTTCATCAAGTTTAAATGGACTTTCACTTTCAGTAAGAAACAAAAGGGGAGAAAAATAAATTTTATCATTGATCAAATCAACTTGGTTAACAGCACTAAATTTTACTAATTCTTGGATATTTTTATAGTTGTTATCTAAGTTATTTATTCTTAATTGTTCAATTTCAAAGTTTGTAAACTCAGATTCTATTTTGGTTTTCTGTTCTTCTTCTGTTAGCGTTTCATATTTTTCGCGAAATATCATTGCATTAACGGAAGACAAATTTGCGATCATTGTGCCATCAATACTACCATCAGTATTAATATTACAAGAAAGTTTTATATTTTTCTCACTATGTTCTGATGGATATAATGGTATTTGAACAGAACTACCATCCTCTTTTACCACCCTTCCAAACCAATTGAGGTCTCTAACGGGTAATAAATTGGGCACCGCATGTTTATCTGTAGCATCCATTAAAATATAGTTTCCTGCTATTTCTACTCCGGCAATAACATAATTAAAACCTTCATGTGTTGGATTCATAGGAATCCCATGGCTTCTTGTACTCAGCAAAACAGGGTGGGCGCTTATATTTGCTTCTTGTAACATGGCTACTAAGGTCAGGTTTATATCCGCAACATTGCCCGTGCCTTCCTGGTAGGCAGATCTTATTCCTCCTACCGAAGTATAATAGCCAAAATTCTCATTCCAACTAAACTTTTGTTTTAAAAATTCAAAAACGCCTATTATTAGTTCGTTCTGATTGTTTGTAGCGGCTTGGATTTTTTCGAGATCGTCTTTAAAATAATTCGATCTTTTGAGTTGGCCCCCAAAACGATCACTGTCATAAATTGTTTTAACAACATCTTCCCAACTAGAATTATAAAACTTTGGGACACCATTTGTAGGTCTGTAGGCCAAGATCTCAAAATCTAACAAAGCGCGATAATTATCTAAAGAACTTATGTAAGGCTCTTCCACTAAAGCGGGAATATTTTCTTGATTTACCGTATAGGTTTTTTCTTGTATTTGTGCACTTCCATAATTAACTTTTGACGAAGTTACTCCTCCTCCATAACCATAACTTGTTCTTGTTTTTTCAGAGTAGTTAACAGTTTGACTATCGCTTCCTACTTGAAAGGAAATAGGATAATATGCACTAGGTGTTACTTTAAATTCTAAAAATTCGGGTACCTTAACTCTAACTTCAAGCTTTTTGATAGGAATTTTGTACTGACAAATTACATCATCAATATGGGTATAAAATGGTGAGTCAATGGTATATTCCCACTCTACAACACTCCCGTCTTTTAAGTTTGGTAATGTAAAATTTCTACTTTCCCATTTTTCTGAAATTTCTTCTGAAAAGATACCATCTTTTTCTAGTTTGGTTTTTTCTACTTTCCCATTTTCTAAGTTATAGGTAAAAGCTTTGATAGAAATAGACTCATTTTCTCCATTATCAAAATATAACCTTACTTTTTTTGTGGCTGAATCGAAACCATTCTTGTTATATATTTTGATTCTTTCATGTACTTTGGTATGTAATATCCAACCCATATTATCATTATAAGTAAAATAGCTTTCTCTGTTTTTATAAAGAACAACAGCATTGGCAGATGTGTCTTGGGGATAAAATTTCTCCTCAAGTTCTTCCTTACTTATTTTTCCAAATTTTATGTCTTGGGCTATTAGATTAAAAGAAATTATGAGGGTGAAGGCAATGAATAAAAAGGAGTTTCTCATGAATTATTTGATTTTATGATGACAATTTTAGAGTTATCGATTTGTAGGATATGTTTTCTAAATTCTAGGTATTCCTCATATTTTTTGGCTTCATATTTTCCTTCTTTCATGGTTAAAGACCGGGTATATTTAACCTCGTGTTCATTTATCTTTTCAATGGAAAGAGAATAGGTGCCGAATAGAGTAGATATCGTTTTTGTTTCGGGCAAAGCTTCAATTCTAAAGGTTTCTGGTATTTGAACCACAACTTCATCAATGTCCTGATAGCCCATTTTTAAAATGAATGGAAACTTTCGATCTTCTTCTTTTCTAGGAATTGAAGTCATTAAATTAAACGCATTTAATCTTATGAGCATTCTATTTCCTGCATTCATGCCGTATTTTTTTGCGTCAAATGAGAGATTTTCTAAAAAGGATCCGTTCGAATAATCCATCGATGGATGAACTTTATTGAGTTTAATATTGTTGATTTCTGAAAAGTATTTTTTATAGTACCGTTCCTTGTCCAATGGTTCGAGGTCTGCCGTGAAGTAATGATCATCGAGTTGAGCTCCTTTTGTTTCAATTTTTAGTTGGGCTGAAAGGTTTCCTTGTTCATCAATGTTATAATTTCCCGTGGTGTACTGGAGGTTTTCATGGGCTTTGTATGATTTAGTCCGGATTATTTTCCCTCCCTCTTCAGTCATTACCAGGGCGTTCCTGTCATCTGTAAAATTCCCTAAATGTCCAAACGGAACTTTTTGATTGGTGCATTCTAGCCACACAGTGTCTTTTGCAAAAGGAACCATCAAGATCGCATGATTACCTTGCATTACCGGAATTTCTGAATCAAAATCTTTTTTTTCGTCGGCCCAAATTACAGTGTAATAAGAGTTTATGCCAACTGTTTGAAGGAGCGAGGATGTGTAATTAGTGAGCGCCTTGCAATCTCCATATCCTAATGCATTTACATCCATAGCAGGCATAGGTTTCCAACCTCCAATGCCAATTTGGATACTGATATACCGTGTTTTATCTTGCATATATTTATAGATTCTTTTGGCTTTTTCTACCGGATCATCAACATTTTTAACTAAATCTTGAACTGTGGCAACCGTCGCAGGATTTAGTACATTTTGACCAACTAATAAATTCTCTCTGTACCATTTACCAAACTCCAACCAATTATTAGCTTCACCATCTACTCCTGCCAAACTAAACTTGTTTGGGGCTAGCTTCACCATGGGAGCAATGTCTTCTAACTTTGGACCCAAACTTTCAGGAACAATAGCTTTTAGGTTTTCAAATTCATATCTAATTAATTGATTATCAACTGTTTTTTTAAATTTATATCCCTCTGTATTTATCTCTTTTAGCTGAATAGCTATATCAGCAGGGTAAGTAATCTGATATTTACACTTTTCTACACTTGTCCTAAAACTTCCAACCGCGATGAATGCAGGTATAAATGCTGTATTTTCTGTTTGAATCTCATAAGATCTTTCTATTGTAAAAGGGTATTGTGTAGGCGTATAGGTGTAGTTT
Organism: Namhaeicola litoreus; assembly: GCF_042679565.1. Lineage (NCBI taxonomy): Bacteria > Pseudomonadati > Bacteroidota > Flavobacteriia > Flavobacteriales > Flavobacteriaceae > Namhaeicola > Namhaeicola litoreus. Next base: position 220,506 of record NZ_JBHTMY010000002.1, on the reverse strand, counting down.
AGGATTTTATTGTCGTTATAAAGCGAAAAACCATCTGCAGCAGCATATTCTTTAAAATCACTTTTTTTAATTTTTTTGATCTGATTTCCTTCTTTATCAAAAATTAATATTTCTGTTTTTTTAATTATACTTTGATTGTCAAATCCCAAGGAAAGCGAATTGTAATCATCCATCGATTTGTTAAAGACAGTAATGGCAAATTTTACCCGAGTAACCATTTTGTCTTGGGCTAAAAATTCCACCTCCAAATCATCATATCGCACAACTGCAGAAGCACCTTTTTTAAGGTCTTCAGGGATGAGAGAAATGTCATAAATGTTTTGTGAAAAAGTTAAAATGGGAAGGAGAAAGAAAAGTAGTCGGATGCGCTTTGATTGCATATAATAGAATTTGAAATTTATTCTTTGTTTTTGGTGTCAATTATTATGGTTACTGGCCCGTCATTTACCAGAGAAACTTTCATGTCGGCACCAAAAATGCCCGTTTTTATTTCTCGACCTAGGTCACTTTCAAATTGAGCAACAAATTTTTTATAGAGAGGAATAGCTATATCAGGACCTGCTGCTTGTATATAGGAAGGGCGATTACCCTTTTTAGTACTCGCCAATAAAGTAAATTGGCTAACAACAAGAGCGTTGCCATTCACATCAATGAGCGATTTATTCATCACGTCATTTTCGTCATTAAAAATCCTTAATTGACTAATTTTTTTGGAAAGCCATGCGATATCATTCTCGTCATCTTCATTAGAAATTCCTAATAAAACGAGTAAACCCTGATCGATCCGGCTGAAAATTTCTCCGTCTATTGAAACTGAGGCTTGAAGTACCCTTTGAATAACTGCTTTCATCCTAAAAGAGCTTAGGATTAAATTCGCAACCCTGAAGCTGAGTAAAAATTAAAAATTCATAGAATTATGAACGCAGGGGGAAAAATAATATTGGCTAATTAATGACATTATTTTTAATAATAAAACTAAAAAATTAACTTTTTTAACAAAATATATTTAAATAAATGATTTTTAGAGAGTTATTGGAATGTTGTTAAGAATGCTATCTATTCGAAAAAATCTGTCCTGTAATGCTCTTCTTCTCCTGCAAGTATTTGCAGGTAACTGCGGTACCGAGAATTTGCAATTTCACCCTCTTCTAGAGCCTTTTTAACGGCGCATTTGGGTTCATTTACGTGAATACAGTTACTGAATTTACACAACGATTTTAAGGCAAATATTTCGGGGAAAAAATCACCTACTTCTTCGTCAGAAAAATCTACTACACCAAAACCTTTGATGCCTGGTGTGTCTATGATATAACTTTCAGGGTCTGTGGGAAGGATAAACATTTCCGCGAAAGTAGTTGTGTGCTGCCCCTGTTTGTGCTGATTTGAGATTTCAGCTGTTTTTAAATCCAAATCGGGTGAAATTTTATTGATAAGTGAAGACTTCCCAACACCTGAATGTCCGGTAAACATAGATACTTTTCCTATCATTTCTTGTTTCACTAAATCTATATTCAACTCTGTTTTTACCGAAATTTCTATACATTTATAACCGATTTTCTCATAAAGTTCAATGAGTTTATCTTTCTTTTGAATCAGCTCTTCTGAAGTATACAAATCGATTTTATTGAACAAAAGTATGGCCGGAATATCATAGGCTTCTGCCGTTGCTAAAAAGCGATCGATGAAGGCAGGGAATGTGGGTGGCTCATCAAGTGTAACTAATAAAAAAGCGACATCTATATTAGCTGCGATGATATGTGTTTGTTTAGATAGATTGACAGATTTTCGAATGATATAGTTCTTGCGATCATGAATTTGAGTGATCACTCCGTTTTCCTCATTTTCTTCCATTTCTATGGTAACATGATCTCCCACGGTTACCGGGTTGGTGCTTTTTATCCCTTTTATCCTGAATTTACCCTTAATTCTACAAGCTATTTCGCGATTTCCAGCAAGAACAGTATACCAACTTCCTGTAGATTTTATAACAACACCTTCCATCAATTTTTTACTAAAATTTCAAAGTGCAAATTACATTTTTATTATGGAATTACTAAATAGTCCAAAGACGCTAACCTATTTTTCGTTACTCAAATTTATTGGACAATCATGAATATTTAAACAAAACTCAGAAAATTCTACAATTTTGCTATATTTGATATACTATCTAATATAAACTTTATGAAAATACTAAAATACATTCTTTTACTTATTTTAATTCTAATAGTAATTGGAGCCATTTATTTGGCCACTTTAGATGGAAAATATGAAGTCACTCGATCAAGAGTGATTAATGCAGAGTCGGAGTTGGTTTTTAATGAATTAAATGATTACAAGAATTGGGAAGCTTGGGGTCCTTGGTATGAACAAGATTCAACTATTCAAGAAACGTACCCTGCAAATACAGTAGGTGAGGGGGCAAGTTACTCCTGGACTGGTAAAGATGGCAAAGGGATGATGAAAACGATTAGTGTAGATAAACCCAACAGAATAGATCAGGAAATTGTTTTCGAAACTCCTTTTGGTGATATGCTTTCAGAAAATGATTGGATACTTGAAAAAGTGGATGGCGGAACAAAATTAACCTGGACTATGAAAGGTGAATTAGGTTTTTTCTCCAGATTTATGGCAGGAAGTATGGAAGAAAATATGGGTCCAATGGAAGAGAGGGGTTTAGAATTATTAGACAATACAATTCAAAAGAAAGTGAAAGAATTTAGTATTACGCACAATGGTTTAGTAGATTATAGCGGTGGCTTTTTCTTGTTTACTACTACTTCGAGCTCGATTGAAGAAATTGGCGCTAAATATCCACTTATGATGCTTAAAGTAAATAATTTTGTAAATACTAATAATGTAAGAACTACAGGTAGTCCGTTTACTATTTATCACAAATTTGATGAAGAAGGTGGCACTGCCATGTATTCGGTTTGTTATCCTATTTCTGAAAAAATGATTACACCCATTGGAAGTGACATTGTTTCTGGTTTTATGGAAAGAGGCATGTATTTTAAAACCACTTTAAAGGGTGGCTATGAGAATTCTGAAAATGCTTGGACAGAAGCTTATGACGAAGCAGCAAAATTACCTGATTACGATATAGATGATAAAGGTGAACCGTTTGAAATATATGTAAATTCACCTATCAATACACCTAATCCGGCAGATTTAATTACAGAAATATATATACCGGTCAAGGAAAACGCTATATCTTTGACAGAATAGAATTAGAAGATCCAAATCATAAATTTGGATCTTTTTTTATTGGATTTCATTATGTCTAAAACAATGGGTCACATGATCGTTTACCATCCCTGTTGCCTGCATATGCGCATACATCACTGTTGAGCCGACAAACTTAAAGCCTCTTTTTTTTAAGTCTTTTGAAAGCCGGTCAGAGATTTCTGAGGTAGCTGGTAGATCCGACATATCTTTCCAATGATTTACTATGGGTTGATGGTTTACAAATGCCCAGATATATTTTGAAAAACTGCCAAATTCCTTTTGAACTTCTATGAATTTTTGGGCGTTGCTTATTGCGGCTTTTATTTTTAATCTGTTTCGAATAATTCCGGCATCATCGATTAAGCTTTCCAATTTTTTTTCATCATAAGAGCTAATTTTCACAAAGTCAAAATTGTCAAATGCTTTTCTGAAATTTTCTCTTTTTCTGAGCACAGTTATCCAACTTAGTCCCGCCTGGAAAGTTTCTAAAATAAGATATTCAAATATTCTTTGATCGTCATAAACTGGTACACCCCATTCAGTATCGTGATAATTTACATATAATGGATCTTCTCCACACCAGGTACATCTTTTCATACTTCGGTTTTATGATAAACTACGCCTCTTTCCGATAAATAGTTCAGTACATATTTTAAAGAACCGTCAACTTTTCCAACCAGTTCCGGAGGAAGAATGCCATTCTTATTTAAATGCCCTTCTAAAACGAAATTTGCTACTGCAGTAGCCGTGTATCCCGTTGTTCTCGCCATAGAAGAGGTACTTGTGGTTTTATCAAATCGGTCTAACAAGTGATAAGTTATTTTTTTTGACCGGCCATCAGATTTCCCTTCCATCGCAACTTCCATGATCGTAAGTTCCTTTTCATTCTCGCCCAATTTCCATTCTCCAAATAATATTTTAGACGTAAAATCAATTGGTGCAATTCTTTTACCCTCTATTTCAATGGGTTTACTATTGAAAAAACCCGTTTTTTTAAGTACTTGTATGTATTCTACATGACCGGGGTAACGCAATGTTTTCTCTTTCATATTTTTAATATGAGGCATTGTATAAATAAGAGAACGCAAGCCATCAGAATTGAAAGCTTCAAGGGTGCCCACTTCATCAAAATCGATTAATTCAACATCACTCAATGCTTCTCTCGTGACAAGGAATCCGTTTTCAACATATCTGGCAGGTCTTGTGTATTCTTCAATCACATCAACTGGAGAGAAGGGAGCTTTATAGTAAAAAGGCCATTTTTTTTCTTCGGGTAAACCGCCAACCATACAGGTGAAATTTTCTATTTGAAAAAGATTATCATAATGACCTAATATAATGTTTCCCATGCCTGGAGCAACTCCACAATCTACAACAGCAGTTACTTCATTTTCAATAGCCAATTCATTTAATTCAAGAGCATTTTCAGGAAAAAATGATATATCGACAACGTTCTTTTTATTTTTTATGATCTTTTTCATGGTTTCAAAACCAAGAAAACCCGGCACTGCACAAATTACAAGATCTGCTGGTTTTATAATTTGAGTTAATTCAGATTCATCTGTTACATCCAGTACAATGGTTTTTATTTTGTTATTTTTTTTCTTTAATTTTTGAAGATTTTCCAAATTTTTGTCAGCGACCATGACATTGTGATAGCTGGCCATATCGAGGGCCATTGCACTACCTACCATACCAGAACCCAGTACTACTATTTGTTTCATTTTTACTAATTTTCAGGAAAAGTACAAAAAAGCTTCAAATAGGTCTATTCTAATGGAAAAAGAAAAATTATTACTGACTTGCATTGACAAGATTCAGAAAAAATTGAATGATTTAGGGGCAATATATGATTCACTTCAAGAATCATTGCTCAATGAGACAAAAAGTTCTATGGGCGATAAATATGAAACGGGAAGGTCTATGATTCATGCCGAAATTCAAAAAAATCGTCACCAAAATGGAGAATGGTTAGAAATGCTCAATTTATGTAAACAAATAAGCCCGGTGAGAAAAAGGCAGGTAGAATTGGGAAGTTTTGTTCAGACAGATCAACATAATTATTTCGTTGCTGTGGGATTAGGAATGCTTAAGCTAAACGGACAAATTGTATATTTTATTTCGCCCGGCTCGCCGCTGGGGCGAGCCTTATGGCAAAAAAGAGTTGGTGATCAGTTTGAGATCAACGGAAAAATTCAGACAGTGATTAATGTGAAATAGGTGTTGAACTCTTCAATTGATCATCTAATTGAATATTCATATTGTAAAGAGTAAATCCAAAAATATCGGCATATTGCTCTATGGTTTTTGATACAGGTGTACCTGCACCATGACCGGCATTGGTTTCTATTCTGATAAGAACAGGATTATTTCCGGATTGTTTATCTTGTAATTCTGCGGCAAATTTAAATGAGTGGGCCGGTACTACGCGGTCATCATGATCTCCTGTAGTTACCAATGTGGCTGGATATTCCACACCCTCTTTTACATTATGTACCGGTGAATATCCTTTTAAATAATGAAACATTTCTTCACTTTGTTCAGAAGTTCCATAGTCATAAGCCCAACCCGCACCGGCTGTAAAAGTATGGTAACGCAACATGTCTAAAACACCTACTGCGGGGAGTGCAACTTTCATCAGATCCGGTCTCTGCGTCATGGTTGCCCCTACCAAAAGTCCACCATTAGAACCACCTCTAATGGCTAAATAATCTTTAGATGTATAATTGTTTTCTATGAGGTATTCGCCAGCTGCGATAAAATCGTCAAAAACATTTTGTTTTTTCATTTGGGTTCCTGCGTCGTGCCATGCTTTCCCGTATTCTCCACCACCTCTTAAATTGGGCACTGCATAAATACCACCCATTTCCATCCAAACAGCATTTACTATACTAAAACTAGGGGTGAGGCTAATATTAAATCCGCCATATCCGTAAAGAATTGTTGGGTTTTTACCGTTGAGAACGGTTCCCTTTCTGTATGTAATGATCATAGGGACCTTTGTACCGTCTTTAGAAGTGTAAAAAACTTGTTCAGAAGTAAAATCATTAGGGTTAAATTGAACAATTGGTTTTTTATAAAGTGTTGATTTTCCCGTTTTTGGATCTAATTTATAAATTGACCCAGGAGTAACATAATTTGTAAAGGAGTAATAAAGATCTTTATCCGTTTTTTTACCTCCAAATCCGCCGGCAGATCCGATACCAGGTAATTCAATATTTCGGAGTTTGTTACCTTTCATGTCATATTGTTCTACCACGGAAACGGCATCTTTCATATACTCGACGAAAAAATAACCTGCCCCAGAATTGACACTCATCACATCTTTGGTTTCTGGAACCAAAGTTACCCAATCTTTTTGATCTGTTTTGGACAAATTCACTTTTACGAGTTTTCCATTAGGCGCATTGTGATTAGTATAAACATAAAGAGCCTTATCATCAGCTTCTATAACGTTATAATCGTTTTCTACATTAGAAATAAGAGGTTTAATTGTTTTATCAGTTGTTGTCAAATCAGCATAATACAATTCATTGCCAGAAGTAGAAACTGCGGCACTTATGATGAGGTATTTTTGATTTTCAGTCACATAGCCACCTACATATCTTCTTTTTAATTCATCACCAAAAATAACTTGATCCTCTTTTTGAGCGGTTCCAAGTTTGTGGTAATATAACTTATGCTGATCAGTTTTCGCAGAAAGTTCGCTTCCCTCAGGTTTATCGTAACTAGAATAATAGAATCCTTCATTTTTATACCAGGAAACGCCACTAAATTTTATATCTCGTAAAGTATCTCCTAATTGCTTTTTACTAATAGCGTCTATCACAATTACCTTTCTCCAATCAGATCCACCTTCAGAAATGGCATAAGCGGCTAGCTTTCCATTCTCGCTAAATGAAATGGAACTTAAAGATGTAGTAGCATCTTTAGAAAAAGTATTTGGATCTAAAAATACCTCCGGATCTCCATTTTCTTTTTGACGGTAAAGCACATATTGATTCTGCAAGCCGTCATTTTTATAGAAATACGAATATTCTCCTTCTTTAAAAGGCGCCGTAAATTTTTCGTAATTCCAAAGTTCAGTTAACCTTTTTTTTATATCCTCTCTAAAAGGTATTTTACTCAAATAATTAAATGTAACTTCATTTTGCGATTTTACCCAAGCTTCTGTTTCTGCAGATAAATCATCTTCTAACCAGCGATAAGGATCTGCTACCTTTTCACCAAAATAGGTATCTACCGTGTTATCTTTTCTTGTTTCAGGATATGTTAATTGCATTTTTTTGTTTTGGGCGATGATGGGCAGACTTAAGAAAAAAGTCAAGCCGAGTAATAAAATATGTTTCATGATTTTGGTTTTAATTCAATGCATTTACACCTTCAATTTCATTAGGAAGAAATTGTTTAAGCGTTGCTTCTATTCCGTTTTTTAATGTGATTGTAGATGACGGACATCCGTTACAAGCACCTTGTAAAATGACGTTTACCATTTTATTCTCAGGGTCATAAGATTTAAACAGGATATTTCCACCATCACCTGCCACAGCAGGACGAATATATTCATCTAAAATACTTATGATTTTTTGTGAAGTTTCATCAAAAGCATTCATATCTAGACTATTCTCACTCCTCTGATTTTCTGAGGGAACAAATGCTTCGGTAACAATAAGATTATCCTTGCTTAAATAATCTTTAATAAACTGTCTCATTTCATTGTTTACCATAAACCATTCAACACTGTTATCTCTGGTTACCGAGATATAATTTTGATTGATAAAAACCTCTTTGACAAAAGGGAATTGAAAAAGCGCAGCAGCAAGCGGAACCTCTGTTGCATCATCTTGGTTTTTAACTTCGATTAAATGTTTGGTTAAAAATTGATTCGTCACAAATTTTTGAACGGTTGGATTGGGCGTTTCTTCTGCATAAATTTCGATGGCTTTTTTGCTTTCAGATTGAAAAAGTGGCTTGTTTTGTTCAAAATAGGCCGTTAAAATTTCTTTCAAATCTTCTTCAACGTCACCCCATTCTAACATATCGTATCGCTCAAGGGCAATAAAATTGGCTGATATGAACACTTTTTTGATGAAAGGAAGTTTAAAAAGCTGCTGTGCCAAAGGAGAATCTTTGGCTTCCTCCAAGCTGCTAAATTCAAAAGCACCATCTGTCAGCATTTTGTTCAAAACAAATTTAATGATATTTGGGTTGTTTGTTCTTTCTATATTGATTTGTACCATTTTTTAGTTTATTAAATTGATCACAAAAATACGAAAGAATTTATTTAGTATTTTTGAAACCTTTGTTAAACCTAAATAAATCGGGATGATTATTAAAGCCTTAAATGGAAATGAACCTAAGTTTGGCAATAACTGTTTTTTTGCAGAAAATGCAGTCATTGTTGGTGAGGTAGAAGCTGGAGATGATTGTTCATTTTGGTATAATGCTGTCGTTAGAGGTGATGTGCATTTTATAAAGATGGGGAATAAGGTCAATGTACAAGATGGAGCCGTAATTCACGCCACGTACCAAACCTCTCCAACTACAATTGGAAATAATGTGTCTATTGGACACAATGCTATCGTGCATGGTTGTACCATTCATGACAATGTCTTGATTGGTATGGGAGCTATTGTGATGGATGATTGCGTGATCGAAAGCAATAGTATTATAGCGGCCGGTGCAGTTGTTACAAAAAATACACGCGTGCCTTCAGGGACCATTTTTGGTGGTGTACCCGCCAAAAAGGTAAAAGATATCAGTGAGGAGTTGATTACGGGTGAAATCCAAAGAATAGCCAATAATTATATCAAATACGCCGCTTGGTACAAGGAATAAGTCTATTGGCAGTATTGGTTGGATATGAGCAATAAAAAACTTCTTCATTAGTCAGAAAAAGACCAAAGAAAATAAACATCATGCGTTTTTCCTATTTGTATTAGTATAAAATAGGAATTGAATCTGCGGTTCCCCCTTATTAATTTTACCTATTTGTACAAAAGCTTAGAATTATGCTTGTAATAGGTAATGATATAGCTGGTATAGCTAATCAAGGCTTTTAAAGAGAAGGGAATTGCGATGATTGCCGCAACGAACAAAAAGTAGAACACTATATTCATATGTTGATAATTTACTTAAAGATAAGGCAAGAGTAAGGTTCAAAAAAATGATATTTATCAGTTTTTGACACAACATGGTTCAAACCCTAATTCGCTGGTACCATTTTTTTAATCTTTTACCAAGGGCATCTGATAAAGAAAAAATCCTGTTGCTCAAAGCAACAGGATTTTTATTTTTGTGGGTAATACTGGACTCGAACCAGTGACTTCCACGTTGTCGACGTGACACTCTAAACCAACTGAGTTAATTACCCTTATCAATTTATTCAGCTTGCTAAATTCTAAAATTTGTTTGAAATAAAAAAATAGAAGTGATATGAATTTTTAGTTCCGAAAAAATAAACGAATCAAAATATACCATAAAAAAAAGCCTCAAAAAGAGGCTTTTTAAAGATTGAAATCTGCAAATTAGATACCTAATTTAGCTTTTACCGGAGCCATTAAATCTTCTCCTTCAAAAACTAAAAGTCCTTTTCCAGGAGATGAATCTAATACATAACTAACTCCTTTTGCCTTAGCCACTTCATTTACAGCAGTTTGTGCTTTTTCAAGAATTGGCTTCAACAAGTCAAATCTTTTCTTTTGAATTTCTTGATCAGCAGTTTGACCATATTTCTGCAATCTAGCTTGTAAATCTTCTACTTCTTGCTGACGTTTTCCGTTTTCAGCATCAGTTTGTGTAGGAGCTTCTTCACTGTATTTTTTTAATTTTGCTTGTAAAGCAGTGGCTTGAGTTTTGTATTCTGTAGCATAAGTTTCAGATAATTTTTTTAATTCACCCTCCATAGCTTTTGCTTCGGGCATTGCCATCAATAAAGCTTCGCTATCAATATGCGCGATTTTTTGTGCATTCGCAACCTGCAAACCCGCTACCAAAATCAATCCTAAAAATAAATTTTTAAATAGTTTCATTTTTCAATAATTTGTTAATAATAGTTCAAAAATTTTAATTGTTGTTTTTTTTCAGTTCTTCTCTTTGTTTATTTCTTTCTTCAATCTCTTTTAATTTTGCTGCGCGTCTTTCTTCTGCCACTCTTTTTAATGAGTCTCTCAGTTTTTCTCTTGCTTCTTGTTGTTCTTTGATTCGCGCTTTTAATTCGGCTTGCTTTGCCGCCTTTTCTTCAATTTTTATTTGTTCAGGTGTTTTCTCTTGTTCCTCACCATCTTCGGTTTCATCCTCAGTAAAAGTATCCGAGTCGACATTATCATTTATCATTTCGGCATCTTCTAATGCCGGATCAGTTTGAGCCGTTTTATTGATGCGGGCTTGTTTGTTATCTTCTAAAGTTTGCCTTTTTCGATCTTTTACAATATCATTCAAAACCAACTCACTTACATCATGTTTACTATTGCTATAAAGCATGATCAAATCACTCGATTTGTCGAAGATAAAGTCGTACCTTTTTCTTTCTGCGATATCTTGAACAGAATTAAACACCTGGTCTTGAACAGGTTTTACAAATTGTTTACGCATTTGGTACATATCTCCTGAAGGACCAAAATAGGCACTTTGCAATTTGCGCAATTCTTGTCTCTTGATATCGATATCCTCTTCGCGCTCCTGAATCATTTGGTTGGTCAATAGAGCTTTTTCATTGGCTAAAGAAGTATTCATCTGTTCAATCTCAATTTCGAGATCGTCAAGCTTCTTTTGCCAGCCTTTAATTTTTTCATTTAATCTGGACTGCGCTTCTTGGTATTCAGGAACATTATCCAATATATACTCCATATCTATATATCCAATACGCAATTCCTTCTGAGCAAAAGTCAAAGAACTTGTGATTAAAAAAGCGATAAAAAAAATCTTTTTTATCATCATATTTTTTATCTTGAAAATATCGTGCCAGACCAAAAACACTGGCAAATATAGTAAAATACTTAAAACTGCTGACCTATTATAAAATGGGTCTGCCAACCCGAAATTTCATCTGTTCCAGGAATATCATCAAAACCATATCCAAAGTCAATACCCAACAAACCAAAAGCAGGCATAAATACCCTTATACCAGCTCCGGCAGATCTTTTTAGCTCAAAAGGTTTAAATTCTTTGAAGCTATCAAAAGAGTTACCACCTTCTAAAAAGGTTAAGGCATAAATGGAGGCAGAGGGTTTTAGGGTGATGGCATAACGAAGTTCAAAAGAAATCTTGTTATACACTGTTCCACCTGCAAAAGATGTCAAACTTGAATTAGGATAACCTCTTAATGCAATGACTTGTCTACCATCAAATTGTCCGGTTGCCATTCCATCACCTCCAACATAAAAACGCTCAAAAGGAGAAACACCTATATCCTGGTTGTAAGCTCCTAAAAATCCAAATTCGGCGTTAGACATTAAGATTAAATCCTTATAGATCTGAGTAAACCATCGCCCCATAAAATTTATCTTATAATATTCCAACCATTCAAACTTTTCTTCGTCTGGTAAATTTATATACTCTTTATCATTGAAAGAAGAATAGGGTGGCGTTACTTCTGCAATCACATTAAATTGAGATCCATATCTCGGATAAATAGGACTTGGTCCTGCTGAGTTTCTGCCCAAATTTGCTGTAAAATTGATGTTGTTGGAAGTACCATTGTTATATCCAAAAGTGGATAAAAAGAAATCATTTAAAACAAATCTTTGGAAATTTAAAGAAGTTGAAAGGGTAAAAAAGTCATCCGGCCATTTTAAACGCTGACTTAAACCTATTGTAGCTCCTATGATATCCAAGCGTTGGTCTTTATCAACATCTCTAGATTGAAAATCGAAGGCATACTGACTAGAACTATAAACTGAGAAATTAAATCCTTTAGGCCTTTTGCCTCCCCACCAAGGTTCACTGAAACTCACACTGTAAGTTCTCGAAAATCTGCTCGCTTGCAGTCTCAAAGAAATACTTTGTCCGTCTCCACGAGGAACGGGTTTGTACTCGTCTATATTAAATAAATTTTTGATCGAGAAGTTATTAAAAGAGAGGGCTAGCGTACCTACAAAAGCTCCACCTCCATAACCTCCCTGAAGTTCTACCTGACTCGAACCTTTTTCGGCTACGCTATATTCAATATCGGTTGTTTTATCGGTATAATTAGGTTGGACATCCGGAACAATATTCTCTGGATCTATATAGCCTAACTGACCTAATTCTCGAATAGATCTAATGATGTCTGAACGACTAAACAAATCACCCGGACGGGTATAAATTTCTCTGTAAAGTACATGGTCATTCGTCACATCGTTACCAACAACAGTCACTTTATTGATGGTGGCAGGTTCATCTTCTACAATTCTTACCTCGATATCAATTACATTATCATCAGCTCCGGTTTCAACGAGATCAACTCTCGAAAATAAATATCCGTTATCTAAATAAGTATTCGTAATATCTTGAGATTCTGGCGTACCATCTCCTTTTACGCGTTCATTTAAAAATTTTCCGTTATAGGTTACGCCTGGTTGAATTTTGAGGATGTTCTGCAACTGCTGATCTGTAAATACTGTATTTCCTAAAAATGTAATTTCACCAAATTTATAACGTTGCCCTTCGCTTACGGTGATATCTAAATTAATGGTATTATCATCATTAAAAGAAAGACTGTCTTTAACGATGATTGCATCTCTAAAACCGTTTTCTTGATATTTTTCGACAACCTTTAAAAGATCCTCCTCGTATACATCATCGATATATTTAGATGATTTAAATATGTTTTGAATCTTTTTTTCCTTTGTTTTCTTCATGGCTTTCTTAAGCTTATTATCCGAAAGCATGCTATTGTCATGAAAAGTAATTTCTTTTATTTTTATTTTTTCACCCTTATCGATCAAGATCAAGGCATTTTCTGTATTCACTGCTGAAGTATCTGGCTTTGTACTAATTGTTACTTTAGTTTTAAGGAAGCCCTTTTCTTTATATTTATCTGCAATTTGATTTTTAGTTGTAGTAATCAGGTTTTCTGTGAGCATAGAACCGGGTTGGAATTCCAATTCTTTCGATAATTCTTCGATTTTAGATTTTTTTATGCCTTTGATTTCTACCTTGCCAACTTTAGACAATTCTCGAACAGCAATTTCAAGATAAATGGTATTGCCATCCATTTTTGTGGCATATACATCTACATTGCTAAAAAGTTTTGAATTCCATAATTTTTTAATGGCGCTAGATAATTTGTCACCGGGAATTTTAATCGCTTGTCCGTTCACAAGACCTGAAAAAATCAAAATAGATTGTTCCGAAATGGTTTCGTTACCTACAACAGTAATACCCCCAAGAATGTAATTTTTCTTGGTAAGGTCTATCTTTTCACTTGTTTTTGGTATCGTATCATTCGTCTTAGGAATGGTATCAATAACTGTAACAGGTAAAACTGTATCTATGGTTGTGGTGCTTAATGAATCCTGAGCTTGCTGTGCTATTGTGGGATAAATTGTAAAAACCAAAAAGAAAAGTAAAAGTGCGTTTTTAAGCTTTTTCATTAATATTCTCAATTTGTTCGCTTGTTTTTCCAAATCGTCGTTCTCTCATTTGAAAATTGATAATCGCTTTATAAAAATCGTCTTTTCTGAAATCTGGCCATAGGACTTCGGTGAAGTACATCTCGGCATAGGCAATTTGCCATAATAGAAAATTGCTCAGGCGCAATTCTCCGCTGGTTCTTATCAAAAAATCAACGTCGGGCAAATTAAAGGTATATAAATGACTCTCGATAACTTTTTCATCAATTTCTTCAGGAAGCAGTTCATTATTAACAATTTTTTTAGAAATGCTTTGAGCTGCTCTTATCAATTCTTCGCGCGCCCCATAGTTAAGGGCAAGGTTTAGAATTAACCCTGTATTACCCGATGTTTTTTCTATCGTTTCTATAAGTTCTTTTCTTGCTTTTTCGGGTAATTTACCGACGTTCCCTATGGTGTGAAGTCGGATGTTATTTTTAGTGAGCACTTTTAATTCCTTTCTCAAGGAGCTGACAAGTAAACTCATCAATGTACTCACTTCGCTCTTTGGTCTACTCCAATTTTCTGTAGAAAATGTATACAGCGTGAGAACTTTGATGCCTATTTCTGCTGCCGCTTCTACCGTGTCTCGAACAGATTGCACTCCGTTTTTATGTCCAAATACCCTTTTTTTACCTTGATTTTGAGCCCATCGTCCATTACCATCCATAATGATAGCTACGTGCTGAGGTAACTTATTGGCTAATATTTGATCTTTCAACTCCATCTTCATTAAAAACTTCCAGTGTAGCATCCCGGTCTTCCGAAGGCATAAACTATACTGATTCCTGTAAATACATACCAATCATTCCCATTAGAATTACCAATATCTACACCCTCTGAACCTGAGTAAGGGTAACCATCGATATCATCTTTAAACGTATATCGAAAAGTGCTTTCTACGGCTACACCTATATTTGGTGCTAATTTAAATTTATAACCCAAACCAAAAGGAAGTACAAAATTAAAAGTTCTTCCCCCTTCATTACCCTCAACATCACCTCTTACGGCGTAATTCGCAACACCAGCTTGAAGTACAATATATGGAGTTTGGGTATAACCTAATTTGTCTAAATTGTATTTAAAAAAATTAAATTCTATACCAACGGAAAAATCGTGAAGATCATTTGCGAAATCAAAACCTCTTTCTTTTCTGTACGAATTGTCGGAATCTAAATCGTCTGCAGTTAATTTTGTGTACGTATAATTAGTTCTAATAGCGTAGCGAGGATGCATATTCCATTTATAGACAAGACCGGCAGCAAAACTATTGGGCCATATATAATTTTCTTTTCCAATATCGCCTATATAATTACTCCCGCCCAAAAAAGCGCCTAATTCATTTATTTGTGCTTGAGAAACTGTGAAAAAACACAGGAAAACTCCAAAAAAAATATACCTTCTTTTCATTCTAAAAACAGTTTGCAAATATATAAAAATACCTTAGTTTTTAAAGTATTATCTCTAATTGATTGATAAAATCAATTTATTGATTATCAACTCGAGCAACCGAAAAAAATTAATTTCGTTTGTCTTCTCCCCAAAGTAATTTTTCGCGTAGTGTTTTTATAAATGTTTGAGAGTTTAAATGAAGGGTTTTAACGGTAAAATCCGCTTTGCTGATCATTATTTTAGTCGTGTTACTTATGGTTGTCATTCTCGAATCCATCGAAAGAACAGCTTCTTTTGAACGACTTCCTATATGAAGTTCTATTTTAGTCGATTCTGGTATAACCAAAGGTCTTACACTTAAACTATGCGGAGCGATGGGCGTTAAAACAATGTTCTTTGAAGAAGGAGAAATAATCGGTCCGCCACAACTCAATGAATAACCCGTTGATCCTGTGGGTGTAGAAATAATGAGGCCATCGCTCCAATAGGTTGTTAAAAATTCATCGTCCAAATATGTCTCCACAGTGATCATGGAGGCCGTATTTTTGCGCGTGATGGCAATTTCGTTAAGGGCTATATTGATTTCCTGCAGATCAGGATTTTGATCGTTTGTTTGCAATTCCAAAACCGATCTTTCTTTTATTTTATATTGTCCCTGGTTAATTTGGTATATGGCCTCTACGATCTGTTCTTTTTGAACTGTTGCTAAAAAACCGAGTCTGCCTGTGTTAATTCCGATGATGGGAATATTATGGTCACGGATAAAAGTAATCGACCTCAAAAAAGTACCATCTCCACCAACACTGTAAAACATATCGTATGTACTATCCAGATCATAATAATCCTTGAAGGTATCGAAAGCGTAGCCAGGAAATTTTTTCGAAAAATATTCGAAAATATTCTCTTCGAAGACAATTTTAGTATCGTACTTAATAAGTAACTCTACTAGCGTGTGTATGTATTTAAGAGTGGTTTTGTTATTTTTTTGCCCAAATATTCCGACTTTCATATTTAAATATTTAAATATTTATCCAGATAGGCAGATCTTTCGTTAAGGTAATCAATGTACTTATCTTCTTTAAATTCATTTAAAATTCTATAACCATATCTTCGAAAAGTCTGAATGGTATTATTAATGTCGTGAAAGCTTAACTTTAGAACAATTTCGGTTTGACCATCTTCAATTTTTGACACAAATGCCCCTAAAAGCGTCGCATTATTCGTCTCAACAATTTGGGTGATTTCACTAAAAGAATAATCATTCATGTCTTTCGCAATCGTGAGAATATAACCGTTTTCGTGCAAAAAAGGTGTAGATTTAAATATGTTGAGAAAATCATTTAACTCAAAATAACCCAAATAGGTTTTGTCTTTGTCTACAACAGGCAGTGCATTGCAATTGTGTGTAGCAAATGTTTGCAAAATCTCAAACCAATTCATTTTTTCTGTTACGTATATTGGATGCAACAGAGATCTTACTTTATCTATTTCAGAGGTACTATTGGGATTTTGTTCTAATTGTTCATAAACCAAAGTTCCTTCGTAAACATTCTTTTTTACCACAGCTAAATGTGAAAACTCAGACTGATCAAACAATGACATCGCTTTTTCTAAGCTGTCGTTTGGGCTTAATGGTTTAAGGTCTTTAATGATGTAATTTTCAGTTGAAATCATAAACTTTTACAAAGCAAACAAATTAATATTGAATTATGTAATTTTACACACCATAAATTTAGTGGTTTTTTTAATACAACTCAGATGACAAAACTCAGTGTGAATATTAATAAAATAGCGACTTTAAGGAATGCCCGTGGTGGTGATTTTCCTAATGTTGTGCAAACGGCCATAGATTTGCAGGAATTTGGAGCCCAGGGAATTACTGTACATCCAAGGCCAGATGAAAGACATATTCGATATAAAGATGTTTTTGATTTGAGACCTATTGTTCATACAGAGTTCAATATTGAGGGCAATCCTGTCAAAAAATTTGTTGATTTGGTTTTAAAAGCAAAACCAGAACAAGTAACCCTTGTGCCAGATGCGGAAGATGCTATCACCTCTAATGCTGGATGGGATACAATGAAGCATCTTGGATTTCTGACCGAAATTATAACAGAGTTTCGCCAAAATGGTATTAGAACCTCAATTTTTCTAGATCCAAATCCAAAATTGATTGAAACAGCTGTGAAAACCGGAACAGATAGGATTGAGTTGTATACGGAAGCTTTTGCAAAAGATTTTGCTTTAGGAAACAAAAAAGGAGTAAAGTCCTATGTTGAGACGGCAGAAGTAGCACAT
The DNA here is from genome assembly GCF_042679565.1 of Namhaeicola litoreus. Lineage (NCBI taxonomy): Bacteria > Pseudomonadati > Bacteroidota > Flavobacteriia > Flavobacteriales > Flavobacteriaceae > Namhaeicola > Namhaeicola litoreus. The sequence goes on along the minus strand of NZ_JBHTMY010000002.1, from coordinate 202,999 downwards.
GCAGCTGGTTTGGGAATCAATGCCGGACATGATTTGAGCTTAGATAATATTGCATTTTTTGCACAAGAAGTTCCTTTTATAGATGAGGTTTCTATAGGACATGCGCTTATTTCAGAATCATTGTATTTTGGGTTTCAAAATGTAATTAATATGTATTTACATAAATTAAAAGGATGAACGTATTACATGGAAATGTATTAGGAGAAGGAGAGCCGCTTATTATCTTACACGGATTATTTGGTATGGGAGATAATTGGAAAACATTAGCTAATAAATATGCTGAAGATTTTCAAGTGCATTTAATAGATCAGAGAAATCATGGCAGAAGTTTTCATTCTGATGGTTTTTCTTATGAATTAATGGCGACAGATTTAAGAAAGTATATTGCATTTCATGAACTTGAAAATGTCAATTTGTTAGGTCACAGTATGGGAGGAAAAACAGCGATGTTCTTTAGTACTCATTTTGAAGAGGTGGTAAAAAAATTGATTGTTGCAGATATCTCTCCAAGATATTATGCGCCTCATCATCAAATCATTACAAAAGCCTTGCAGGCAGTGGATTTTTCAAAGGTTAAGCAAAGGACTGAAGTGGAAGATGTACTAAAAGAATATATTTCTGATTTCGGAATTCGTCAGTTTTTGCTAAAAAACGTAAATAGAAGGGAAGACGGAACCTATCATTTCAGGTTTAATCTGGAATCAATTGTTGAACATATTGAAGAAGTAGGAAAACCTTTGGCCGATCATACAGTTTACAATAAACCAGCACTTTTTGTCCGGGGAGAAAATTCTGATTACATAACTTTAGAGGATGAAATTCTCATCAAGCATCATTTTCCTTTGGCTAAAATTGAGACCGTTAGAAATGCCGGACATTGGCTGCACGCTGAGAACCCAACAGAATTTTATAAACTAACGATGGATTATTTGAGAAATTGAGTAAATTCAACAATTAATTTATAAAACCAAAACCTATGAAACTCATTTTGAAATTTTTACTCAGTGCTTTGGCGGTACTTATTCTGGAATATATTTTAAAACCGCACATTACCGTAGATAGTTTAACTACAGCCTTAATTTTAGCTATTGTTTTAAGCTTGTTATACGGCTTTTTGAAGCCATTGTTAGTGGTGCTTACACTGCCCATTACTATTATTACTTTGGGCTTATTTTTATTGGTTATCAATGCTGTAATTATTATGATTGCGTCAAAGCTTATTGATGGATTTCAAGTAGATGGCTTTTGGTGGGCGATGCTCTTTAGTATTTTGCTCTCATTTACTCAATCGTTGCTTTATAAACTCATAGAAAAGTAAGTTTCTAGTTTAAAAAGACCTAACTCGCTGACATATAATTCGCTATAAAAAGTTTCTTTAACAATCTGTTAACGGAACTTTTTTATTATTTCACTTCAATAATATGGTTAAATGAGGTTTATTTCATAATTTTGCAGCCTCAAAATCAAAATAGTAAATAAACGTAAAATGAATATTACAAAAGAAGACATCGATCAACTGAATTCTATTGTTCGCATAGATATTACAGCTGATGATTATAAGGATAAAGTTGAGAATGTTTTAAAAGACTATAGAATTAAAGCAAATATTCCCGGCTTTAGAAAAGGTCATGTGCCAATGAGCTTGGTAAAAAAGCAATACGGTAAATCTGTTATGATAGATGAAGTGAATAAATTGCTTCAAGATGCTTTAGGTAATTATTTAGTAGAAGAAAAATTAGATGTATTAGGAAATCCTCTTCCAAAAATAAAAGAAGATTTTTCATGGGATGCAGATGATTTTTCATTTGAATTTGAATTAGGTCTAGCTCCTGAATTTGAAGTGAATTTAAAGCCAAAGAAGGCGATTAAAGTATATAAAATCATCGCAGATGACAAAATGATCGATGATCAGATCATAAGAATAAGAGAGCAATACGGAAAAATTATTCAAAAAGACAGTGTTGAAGAGGGAGATAATGTTACCGTAACTTTTGAAAATGAAGAGAAAGAAATCAACAAAAAATCTACTCTAAAATTAGATGACTTTAAAGGAAAAGCAAATGCCAAGAAATTTTTAGGGAAGAAAGTTGGTGAAGTGGTAGAATTGAAATCAAAAGGTCTTTTTGAAGATGACCATAACTTAATTAAAGTTTTAGGTGTTACTCACGATGACGCGCACGGTCTTGATGTTCCTCTTAAAGCAACGATTGATGAAATTTCTAAAACTGAATTAGCTGATTTGAATCAAGAGCTTTTTGATAAAGTTTTTGGAGAAGGAAATGTAAAAGACGAAGCAGAATTTAGAGCCAAATTAAAAGAAGACGCTGAAAATCAATTTAAGCAGCAGGCTGATCAACATATGTTGAATGCGGTTACTGAAAGCCTAATTGAAAACACCAAATTTGAATTACCTGTAGAGTTTCTTCAAAAATGGTTGGCTGTTGCAGGTGAAAAATCACTTAGTGATGAGGAAGCTAAAGAGGAATACCAAAAATCTGAAAAGGGTTTACGTTACCAATTGATCGAAAATAAATTGAGTAAAGACAATGGGATCCAAATTTCCTATGATGATTTAAAGGACTATACCAAAGGGTTTATCAAAACGCAAATGGCACAATACGGTCAGATGAATCCAGAAGAAAGTGAATTGGATGATATCGCAAATCGGGTACTTGGAAATCAACAAGAAGCAAAAAGATTATCAGAACAATTGATGAATGAAAAGCTCTTAAACTTTTTCAGAGAAAACGTTAATTTAGATGTAACAGAGGTAAACTTTGAAGATTTTATCAAAGAAGTTTACAAATAAATAAAAGAGTTGGCACAAAATAAATACCTCATAGATTTTATCTCTGAGGTATTTTTGTCTAAAGAAGTTTAAGGCATTTAATAAACAGGCTTATTTTAGGTCATTTTAAGTATATTTACAATCTAAAAGTAAAGTTTTAAATATGGATTTCGGTAAAGAATTTAAAGAATACGCAATAAAAGACAGAGGGATCAATAGTTTATATGTTGATAATATGATCACCAATGTTACCCCCTATATCATTGAAGAAAGACAATTGAATGTGGCTCAAATGGATGTTTTTTCAAGATTGATGATGGATAGAATTATCTTTTTGGGAACAGGAATTAATGACCAAGTCGCGAATATCATTCAGGCACAATTGCTTTTTTTAGAAAGTGTAGATTCATCTAAAGACATTTCAATTTATATCAATTCACCTGGTGGTGGAGTTTATGCAGGTTTGGGAATTTATGACACCATGCAGTTTATTAAACCTGAAGTAGCAACAATTTGTACAGGTATGGCAGCTTCTATGGGTGCAGTTTTGATGTGTGCCGGAACTAAGGGCAAGAGATCTGCCTTAAAACATTCGCGTATCATGATTCACCAACCTATGAGTGGAACGCAAGGACAGGTTTCTGATATGGAAATTACCTTAAAAGAAACATTAAAATTGAAGAAGGAGTTATATGATATCATCGCGCATCACAGTGGGCAAACCTTTGAAAAAATTGAAAAGGATTCAGACAGAGATTACTGGATGACCTCAGAGGAAGCTAAAGAGTATGGTATGATTGATGAAATTTTGACTAGGAACAAATAAAAATTATGGCTAAAAAAGAAGAGCTGGAATGTTCGTTTTGTAAGCGAAAAAAAGATGAAACAAATTTGCTCATCGCAGGTATCGATGCGCATATTTGTGATAGATGTATAGAGCAGGCTCACGGGATCGTCTTAGAAGAAATTGCCGAGTCGAAAAAAGATAAATCAGGTGCAGATTTTGTTATCAAGAAGCCCTCAGAAATTAAAGACTTTTTAGATCAATATATTATTGGACAAGATCAGGCGAAAAAAGTAATGTCTGTAGCTGTTTATAACCATTACAAAAGGTTAAAGCAAAAAGTTGGCAAAACAGAGGATGTTGAAATTGAGAAAAGCAATATTGTGTTGGTAGGAGAAACGGGTACCGGTAAAACCCTTATTGCAAGAACGATAGCAAAAATGTTAGACGTGCCATTTGCCATAGTTGACGCAACGGTTTTAACCGAAGCTGGATATGTCGGTGAGGATGTAGAAACAATTTTGACTCGTTTGTTACAAGCGGCTGATTATAATGTGGATAAGGCAGAGAAAGGAATTGTTTTTATTGATGAAATAGATAAAATTGCACGCAAAGGTGATAACCCTAGCATCACACGTGACGTTTCCGGGGAAGGTGTACAGCAGGCCCTTTTAAAATTATTAGAGGGTACGGTGGTTAATGTTCCACCCAAAGGTGGAAGAAAACATCCCGATCAGAAATTTGTAGAAGTAGACACAAAAAATATTTTGTTTGTGGCAGGTGGTGCCTTTAGCGGTATCGATAAACTCATCAGCAAACGTCTCAATATGCAAGCCGTTGGCTATGGTGCTTCGAAAGCTGGTGATGACGTAGATAATCACGATATTTTGCAGTATGTACTGCCTTCAGATTTAAAATCTTTTGGCTTGATACCTGAAATCATCGGAAGATTGCCTGTGCTCACTTATATGAAATCATTAGATAGAGACACTTTGAGATCTATCCTTACAGATCCGAAAAATGCATTGGTAAAACAGTATAAAAAGTTGTTTGAAATTGATGGTATCGATTTTACTATTGATGAGAAAGCCTTGGATTATATTGTAGATAAAGCATTAGAATATAAGCTCGGTGCGAGAGGTTTACGGTCTTTGTGTGAAGAAATTTTGACAGATGCCATGTTCGAACTTCCTGGTTCTGACGAAACGAAATTAAGAGTTACAAAGTCTTATGCTCAGGAGAAATTAAATGTGAATACGCTTAAAAAATTGAAAGCGGCCTCTTAAAAAACATGACACCGTCTCGTAAGACGGTGTTTTTTTTATCTTTATCTTTCAGTTTTATTATTCCATGATTTCAAGAAATACCATCGATAAAGTTTTTGAAATTGCTAGGGTAGAAGAGGTTATTGGCGATTTTGTCAACCTCAAAAAATCCGGAAGCAATTATAAGGGTCTTAGTCCTTTTGTTGACGAAAAAACTCCTTCGTTTATGGTATCGCCTGTAAAACAAATCTGGAAAGATTTTAGTTCCGGCAAAGGAGGTAATGCAGTTACTTTTTTGATGGAGCACGAGCATTATACATACCCGGAAGCCATTCGTTTTTTGGCCAAGAAGTATCAAATTGAGATTGAAGAAACTGTTCAAACAGATGAGCAAAAAGCGCAAGCTGATGAACGTGAAAGTATGTATTTGCTAAGTGAATTTGCCAAAAATTATTTTCATAAAAATCTGCTTGAAACTCAAAAAGGGAAAGCGATTGGTCTTAGTTATTTTAGGGAAAGGGGTTTTACGGCAGAAACGATTAAAAAATATGAGTTGGGCTATTCTTTAGATGAATGGTCAGCTTTTACAGATTACGCCTTAGAAAAAAAATATAAGCTCGATTTTCTTCAAAAAACTGGATTGACCATTGTTAACGAGCAAAAGCAGTTCGATCGATTCAAAGGTCGTGTGATGTTCCCCATTCATTCTATGAGCGGTAGAGTACTAGGGTTTGGAGGGAGAACACTTCTTAAAGATGCAAAAGTTGCGAAATATGTAAATTCTCCTGAATCTGATATTTACCATAAAAGCAAGGTGCTTTATGGCTTGTACCAAGCAAAGCAAAGTATTGCTCAAAAAGATTTATGTTTTTTGGTTGAGGGTTATACAGATGTTATTTCATTACATCAAGCGGGAATTCATAATGTTGTAGCCTCCTCTGGAACTGCTTTAACACCTGATCAGATTAGGTTGATCAAAAGACTTACACCCAATGTAACCGTCCTGTTTGATGGTGATGCTGCCGGAATTAGAGCTTCTCTTCGTGGGATTGATCTTATTTTAGAGCAGGGTCTCAATGTTAAAGTAGTGACTTTTCCAAATGGCGAAGATCCAGATAGTTTTGCGAAACAGAGAGAAACCGAAGAAATTATAGTTTTTTTAGAAGAAAACGCTAAAGACTTTATCAGATTCAAAACCTCACTTTTACTGGAGGAAGCTCAAAATGATCCTATTAAAAAAGCGGGTTTAATAAGGGATATAGTGCAGAGTATTGCCAAAATTCCGGATAATATTCAAAGGGAAGTGTATGTGCAAGAATGTTCTCATTTGTTGGACATTTCTGAAGCGGTTTTATTTAGCGAATTAGCGCAAATCCTTAAAAGAAATCAACAAAATCCTTCAGATGTTCAATCGCTTCAGCCTGCTTTTACCGGGGTTAAAGTGGAGAAAAAAAAGCAACCTAAGATTGATCAGTTGTATTTGTTAGAGAAAAAGATCATTGAGATTTTACTTCTGTTTGGTAATGAAACTGTGGATTTTGTCGATTATGAATTAGATCCTGAAAATGGCAGTAAACCCAAAAAAATTGTCATTCAAAACAAAGTTTCATACGAAATTTATACCCAACTTCAAGATGATGAAATAGAGTTTACAGACGATGTGTTTAAAAAAATATATTTCGAAATTATTCATCAACTCAATCAAAACAAAGAGGTTTCTTCAGATTTTTTTACACAGCACGAAGACCTAAATCTAGGTTCAGCGGTAAGCGATATTTTAATGGAAGATGAAAAGCATGTGCTAAGTGATTGGGGTAGAAAAGATATTCAGGTAAAGCCAAAAGAAAGGAACTTGAATAAATTAGTGTTAGATGTGATTTATAACTTGAGAAGGATTTTAATTGAGCAAAAAATTCAATCTATCGGCGAAGAATTAAAAACAGTTGAGATTGAAAATGAAGAAATTGATCTTCGTATGGAAAAATTAGATACTATCATGGAATACAATAACCTCAAAAAATTATTGTTCGAAAAACTAAATAGAGTAATTTAATTTATTTGAGTATTTCAGGAATTTCGCAAACAGGTATAGGTTTCATTTTATGTTGATTCGCTCTGTTTAACTTCGTGTAAATTTCTAATACTTCTCTTTTTCTACCTTCAAAATCCTTGGTTAACTTGCCTTTATCAACCTCATTCATCGCCCATTCTAATTCGTCATAACTGGCGCCTAACTGATCTTCATCAGTTCTGGAATCGCCAAATAAACCATCTGTGGGCTGAGCTTTTTGAATAGAAACAGGAACTTTTAAAAATTCTGCTAATTGGTAAACTTCAGACTTCATCAAATCCGCGATCGGACTTATATCAACCCCGCCATCGCCGTATTTGGTGTAAAATCCAACTCCAAAATCTTCCACTTTGTTTCCGGTACCTGCAACTAAATAACCATGAATTCCAGCAAAATAATACAAAGTAGTCATGCGCAGTCTCGCTCGCGTATTGGCCAAAGAAAGGTCAGTTTTCGCTTCTGAGTTGCCCTTTGGGACTGCCGATTTGAACGATTCGAAAACGGGTGTAAGATCTACAAATTCCGAGCACACATTTTTATAGTTTTCTTTTAATTGCGTGATATGTTCTTTGGCGCGATTTACTTGATTGATACCTTGATGAATTGGCATTTCCAAACAAAGTGTTGGCAAACCTGTTTTTGCACATAAAGTAGACGTAAGGGCAGAATCAATTCCACCAGAAACCCCTACAACAAAACCTTTTACTTTTGCGTTTTCAGCATAATCTTTTAACCAATTGATGATGTGATTCGCAACCTTTTCTGTGTTCATAATGAAAGTATTTAGTAGTTTTGTCGAGCAAAAATAAACAAAATATTTTTGAATTAATTAATCGAATAACGTGAAGAAACTCTTGTTTTTATTGGTCTTGCTAGCAGTTTTTGGCTGTAATCAGAAGAAAAGTCCTGTTGTAGATATAAGCAATATTGAAGTAGATATGCAAGTAAAACGCTTTGAGCAAGTGTTTTACGACCAGAATGTTGCTTTAAACGATTTGAAGATGGAATATCCCTATCTATTTCCGGCACAATTTCAAGATTCGGTTTGGTTAAATAAAAGAAAAGATCGAGATGAATTGGAATTATTCGCGGAAACAGAAAAATTATATGCAGATTTTAATGTTAAAGAAAAGGAATTATCCTCTCTATTTAAGCACATTACCTATTATTTTCCAAAGTTTAAGAGTCCGAAAGTTGTTACACTTCTCACCAATATTGACCCAGATAACAAAGTTATTTTAACAGATAGTTTGTTGCTCATTTCATTGGATCATTATTTGGGAGAAGATCATGTTTTTTATGGAGGATTTCCAAAATACATCAAAAGAAATAATACACCGGAGCATTTAATTGTTGATGTTGGTAATGAATTTGCTAAAAAAATTATAAAACCTTCTCCCGACAGAAGTTTTGTATCCAGAATGATTCAAGAAGGGAAGAGAATTAAATTATTGGAAGCTTTTTTGCCAGAAACACCGATTGCAGAAATTTTGGGCTTTGATGATGGGCAAATGATTTGGCTGAATGATAATGAAGGAGATATTTGGAAATATTTTATTGAAAATCAGATGATTTATAGCAATGACACGGAACTTTCTGAGCGATTTATTTTTGATGCACCCTTTTCAAAATTCTATTTGGCAAATGATCAAGATTCCCCCGGAGGTATTGGTAAATGGTTTGGCTATCTTATTGTTTCCGGTTTTTTAGAAAATACTGATGCTACTTTATTAGAATCTTTGAATACCAACAACGAAGAAATATTTAAAAAATCTAAATACAAGCCTAAAAAGGCATAAACATTATATAAACATGGCTGTTAAATACAAATCAAATATCAAGATAAGAGTAGGTTTAGATGAGAACAAGGTGCCCGAAGAAATTTTTTGGAGTGCAGAAGACGGAAATATTCAGAATATGGAGGCAAGAGCTGCTTTCTTATCCGTCTGGGATGCTAAAAATAAAGATACCTACAAAATAAATCTCTGGACCAAAGATATGCCTGTTGATGATATGAAAAGGTTTTATCATCAAATATTGGTCTCAATGGCAGAATCCTTTGAAGTATCTACAGGAGATGATAGAATGAGTGCCACCATGAAAGATTTTTGCGCGTATTTCGCAGAAAAAACAGGGATTATCAAGTAGTTTTAACGTTTTAACAAGCTTAAAATTTGCATATAATCTTCATTTTTGTTTACAAAATCTAAGCCTGAGACATCAACGACCAATGTGTTGAGATTTTCCTCTGTTTTGATGAAATTGGTATATGCCGTTTGGATTTTTTCCAAATAGTCACTTTGAATATTTTGCTCGTAAGGTCTTCCTCTTTTTTTGATATTAGCTAAAAGCTGATCTGTATCTTGGTAAAGAAATACATAAATATCTGGTTTAGTTATTTCTTTGTACATGATGTCGAACATCTTACGGTATAAGTTATATTCTTCCTTAGGTAAAGTAACTTGCGCGAAAATCAAGGATTTAAAAATATAATAATCAGAGACGATAAAGTTTTTGAATAGATCGAATTGAGAAAGGTCTTCAGTTAATTGATGATATCTGTCAGCCAAAAAACTCATTTCTAATGGAAATGCATAGCGTTCACCATCTTCGTAGAATTTAGGTAAAAATGGATTGTCAGCAAACCTTTCCAACACTAATTTTGCATTAAAATCATCACCTAACTTTTTTGCCAAACTTGTTTTTCCAGAACCAATATTTCCTTCAATAGCGATATAATTATACTTTTCAAAAAGTGAAATAGGTCGAGTTAATTTCTGATCAGTTTTTAAAATTTCTGTCTGGTCATCACAATTTTTTAAAATATTTGAAATCGAAATTTTAGATATCGGATGAATGAAATTTGGAGCGATTTCTGTCAAGGGAACTAGTACAAATTTTCTTTTAGACAAATGAGGATGAGGGACTAATAAAGTATTGCTAAAAATAATTTCATCATCAAAAAACAGTATGTCAATATCGATGGTTCTTGCCTGATAAGATTTGTCTTTAGATCTTTGTCTACCGAGTTCATTCTCAATGATAAGTATTTTTTCGAGAAGAGCTTCCGGATTTAGATAAGTGCTCAATTTTAAGCAAATATTATAGAAATTCTCACTTTCAAAACCCCAAGATTTTGATTCGTAGATGGATGAAATTATTGAGACATGACCACATTTTTCAGCGAGCAAATTTATCGCAGACTGTAAATTTTGTAGCCGGTCCCCCAGATTTGAGCCAAGAGATAAGTATGTATTTCTAACAATTCTCACAATAGAAATGCAAAGAAAACAATTCGGTTTCAGAAATATTTAAAAAGTAGATTTAAATTTTATTTTCGTTGTAACAAAAAAGGCTATTACCCGACTTATACCTTGAATTATTCTACTAAATAAAATTTATATGACCTTCTTACGCGAATTACTAGCGGTGATCTTAGGATTTTTTATTTCTATGTTTATTATGTTTTTTGTCTTTGCCATGATTGCTTCCGTTTTGGGTTCGCAATTTGGAGGGGATGACATAGTAACAGTGAAAGAGAATAGTGTGCTTACACTTAAGTTAGATGCGCAGATTAAAGATTATGCACCCAATATTGATGATCCTTTTGCCATGATCCTCGGCTTAAATGAGAAAAGAATGGGATTGAATGAAATGGTGAATGCCATTGAAAATGCCAAAACAGACGACAATATCAAAGGTATAAGCATTGAAGTGCTCAATATTAATGCAGGTATTTCTCAGGTTCAAAGTTTAAGAGATAAGATTCAAGAATTTAAAGAAACCGGAAAATTTGTGTATGCATATGCAGATATGTACCCTCAAAAAAGTTTTTATTTTGGGTCTGTAGCTGACTCAATGTTCATAAATCCAGTTGGAGGGATAGAATTTAAAGGATTGAGCAGTGAAGTAATCTATTTAAAAGATTTTCAAGATAAATTTGGTTTTAAACTAGAAGTGGTTAGACACGGAAAATATAAAAGTGCGGTTGAACCCTTTTTAGCAAATGAAATGAGTGCCGAAAATAGAGAGCAAACAAAATCCTTTTTACAGTCTATTTGGGATGAAATGATTGAAGATATTGGATATAGCAAAAATAAAACTTCCGAGGAGTTGAATAATATCGCTGATGAATTACAAGCCAGAAATCCTGAACTCGCGCTTACTTCCACTATGGTTCATGGATCTATTTATAAAGATCAATATCGAGAAAAATTAAAGAACAGAGTTGGTGTTGAAGATGTAGAGGATGTAAATTATGTCACTTTAAAGAAATATATTGAATCTGGAAAGGGCAGAATAAAATCTACGGCAAAAGATAGAGTTGCAGTTATTTATGCCCAAGGCGAAATTATTTATGGTGAAGGGGATGAAAATACACTAGGACAGGATTTGATTATTTCAGCTTTGAAACAAGCGAAGAAAAATCCTAGTGTCAAAGCGATTGTTTTGAGAATTAATTCACCAGGAGGTAGCGGTTTGGCTAGTGATATTATGTGGAGGGAGCTTGAACTTATCTCTGATAAGATGCCCTTGGTTGTTTCTATGGGAGATGTAGCGGCATCTGGAGGGTATTATATGGCTTGTAATGCAGATTACATTTTTGCCGAACCAACTACGATTACCGGTTCGATTGGTGTCTTTGGTATTTTACCAAACCTGAGCAAATTTGTTGGCGATATCGGAATAAATGCAGAGCAAGTAGGCACTAATAGACAATCCAGTGGATACAGTATTTTTGAGCCCATGAATCCTGAATTTTATGGCAATGTTCAAAGTGATATCAATGATTTTTATCAAACCTTTGTTCAGAAGGTGGCTGACGGTAGAAATATGACGTTTGCAGAAGTAGATAGTGTTGCCCAAGGAAGGGTTTGGACAGGTACACAGGCACAGAAAATTGGTTTAGTAGATGAATTGGGTAGTTTGGAAGATGCCATAGAAAAAGCTGCTAACTTAGCTGATTTATCTAGTTATCAGGTACGTAATTATCCGGACTATCAAAAGGAGTTTAAGGATGCTTTTAAAGGCATGAGTTTTATCAGATCTTCAAAAGAAAAGTTACTTCAAAGTGAATTAGGCGAGCAAAATTACAAGATTTATAAGCAAATAGACGAATTCTCAAATTGGAAAGGTGTCCAGGCTAGAGTTCCGTTTTTATTCACTATAAATTAATTATTGTACGATTTTCTTCAATTCACTTCGATAGTTCGAAGCACTTTTTCCGGTAATTTCTTGAAATGTTTTGTTGAAATGGGAAAAGTTGTTAAAGCCACATTCGTAACAGATCTCTGTTATACTCATTTGACTTTCATTCAATAATTTAGTGGCATGAACTACGCGATATTCATTTACCAGCTTCGTAAAAGTCTTACCTGTAGATTTTTTGAAATACCTACAAAAGGCAGGTACCGTCATGCTTACCTGATCGGCAATATCATCTAATGTTATTTGGCTCTGAAAATGACTGTTTACATATTTAAAAATGGTATCAATTTTCGCACTGTCTTGGGGTTCTGTTTCAAAAGCGAATCCATCAACATTTAGCAAGACATAATCATTTGCCTTAGACAGATCATGTAAGATTTCTAATAATTTTAAAACTCTAGCAAAACCTTCTAGCTCAGTTAATCCTTCAATTTTAGGACCAACTAATTTTTTTGTTTCAGGTTTAAAAAGAATTCCTTTTTTTGCTTTTTCAAGTAGGTTAGAAATATTATTCGCTTCGGGTAGATTAAAAAACCCATTACCCAAAAAATCAGGTTTAAACTGCACTACGGTTTCTGATCCAGTTGATGTTAACCTGTCGGTAAAACCATTGTGTGGCAAATTAGCACCTAATAATATAAGCTGACTATTGTTGAAATAAGATAAATGATTGCCTATATGTCTTTTTCCTGCACCTTTATTTACATAGACTAATTCAATTTCCGGGTGAAAATGCCAAAAAGGAAATTTACTATGGATTTTTTCAGTATGTTTTCTTACCAGAATCGAACTTCCAAAACTCGGACTAACCTTTTCTAATAAGGGTTTAGTTGCTTTCATAACTCATGTTTACGATGCAAATTTACGTAAAGCACATTAAACTAATTATACTCTATTAACCTAAAAGTATGTTAAATTAACAATATTAAGTCAGAGTTAAGTTATGGGTGTTAAAATAACATACAAATTGATTAAAATCCCTGTAGCGGGGTAGGGTTATGTGCCATACATTTGTCCTATCTAAAAAAACTAAAAAAATCAGTATTATGAAAACAATTATTAAAAACACATTTGTACTAGCATTGATGTTAAGTGCAACGATGATTATGGCAAGGGATATTGAAAATCCTAAAAATGAGTCCATTGAAAAAATTGCACCTGTAAAATTCAGTAACTTAAAGAAGGGTACTCTTATTTCAATTAAAGACCAAAACGGAATAAGAATTTACAAAGAGGAAGTAAAGAAAGACGGAAATTATGCTAAGAGTTATAATTTATCTTCATTACCAGAAGGTAATTACAAAATTGAAGTCGAAGATAAGTCTATGGTCAAAGTAATCCCCCTTGAAATTACGCAAAGTGGTGTAACTGTTATAACAGATCTTGAATATATCATTATGAAACCGGTTGTTATTGCAAAAGATAACATGGTAACAGTTTCTAAATTATCTTTTAGTAAAGACAATTTTACAATTAGTATCCAAAATGGATCTGGAGATTTGATTTATTCTGAAAGTATTTCGAATCAAGTAAGTATTTCTAAAATGTTTGATTTTTCAAAGGCTGCTCCAGGGTCATACATCATTAGAATGGAAACAGAGGGTAGGGTATTTACAGAAACTATTCACTTTTAATTATAGAAAATTCATATTTTGTTCATAAATAGTTAGATTGAGAAGATGGGTGATTTTATCACCCATTTTTTTTGTATTTCACAAAACTATAGTCGTATTTATTTTTTTCATCCTTTTTATGATCTTCTCTTTCAATTTCAACCCAGATACTTTTATCAAAATTTGGAAAGAAAGCATCGCCATCAAAATTGTGATGTACCCAAGTAAGGTCCATTCTTTCTGCAAATTGAAGTGCTTGCTCGTAAATCTGAGCCCCACCTAGAATAAATGGATTATCATCTTCTTGTGAAAGTTGTAAAGCTTCTTCCAAAGAATGAACAACAAAGCAGTTTTCTGCTCTGTAATCTTTATTTCTTGTGATGATTATGTTCTTCCTTTTAGGTAAAGGTCCGTTTAGAGATTCAAAAGTTTTTCTACCCATGATCACACAATGACCAGCTGTAATTCTCTTGAATCGTCTAAGGTCTTCAGGTAAATGCCAAATCAATTGATTGTTTTTACCTAAAACATAATTGTCTGCTACCGCGGCGATTATTGTAATCATTTACATCGTAGATTCTTTCGAGTTTTCTGTTGACTCAGGATTAAATGTTCCTTTTTGTTCCAATTTTACTTCGAGTTTTTCTACTTTCTTTTGATGTTTTTTGATCAGCTTTTCAGTTTCAACTCTTTCCCATTCCTCACCAAAAAATCGATTGAATACAAAAACATTCAAGGTATGGATGATTAAAAAGAAAAGCCAGATCATAATGGCCCAGAAAAACCAATCTTTTTCTGGAAAAATATTCATGTATTTATTCAGAACGATAAAAAATACCGAACCGACTAAAAATAACATAAAGTGATAGTAGAGTCTTCGTTTTTGTTTGGTCCTGAGTCTCGCTTTTTCGTAGGTCTGATGAATTTCTGAAGGATCTAGGTTTGACATAACTACATTTCTTTGATCCATTCTTTTATGTATTCACTAAAATTTTCTCTGCTATTGTGCGAGTCGGTGCGATTATTATTGAGAAATGAATGATCGACAGAATCTTCTAGAGGAATCAATTTCTTTATAAACTCTTGGACTTTCATTAAAGATTGCTCATCATTTAACTGAACAATTTGTTGGATAAGGCTTAATTTAAGTTGTGAGGTATTCATATCTATATTTTATTGAATTAGACAGACACAGCTCCTTTAATATGGGGGTGTGGATTATAATTTACTAAGGTAAAGTCTTCAAAAGTAAAATCAAAGATATTTTTGATATCTGGATTTAAAATCATTTGTGGCAATTCTCTAGGCTCTCTGGTTAATTGTAAATCAATTTGCTCTTGGTGGTTGTTATAAATATGTGCATCGCCAAATGTATGTATAAATTCACCATAACCTAAACCAGTAACATGGGCAACCATCATAGTAAAAAGGGCATAACTGGCAATGTTAAATGGAACACCCAAAAAAACATCAGCACTTCTTTGATACAACTGACATGATAATTTTCCATCTGAAACATAAAATTGGAAAAAAGCATGACAAGGAGGAAGTGCGGCTTTTCCATTGGCAACATTTTCTGCAAAAGAGATTTTGGTATCCGGCAGAACACTTGGATTCCATGCAGAGACCATCATTCTTCTACTATCCGGATTAGTTTTAATGGTTTGAATTAGCTCGGTAATTTGATCAATGCCGTCTCCATTCCAATTTCTCCATTGATATCCGTAAACCGGACCTAAATCTCCGTTTTCATCTGCCCATGCATCCCAAATTTTAACTCCGTTATCCTTTAAATATTGAATATTCGTTTCTCCTTTTAAAAACCAGAGAAGTTCATGGATGATAGATTTTAAATGAAGTTTTTTTGTTGTAACCAAGGGGAAACCATCTTCTAAATTAAAACGCATTTGATACCCAAAAACACTTTTTGTACCTGTTCCGGTTCTATCGGTTTTTGAAATTCCATTATCTCTAACATGTTTTATAAGATCTAAATATTGCTTCATTTTTTTAGTTGTAATTAATTAACCTAAAATCATTCCTGCTATGGTTGCTGATAAAAGAGAGGCTAATGTGCCTCCAATAAGTGCCTTTATACCAAACTCGGATAAAGTTTTTCGTTGTGATGGTGCAAGAGATCCAATTCCACCAATCTGAATTCCAATAGAGGCAAAATTAGCAAATCCGCAAAGCATATAAGTAGCCATGATAACAGATTTTTGATATTTTAAATGCAATGGGTTTGCCATATTTTTGAGGTCGGCCAACTGTATATAACCCACAAATTCACTGGCGGCAAGTTTAATACCTAAAAGTTGACCCATAAGCATGGTATCTTCTTTGGCTACTCCAATCAACCACATCAATGGCGCAAAAATCGTTCCCAAGATCGCTTCAATAGACAATGTTTGGTAGGGAGAATGAGTGCTTATCCATTCATTTAGGTGGGTTAAACCACCAATTTTTCCTAAAATACCATTCAACATGGCAATAAATGCAACAAAAACCAATAACATCGCGGCTACATTGGCCGCAAGCTTTAACCCTTCGGTAGTTCCGTTAGCAATTGCATCCAATATATTTGAGCCGATTTGGTCTTGGGTAATCTCTATTTCACTATCAATTACTTCTGTTTGAGGATATAGCATTTTACTAATAACAATAGCCCCAGGGGCAGCCATAACCGAAGCTGCGAGTAAATGCTTTGCAAATTGTAAACGCAGTTCGGGATCATCTCCTCCTAAAAAACCGATGTATGCTGCCAATACACCACCAGCTACTGTTGCCATACCTCCAATCATCACTAATAATATCTCAGATCGATTCATTTTTTCGAGATATGCCTTAATCATCAGGGGTGCTTCGGTCTGCCCTAAAAAGATATTCCCGGCAACTGATAGACCTTCGGCGCCAGAAATGTTTAAAAGTTTAGTCAAAACCCATGCCATTCCTTTTACGATAAATTGAATGACACCAAGATAGAATAACAGCGATGTTAAGGCGGAAAAAAAGATAATTGTAGGTAAAATCTGAAATACAAAAACAAATCCAAAACTATCTTCGTTCATTAAACTGCCAAAAAGGAATTCACTCCCTGCTCTGGTATAATCGAGAATTTTTACAAATATTTTACCCAGAAATTCAAAAATACTTCTAATGAAGGGTACTTTTAATACGCCCACCGCTAGCAATAATTGTGCGGTTAAACCTATACCAACTGTTTTCCAGTTAATTTGTTTTTTGTTAGAACTAAATAGATAGGCTAACAACAAAAGTACAATCATCCCTAAAACTCCTTTCCACAATGATTGAAATGAAAAACCTTGATTTTCAATGATCAATTCATTGGTGGTTTGACCGAAAATAGATGTAGTTCCGAATGCGAGTAAAATAGCCAACCAAAATTTGCGCATAAACTTATTTTTATTCTCGTTTAGAAATTTCATCGCGCAATCTAGCAGCCAATTCGTAGTTTTCGTTTAATACGGCTTGTTCTAATTGTTTCTTTAATTCCTCTAAGCTTTCATCTTTAAGTGGATTGTCCTCCTCCAATTCATCATCAATATCAGCGATAAGATCTTCCATCTTAAATTTAGCTTGTTCCAATTTAGTTTGGTCTTTGATTTTTAATATAATCCCAGCCTTGTCTAAAATATTCTCAAAAGTAAAAATTGGAGACTGAAAACGGATGGCTAGAGCAATTGCATCAGAAGTTCTGGCATCTATGATCTCTTCAATTCCATCACTTTCACAAATTAAGCTGGAATAAAACACCCCGTCTACAAGCTTATGTATGATGACTTGTTTAATATGAATATTGAAACGATCTGCAAAGGTTTTAAACAAATCATGTGTTAATGGTCTAGGTGGTTTGATTTCTTTTTCTAAAGCAATTGCAATAGATTGGGCCTCAAAAGCTCCAATAATAATTGGCAATGTACGTTCACCATCATTTTCACTTAAAACTAGCGCATATGCTCCGCTCTGGGTTTGACTATAAGATATACCCTTTATGTTCAATCTTACTAAACTCACAATTAGAAAGTAATTAAATGGCGAAAATATTAATAAAAAATGAAAAAGGCTGCACAAATTCAGGACATATTTGGCCCAAATTCAAACAGCCTTGACTCTACCAATTTACGAAAAAATCGTTTATTGGTTACTTTTAAATACTTTTAATTTTTCTGTAAGCTTAGGAACAACCTCAAAAGCATCTCCTACAATACCGTAATCTGCTGCTTTAAAAAAAGGAGCTTCCGGATCTGTGTTGATCACAACTTTTACTTTTGAAGAATTCACTCCGGCCAAATGCTGAATCGCTCCGGAAATGCCAATTGCAATATACAAATTCGATGAAACAGGTTTTCCGGTTTGCCCAACATGCTCAGAATGAGGTCTCCAGCCTAGATCGGATACCGGCTTAGAACAAGCTGTAGCAGCACCCAGTACTCCGGCTAAATCTTCAACTAGACCCCAATTTTCAGGTCCTTTTAGACCTCTTCCTCCAGAAACAACGATATCGGCATCTGCAATGGTTACCTGACCTGATGTTTTTTCGACTAAAATTGATTTTAAATCGAAATCTTTATCATCTAACTTTGGCTCAAAAGAAACTTTTTCAGGATTTGTAGCCTCTTCTTTTAAACCAAAGGAATTTTTCGCTAAGCAAACAACTTTTTTATCCGAATTGATTGATGTGAATACAAAGCCTTTTGATGAAAATGCCATGCGTTTTACAACAAATGGGGCTATGGTTTCCGGTACAGAAATTGCGTTTGTCGCCATTCCGGCCTCTAACTGCACGGCTAACAACGGTGCTAGATATTTCCCGTTACTACTCGAATCAATCAAAATAATATCAGAGCTCTCCTGTTTGGCTACCTGGGCTAAGGCATCACTGTATGCCCTTGCCGAAAATGCATTAAGGCGGGAATCCTTTATTTTGACTATTTTATCTGCACCATATTGAGCTAATTCCTGATCCTCATCGGTGTTTATGGTGGCAACAATTAATTTTGATTGTGCTTTCTTGGCTACACTTTTTCCGTAAGAAATTAATTCTAAAGCTATTTTCTTAAATTTTCCTTCGGCGTGATCTGCAAATACTAAAACAGACATATTTTTTTATTTAAAAGTTATCATTAAATTACTTTGGCTTCGTTGTGTAGAAGTGATATTAATTCGTCCAAATTTTCGGCATCTATCATTTTACAGGCCGATTTTTGTTGTGGCTTTTCATACTTGGTCGATTCAGTTTTACTATTTTCATGGGTTGGTTCAACTACAGTTAATGGTTTTTGTCTCGCCATCATAATTCCTCTCATATTAGGAATTCTTAAGTCTTTTTCTTCAACCATACCTTTCTGACCAGCTAAAACCAATGGTAATTTAGCTTGCAAGATTTCTTTACCACCATCAATTTCGCGTGTTGCCTTTACAGAATCTCCATCTACCTCAAATCCAATACAGGCATTCACGAAGTCAAGTTCAAGCATCTGTGCAATCATACCTGGAACCATTCCACCATTGTAATCAATGGATTCTTTTCCGGCCAAGATCAGATCGAAATTTTCTTTTTTTGCATACGATGCAATCTCACCTGCAACAAAATAACCATCAGTAGGTTCGGCATTTATTCTCACCGCATTATCTGCGCCAATGGCTAAAGCTTTTCTTAAGGTTGGCTCTGTTGTTTGGTTGCCAACATTGAGTACTGTTACTGTAGCACCTTGCTTTTCTTTAAGCCACATAGCCCTTGTGAGCGCAAATTCATCGTAAGGATTGATAACAAATTGAACTCCATTTGCATCAAATTTAGTGTCATTATCAGAAAAATTAATTTTAGATGTTGTATCTGGGACATGACTTATACATACTAATACTTTCATATCTAATTGTGTTAATTCTCAAAATTTAAAGTTTACGAAGATAAAATAAAAATATCTAAAATACTATGCATGCATAATAAAAAATACTTAAAACTAATTTTTTAAACCTATTTTAAATCGCATCTTTTCCATAAAAAATATTTATTTTTGCACATCTTTTAGAACACGGATTATTTAATAACGGTTGGGTGATGGATGTTAGGATAAAGATAATTGATGTGTTGGTAATAAAATGAGTTTTTAAATTAAATCTTGGAAAATGAAAACAATTCAATTTAGAGAGGCAATCGCCGAAGCAATGAGTGAAGAAATGCGACGCGATGAATCTGTTTATTTAATGGGTGAGGAAGTTGCCGAATATAATGGAGCTTATAAAGCTTCTAAAGGAATGTTAGACGAATTTGGTCCTAAAAGGGTTATTGACACGCCTATTGCCGAATTGGGATTTTCTGGAATTGCTGTGGGTTCTGCGATGAATGGTAACAGACCTATTGTTGAGTTTATGACTTTTAATTTCTCTTTGGTCGGAATAGATCAAATTATTAATAATGCTGCAAAAATTAGACAAATGTCTGGTGGTCAGTTTCCATGTCCGATTGTTTTTCGTGGTCCAACAGGTAGTGCGGGTCAGTTAGGAGCTACGCATTCTCAAGCTTTTGAGAATTGGTATGCAAATACACCAGGACTGAAAGTGATTGTACCCTCAAACCCTTATGACGCAAAAGGCTTGCTGAAAGCTGCCATTAGAGATGACGATCCGGTTATATTTATGGAGTCGGAGCAAATGTATGGAGATAAGGGAGAAGTTCCAGAAGGAGAATATGTTTTGCCAATTGGTGTCGCAGATATCAAAAGAGAGGGAACAGATGTTACTGTAGTGTCGTTCGGTAAAATTATTAAAGAAGCTTATAAAGCTGCTGAAATACTTGAAAAAGAAGGGATTTCTTTAGAAATAATTGATTTAAGAACCGTTCGACCTATGGATCACGAGGCAATTTTTAACTCTGTTAAAAAAACAAATCGCTTGGTGATCTTAGAGGAGGCTTGGCCTTTTGCAAGTGTGGCAAGTGAAATTACCTATCAGGTACAAGAAAATGTGTTTGATTATTTAGATGCTCCTATTCAGAGAATTACTACAGCAGATACACCTGCACCTTTTTCACCTGTTCTATTGGAAGAGTGGTTGCCAAATGCAAACGATGTAATTGCAGCGGTAAAAAAAGTGATGTACGTAAAATAAAAACCATTTATAAATTTGAGAAAACCATCTTTCGGGATGGTTTTTTTGTTTATGAATGTCGCTAAAAGAATTGAGTATTAAGATTTAAAATGCTTATTTTTGGTACGTATTTATTAGATTGAGCAATTATCTAATTTGAATAATTAAAATATCATGGCAGAAAGTATCGATGAAAGTATGGCATTTAAGTTTGAGGTTGAGCCAGGTTTTTCAATCATTAAATTAAAAAATAATAGACCTATTGATAAGAACTTTTTTCATAAAGGAGATAGCAATGTTATACAAATGCATTTTGGAATTCAGGGTAGTTATCAATTAAATTTCAACAATGGAAATTACCATTTAGAGATCGGTGAGAATAATTCATACCTTATCTATAATCCACAAGTAAATCTTCCGGTTGATTTATTGTTGCATGCTCGCACAAGGGCTATAGTTTTGCTTATTTCTATTGATAAGTTCCATTCCTTTTTTACAAAAGAAGCTAATCTGATACATTTTCTGAATCCTGAAAATATTGAAAAAAAATACTATTTGGAAAAAGCATTAGAACCTTCTTTGATGATTGTTTTAAATCAAATTTATAATTATGGATTACATTCTTCCTTAGAAAAATTATACACCAGAGGTAAAGTATACGAATTGCTAAGTTTGTATTTCCATCAATCAGATGCCGATGATAAACAAAAATGTCCATATTTAGAAGATGATAATAATGTTGAAAAAATAAGATTAGCCAAAGAGATTTTGATAGATAATTTTGCCGAGCCTCCTACATTAACAGATCTAGCCAATCAAGTAAATCTGCCACTTCAATACCTCAAAGATGGATTTAAGCATATTTATGGGGAAACAGCTTTTGCTTTTTTATTTAATTATAAGATGGAATACGCTAGGAATCTTCTCACAACTAAAAAATATAATATTGCAGAAATAAGTTTTGAGGTAGGTTACAGCACTCCTAGCCATTTTATAGCGGCATTCAAGAAAAAATACGGATCTACTCCCAAGAAATATTTACAAAGTATTGGCGTTTAACAGTCGTATACTTTTTGAACAATCATTTCTCTAAGAAAACATTTGCTTTGGTATTAAAAACATTAATTTTGAACACCTTAATTTCCTTTCTTTTTTGAAAGGATTTTTTATGAAAGGCTTATGACTAAGAAAATTATTTTCTTTTTATTTTTTTCTGTGTTTTTACATTTTCAACTTTTTGCACAAGTAAGAGCTAGTGGAAGGGTAGTAGATGAGAACAATGAACCTGTACCCTTCGCCAATATTCTTCTTAAAGGTTCAATCAAGGGAACAGTTTCTGATGAAAATGGAAAATTCTATATTGAAGCAGATGAGTATTACAGTGAAATGGAAGTTACTTTTATGGGCTTCCAAAAGACCATTGTGCCTCTAGAGACAAATAATTATAATCTATTGGTTGTTTTAAAGGAAGACGCAGATCTGCTCAAGGAAGTCACTGTTTATTCTGGAAGGGTTAAGAATAAAGATAATCCTGCAATAGATATTTTAAAAAAGATTTGGGCGAAAAAGAGAAAGAACGGTTTAAATCTTTACAACCAATTTGAATACAGCAAGTATGAAAAAATTGAGTTCGACTTAAATAATATAGACGAAAAATTTAAATCGAGTAAGGTTTTTAAGGGCATGGAATTTATTTTCGATGAAGTGGATACTTCTTCCATCACAGGAAAACCCTATTTGCCAATTTTCATAAATGAATCGGCTTACAAAATTTATGGAACCAATACTATTCCAAAAAAATTCAATGAGGAACTGTTAGGAAATAAAAACTCCGGTTTCCAAGATAATCAAGGGTTAATTGCTTTCATAAAACAGCTATATGTTGACTATGATATTTATGAAAATTTTGTCAAATTTTTCGACAAAAGTTTTGCAAGTCCATTGTCAAAATTAGGCCCTCAAACCTATAACTACGTATTGGCCGATAGTTCATTTATTGAGAATAAATGGTGTTACAATATTGTTTTTTATCCACGAAGAAAGAATGAATTAACATTTAAAGGGAATTTTTGGGTGAATGATACCACTTTTGCCATCAAACAAATTGAAATGTACGCCAATAAAAGTGCCGATGTTAACTGGGTAAAAGAAGTGTATATCGAACAGGAGTTTGATGTAGTAAATGACAGTGTTTTTATACTTAAAAGAGATCACTTTATGAGTGATTTTGCTTTGAGGAGCAAAGACGAATCTAAAGGAGTATACGGTAAAAGAACAACTCTGTACGATAATCATCTATTCAATTTTAAACGTCCTGAAGAGTATTATAAAAAGAAAGTAATTCCTGATCAGGAGATATATCATAAAAATGATGATTTCTGGTCTGAGAATCGAATGGAAAAACTGAATGACGATGAAGTTGGAATCTATAAAATGTTAGATACACTTCAAACTGTAAAACGCTTCAAAGAATTAAATGGGATTGCTGAAATACTCACTTCGGGCTATTGGCAAGTGGCAAATGGTTTTGACTGGGGCCCTATTTATTCAACAATTGGTTTAAATGAGATCGAAGGTTTTAAATTGCGTGCTGGAGGTAGAACCTATTTTACTCAATCTGATATGTGGCGTTTCCAAGGCTATATTGCCTATGGTTTTGGAGATCGAAAATTTAAATATGGAATAGAAGGAAAATGGTTGGTAGAAAAAAATAAAAGAATTGTTTTATCTTTAGGAAACAGGCGTGATATAGAACAGTTAGGTGTAAGCCTAACCACTTCTAATGATGTGCTTGATAAAAGTTTCGCCTCAACTTCACTTTTTACAAGGGGAGATAACTCTTTTTTATCCGATGTAAATATTACAAATGGGAAAGTCTCCATTGAACCTCTAAAAAATGTAGAAATCAAGGTCGGTGGTACTTTGAAATCTCTAAAATCCGCAGATCAAAATGTATTTAATGCGAACTTTTTGGATGAGAACGGTAATATTAGGAGTGTGATTAACCAGGCTGAGGTGAGTATGAGTATTCAATATACACCAGGAAGAAAACCATGGGGATTAGGTGTTGATAGAGGGGTAAGTAACGAAGGGAGATACCCTACTTTATTTTTTAGTTACACAAAAGGTTTAGAAGGACTTTTTAATAGCGATTTTGATTACCACAAATTTCAGTTTTATTACGAACAGCCCTTTCAAATTGGTTTATTGGGTAGATCTAAGGCCTATTTTGAGATTGGAAAGACCTATCACGAAGTTCCACTATTACTACTCAATATTGTCCCTGGTAACCAAACTTATTTTACAGGTCAAAGACTTTTTGATCTTTTAGATTACTATGAATTTGTTACGGATGAATACGCCTCATTGCATTTAGAGCATAATTTTAATGGAAGAATTTTTTCTAAAATACCTTTAATACGAAAATTGCAATGGAGAGAAATAGTAGGGGTTAGAGGTGTAGTAGGAAATATTTCTGATGAGAATATTGCTTTAAATGCATCCGAAATTCAGTATTTGGCACCAGAAAAACTTTACTGGGAATACCATGTTGGGGTTGGAAATATATTTAAACTCTTGCGTTTTGACCTAGTTTATCGAGGTAGCTATAGAGATATTCCAGGGGCCACTAACTTTGCATTTAAAGCTGGTTTAGGATTTTATTTTTAACGATCAAAATACCAGTTGAACAAATCTGACCTAACACCAACTGTAAACCAAGTTGTTTGATCTTCTCTTACGATGCCAGCAGATTCTAATGGAGAGAAACCTCGATAAGTAAATCCTGCAAAAGCATTGAGATTTGTCACTGGATTAATGACATAACCAGCCTTTAATTCTGTAATAAAAATATTAGTGGTATTACCCTGGGCCACACTATTGTCATAATCAGAAAGTCTATCATTGTATGATTTATAGATATCGCCACCATAAGTCACGTTAGAGTTACTAAAATCGAATCCCTTTTCTCCGATTATAATTTTCATATCTCCATACCATCTGTCTTTTTGATAACGCGCAATGCCTGCAACTTCCCAAAAATTCCCTCCCCAGAGGTGAGAGATTGGTTGGTTGTAATGACCCGAGTTTAAAGGAATTTCACCATGTGCAAAAGTATAAGGCCTTACCCAATTGAACTCACCCTGCAACATTAGATTTTTAATTTTAAAGGCATCAAAAAATTTCCCTCCTAACTGAAAAGCAAATTTATTACCCCAATATCCTTCTCCACTAAAAACTTCATCAACAGTCATTTCGTCTACTAAAAATTGATTGTAAACAGAAATTCTTTCATTGATTTTATATTTCATATTCAAACCAATTTGAACATTTCCGCTTAAATCTCCACCGTTTGAAAACTCTACAGCGCGGTAAAAAATAATCGGATTAAAGAATGATACATCAAAGCCATTATAACTATTTTCATTCGTAATGACCGCCTCAAATAGCCCAATATTAAAGTTTTTGGTTACATTCCAACTCAAATGATGCATGGCAACATATTTCTGTAAATTGGTTCCATCATCAGTTGTGGTTCTTCTTACATCAGACATCCACATCCAGAGATTGGTATATTTTATTTTCCAGAAGTTGGTGCTTATTTTAAAGAAGGGATAGGGAGAGGCTACATCTGATAAAAAGAAAGTACGATATCCATCACCAATAAAATTCTTGCCATTACCAAATTGAAAGTTGAAGAATTCGTTTGGGGTGTAACTTAGATAAGCTTCTGCTACAGGGTAATCAAACCCACCTTCTTTAAAACTTTTAGCTTTTCCTCGGCCAGGTACAATGGCACTGGCACCAATTATTGGATTATATTCTCTGGTGGTCTCATTGATATATTGGGCAAACCTTCCTTGGCTTTCGTAAAAAGATGTTGAAAAGCTGAATTTTTTTCCTAAGCTACCTTGTATTTGGATCGCTCTTGTGTTGTTGTAAGTATAATCTATGTCAGAGTTATCTTTACCAATCTGGAAATCGAAAGCAGGGTTCACCGTAAACCAGTAATTTTTTCCTTTTACTAAAAACAAATGTTCATTCCACAATTTTCTACCAGCCCAGGTTTCTTTGTCTTTTAATATTGCATTTCTTTTTGCTTCGAGGTCGATATATGGCTTTACTTCGTTATACAAATAGGGTTTCGAAGCTGTATGGGTATTCTCATTTTGCTCTAAATGATATATGATATCATCATAACCTATGTGTGTAAATGGTATGTTTAATTCACTTTGGAATTCTGGAAATATACTAGTGTTTTGAATGGCATCTTCAATTTCCACTTTCTGTGTATCTTCAATCATGAATGGTTCAGAGACAACTGGTGTGGGTTTTGCGAGAACTTGGTATTCTTGCCCTGCTTTGTCTAAAGGGATTGAAATAGGTAATAAATATTGTTTTTCTATATTTCGGCTGTTATAGGTGGCAGGAACAATTTTGGGCAATGTATTAAATATTCGATTTACTTCGTCCTCAAGTTCCTGATACATCGCTGTCACATGTAAGACATTTATTTTACCTGTATTGTCAACAACAAAAATGACATTAACCTTTCCCTTGTAATTTTCTCGAATTGCTTTTTCTGGCACATTAAATTTAGAAATTACATCATTTTTGAGGCTAGTAAAAAAGCAAGCTTCTGTCTGGTTAGCGTCTAAATTCTCGCATCCGGGATAGATAGGAGGTTTTTCGATTTGGCCAAAAATTGAAGAACTAAATAAAAGTATAATTGCGAAAAGTAATCTGTTCATTTTATTTATTAACAAGTTTGATAGAAGCAATTTATGTCAGGCACAAAACTAATTTATTTTGGTAACAATGTTGTTCTTAAGGGCATATTTTTCATTGCTTTCAGGACAAATAGCTACCCCATCATCATTAAAATGTAACCTATGGCCGTAAGCACTTACCCAACCTATTTGTTTCGCAGGATTGCCAACCACAAGGGCATAAGGTAAAATTTCTTTGGTGACAACGCTTCCTGCACCTATCAAGGCATATTCTCCAATATTATTACCACAAACTATAGTAGCATTCGCGCCAATAGTAGCTCCTTTTTTAACCACAGTACGCATATATTCTTCTTTTCGATTGACAGCACTTCTCGGGTTAATGACATTCGTAAAGACCATAGAAGGTCCCAAGAACACATCATCCTCACAAATAACCCCGGTATAGATTGAAACATTGTTTTGAACTTTTACATTTTTGCCAAGTATTACATTAGGAGAAACTACTACATTCTGACCAATATTGCACTTTTCACCAATGGCACAATTCGGCATTATATGGCTAAAATGCCAAATTTTAGTTCCTTCACCAATTTCACAAGGTGAATCTATTACAGCGGATTCGTGGGCAAAAAAGTTTTTCTTATTCATAGAGATTTCTGTTAAATGAAAAAATAAAAATAATATATTTTACCCGTTCACTTTCACTTTAAAACAAAAGATGTTATAAATAAAAACTCGTGTTGAGAATTTTTACCAAATCTCAACACGAGTTATGTAACATTTTAAAACGAACTACATTCCGTCCTGAACAATTAGGGTTATGGGTAGAGTGTATTTAACACCAACAGGTACGCCCCTTTGTTTACCTGGTGTCATTTTTGGCAACATCTCTACAACACGGATAGCTTCTTTTTCTAATCTTGCATGTGGACCTCTTGCAGCCACATTGGCAATTTCCCCCTTACTATTTATATTAAAAATTACATATACTTTCTTTTTACCTGAAGGTAATCCAAGCTCTGAGGCTAAACCGGTATTGTAATTTTTGTTTACATGTTGTTGAATTTTTTCTTGTAAACATTCCTTTTTTTGTTGTTTTGTACCTGTACAACCCGGAAAAACGGGTGTTTCTTCAATAATAGCAAAAGGTACATCTTCTGGAACTTCTTCTTCTTCCACAACTTCAGTAATCACAACTTCAGATACTTCAATCATCTGATTTTGGTCTGTTTCTGTAGATTCAATAATTGTTTCTTCTATTTCCAAATCATCATCTACAATTTCTATTTTCTCTGGTGCAGGTGGTGGCGGTGGCAACGGTTTAGATTCTAAAATACGTTCTGTAATTGGAATGTCTTCGACCAATTCCTCTTGAAAAGAATAATTTGCCAACTCGTCTACAGTTCTATCTACTGTTTTCCATTCTAAGGCAATATAAATTACAAATAGGGCTAAAACTAAGCCAAGTTGAAAGAAAATCTTTGTATGAGGAGAAAGTCTTGCTTTATGATGCTTTTTTACTAACATGACTTTTAAATTTATAATTATAAATCTAAGTTATAAAAGGTTATGATGTTAGAATATGATTTTTATCATTACTATTAAATAAAAAAGACCACCTTTTTAGGTGGTCTTTTTAGATATTTTCATTTGAGATTACTCTACAATTAACGTGATTGGTAATGTATATTTCACACCAACTGGTCTGTTTCTTTGTTTACCAGGAGTCATTTCAGGGATTTTTTCCACAACTCTAATTGCTTCTTTTTCAAGTCTGGCATGTGGTCCACGTGCTGCGATGTCAGTTACTTTTCCTGTTTTATCAATTTTAAACATCACATAAACTTTCTTTTTACCTGGAGATAAACCTAGGTCATTGGCTAAGCCTGTATTAAAGTTTTTATTGACTATTTTTTGAATATTATCTTGAAGACATTTCTTTTTCTCTGCATTCGATCCTTTGCAACCTGGATAAGTAGGTACTTCTTCAATAATAGCAAAAGGTACATCTTCTTCAACTACTTCTTCTTCAACAATTTCAACAATTTCTTGCACCTCAACTACCTCATTCTGGTCAGTTTCTGTAGATTCCAGAACTGTTTCTTCAATTTCGGTATCGTCTTCAACAATTTCAATTTTTTCAGGAGCCGGTGGTGGTGGTGGTGGTGGCTTCACTTCCTGAATTCTTTCTGTAATAGGGATATCGATTTCTTCATCTAATTCAGCATTGACAACACCCAGGTCGGCAATGTTTCGTTCAAAAGTTTTCCATTCTATCCCTACATATATGATCAAAAGTGCCAATACCAAACCAAGCAACATAAATTGCTTATTGTGTTTTTCGAGATTAGCTTTAGGGTTTTTTTTCAATTCCATTCTCTAAGATTTTAATGGTGGCTAATTTAATGAAATAATTTAAAAAATAACAAGTAATTTATTGATTGTACCATTTTAAAAAGATATTAAAAGCAAAAATTCCTAAGATTACTCCCAAAAAATTGGCAATCGCATCGTATAAATCAGATGTTCTATAATTCGTTAATGTTCCTTGTAAGACTTCAAGAATAATGCCATAAAATGTTAAGGCACATAAGGTCAGTATTTTAAACTTGTTGTTTTGGTACTTATTTCGAAAAGCAAATAGCCATGCAAATGTTAGTGTAAAATAGGCTAAGGTGTGATACAATTTATCTTTCGACTTAAAAGTAAAACCGAGGTCTATTTTGGACTCTGAACTTAAACTTAAATAGGCAATAAATGTAGTAATTGCTATTGCGATATAAAGAGCATTATGCTCCAATAATTTCTTTATATGCTGTAGCATCAAGTAAATTATCTATTTGTGATTCATCTGAAAATAGAATTTTAATAATCCATCCTTTTCCATAAGGATCTGAATTAATGCTTTCAGGAGATGACTCTAAGGCTTCATTAAACTCAACAACTTCACCGGATAAAGGCATAAACAAGTCTGAAACTGTTTTTACGGCTTCCACACTGCCAAAAACATCTTCCTGTTCTACAGTATCACCCTGAGTTTCTACATCTACATAGACAATATCTCCTAATTCGCTTTGTGCAAAATCAGTAATTCCTACAATGGCAAATTCACCTTCTATCTTGATCCACTCGTGATCTTTGGTGTATTTTAAATTTTCAGGTATATTCATTTATTTTAGTTTTAGTTTCCTATGATGTAACGAAAACTTATCCCCGAATTGATGGCTGTTCTAGGGTAAGTTGTCGAGATTGCAAATTTAGACTTATTATAATCAAAGTAAAAAGATGTTAACAAATTTTTGTTTAGAGAATAATCGACTAAGAATTTGATGGTCGTTAGATTTTGTCCACCTGTAATCTGATTGTTTTGGAGATCATCTGTTGCGCCGTATGACCTAATGATAGTGAGATTGTCTCTAAAACCTAAGTCGGCTTTAAAATTGATATCGCCCTGAAAAGTTGTTTGTTTTTCCCCCATTTTAAATTTCATTTTAACATTTTTAATGCGGTAACCCAGTCCTAACACAATTTCATCTCCATTAATCTCGGTCACAGTATTGTTGTTAAAATTTAAATTAAGCGCTTTATCTTTATTATAAGCTGCTCTCATAGAAAATGAATTTTTCATGGTGAAATCTACCTTGACCAAAGGGGCAAATTCTTCAATTAAACTTACTCCATTATATAACTTTTCTGGGTTGAAATTTCCGGCGATATCTTTATTTAAATCGCTATACGGCTGATCTTGGTTATACTTTAAATTGTTTGTAAAGGATAGAACTGAATACATGGAACGATAACTGTTTTCGACTGAAAAATTTCTGAAATTTTCTTTGAACCAGCCTATTTGCATCAAACCAGTATAGTTTACTCTCCAATTGGGAAGTGGCGTATCTCTGAAAGCATTCAGACTGACAGAACCTGCATCATTTCCAGAATAAGCGGCTAAAAAGGCGGGTAGAACAACATCTTGATTGGTTTCTCCAAATCCACTAATGTCACCACCGGTTTTTTGAGATAAGCGCTGTGCAATAATTCCTCTGTTTGCTTTAAATTCTTCGAATATTTGATCCTGATCCTTAAAGCTTGCTTTAAGCATAAAGAATGATATGCTAAAGTTGCCCATCGCGCTGATTGGTGCATCATTTAGAAGTCCCTCGACCACATCGAGTTGTTGACTGAAGCTTTTAGTATATGTCTTGTTTCCGAATATTTCAATATCCAAAGACTTGGTTGGTCTCACACTCAATGAATAATCAAGCTTTTCAAAATGCGATTTACTATAATTCTTGTTGTAAATATTTTCATTATCCTGTCTTGAAATTAACCAATTATTTTTGAGTGCATGATTTAAAATGTCTGATTGACTACCAAAAACAAATCCTAAACTCGGTGCAAAACCTCCTTCATAACTATTTAAGCCTAACAAACCACTTTCTGGGATGTAACCAGCCAGAAATGTTCCATTATTTTCGGAATAAGATAATCGGATATTTTTGATTGAGGTGAGCAAGTCAACGGCAAATCTTCCAATTTGTTGACCCGTGTTTGTGAATTTTTGAGATGTATTTGCGCTAGGTGGTAATGCTATACCATTTTTATCTACTTTTTGAACTGGTTTCTTGTTAAACAATCGGTCTAATTTTAGATCTTGATACAAACGATCCATAGAGAAATCTGCAGTGAATGTATGGGTATTGGCATTTTGAATGTTGTTTCCAATTAATGATATATTCGATAGAGCAGGAGCCTGCCAATCGTAATCTGCGGTATAATTATAAGTTCCATTAATAAATTCTAAGTGCTTAATTTTATCAAAGGGTAATTTATAAGAAGCCTCTAACGTTTGGTGGTAATGTTCTGGTCTTCCAAGCGTAAAGAAATTATCATAGAGCTGAATATCTGTTTCTCCTTCAAAATCATCATACACATAACTGTCTAATGCTCTAAGCGTTAGTTGGATTGATTTGGTGAGATTATAAGCAATGAGATAGTCCCAATTAAACATAAAATTTCGTTGGGTCAAAGTTGGCAAATCTGGTAAGCCCTCTACCAAAGATCTCGATAATTGTTCGTTGTAAGATCTTATGATATTTGAATTGATGGCGATAGAACTAGGCACAAAATTAACGTTGAGATCTCTTAAAAAACTCAGATAATCTTTGCTCGAAATCGGTCCCCAATTTTTAAGCGGTTCAAAATACTTTGGTTGTAAACTATAGGCATAATTCAAAGAAGTTCTCAATCTTTGGTCCAAAAACTTTTGAATATTATAATTTCTATGATACATATCGTTATACGAATATGAAAATGATAGGTTTTCAACATCATAGAAATGAGGTTTTCTGTCGAATGTTGTGACGTTCTTTCTTACATTTATAAAATTAATACTCCTGCGTTGGGTATAATCTCGAGCCAAATCACTATCCGTACTTCCGTTATCAAATAGAACATCTTGATATCTTGGATCGAATTTCGGATCTCTAAATTCTTCTGAAAAACTTACATTTACCGGTAAGTTCAGTCCTACTTTTTTAGGAAGAAGTTGCCCCATATTCACCGTAGTAATTACGCCATATTGGAACACGTCTTCTTGACTTCTTTCGTTTACTCTCTGATCAATAGCCCCAAAGCCCTTGGTAAATAAATTACTCGATAAAGATAAGTTTGCAAAATCTGCAATATTAGCATCGGCATTTAAATTGGCCGCCCAACCGCCTTCATTATCAAATTCAGAAAGGCGCAATTCGTTAAACCAAACTTCCATATTTTTTGGTGTTTCACTTACGTTTTTAACCCCAAGCATTATTGTACGGATATTTGCCAAGTTCGGATTTCCTTTAACTCGGACTCTGTATTCCGCAGGTTCTCCGTTTACAATGGCAGGAAATAACTCATTTGGTGCTCCACCTTCATCAACTCGCTGTAATTTCAGTTTTCCCAATTCTTCCAACTTTGTGAGCAGATTATTCTCTTCTGGCCAAATATCTTCTGCAGAAACGGCATCAAAATCTGTTATTTTTAACGGTACTTCTATTTGATAAAAATTATTGTCATTATCACTACCTAACCTCATAATGGCGAGCAATTCGTTATCTCTTACAGGAACAGAACCCAATACAGATTCCGCATGTAAAAACATTTGAAGGTTTTTATACATCCTCATATCAAACGTCGTATTTTTAAATACAGCTCTTGTATCCCCTGGGGCTAAATCTGTAATTTTCACTGAAAGTGATTGCTCATTTTGTTGCTGGATCGTAGTTGTACCTTGTAATTGCTCTCTTCTAATTCCAGGAGGGAGTACATAAGGAATAGGCTGTCTATCACTATTTTCCTCAATATTAACTACTCCTACCCTAAAGTTTTGATTTTCTATCGGTGTAATTTCTTGTGGCGGTTCGATGTTTTCATCAAGTGTTTTTGTATACCTTCTCCAGTCTCCTCTAATCAATTGAAATTCTCCAAATCTAAGTACCACCGGAATCCTAAATTTCGTGAGAAACATTCTCATAAATCTGATGGAAGTAAACCCCGACATGTTATTTATGATGTTATTTGGATCTTCTGGCACTGTAATAGGAATTCTGAATTGATACCAGGTAGCTGTTTGGTCGTTGCCATTAGCTAGCTTTACATTCACCTCTTTTTTATCTACAATAAAATTCTGACCAACGACAAAATCTGATTTGTTCATGGACACTTTATATTGATAATAACTTTCAATAGCACTCATTGTCTGATCTCTGTTGATGTCTTCGACATCAGGAAATGAAGTAGCGGAGGTTGGGAAGGATTCGGTAGAGGTTCCAGGGGTATTTGAGTTTCCTTGTGTGAGGTTGAAATTTCGATATCTTTTTACAATTCCCGCATTCTCAGCGTCTAATTCTTGGCCTCTAAAAAATTGAAAATTATCATTTGCCGGGTCTTCGCCAAAGACATTACCAAATCGCACTGCCTCATCGGTATCATTTATTCCGTCAAAGCCTAAATCCTGATTTGGACGTGCCTTATCATCTTCTGTAAAAGCATATAACAACGACTGGTTTTTTGGTATAGATGACCATGGCGTGATTTCTACATTGTTATCTGGGATTTGAACGCCATCTTCAGGAAGTCCGTTTTCAAACATTTTCCTGTCATCTTTTAATATGTCTTCGGAAACACTACCAAAATTAAAGTATAACTCTCCAACAAAATCAGTTGGGGAAGGAGGATTTGCCGGACCGCCTTCTGCAGGGGTTAAAGAATAGTTTTCATAAGGATCTAAAAGCCAAAATTCAATATATTCTATATTTGCCTGTTGGAAATTTGTAGTCGTGAGTGGCCGCATAATTCCTCCCCAACGATCTTCCGGATTGATATATTTACCATCAGGTCCAAAACTATTATCAAAATTATAGGTTCCTCGTTCTTGTGGAAAATAGGCCAGATCTAAAGTTCTAACAATATTAGATTGAGTAATGTCAAGTTCTGTTTCTGGAAATAATTCAGAATAGTTTATTTGCCTAACTTCGGCTCGTGATAACTCATTGTTATCAATATTTGAAGGCCTAAGTGTTGACCCGTAAAAAAGCTGATCAATGTTATACCAAGCTAATTTTGATCTTTTCGCTCCTGATCTCAGCTCCTCAGGTAATCCCGGAGCTAAATTTCCATTATTAAAATCGAGTTCACCAAATTGTCCTTGAGGCGTACTAGCCAAAAACCATTGTTTTGGGGATCTAATGTCTATAGGAATTTGTGAGCCCTCAAAATCATCAACATAAGAAGTGGCAGCCCCTTCTAAATTTATTCCATTTGGAGACCCAGGTAGTAAATGTGCTACTTCTGCTCTTACAGATACCGTAGACTCTACATCTGTATCTATATTTGGCAATTTATTTGCCAGTTTCGTAAGAAAAGGCACTTTAGTGGTATAATTTACATGAGCTCCAAAAATGGTGTTGTTTACAGGCTCTGCACCAAATTGTGCTTTTTGAGTCAAAGGTCTTTCATTCAAATTGATGATGCTGCCGCCCACAGCTAAGTTTTCATTGAACGTATGCAATACATCTACTCCCATATAGGTTCTTCTCTGCTGAGTAAAACCCATATTATTTTCTACAGAAACATCAATTGGGGCATTCGAATCTATTAATGTGGGATTAATTATTTGAACATTACCAATGTTGTAATCTACCACATAGTCAACTCCCTCAACCAATTCTCTACCTCCAGAGGTTACTTTTACGGAACCTCTTGGCACATTAAATGCTCCCAAGGGGATGCCGTTTCTTCCATCAGATTTGAAATATCCCTTAAAAAGATATTTGTCTTTTACCTGAAAATCATTTTGTGCTTCAGCCTGTGTTCTGTCGTATAACTCATTAAAAACATACACATCGTCTTCTGCGTCGAGAACATTGTCTAAATATTCTCCAAAGGGCTCGACCGTTGGAAATATGATATACCCTTGCTGTGAACTCACTGTAATATTTTCGATATAATCAAAAAAACCATCACCTTGTGGAAAAATATTATCGTTTTGATCAAGTCGATCCAGACGCATAATATTTAAAAGCGTTTTATTCTGAACTTCTTCTGTTTTTGCATTTTGCAAAATATTTACAGGAACGCCAGTTTCGTCATCTTGATACATTAATTCTATCCTAAAATTGTCTTCTTGCAATTGAAATGCTCCAGGTATTTCGTAGACGTTTTTCATCATCAAATCCCAAAGAGGAATTTCTGTATTAAAGATTTCACTTTGTAAAAGTTTTACAACTAAGTTGTCTGGTGCTACAATACCATCACCGCTTAATTCACCTACTTGATAAACATTTACGCCATCTGTATATTCAAATGCCACCGCTAAAACATCGCTGTCTATCAATCTTTTATTTAAACTAATAAAACCCAGTTGGGCATTAAAATTAAAATCTACTCCTTGAACAAGTTTTCGGGCATTTTCTAAAATCGTGTAATCCCTGCCTTGTTGCATTCCATATGGTGCCAGAGCGGAGCCAACTGAAGATATTTTTCGAATGGGTCCGTTTAAAACAAGTAAGTCATTTAAATTGTTCGCTTGATTTGAAGGGTCTGTAGCACCCGGATTTGGAACTACATTGGCAGGCCCAATGTTTTCTGATTTATTTTCTCCCAGATCACTTAAAGCGACAATATTTCTGGTATTATCTGTGGTGGCATTTCTATTCGTTGACCATATCTCAATTCTCGTAATTCTAATATTCGTATTGATCAACGGAAAATTTATAAGGGCGTTTTCATAGGTGTCTCTGAACTGATGTGCCAAAAAGTAATGTCGGTTTATATCGTAATTGGTGGCTCTAAAATCAAATTCTTGAATCAAAGATCCACCTTCTGCGGCCACTGTTCTCGACTGAGATCTTTGCTGCGAGAAAATACCCGTTATTGTCGTCTTTCCAAATTGGAGTTCTGTTTTGGCTCCGAAAAGGTTTTGTACTCCCGTCACCAAAGAATTTCTGGAGGGCATACTAACATTACCCACTTCAATTTTACGAATGATGTCATCTTCTGTGGGTACATATTCTATCTTGATGAGGTTTTGAAAGTTAAATGTAGATTGTGTATCAAAGTTGGCATTTACCCGCAATCTTTGCCCAACTTGGGCATTTAAACTGGCACTAATTTCTTGGTCAAAATCGAATGTGGTACTTTTTCTGTTTCTTTCAGAAAGTTGCGGATTTTCTACTTGTTGGTGTATAATTCCCATTCTTAAAAGAATAGAACCTTGCGGATTTACATCGATTTCATTTCCGCCAAAAATATCTTCAAAAAATTTAGAATTGACATAATACGTGGGTAGTAAATCTTTTTGTTCTTCCAAAGTACCTTCTTTTTTTCCGTCGATGGCACTGAGTTTGTTTTTAGCATAATCGAGCATATCTCTATTTAGGCGATATTCTTCATACTCTTTTTGAGTCATGTACGAAGGATGTTTGATTAAATAATCACCTATCTTTTCATAGAAAATATACTGTCCAATTTCAGGATCAAAGATCACTTCATATTTTGTCGGGTCTGTTAAGAAAAAACGACCTTTTTGAGAATTTTTAAAATTATATTTTAAATCAGGGATTGTGTCTTGAGTAATCTGAGAAGGAGAATTTTGAGCATATGAAGAAAAGGCATAACCTAATAAGCCAATGAATAGAATTAGCGATTGGTATGTAAATTTCTTGAGGGCGAACAAATTTACAAGTTTTTAAGTGCCTTTTTGATCAATTCTTCTATTGTTATGTCGGTCGATTCATTCAATAATGACTGAACTACTTTTTCTGATGTCTTTCTTGAAAAACCTAAAACCTCCAAAGCTGTTAACGCTTCATTTTTTATTGTATTGTTGCTTGTTAATAAATCTTCTGAAATGTTGAAAGTTTTTAAGATCTTGTCCTTTAAATCAACAATAACCCTTTG
Organism: Namhaeicola litoreus; assembly: GCF_042679565.1. Lineage (NCBI taxonomy): Bacteria > Pseudomonadati > Bacteroidota > Flavobacteriia > Flavobacteriales > Flavobacteriaceae > Namhaeicola > Namhaeicola litoreus. The sequence goes on along the minus strand of NZ_JBHTMY010000002.1, from coordinate 165,988 downwards.
GGCAGTTTTATCACCAATCCCTTTCACAGATTTAATGGCCGTAACATCTTTATTTGCAATAGCTTGCTGAATTTGCTCTGGTGTCATTGAAGAAAGCATGGTAATGGCCGTACTAGGCCCAACACCAGAAACAGATATGAGAAGTTTAAATATTTCCCTCTCAATTTTATCATAGAAACCAAATAGCACGTGCGCATCTTCTCTTATAGATAAATGGGTGTGCAATAAAATATTTTCCGTGTCCGGAATTCGAGTATAGGTCTGTAATGAAATGAGCACATAATAGCCAATTCCATTGCATTCTATGATAACATTGGTCGGATTTTTTTCCGCCAGTTTACCTTTTAAATATGTAATCATTTTTTAGTTGAATTTTAGAACCAACTATTGCGAGCATCTGATTGAGGAGAATGAACAGATGGCAATTAATTTTTCCCTTTTTTATTTTTTAAATTTTCTTGAATTTCTTTTTCTTGTGCATCAACGACTGCTACAGTTACCATATTTACTATTTCATCAACTGAAGCTCTGAGTTGCAGCAAGTGGACCGGTTTTCTCAATCCCATAATGATTGGCCCAACAGATTCTATATTGTTTAATTCTTTTAAAAGCTTATAACTGATGTTGGCAGCATCCAAGTTTGGAAAGATCAAACCGTTTACCTTTTTTCCTTCAATTTTAGTAAACGGAAATTTTGAAGATCTCAAATTTTCATTCAAGGCAAAATCGGCTTGTAAGGCGCCATCGATATTAATAGCGGGATGTTTGTGATGTATAATGCTTACGGCATCCTGAATTTTCTGCACTGATTCTAATTTTGACGGAGAAAAATTGGCGTAGGAAACAAAGGCAAGATTAGGACTTAAACCAAACAATTTCATGGTTGTGTTGGTCAATCTGACAATTTCCACTAATTCTTCTGTTGTGGGATTTCGGATCATGGCAGTATCCGATAAAAAAAGTGGACCTTTCTCTGTTAACATCAAATTTGTTGCTGCTACTTTTTTTAATCCGGGTTGCTTTCCAATTAATTCGATTATTGGCTTGGCGACAGTTGGATATGCTCTTGTATATCCTGTTACAAGTGCATCGGCAAGGTCGTTATTCAGCATCATTGCGGCAAAATAATTCCTTTCACGCATCCATTTTTCTGCCTCTAAAAGAGTAATTCCTTTACGTTGTCTTTGTTTCCAATATTGTTCTGCGAACAAATCTCTTCTTTCTTGTTCTTCGTTTGATTTTGGATCTATAATTTCAATATCTCCATCAAAACTTAACTCCTTCATCAAGAAGGTAATCTTTTCTTTATTCCCTAAAAGAACAACCTTAGCAATACCCTCTTCATGAACAATTTGTGCAGCTTTTAGCACAGCCAGTTCATCGGCTTCGGCAAATAGAACCTTTTTTGGGTCAGATTTTGCTCTGGCCGTAACCAGTCTCATTAGTTTATTTCCTGTCCCTAGTCTCTCTTCAAGTAATTCTATATATTTCGCCCAATCTTTAATGGGTTGGGTTGCTACGCCACTCTCCATAGCCGCTTTGGCGACAGCAGGAGGGATTTTTGTTATTAATCTCGTATCAAAAGGCTTTGGTATTATATAATCCTTGCCAAATTGCAGCTTCTTTTCTTTATAAGCAATATTTACGTGTTCAGGAACAGATTCTTTGGCTAGTTCCGCTAAAGCATAAACGGCTGCCATTTTCATTTCTTCGTTAATCTTGGTCGCTCTCACATCTAATGCTCCTCGAAAAATAAAGGGGAAACCTAATACATTATTGACCTGATTAGGATGATCCGACCGTCCAGTAGCCATAATGATGTCTTTTCTAGTCTTTATGGCTAATGAATAAGAAATTTCGGGATCGGGATTTGCCATAGCAAAAACAATGGGATTCTTTGCCATGCTTTTTATCATTGCCGGGCTTACCACATCACCTTTAGACAGGCCAATAAAAACATCACTATTTTTCATCGCTTCAGCTAAAGTGTGTACATTTTTATCTGTAGCGAACTCTGTTTTTTCTTCACTAAGGTCTAATCTATCTTTTCTGATTACACCTTTGCTATCACACATAATCATATTCTCAGGCTTCACGCCAAGATTCTTGTATAATTTAGAGCAAGAAATTGCTGCGGCTCCTGCACCGTTTATTACAATAATCACATCTTCAGCCTTTTTACCGGCTATTTCTAATGCATTTTTTAGAGCAGCAGTAGATATAATCGCAGTTCCGTGCTGGTCGTCGTGCATGACGGGAATATTCAATTCGGCAACTAATCTCTTTTCAATTTCAAAGGCCTCAGGTGCTTTGATATCTTCTAAATTTATTCCTCCAAATGTAGGTGCAATATTTTTTACTGTTTGAATGAATTCTTCAACATTTTTAGTGCCTACCTCGATATCAAAAACATCAATATCAGCAAAAATTTTGAAGAGCAAAGCTTTTCCTTCCATTACAGGTTTGCCCGCTTCAGCGCCAATATCCCCCAGACCTAGTACAGCAGTTCCATTTGAAATTACAGCAACTAAATTGCCCTTGGAAGTATATTTATATACTTTCTCTGGATCTTCTGCAATTTCCAAACAGGGATAGGCAACTCCCGGAGAATATGCCAGAGATAAATCTCTTTGTGTTGCATGTTTTTTAGTAGGTGTAATCTGGATTTTTCCGGGTTGAGGTGACTCATGGTATTGAAGAGCTTCCTTTTTACTGATCTTGGTACTCATAAATTGTTATTGTAGGAACAAATGTAACCAAAATATTGATTTTTGAATTGATTCTATTGATTTTGAACAAAATCAATATTGCGCTTGAGACCGTTAAATTTAGTACGCTTTACGGCGGATTTCTTAAAGACTTTTTGAAATGTTGTTTCCTCCAATTCTATCCAATCCTTTTTTGTCATCTCCAGTAAATCAGGATGTGGTTGAAATGCCATTTCACGATGGGGTTTTGAGAAACGATTCCACGGACAAACATCTTGGCAGATATCGCAACCAAAAATCCAATCGTTTAATTTTCCCTTCATTGAAGTTGGGATTTCTTCCTTTAATTCTATGGTGAAATAAGAAATACATTTACTTCCGTCCAAAACTTTTCCGGGCAAAATAGCTTCAGTAGGACAGGCATCTATACATTTTGTGCAAGTACCGCAATGATCGGTTTTAAATGGTGGGTCATATTCAAGCTCAACGTCTAAAACTAATTCAGCTAAAAAATAAAAAGAGCCTCTGTTTTTATTGATTAATAAAGTGTTCTTTCCTATCCATCCCAGTCCTGCCTTTTCAGCCCAAACTCTTTCCAAAATGGGCGCAGAATCGACAAAAGCACGAATATTGATGTGGCCTAAATCCTGTTTGAGAAAATTGATTAGCCTAAATAGCTTTTCCTTTATAATATGGTGATAATCTTCACCAAAGGCATATTTAGAGATCTGAAAAGAATCTGCCTGCATTTCCTTCTCAGTAAAATAATTGTAGGTCAAAGAAACAACCGATTTGGCATTTTCTACCAATTTTCCGGGGTCTAATCTCAGGTCAAAATGATTTTCCATATAGGTCATTTCACCGTGAAAACCATTTTTCAACCAATTTTCGAGATGAGACTCTTCACTTTTTAGAAATTCTGACTTGGCTACACCACAGAAATCAAAGCCCAGCTTTTTGGCCTCTTGTTTAAGTGACAGGGTAATTTCTCTTTTTTTTAGAGGATTCATTACAAAACGATAAGCTTAAGAAAAAAGGTCGGATTGATTTCCTTTTCTTGTTTTTCCGAGATGCTTATATGCCAATTCTGTTACTTCTCTACCTCGAGGAGTTCTCAGAATAAATCCTTCCTGAATCAAAAAAGGTTCATATACTTCTTCGATTGTTTCTGCATTTTCACCTACTGCTGTGGCCAAGGTACTAATACCTACAGGTCCTCCTTTAAATTTATCAATTATGGTAGAAAGAATTTTATTGTCCATTTCATCGAGACCGTGAGTGTCGACTAAAAGTGCATTCAAAGCAAATTTGGCAATCGTAATATTAATTTTACCATCCCCTTTGATCTGTGCAAAATCTCGAACTCTTCTCAATAATGCATTTGCAATTCTTGGTGTCCCTCTGCTTCGTCCTGCAATTTCTATGGCGGCTTCCATTGAGATGGGTACTTCTAAAATATGTGCACTTCGCTGAACGATATCTGTAAGTAATTCAGAAGTGTAATACTGAAGTCGGGTACTAATGCCAAACCTGGCTCGCATTGGAGCTGTAAGTAAACCAGATCTTGTCGTCGCGCCGATTAATGTAAATGGTTCTAAGTTGATCTGCACCGTTCTTGCGTTAGGCCCTGATTCGATCATAATATCGATTTTATAATCCTCCATCGCAGAATAGAGATATTCCTCAATTACCGGGCTTAGTCTGTGAATTTCATCTATAAAAAGCACATCTCTTTCTCCTAGGTTCGTCAATAGTCCTGCTAAATCACCAGGTTTGTCTAATACTGGGCCTGAAGTTACTTTTATATTTGTATTGAGTTCGTTTGCCAGAATATGCGCTAGAGTTGTTTTTCCTAATCCGGGAGGGCCATGAAAAAGTGTGTGATCTAATGCTTCGGATCTTAAATTAGCCGCTTTAACAAATACTCTTAAATTCTCTAAGGCCTGATCCTGTCCAGTAAAATCGTCAAAAGTAATGGGGCGTAATTTTCTTTCAATATCGAATTCATCACCACTAAATTGCTTTTTCGAGGCATCAAGATGTTCATTCATAAAGCAAATTTAAGAGTTAAACTATTGAAAGTACTACTTTTTATTGTTTTCAGGAATATCTATGTCTGTAGCTAATACAATAGCTCCAGGGAAATCAAGTTTTATATTTTCTAAATCTTTATCCGCTTGCAATTTTGTGAAATAATTTCCAACTTGTATTTTCCAATCTGGTGTACTGAAAGTTAATTTAGCCGGAATTTCAGGAAACAACTTTTCGAATTTCTCTTTAGAATCATAAGCTCCTTTTTCACTTCCATAGAACAATTGAATTTTGTATCCTTTTACTGTTTTGACAGATTTATTGTAGGCTATTTTAGCATTGACAATTTTTTCAATGCCGGTTTGGGTGTTCACTTTTACACTACCCGTTGTATACTGCGCAAAAATTACAGTTGTAAAGTTTAAGAAAAATAGTAGAAAAAGACCTTTCAAAGTCATATTTATGTTTTTCTGCAAATCTAAAATATTGTTTTAAAACTTGATATTTTAATTTGCTATTTAGAATGAGTATAAATTAATTAGTCAAATAAAATTAAACTTTGTCTATAAAGTAGAAAATGTATTTTTGCAACATCCTTTAAAGAGGTCGGAAATTATGATAAAATTATCTTAATTTTGACAAATTTTCGGTTTTTAAAATGGTCAATTGATTAATCTTAAATAACTTATATGAAAGTTGTAATGCGAGAAGGCATATTTAAAAGATTTATTCTAGGGTTTTCCTTTTTGTTTCTCTTTTCTCTTGCGGCAGTAGCCCAAGATGGAAATGCCGATAATGGCAAGAAACTTTTTAATGCAAATTGTGCTGCTTGTCACAAGCTAGACAAAAAATTGATTGGTCCGGCATTAGGAAAAATGGGAGATCGAAGAAGTAATGAATGGTTACAAGCTTGGATTAAAGATAATGCAGCCCTGAGAGCTAGTGGCGATCAAGATGCGATTGATATTTTTAATGAATATAATGGAATGCCTATGACGGCATTTCCGCAATTATCTGAGCAGGATATCAATGATATCATAGCCTATACTGATGGAAAATCAGAACCTGCGGCAGCTACTGCTGTTGTTGCGGAGGTCGATCCAAAAGTTCAGTTAGGGAAAACTCTTTTTCAAGCAAATTGTGCAGCTTGTCATAAATTAGATAAAAAATTAATTGGTCCGGCACTCGGAAATATTGCAGATAGAAGGTCAAATGAATGGTTAAAAGCTTGGATTAAGGACAATGCTGCGTTAAGAGCTAGTGGTGATCAGGATGCGATCGATATTTTTAATGAATATAACGGAATGCCAATGACGGCTTTCCCTCAATTATCTGATGAAGATATTGATGCGATCATTGCTTATACAACCGCTGGTGATATGAAGCCGGTGGCTACTGCAGAAACGGCAGATGTGAATGTTGCAACGCCAAAAGTTAATACAAGCTGGATGAGCTATGTAGTAGTGGTTGCACTGCTGCTTTTTGTTGTATGGGTGTTCTTAAAAAGTAACAATGGTTTCTTAAAGATTACTTCAACAATTTTATTGTTATTGGTCTTCGCCTATGTGCTTTTCGGAACTTTATTTGAAGTTGGTGTAGATCAAGGTTATCAACCTATTCAACCTATTGCGTTTTCGCATAAGATCCACGCCGGAGATAATAAAATAGACTGTCAATATTGTCACTCCTCAGCAAAGCATAGCAAGCATTCAGGAATTCCTTCTGTGAATGTGTGTATGAACTGTCATAAAAGTATTTCAGAATATAATGGCCCCGTCGCTGATGAAAAAGAAAAAGCTTTTTATGACGGTGAGATTCAAAAGATTTATGATGCCATTGGATGGGATTCTGAAAAACTTGCTTATAAGGAAGGTTATCAACAAAAACCTATCGAATGGGTTAGAATTCACAATTTGCCTGACTTTGTCTATTTCAACCACTCGCAACACGTGACTGTTGCCGGAGTAAATTGTCAGAAATGTCATGGCCCGGTTGAAACAATGGATGATATGTATCAGTTTTCACCCTTAACTATGGGATGGTGTATTGACTGTCATAAAGAAACCAATGTGAATTTAAAAGACAATGCATATTACGCTAAGATTCATGACGAATTAGCAAAAAAATATAATGTAGAAAAAGTGACCATTGGTCAATTAGGAGGAAAAGAGTGTGGCAAATGCCATTACTAAGAAGCTCATTTTTACAATTTCATAATAACGAATAAACGACAAGATATAAATATGGCATCAAACAAGAAATACTGGAAAAGTGTTGAAGAGCTAAATGAAGGTAGCTTGATTGTTGAAAAGCTAAAACAAAATGAGTTTGTACAAGATATTCCAACAGATCAATTTCTTGGTGATAAAGCGTCCTTAGAGAGCTCATCAACGAGTAGAAGAGATTTTTTGAAATATGTTGGTTTTTCTACGGCCGTCGCATCGCTTGCTGCTTGTGAAGGTCCGGTAACAAAATCAATTCCCTATGTAGTAAAACCAGATGACATTGTACCTGGAGTAGCAGATTATTATGCGACGACCATGGCTGATGGATTTGATTTTGCCAATGTTTTAGTAAAGGTTCGCGATGGAAGGCCAATAAAAATTGAACCTAATAAGGATGCAAAACACCATGCAACAAATGCAAGGGTTCAGGCATCAGTTTTGTCGTTATACGATAGCAATAGGTTAAAGGCTCCAAGAATCAATGGAGAAGAAGTAACCTGGACGAAAGTGGATGAAGACATGTCTTCAAAACTTTCTGAAATTAAGAATAGCGGAGAAAAAATAGCAATACTTTCAGGAACGGTTGTAAGTCCGTCAACTTTAAAATTAATAAATCAGTTTAAGGAACAGTTCGGAAATGTTGAACATGTGATGTACGATAGTATTTCGGAAGATGGTATTTTGGATGCCATGCAAGAAATGTATGGCACAAGAGCTTTACCTGATTATGATTTTTCTAAGGCTGAGGTAATTCTATCCATTGGAGCAGATTTTCTTGGCGATTGGCAAGGAGGAGGATTTTCTTCGAGTTATGCAAAAGGCAGAGTTCCCAAAAATGGGAAAATGTCTTACCATGTTCAGATAGAATCAAATATGACTTTAACCGGTGGAAATGCCGATAAAAGGATCATGGTGAAACCCTCTGAGCAGGTTAATGCGTTGATCAAATTGTATCAGGCTATAGTTTCTGGAATTTCTACAAGAGAAATGTCACCTTTAAACACAGGAATTCAGCAAGTCGCTGCTAAGTTGAAATCAGCTGGCAGCAATGCTATTGTGGTCTGTGGGATAAATGATAAAAATGCACAATTATTAACCTTAGCTATTAATCAAGCCTTACAAAGTGCTGTAATTGATGTTCAAAATCTTAGATATACAAGAAAAGGTAATTCGAAGCAGGTTCAACAGCTTATTCAAGATTTGAAGGGTGGTTCTATTGGAGGATTGATGATGGTGAATGTTAATCCGGCATACACCTTACCTAACGGTGCTGAATTTATCGAGGCAGTTAAAAAAGCAAAATTTTCTGTTGCTTTTTCAATGGATGAAACAGAGACTACTTCGGTTTCCCAATATGTATTACCTACGCCACATTACTTAGAATCTTGGGGTGATGCGATGTTGCAAATAGGACAATTTTCTTTGATGCAACCCACAATTCATCCGCTCTTTAACACACGTCAATTCGAAGATTCTTTGTTGAAGTGGGTAGGAAGTTCTTCTGATTTCCACAGTTATATCAAAAACAATTGGCAATCCGATATTTTAGGTGGAGCTTCTTTTAATAAAGTTTTACAGAAAGGTTCTTTTTCAGTTACTCAAGAAATAACAGAACAAGTTGTTAATCCTATTGATTTGAATGCTATAGGTAGTGAGTTGGGCAAATTGAAGTCAGGAGAAATGGAATTGACCGTCTATCCAAAAATCAGTTTAGGAGATGGAGCCCAAGCAAACAACCCATGGTTACAGGAATTACCTGACCCAATTACTAGAACTTCCTGGGATAATTATTTATTGATTTCTAGAATTGATGCAGAAGCTCTTGGATTAGAAAATAGAACTGTTGACAATGGTGCGCTAAACGGTGATATGGTAAATATTACGGCAGATGGGGTAACCCTTTCAAACGTGCCAGTTTACATTCAGCCAGGACAAGCACCAGGGTCGGTATCAATAGCACTTGGTTATGGAAGATCTCATCTACAGAAGGAGATGAGTGTTGGAATCAATGCATATCCTTTAAGTAGTGGGTTATTTAAAAATGTAAGCATAGAAAAAACAGCTGGCGAGCATAAATTTGCTTGTGTACAGTTGCAACATACCATCATGGGTAGAGAAGGTGAAATTACAAAGGAAACAACTTTGGTAGATTTCACTACAAAGCCTAAGAAAGAGTGGAATAGTGCCCCTGTTTTTTCATTAGATCACCAAGAAGTGACTCAAGATAAAGTTGACTTATGGGAGACTTTTGATGATTCTTGGGGTGTAAAGTTTAATATGTCTATCGATTTGGCAACATGTACTGGCTGTGCAGCTTGTGTAGTTGCTTGTCATGCAGAAAATAATGTACCTGTTGTAGGAAAACATGAGATACGAGTAAGTAGAGATATGCACTGGTTGCGTATTGATAGGTATTACTCTAGTGACATGAGCAATGAGAAAGGAAAAGAAGAAGGTATTTTTGGTACTGGAGATTTCTTTGAAGCAATGACACATCCTTCAGATGCACCTGAAGTAAGTTTCCAACCGGTAATGTGTCAGCATTGTAATCACGCTCCTTGCGAGACAGTTTGTCCGGTAGCGGCAACCTCTCATGGTAAGCAAGGTCAAAACCAAATGGCTTACAACCGTTGTGTGGGAACCAGATATTGTGCCAACAACTGTCCGTATAAAGTAAGAAGATTTAATTGGTTCAAGTATTTTGATAACGCTGAATTTGATTACAACATGAACAATGACTTAGGAAGAATGGTATTGAATCCTGATGTTACTGTTCGGTCAAGAGGTGTCATGGAAAAATGTTCTATGTGTATCCAAATGACACAAGCCACTATTTTAGAAGCAAAAAAACAAGGTAGAGCTTTGGCGGCTAATGAATTTACAACCGCTTGTTCTAGTGCATGTCCGACAGGTTCTATTGTTTTTGGCGATATCAATAATAGCGAAAGCGAAGTGACAAAAATGTCAAAAGATGATAGAAGTTTTAAATTACTCGATTTTGTTGGGACAAAACCGAATGTTTTCTATCAATTAAAAGTTAAGAATAAATCAGAAGCATAAGCAATATTGTTTGTTTATCATATCATTAATAAATTATAGATAAGACTATGGCTCATTACGAAGCACCGATTAGAGAACCATTAATTTTAGGGGATAAGACTTATCACGATATATCCAATGACATTGCTGCACCCATCGAAGGTAAGGCAAACAAATGGTGGTGGGGAGTTTTCACTTTAGCACTGATCTGTTTTCTATGGGGCGTTGGTGCAATTATTTACACCATCGGAACTGGAATTGGAGTTTGGGGATTGAATAACAGAATTAACTGGGCTTGGGATATCACCAACTTTGTTTGGTGGGTAGGTATTGGACATGCCGGAACCCTTATTTCTGCCGTACTCTTATTATTCAGACAAAAATGGAGAATGGGTATTAACCGCTCTGCTGAGGCAATGACAATTTTCGCTGTTGTTCAAGCCGGACTATTCCCGTTAATTCACATGGGTAGAATTTGGAATGGGTATTGGGTAATGCCAATTCCGAACCAATTTGGTTCACTTTGGACGAATTTTAACTCGCCACTTTTGTGGGACGTTTTTGCGATTTCGACTTACTTGTCGGTTTCATTGGTATTCTGGTATACAGGTTTACTTCCAGATTTTGCAATGATCAGAGACCGTGCAACAAAACCTTTCCAAAAGAAAATATACAGTTTGTTGAGTTTCGGATGGACGGGTAGAGCAAAAGATTGGCAAAGATTTGAAGAAGTTTCTCTTGTTTTGGCCGGACTAGCAACACCACTTGTATTATCCGTGCACACCATTGTATCATTTGACTTTGCTACGTCTGTTATTCCAGGATGGCATAGTACTGTATATCCTCCTTATTTTGTTGCTGGAGCTGTATTCTCAGGTTTTGCTATGGTGCAGACCTTATTGATTGTGATGCGTAAAGTATCTAATCTTGAGGCTTACATTACAAGAGTTCATATCGAAAACATGAACAAAGTTATTTTGGTAACAGGAGGCATTGTAATGGTAGCCTATTTATCGGAATTTTTTGTTGGATGGTATTCAGGTAGTTTATATGAAGATTTTACTTATTTATCTATAGGAGCCGCAACGGGACCTTACTGGTGGGCGTTTTGGGCATTAATTCTCTGTAATGGAGTTTTTCCTCAGCTGTTATGGTTTAAAAAATTAAGAACAAGTTATACGGTATCTTTTATCATGTCGATTATCATCAATATTGGGATGTGGTTTGAAAGATTTGACATTATTGTAATTAACTTGAGTAGAGGACATCTGCCATCATCTTGGACGATGTTTGAACCTACTTTTGTCGATATTGGAATTTACGTAGGTACAATTGGATTTTTCTTCGTCTTATTTTTGTTATACGCAAGAACATTCCCTGTAGTTGCGCAAGCGGAGGTGAAATCAATTTTGAAATCATCCGGAGAAAATTACAAAAAACATCACCATTAATATTTAAGCTTACTTAATATGAGTAATAAAGTAATACAAGCGATGTACGACGATGATGATGTCCTCATCAAGGCAGTGAAAGAAACAAGAGCTGCTCATCATCATATAGAAGAAGTTTATACCCCATTTCCTGTACATGGACTGGATAGGGCTATGGGACTAGAAAATACAAGAATTGCAATTACAGCATTCATCTATGGATTAGTTGGTTTGAGTTTCGCGGTTTGGATGTTGGATTACATGATGATTCAAGATTGGCCACAGAATATCGGTGGTAAACCAAGCTTTACTTTCTATGAGAATATGCCAGCCTTTGTACCTATTATGTTTGAGATGACAGTTTTCTTTGCTGCGCATTTGATGGTGATTACCTTTTACATGAGAAGTAAAATTTGGCCATTTCAGAAAGCTTCTAACCCTGATCCAAGAACAACAGATGATAAATTTGTGATGGAAGTTGCTTTACATGGAAATGAAGATGAATTAACTTCTTTCTTAAAAGCGACAGGAGCTATAGAAATTAAAGTGGAAGATAAACACGAATAAGAATAGTTGAAAATTATTTCAAAAAAATTAATAATGAAGATAGTTTCAAAAATAACCCTAATACTTTTCTCAACCATGATGATCGTTTCTTGTAATGAGACAAAAACAACAAGAAAAGTACAGTATATGGGTGATACAGATATGTATAATTCTGTTCCTTACGACACATACTCACAACCTGAAGCTTTTCCAGAAGGGTTTGTTGCATTGACTCCGGTTGAAGGAACGGTATCTAGGTCAAGAGCAATATATGACGTTCCCAATTCAGAAGAGGGATACTTATTTGCTAAAGATTCAATTAATTCTCCTTTGGAGCTAAATGAAAAAAACCTCGATCAAGGGAAATACTTATATGGGATTTACTGTGCTGTTTGTCATGGGGACAAGGGAGATGGACAAGGGGCTTTAGTTAAGAATGAGAAATTTTTGGGTGTACCAAATTATAAAGACAGAGATATCACGGATGGTTCTATTTATCATGTCATCATGCATGGTAGGAATTTAATGGGGTCACACTCGTCACAGCTCAATGATACAGAGCGATGGCAAGTTGTTCAATATGTTGAAAAACTTAGATCAGACTTAATAAGCAATTAACGATTAACAAGAAATAAAAGTAAGATGTATACATTTTCAAGCAAACTAAAAACGTTTTCTATCGTCTTAATAATTTTAGGTGCTTTAGGTATGGGCTATGGTTTTTTTAGCGCACCTAAAACAACTGAAGATGTCCAGGCTATGATAAATCATGAAGATGAGCATGGAGCTGCTGAGCATGCTGTAGTTGAAAACCGTGATGAGGCTTCTTCACACAGTGAACACAGTGTTGGCGCAGAAGACCATGAAAAATCACATTTGGAACATTTATTACACCAAGCTCAAAATAGACCTTGGACCGCTTTTTTTATATCAGCCTTCTTTTTTCTAATGATTTCAGTTTGTGTTTTGGTGTTTTATTCAATTCAGTGGGCGGCTCAGGCGGGTTGGTCTATCGTACTGTTTAGAGTGATGGAGGCCATAACGGCTTATATTTTGCCAGGATCAATTCTTTTGTTTTTATTTTTATTGGCAGCTGGTATGCATTGGAATCATCTTTATGTTTGGATGGGAGAAGATGCTCAACACGATGTAATTATTCAAGAAAAAGTGTGGTGGTTAAATGTGCCAGGTTGGTTAATTAGAAGTGCTATTTATTTGGCAGTATACAACATATTTAGATTTTTATTGAGGAAAAACTCTATCGCTCTCGATCAATCAGGAGATATAAAAATCTACAAAAAGAATTTCAGTTTGGCAGTTGCCTTTATTGTGATTTTTGGAATTTTAGAGCTGTTTATGAGTTTTGATTGGTTGATGTCATTAGATCCACATTGGTACAGCCAATTGTATTCTTTCTATGTATTTGCCAGTATGTTCGTTTCAGGAATTACAGTAATTGCAATGGTTACAATATATATGAGAAGCCGAGGATTTTTACCTTTTGTAAACGATAGCCATTTACACGATTTGGCAAAATTTATGTTTGGATTTAGTATTTTTTGGACATACTTTTTCTACGACCAATTCATGTTGCAGTGGTACGCTAATATTCCTGAAGAATCTGCGTATTTCTATCCTAGATTAATAGGTACTTATCAAATTATATTTATCGGTATGTTGGTCATGAATTTTGTGTTTCCTATTCTTATATTAATGAACAAGGACTTTAAAAAGACACCTTGGTTTGTCATTGCAGCCGGTATGATTATTCTTGCTGGTCATTACTTGGATGTATTCCAATTAATTTCTCCTGCAACCGTTGGAGATTCTTGGCATTTTGGTATTGTTGAGTTGGGATCTCTTGCGTTTTTCACAGGTTTGTTTATTTTTGTGATTTTCACGGCGATGACAAAAGCACCATTACACGCCAAAGGAAATCCGTTCATGAAAGAAAGTGAAATTTATCACTATCCGTTTATCGATCATTCAGAAAATCACTAAATCATTATATTTTAGATGAAAGCACTATTTTTTATATTACTTTTTATTGTCATTGCTACTGCTGTTTGGCAAATCTTCAAAATCCTGGGATTGATGAAAAAAGACCAGGTGGCAACCGAAGATGAAAACAACATCAATGGATGGCTAATGCTCGGTTTGGGCGGATTTATATATGGTTTGATGATTTATTCTATGTATAAGGGTCAGGTTGTACTACTCCCGCGTGAATCAGGATCTTTAGAAGGAGAGCATATAGATAATCTATTCGTAATTACGATGACAATGATCATCTTTGTTCAATTTGTCACTCAATTTTTGATCTATTACTTCACCTTTAAATATAGAGGTCTAAAAGGAACAAAAGCCAAGTTTTATGCTGATAGCCATAAACTAGAATTATGGTGGACAGTAACTCCTGCGGTGGTACTAACAGGCTTGATTCTTTATGGATTATGGACATGGAATAGCGTTATGGACACTTCTGATGCTGAAAACCCCTTGGTTATTGAACTTTATGCCAAGCAATTTAATTGGGAAGCCAGATATGGAGGAGCCGATAATGAATTGGGTATGGCAAATGTCAGGTTTATAGAAGGTATTAATACAATGGGTATTGATATGACCGATAAAAACGCTGCAGATGATGTTCCGGTAAGAGAATTACACTTACCAAAAGGTAGAAAGGTCGTATTTAAATTCAGATCACAAGATGTATTACATTCTGCCTATATGCCCCATTTTAGAGCGCAAATGAACTGTGTGCCGGGTATGGTTACCTCTTTTGGGTTTACTCCTGCGGTAACAACTGTAGAAATGAGACAAAATGAAGCGACTATTGCAAAATTTGAAGAAATTAATAGAATTCGCGAAGCAGAAGGTAAAGAACCTGTAGAATTTGACTACTTGTTATTGTGTAATAAAATTTGTGGATCTTCTCATTATAACATGCAAATGAAGATTGTTGTAGTAGAAGAAGCGGAATTTAACGCTTGGTTAGGACAACAAAAGACCATCGCTCAATTAATCAATTAATTAACAGCATAAACTAATTCAATAATGTCAGAGAATCATCATCATAAAGAAACTTTTGTAACTAAATACATATTTAGCCAAGATCATAAAATGATTGCTAAACAATACCTTGTAACAGGTATGTTTATGGGAGTTGTTGGTGTATTTATGTCGCTTTTGTTCAGATTGCAATTGGCTTATCCTGAGCAGAAATTTACAATTATAGAAGCCTTTTTAGGAAAAGGTGGTGAAGGAGGTCAAATGACACCGGATATGTACTTAGGGCTTGTAACAATTCACGGTACAATCATGGTATTTTTTGTACTTACAGCCGGTTTAAGTGGTACTTTTAGTAATTTACTTATTCCCTTGCAGATTGGTGCGCGCGATATGGCCTCTGGATTCTTGAATATGATTTCCTATTGGTTATTCTTCTTATCAAGTATCATCATGTTTGCATCAATTTTTGTGCATACAGGAATGGCAGCGGCAGGATGGACGGTTTATCCTCCTCTCAGTGCATTGCCTCAAGCAATGTCTGGTTCTGGTTTAGGAATGACACTTTGGTTGGTCTCTATGGCCATCTTTATTGCTTCCTCTTTAATGGGTTCATTAAATTATATTGTAACGGTATTGAATCTGAGAACCAAAGGGATGAAAATGACTCGTTTGCCTTTGACAATTTGGGCATTTTTTATCACAGCGATAATTGGTGTAATTTCTTTCCCGGTTTTATTATCTGCTGCACTTTTACTTATTTTTGATAGAAGCTTTGGCACATCATTTTACCTTTCAGATATCTTTATTCAAGGGGAGGTTTTACATTACCAAGGTGGTTCACCCATTTTGTTTGAACACTTATTTTGGTTCCTTGGGCACCCAGAAGTATATATTATCTTATTACCAGCACTTGGGATTACATCTGAAGTAATATCAACGAATGCTAGAAAACCAATTTTTGGCTATCGCGCTATGATTGGGTCTATTATAGCCATTGCATTTTTATCTACCATCGTATGGGGTCACCATATGTTCGTAACGGGAATGAATCCATTTTTGGGATCTGTGTTTACTTTCACAACGCTTCTTATAGCAATTCCATCTGCTGTTAAAGCATTTAATTATATCACAACTCTTTGGAAGGGTAATTTGCAGTTGAACCCTGCTATGCTGTTTTCTATCGGAATGGTTTCAACCTTTATCACGGGTGGATTAACAGGATTAATTCTAGGAGACAGTGCTTTGGATATTAATGTACACGATACAATGTTTGTTGTTGCACACTTCCATTTGGTGATGGGTATTTCTGCACTTTTTGGAATGTTTGCCGGAGTTTATCATTGGTTTCCAAAAATGTATGGAAAAATGATGAACAAACACATGGGTTATCTGCACTTTTGGTTAACGGCTATTTCTGCCTATGGTGTATTTTTCCCAATGCACTTTTTAGGTTTGGCTGGTCTGCCAAGAAGATATTATAGTAATACTGCTTTCCCGATTTTCGACGATTTATTGCATATCAATAAAGTAATGACAGTTTTTGCCTTAATTGGTGGGGCGGCGCAATTGATTTTCTTAGCTAATTTCTTTATTAGTATCAAAAGAGGTCAAAAAGCACCAGCAAATCCATGGAAAGGTAATACACTTGAATGGACAACTCCTGTAGAGCATATCCATGGGAATTGGCCGGGAGAAATTCCTGAAGTACATAGATGGGCTTATGATTACAGTAAGACGGATGAAAATGGTGATTTATGGGAAGGAAAGGATTTTACTCCTCAAATAATTCCAATTAGGAATGGTGAAGAAGAATTTTAGTAACCTTTATTTCATAGTTAAAAGTCCCATATTTTTTGGGACTTTTTTTATTTCGGACTATCTTAGACTATTCGTTTTTCTACTGACAAAACAAAGGTTATATGATCAAAAGAATAATTAGAGTATTAATAGTAATTATCTTTATTTTAGGGATATTAGCTTGGTTTTTTGTGAGAAATAATAAGCCCATTTATTCGGGTAAACTGGACTTAGAAAAGTTAAGAGATTCAGTTTCTGTTTATTTCGATGAAGTAGGGGTACCTCATATCTATGCAAACAATACAGCTGATGCGTATTTAGCACTTGGCTATTTACACGCGCAAGATCGTCTTTGGCAAATGGAATTGATGAGAAGAATTGGACCGGGAAGATTGTCTGAAATATTTGGTAAAGATATGATCCAAACCGATAAGTTATTTCGCGGGATGGGAATCGAATTAGCTGCAAAAAAGAGTCTTGCAAAAATTGATACAAATTCAATTTCTTTTCAGTACGCTCGGGCATATTTAGATGGAGTGAATCAATTTATAACACATGGAAAAACGCCAATTGAATTTAGATTATTGGGGATAGAAAAAGAAACCTATACAATTCTTGATATTTATAATGTCTTTGGATATATGAGCTTCGGTTTTGCGCAAGCTTACAAGACTGATCCGCTACTTACTGACCTTCACGAAAAATTAGGCTCACTTTATTTAAGAGATTTAGATGTGAACAATGATCCGCGTACAACTTTGATAAAAAATTACACCAACGGAATTGAAAAGCGAAGTGCAGGTGCAATTAGTAAACAAATCAATGAGCTGACAATGAATTTGCCAATTCCACCTTTTGTTGGGAGTAACAGTTGGGTGATTGGGTCAAAAAAAACAAAAGAAAAAGGTGTGATTTTAGCCAATGATCCTCATATAGAATTTTCTCAACCTTCGGTATGGTATCAGGCGCATATAAAATCTCCCGATTATGAAATGTATGGCTTTCATTTAGCACTAACACCTTTCCCTTTGCTGGCGCATAACAGAGATTTTGCTTATGGCTTGACCATGTTTCAAAATGATGATCTCAATTTCTATTATGAAAGTGGTGATTTTTTAGAGAGAAAGGAAATCATAAAAGTAAAAGGTGAAGATGATGTTGAATTTATTGTAAAAACTGGGAAGAAGGGGCCAATTATGAATAATCTATTCAAAGGATTAGATTCTACAAAATCTATTTCTATGGATTGGATATATACAAAATCAAATAATGATTTACTCGACGTCACATATTTAATGTCTCACGCAAAATCTTTGTCAGAATTCAAAAGTGGTGTTTCTAAAATACATGCGCCTGGCCTAAATGTGATGTACGGTGATAAAAATAATAATATCGCATGGTTTGCCGCGGCAAAACTTTTTAGATTTTCTGAAGAAATAGATACAAAATTTATTTTAGATCCTGCTTACTCCAATAGTGAAATAAACCTCTTAGGATTTGATCAAAATCCACAAGCCATTAATCCACCATGGAATTATGTTTATTCTGCGAATAATCAACCGGAAGAAATTGAAAATGGTTACTATCCGGGCTATTATTTACCCGAAGACAGAGCCAAAAGAATTGTTCAGTTATTGAGTGATAAAAACGACTTTTCAAAAAGCGATGTCGAAAAAATGATTTTAGATAATACGTCTTCTGTTGTACCTGGTTTGGTCAGAACAGTGTTGGGAAATCTAACGAAGGTGAATTTTTCAGAAAATGAAAATAAAGCGCTAGAAATCCTTAAGAATTGGGATGGAAGTTACACTCAGAAAAGTATAGCTCCTTCCATTTATAATCTATTTCTCTATCATTTTGCTTCACTTACTTTTAAAGATGAAATGGGAGATGATTATTTTCAAATGTTTTTGAATACACATTTATTTAAAAGGCAAATTGCAAAGCAGATTAAGAATCTGAACTCAATTTGGTGGGATGATATCTCAACGAAGGAGTATAAGGAAAATCGCGACGAAATTTTCACCAATGCTTTTCATAAAACAATCCAGCAATTAGAAAAAGAATATGGTGATAATTTGGAAGAATGGACCTGGGATCAATCATTATCGGTAACCCATAAACATGCTTTTGATAAAGTTGCAGTATTGCGGCCATTTTTTAATGTGGGCCCTTTTAAAACGGATGGAGGGAATGAAGTACTTAACAATCAAATCTTCTATTTAAATGATATTGGAAAATACCAAGTAAAAGCAGGGCCTTCTACACGCCGAATTATTGATTTTAGTGATATTGAAAATAGTTCGACCATTATACCAACAGGACAAAGTGGTAATATTTTTAGCAAACATTACAAAGACCAAGCTGAAAAATATCATGCTGGAGAATTTGTAAAAATGAAGTTAAATGAGGCAGAAATAAAACAAGCGAAAGACGTGTTAATTCTATATCCTAAAAAGGATTAGTATAAAGTATTCTCAGAATATGATGCTTCGTGTAGAATTTCAAAGTTACAAGAGTTTGCGATAAAACACATTTCATTTGCCTTTTTATGTAATAAATCTGCTTTATGTTGATCTGCGATATTGAATAGGGTGATTTTTGGTTTTAGGATAACTTTACTGAAAAAACCGCTACCGTCTTCCTTTTCTTGCATAAATCCCTCGGCATGATCATCGTAACTTGTAACGACAATTTTTTGACTTGCACAGAGGTGTAAATACCAAAGCATATGACAGCTCGAAATGGAAGCGACTAACATTTCTTCAGGGTTGAAACGTTCTGGATCACCTAAAAATGCAGGGTCAGATGAGCCGAGAATAACTTGCCCTTTGTTATACGCACTCAGTCTAAAGTCTCTTTGATAAGCATTATAGAAAGCAGTACCCTCACCTACATTTCCAGACCATTCAATCCTTATTTTGTATTGTTGTTCCTTCATTCGATTACATTTTCCGCTTAGGTTTAATTTTTTTCGTCAATTCAAAAAGATCTTTTCTGCGGTCGCGTAAATTTCTAACAGATCCGTGTTGATGTAATTCTCTGAGCAGATCTATATCTACATCAGCAATAAGGATCATTTCTGTATTTGGAGTTGCTTCTGCCTTTATTCCATTTGTTGGGAATGCAAAATCACATGGAGTGAATACCATTGATTGGGCAAACTGAATATCCATATTATGTACATTGGGTAAGTTTCCTACACTACCTGCAATGGCTACATAGCATTCATTTTCGATCGCTCTTGCTTGAGAACAATTACGCACACGAGAATAACCGTTCTGGGTGTCTGTTAAAAAGGGAACAAATAAAATATCCATGCCCTCGTCTGCCAATAACCTGCTCAACTCAGGAAATTCGGAGTCATAACAAATCAAAATTCCGATTTTACCACAATCCGTGTCAAATGCTTTTAGGATATTTCCACCTTCCATACCCCAAACTTTTGCTTCATCAGGGGTAACATGTAGCTTTTCATAACGTTCTGTAGTTCCATCTCTTCTGCATAAATAACCAGCATTATACAGTCTATTGTTAATCATTTCAGGCATACTACCGGCAATGATATTGATGTTGTAGGCAATAGAAAGTTCAGAAAATTTTTGCACCAAAGTATCGGTATGTTTGGCCAATTCCCTAATGGCGTCAGGTTCTGACAAATGATTGTTTTCTGCCATCAGTGGAGCATTGAAAAATTCAGGAAATAAGGCAAAATCAGAACGATAACCCGCAACAGCATCAATAAAATATTCAATTTGCTGGATGAGATCCTCCATAGACTGATAGGGTCTCATTTGCCATTGAATGAGTCCTAATCGGACGACCTTCTTCTTAGTAGCAGCTTTTTTAGAGGGTTTTTCGTAGTAAATATTATCCCATTCCAGTAAAACGGCAAACTCGTTAGAAGCTTCGTCTCCCTCAAGATAAGATTTTAATATTTTAGAGGGATGAAAATCATTTGAGATCTGAAAGTTAAGAACTGGGTCATGAATTTCTTTTCTTTTGACTTTATCAATATACTGTTTAGGAGAGAGTTTGTCTGAATATTTATGGTAATTCGGAATTCTTCCACCAAACGCAATTCCTCTTAAATTAAGTTTTTCACATAATTCTTTTCGATAATCATATAGCCTTCTACCCAAACGTAGTCCGCGAAATTGGGGCATGATGAATACATCAATTCCATAGAGAACGTCACCATCGTAAGTATGTGTTCTAAAGGTAAAATTATCTGTTATTTCTTTGTAGGTATGCTTATCTGAAATACCATCATAATTGACAATTATAGCTAGGGCACAACCAGCAATTGAGCCATTTATCTTTATAACTACTTGTCCTTCAGGAAATTTATCAATCAGAGACTCAATCTGACTTTCTCGCCAATAGGCTTCTGGCATAGATTTATAAGCCTGTATCATCGCCTCCTTGAGCTCTTGGTAATCTTCTAATTGCAGATAACTCAATTCAATATTTTCAATCTCTGATGGTTTCATTGTTATAATTTGTAAAGTGTCACAAAATAACAATAATATTTTCACTTTATTTAAAAAACTAAATGTTCTTAAAGTAAGAAAACCTTATGTTAATTTGTTGTTTTTTGAATTGTGTTTTTTTCTTAAATGGACCATTAGGAAGTAGAAGAGGGAGAGGACAACTATAAAGAGACCCAAAACAACTAATTCTAAATATGCCAGGTTTGAAAGAAACCAAATAATAGTAAGAGAAGAAAGAATGGGTACAATTAGTCCTCCAGGAATTGTGAACGAATTTTTATAATTAATTCCATTTCTTCTTAGTTTAATTACAGCTAGTGATACGCCTAAATAGATCATTAGAGCGCCAGAAACAGAAATAATCGCTAGTTGTTCAAAATGGCTACTAATGGCAAAAATAAAACCTAAACCGGCATAGGTCATAATTGAAGTATAAGGAGTTGCAAATTTTGGATGAATTCTTGATAAATATTTAATTGGAATGATTCCATCTTTAGCCGCACTGAATAAAGACCTTGGGATACTAAGTATTTCACTGCTTAAGTTTCCAAACATAGATACTGCAGCGCCAATCGATAGCAGTGTAAGACCTAAAGGACCAATGATTCGATTTGCCACTTCTCCTAGGGTATTGTCTTTATATAACGGCAATTCATCACCCAAAATTCCTTGTGAGATAGTCTGAATGAGGATATAAAAAGCCAATATCAAGGTAACACTAATTAAAACTGCTCTTGGGATGTTTTTTTGAGGATCTTTTACTTCACCATTTATCGAAATTGCGGCTTCAACTCCTTGAAAAGCAAAAAAGAGTATCAAAGAGGTTTCTCCAAGTGCTGATAATGAAGGTGCTTGTTCAAAAATTAAATTTTCTAAAGTCACTTCTTTAAACCCGATGAGAATTAGAATAAATAAGGGTATAACTTTAGCCAATGTGATAAATTTTACTAATCCTATTCCTTGCTTAGAGCCTATGACATTTATGAATGCCAGACCAAAAAAAATGATAAGAAGAAATAGGATTCTAATAACTTCATTTTGTAAAATTGGAAAAATTGATGCGGTAATGTTGAAAACGGCATTGGCAACTGCAGCATCAGCTGAAATGCAGGAAATGACAAAAACAACTACCGTTAGAAATCCAAAATAAGGACCAAATGATTCTTCAATAAATCCATAAACGCCTCCAGAAGATGTTACTTTACTTCCAACTTCTGCAAAACAGAGCATGACAAGCAATATTAAAAAGCCGCAAAATAAATAAGCAGTTATACTTGCAGATCCCAATCCTTCTGCAACAAGCGCAGGTAAGGCAAAAATTCCTGCTCCGATTATTGTATTGACGAGGTTAGCGGTTAAGCCCCAAAGGGTGATCTCCCTTTTTAAGGTTTTTTCCATGTAAAAACTTAAATTAAAAAAAGGGAGAATGGCAAACCCTTTCAATTTGTTTAAAACTTAAAGTATCGAATATACAGTTTTAAATGTTTACCTTGGGTATATTCCTTTATTTTAAGGATTTATGGTGATAATAAGACTGAAGTACAGCAAAAGCTTTTTTCTTTTCCCCATTTTCAGAAATCAAGCCTTTGCGGTTATAACCGTCTTGTATTTTTGGCAAAGGTCTTCTAGGTGATCTAAAATCAACCAAAATCCACGGGCTAACGCCGCGAAATTGATCTACTTTATCCAACATTTTAAGCGTTTCCTCATATAGATAGGCCTGATATTCTTCTGTCCATCGATCATTCTTATCGCCATGATGGCCGAATTTTGCACCCGCGCCAAACTCTGATATCAAAACAGGCTTATTTTGTTCTATTTTCCAAGTAATCGTTTCACATTTTTCTGGAGTACCATCATACCAACCCACATATTGGTTAAAACTGAGGATGTCAACAACTTCGGCAAAAGGATCATCGATGGTTCTAATATTTTGATCTCCTTGATAAGGGCTTTGTTCTAAAGCTGCACTTATCATTCTGGTTGGATCTAATTTTCTAGCCTGATTGGCCAACTGTGTCAAAAAGGAAAATCGTTCCGCACTTTGTGCCGTTTCATTCGCCATAGACCAGATGATAACAGAAGCCCTATTTTTATCTCTATTGATGACTTCGGTCAATTGATTTTTAGCATTTTTTAATGTTTCTGGGTTCGTCCAATCTATGGTCCAATACACCGGATTTTCTTCTCATACTAAAATTCCTAATTCATCAGCGATTCTAACCATATGTTCGTTGTGTGGATAATGGGCTAATCTTACATAGTTGCAGCCTAGCTCTTTTGCCCAACCTAATAACTGCCTTGCATCTTTTTCAGAATTGCCTCTACCTTTGGTAAATGGACTTTCTTCATGAATGCAAATACCTTTTAAAAAAATAGGTTTGTCATTTAATAAAATGTTTTTCCCTTGTGTCTTTATACTTCTAAAACCTATTTTATCTATAATCTTATCCTTGTCAAAAGAAATATTTACATCGTACAAAGAAGGATCTGAATCAGACCAATATTTAATTTTTTTCACAGGAATTTCGAAAGTTGCTAAACCATTTTCATCTGTGAAGATCTCTTTTTTAATTTTGAGTTCCGCAACTGTTATAAGTACTTTTTGTTTGTTAATATCCTTACCCGAAAGCTGAACAAACCCTTTTACGAGTTTATTATTTTTAGGATCGAGTTGGATTAGATAATCGTCAATAAAACTATCAGGGACTTCAATAATTTTTATATCTCTGGTCATTCCGCCATAGTTCCACCAATCGGTATTTAAAGTGGGTACGCCCTCTTTAAGTCTTTTATTATCAACTTTTACCACAACAAAGTTTTCTGTTTCTTTTAAGAAGGCTGTGATTTCAAAGTTAAATGGGGTAAAACCACCAATGTGTTGGCCAAGTTTATTACCATTTATGTACACATCAGCTTGATAATTAACCGCCCCGAAATATATAAAAACACGATTTTCAGAATTTTTTTTGGAGTAATTAAAAGATTTCTTAAACCAAACAGAACCCTCGTAGTAAAAGAGATTCTCTTCTTGCGTATTCCAATCCCCAGGAATTTGCATGGTTTCAGAAAGGTCAAAATCATATTCAATTAATTCTGCTTTGTCTATAGGTTTAGAATTGGTAAAATATGCACTTCTTGAAGGATTACTTTGTTGATCAAAAGCCTCAAGTCTGTAATTGTAATACCCGTTTTCATATGGATCTACGATGTAATTCCATTCTCCCTTTAGTGAAGTTGAGTTGCGGTTAAAAATATTGTGGAGTAAATTGTCTTGTGGGAATGCTAAGAGCACATAAAAGATTGCTATACTTGAGAGAATAATTTTCAACATAGTATTTGGTTAAAAAAAGGGCATTTATAATAAATAATAGGTCTACTAAATTAGATTTATTAGATAAAAAAAGAGCCTTTTTGGGCTCTTTTTTTAAAACTATTTTTGGATTTTTTCGTTGGGTTGAAAATCGGAATGGCCCGTTTGCCATAATGCGAATGAAAAGGTGTCTGCAAAACTTTCAAATCTTTTACTTTTACTATCTCCTATACCATGGCCGGATTCAAAATCTGTAAGAAATAAAACAGGCTTATTCGAAATACTCGACGCCTGCATTCTAGCTGCAAATTTTCCTGGTTCCCAAGCAATTACCCGGGGGTCATTCATACCTGCAGTTATGAGTAAAGCAGGATATTCAACTCCTTTTTTCACATGTAAATAAGAATCCATTTCTAAAAGACCTTTAAATTCTAACGGATCTTTTACAGTGCCAAATTCTGGTGCGTTAATTGGGCCGTTTGGCGATTCTTCCATTCTTACAGTGTTCATAGCACCTACTTCGGGTATGGCTGCGGCAAAAAGATCGGGTCTTTCTGTAATAGATCTGCCCACGAAAATACCTCCAGCACTTCCTCCCCATATGGCTAAATGATTAGCTGATGTATATTTTTCTTTAATAAGATATTCTGCGGTTGCAATGGCATCTTTCCAAGTGTTTGGCTTATTTAATTTTTGACCTGCTTTATGCCAAGCATCGCCTAGTTCGCCACCACCTCTTACATGGGGAATTACCCAAATCCCACCGCGATTTACATAATTTAGCACAAGTGGACTAAAAAAAGGAGAGATGGAATTGCCATAAGAGCCATAACCATATATAAGTGTTGGATTTTTTCCATTTAATTTAGTGTCATTTTTACAAATAATTGATACTGGTACATTTACACCATCGTGTGAAGGTATCATAACCTCTTTGACAACAATTCCTTTTAACTCTGGATATTCAACTTCAGTGGAAAGTGGTTGTTTGATGAATTTGTCATTTTTTAAATCATAGGCGTACCTTTTATTTGGCGATGTCCAACCTGACATATTCATCCAAATTTCACTATGTTCCTCATCAATTTTTGATAAACTTATATCTCCGGCTGACAATGGCGTTTTTAAAACTTTTGGCGTGTTTGAATTATGTCCCAAAAAATACACTTTGGCTTCAACCCCATTTTTCATCGTTGTAAAATAGAGACCATCTTTTGTGGTTGCCATATTCGTTATGATTTCATCTTTGAATTCCGGAACTATAATTTTTGCTTCTTGCGCAGAAGGATTAGCAATAGTTGCTTTTAAAATTTTGTAGTTTGGGGCGTTATCAAACGATAAATAATATAAGCTGTTCTTATCAAGTTCGAAATTAACTACATTATCTGCCTGACTAGTTATTTGTTTCCACTTTAGAGGTGGTGAAAAATTGGAATCTTCAGCCATGTATAATTTTATTCTTTTATCTACTGTAAAAACTCCACCAAAAAATTTATTTGACGGTCTGTTGTAGAATGGAATCGGGATTTCTTCGGATAATATTTGTAATTCAGGATTGGTCGTATTAGAGAAAAATTCCATATCATCTTTTCCATTTGTATTGGTTTTGTGTAAATATGACTTCATATTCATTTGTCTATTCTGGTCTTTTATATCGGAAGAATTAAACCTGCTATAAAGAATACTCTCATCATCGGCTAACCAGGTATTGTTCCAAGAAGTGCAGCGGTCAATCATTTCCGGAAAAGTCTTACCATTATTGTCTATAATTATTAAATCACTGTTTTCAGAACCATTGGCGGATAGAAATAGGGCAATTTTATCACCTTTATAGTTCGGAGAAAAACTTGAAATAGTGTAGTTAACGGCTTCTTCTGTTCTATATTTATCTGGATCAAAAAGTAATTTTTCTTCTGAGGAATAATTCTTTCTCATATACAATTTCCCGTTTTCGTCTTCCGGTCTTGCTTTTAAGTAAAAGTATTGACCTTGGGAGGTTACATTTACAGAAAAAATTCTATCGGCAACCCTAGAATCAAATTCATACATTTTCTCTAAAAAGTCTTTTCTTCCGGGAATTTCATCTAAAACATTTCTGGCATAATTTGCGTTGTCTTTCATCCAATTTACAACCATAGGATTCTCTAAATTCTCTAAATATTGATAAGGATCTTCAATTTTTACACCGTGATACTCATTGATAACAATATTCTCGGTAATCAAAGTCGGTTTTATCTGTTCTTGTGCAGATAATAGAAAGCAAAATAATAGACTTAGGTAAAGGATGGATCTTTTCATAAGATTGGTTTAAGTTGATTCAGTTTAGCTAAATATACGATAATTCTATGTTAGAGCTGAAAGTCAGTAATTTAAAATGATAGGTAAATGGAATTAGGGGCAATTGTATTTTATCCATTCGATAAAAGAATAATATGATTTCTGCTAATTTTTAGTCAACCAAGTTAAGTTATGCCAAATGGTTTCTAAAGGTCCTCTTTTGTGATTAGTTAGCCACCATTTGCAAAATTTTCCTAGAAAAAAGACGAGTATCAATGCAATGCCAACAGCAAAAAGGGTTCCGGTATATTTGTACAAGCCCAATCCAAAACCGTAATATAGTGTTGAGCCAATTATTGATTGAATGATATAATTGGATAAACTCATTTTGCCAAATGAGGAAAAATAATCTAGTGTTTTATGAAACCGTTTATTATGGAATAAAAGTATAAATGAAGCTAGTAAGACAAACATAAAAGCAGTGTTAGACCACGAACTTATTATAACATTTAAAGGCCTTTTGATGGCCTCAGAAGAAATACTCGAAATAAAATATTTATTTCCAAAATAAAGAGGTAAGAAAGCGCTAAAAGAAATTTTCAAGACCTTTTGCCAAAAATCCGCTCCTTTAATCTCCCAAACAAAAATTTTTCTACGCCCACTCCATAGTCCTAAAACAAAGAGTGATAGAATTAAAAAGTATCGTCCATTTTCCCAGTTCCAAAGTAGTACTGCTTTTTTTCCATTGCTCAGATTCCCCTCTACCGTTTCCCAAAAGGAACCATTGGGGATATATTCTCCCATTTTTCCAAAATAGGTCCAGGATTTAGGATCTGTTAATTCTATCGCAGGTTGGTTTAAAGCATACATTAATTCGATCCATTGCAGTGGCTGGATAAATAAGACGAGAGAGATGATGAAGATCGCCTTGTCATTTAACCGGTTTATGGGAATTAAGAACAATCCTAAAACAGCATATATGGTTAAAATATCACCTTGATAAAAAGCAGAATTGACAATGCCAAAAGCAAATAAAAGAAGCATGCGCCAGGCAAAACGAAGGCCGAAATCTTTTCCTTTTTTATTTTGGTTATGGCTCTGGATATAAAAAGTTAATCCAAAAAGCAGTGCAAACATGGCATAGGCTTTACCTGCAAACAAAAAAAATAGAAATTCCCATAGCCATTTGTCAAGGATAATTAGCCAATTCGGTAAGTTCTCAGGTGTAAAATAATAGTCAAAATGCTCTATGTTATGCAGCAACATGATGGCTACTATCGCAAAACCACGCAGGGCATCAATAACGAATAACCTATTTTTCACGGTATGACTTGTAATCAACTTTAATTTTCTCTTATATACGTTTCTATAATCTTTTGATCTATACCAAGATCTTCAATTCTTTCTATTCCAGTTTGGATCAGTGTGTCGCCTATAATCGTAATTTCAAATGTAAAATCATGCCCCTCCCATTCTCTGTAATTCAAAAATGCGAGATGTTCGGTATATGTTGAGCCATTTAAATCATAGGTTCCACCACCTGCTGTATAATGTGCTAAAGAATCTTTTCCGTTATTTAGATCATGGCGAAGAAATGCAAAATGCGTTTGGTTGATAATCTTGATCATTTCTTCATTTTGAGTATAATCAGCAAAAACAGTATCATTGCCTTTTATCGTTAGACCAGATAAAAGTCGCCAAGTACCAATCAAATTTTGTTCAGTTTTAGTTTGTTCAGGCTCTTGCACATTTTTACAAGAAAGAATTGTGAAGAACAATAGGGTAATGATGTAAAATCTAGACATGATAGGGCTAATTTTTAATTCCAAAAAACTTTTCAAATTCTTGATAAAACTTTTCAGGTTCTTCTAAATAAGGGTTATGGCCACTTTCTTCAAACATAATAAACTGGGCCTGGGGCATATAATTTTTGTACTGTATGGCATATTGTGGGGTAGAAACACCATCATATCTGCCTGCACATATTAAAACAGGAAATTTGAAAGATTTTAATTTTCTTCTCACATCCCAATCGATCATATCTCCACCAACAAAGAAATCTGCATCCCGTCCTATTATACCGTAATAAACATCATTATTCCAGTTTCTATATTTTTCTTTTGGTGTATTTCCTTTGATTCTAGTATCGTGGTAGTAAATATATTTGGTGGGTAAACTCCCGTATAATTCACTAAAAACAGGATCACTTGAGACGTATCCTAAATTTCTCAAAGAATCCAATTTTTTCCAGTATTCTGGAAAGTGAGTTTTGGAATAGTGGTTATAACTATCGCAGTTAGCCTGCCACATTTCTCCACTGTGAAAACCGTTTATCAAAACTAATTTATCCACCTTTTCGGGAAAAGTGACAGCATAATCCTGTACAGGAACTGTTCCGTAAGAATGCCCAACCAAAGCAATTTTATCCAATTTTAATAATTTCCGAACCTCTTCTATAACATGTGTATCGTTTGCAATGGAATATTCATTCATGTTTTTCGCGTCATCTGATTTACCCCGACCGAGCATATCAATAAAAATGACTGTATTCGTTTTGTAGTAATGCCCAAAACTTCCTTGCATATAATCATGAGAATTTCCAGGTCCACCAGCTAAAAATACAATTGGAGGACCTTCTCCCAGCACTTCAACATTTATTTTATAACCATCTATATTGTAGAATTTTGAGGTGAACTTATCGTAAATATTCGGGTCAGTTTGGCTAAAACTTGTCTGAATAAGAAAAAATAACAGCCATGAAAATATCAATTTCATATTTAATAATTTGAGAAATTTAAAAGCCATAGGATAATTGTAAAACTTTTGGTGGAAGATTGGTGGCAAAGCTCAAGATAAATAAATGGTAAAATTCAGTCTCATCGAAATCATCATATTTTTTATCTCCGATGAGTGCATTCACCAGTTGGGGTGTTGTATTGCTATGTCCAGAAACTAAAATTGTTTCTCCAACATGGTTTTTGAGCAAGCGATAAGCAAAATCATTAAGGTTTGTTGGGTCGTAAGGTATTATTTCTAAACCTCTGTCTAAAGAGATAGGATGAACAGTTTGTTTGGTGCGGTTTAAATCGGTTGAATAAATAGCATCCAATTTTACATTCTGAAGAGTTCTTTTGAGTTCCAGAGCCCTTTTTTTACCTACTTCATTTAGCATTCTTTCTGATCCACCTTCAAAAGTTTCCGCATGGCGAACTAAAATGATGGTGGTTTCTTGGGCGAGTATAGAAAGGCTAAAAGAGCTTAATAAAAAAATAAAAATAATTTTTTGTAACATCAGGTTTATTTTTTGTGTAAAGCTGAGTAGTCATTAACCAAATTCAAAAATGCTTTAATGCCTGTTTTTAAGCCTGTATCATCCACGTAAAAATCTGGTGTATGGTGCGGCGCTGTATCTTCAATTTTCATTCCTTTTGGCGCACCACCGATATTAAAGAAGAGTCCGGGAACTTCTTTGGCAAAAAAAGAAAAATCTTCGGCACCGGTTTTTGCGGGTACTAAAATTACATTTGATTTTCCCGCAGCTCGTTCCAGTGATGGCAACATTTGAGCTGTTAATTCAGGATCGTTATATGTCACAGGATATGTCATAGAATAGGGCAATTCTATAAAAACATCTGCACCCATCGCTTCTGCTGTATTTGTGGTGATTTCCCTTATTCTTCGATAGACTAATTCTGTATCTCTGTCGCTTAGTGTTCGAACAGTACCTAGCATTTCAACTTCTTCTGGTATAATGTTCGATCTGTTTCCTCCATGAATAGAACCAATAGTTACTACTGCAGCATTTTCTGTAATATTCACATTTCTACTAACGATGGTTTGCAAACTATTGATAATCTGTGCTGATGTTACGATGGGGTCAACAGATGAATAAGGCGCGGCACCATGAGACGATTTTCCTTTTACCGTAATTTTTAAATCGCTCACTGCGGCCATGGCTCCCTTTGGTCTATAAGTGATTTTTCCAACTTCCAACTGAGCGCTGATATGTAATCCAAAAACTACATCTACATCCGGATTTTTAAGGGCACCTTCTTTTACCATTAATTCTGCTCCTCCTTCTTCTCCAGCTGGAGGTCCTTCTTCGGCGGGCTGAAAGAGAAATTTTACCGTTCCTGATAAATCTTTTTTATTCTGGGCTAGAATTTCTGCAACGCCCATTAAAATGGCAACATGGGTATCATGGCCACATGCATGCATAACCCCTGTTTCTGCACCGTTATAAGTTGATTTTATTTTTGAAGCATAGGGGATATTTACTCTTTCCGTTACAGGAAGTCCGTCCATATCTGCCCTTAAGGCAATAACCGGACCTGGTTTTGCACCTTTCAACACACCCACAACACCTGTTTTTGCCACTTCAGTTCTTACATCTATACCTAAAGATTTTAAATGCTTAGCAATTATTTCTGCCGTTCTAAACTCCCGATTTCCCAATTCAGGATTTTGATGAAGATCGTGCCTCCATTCGATTACTTTTGGTTCAATTTTTAAAATTTCTTGATCCAATTTAGCAGAATTTAGAGATTGACCATGCACTACATTTATAAGACTTAAAAAAATGAGGGCGAAAAGGGATTGTTTCATGAAAATAAAATATTTGATGGATAAATTTTTAAGAAGTTAAGATATGATTTTTTTTTGATGGTCGTTAAAATAATATGACCCAATCTATATGACGAAATAGAATGAATAAAGTACTTGTGAATCTCCTATTCAGTAGGAAGGAGATTTGGTCTTCCTATACTTTTATCAAAAGCGTATAAGCAGAATAGTTAAGATAATGGGATCATATATTTCGTACACACAGCAGTTTGGGTAAAATTACAAATCGAGGAAACCCAGAAAAAAATATCTGAAATTCGGTTAGATTTTGTATAATTTTATATGAAAATAGAATAATAGTATAAATCTTAGGACATGACAAGTTTTAACAGAAAGGCGCATTGGGAAAATATTTATCACACAAAACATTTGGAGGAAGTAAGTTGGTATCAGCCCAAACCTGAAACTTCATTGCAATTGTTACAAAATTTAGAAATTTCTAAGGATGCAAAAATTATTGATATTGGAGGTGGAGATAGTTTTTTAGTAGACCATTTACTGGAGATGGGATTCAGGGATCTCACTATTTTAGATATTTCGGAAAAGGCGATAGAAAGAGCCAAGAAGCGTTTAGGTGAAAAGGCAAATAAAATTAATTGGATTGTTTCTGATATTTTAGATTTTGAGCCAACTCAAAATTTTGATTTCTGGCATGACAGAGCTGCTTTTCACTTTCTTACAGAACAAAATGAGATTGAAAAATACGTTAGAATAGCCGATGAAGCAATGTCGAAAAATGGCAAAATACTAATCGCTACTTTTTCAGAAGATGGGCCTAAAAAGTGTTCAGGGATTGAAATAAGGCAATATACAAACACTAGTTTAGAGGCAACTTTTAGTCAGCACTTCAAAAAGATTACTTGTGTAAAGCACGATCATAAAACACCTTCACAAAATATTCAAAATTTTATTTTCTGTGCTTTTGAATCTAGAAATTGAAAAAGACTTTATTTCATGATGAATTATCAACATTTTATTTATGATTCGCTCGACAAAGTTTCGAAAATAGCCAGAGATAATTTTGGAAAAGTATCCTCTATCACTAAACCTGAGGATAACAATCAGGTGCTTACAAAAACGGATTTAGAGATCGGTAAATTACTTATTAGAGCTATTGAAAAAAAATTTCCCAGTCATAATATTATCGATGAAGAAGCCGGGGTTATTCATAAAAACTCTGATTTTACCTGGGTTATAGATCCAATAGATGGTACGAGTAATTTTGCCAATGCTTCACCGCTTTATGGTTGTATGTTTGGGTTGTTGTTAGAGAATAAACCCATTGCAGGAGGAATAGCCTTGCCTTTTTATTCTGATATTATCACTGCAGCAAAAGGATTGGGTACATTTTGTAATGAGAAGAGAATTTATGTATCTCAAGAAAAGAAACTGTCGAAT
Organism: Namhaeicola litoreus; assembly: GCF_042679565.1. Classification (NCBI taxonomy): domain Bacteria; kingdom Pseudomonadati; phylum Bacteroidota; class Flavobacteriia; order Flavobacteriales; family Flavobacteriaceae; genus Namhaeicola; species Namhaeicola litoreus. The sequence goes on along the minus strand of NZ_JBHTMY010000002.1, from coordinate 133,096 downwards.
TGCCTTATAGCATATGGTATTGATGGACATCAAGAAAATCCTGAGTTTACAAGGTCGGAATGTGAATTATTGGCAGAGATTGTGCTCAATATTAGAAATTTAAGATCAAGTAATAGTGTTTTTGATATCGCTCTAGTTGCCAGAGGAAGCTATGGGGCGTTTTTGAATAGAACGAGTAAGGTTTGGGATAACGTCGCTCAACAGATCATTATTGAGGAGGCAGGGGGAATGTATACCGATTTTTTTGGTCATCAAATTGACTATTCAAATACCATTTATGATCCAAATAAAAATTTTAGTTTTATGGCAGCTTCAACTGAAATTCATGGCCAATTGTTGAAAATAGTTGATTCGTATCATTCTAAATGAGAGGAAATGGATAAAAAAAGAGTAGCCATATTTGTCCTATTCGCTTGTGTGATTTTAATCATTTTGAATGTTATTTTTACGCGAGACGAAATGGGAGTAGGTTTTTGGTTGAGAATAGTTTCAGGAATTTTATTAATTATTGCTATGTTTTTTTCCTTAAAAGGAGAAAGTATACGTTAAAAAAAAACTATGTATCAGATTATTCGTTGTGATAATTCAAATTCAGACTTCCAAAACCTTGTGGTTGAGTTAGACAAAGAACTTGCTGTAAGAGACGGTGAGGACCACGCTTTTTACGATCAATACAATAAAATAGATTCTATTAGGCACTGTGTTGTTTTATACGAAGAAGATATTCCCGTTGCATGCGGCGCGATGAAGTATTTTGATGAAAACATTTTTGAAATAAAAAGAATGTACACTGTTTTAAAATATAGAGGAAAAGGCTTGGCAGGAAAAGTCCTTTCGGAGTTAGAAGGGTGGGCACAAGAACTTTTTGTTCAAAAATGTATTTTGGAAACGGGAGTAAATCAACCTGAGGCAATCGCCTTGTACCAAAGACTTGGTTATCATCGTATCCCAAATTACGGACAATATAAAGACGTAGATTCAAGTTTTTGTTTTCAAAAATTTTTAAAATAATCTTGATTAGTATTTTACTAAAATTTTGTTTTGTCAAAAATGTAAAGTATATTTGTCATTAAGTATAAAAAACTTTACATCATGAATGTTCAAAAAATTTTAGAATGCGAAAGAGAGCAATTGCAAAAAATCAAATTTTTACCGTATCACTATAAAAAATTTGGATTCGTTTTGTTGATTATTTCACTCATTTCATTAGCCATATTAACTTTTACAGATTATTCATCAGTTTTGATGAATAATATTTCAAAAAGTGCCTTACTCGTTTCTTTACTTTTGATTTCTATTTCGATGGAAAAAAATGAAGATGAATACACCATGCAACTGCGAGCTAGATCTTATGTAATGGCGTTTATTTTTGGTGTAGTATACGCCATTTTACAGCCTTACATAAATTATGTAGTAGCCTTATTTGTTAAACGGGAAGCTGCAGATTTTAAAGAGCTTTCTTCTTTTGTCATTATTTGGTTCATGTTGTTTATACAACTCGGCTTTTATTATACTTTAAGAAGAACCAGATGATCAATAAAATAAAGGTTGAAAGGGCAATTTTAGATATTACTCAAGAAGATTTGGCCGAAAAAATTGGGGTTTCTCGGCAAACCATCAATTCTATAGAGAAGAATAGATACGTGCCTTCAACGATTTTAGCATTGAAACTGTCGAAAGTTTTTAATAAAAGTGTGAATGATATTTTTGAATTGGAAGGAAACGATTAACAAATTTCGCTTGACAAATATCATATTAAATCATGTCATATTCATTTACCTTTGGAGGATAAAAATTAATCTAATGAGAAATATAATTCAAATTTTAGTGGTATTGGCCTTATTGACAAGTTGCAAAAAGCAAAACCAAGAGTATGCGCCAGTAAAAACCAACCAACCAGTCACTCATCATGTTAAAGTAAAAGAGGTAAAACAAACCGGAGATTATACTTATTTGCAAGTAGAAGAAGGAAACAGGAACTATTGGATGGCAATTAATAGTACTGATTTGAAACCGGGTGATGATTTTAGTTATTCAAATGCGGTTTTGATGACAAATTTTGAAAGTAAGGATTTGAATAGGGTATTTGATGAGATTTACTTCGCAGATACAGGGGCTCAACAAGATCAAAGTTCAAATTCGGAAACTAAAAAAAGTCGTTTGTCGAAAGAAGAACAAGAAAATATTTCAGTTGAAAAGGCAAAAGGCGGAATTACGATTGCAGAATTGTATGAAAATAAAGAAAATTATAAAGGTAAAACTGTACTTGTTAAGGGTAAAATTGTAAAAATAAATGATCAGATCATGGATAAAAATTGGGTTCATCTTAAAGATGGCACATCTTTCGATGGAAAATCGGACCTAACTTTTACAACTCAAGAATCCTTAACTGTTGGTGATGTGGTAACCATGACAGGTAAAGTAACGCTCGATAAGGATTTTGGAGCAGGTTATATATATCCTTTAATCGTTGAAGAAGCTTCTTCAGTTAAAGAATAAATTATTCATAGAAAATTAAACAAAAAGACAACTGTAATTACAGTTGTCTTTTTGTTTAAATAGACTCGACTCACTTTTTTTTGTCGTCTTCAATTTCTCTGGCCTTATGCAAAGCAGATGCTACCAAACCAGCTGGAATGGTAACTATGCCTACCCCAATTAATAGTATAAAAAATGTAAAAATTTTGCCGCCAACCGTAACGGGATATGCATCTCCATAGCCAACAGTTGTAAGGGTGACAACCGACCACCATGCACTGTGAAATATCGAAGTAAAAACCTCTGGTTGAGCCTCATGTTCAAAAAAGTAAATGCCAGCAGAGGATATATACATGAAAATAGAAGACACGATAAAAAATAATACGATTTCCTCTTTTACCAAACTCGCTGCCACGTGAATTCTATTTAAAGCCTTATTATATCGAATCAATTTAAAGGCTCTAAACACTCTAAAAATTCTAAAAGCCCGAACAGATCTCAGGTCTAATGAACCTTGAAAATAAAAGGGTAAAATAGCTAAAAGATCAATAATACCATAAAAACTAAAAATATATTTCCACGGTTTTTTAGCAACAATAATGCGTAAAATATATTCGATGGTAAAAATCACCAAACAGACTATTTCTATAAAATGAAGTACTTTTATAGTAGCAGGGCTTAAGTTAGGCAGGGTTTCTATTGCATAAGCCAGCAGAGAAATTAAGATCATTGCTTGTATAAACAGATCAAATCTTCTGCCTTTTTTCGTTGCTTGATCGTTTAGAATTGATCTCAATTTTTTTTTCATTGAAATAAGCTGTTCGATTGATTTAAAGAACGGAAAAGATATTCCATATTTAGATTAAAATCAAGTTTTTAGAAAGAGTCTAAGAAAACAAATCAGATGATAAGTATCTGTCGCCGCGATCGCAGACAATGGCAACAATGATTCCTCTTTCCATTGTTTCGGATAATTTTACCGCTGTTGCTACTGATCCTCCACTACTCATACCTGCAAAAACTCCTTCCTCTTTTGCTAATCTTTTCGTCATATTTCTTGCTTCCTGTTCTGTAACCTCAATGATTTGATCTACTTTCTTTATATCAAATATTTTCGGCAAATAAGCCTTTGGCCATTTTCTGATGCCAGGAATTTTTGCATTATCAGCAGGCTGTGCACCAACAATTTGAATGGCAGGGTTTTTCTCTTTTAAAAAAGTTGAGGTTCCCATAATTGTACCTGTTGTGCCCATTGCCGAGACAAAATGTGTTACCAAGCCTTCTGTATCTCGCCAAATTTCTGGTCCGGTAGTTTTATAGTGTGCTTTCCAATTATCGTGATTACCAAACTGATCCAACATAAAATATCCTTCTTCAGACACTTTTTTTTCGGCAAAATCGCGTGAACCTTCAATTCCATCATCTGCCGGAGTGAGAATTACTTTTGCACCATAGGCCTCCATGGTTTGTACTCTCTCTACGGTAGAATTTTCAGGCATCACGAGTGAAATATTGAGTCCGAAAAGCTTTGCGCACATCGCTAATGCGATTCCAGTATTTCCACTTGTAGCCTCAATAAGTTTTGATGTTTTGTTAATTTCTCCTCTATCTAAAGCAGATTTAATCATGTTATATGCCGCTCTGTCTTTTACACTACCTCCAGGGTTATTGCCTTCTAATTTCAACAGAAGAGTAATGTTTTTATTCGAAATGAGGTGATTTGCTTTAACAAGGGGTGTGTTTCCTATTAAATCAACAATACTTTTTGCATACATTTTTTAATTTTTTTTAGCTTTCAGTTTCACTTCAGACTCATGATAAACAATCGAATTCTCGGGGACAGAATGGGTAAGCCAAACGTTACCACCAATAATGGTATTTTCACCTACAATTGTTTCTCCGCCCAGAATAGTGGCATTCGCATAAATTGTTACGTTATTTTCAACAGTGGGATGTCTTTTAACATCTTTCATGTCCTTACTTACTTGCAAAGCACCTAAGGTGACACCTTGATAAATTTTCACCTGATTTTTTATGATACTGGTTTGTCCAATAACCACACCTGTTCCATGATCTATAAAAAAAGGACTTCCAATTGTTGCCCCGGGGTGAATATCAATACCTGTTTTGCCGTGGGCATATTCACTCATCAGTCTAGGTACTACGGGCATTTGCAATGTGAAAAGTAAGTTACTAAGCCTGTAAACCGCAATGGCAAAAAAACCGGGATATCCCATAAAAACTTCTTCTACATTGTTGGCTGCAGGATCATTTTTACAGATACAATGTGCATCTTGATTTAATAATCTAAGTATTTCCGGCAAACCTTTTAAAAAATTTTGCCAAATATTACTACAATCAAAATCATAATGTTTGTGGGCTATCTTTTTAATTTCATCAAAACGAATTTCGAGTTGATCCAGATGGTCTGAAACCGAAACGTTTGCATCAAAAAGTACATGAAATAGTTCTTCAGTAAAAGATTCAGTATGTGTTTTTAACCTAAAATCAAGTTTATGATTGATTTTATGATTTCTGATTTCCTCAATAATATTTTTTTTATCAAGTAACATAAGGCTTTGGTTTTAAATAATTCAGTCGGTTTTTTATTTCAATCTTTCAAAGAATTTATAAATCATAAAAAGTTCAGAAAAGGATCAAAAAAAACCTATTTCAACTAAATCCTGTAATAGACCTGCTCAAAAGGAATTCTAAATCTTTTACCATAAACTCCTTCTTGAAGTCTAATTCCACATGAAACAACCATATTTATTTCTGCACTTATAGGTAATTTGAGTATTCTTTTAATTCTAAGCGAATCATGTCCTTCCATCGGACAAGTATCGTATCCTATTTCTGCCATCGATAACATAAATGTTTGAGCCGCTAGTGCCGCACTTTTATGCACAACGGCGCGCATATCACTATTTCTATTCTGACGGTAAACCGGACGAATCCATCCCACAATCCAAAAGACAATAAACTTTAACCATCCTAATAATCCCAAAAAAACAAAATAGGTGAGTGGCATCACGGAGGTATAGTATTTCAATGCAAATTTTTCAGTTTTGGAAGAAGCTTCTTTGGATTTATTAAATTGAGATTTTAAAAATTCTAAATTTGCTTTACTTCTTTTATGCCATAAATCTTTTCTGGTGACAAAAACAACAAGTTGCTGCGCGGTTTTAGCCGCCGGCTGATCAAAGCATGCTTTTGATATTTCTCGCAACTTGTTTTCTGAGGTGATATGGTAAAATTCGTATAATTGTAAGTTACTGCTATTTGGTGCCAGACGGGCTTTTTTTAAACAACTTTTTACCAATTCGCCATCAATCGGGTTATTCGGGTCGTATTTTCTAACTGACCGTCTGAACTCAATGGCTTGGCTTACTGTTGTCAAATTTTAGATTTTTTTGAGGATTAAATAATCGTAGATTGCCCTAAATTCATATTTTCAATATGGGTAAAAACGTTTTTTTTGTCGAGAATAAATTCACTGATAAAAGTACCTACATCAGAGGTTGAGAATTTTTGGGAAGTATTCAAATCTGGTGTGGTAATCTGTAATTCGATGGATTTGTTTACTGCAGTTTTTAAGGCGTCAGCTTCTTCAAATAATTCAAAGTGTTCCAACAACATGGCCACAGAAAGAATTGTTGCAAGTGGATTAGCAATATTTTTTCCTTTTGCTTTAACATAAGCCCCATGAATGGGTTCAAAAAGAACCATTTTCTCACCTATCGAAGCCGAAGCAGAAAGGCCTATTGAACCAGCGATTGCACTGGCTTCTTCAGATAAAATATCACCAAATAAATTTTCGGTCAATATAACATCAAATTGTCTAGGGTTTAAAATCATTTGCATCGAAGCATTATCGACAAACATATAATTCAGCGTTACTTCCGGATATTCTTTAGCGATCAACATGATTCGTCTCCTCCATAGTCTGGAAGTTTCGAACATATTTGCTTTGTCTATTAAGGTAAGTTTCTTTTTACGTTGTTTCGCCATCGAGAATGCCAAATGAGCCACTCTGTCAATTTCTTTGGCATTATAAATACATTCATCAGACGCAGATAAACCATCTTCACTCACTTTATTTTCACCGTAATACATGCCTCCTGAAAGCTCTCTAAGCACAACAAAATCAGTGTTTTTGATCACTTTTTCTTTGAGCGGAGATTTGTAGGTTAAATCATCATAAACTTTAATAGGTCTTATATTGGCGTATAAACCAAGACCTTTTCTAAGTTTTAAAAGACCTTGTTCAGGCCTTATTTTGGCATCTGGGTTATTGTCGTATTTAGGATCACCAATAGCACCAAACAAAACGGCATCTGCTTTTTTGCAAATTTCAAGACTTTCATCGGGTAAAGGGCTACCGGTTTTTTCTATAGCGGTTGCGCCAACGTCTGCATAGGAAAAAGTAATATCGTGTTTAAATTTTGTAGCAATGGCTTCCAAAACTTTAACTCCTTGATCTGTAATCTCTTTACCGATTCCATCACCAGGTAGGATGGCAATTTTTAACTTCATGCTGTTGTAGTTATTTACAACTGCAATTTAGAAAAATTAATTTTACATTCTTCCATTAATTGATGAATTCCTTCATCGTTCACTTCTTTGTGCAAATCGGCAAAATTTAAAAATTCAGGATAAAGCACGTCTAATTCATCTTTTGTCAACTCATAGCCTAAATTTTTTGCTCGATAAGCCAAGGCAGCTCTACCACTTCTTGCAGTAAGTACAATTGAAGATTGAGATACCCCTACATCTGCGGGATCCATAATTTCGTAGGTTTCACGATTTTTTATCACACCGTCTTGGTGAATACCTGAACTGTGGGCAAAAGCGTTATCGCCTACAACAGCTTTGTTGGGCTGTACGATAATTCCCATTTTTTGCTGAACTAATTGACTGGTACTATATAATAATGTCGTATCAATACCAGTGACAAGGTTCAGGTACGGATGTTGTTTCAAAATCATCACCACCTCCTCTAGGGCTGTATTTCCGGCCCTTTCGCCAATACCATTTATGGTACATTCTATTTGACGGGCACCGTGTTGGACACCTGCAATTGAGTTAGCTGTAGCTAAACCAAGATCGTTATGACAATGGCATGAAATAGTTACCTTTTCTATCCCTTTTACGTTTTCTTTTAAATATTTTATTTTAGCTCCGTATTCTTCAGGTAAACAATAGCCCGTTGTATCGGGAATATTCAATACAGTTGCACCTGCTTTAATCACTTCCTCACAAACCCGGGCCAAGTACTCATTATCCGTTCTACCAGCATCTTCTGCGTAAAACTCAATGTCTTCTACAAAAGATTTTGCATATCGAACGGCGTCTATTGCTCTCTCAATAATTTTTTCTGGAGTTGAATTGAATTTATATTTGATGTGTGATTCTGATGTACCAATTCCTGTGTGTATTCTTGGCTTTTTAGCCATTTTCAATGATTCTGCTGCAACCTCAATATCTTTCTTATTCGCTCTTGTTAATCCGCATACGCTTGCATTTTGAACCAATTTGGCAATTTCTACTACCGAATTAAAATCACCCGGACTAGAAATAGGAAAACCTGCTTCTATTACATCCACTCCCAGTTCATCTAAACGCTTGGCTATAGTTAATTTTTGCTTTGTATTTAACTTACAACCAGGCACTTGCTCTCCATCTCGTAAAGTAGTGTCAAATATTTGAACCCTTTCTTTGCTCATTTGTGAATAAAATTTATGAATTTTGAAGTTCAAAAATAAGCATGAATTAAGTATTTGGATTTTTTTAGAAGATTCGTTTACTACATTCAAAAATCTATAAAATTGATTAAACATCTGTTTAATAGGGTTTTGAATAGCATTTATTACGATGTCTATGACGAAAAATGATGCCCTTTTTAGGTTGGTTAAAACATTGTCTAAATCAGAAAAAAGACAATTTAAATTGTATGCCGGAAGGCTGGGTGTTAACGCCGAGAAGAATTTTATGGCCCTATTTGATGTTTTAGATAAATTAGAAGAATTTGATGAACAAATTATTCTTAGCAAGACTAAAATAAAAAAACAACAATTGTCTAATGCAAAAGCGCATTTATACAAACAGATTTTAATTAGCTTAAGATTAAATCCTTCACAACAAAATGTGAAAGTACAAATTAGAGAACAACTTGATTTTGCTACTATTTTATTTAATAAAGGACTACATAGGCAGAGCTTAAAAATTCTAGAAAAAGCAAAGGCAAATGCGCTCCAAAATTTTGAGAATAACTTGGCTTATGAGATTGTAGAGTTAGAAAAAGTAATTGAATCTCAGTACATTACGCGAAGTTTAGATTCTAGGGCTGATGATTTGATTCAAGAATCTATGAAATTGAGTAAAAGTTCTGTTTTGCTCAGTAAACTTTCAAATCTTTCGCTTCAGTTGTATAGTTACATGCTTAAAAAGGGCTATGCAAAAAGTAAAGAGGATTATGCAACTATAAAAGATTTTTTTGAAAGTAGAATTCCGGAGTACAATCTCAAAGAAATGGGTTTTAAGGAGAAATTGTTTCTCTATAAGGCTTTTTTATGGTATAGTTTTATTACCCAGGATTTTTTGTCTTGCTATAAATATTCTCAAAAATGGGTGAGTTTGTTCGATGAAAATCCCGAAATGAAAAAGGTAAATCCGGTTTTTTATTTAAAGGGCGTCAATTATTTGTTGGAATCCTTATTTATTATCCAAAGGATAAAAAAATTCAGAAGTGTTTTGATTTCTTTTAAAAAGGAAATGGATCAGGAATTATTTACTTTAAATGACAACACTTCTTCTTTAGCATCTCTAACCTATTATCAAAATAGGATAAATCTGTTTTTTCTGGAAGGTGAGTTTACAAAAGGAACTGAAATTATACCAGAAATACTTAAAGAGATCTCACTGTACAAGAAAAATTTTGATGAGCACCATGTGATGATTTTCTATTACAAAATTGCTAGTATGTATTTTGGTGCCGAAAAATTTGATGAATGTATCTTTTATTTGAATAAAATTATCAGAAATAAAGATCTCACCATGCGAGAAGATCTTTTATGTTTTAGCAGAATGTTGAGTTTGATAGCCCATTACGAAGCTGGGTATGATCAAAACCTAGAAGAGGAAATCAAATCTACCTTTAAATTTTTATTAAAAATGAACGAACTCTACGGCGTTCAAAGAAAAGTAATTTCGTTTTTAAGAAGTTTGAGTGATATTTATCCCCATGAGCTCAAATCTTCTTTTGTAAAACTTTATGAAGAATTAAAGGCTTTTGAAAATCATCCTTATGAAAAGCGGGCGTTCATGTACTTGGATTTAATTTCATGGCTAGAAAGTAAAATTCAAGGAAAACCGGTTGAGGAAGTGATCAGGCAAAAAGCCTTGTTAAAAATGAAATAGCTTTTTTTACCCTTTTAGACCTTCTTTCATTAAGTTGCTTTAGACTGCCCAAATACCATAATATTTTTTTATTCCCTTAAACCTTGTAATTAAGAAGATGTAAACATCACAAATACAGCTGGTTAATTGCTGTATTGCATGGTTGAGTGTTGTAAACAAAATCAATCTAAAAAAGAAGTTACAAGGTGGCTTTAATACTTTTGGCAATTGTAAGTAAAAGCCTAAAAAAACGCTAAATACTTAATAGAAAGTCATAAGTTTTGAAAATAAATGAAAGAATTAAATAAATACAGTAAAAGATTAACACAAGACGAAACACAACCTGCCGCTCAGGCTATGCTGTATGCAGTCGGTCTTACCGATGAGGATATGAAAAAGCCTCAGGTAGGTATTGCAAGTACTGGCTATGACGGAAATCCATGTAATATGCACCTCAATAAATTGGCGGGGCAAATTAAAGAAAAGGTAAATTTAAACGGTCAGGTAGGCCTTATATTTAATACAATCGGGGTAAGTGATGGGATTTCTATGGGGACTCCTGGAATGAGTTATTCATTGCCTTCGAGAGATATAATTGCAGATTCCATTGAAGTTGTTATGAATGCTCAGAGTTATGATGGCTTGGTTACGATTGTTGGTTGCGATAAGAATATGCCGGGTGCGATTATGGCGATGTTGAGACTAAATAGACCTTCTTTAATGGTTTATGGAGGGACAATAGCCTCTGGGAAGTATAAAGGTAGAAAATTAAATATTGTCTCAGCATTTGAAGCCTTAGGTCAGAAAATTGCAGGACAAATTACAGAAGTTGAGTATAAAGAAATAATCAAAGCTTCTATTCCGGGTGCAGGTGCTTGTGGAGGAATGTATACAGCAAATACGATGGCCTCATCTATAGAAGCGATGGGTTTTGCATTGCCCTACAATTCTTCTCTGCCAGCCGAAAATCCGCATAAGGATAATGAAAGTGAAAGAATCTCATTGGCTATCAAGAATTTGTTGGAGCTAGATTTAAAACCTCTTGATATTATTTCTAAAAAGTCAATTGAAAATGCCATTACATTGGTCAATGCTTTAGGAGGCTCTACCAATGCGGTATTACATTATTTGGCAATAGCGCATGCGGCAGGAATAGATTTCACTTTAGACGATTTTCAAAAAGTAAGTGACCGCACTCCATTATTGGCAGATTTGAAGCCTAGTGGAGAATATTTAATGGAAGACGTGCACAGTGTGGGTGGTACACCTGCGGTGATGAAATATTTACTAGAAAAGGGATTGCTTCATGGCGACTGTCTAACAGTTACGGGAAAAACATTGGCTGAAAACCTGGAGCATGTTAAAGCGATTTCTTTTGAAGAAGACCAGAAAGTGATTTATGCAACAGAAAATGCGTTAAAATCTTCAGGAAATATTCAAATTCTTTATGGTAACCTGGCTTTACAAGGCGGCGTGGCTAAGATAAGCGGTAAAGAAGGAAATTTATTCAAAGGCAAAGCCGTTGTATTTAATTCTGAAGAAGAAGCCAATATTGGCATTGGAGCGGGTAAAGTAAAAAAAGGTGATGTTGTGGTGATCAGGTATGTTGGTCCAAAAGGAGGTCCTGGTATGCCAGAAATGTTGAAACCAACCTCCATGATTATGGGGGCAGGATTAGGAAAAACAGTTGCTCTTATTACCGATGGAAGATTTTCAGGAGGAACCCATGGATTTGTGGTAGGTCATATTACTCCAGAGGCACAAAGTGGTGGTAATATTGCTCTGATAGAGGACGGAGATCTAATTATTATTGACGCGGGAAATAACACCATCGACGTTGATCTTAGTGATGAAGTATTAAGTGAAAGAAGAAAAAACTGGAAAGAGCCAGCTTTAAAACATCAGAAAGGGATTTTATATAAATATGCAAAAACTGTTTCCTCAGCCTCAGAAGGTTGTGTAACAGATAAATTCTAGACAAATTAGTTATCATGGAAACGACAACAAAACCCAAAGAAGTGATAGAAAAAAAAGAAAAGTTAACCATATCAGGTGCAGAAGCAGTGGTGAGGTGTTTGATAGAAGAAGGTGTCGACCTAATTTATGGTTATCCGGGCGGAGCGATTATGCCAGTTTATGATGAGTTTTATAAATTCAAAGATGAATTACATCACGTACTTACCAGGCATGAACAAGGTGCAGTGCATGCGGCTCAGGGTTATGCAAGAACCTCAGGAAGAGTTGGGGTGGCCATTGCCACATCAGGACCCGGTGCTACCAATTTAATCACAGGAATTGCAGATGCCCAAATAGATTCAACACCTCTTGTTTGTATAACCGGACAAGTTGCTTCTCATTTGTTGGGAAGTGATGCTTTTCAGGAAACAGATATTATCAGTTTAAGTACTCCTGTAACCAAATGGAATTATCAGATAACTAAAGCTTATGAAATTCCTGAAGTCCTAGCAAAAGCATTTTATATTGCTAAATCAGGTAGACCGGGTCCTGTTTTGATCGATATTACAAAAGATGCGCAATTTGGAGAATTGGATTTTGAATATAAGCCTTGTAAACGAGTGAGGAGTTATAATCCTGTTCCTGAGATAGATGAATCGCAATTGGTAGAAGCGGCAAAAATAATCAATGCGGCAAAAAAACCTTTTGTAGTCTGGGGTCAGGGAATAGTTTTGGGCAATGCGGAAAAAGAGTTTCAAGATTTTATAGAAAAATCCGGAATACCATGCGCGAGCACTCTTTTGGGTTTGTCGGCAATGTCTACAGAACATCCATTAAACAAAGGGATGGTCGGTATGCACGGAAATTATGCACCTAATGTTCTGACAAATGAATGCGATGTGCTTTTAGGAATAGGAATGCGTTTTGATGATCGTGTAACCGGAAGTTTGAATACTTACGCCAAACAGGCAAAAGTGATACATTTTGAAATAGATCCGGCAGAAGTAGATAAAAACGTAAAAACAGATGTGGCCGTTTTAGGGGATGTAAAGGAAACACTTGCTGCTATCTTGTCAAAAATTGAAAAGAAAACTTACCCTGAATGGGAAAAAAGATTTGAGGAATTATATGCTATTGAATACAAAGAAGTCATTGATGATCAATTGAATCCCAAAACCGAAGGTCTAACAATGGCCGAAGTAATCAAATATTTAAATGCCGAAACCAAAGGAGAAGCTGTTGTAGTTTCGGATGTTGGGCAACATCAAATGATTGCGAGTAGATATAGCTCTTTTAAACGATCAAACAGTAAAATCACCTCAGGAGGATTAGGTACCATGGGCTTTGCCCTACCTGCTGCAATTGGTGCTAAAATGGGTGCGCCAAATAGAGAAGTAGTCGCTATTATTGGTGATGGTTGTTTTCAAATGACCATTCAAGAATTAGGAACTATTTTACAAACAGACGTCGCCGTAAAAATAATTATTTTAAACAACGAGTTTTTAGGAATGGTCAGACAATGGCAGGAACTGTTTTTCGACAGAAGATATGCTTATACGACCATGGTAAATCCCAATTTTATAAAAATTGCGGAAGGGTACGGCATTCAGGCAAAGCAGGTATCAAAAAGAGCAGATTTACAAGATGCAATCAAAGAAATGATCAGTTCAGACAAATCTTATGTGCTTGAAGTTCGTGTTGTTCAAGAGGGAAATGTATTTCCAATGATACCCACCGGAGCGTCTGTGTCTGAAATTAGATTAAAATAGGAAAAAGATGGAAGATATTTTATACACGATTTCAGTTTACACTGAGAATAACCTAGGTTTGCTCAACAGAATCGCTACGATTTTTTTAAAAAGGCACATCAATATTGAAAGTTTGACTGTTTCTAGCTCTGAAATTGAGGGTGTTTCCCGATTTATTATTGTGGCTTATATGCCGGAAGAACAAGTCAAAAAAATTGTTAAACAGATTGAAAAACAAGTAGAAGTCATTAAAGCGTATTACCACACCAATGAGGATTCTATTTATTTGCAATCTGCATTGTTTAAAATCAAGTCTAGTCTACTTTTCGATAAAAGACAAATTCAAAATATCATCAAAAAAAGTAATGCGCAAATCGTTACGGTAAACCGAGATTTTTTTGTGGTAGAAAAATCCGGAAGGAAAGAAGAAATCGAGCAGTTGTACAGCGATTTTTTACCTTATGGAATTATGCAATTTGTTCGATCAGGAAGGATTTCTGTCACGAAAGATGAAATGAGAATTTCAGATATTTTAAAAAAACAACTTAATTAAAAATAAAACAAAAAGTAATGGCAAATTATTTTAATACACTTTCTTTAAGAGAGCAATTGGCACAATTAGGAAAATGTAGATTTATGGATACCTCAGAATTTTCTGAAGGTGTCTCAGTTCTGAAAGGAAAAAAAATTGTAATCGTTGGATGTGGTGCTCAAGGATTGAATCAAGGTTTGAACATGCGAGATTCAGGTTTAGACATTGCTTACGCGCTCAGAGAAGGAGCCATCAAAGAAAAAAGACAATCTTTTTTGAATGCTTCGGAGAATGGGTTTAAAGTTGGAACCTATAAAGAATTAATTCCTTCAGCTGATTTGGTTTTAAATCTTACACCAGATAAGCAGCATTCCTCAGTGGTAAAAGCGGTAATGCCATTAATGAAAAAAGGGGCGACATTATCATACTCTCACGGATTTAATATCGTTGAGGAAGGTATGAAGATTCGTGAAGATTTAACCGTAATCATGGTTGCGCCAAAATGCCCGGGATCTGAAGTAAGAGAAGAATATAAAAGAGGATTTGGTGTGCCTACTCTGATTGCAGTTCATCCCGAAAATGATCCACAAGGAATTGGACTTGAGCAAGCAAAAGCTTATGCAGTAGCCACAGGTGGAGATAGAGCAGGTGTATTAGAATCATCTTTTGTAGCTGAGGTAAAATCTGATTTAATGGGTGAACAAACCATTCTTTGCGGTGTGCTTCAAACAGGCTCTATTTTGTGTTTTGATAAAATGGTAGAAAAAGGCATTGAGCCATCTTATGCTGGTAAACTTATTCAATACGGTTGGGAAACGATCACTGAAGCGTTAAAACATGGAGGTATTACAAACATGATGGACCGTTTGTCTAATCCTGCAAAAATCAAAGCTTTTGAACTTTCTGAAGAGTTGAAAGAAATCATGCGACCCCTTTTTCAAAAACACATGGACGACATCATGAGTGGTGAATTTTCTAAAACGATGATGGAAGATTGGGCAAATGATGATAAGAATTTACTCACTTGGAGAGCCGCTACCGGAGAAACGGCATTTGAAAAAACGGTTATCACTGATAAGAAAATTAACGAACAAGAATATTTTGACAACGGTGTTTTAATGGTCGCTTTTGTTCGTGCAGGTGTAGAATTGGCTTTCGAAACAATGACTGATGCTGGAATTATTGAAGAATCTGCCTATTATGAATCTTTACACGAAACTCCTTTAATTGCAAACACTATTGCCAGAAAAAAATTGTTTGAAATGAACAGAACCATTTCTGATACTGCTGAGTACGGATGCTATTTATTCGATCATGCTTGCAAGCCTTTACTGAAAGAATTTATGAAGAAAATAGATACAGATGTCATTGGTAAGCATTTTGCAGAAGGAAAAGATGCTGGCGTAGATAATAGATTGCTCATTGCTGTCAATGAAGAAATCAGATTTCATCCGGTTGAAATAATCGGTTATGATTTAAGAGCTTCTATGACAGCCATGACAAAAATTGTTTAGGCAAATAATTTAGTTTTTTGATAATTCACCGATTTCTAGCTTGTCAGAATCGGTGAATTTTTTATTAAAATGAGTTCAAATATACCTATCACAGAAATTATAGAAGCGGGTAACAAGATCAAAGATCTTGTTAAACATACACCTCTGGAAAAAATGTTGAATTCTTCCGAAAGATTTCAATCGAATATCTTTTTCAAAAGGGAAGATTTACAGCGTGTTCGTTCGTATAAAATAAGAGGTGCCTTTCATAAAATAAAATATTTGGCAGAAAATAAATCTATCAAAACTGTAGTCTGTGCAAGTGCAGGAAATCATGCACAAGGTGTTGCACAAGCCTGTCATTTTTTAGGTATTTCTGGTGTGATTTTTATGCCAACTACCACACCCAAGCAAAAGATTAATCAGGTAGAGTATTTTGGAAAAGACAATGTGGAAATTAAATTGTATGGAGATACTTTTGATGCTTCCTATGCGATTGCATTAGAATATAGTCAATCTCAGCAAATCGATTTTGTACATCCTTTTGACGACGAAAAAATAATTGCAGGACAGGGTACTGTAGGGCTTGAAATCTTACAAGATATGAATGAGCCAATCGACTATATTTTTGTACCTGTTGGCGGTGGAGGTTTAGTATCAGGAATCATTAGTGTATTCAATGAGCTCAGCCCAAAAACAAAAATTATTGGTGTAGAACCGGAGGGCGCTCCTTCTCTGAAAACGAGTTTAAAATACAAGAAAAACACGGAATTGCACAGCATCGATAAATTTGTAGACGGAGCAGCGGTTAAAAAAATCGGAGATCTTCCTTTCTCTATATGCCAGAATGGGATAGATGAAGTAATCACTATTCCTGAAGGAAAAATCTGTTCTATTTTGTTGAAATTGTACAACGAAAAAGCAATTGTTGCAGAACCTGCAGGTGCCTTATCTATTGCTGCTTTAGATTATTTTTCAAAGGAAATAAAAGGGAAAAATGTTGTTTGTGTGCTTAGCGGTGGGAATAACGACATTACCCGAATGGAAGAAATTAAAGAAAGGGCCTTGCTTTTTGAAGGGTTAAAACACTATTTTATTGTTCCGTTTCCACAGAGAGCAGGAGCCCTAAAAGAATTTGTTGTAAATGTTCTGGGAGCAAATGATGATATCACTTTTTTTGAGTATACCAAAAAAAATAATCGCGATAGAAGCGCTGCTGTAGTGGGAATTGAACTAAAATTTAAAGAAGATTTTGCCCCCTTGGTCAAGCGAATGAAAGAATTGGGTTTTATGGGTGAATATTTAAATGAAAATCCGCAATTGTTTCAATTTTTGATATAATTTTTGATTTTGTTTAAAATCAAAAATTGAGATGAATTCTAGTCAAAATTGCGGTGTTAATCCCAACAATAATCTTAATTTTGATACAATAATTAACTTTTATGAAGCTTAAAAATATCTTTGAAAATAAATCAATTCCGGAAAAACACGATTTTCAGAAAGGACTTACTTATCGACATTATCTATTAAACGGTGAACTCAAGATTTGGGAGGGCGAAACATCTGAAGTTTATTCTGCTATTCAAACCAGAAATCAAAACGGAGAGTATTCACCAACCTTATTGGGAAAAATCCCTGTAATGAAAGAAAGAGACGCACTGCTTGCGTTAGACTCAGCACTAGCCGCCTTCGATAATGGAAGAGGAACTTGGCCAACCATGCGTGTTGAAGAGAGGATTAAATGCGTAGAACGATTTGCAGAATTGATGGCTCAAAAAAGGACTGAAGTAGTAAATTTTTTAATGTGGGAAATTGGTAAAACCTTACCCGATTCTGAAAAAGAGTTTGATAGAACAATAGATTACATTTACGATACAATAGCCGAATTAAAAGAGTTAGATAGAAAAAGTGCCCGACTTGAGTTGAATAGTGATGTATACGCACAAATTAGAAGAGGTCCGCTAGGTGTTGTATTGTGTCTAGGTCCATACAACTATCCTTTAAATGAGACTTTTTGTTTGCTTATTCCTGCCCTTATTATGGGAAATACAACAGTTTTTAAGCCAGCAAAATTTGGTGTGCTTTTGATCACTCCGCTACTGGATGCTTTTGCGGAAGCTTTTCCAAAGGGCGTTGTGAATATTTTATTTGGTCGTGGAAGAGAAGTGGCTACACCCATTTTAAAAACAGGAAAAATCGATGTTTTGGCCTTGATTGGTAATAGCAAATCAGCAAATGCCTTGCAAAGTCATCATCCTAAGAAAAACAGGCTGCGATTAGTTTTAGGACTAGAAGCTAAGAACCCTGCCATTGTTTTGCCTGATGCTGATCTGAAATTAGCAGTGGAAGAATGTGTTTTAGGGTCTTTATCTTATAACGGACAGCGCTGTACAGCCTTAAAAATGTTATTTGTGCATGAAGACGTGGTTGATGAATTCAATAAACTTTTTGTGGAAAAAGTTGAAGCTCTGCAATATGGACTTCCATGGGAAAATGGAGTAAAACTTACACCATTACCAGAACCTGATAAGCCGGAATATATAAACGGACTAATAGATGATGCATTAAAAAATGGAGCAAAAATCATTAATGCTAAAGGAGGATTAACTGATAGAAGCTTTGTTTTTCCGGCAGTTTTATATCCGGTGAACGCAAAAATGCGCGTTTTTGAAGAAGAGCAATTTGGTCCGGTAGTCCCAATCATTTCCTTCAAAGATGTAAACGAACCTATTGATGCGATCGTAAATTCTGATTACGGACAACAGGTGAGTTTATTCAGTACAAACGCAGATACCTTGGCTCCCTTGATTGATGTAATGGTTAATCAGGTGTGTCGGGTCAATATCAATAGTCAATGTCAACGTGGACCTGATGTTTACCCTTTTGTAGGTAGAAAAGATTCAGCCGTAAGTACACTGAGTGTGCATGATGCGCTAAGATCCTTTTCAATAAGAACACTAGTTGCATGCAAAAACATGAATTTGAATAAGGTAATACTGAACGACTTACTTGATAATAATAAGTCGAATTTTGTAAATACAAATTATATATTATAGTTCTCGTATAGATTGGTTTTGCATAATAGGTCTTGCTTTTACGTCTTCAATGTGTTACATTTGAGTAAGAACCAAACCAAATTTCAATCGTGCCTCATGTAATTCACAAATTTACAATTGGATTTATATTCCTGTTTCTATTTGCCCATCTCAATGCTCAAATTGCATATCAATACGTTACAAATGAGAAGTTCTCCTTTGGTTCATATGGTAGAGTAGGGGTTGATTGGTCTTTTGAAAATGGTGGTTCAATTGGCCGTAGATTGAATCTGAACAATATGGGAAGCATTGGAGGGAGATTGGAAGAGCAAGATTATGTAGAAATAGCGCCTGCCTTTCATTGGAAACCCAAAGAGGGTGATAACACCATTATTAATGTCCAAATGAGATTGGCGGTTTATTCTAAAAGTATAGCAACCATTGGAAATAGTTCTACGAGTAGCTTAGGAGGATTAACTTTTGCTTTTCCGGAGTTATTCGCCGAGGCCCGAAATATTGCAAATACAGGAGTAAATGTGTGGGTTGGATCCAGGTTATATAGAGGAGCCGATGTACATATTGCTGATCATTTTTATTTTAATGATCATTCCGGCCAAGGATTCGGTATAGAGTTTAAGAAGACCAGGTTTACTGCTTTGTTTGTATCTTCTACCGATACAACTGCTACACTACCACCCTATTTTTACTTGAATATAGAAACCGGTACACCTAGTGCAGCTTTAAGGCAGAGATTGGTTACTGCATTTGAACATGATATTCACGTAAAAGATAATCAGCATATTACCTTACTGGGAGAATACCACAGAATGGCTGATGCAGATTCTAAGAACATTGAGATAGGAAAAGATAGTTTAGAAGTGATCACAAACTTTCCATCGGATTATGGCTTAGTGATTGGTGCTAGACATCATATTGATTTTAAAAAAATGAAAGGTTCCTTTAATGATTTTACCATCCGTTATGGCACTAGAATTGCTAATGGAGGTGATGGAGGCTTATCAAGAACTTATGCAACTTTTGGAGCACCAGATACTGTTTCATTGAGTTTTAAAGGAGCATATTCTTTGGCTGTAGTAAATCATGCTGTATTTAATTTTTCAAATAAAAATACTTTAAACCCATATGTTATATTTACACACAGTAAAGGAGGTGCTCAATCAAATGGTTTGTCTCCAACGTATTTTGGTAGTGAGGTTTACAACCGAAAAGTAGATTTAACGATTGGTGCGAGAAACGAATATTATTTTAATGATTATTTTCATTTAATCACGGAATTGCATTATTCACAAAGAAAGGATGGCAACAATCCTTGGGCAAGCATGGTTAAATTAAGTGTAGCACCTGTTTACGTGCCCACAGGTGAGAGAAATACTTGGGCACGACCACATCTAAGGTTTGTGACATCTGTAGCAAGGTATAATGATTTCGCACAAGAAACCCTTTATTCGCCTTATCTACAATTTACAGGAAGTAAAGAATGGGGATATTATTTTGGTGTAAAAGCAGAATGGTGGATTTTTTGAATTTTTAAATGTCTTTAATATTCCAAAGAGTGTCTTCGATTGGAGTTGGGGCTACAACTTCAATTTCTTCTTGACTAACAGGATGGACAAATGCAATTTTTCTGGCATGAAGGTTAATCCCTGCATTTTTATTGGGTCTTCTAAAACCATATTTTACATCTCCTTTAATGGGGTGGCCAATAAATGCTAACTGACTTCTAATTTGATGATGTCTGCCGGTTTCTAGATCAATTTCAAGCAGGGTGTAGCGGTCTAAGTGCCTTAAAACTTCTAAGTGTAAAACGGCTCGCTTTGCGCCTTCGGTTTGGTTTGAATAAACTGTAGCTTTGTTATTTTTTGGATTCTTTTTAAGGTAATGGATTAAGGTTTGAGGTTCCGATATTTTGCCGTCAACAATAGCCCAATAGGTTTTATCAATTTTTTTATCGACCAACATTTTATTTAATCTAGCCAAGGCCTTAGAAGTTTTTGCAAATATTACCGCCCCAGAAGTAGGTCTGTCTAATCGGTGTACAACACCTAAAAAAACATCCCCTGGTTTACTGTATTTTTTTGCTAGATATTCTTTTGTGATATCACTGAGCGGTTTATCTCCGGTCTTATCTCCTTGAACAATGTCGCCAACTCGTTTATTAATAATAATGAGATGGTTATCTTCATGTAGTACTTGTAAATTATTTACATCGCTTTTGTCGGAATCCACAAACTATTTTAGTTATAAAGGTATACAAAACTATATTATTTATAAAACTTGAATGTCAAATGACGCGTAATTTTATTCAAAAACCTCTACCTTCGTTATAGCTTAAATTTAGTGTCGATGAGCAACAATATTTCATTCAACCTTGTTTTATTTGGTTTAGCGGTGTTTATTTCTGTGTCTTGTGAAAGTAAAAAGCCGACCAAGTCAAAAGCTTTAAATGATCAACCAAAAACAATAGAAAAACCTGTAGAAAATGAAGATTTAGCATTGTTGAAAATGAGATGTTATGCTTGTCATCAAGTGAGTTCTAAATCACATGATGAAATAATTGCTCCACCCTTAGCAGCTGTAAAAAGAAGGTATTTGAGATCCTTTCCGGAAAGAGAAGCATTTATAAATGCAATTGTAAATTGGACAATGGATCCGAAAGAGAAGAATGCCCTCATGTATGGTGCCGTAAAAAAATTCAAAGTGATGCCTTATCAAAGTTTTGATAAAAGTGAAATGAGTGTCATCGCTGGATATATTTATGACAATGATCTGGAAGAACCTGAGTGGTTTGAGGAGCATGAAGCAGAAATGCACCGAGGCAAATCTGAAAATTGAATTAAGCATCGCTCAAAGAATGGTTCACTTGGTCTATAAAGGTTAAGATTTCCTCTTTTCCCATTTTATTTGTGGCTGAAGTAATAAAATAGATCGGCATAGTCTCCCATTGCTCGAGCACTTTCTTTTCGTATGCCGCAATATTTTTCTTAAGATTAGTGCCTCCCAATTTATCAGCTTTTGTGAATACGATGGCAAAAGGAATTTGGTTTGTACCTAGAAAGGTAAAAAAATCTAGATCTATTTTTTGTGGTTCATGCCTTACATCTACTAAAACAAAAGTGCAAACCAACTGTTGCCGTTTCATGAAATAGTCTGTAATAAATTGCTGAAAAGTATCTCTTTTGTTTTTAGAGACTTTCGCATAACCATAACCAGGCAGGTCAACCAAAAACCAATTTTTATTGATCAAAAAATGATTAATCAATTGGGTTTTTCCAGGTTTCCCTGAAGTTTTTGCCAAATTCTTTTGATCAGTAAGCATGTTGATCAATGATGATTTACCAACATTTGATCTGCCAATAAAGGCATATTCAGGCAATAACTCTTTGGGGCATTTATTTACATCTGTATTACTGATGATAAATTCTGCCTGATGAATTGTCATAGGTTATTTTTTAATCTTTTGATTCAGTAGGAAAATATTTAGACAACCAACTTTCGAGGATTTCGTTAAATTCTTTTGGGTGCTCCATCATGGGAGCGTGACCACATTTGTCTACCCAGTACAATTCAGAATTGGGGAGAAGTTTATGAAATTCTTCAGCCACCTCGGGTGGCGTAACCGTATCGTTTTTTCCCCAAATAATGCAAGAAGGTTGTTTCATTTTAGGCAAGTCGCCTGCCATATTGTGTCTGATGGCACTTTTGGCTATCGCTAATGTTCGAATCAACTTATTTCTGTTATTCAGAGTCTCATACACATCGTCAATAATATTTTGTGTAGCCACATTAGGATCGTAAAATACGGCTTGTGCTTTAGCTTTGATATATTCGTAATCTCCTCTTTTCGGATAACTTTCACCCATAGAGTTTTCATAGAGTCCTGAACTTCCCGTGAGCACTATTCCCATTACTTTTTCGGGATACGATTTTGTGTGGTAAAGCGCAACATGTCCCCCGAGAGAATTTCCTAGGAGAATATATTGATCTAATTCTTTGTGCTGGGCAAATTTTTTAACAAAACTCGACAAGTTTTTTACGTTCGTTTTGAGCAAGGGTAACGAATAAATAGGCAACTCAGGCATGAGTATTTTGTATCCCAAATTAGAAAAATGATCAAACGTGGCATCAAAATTACTAAGATGGCCCATTAAGCCATGTAAAATTATCACGGGAATGCCTTCGCCTGCTTCCAAATAGGCAAACTTACCTTCCTTCTTAAGGGTGTATTTCATTGGTTAATACTTCATATTAAGTAGTTCGCAAAGATATGTAATTTGTGTCAAAGTAATAATTTTATGTCAAACCTATCAAATACTTCTTAAAAATAAACACTTCTTTTTCTGAGATTCATAATTATTAAAGTTTCTTTTTGGTGGATAAAGTTATCAACAAAGTGGTAAAAAATGGTAAAAAGTGGTAATTTTAGCTATATTTGTCCTTATAATTGCTTGCAGGTGGTAAATTTAATCGGAACATATGAGTGTAAAGCGGATGCCAAAGGTAGGTTGATGCTACCTGTTATTCTCAAAAAGCAATTGAGCGCAGTTTTAGACCAAGGTTTTGTCTTAAAAAGGTCTGTTTTTCAGCCTTGTATAGAGTTATATCCTATGCAGGAATGGAATCAGGTAATGGCAAAAGTGAATACTCTAAACAGGTTTGTGAAGAAGAATAATGATTTTATAAGACGGTTTACGGCAGGAGTGAAAATGGTAGATCTAGATGCTTCCGGAAGGTTATTAATCCCTAAAGATCTTCATTCTTTTGCAAATATAAGTAATGAAGTTGTGCTGTCATCATCAGTAAATATTATCGAAATATGGGATAAAGATCTTTATGAGAAAGCCATTGATGATGCTACTGTTGATTTTGCTGATTTGGCAGAGGATGTGATGGGTGGTCAAAATTTTGAAAACGATGACTTATCATAGCCCGGTATTGCTCTTTGAAAGTGTTGACGGACTTGCAGTAAAGGAAAGTGGTGTATATGTAGATGTCACTTTTGGTGGTGGCGGTCATTCAAAAGAAATTTTAAATCGTTTAGGTGAGCAAGGAAGATTATTTGCTTTTGATCAGGATGAGGATGCTCAAAAGAACGCGATCGATGATGAAAGATTTATTCTGATACCCCAAAATTTTAGATATATAAAAAGGTATTTAAGATTGCATGGTGTTAAAAAAGTAGATGGAATTTTAGCTGATTTGGGTGTTTCTTCCCATCAGTTTAATGAAGCGGAGAGGGGTTTTTCTACAAGATTTAATGCCGAATTAGATATGAGAATGAATCAAGAGATGTCTCTTACTGCGAAGAGAATTGTAAATGAGTATAGTCGTGAAGATCTGGCAAATGTTCTTTTTAAATATGGTGATTTACACAACTCAAGGCAAATGGCAAGCCAAATTGAGAAGGTGAGGATTGATGGTGAAATATTGACAAGTTTTGATTTAACAGAGGCGCTTAAAAAGTTTCTACCACCTGGTAAAGAGCATAAAATTTTAGCACAGGTTTTTCAGGCTTTGCGTATAGAGGTAAATGAAGAAATGAAAGTATTGGAAGAGTTTTTATTGCAAACGCCAGAATTGCTTGAGGAAGGGGGGAGATTAAGTGTCATTTCCTACCATTCTTTAGAAGATAGGTTGGTGAAGAGATTTATGAAAAATGGTGTTTTAGAAGGTGAACCGATCAAAGATTTTTATGGGAATTTCTCTAAGCCATTTAAAACCATTGGGAAATTAATTGTGCCAGACGAGAAAGAAATTAAAAAAAATAATAGAGCGAGAAGTGCAAAACTAAGAATAGCAGAAAGGTTGAAATAATAGAAATGTCAAAAACCAAACAAACATTATATGGAATTCTCAAAGGCAAGTTTCTTGTCGATGAAGACGCTTCAAAAACTTGGAGCTTTCTAATTTTCTTGACATTCTTGGCTTTGCTGATGATTGGTAGTGCCCATAGCACAGATAAGAAGGTTCAGAAAATAGCAGAGTTAACACATTTGAATAAAGAAATGCGATCAAAATTCGTGGCTACTCGATCAGATTTGATGAAATTAAAAATGGAATCTACAGTCATAAAAGAATTGCAGAAAAAAGGTTTGTATGCCCATATAGATCCTCCAAAAAAAATCAAAGTAATTATTAGAGAATAATATGGCAATAGAGCAGAAACAGATACTTCATAGAGCCTACCTGGTTGCAGGTTTTCTCTTCTTGTTTGCAGTTGCCATCATTTATAAGTTGGTAGAAATACAGTTTGTTGAGGGTGATAAGTATGTAGAGTTGGCAGAGCAAAACACCATTAAGAATTTTGAGATCGCTGCAAACAGAGGTAATGTTTATACCGCAGACGGGAGTTTGTTGGCTACGTCTGTATCAAAATTTGATATTAGAATGGACCCTGTAAGTGTGAAAGATGCTGATTTTGAGTCTGGTATTAAAGATTTGAGCAAGGAGCTCTCGAAAATGTTAGGGAAAAGTCCGAGTTATTTCGAGAATTACATCCGTAAAGGCCGTGCGAACAAAAATAGATACCTATTTATCACCAGAAACCTATCCTATAATGAATACCAAAGAATTAAGAAGTTTCCCATTTTTAAATTAGGCCCATACAAAGGAGGTTTAATTACAGAACAACGAACTGTGAGAGAACATCCTATTGGCAAAATTGCAGAAAGAGCTGTTGGTTACGACGATTACCGCGGCAGAGTGGGTATAGAAGGTAGCTTTTATGAGTTTTTAAGAGGGAAAAACGGGAAGAGGTTAAAGCAGAAAATTGCGAAAGGGCAATGGAAGCCGATCAGCGATAATAATGAAATTGATCCTGTTGATGGGAGGGATATTATTACAACCATTGATTTGAACATCCAAGATATTGCTCATCACGCCTTGCTTGAACAGTTGGAGAAATTTGAAGCTGACCATGGTACGGTTGTGGTGATGGAGACAAAGACTGGAGAGGTTAAGGCAATTTCGAATTTGGGTAGGACCACACAAGGAACGTATTATGAAGATAGAAATTATGCGGTTTACGAATCTCATGAGCCAGGTTCTACTTTTAAATTAATGGGCATGGTGGTGGCACTGGAAGATAAAGTAATCGACACCGGTTATATGGTAGATACCGAAAAGGGTGAAATCACTTTTTATAAAAGAAAAGTAAAAGACTCAAACCATAAAGGTTATGGCGTTATTTCTGCTTCACGAGTTTTTGAAGTTTCCTCAAATGTTGGGATTGTAAAAATTGTAGATAAATTCTATAAAGATCAACCGGAAAAATTTGTACAAGGATTGAAGGATTTAAATGTGGGTTTGAAAATCGGGTTGCCAATCAAGGGGGAAGGCAACCCGATTATTCCTCATCCCAACGATGCAGGTTGGAATGGTTTATCGCTACCATGGATGGCTTATGGTTATGGCGTGTCTTTAACACCTTTGCAAACTTTAACTTTTTATAATGCCATCGCAAATAATGGTGAAATGGTGAAACCAAAATTTGTGCGCGAAATAAGATCACAAAACAATGCAGTAAACAGTTTTGATAAGGAAGTAATCAATCCAAAAATTTGTAGTCAGGAAACTATTGATAAGGTTAAGGTGATGATGGAGAATGTGGTTAAAAGGGGTACGGCTGAAAATATCTATGATCCAAATTTTTCAATGGCGGGCAAAACAGGAACCTGTCAAACTGATTATTGGAAAGAAGGTGGGCCAAAGTACATATCTTCTTTTGTAGGTTATTTTCCGGCAGATAATCCACAGTATTCTTGCATAGTCGTCATTCATAAGCCAAATAAAAAAATTGGCTATTACGGTAATATTGTGGCAGGACCTGTCTTTAAAAAGATTGCTCATAAAATTTATGCAGAAACACCAATTCAGTCCGAATTAACCTTGCAAGACTCAAATGAGGTAATCAATAAAAGTTTTGAAAACTATTACAATACTGTAAATAAATCAATAAAAACCGTTCCCAATGTTACAAAAATGGCGGGTATGGATGCTGTTCCTATGCTAGAAAATTTAGGATTTAAAGTGCGTGTTGTAGGCACTGGTGTAGTGCAATCACAATCTGTTAAGCCAGGAGAAAAATTGGAAAAAGGAAAAGTTATTCAACTCAAATTATCATAAAAGTTTGAAATCTTTAAAGGACATATTAAGTCAAGTTGAGATAAAATCAATAAAGGGATCTGCCGAAATTGATATTATACAAGTTTCTTTTGATTCTAGAGATATTGTAAAAGGAGCTCTTTATGTGGCACAAAAAGGTCTATTATTTGATGGCCATACTTTTATTGATGAGGTAATTAGTAAAGGTGCAGTTGCGATTGTTTGTCAGGAATTTCCAAAAGAAATATTAGATCATATAACCTATGTTCTTGTTCAAAATAGTCAGAGAGCACTGGCCATCATTGCATCAAATTTTTACGGTAACCCATCCCGAAAATTGAAGCTGGTTGGAGTTACCGGGACCAATGGGAAGACAACAGTTGCTACGCAATTGTACAATCTCTTTCAGTTAGACGGCAAAAAGAGTGGATTAATTTCAACCATCTCTATTAAAATTGGAAAAGAAGTATTTGGAACAACACATACAACGCCGGATTCCATCACCATCAATAAATCCCTAGCTAAAATGGTAGAGGAAGATGTGGAATACTGTTTTATGGAAGTCAGTTCTCATGGAATTCATCAGAGCCGTACGGCAGGACTAGTATTTGAAGGGGGAATTTTTACTAACCTTACGCATGATCACCTAGATTATCACAAAACATTTTCAGAATACCGAGACGTGAAAAAGCGTTTTTTTGATGAATTGCCGAAAGAAGCTTTTGCATTGACAAATGCTGACGACAAAAATGGGATGGTTATGCTTCAAAATACGAATGCGAACCAATACACTTATGCTTTAAAAACCGTTGCAGATTTTAAAGGTAAAATTTTAGAGAATCAATTTTCCGGATTGGTTTTAAGTATTGACGGACAAGAACTATATACCAAATTAATAGGAGAGTTTAATGCTTATAATTTGTTGGCCATTTATGGAGCTGCTATTTTATTAGGGATCGAAAAGATTGAAGTTCTGAGGTTAATCAGTATGCTCAAAAACGTTGATGGAAGATTTCAATATACGATTTCACCAAAAGGTGTAATCGCCATTGTCGATTATGCGCATACGCCTGATGCTTTAAAAAATGTACTGGAAACGATCAATTCTATAAGGACCAACAATGAAAATGTTATAACGGTTGTTGGTTGTGGAGGTGATAGAGATAAAGAAAAAAGGCCAAAAATGGCCTCCATTGCTACGCAATTAAGTAATCAAGTGATTTTGACTTCAGACAATCCAAGAACAGAAGACCCTGTCGAAATTTTGAAAGATATGGAGCAAGGCGTAGCCCCAGAACATTATAAAAAATATGTCACCATTACAGATAGATTTCAAGCCATTAAAACAGCTTGTCAAATGGCAGAAGAGAACGATATTATTTTGATAGCTGGCAAAGGGCATGAAACGTATCAAATACTGGGTAAAACAAAAATAGATTTTGACGATTTTAAAATTGCCAAAGAACTTTTAAATCAATCATAAAAATGCTCTATTATTTATTTAAATATTTAGATGAAACCTATCAAGTGTCTGGCGCGGGTCTATTTCAATACATCACCTTCCGATCTGCCATGGCCTTTGCATTTTCTCTGTTGATTTCAACAATTTTTGGTAAGAAAATCATCAACGTCTTAAGGAGGTTACAGGTTGGAGAATCGATCCGAGATCTTGGACTAGATGGACAAAAGCAAAAATCTGGAACACCAACGATGGGGGGTATCATAATTATTTTGGCAACATTGGTTCCTGTTTTGCTATTTGCAAAATTAGATAGTGTCTACATTATTTTGTTGATTATAACAACGCTTTGGATGGGGACCATCGGTTTTGTGGATGATTATATTAAAGTTTTTAAAAAGGATAAGGAAGGATTAAAAGGAAGATTTAAGATTATTGGGCAGGTGGTCTTAGGATTGCTTGTAGGAATCATTCTGTACTTCAATCCCGATGTAGTGGTAAAAGAAAAACTGCCGCAATCATCTATAGTAAAAGTTGAACAGCAAACAATTCTGCCAACCAAAAATTTTACAGCAGAGAAAAAGTCAACCAAAACAACTATTCCATTTGTAAAAAATAATGAGTTTGACTATAAAAGTTTATTGTGGTTTTTAGGTGATAAAGCAGAAGATTATGCATGGATCATTTTTATTGCCATGGTAACATTTATTATCACTGGGGTATCAAATGGTGCAAACCTAACAGATGGTATTGATGGTCTAGCGGCGGGGACTTCGGCAATTATGGTGGCGACTCTGGCTATTTTTGCATGGATATCGGGTAACATTATATTTTCTGATTATTTAAATGTCATGTATATTCCAAATTCTGGTGAAATGACAGTCTTTATAAGTGCATTTGTTGGCGGAATTGTTGGTTTCTTATGGTACAATGCTTATCCGGCCCAGGTTTTTATGGGGGATACAGGGAGTTTAACAATTGGAAGTATTATAGCTGTCTTGGCGATAGCGGTGAGAAAAGAATTACTGCTTCCGCTAATTGCAGGTGTTTTTGTTGCTGAGAATCTGTCGGTAATATTACAGGTGAGCTATTTCAAATTTACAAAAAGAAAATATGGCGAAGGTAGAAGGATATTTTTGATGTCGCCTCTTCATCATCATTATCAAAAAAAGGGGTACCACGAGAGTAAAATCGTAACGAGATTTTGGATTGTGGGAATATTTCTAGCCGTATTATCAATATTAACATTAAAAGTAAGATAAATCAATCCAATGAGTATATCATCATTTGCCGTACAACAACAGTTTAATGTAAAGAATGCACTAGCTTCGAACATGGTTTCAGAATTAATCAGAGTTAGAAAAGAGGCGATAAGAGCATCTTTAGACGTAAATAATACCGAAGAACATCGGTTGGAGTCCGTTTACAAGATTAACGGAGTGCAGTATATCAATGATGCGGGAGCGCAATCTGTGAATGCTACTTTTTATTCCATTGATTGTGTGGAAATGCCCATTGTATGGATCGTGGAGGGAGATACCAGTGGCGCAGACTATATGCCTTTACTTCCTTTGGTAAGAGAAAAGGTCAAGGCAATAATTTGTGTAGGATATCACAATGAGAATATTATAAACACTTTTGGTAATGTAGTCGATTATATAGTGGAAAGTTCTTTTATACATGAAGCAGTACAGATCGCCTACAAAATTTCAGAGAATGGTGATGCAGTATTGATGTCGCCATCAACAAATAGTGATAGGTATTTTGAAAATTTTCAGGATAGAGGGGCTCAATTTAAATTGGCAGTTAGAAGTCTATAGTCAGTTATGAATATAAAGTTAGATAACATAAAAGGAGACAGAACCATTTGGGCTATCGTGGCCGTTTTGGCTATTTTTTCTTTTTTGCCTGTCTATAGTGCAAGCACGAATTTAGTTTATGTTATAGGAAAAGGCACCACTTTTGGTTATCTCATTAAGCACGCTGTTCTATTGCTTCTCGGATTTGTAATTATGTTTACAGTTCATAGAATACCATATAAATATTTCAGCGGTTTGTCGGTTCTGTTAATGCCAGTTGTATTGCTATTGTTGATTTTTACTTTGGCAAAAGGAACTGTAATTGGCGGTGCAAATGCGAGTAGGTGGATCGAAATTCCATTTGTAGGTGTAGGTTTTCAAACCTCGACCTTAGCTATTGTTGTGATAATGATGTACGTAGCGAGGTATTTGGCAAGAAATAAAGAAAAGGAAATTAGGTTTAAGGAGAGTTTTTTGTATTTATGGATTCCTGTCGGTGTAATCTTGATTTTGATTTTACCTGCTAATTTTTCTACTACAGCCATTGCTTTTAGCATGATCTTATTGTTGGTTTTTGTTGGTGGATACCCCATAAAATATATTTTAAATATTTTGGGAATGGCTATAGCAGCACTGGCAATTTTTATATTAATGGCCAGAGCTTTTCCAGATGCCATGAAGAATACCAGAGTGGAAACTTGGAACAATCGAATAGAGAACTTTTTCTCTGGTGAAAGTGAAGATAATTATCAATCTGAAAAAGCTAAAATAGCGATTGCTTCTGGCGAAATTCGAGGAAAAGGTCCTGGAAAAAGTGTACAGAAAAACTTTTTGCCTCAATCTTCTTCAGACTTTATCTATGCCATTATAGTAGAGGAATTTGGTTTAATTGGAGCAATCACAATTGTGCTTTTGTACCTTTTCCTATTGTTTAGAATTTTTATCATTGCTACAAAAACAAAAACTGTTTTCGGCACCCTCCTTACAATTGGAGTAGGGATGCCAATAGTCTTTCAGGCATTTATAAATATAGCCGTTGCGGTTGGTTTGTTACCCGTTACGGGGCAGCCATTACCACTGATCAGTACTGGGGGAACATCCATTTGGATGACTTGTTTTGCCATAGGGATCATTTTAAGTGTGAGTGCTTCAGAGGTAAGTCTGGCTGAAATGCAAAAGAAACAAGATGAAACATTAGAGAATCCTTTAGATATTTTGCATGAAACCATCAATTAAAGTTATTATGAGTGGAGGAGGCACGGGCGGACATATTTATCCTGCAATTTCAATTGCAGACGAAATAAAACGTCGGTATCCAAAGGCTGAGTTTCTCTTTGTGGGTGCAAAAAATCGTATGGAAATGGAAAAGGTCCCACAAGCTGGTTATGAAATAATTGGACTTGATGTGGCAGGTATTCAAAGAAGTGCTTCTTTAAAAAATCTTTCTTTTCCTTTTAAGTTATTAGGGAGTTTGAAAGAAGCGAGAAAAATAATGAAAGGATATAAACCTGATGTAGTTATAGGAACAGGAGGATTTGCTTCTGGGCCAACCCTCTTTGTGGCGAATTTCAGTAATATTCCTACTGTAATTCAAGAACAAAACTCTTTTCCGGGTGTCACAAATAAATGGCTTTCAAAAAAAGCTAAAAAAATATGCGTAGCCTATGATGGACTAGAAACTTTTTTTCCTGCTGAGAAAATCATAAAAACAGGAAACCCAGTAAGGCAAGATTTAATTTCTATGGATGGAAAACGCGAAGAGGCCATTGAATCTTTTGGATTAAATCCTTCGAAAAAGACATTGGCTGTAATTGGAGGTAGTTTAGGATCCGGTAAGATTAACGAAACGGTGAATAGAAATCTAGATCAATTACTCGATTTGGATTTGCAAATCCTTTGGCAAACCGGTAATTATTATTTCGAAAAATACAAGCATCACAATGATACCGAAGGCGTAACAACACTTTCATTTATAAAAAGAATGGACTTTTTATATGCTGCTTCAGATTTTATTGTCAGTAGAGCAGGAGCAGGTACTATTTCAGAATTATGCATCGTAGGTAAGCCGGTCATTTTTATTCCTTCACCAAATGTTGCTGAAGATCATCAAACAAAAAATGCTTTGGCTTTGGTAAAAGAAGAGGCGGCCATCATGCTAAAAGAAAGTGAATTGGAAGGGTTTAATCAGACTTTAACCAGTTTAATTGATGATAAAAAATTACAAGAACAATTGTCTGAGAACATCAAGAAATTGGCTTTGCCTAATGCAACGAAGACGATTGTCGATGAAATTGAAAAATTAATAAAATAACAATGTGCTAAATACTTTGATCACTATGGTAATTTTCATGAGTTAGTTTGTATCATAAAATTGCCATAGTTTTTATAACATGAAGAAATGAAAAAATATAAATCTCATATAATTACAATACTACTTTTTGCGGTGGTCATATTTTTATATGGATTTGCATCGGAAAGAAGTGCCAAGAAAAAAATGCAAAAAATTGATGTCGTATTCGAAAATGGTGAAAACCTATTTATCACCTATGAAATGGTTAATAAATTGTTAATACAAAATTTAGAAAACCAAGAAAATCAATCTGTAGAAAGTTTACTTTTGAATAAATTAGAAATGGCCGTTGAATCGAATCCGATGATTCAAAATGCCGAGGTTTTTTACACTTTGCAAGGTCATTTGGGGGCAATAATTACACAGAAAACACCTGTTTTAAGGGTGGTAAATGAATCGGAATCTTTTTATTTAGATGTGTTTGGAAAGAAAATGCCGTTATCTGGAAATTATTCTTCCCGTGTGCCAATTATATCTAATCTAGATATAAAAGATGCTGAAGGAGATTTGACATTGCTGGCGAATAAAATTAAAAATGATCCTTTTTTACAAAAGCAGATCATTGGAATTAAGCAAAAAAAAGGGGAAATAAAACAATTTGAACTCTACACTAGAGTTGGGGGACAAACCATTGTACTTGGATCAATGCATAATTTTGAAAAAAAGAAAAGTAAACTTAAAGCTTTTTATCAAGATGCTATTGCCAATCATATTTTAGAGAAATATGATACAATCAACCTCTCATTTGACAACCAAATTGTTTGTTCTAAAAAATAAGTTATGGGTAAAGATAACATCGCTGTTGGTTTAGATATAGGTACTACCAAAATTGTAGCTATGGTAGGCAAAAAAGATGCCTACAATAAATTGGAAGTTTTGGGAACCGGGAGAGCGAAAAGTTTGGGGGTGCATCGAGGTGTGGTCAATAATATTACCCAAACCATTCAATCTATTCAGCAGGCTGTTGAAGAAGCAGAATCTATTTCAGGAGAAAAGATCGAAAGTGTCGTTGTTGGAATCGCCGGTCAACATATAAGAAGTTTACATCACAGTGATTACATCACAAGAGTTAGTCCTGAAAAGGTTATTGATGAATCTGACATAGAATTGCTCATCAATCAAGTTTATAAATTAGTGATGCTGCCAGGTGAAGAAATCATTCATGTTCTGCCTCAAGAATATAAAGTGGATGGTCAGTCAGAAATCAAAACTCCCATAGGGATGTATGGTGGTAGATTGGAAGCTAATTTTCATGTGGTCGTCGGACAGGTATCATCGATTAGAAATGTTGGAAGATGTATTAAAAGTGCTGGCCTAGAACTGTCGAGTATAACCTTGGAGCCATTGGCTTCTGCAGAAGCAGTTTTAAGTCATGAAGAAAAAGAAGCAGGAGTTGCATTAATCGATATTGGTGGAGGAACAACAGATTTAGCCATATTTAAAGATGGAATTATTAGGCACACCGCTGTTATTCCTTTTGGTGGAAATGTAATCACAGATGATATTAAAGAGGGTTGTTCTATTATAGAGAAACAAGCTGAACTTCTAAAAACAAAATTTGGCTCTGCTTGGCCAGGAGAGAACAAGGATAATGAAATTGTTTCTATACCTGGGTTGAGAGGAAGAGATCCAAAAGAAATTACCCTAAAAAATTTATCTAAAATTATTCACGCCAGAGTGATAGAAATTATAGAACAGGTTTTTTTAGAAATCAAGAATTACGGTCACGAAGAGAATAAGAAAAAATTAATTGCCGGAATAGTACTCACCGGTGGAGGCGCACAATTAAAGCATATCAAACAATTGGTAGAGTATACAACAGGTATGGATACTAGAATTGGATATCCCAATGAACATTTGTCAGGCACAAGTGATACTGATTTATCTAGCCCGGCCTTCGCTACTGCTGTTGGATTATTAATGAAAGGACTGGCGGATAAGGAGAAAAAGGCGAAAGCAGAAATTGCGGTAAAGAAAGAAATGGAATCGGGAGGAGCAAGCCAAAGTAAACCAAATGTTACAAAAGAACCGAGAAAAACCATCTTTGAAAAATGGATTGAAAAATTCAGAGATTTTTTAGAAAACGCAGAATAATTAAAAATAATAAACCAGTAAATCCCTTGAAAAAGTTATGAGTAATTTAGATTTTGAACAAATTTCGTTCGATTTACCAAAAAATCAATCGAACGTGATCAAAGTAATTGGCGTAGGTGGTGGCGGAAGCAATGCCGTAAACCATATGTTTAGTAAAGGCATTGAAGGTATCGATTTTGTCATATGTAATACCGATGCCCAAGCCCTTGAAACAAGTCCTGTGCCTACTAAAATTCAACTTGGAGCAACATTAACAGAAGGATTAGGAGCTGGTGCTAATCCTAGTATTGGCGAAGAAGCTGCTGTAGAAAGTATCGAAGCTATAAAAGCCATGCTAGATGTTAGATCTAAAATGATCTTTATTACCGTAGGAATGGGAGGTGGAACGGGTACAGGAGCTGCCCCGGTGATTGCAAAAATTGCAAAAGGGTTAGATATTTTAACCGTGGGGATTGTGACAACTCCTTTTTCTTTTGAAGGAAAGATGAGAAATGAACAAGCCCAAAAAGGAATCGAAAAGTTAAGGGAGCATGTCGATTCATTGGTTGTGATCAATAACAATAAATTGCGCGAGGTATATGGAAACCTCGGTTTTAAAGCTGGTTTTTCAAAAGCAGATGAAGTTTTGTCTACTGCTGCAACGGGCATAGCCCAAGTAATTACACACCATTATACGCAGAACATCGACTTAAAAGATGCTAAAACCGTATTGTCAAGCAGTGGTACTGCAATTATGGGTTCTGCTACAGCCTCCGGCAATAACAGGGCTCAAAATGCCATAACAAAAGCGCTCGATTCACCGTTGCTAAACGATAATAAAATTACGGGAGCTAAGAGAGTATTATTACTTATAGTCTCGGGTAGTGCAGAAGTAACCATTGATGAAATTGGAGAAATTAACGATTATATACAATCAGAAGCAAGAACCAATGTTGATATTATAATGGGTGTTGGTGAAGATGAAAATCTAGGTGATGCCATTGCTGTAACCGTTATTGCAACAGGTTTTAATGCCGATCAGGAGAGACAGATCCAAAGTATAGATCCGAAAAAAATAGTTCATACCTTGGTTGAGGATAGAAGCGAAAACACAGTAAAACAAAATCCCCCTGTTGTACCGAAATCCACCGCGGAAAAGGAGCCTTTACAGCATGATAATAACATTCAAAGTGACTTGAAAAAGGAAGAACTTTTGAATGAAATGGACGTGGTATTTGAGGAGATAAAACCTGTTAAAGTTCAGCAAGCATCACCCCAGATATTACCTAATGAAGGGAAGGATTTTGTGATTAATGATCTCACAGAGTCTGTTTTGGAGGAAGAGGAAGTAAATGAAAACCAGTTTACTTTCACTTTCGATATGCCGCTTGAAACGAAAAAACCAGCGCAAACTGTTTTCTCGATTAACGATTATGAAATTATTGATTTAGAAGAAGTTAAGCCAGAAATAAAATCTGCTGCTAATCCTGTGCGCCATACGCTGGAATTTGAAGAAGAATACGCTTCAGAAATAAAGGCACTAAAAACTTTAAATAACTCCAAAAAGGAAGATGAAGAAGACCTTGAAATGAATATTCAGGTTAAAAGTACAAACATATCTAATGTTGTTCCAACAAATTTAGAAATGTTAGATGATGAAGTCTCTCCGCTTAATTTAACAATTGAAGAACTGAGAAAAAGAGCAGATGCGAGGAGAGAAAAAATGAAAACCTTTAATTATAAATTTAGCAGTCAGATCAATAAGAATATTGATGAAATGGAAAACCAACCGGCTTATAAAAGGTTAGGAGTAGATATAAAAGAGAACAGCCATTCTTCTGATAATCATCAAAATAAATCTAGATATACCTTAGGAATTGATGAAAATGATGATATTCAACTTCGATCAAATAATTCCTTTTTACACGACAATGTTGATTAGTTAAAATTTTAGTTTTAGTTAGTGGGAGAAATCCGGAGATTACTTATGTATTTCCGGATTTTTTTATTGTGAATCTAAAGAATCCAAGGCAGGTTCTGATAAGTTCGTTCTTACGGTTGTATCAAGTACCATTTCATCTGCAAATTGTTTTAATTGCTCATTAATTTTGGCCTGATCAGTCAGGTTATTCAATTTAAAATTAATTGCCGAAAAAGCATCATATATCTTTTGTCTCTCTTGATGTACTTCTTTACCAGTAATAACTGAAATCGTTGACATATCTTGAAGTCTTAGCGCTTCATTGTACAACACATTAAGGCGGATTTTTAGGGAAGGAATATTAATTTCTTCTACGACAATGGTATCTTTGAGTTTTTCAGTCAAAGTGGCAAATTCTTTGGCGTTAAATAGTGCTTGTTCATTTGTGTTTGAACCATTGTTTTCAAGAAATCTATCCACATCTTTATACTCAGTCCAATCTGAGACTAATTTTTCCGCGGATTGATTGAGCTTTTCAGCAATAGTGTAGTTTAGCACCATATCGGTTGAATCCTGAACTGAAATTGGCGTTTCTACTTTGCTGTTAAGCTTCTCTTTTTTACATGAAAAGTGAAAGATAAATAGAAACAGAAATAATATTGATGGAAAAGTTAAATGCTTCATAAATGATTAAGATAAATTTATCTGTTGTGTAATACTTATTACCAAAGTAATTTCAATTAAAAATAATACCATAGAATTGAAATATATTTGCATAAAAAAACAGCATGGAACATAAAATATTGATTCTCGGTGCAAGCGGACAAATTGGAACAGAATTAACATTAAAATTAAGGCAAATTTATGGAAATTCTGCCGTGATTGCTTCAGATATTCGAAATGGAAATTTTGAAGTGATGAGAAGTGGACCGTTTGAAATACTCGATGCCTCAAATAAGACGGATATTTTAGAGGTCATCAAAAAGCACGAGATCAAGGAAGTATATCTTCTTGTTGCCATGCTCTCTTTTATATCAGAGAAAAACCCTCAGAAAGCCTGGGAATTAAATATGAATACGTTGTTTAACGTCCTTGATCTCGCAAAAGAAAAATATATTGACAAAGTGTTTTGGCCAAGTTCAATTGCTGTTTTTGGTCCATCTTCCCCAAAAGTGAATACCCCGCAGGTTACCGTGATGAATCCATCTACGGTTTATGGGATCAGTAAATTAGCAGGAGAAAATTGGTGCGCCTATTACCAAAATAAATTTGGTGTTGATGTGAGAACTTTAAGGTATCCCGGCATTATTAGCTACAAAACAAACCCGGGTGGAGGTACAACAGATTACGCGGTAGAAATATTTTATGGTGCCTTAGAAACCGGGACTTATCAAAGCTTTCTAAAAAAGGATACGACTTTGCCCATGATGTATATGGAGGATGCCGTCGACGCAACTATAAAATTAATGGAACATAAGCCATTTGATTCATATACAGCCTACAATTTATCGGCTATTAGTTTCTCACCTGAAGAAATTGCATTCGCTATAAAAAAGATCATACCTAATTTTACCATAACCTATAAAAAGGATCCTAGACAAATAATTGCAAATAGTTGGCCACAATCTATTGATGATAGCCAGGCGAGGAAAGACTGGGGATGGGAGCACCATTTTGACCTGGAAAAAATGGTAAAAGTGATGTTAGAAGGATTGCAATTCATTATCCGTTAGGATTTTGAAAAACTACGTCTATACTGGTAGATAAATTAAAATATTTATGAAAGAAATTATTGAAAATAGCCTTCAAAAGGCAATGAATTATCAAGAATATAGAAACCATATACAGAGTCTTGTTAATGATTTTAAAGTTGGTGAAGGTGCGGATGATTTAATGCATTATAACCGATTAAATGATAAGCGTATGAAACGCCTCGATAAGCAAATCAATCTGGGTGAAAGGGCTAAAGAAGAAGTTTCTCAAATTGAGAATCGATTTACTTGGTTAGTACTTTCTGAATCTTGGTGTGGCGATGCAGCACAATCTTTGCCAGTTCTGAATAAATTTGCTGAATTTAATAGTAATATAGACCTAAAAATTGTATCAAGAGACGAGAATGATTCGCTAATGCAGAAGTTTTTGACAAATGGAAGTAAATCGATACCAAAATTAATTGTGCTCGATAAGAATAATGAGGTGATAGAACATTGGGGACCCAGGTCTAAAAGGGCGACAGCTTTATTAAATGAATACAAGGAGAAAAACGGAAAAATAGATAGTCAGATCAAAGAAGATTTACAAATCTGGTACAATAAAGATAAAGGTCAAAGTATTGAAGAAGAATTGGTCGAAGTTTTACAAAAAATGAAGTAAATGTTGGTAGATATCGAAGGTTTAGAGGAAGATGCGAGAGTCTTGATTTTTCCTGGGGATAGAAAATTTTACCCGGAAGAGACGGAGGAAGTCGATAAAATAATGACGGCACTTTTGGCTGAACTTCCTATAAGATCTTTTTACAAATTATTTTTCGATAGATTTATTGTTGTGATACTTTCATCTGACCAGACTTTTGATATCTCGATGAATGATCAATTAATTGAGGTAATCCAAAACTTTGAGAGGAAATATAATATTTCTTTAATTGATAAGGTAAAAGTCTTTTTTAAACAAGGCGAATTTATTCAAAGTAAAGAAGTACCTGATTTTAAAAAGTTGATAAAAAATAAAAGTGTATCCCGAGGTACCATGGTGTTTAACCATTTTGTTCATACAAAACGAGAATTTGAAGAGGCTTGGGAAACTCCGGCAGAAGAAAGCTGGATTTCACATTTCTTCTAAACGCAAATCTTCTATGAATTTGATGGGGTCAACAGCATTTTTTACGTCAAAATCACCACTTTTCGTTCTTCTTAAACTGCTTAAATGCGAACCAGATTGTAGTTTTTGGCCAAAATCATTTGCAATAGATCGTATATAGGTGCCTTTGCTGCAAACAATTCTAAAATGGACTTCCGGCATTTCTATTTTGGTGATTTCAAACTCTAAAATGGTAATTTTTCTCGGTTTTATTTCGGTGGTTTCACCTTTTCTGGCCAGTTCGTATAACCTGATACCATCTTTCTTTAAGGCTGAAAAAATAGGAGGAATCTGATCTATCTCTCCCAAAAAATTCACTGTGTTTGCTAATATTTGGTCATCCGAAATATGATCAATAGCGTAATGTTTATCGATTTCAGTTTCTAAATCATAAGAAGGTGTTGTGCTGCCTAATGTAATACTTCCGGTATACTCTTTTACTTGTGCTTGAAGCTGATCTATTTTTTTGGTAAAACTTCCAGTACAAAGAATCAACAAACCTGTAGCCAAAGGATCTAAAGTTCCAGCGTGACCCACCTTTATTTTTTTAAGGCCGTATTTTTTCTTGATCGCCCAACGCAATTTATTGACCACTTGAAATGACGTCCATTGATAGGGTTTGTCTATTAAAAGAATTTGACCGTTTTTAAAATCTTCTGCTGTCATTTCTTATCTACTGCATTAGAGCGTAAGTTATGGCAATGAGACCAACAATGGCGCAATAGATTGAAAAATAGCTTAGTTTGCTTTTCTTTACCAGAGCTATCATCCATTGACAAGCAAAAAGTCCGGCGACAAATGCCGCTATAAAACCAGCTACCATCACAGAAAATTTCTCTCCTGTAAAATCAATTTCCCCACCTAAAATATCCTTTCCAACTTTTCCTATAATTAATGGAACCACCATCAAAAAGGAAAAACGAGCCGCTTTGGTTCTGTCTATTCCCAATAAAACGGAAGTTGAAATGGTAGCACCTGATCTAGAAATACCAGGTAAAATAGCAATAGCTTGTGCTATACCAATAATAAATGCAGATTGAAAAGTAACCTGTTTTGTGGTGTTTTTTGCTCGATCTGCAAAGAGCAGTAAACCTGCTGTTATGAGCAACATTAATCCTACAAGTAAAATATTATCTCCAAAAAGTGAAGCGATTTCTTCCTCAAAGAAAAGACCGATGAAAGTTGCAGGAATCATCGAAATAATAATTTTTACGGCAAATAGAAATTCTTCATTCATTTTAAACTGAAACAAACCTTTAAAGATTTGAAAAATATCTTTTCTAAATATGATGATGGTGCTCAAAGCAGTGGCAAAGTGAAGCACCACGGTAAAAGTTAGGCTTTCTTCAGGAACTAAATTTTCGCCAAAAATGGCTTTAGCCAATTCTAGATGTCCGCTTGAGGATACCGGTAAAAACTCAGTAAGCCCTTGAATGATACCAAGGATAATTGCTTCAATAAAACTCATGACAAGATCTTAGTAGGATTTAGCTTTTTTTGGGTTTGGCGAAAATAGCATAAATCTGGATGCCTAAACCAATTATAACCAAAGTAGGTGCTAATCGGATTCTTCTAAAGCTGTATAACTCTTCGTTAAAAATTTCTGGATCGTCACTTCCTCCACCAATCATTAAACCAAATCCCAATAAAATAATGGCAATTCCAACTATCATGATGAGGTAGTTTTTTTTCTCAAATAAGAATTCAGTGGTGTTTTTTGAATCGTTTTTAGCCATTATTTAAAAGTTTAAAAATAAAGTTCGTCTGTTCTAAGGTTTAAAAACCTTTGTGTTGCAAAGAAAGTACTAATCCAGGTAATTAAAATTCCTAGAATAAATATACCACCAAATAGGGATCCAAGTTTTATATCTTCTTTGATCAGTTCAAATTGAGGAAAATATTGATCAAAGTAATAGATAACAGCAGCCAGAGCCAGCATAGCCATCAAGGCGCCAATAATTCCCAGCTTAATGCTTTGCCAAATAAATGGTTTTCTAATAAATCTTTTGGTGGCTCCTACCATTTGCATGGTTTTTATGGTAAACCTTTTTGAGTAGATTGATAGGCGTATAGAGCTATTGATCAAGACAATGACAATTAAAGTGGCTAAGGCGCTAAAAATCAATATGATTAAACTTATTTTTTTGACATTTTTCGTCAACATTTCAATCAATGGTTTATCATAGGAAACTTCTGAAATGAATGCATTTTTCTGATAGAATTCTTCAATTTCGGCCATTTTCTCAGGAGAAACGTATTCAGCTTTCAAATGAATGTCTATTGAATTTTGCAATGGATTATAGCCCAAGAAATTCATAAAATCTTCCCCATTTTCTTCTTTATAAATTTGAGCAGCCTCCTCTTTTGAAACAAATTTGCTCGATTTTGTGAAAGGTTCAGCATCAATACTAGCTTGTAACTTAGCGATGCTTTCTTTCTTTACTTCATTTTTTATAAACAATGAAATTGCTGCTTGTTCTTTAAAGTAATCTGAAATTTTTTTGGTTTGCAACAAAAGCAAACCTACTAAGCCGAGTAGAAATAATACAAGAGATATACTAATGATGACAGAAAGATATGAAGATCTTAATCTGCGCTTTTGGTATTTTTCAAAGGATTCACTCATAAAAACTAATAAAGTTAACCGTTGCGAAGGTAATTATTTAGATGGATTTGAACAATAAAATTAATCTGCCTCAATATATATTTGGTATGCCTTAGAATGTAGTTTTGAAATTGACTATTTGCTAGTGCTAACCTTAGGAGTATCTATTATAATGGAATTAAATAAACAATTTTATATTTTTACCTTAAATATTTAAGTCTTTAGTCAGAAAATTTAAATGTATTTTTGCAACTATGGAAAGCAATAGACAAAAGAAAATTGCCGGGGTTTTACAAGAAGATCTGGCTAATTTATTGAGAAAGGAAGCTCAAGATGGAGGGAAGGGAGTTTTGATTTCTGTAACCAAAGTAAAAGTGACAGCAGATTTAAATGAAGCAAAAGTTTATCTCAGTATTTTCCCTTCTAATTTGAAAGTAGACATTTTTAAAGAGATAGTAGATCAATCATCTGAACTTCGATATAAAATGGCTCAACTCACAAGGAATCAGTTGAGAAAAATGCCGGAACTTCACTTCTATATTGATGACTCATTAGATTATATTGATAACATCGACCAAGCATTAAAAGGAGGAGAAAATCCGATTAAAAACCCTGAGGTTCTCAAAGAAAAGAAAAAAAAGTAATTTGAACTTTCCGCTTTACATCGCCAAAAGATATTTGGTTTCTAAAAGCAGTAACAATGCCATCAATATAATAACCTTTATTGCAACTATAGGTGTGGTTGTAAGTACAATTGCCTTGTTTGTTGTTTTATCCGTTTTTTCGGGATTAAAAAATTTTAGTTTAAATTTTATCGAAGTATCTGATCCGGATTTAAAAATTAGCTCTGTTAAAGGAAAATCTTTTTTCATCAATGAAACGATTACCCGAAGTTTAGCCAAAGAAAAAATTATTGCCTATAGCAAAGTGATTGAGGAACGTGCTTTTTTTAATTACAGCGAAAAATCTCATATCGCAGTTATCAAGGGAATTGATGATCAGTATTTAAAGGTAAACCGCATGGATACGGCAGTTTATTTTGGAGAATGGGTAAATTATAATGAAAAATATACTGTCGTTGTGGGTGGAAAAATTAGCTCTTTGTTATCTGTGGGTGCATATGATTTTTTGAATCCGATAAAAATATTTGTCCCTAAACCAGGAAAAGGGTATATAACAAATCCTCAAAATGCATTTAGCAGTGTGAATACTCAGCCAATAGGTATTTTTAAATTAACGGAGGAGATTGATGGTAAATATGTTTTTGCAAACTTAAACCTTACGCAAGAGCTGCTAAATTATAAGCCAGATCAAATCAGCGCAATTGAAATTAAATTGAGCGATGAAAAGTTTGCCAAAGATGTTCAGGAAGAATTGCAAAATACTCTGGGGAATACTTTTAAAGTTGAAACAAGAGAACAATTGAATTCGGTTTTTTATAAAATGTTAAATACAGAAAACCTGGCATCATACTTAGTTTTTACTTTGGTTTTAATCATAGCTCTATTCAATGTAATAGGGGCAATAGTGATGATGATTATAGATAAAAAAGGTAACTTAAAGACCATGTATCATCTCGGTGCTGACATTACAAGTATCAGACGAATTTTTATTCTTCAAGGTTTTCTTCTCACGATGGTAGGTTTATTGATCGGTTTGATGATAGCGATTCCTTTAATCTTGATTCAGAAAAAGTTTGGACTTATCATGATTACGCAATACCTGGCATATCCGGTTGAATTTTACTGGAGCAATGTTTTTATAGTTATCGCCACAATCATTGTTTTGGGGTATTCAGCCGCATTATTGGCCAGTGGAAGAATAAATAAAAGATTAGTGAGTGCTTAGGCGAATTTTTCCAAAACTTCATCGAGTACTTCAAAAACAACTTCCTTAGATTCTCCAGTAACCATTCTTTGCCGATATTCCTTGAAATTTGGAATTCCTTTAAAATAATTGGAATAATGTCTTCTTGTTTCATATAATCCTGCGTGTTCACCATTCCAATCAATGGCCATTGTTAAATGTCTTTTAACAACGTCTACCCTTTCTTTTATCGAAGGTAGTTCCGGATGCTTTCCTGTTTCAAAAAAGTGCTTTACATCTTTGAAAAACCATGGATTACCAATACTCGCTCTACCAATCATTGCACCGTCCAAACCGTATTCATCACGCATGACCATCGCCTTTTCGGCACTATCTACATCACCATTTCCAAAAATT
The DNA here is from genome assembly GCF_042679565.1 of Namhaeicola litoreus. Lineage (NCBI taxonomy): Bacteria > Pseudomonadati > Bacteroidota > Flavobacteriia > Flavobacteriales > Flavobacteriaceae > Namhaeicola > Namhaeicola litoreus. The sequence goes on along the minus strand of NZ_JBHTMY010000002.1, from coordinate 89,049 downwards.
GGTATATGAATTCTAGGATTGTTTTTCACATCTGCAATGGGTTCCCAAGTTGCGCAACCTTTATACATTTGAGCCCTAGTTCTGCCGTGAATTGCTAAGGCTTGAACACCTGCATCCTGTAACCTTTCAGCAACTTCCATGATGTATATAGATTGATCGTCCCAACCCAACCTCGTTTTTACAGTTATCGGTAAGTTGGAATGTTTTACCATTTCCCGACTTAATTTTTCCATTAAAGGAATGTCTTTTAAAATTCCTGCACCCGCACCTTTACTCACAACTTTTTTTACCGGACAACCAAAATTAATATCGATAAAATCTGGTTTTGATTGTTCAACAATTTCTACGGTTCTAAGCATTGAGTCTAGGTTCGCACCAAAAATTTGAATCCCTACAGGCCTTTCTCTTTCGTAAATATCTAGTTTTTGAATACTTTTTGCCGCATCTCGAATCAACCCTTCAGAAGAAATAAATTCCGTATAGACAACATCTGCTCCCTGCTCTTTACACAAGGCTCTAAACGGCGGATCACTTACGTCCTCCATAGGTGCCAATAGTAAAGGGAAGTCGCCTAATTCTATGTTTCCAATCTTTGCCATAATCGCTTGCAAAATTAGCGCATTTATTGATTTTTAGAAAGTTTTATTCTCTAACAGTATTTTATCGTTATAAATTAATATTTTGGCGCTGTTTTTAAATCGACATTATTTTAATTTTGCAACATTTTAAATGAATAAAATGAAATTGAGAATTCTTTTAGTCCTTGTTTTTATAAGTCTTTTTGCTTGTAAAAGCAGTCAAAACAAATCGTCAAATACTCAAGGTCACTCTTCCTACAAAAGTGATGGTTACAGCGGTGCTACTCGAGTTACAGATGTAATTCATTACCCTAAGGAGAAGCATTTAGCTAATATAAAACAACTTACATTTGGTGGAGACAACGCTGAGGCATATTGGAGTTTTGACAATTCCATGATTACATTTCAATCGAACTATAAGGAATGGGGTCTTGAGTGTGATCAGATTTTTACGATGGGCGTTGATGAAACTACAGAAGATGGAAAGAAACCGCAAATGGTGAGTACCGGAAAAGGTAGAACCACTTGTAGTTACTTCTTACCGGGAGATTCTGTAATTGTTTATTCCTCCACCCATTTGGGTGGAGATGCATGCCCTCCATCTCCAAAAAAGGAGGATCACGGCGGTAAATACGTTTGGCCGGTTTATGCTGATTTTGATATTTTCACAGCAGATCTGAATGGAAATCAATTAAGGCAACTTACGAGTACGCCTGGTTATGATGCCGAGCCTACAGTCTCGCCAAAGGGAGATAAAATTGTCTTTACTTCAACAAGAAATGGCGACTTAGATTTATATACAATGAACTTAGATGGCTCTGATGTAAAACAAGTTACCTCTGAGCTTGGCTATGACGGCGGCGCATTTTTTTCACCGGATGGGAATAAGTTGATTTTTAGATCTTCAAGACCCAAAACGGAACAAGAAATTAAGGAATACAAAGATCTGCTAGCTCAGGATTTGGTGATGCCCACTGATATGGAGTTGTATGTCTGTAATGTTGATGGTTCAGGTCTCAAGAAAATTACTGACTTGGGTAGTGCAAACTGGGCGCCCTTTTTTCATCCAAACGGGAAAAAAATTATCTTCTCTTCTAACCATCATAAAGCAAAAAAAGATGGATTTAATTTGTTTATGATCAATTTAGATGGAACTGGTCTTGAGCAAATCACTTATGATGGTGTTTTTGATGCTTTTCCTATGTTTTCACCAGATGGAAAGAAGATAATTTTTTCTTCGAATAGAAATAATAACGGAACCAGTGATACCAATTTATTTATTGCAGATTGGGTTGAATAGTTATTTTTTGTCGTAATCTTCAGGCTGAATTAAAAAGGAAACACATTTATTTTTTTCGCTATCTTGCACTGCTTTTTGAAGCCGTTAAAAATATTTTATATTTAAAACCTAACTAATTGTAAAACAGGTTTGTATGGAATATTTGAAAAAAAATCAAATCAAATGAAAGGATAAAGGAACGTTGTTTGAGATTGATTTTTGACTTGAATAAGAAAGGAATATGAAAAACATCAGAAATTTTTGCATTATAGCGCATATCGATCATGGTAAAAGTACCTTGGCGGATAGGTTACTTGAATTTACTCATACCATTACAGATAGAGAAAAGCAAGATCAGTTATTAGACAGTATGGATCTAGAACGCGAGCGTGGAATCACGATTAAGAGTCATGCCATACAGATGGAGTACCCTTTTAACAATGAGAATTATATTTTAAATCTCATTGATACTCCCGGTCATGTTGATTTTTCATATGAAGTATCTAGGTCTATTGCAGCCTGTGAAGGTGCATTGTTGATTGTGGATGCTGCTCAAAGTATTCAGGCTCAAACTATTTCAAATTTGTATTTGGCGCTGGAACATGATCTTGAGATTATCCCGGTTTTGAATAAAATCGATTTACCAAGTGCGAATCCGGAAGAAGTGAGTGATGATATTGTAAATCTTTTGGGTTGTGATTATGATGATATCATTCATGCAAGTGGAAAAACTGGTTTTGGCGTAGATAAAATTCTTGAGGCCATCGTTCAGCGAGTTCCAGCCCCAAAAGGTGATGTAAATGCACCGTTGCAAGCACTTATTTTTGACTCGGTTTACAACTCGTATAGAGGAGTAGAGACTTACTTTAGAGTTATCAATGGCGAAATAAAAAAGGGTCAGGCCATTCAGTTTATGGCGACCAAAAAACAATATTTTGCAGAAGAGGTAGGTACACTTAAACTAAAACAAAAACCCAAAGATTCTATCAAAGCAGGTGATGTGGGTTATTTGATTACAGGTATTAAAACAGCCAGTGAAGTAAAGGTTGGTGATACAATTATAGATCCTAAAAATCCAAGTGAAGAAAGAATAGAAGGATTTGAAGATGTGAAACCTATGGTTTTTGCAGGAATTTATCCTGTTGATACGGAGGATTATGAAGAATTGCGGTCATCAATGGAGAAATTGCAATTAAATGATGCTTCTTTGGTATACTCGCCAGAAAGTTCTGCTGCACTCGGATTTGGTTTTAGATGTGGCTTCTTGGGGATGCTACATTTAGAAATTATACAAGAAAGATTAGAGCGTGAGTTTGATATGACGGTCATCACAACTGTTCCCAATGTTTCTTATCATGCTTATACAAATAAAGAACCGGATAAAATGATTTTGGTTAATAATCCTTCTGACTTGCCGGACCCATCTAGTTTAAATAGAGTAGAGGAACCTTTCATTAAAGCAAGTATCATTACAAAATCTGATTTTATCGGAGCGGTTATGAGCTTGTGTATAGAAAAAAGGGGAGAAATCACGAATCAGAATTATTTAACACCTGAAAGAGTAGAATTAACCTTTGACATGCCATTGTCAGAGATCGTATTTGATTTTTATGATAGATTGAAAACAGTTTCAAAGGGCTATGCCTCATTTGATTATCATCCCCTTGGATTTAGAGCCTCAAAACTTGTGCGTGTTGATGTATTGATTAATTCACAACCAGTTGATGCTTTATCTGCTTTGCTACATGCGGATAATGCCTACTATATAGGGAAAAAAATGTGTGAAAAATTACGAGAATTGATTCCAAGGCAACAGTTTGATATCCCAATTCAAGCCGCAATTGGATCGAAAATTATTTCAAGAGAAACGATTAAAGCACTGCGAAAGGATGTTACGGCTAAATGTTATGGTGGAGATATATCGCGTAAGCGAAAATTACTTGAAAAGCAGAAAAAAGGTAAGAAAAGAATGCGCCAGGTAGGTAATGTGGAAATACCACAACAAGCATTTATGGCGGTTCTTAAATTAAATGATTAAGATTAGGTGATTTTTAGATGTCTAATTAGGGTGTCTAATTGATCTGCCACACTATGACATTGTTCCAGCTTATTTACATTGATACAGTAGTTGTCGTCAATTTCTTTACCTCTACAGTCAATAATATCAATTTTGATTTGGTTGAACCTTGGTTCAATAGATCTACATCTTTTAAAAAGGCCTTTAATGGTTTCATGATTATGGGTTTCAAAGCCTTTTTTTTCTAAAAATCCTTTTAAATAATTGAGTATGGCGTGCTGTGAGTTTTTACAAGCTACGAAACTTACAATGTCTTCTTGTGGTTTAAAAAGTGCTTCCTGAGCTTGATCTAAGCTTTCTTGAGCTTTTTTTATGAAATCATAATCTTCTTCCATAATAGAGAAAATAAAAAAGGGTTCATGGTTAATTAACCATGAACCCGTATCATCATATTAATTAAATGTCTCTAAAAAGTTCTAATCTTTCCCAGTTAGAATCTACGTGTTCTTGGGCTTCAATCAATAGAGTTCCTGCTAATTCAGCATTGTCTTTAACAACTCTTTTAAATCTAGCCTCGTTGTACATAAAATCTTGTACCGGAATGGTTGGCGTTTTAGAGTCTAATTTAAACTTCTTGCCTTTTGGTTTTGAAGGATCAAATCTAAACAATGGCCAATAACCAGATTCGACTGCTTTTTCTTGTTGCTGGGCTCCATATTTCAAATCATAGCCATGCTCACCACAATGAGAATAGGCAACAATTAGAGATGGCCCTGGATATGCAGCAGCTTCACGGATGGCGTTTAATGTTTGAAGATCTTTTGCACCAATCGCAATCTGAGCTACATAAACATTTCCGTAAGAAATGGCCTGTAATGCAAGACTTTTCTTGGCACTTTTCTTACCTGCGATAGAGAACTTAGCACTTGCGGCCAACGGTGTTGCCTTGGATGTTTGACCACCTGTATTCGAATAAACTTCGGTATCCATAACCAAGATATTTACATTTTCGCCAGATGCTAATACATGATCTACTCCACCAAATCCGATATCGTAAGCCCATCCATCTCCACCTAAAATCCAAACAGATTTTTTTCTGAGGTTATCTGCCATACGTAAAAGTTTTTTGGCGTCATCACTATTGTCTAAAATGCGTAAGGTTTCCTTTAATTCCTGAATTTGAGCTATTTTTTGTTCTTTTTGCTCTTCTGTCTCTTCAGGATTATTTAACAAGGCGTCAACAAGTTCGCTTCCAACCAATAGTTCAAGTGATTTTAATAGGTCAACAGCCATTTCATGTTTTTTAGATACGGCAAGGTGCATACCTAAACCAAACTCGGCATTGTCTTCAAAGAGTGAATTTGCCCAAGCTGGCCCTCTACCAAATTTATTAGTTCTATAGGGTGTTGTTGGTAAATTACCTCCATAAATAGAAGAACAACCCGTTGCATTGGCGATTAAGATACTATCGCCATATAATTGAGACAACATTTTGATATATGGTGTTTCGCCACATCCTGAACATGCCCCAGAAAACTCAAATAATGGTTCCAAGAATTGAGATCCTTTGACGTTGGTAATCGTAAGAGCTGATCTGTCGTAATCTGGAAGATCAATAAAGTAATCCCAATATTTGTTTTCAATTAGGTCAAACTCAATTTTCTTGTGCATATTAATGGCTTTAAAGCCTTCAATTTCTTTGCTTTCTGCAGGACAAACCTCTACACAAAGGTCACATCCTGTACAATCCTCGGGAGAAACTTGTAGAACATAAGACTCTTCACTTGTAAAAGGACGTCCTTTTGCAGGTACAAATTTCATTCCATCAGGAGCTCCGGCTACTTCTGTATTTGTAACTACTTTTGCACGGATGGCTGCATGCGGACAAATGGCCACACACTTGTTACATTGCGTGCAAAGGTTTTCATCATCCCAAATAGGGATAAAGTCGGCAATACCACTCTTTTCGTATTGTGTAGTTCCTGTTGGAAAAATTCCATCTACTGGGAACGCACTAACTGGTAATTCATCTCCTTTTCCTGCTAAAATATTCTCAAGAACTTCTTTTACAAAGCCATCAGGAGCATTGTGCATTGCAGAAACCAGAGCTTTATCGCTTGTAATTTGTTTTGGGTATTCAACTTCAAAAAGATTGGCCAAGGCAGTATCAACTGCATCAAAATTCATTTTGACCACTTTTTCACCTTTATGAGAGTAAGACTTTATAATGGCAGCCTTAATTTTTGAAATGGCTTCATCTTTTGGTAAAATACCTGAAATAGCGAAGAAACAGGTTTGTAAAACGGTGTTCGTTCTTTTCCCTAAATCAGCTTCATAAGCTACTTTTGACGCATCTATCACATAGAATTTCACTTCTTTTTTAATGATTTCTTCTTGAATAACTTTAGGTAATTTATCCCAAATTTCATCCTTAGAATAAGGACTGTTCAATAAGAAAGTTCCACCTTGTTTTAAATCCTCAATCATATTAAATTTTAAGACGAACTTAAATTGGTGACTAGCTATAAAATCGGCTTTTTCTATCAAATAGGATGAATATATAGGCTCAGGTCCAAATCTTAAGTGCGAAATAGTTTGTGCACCAGCTTTTTTGGAGTCATATACGAAGTAACCTTGAACATAGTTATCAGTTTCTTCACCAATAATTTTAATGGAGTTTTTGTTTGCTCCAACTGTACCGTCAGATCCAAGTCCGTAGAACATACAATTGATGGTTGTTTTTCTTACGTTGAAATTGTAATCTATTGGTAAACTTGTATTTGTAACATCATCGTTGATACCAACAGTAAAGTGATTCTTTACTTCTTTCTTGGTCAATTCGTCATAAATTCCTTTCACCATTTTAGGAGTAAATTCTTTCGAACTTAATCCATATCTTCCACCAACGATTTTCGGCATTTCAATGCCACTTTCTACAAAGGCACTAACGATGTCTAAATAGAGAGGTTCGCCTAAACTACCAGGCTCTTTGGTTCTGTCTAAAACTGCAATATTTTTAACTGTTTTTGGCAGTTTATTGATAAAGTCTTTGGCGTAAAACGGACGATAAAGTCTGATTAAAAGAGCTCCTACTTTCTCGCCTTGGGCAACTAAAGTTTCGATGGTTTCTTTTACAGCACCCTCGCCAGATCCCATGATGACAATAACTCTATCTGCTTCTGGATGTCCGATATAATCAAAAAGTTCATATTTTCTTCCCGTATGTTGGTAGAATTCATCCATTACTTCTTGCACCACACCAGGTACTTTATTGTAAAATGTATTTCCAGCCTCTCTGGCCTGAAAGAAAACGTCCGGATTTTGAGATGTGCCTCGAATACTTGGATGGTCTGGGTCTAAAGAACGTTCTTTAAAAGAAAGAATTTCATCTTCTGGCATCATGGCTTTAATGACTTCATCTGGAATAGCATCAATTTTTGAAATTTCATGAGAAGTTCTAAATCCATCAAAAATATTTAAAAACGGTACTCTAGTTTTGAGAGTTGCTACCTGAGAAATTAAGGCAAAGTCATGTGCTTCTTGAACATTTGCACCAAACAACATAGAATAACCCGTCTGTCTGGTAGCCATCACATCGCTATGATCACCAAAAATTGAAAGGGCGTGTGAAGCAACTGTTCTTGCTGCGACATGAATAACGTTTGGCAGTAATTCTCCTGCTATCTTATACATATTTGGTATCATCAACAACAAACCTTGTGATGCTGTAAAAGTTGTGGTCAATGCTCCTGCTTGAAGTGAACCGTGAACTGCACCTGCGGCACCACCTTCACTTTGCATTTCTATAATTCTAGGAATATTCCCCCAAACATTTTTTTTCTCTTGGGCACTATATGCATCTACATGTTCTCCCATCGGTGATGCCGGAGTAATGGGGTAAATTGCACAGACCTCATTGGTTTTATGTGCAATTCTTGCCACTGCTTCGTTAGCATCACAAATTAGTTTTTCAAATTTTTTACTCATAACTCATTATTTTGTGAAGCGTTGGACATATTTTTTAAAAAGATTTATTTTTTGCTCTTTTGAACTGAACAAAGTTATTAGGATTCTATTTTTTAAATTATGATTTATGTCATACGTCACTGGTTTTCAGTATTTAGAATGTTTCTAGATTGAAAGTCGATGGTTTGTAGCAAAAAAAAAGACCGCATTTGCGGTCTTTTTATATCAACTTATTTTGCTGCATTATTCTCCGTGCAACCAGGCTTTTTTAGCTAAAAGCTCTTCATCAGTCTCTACATGGTCTTCATCAGGAACGCAACAATCTACCGGACAAACAGAAGCACATTGAGGCTCATCGTGGAAACCTTTACATTCTGTGCATTTTTCTGTTACGATGTAGTAAAACTCATCACTAATAGGTTCGTGGCTTTCATTTGCATCAACTTCTTCGTTTGTACCCGGAACAGTAATCATTCCACTTAAAGCAGTTTCATCTGCATATGTCCATTCAGTATCTGGTTCGTATATTGCATTATTTGGACACTCAGCAATACAGGCATCACAATTTATGCACTCATCAGTTATTTTAATTGCCATAATAATTTATTTTTAAGATTGACCACAAAATTATAGAAATAAAAAACAAATTGAATTATATCTAAACAATTTAGAAAGAATTTAAATTAAATGTAATAAATGTTTCAGACTGATTTTTGTCATGAAAAATAATTTTAAGCGAATTAATTTTAACCAAACTTAAGTAGGTCATTTATAATTCCTATTTTTAACCATTATAAATAAGTATAATTAATCATCCAAAATATGAAGCGTATGATTCCTGAAGGTGCTAATAATAAAGAAACTATGGCCCAAGAACTGGATACCGTTGTAATTCGTTTTGTGGGAGATTCTGGAGATGGGATGCAGTTAACAGGCACTCAATTTACTGATACATCTGCGATGTTTGGAAACGACGTTGCTACTTTTCCTAATTATCCGGCTGAAATTAGAGCTCCACAAGGAAGTTTATACGGAGTATCAGGATTTCAGGTTCATATTGGAAGTATAGAGATCAGTACACCCGGAGATGATTTAGATCTATTAGTAGCAATGAATCCGGCAGGTTTAAAAACAAATATTTCCGCGTTAAAACCTGGACAAATTCTTATTGTTGATAGAGATTCTTTTAATAAAAAAAATCTTGAAAAAGCTGATTATAAGTCTAATCCATTAGAGGATGGATCTTTGGCAAACTACAAGGTAATCGAAGTTGATATGACCAGCCTTACCAAGGAAGCGTTAAAAGAGTTGAGTTTAGACAATAAAAGCATCATTCGCAGCAAGAACATGTTTGCTTTAGGAATTGTTTATTGGATGTATGACAGAGACATGAATCATACACTCGATTTCTTCGCGAAAAAGTTTAAATATAATCCTGTTTTGGCGGATGCAAACTCCAAAGTGCTCAAAGCTGGATATTTTTATGCAGAAACTTTGGAACTCATTCCTGCCGCCTATAAAATTGCCCCATCAAAAATGCAAAAAGGGGTTTATCGCATCATCAATGGGAATACTGCGACAGCATGGGGATTTTTAGCTGCGGCCGAAAAATCCGGATTAGATCTTTTTTTAGGGTCTTACCCAATTACGCCGGCTACAGATATTCTTCATGAGCTCGTAAAACATAAACATTTTGGGGTAAAGGCTTTTCAAGCAGAAGATGAAATCGCAGGAGTAACTTCTGCCATAGGTGCTGCCTTTGCCGGTAATTTGGCCATTACAACTACCTCAGGTCCAGGTTTGGCCTTAAAAAGTGAAGCAGTAAATCTTGCTTTAATGACAGAGTTACCTTTGGTAATTGTGAATGTGCAAAGAGGAGGTCCATCTACCGGATTACCCACAAAAACCGAACAATCTGATTTGTTACAAGCCATTTTTGGTAGAAATGGAGATAGTCCTGTTATTGTTATTGCAGCGAGTACCCCTGCAGATTGTTTTGATTATGCGTACGAAGCCGCTAGGTTAGCCATAGAGCATATGACTCCGGTTATTTTACTCACTGATGGTTATATCGCAAATGGTTCTGAGCCATGGAAAGTGAAGGCAATCAAAGAAATGACCGACATCAACTTAAAAACCTTAAGCGCTTCAAGAGATTCTTGGCATCCCTATGATAGAGATAGTGAAACTTTGGCCAGAAATTGGGTGATTCCAGGTACTCCCGGATTTGAACACAGATTGGGTGGTCTTGAAAAAGACAAAGTCTCAGGAAATGTTTCTTATCAGCCCGAAAATCATGAATATATGACACATATCAGGGCAGAAAAAGTGAAAAGAGTTGAAAATTTCATTCCTGATTTGGTTCCTGAGTATGAAAAGGAAGGAGATTTGCTCATTGTGGGTTGGGGGGGTACTTATGGAAGTTTACACTCTGCCGCAAAACAAATGTATAAAGATGGGTACCGCGTAGGCCATGTGCATTTTAACTATCTCAATCCAATGCCTAAAAATACAGAAGAAGTTCTGTCAAAATATAAAAAGATTATTGTTTGTGAGATCAATATGGGGCAATTGTCATTTTTATTAAAGGCGAGATACGATAATATAGAGTTTTTACAATACAACAGAATCCAAGGTTTGCCATTTTCGGTGTCGGACTTGGTGACTAAATTTAAAAATATACTAACAGAATAAGGCCATGGAAGATACACTTGTACAAGAATACACTTTTAAGGATTTTCAAAGCGATCAAGAGGTTCGTTGGTGTCCGGGTTGTGATGATTATGTTATATTGAGGTCTATGTTGAAGGCGTTGCCCGAAATGAATGTTAAAAAAGAAGATGTTGTTTTCATTTCAGGAATTGGTTGCTCTTCGCGCTTTCCATATTATGTAGATTGTTACGGGATGCACAGTATCCACGGTAGAGCCGCCGCTATTGCGAGCGGCGTAAAATTGGCAAATAACAATTTGTCTGTTTGGATGATTACAGGGGATGGAGATAGTTTGGCCATTGGTGGCAACCATTTTATTCATGTCCTGAGAAGAAATATCGATCTAAATATTATTTTATTCAACAATGAGATTTACGGATTAACCAAGGGTCAGTTTAGTCCAACTTCTGTTGTGGGACAAAAAACCAAGTCTTCTCCACACGGAAATACCCAGCCACCATTTTTACCCGGTCAATTGGCAATTGGAGCAAATGCGAGATTTTTTGCAAGAATTGGAGGTAATAATCCAAAAGACATGACAAACCTTTTTGTTGAAGCAGAAAAATTCAAGGGCACCTCATTAATAGAGGTACTTCAGAATTGTGTTATTTTTAATGATGGTTGTTTTACACATTTAACAGACAAAGAAGTTAAAGAAGACCAACAAGTTTATCTAGAGCACGGAAAACCGATGATTTTTGGAAAAAATAAGGACAAAGGTCTGGTGTTGAATGGATTGAAATTGGAAACGGTGACGATTGGAGAAAACGGTGTTACTGAAAAGGATATCTTGGTTCATGATGCTAAATGTGAAGATAATACATTACATCTTTTATTGGCAAAAATGGAAAGCCCCATTGCCACAGGAATCATTAGAAGTTTTGAAGATCTCACATTTGAAGAAAGAGAAAACATGGTAATGTCTGACGAAAAAAGCAAATCTAAGTTTAAGAATGTTGACGAGTTATTTTTTTCAGGAGAGACCTACGAAGTAAAATAATTAGCAAAAAAGAGAAAATAGTTTTTTATGGGTTACGAAGCGATCATTGTTTTTATTTTGGCTGGCGTAGTTTTGGTAGCAGGAGCTAATTTTTTATCTAATCTCATTTCACCAAAATCTGACAACCCACAAAAACAAGAACCGGTTGAATGTGGTATTGAAACTATTGGCCCAACTTGGGTTCAGTTTAAGGTTGGTTATTATTTATTCGCCATTTTATTTTTGATATTTGATATCGAAGTTGCTTTTTTGGTGCCATGGGCAGTTGTTTTTAAGGAAGTAGGAACTGTTGCATTGATAGAAATACTAATATTTTTAATCATATTAGGTATAGGTTTGCTTTATGCCTGGAAAAAACGAGCATTGAGATGGGAGTAGATGAAAAGAAAAGGTTTTTAAGCCAATACGAGGGAACAGGAATGGAACAAGTTTTACCTGACAGTTTTCCCGGAAAAGTAATTCCTGGAGGTAATGGCGGTAATATCGTTGTTACTTCCTTAGATAGTGTTATCAATTGGGGCCGATCAAATTCTTTATGGCCCCTTTATTTTGGTACAAGTTGTTGTGCCATAGAAATGATGCAAACCGGAGCTCCCCGTCATGATTTTTCGAGATTTGGCTTTGAAGTAGCTAGACCTTCGCCACGGCAAGCAGATTTAATCATTATTGCAGGTACAATCGTAAATAAAATGGCACCTGTTTTAAGGAGACTATATGATCAAATGGCAGAACCTAAATACGTGATCGCCATGGGGGCATGTGCTGTTTCAGGAGGGCCTTTTTACTACAACAGTTATTCGGTGGTGAAAGGTGCAGATCATGTAATCCCTGTGGATGTTTATGTGCCTGGTTGTCCGCCCAGACCGGAAGCACTTTTAGAAGGAATGATCATGTTACAAGAAAAGATTAAAAAGGAAAATGCCAAAACAAAGGAGAATCCAATTGAAGGATTTGACGAAGGTTTGATCAAATAGCAGAAATTATGTCCAAAGAAGAATTGAAGGAATTATTACTAAGTTGGGATGCCACACTTCAAATTGAGGAAGATTCAGAATTTCTTCAAGTCGTTGTTCAGAAAGAAAATCTGCTAAAATTTTGTAAGTCCTTAAAAAATGATCCAAAAACTAAGTTTGACTATTTGTTTTGTGTAATAGGAATGGACTGGGGAAAAGAATTGGGAGTGATTTACCATCTCGAATCAACAACTTTAAAACATGAGTTGGTGGTAAAAGTAAAAACAGAAGATCGCGAAAATCCTGAACTAGACTCTGTTTGGGAAGTTTGGCGAACAGCAGAATTACACGAAATGGAAGTTTTTGATTTTTTTGGAATTACATTTAAGAATCATCCTAATTTGAAAAGACTTTTTTTGACGCCCGAATGGACAGGATATCCTTTGCGAAAAGATTATGTGGATGAAGCCAATATGGTGATAAAATAATAGTTATGACCGAAATTGAAGTAAAAAACAATATTAAATCAGAAGAGTATTTTATCAACATGGGCCCACAGCATCCTGCGGCTCATGGGGTATTACGACTCTTGCTTACCATAGACGGTGAAACAATCAAAAATGTTGAACCAGATTTGGGTTATATCCACCGTTCTATAGAAAAAATGTGTGAAAGAGATAGTTATCAGCAGATTGTACATCTCACAGATAGAATGGATTATTTGTCTTCACACATTAATAACGAAGCGGTTTGCTTAACAGTGGAAAAAGCGCTTGAATTAGAAATTCCTGATCGTGTAAAAGTGATCAGGACCATTATTTCAGAATTAACGCGTTTGGCTTCACATCAGCTGTGGTGGGGTGTTATGGGAATGGATTTAGGTGCCCTGACAACTTACTTTTATGCTTTTCGAGACAGAGAAATGATCAATGATATTTTTGAAGAAACTTGTGGTGCACGGCTTACAATGAATTACAATATTCCAGGGGGATTAATGTTCGATATTCATCCCAATTTTGTGCAAAGGGTGAAAGATTTTATCGTTCATTTTAAAACCAAACTACCCGAATACGACCGATTATTATCAGGTAATGTAATTTTCTTAAACCGAACCAAAGGTGTGGGGGTTTTGTCTAAAGAAGATGCTATTTCATTTGGTGTTACAGGACCGGTTGGCCGAGGTTCAGGCTTCGCCTGCGATGTTCGAAAAAGGCATCCTTATAGTGCCTATGATAGAGTGAATTTTAAAGAATGTTTGGAAACCACAGGAGATACATTTTCACGGTATAAAGTACGTATTGCCGAGATGTGGGAATCAATTTCTATCATCGAACAGTTGATTGATCATATTCCTGAAGGAGAACACAAGGTAGCTACAAAGGCGGTAATTAAATTGCCAAAAGGCGAGTTTTACCAAAGAGTGGAAACTGCCAGAGGAGAATTAGGCGTTTTTATCAATAGTGATGGGAATAAAAATCCGTATCGTGTAAAATTTAGATCACCTGGTTTTTCAAACCTTTCTGCCTTGAATCATACGGCTGTTGGAGGGAAAATTGGAGATCTAGTGGCGATTATGGCATCATTTGATTTTGTAATACCCGATATAGACCGCTAAATGTGAGAAATATGAATTTACTTTTAACCATAACAAGTACTATACACGACTGGCTTTTTGATATTATGCCTGTGGGAGCAGCAAGCTTTGTAGAAATGCTTTTAATTGCCCTCGCCTATCTAACTGTTTTCGCTGTGGCTGGATTGTACTTGGTTTTGTTGGAAAGAAAAGTCGCTGCTTGGTTTCAATTGAGATACGGACCCAATAGAGTTGGACCCGCTGGTATGTTTCAAACCATGGCAGACGCGATTAAATTGGTGTCAAAAGAAATGTATGGAACCAATCGTGCAGATAAATTTTTATACAATTTAGCACCCTATTTTCCTATTGTTACAGCCTTGTTGGCGATGGCGGTTATACCTTTTTCTGAACAATTTCAGGCTTTTGATATCAATATTGGTATTTTCTTTTTGCTGGCAGTCTCTTCTATTGGCGTTATTGGAATCCTCCTTGGAGGTTGGGCAAGTAATAATAAATACTCACTAATCGGAGCCATGAGAAGTGGTTTGCAAGTAGTAAGTTACGAACTCTCCGTTGGGCTTTCTCTATTAACGATGGTAGTTTTAACAGGAAGTCTTCAATTATCTGAAATTATTGAGCTTCAAAAGAATGGTTGGCTCATTGTTCAGGGGCATATTCCAGCAATTATAGCTTTTATAATTTTCATGATAGCAGGTACTGCAGAAACAAATAGGGCACCATTTGATTTGGTAGAAGCTGAATCAGAATTGGGAGCAGGCTTTCATACAGAATATTCAGGTATGAAGTTCGCCTATTTTTTCCTGGCAGAATTTATCAATATGTTCATTATTTCATGCATTGCAGTAATCGTTTTCTTTGGAGGCTGGTTATCTCCCTTTGGAATCACGGATGAAATTACTTGGTTTCCATCAGTATTATGGTTTTTAGGAAAAGTATTGGTGATGGTTTTTTTAATGATGTGGTTCAGATGGACATTTCCTCGTCTAAGAGTAGATCAATTATTGAATTTAGAGTGGAAATATTTGCTTCCGATTAACTTGTTTAACCTGGTTTTAATGGCCGTCGTAGTTTGGTTAGGCTGGACAATTACCTATTAAGTTTTTAGAATGAGCTATTTTTCAGACATATACAACGGAATAAAGACTTTACTTACCGGTATGAGCGTTACCGGTAAATATTTTGTCAATGCACCCAAAGAAATAATTACCCAACAATATCCCGATAATCGTGAGACATTAAAAATGTTTGACAGATTTAGAGGCGAAGTAGTAATGCCACATGATGAAGAAAATTTCCATAGATGCACAGGTTGTCAATCTTGCGAAATTGCTTGTCCAAACGGATCGATTGAAATTATTTGGGACAGACAAGTTGATCCCGAAACGGGCAAAAAGAAAAAAATGATCGATAAGCACATTTATCATTTATCAATGTGTACTATGTGTGGATTATGTATAGAGGCTTGTCCGACGGATGCCATTGTTTGGGCACAAAACTTTGAAAATTCAGTGTACGACAGATCGCATTTAACAAAAGTATTAAATCAACCCGGTTCTCGATTAAAACCCGGAGTAGAAGATTAAGCCATGGAAAGAATAATATTTTACATTTTGGCTCTCATGATGGTCATTTTTGCCGTGAAAGCAGTCAGTAGTAATAACATGTTGCGTTCGGTTGTGTATTTGCTTTTTGTATTAATGGGGATTGCCGGAATTTATTTTTTGGTAGATTATTCCTTTTTGGCTGCAATTCAGTTGGCGGTTTATGCCGGAGGGGTAATTGTCTTAATTATTTTTTCAGTGTTGTTGGTACACCATATTGAGCTAAAACTGGAAACTGTATCTACTCCAAGAAAAATAGCTGCACTGGCACTCAGTATATTAGGTGCCGGAGTGACGCTGTATTCTATTTTGAACTATTCTTTTCCAATGTCGAGTGCGCCAAATCCGATCGAAGTAGAAGACGTGGGTAGACAATTCTTGAATTATGGAGAAGGAGGCTTTATTTTGCCATTCGAAGTGATTAGTGTTTTGCTTTTGGTTGTAATGGTAGGTGCCATAGTCATTGCAAAAGGAAAAAAATTAGAACAAAATTAATTTGTTATGATAGAAAATGTGACCATTTACGAGATCCTCACACTTACCACGATAATTTTCTTTATAGGGATTTATGGGTTTTTAACGCGAAAAAATTTAATTACCATGTTGCTTTCTATTGAGTTGATATTAAATGCCTCGGCCATCAATTTTGTTATTATCAATCAATATCTTTTTCCAAATAATCTTCAAGGTGCATTCTTTTCCATTTTTATCATTGCGGTTGCAGCGGCCGAAACAGCCTTGGCTGTCGCCATTGTTATCAGTTTATATAAACTGGTCAATTCTGTCGAAGTAAAAGATACTGAAACCTTGAAGTTTTAGGGAAACAAATATGAATTTTAGAAGACTCTGATATGCAATTCTTTAACACCATCTTCATACCGCTTATACCTCTTTTCGTTTTTTTGGTTCTGGGACTTTTTTATGATAAGATCAAAGCACCCTATTCTGGTTATATAGGAACCTTTGGTTTATTAGTTACTTTTCTTTTGTCTTTAACAACTGCTTATCATTATTTTTTAGTAGATGGAAAGGTAGGGGATGTATACCAAACATTTACACATAAATGGGATTGGATGAGATTTACAGATACACTGAACATTCAAATGGGTGTTTTGATCGATCAGATTTCTGTCATGATGCTTGTGGTTGTTTCCAGCATTTCACTCTTGGTGCATCTGTACAGCATGGGCTATATGAAAGGTGATAAGGGCTATACAAGATTTTTTGCCTATTTATCTCTCTTTACTTTTTCGATGATGGGCTTGGTTCTTTCAGCTAATTTATTTCAAATCTATATTTTTTGGGAGCTGGTAGGTGTTTCTTCCTTTTTGTTAATTGGATATTATTATACAAAACCGTCTGCCGTAGCAGCAGCGAAAAAGGCCTTTATCGTAACAAGATTTGCCGATTTTGGATTTTTGATAGGTATTCTTATCATCGGATATTATACAGGCACATTTGATTTTCAAACCTTAACTGACCCTGAAGGGGCTGCCATTACCAATTGGGCAACACATTCATTTATGGGATTATCAGTCATTACCTGGGCCTTGTTGCTTATTTTTATGGGTGGAGCGGGTAAATCTGCCATGTTCCCTTTACATATTTGGTTGCCCGATGCCATGGAGGGGCCAACACCTGTTTCGGCATTGATTCATGCGGCTACTATGGTGGTCGCTGGGGTATACCTTGTGGCGAGACTCTTCCCAATGTATTACTTTGTCGATGACGGGTTCGCTTTAAATGTTGTGGCTTGGGTGGGCGCTTTTTCATCTTTATTCGCAGCGATTATTGCAGTTACGCAAACAGATATCAAACGTGTTTTGGCTTTTTCTACTATGTCGCAGATCGGTTACATGATGCTCGCACTTGGAGTTTCAGGGTACAATGGTCATGACGGATTGGGTTATATGGCTTCCATGTTTCATTTGTTTACACACGCTATGTTTAAAGCTTTGTTATTCCTGGGGGCTGGATCTGTAATACATGCGGTTCATACCAATAACATACTCGAAATGGGTGGATTGAGAAAGTATATGCCCATTACGCATATAACTTTTTTAATTGCTGCCTTGTCTATTTCTGGATTTCCAGGGTTTGCAGGGTTCTTTAGTAAAGATGAAATATTAGTGGCTACTTTTGAGCACAGCAAATTGTTGTATGTCGTTGGTGTTTTTGTCGCTTTTCTAACAGCCTTTTATATGTTCCGTTTATACTTCGGTATATTTTGGAGCAGTGAAAGAACCTATAAGCATAAACCTCACGAATCTTCCGGTGCAATGACCTTTCCTTTAATAGTGTTGGCGGTTTTGAGCGTTATAACAGGATACATTCATTTTAGTGAATTTGTAACAGCAGACCATCGAACTTTTGAGGCACATTTAAATTATCCATTGGCCGCAGTAGCTGTTGGAGTTGGATTGTTGGGTATTGCCATTGCTTATATGTTTTATAAAAAACCATCTGATTACCCAGATAAATTAGTACAAACAGCAGGTTCACTTTACCATTGGGCTTATGATAAGTTTTATTTTGATGAGCTGTATATGTTTGTCACCAAACAGATCATTTTTAAAAGAATTTCAGCGCCATTTGCTTGGTTTGATAAAAATATAGTTGACGGAACCATGAATTTGATTGGAAATTCAACCGTCACGACCTCAGAAAAGATCAAAGGTTTGCAATCTGGTAAAATTCAAGATTATGCCTACGGATTTATAGTTGGCGCTGTAATTTTAGCGATGATCATGATATATAATTTTATGTAATTATGGATATACTTACGTTATTTCTTGTCGTTCCAATATTAACCATCCTTACCTTGTTTTTTACCAAAAATTTGCAACAGGCGAGAACAGTTTCAGTTATTGGTATGACTATTCAGTTCTTGATGTCGCTTCATTTGGTTTATGCCTATATACAAGAACGAAAAATAAATGCAGAGATCATGTTGTTTGGAAAAGACATAGTATGGTTCGAGCAATTCAATATCCATTATGCTATAGGGGTTGATAGTATCTCCGTTGCGATGATCGTACTGACCTCTATTGTGGTTTTGGCCGGTGTATTTATTTCGTGGAAAACAGAGGAACTTCCCAAAGAATTCTTTATTTCTTTAATTGTATTGGCAACAGGAGTTTTCGGTTTTTTTATTTCAATCGATCTTTTTACAATGTTCGTTTTTTACGAAATCGCCGTAATACCCATGTTCTTATTGATTGGTATTTGGGGCTCCGGACCAAGAGAATATTCTGCCATGAAATTGACAATTATGTTAATGGGAGCCTCCGCATTATTATTGGTTGGAATTTTAGGTATTTATTTCAATTCAAGCGCAGATGGAAATTTAACGTTTAATATTCTGGAAATTGCTCAAGTGGATATTCCAATTGCAGCCCAGAAATTATTTTTTCCGCTCACATTTATTGGTTTTGCTGTACTTGGTGCAATGTTTCCCTTTCATACTTGGTCACCTGATGGTCATGCTTCTGCGCCAACAGCCGTTTCTATGCTCCATGCGGGAGTTTTGATGAAATTAGGAGGTTACGGAATATTTAGAGTAGCCATGTATTTATTACCTGAAGGTACGATGATGTGGTCGAACTTTTTTATTGTTTTGGCAGTAATTGGAGTTTTTTACGGCGCCTTGGCTGCTATTAAACAAACCGACCTTAAGTACATAAATGCCTATTCTTCCGTAAGCCACTTGGGCATGGTTTTGTTTGCCTTGCTCATGATCAATAAAACCGCCTGGAACGGAGCAATTTTACAGTCTCTATCACATGGATTTATGACAGCCATGTTCTTTGCCTTAATAGGGATGATTTATGGAAGAACCCATACAAGGGATGTTACAAAAATGGGAGGTTTGCTAAAAGTTTTACCTTTTATTTCTATGATGTATGTGATCGCGGGACTAGCTTCACTGGGTTTACCTGGTTTTAGCGGATTTATGGCCGAAATGCAAATCTTCGTAGGCGCCTTTCAACACCCTGATTTATTTCATAGAATCGCAACTATTGTTACTATTTCAGCCATTGTGGTAACGGCAGTATATATCCTTCGGGTGGTTGGTATGATGCTCATGGGACCTGTTAGACACGAAGAATATAATACCTTGGAAAGCGCTACTTGGTACGAAAAAACCGGTATTCTTTTATTGTTAATTCCAATTGTTTTTATGGGTGTTTTTCCATTATTGACGAGCGAATTTATCAGAGAAAGTTTGTCGCCATTTATTGATAGATTATTGTAAAATTGAAGTGAAATTTTGAAAAGAATTCAGGATGAATATAGATAGTTTTTTATTGATGCGACATGAGATCATACTCACATTGATCTTGCTTTTAATCATACTCGCAGAGATATTTGCCAAAAATAAAAATACGGTACTTCAATTGGCACTAGCGCTATTTATTGGACATGTCGTTATTGGATTTTTTCCCCAACAGGAAGGGAGTTTATTTGGAGAAATGTACAGAACAAACGGCCTGTTACATTTTATAAAAAACACACTTAATATAGGTGTTTTAATTATTCTTCTACAATCTTTTTCCTGGATTAGTGAAAAAATGTTACCGGATCATAAATCTTCCGAATTTATCATTTTACTTTTCTCATCGCTACTCGGATTGTATTTTATGATTTCTTCAGGACATTTTTTGATGTTTTACATCGGACTGGAATTATCATCTTTACCAATAGCAGCAATGGTGGCTTTTGAAACAAGTAAAAGAAGATCAGCAGAAGCGGGAATTAAATTTATCATGCTGGCTGCCTTGGCTTCCGGAATTTCACTTTTTGGTATTTCTATGATTTATGCCACAACAGGCACAATATATTTTGGGGAATTGAGCAACCTTTTGCAGATCAATTCGCTAAGTCTTTTGGGATTTGTTTTCTTTGTGGCGGGATTATCTTTTAAAATTTCCTTGGTACCATTTCATTTTTGGACAGCTGATGTTTACGAAGGTGCCCCAGTGGGTGTAACGGCTTATTTATCGGTTATATCCAAAGGTTCTGCCGTTGTTATTCTCATGATTATTTTATTCACGGTGATGTCGGTTTTTGCTGAAATAACAAAAACTTTGCTCTATATAATTTCTGTTGCCACTATGTTTTTGGGTAACTTATTTGCCCTCAGACAGCAAAATTTAAAAAGGTTTTTGGCCTTTTCTTCGATTGCCCAAGCAGGATTTATTTTGCTCGGTTTTATGTCGAATGATACTTTAGGGGTTTCGACTATCGTCTACTTCGTGGCGATTTATATTTTTACAAATCTTGCGGCTTTTGGTGTGATTCAAAGTATTTCCTTTCATACTGGAAAGGAAAATTTGGAAGATTACAACGGACTATATCGCACAAATCCTAAGTTGAGTTTGGTGATGTTGCTGGCGCTGTTTTCATTAGCTGGAATTCCACCGGTAGCGGGTTTCTTTGGTAAATTCTTTTTATTTACGGCAGCAGCTTCAAAAGGTTATTATTTATTGGTATTCTTGGCGGTTGTAAACGTTACGATCTCTCTTTATTATTATTTGTTGGTGGTTAGGGCCATGTTCTTGAGAAAGAGTGATGCTGCTATCCCATATTTCAGCAGCCATGCGACCATGAAAATTGGATTGGTTTTAGCAGTTTTGGGTGTATTAATCATTGGATTGTTAAGTCCTATTTATGAATATATTTATCAATTATCTACATTTTAAAAAATTGTAAAAATGGGCTTATCTGGAAAACATCAGTTCGGATCTATAGGTGAAACCAGGGTTACCTTTGTCGAAAAGAATACAACCCAAGAACGAATGGAGTTTTTGAAAAAATTATTGGAAGTAAATGGTTTTGAGGTGATTACAGAAGAAGAAAAGCGAAAAACAGAAGATGATCCTCAACTATATACTGTAGGTGTAACAGATATGGTTTTTAACCCTACCGTTTATGTTTTTCAGCGCAGACTAAAAACCATCGATGGTCTTCACAAAGTAACGCCCGACTACTGGAATCAGGTTTCCGAAGAAACCCATCCGCAATATTGGAAAAACGATTAGTCCAGATTTCAACAATGACTAAACTTAAATTACGACAATCTTAAAGTTAGATTTTCGATTATTTATGATATTTTTACATTGTGCTGGCTATAACAGCCTCATTAGACTTTTACCTTTTATCGTTCTCTTTATTTCTATAAATGATTCAGTTTTTACATGTTGGTGCAGAATGTTTTCCTATGGCAAAAGTAGGAGGGTTGGCTGATGTTGTTGGAGCTTTACCTAAATATCAGTGTAGTGATGGAATAAAAGCAAATGTTGTCATGCCTTATTACAATAATCTATTTAATAAAGCGCATGAGTTCAAACACATTTTTCGGGGGAGTATAAATCTGGGAGAAATAAACCATGAATTTCAAGTATTAGAATTGTTAGACGAACTTGGATTTGAAGTCTTTGCTATTAAAATTCAGCATCTGCTAGATAGGGAAAAGATTTATGGTTATCAGGACGACGTGGAACGTTTTATGGCTTTTCAAATAGCAGTACTCACTTGGATATCTCAGAAAGAAGAAAAACCAACACTTATTCATTGCCATGATCACCATGCCGGATTAATTCCATTTATGATGGGTCATTGTCACATTTTCCAAAACATTAAAGAAATTCCTACAGTTTTTACAATTCATAATGCCCAATACCAAGGGCAATTTGGTTACGATAAATTTAATTACATTCCTCAGTTCAATTTTACGCATTTCGGACTGTTAGATTGGGATGGGAAAATCAATCCTATGGCTTCTGCTGTAAAATGTGCCTGGAAAGTAACGACGGTCTCACCAAATTACATGGAAGAATTGAAACAGAATGCAAATGGCTTACAACACTTGTTCACAATGGAAAGTAGCAAGTGTTCTGGTATTTTAAACGGTATAGATACCTTTGTTTGGAATCCAGAAACGGACAAGAGAATTAACCAACAATACAAAGTAAAATAAAATCAAAATGAAAGCACTTTTTTACACAAGAGAATATCCTCCCTATGTTTATGGTGGAGCAGGAGTTCATGTTGAATATTTAGCGGCAGAGTTAGCTAAATTAATGGAGGTAGATGTAAGGTGTTTTGGAGATCAAGATGAAAAATCAGATAATCTGACTGTGAAAGGGTTTCCGTATGAAAATCCAATTTTCGATGATTCTAATAAGAAGCTCAAAGCCGTTTTTCAAACTTTGAGTACTTGTATCCAAATGAATTCAAAAGAAACAGACGCCGATGTAGTGCACTGTCATACCTGGTATGCGCAATTTGCAGGGATTGTAGCAAAATTGTGTTACGGCATTCCACTTGTGATCACAACCCATTCTTTAGAACCGCTTCGACCATGGAAAAGGGAGCAGTTAGGAAGAGGGTATGATGCTTCTTCATGGGTTGAAAAAACAGCTATTGAAATGGCTGATGCGGTGATTGCTGTTTCAAAAGAAACAAAAGAAGATGTCTTAAATAATTTTGATGTAGATAAAGAAAAAGTAAAAGTAATCTACAATGGGATCAACTTGCAAGAATATATTGTGACCAATGAAACTTCTACACTTAAAAAATTTGGCATAGATCCTAGCAAACCTATTGTTTTATTTGTGGGCAGGATTACAAGGCAAAAAGGAATTATTCATTTGGTCAATGCCATTAAATACATCAATGAAGATGCGCAAATTGTACTTTGTGCTGGTGCACCTGATACACCGGAAATCGCAAAAGAAATGGAGGACAGTGTGCAAGAAGTAAAGCAGACCAGATCAAATGTTATTTGGATTGATGAAATGTTACCGAAGAATGAGGTTATTCAGTTATATTCTCATGCAGATGTATTTTGTTGTCCGTCGATCTACGAACCTTTTGGTATTATCAATATAGAAGCAATGGCCTGTGAAACGGCTGTCGTAGCAAGTGCTGTTGGAGGAATTAAGGAAGTGGTGATTGATGGTGAAACAGGAATATTGGTTCCTTTAGAACAACAAAAAGAAGCGCCTTTTGAACCCGTTGATCCTGATAAATTTTCTAAAGATTTGGCGTCTGGGATAAATAAATTGCTTAATGACAAAGAGTTGGCTAAATCGATGGCGAAAAAAGGGAGAAAAAGGGTAGAAGATCATTTTGATTGGGTAGCCATTGCCAAACAAGTAAAAGAGTTGTATGCATCGTTGGTATGAGTAAAAAGAAGACGGAAAAAATAGAACGAATTTTGGATTTTCGAAGTGGTAAAAAGGCGAATAAGAAGTCTTTATGTCAGACATATCATTTAGACGAAAAAAAACCATTATTTGCTTTTGTTGGAAGATTAGCTTATGAAAAAGGAGCTGATCTATTACCTCAAATATTTTACAAAACTTTAGTGAAAAATCAGGTGAGTATAATTGTTTTAGGTTCCGGTATGCAAGATGTTGAATCAGAATTAAAATCGCTTGAAACACCATTTCAAAATTCATTTTCGGCTTACATAGGTTATAACGAAGATTTAGCACATCAAATTTACGCAGCTTCTGATTTTCTTTTGATGCCATCTAGGATAGAACCTTGCGGATTGAACCAAATGTACGCCATGAGGTATGGAACGATACCAATTGTACATAGAACAGGAGGATTGACAGATACTGTGATTGACATTGGAGATGGCGGCTGCGGGATATGTCATGATCAAGCTTCAGTAGAAGATGTTTGTTATTCAATAGATCGGGCGGTAGATTTTTACAACAATAAAAGAGAATTCAATAAAATCCGAAAAAAATGCATGGAAATTGACCATTCATGGGATAATTCTGCGCAAGAATATTTAACTTTATACAAATCAATTATCCAGAAATAATATGTTCGATAAAAAAGTTTTAGCCATTATTTTAGGTGGAGGACAGGGTTCAAGATTATACCCTTTAACAGAAACCAGATCTAAACCTGCTGTACCCATAGCTGGAAAATACAGACTGGTAGATATACCTATTTCAAATTGTATTAACTCAGATATTAAAAGAATGTACGTGTTAACTCAATTTAACTCGGCTTCTCTAAATAGGCACATCAAAAATACCTATCATTTTAGTTTTTTTAGTTCTGCCTTTGTAGATGTGTTAGCTGCAGAGCAAACACCTATGAGTAATTCTTGGTTTCAGGGTACGGCTGATGCGGTAAGACAAAGTATTCATCATCTCAAACAACACGATTTTGAATATGCATTGATCCTATCCGGTGACCAGTTGTATCAAATGGATTTTCAGGTATTAATCAATGAACATATCAGAAAGAAAGCAGATATCTCTATCGCAACTTTGCCTGTAAACGACAAAGATGCACCCGGATTTGGTATTTTGAAAACGGATGAAAATGGGTCCATAAAAACTTTTGTAGAGAAACCGCCTTTAGAAGAACTCGCCGAATTAGAGTCTGAAGTTAGTCCGGCGATGAAGGCAGAAGGAAGAAAATATTTGGCTTCAATGGGTATCTATGTCTTCAATCGAGAATTATTATTTAGTTTGTTGGATGATCCAAATACAAATGATTTTGGGAAAGAAATAATTCCCCAATCAATAGAAAATTATGACGTGGTGAGTTATCCATTCGAAGGATATTGGACTGATATCGGGAATATCGATTCCTTTTTTGAAGCCAATTTAGGGTTAACTGATGATATTCCGAAATTTGATCTCTACAATGTAGACAACAAAGTTTACACTCATGCCAGAGTGCTTCCCACTTCAAAAATTCACGGTACCACGCTAGACAAAACGGTGATTGCAGATGGTTGTATTATACATGCAGGCAAAATTGAAAGATCTGTCATTGGTATTCGATCCAGAATTGGTAAAGAAACTACGGTTATCAATACCTATATGATGGGATGTGATTATTACGAATCACTAGAGGAAATTGAGAAAAAGCATTTAGATATTTTATTAGGTATTGGTGAAAGATGTTTTATTAAAAATGCCATTATTGATAAGAATTGTAGAATAGGTGACGATGTAAGAATTAATGGAGGTCCTCATTTAGAGGATAGAGAGACGCCGGAATATGTTGTAAAAGAGGGTATTGTTGTTATCAAAAAAGGAGCTGTAATTCCCAAAGGCTACGTGATTTAAAAAACATATAAATTAATTAGTACATTGTGAAAAGGCAAAATAGAGTTGTTATTGAAAGAGTTTCTCCACAAATCAATTGTGGAGAATTTTTTATAAAAAGGATACCGCATCAAAAAGTTGTTGTGAGGGCAGACGTTCTGGCAGATGGTCATGATTTATTAGGTGCATCGGTTTTATATAAGCATAAAAGCAGCGAGAAATGGGAAGAAGCGAGAATGAAACCGGAATACAACGATGCTTGGATAGCTTCATTTACTGTTGAGCAACAAGGGTTTTACCATTATAAAGTTCAGGGATGGGTAGACCATGGATTGAATTGGCAGCATGGAATAGTAAGAAAATTAGATGATCATCAACATGTGAAATCTGAACTTTTGGAAGGAGCAAGGCTTCTTGAAGCTATGTTGGATAGGGTAAAAGGAGATGATAAAAAGTATATCACTTTTTTGATAGAGGTTTTTAAAGATGAGCATAGGTATGAAACGGCTATTTATGAAGCGAGAAGTGAAAGAATTAAACAAATTCTATTTGATCATCCTGATAAGTATTTAGCCAATGAAACAAAAGAATTTGATGTATTTGTAGATAGAAAGAAGGCATTGTTTAGTACTTGGTATGAATTTTTTCCTAGATCTGCTACAACAACAAAGGGAAAACATGGAACCTTTAAAGATTGTGAGAAATTGTTGCCAAGAATTTCAAAAATGGGATTCGATACACTTTATTTCCCACCAATTCACCCCATTGGTGAAGTGAATAGAAAAGGGAAGAACAATACAACAAATGCATTGGAAGGCGATGTAGGAAGTTGTTGGGGTATTGGTTCAAAGTTTGGCGGACATAAAGACATTCACCCTGAATTAGGAACATTAGACGATTTCAAACAGTTGATACAAAAAGCTCAAGAAGCCGGTCTGGAAGTAGCAATGGATTATGCCTTGCAAGCTGCACCAGATCATCCATGGGTAAAAAGTAATCCTGAATGGTTTAAATGGCGTCCGGATGGAACAGTACAATACGCCGAAAACCCTCCAAAAAAATATCAGGATATATTGCCCATTTATTTCGAATCTGAAAAATATGAAGACCTTTGGGATGCCTGTTTAGAAATCTTATTGTTTTGGATTGATTGTGGCATTAGAATTTTTAGGGTAGATAATCCTCATACGAAACCTTTTTATTTTTGGAACTGGATTATTGCTGAGGTACAGAAGAAATACCCAGATGTGATCTTTCTCGCAGAAGCTTTTACCAAACCTAAAGTGATGCAACAACTGGCCAAACAAGGTTTTACCCAATCTTATACTTATTTTACTTGGCGTGAGAATAAGCATGAGCTGATAGAATATATGGAAGAATTAACCAAATCTGAAAGTGCCGAATATATGCGCCCAAATTTTTGGCCAAATACACCAGACATTAATCCATTTCATTTACAGGGGGCCAATGAGTCCAAGCATATTCAACGTTATGTTTTAGCGGCAACGCTAAGTTCGAGTATTGGTATTTATGGACCGGTGTATGAATTGATGCAAAGTGAAGCCCTGCCCGGTAGAGAAGAATATTTGCATTCTGAGAAATTCGAATTCCGAAAGCATGATTGGAATAAGAAAAATTACTTGATCGATGTAATTACAAAAATCAATCAAATCAGGAAAGACCACGAAGCTTTGCAACAAACTAATCACCTTAGATTTTGTGAGATACACAATGATAACTTAATTGCTTTTTATAAATATAATGAAGATAGAACAGATCAATTATTGATTGTTATCAATCTGGATATGCATCAATCTCAGCAGGGTTATGTACAATTGCCTCTTTATGATATGAATGGCAATTTGCCTTTAAGGATCAAAGATTTATTTACCGGATATGAATACGAGTGGTTTGATGAATGGAATTTTGTTCAGCTTCACCCCAATTTACCTTTTCATATTTTTAAGCTCCTAACTTAAAATGAGTTTAGCAACCGAACATAACTTTGCCGAAGCGCCCGTTAATTTTGAAAATAATTGGGAAGAACTGCTCGAAAATAGAGATTTTGTCAAGCTATTCTTGTCAGATATACTAGAAGAATATATCGTCAAACAACGTTGGTATGGAGGTAAAGCAAGTAGGTTAAAGTATATTGAGTTGGTAGAATATTTTCGAATTCAACAAGAGGGGGAAGTTTATTTCGGTCTGTTATTAGAAATTGATTTTTTTGAAGCTTTTTACCAGCATTATTTTTTGCCCATAGCATTTGTTACTGATGAAAGTTTTGCACCAGATGAACGGATACTTACCATAAAACTTAAGGGTGCTAAAGGGTATATTGTTGATGCCATTAATTTAGAAGCTTTTCGAAAATTGGTGTATTCAAGAATTTTGCATGCAGTGCCTAAAGACGAAACAAAAGTACAATACCATAAAAGTAGTCGATTTGAAAATTTGCCCTATGAAAGTAGCAAATATATGGGGTTAGAACAGAGTAATACCTCGATTATCTATAACGACAAATATGTACTCAAGTTTTTTAGAAGAATTTTTGCAGATAAGAATCCGGATTATGAAATGAGTAAATTTCTCACAGAAAAAAGAAATTTTGCAAATACGCCGGCTTATCTGGGTAGTATCAATGTCATTGATTGTGAAAACATCTATATCACTATTGCGCTGATGCAAGAAAAAATTGAAAATGAAGGAGATGCTTGGCAATTTATGCTCAAAGAACTTTTGGATGTTTTTACAATTCTCAATAAAAAACAAATCAAAGTGGAAGATTTACCCGTACTTCCCATGTTTTCTCGAATAAAATTGAAAGATATACCCAATGAAATAATAAATTGGGTAGGACTAGATTTATTTTCTAAAATACAAACACTCGGGAAACGAACAGCAGAAATGCACATTGAATTGGGTTCCGAATTTGAAGATACGGCCTTCACACCGACTCATTTTAATGGAGATTATGAGGTTTGGTTAAAAAACAGGTTGGTTTATCAATTTCAAAACAGATTAAACACCATCGAAAATAATTTGCAAAAACTAGATGGATTAGCGCTTGAACTTGGCCGAGAATTTTTAGAGAAAAAAAATGTGATCAGAAAGCGATTTATGCAATTCGATTGGACCAAATTAAAAGGTGAGCGAATCAGGGTGCATGGAGATTATCATTTAGGTCAGATCTTGGTGCAAAAAGATGACTTTTTTATTCTCGATTTCGAAGGTGAACCTGAAAGCACGATTAGGGATAGAAAGGTAAAACAACCGCCACTCAAAGATGTAGCTGGTTTATTCCGCTCATTTCATTACGCTTTATACGCCACTATTTTTAATCATCCCACGGCATTTTCAATACCTCAAAACGAATTGTTTCAAGCTGCAGAAATTTTGTATTCCTATTTTACAGGAGTATTTTTAGAAGTCTATACAGATGAAATTCAAAGAGCAAATATAAATATAGGTTATAGCCAAGAGCGTATTTTTATTTTGAAATACTGTCTTTTAGAAAAGGCAGTTTACGAAATTGGTTACGAACTCAATTCTCGTCCGAAATGGGCGCTAATCCCACTAAAAGGAATATCCAATATCATAAATGAATAAATATGGAAAAGGTAATTAATTACAGTCTGTTTACAGATTTCGATATAGCATTATTTAAATCAGGCAAGCATTTTAAGCTTTACGAAAAATTGGGCTCTCACCTTGTTGAGGTGGATGGCGTAAAGGGTACTTATTTTGCTGTTTGGGCTCCAACAGCGAAATCAGTTTCTGTAATCGGTGATTTTAATTACTGGAACGATCATCAACACAGACTAAATGTGAGATGGGATTCTTCTGGTATTTGGGAGGGTTTTATTCCTGAGGCTCAGCCGGGGATGCGTTATAAATACAAGATCAAATCAAATAACAATAACATTGAAACTGAAAAGGCAGACCCTTATGCATTTTATTGTGAAAAACCGCCTTATACTGCTTCTATTATTAGGGATATTGATCATTACAAATGGAAAGACCAAGCCTGGATGTCTTATCGAAAAGATAAAAATGGCTTAGATAAGCCATACGCTGTTTATGAAGTGCATTTAGGGAGTTGGATGAAAAATGTGGAAGAAAACAGGTTTTTGACCTATGAAGAATTTGCTGTAAAACTTGTTGATTATGTAAAAAAAATGAATTATACGCATGTAGAATTTATGCCTGTAATGGAGTATCCGTATGATCCCTCATGGGGATATCAAATTGTTGGCTATTTTGCACCTACTTCAAGATTTGGAACGCCTGAAGGGTTTATGCATTTGATCGACCAATTACATAAAAATGATATCGGAGTTATTTTAGACTGGGTACCTTCTCATTTTCCATCAGACGATCATGGTTTAGGTTTTTTTGATGGAAGTCATCTGTATGAACATCCCGATCCGAGAAAAGGATATCACCCAGACTGGAAAAGTTTAATTTTTAATTATGGTAGAAACGAAGTCAAATCCTTTTTGATCAGTAACGCTTTTTTCTGGTTAGAAAAATATCATGTTGATGGACTTCGTGTAGATGCTGTTGCTTCGATGATTTATTTAGATTATTCGAGAAATGAAGGAGAATGGGAACCAAACATGTTTGGCGGAAACGAATATCTGGAAGCCATTGATTTTATAAAAGAATTTAATCAGGAAGTTTATAAGAATTTTGATGGAATTCAAACCATTGCCGAAGAATCTACAGCCTTTACAGGAGTATCAAAACCCGTTGAATTTGGCGGATTAGGATTTGGTATGAAATGGATGATGGGTTGGATGCATGATACATTGCAGTATTTTTCTAAAGAAACAGTATATAGAAAATTTCACCAGAATGAAATAACTTTTAGCTTGGCCTATGCATTTACAGAACATTTTATGTTGCCTTTATCTCATGATGAGGTGGTGTATGGTAAGAAATCACTCATCTATAAAATGCCCGGTGATGAATGGCAAAGATTCGCTAATTTGAGATTGATGCTTGCTTACATGTATGCACACCCTGGTACGAATTTAACTTTTATGGGTGCAGAATTTGGGCAAACCAAAGAATGGGATTACAGCACAAGTTTAGATTGGCATTTGCTAGATTATAAACCGCATCAAAGTATGCAAGGTTTTATGAAAGATTTGAATGGTCTTTATAAATCGACCCCTGCTCTTTACGAAAAAGGATTTAGCTCTGAAGGTTTTGAATGGATCAGTTTTGCAGATCATGAACAATCGGTTATCGCTTTTATTCGAAAAGGTCATGATATGGAAAACGACATTGTTGTGGTGTGCAATTTTAACGAAGTCCCTAAAAAGAATTATAGAATTGGTTTGCCGCGAAAAGGTAAATTATCCCAGGTTTTCAATTCAGATATGAAAAAATATTTTGGTAGCGGATTGAGTAATAGCAAAGAGTTAATTGCGGAGAAGAAACCTTATAATCATAAGCCTTATTCTTGTGAAGTAAATTTACCGCCTCTAGCAGCTGTTTATTTTTCCTTAAAGTCTTGATAATTAAGTTAGACTTTTATTGAAGGATATGTAAAAAACAGCTTTGATTTTTAAATTTTATTTTCATCAATAATTCTTCAATTTTGATAGGTTTGCATTCAAAATAGAATGTCAAACGATGATTACAAATACAGAACTTGAAAACAAGGGAAATCTATACCCCTCCAAGATAGTTGATTATCAGAAAGTAGTTGATATACTCAATTTTACTTGTGATAATGGTGTTGTATTACAGCTCACCGTACAAAGAGATAGCGTCCTTAGGTTTCGCTACTCAACCACGGGTATTTTTGAAAATGATTTTTCTTATGCCATTACAAAATACGCGAGTAAAGGTTATAATTTTTTAGAGGTCACCGAAGAAAAAGAGCATTATCTAGTCATTACATCAAAGCTGAAGTGTAGGGTTGGTAAAAAAGACCTCCATATTACCATACTAGACAAGAATGATTTTGTGCTTTGTGAAGATGAGCTGGGCTTTCATTGGGAAGAAAGCTATGACTATGGAGGCGATATTGTGAAAATGTCGAAAAGTTCTCATGATGGAGAAAGCTATTATGGCCTTGGCGACAAACCGGTTCATATTAATTTGAAAGGAAAAAGATTTGAAAATTGGGTGACAGATTCTTACGCATTTGGCAAAGATTCTGATCCAATTTATAAGGCAATTCCCTTTTATATGGGATTAAATGGCTCAAAAGCCTATGGTATTTTTTTCGATAACAGTTTTAGAACTTTTTTTGATTTTTGCCATGAGCGAAGAAATATTACCAGCTTTTGGGCTCAAGGTGGTGAAATGAATTACTACTTTATCTATGGTCCCGAAATGTCTGAAGTTGTAGCCAATTACACAGATTTAACGGGAAAACCGCATCAATTGCCTCCACTTTGGAGCTTGGGTTATCATCAATGCAAATGGAGTTACTATCCCGAATCTCAGGTGAAAGAGATAACCAATAAGTTTAGAGAACTTGAAATACCCTGCGATGCCATTTATTTGGATATCGACTATATGGATGGATTTAGGTGTTTTACATGGAATAAAGAGTATTTTCCAGATCCTAAAAGAATGGTAAGCGAACTCTCGGAAAAAGGTTTTAAAACCATCGCAATTATCGACCCCGGAATTAAAATAGACAAAGACTACAACATTTTTAAAGAGGCTTTAGAAAACGATTATTTCTGTAAAAGAGCCGATGGTCCATATATGAAAGGTAAAGTGTGGCCGGGAGAATGTTATTTTCCTGACTTTACAAACCCGGAAGTTCGCGAGTGGTGGTCAGGATTATTCAGAGAATTAATTGAAGATATTGGAGTTAAAGGTGTATGGAACGATATGAATGAGCCTGCTGTGATGGAGGTACCCGGAAAAACCTTTCCTGATGATGTGCGCCATGATTATGACGGAAACCCATGCAGCCATAGAAAAGCCCATAACATTTATGGAATGCAAATGGCCAGAGCTACCTACCAGGGGTTAAAAAAATTCTCGTATCCCAAAAGGCCATTTGTGATTACCAGAGCTGCCTATTCTGGAACTCAAAGGTATACCTCAACATGGACAGGGGATAATGTGGCAACTTGGGAGCATCTGTCGATAGCAAATATTCAAGTACAGCGATTAGCTATGTCGGGTTATTCTTTTGTCGGATCTGATATTGGTGGTTTTGCGGAACAACCCAACGGAGAATTATATGCGCGTTGGATTCAGCTCGGGGCGTTTCATCCTTTCTTTAGAACTCATTCTTCGGGTGATCACGGTAACCAGGAACCCTGGTCTTTTGGCAAAAACATAGAACAAATTGTCAAGAAATTTATAGAGCTGAGGTATCAACTTTTGCCTTATATCTATACTTCTTTTTGGCGTTATGCCAACGAGGGTATTCCAATGATCAAATCCCTTGTACTTTATGATCAGGAAGATATTCATACCCATTATAGAAACGATGAATTTGTTGTGGGTGAAAAAATATTGGTATGCCCCATTGCAGAACCAAATGCAAAAGGCAGAAGAATGTATTTTCCTTTTGGAAACTGGTTTAACCTATGGACGAATGAAATGATGGAGGGAGGGCAGGAACTATGGGTTGAGGCAGACCTAGATATTATGCCGGTATTTATTAAGGAAGGGGCGATCATTCCTAAATATCCAATACAGCAATATGTGGGTGAAAAGCAAATAGACCAAGTTTATCTCGATGTGTATTACAAAAAAGGAAAAGAAAAATCGCAATTATATGAGGATAGTCAGGATGGATATGACTATATCAAAGGACGATTTAGTTTGCGAAATTTCACCCTAATTGGAAAAGAAAAATCACTTACGGTTCAGCAGTTTAAAGCAGGTAAATTTATAACCTCCTATAAAACCTTTGAAATGAAGTTTGTAAATCTTCCATTCAAGATTAAAGAAGTAGAATTAGATGGAGAAAAATACGATTTCAAGAAGTTTATGAAATCAAAAAACGTAATTGTTTTTCCAAAAGAATTTTCTGATATAGAATTAATTGGATAAAAAGGGGTGGCTTAAACTTAGCCACCCTCTATTATTATTTTTCAGTACTATTTTTCTTTTCTATAAGATAATTGAGGATTAAACCCAAACCACCGAATAAAAATATCATTGAGAAATAAGCTACCGGTTCCTCTAGGGTGGTATATTGCGATAACAAAGCACCTAGTAAAATTCCTATACCAATACCTACAGCCAACATCCCGTACTTAAGAGTTAGGTTGCTGTAATTTCTGGTATTTGTTGAAAAAAGTGATGCGTCTGCACCTTTTTCTATTAATGCCATTCTTTCTTTATTTCTAGCACTAATGAATACATAAAAAACGCCAAAGATTGAGGCGAAAACAATTGCGGGTATTAAAATTTCTGCTGCCATAAATTTGTTTTATTTTGTTGTTACCTTTATGACGCTCATTTCTTTTCTTAGGTTACAAAAAATAATTTTTTAGAAAAACTGTAACCCCACTAACTAGGTTTGCGTCAAAGCTATTAAATGGAGTCCAAAGAACAATATTATATAGATAAAGTACTTGCCGGCGAAAAGGAATATTTTTCCTTTTTGGTAGATCTATATAAAAACATGGCTTTTACACTTGCCTTAAAAATGGTAAAGAACAGAGAGGATGCAGAAGAATTGTCTCAAGATAGTTTTGTCAAAGCCTTTCAAAAATTGGATACTTTTAAAGGTGAAGCCAAGTTCTCAACTTGGTTGTATGCCATTGTTTATAGAAATTCGATCTCCTTTTTAAGAAAAAAGAAATTAGATTACACCGATTTAAAAAGTGTAACTTATAAAATCGCAGAGGAGTCGGAAACTAGTGACCCTCATAATATTTTAAAGCAAGAAGAACAGAAGGTTTATGTTCAAAAGGCAATTGAGAGTTTACCTGAAACAGATGCTTTTTTGATCACTTTATTCTATCTGAATGAAAGTTCTGTTGAAGAGATACAAGAAATTACGGGGTTGAGTAATTCCAATGTAAAAACAAAGCTTTTTAGAGCAAGAAAAAAGTTGCGAGAAGCCTTACAAGTATTATTGAGACATGAAATGAAATCGATTGTATAAATGGATGAATTAGATGACATAATCAAAAAGGGTTTAGGGACAGAAAAACCAAAGTCAGACTTTTCAAATACGGTGATGAATAAAATTCAAGCCTATGAAAGAAAAGAAGAAATGGCGATGAAAACTTTGTTTACCAGACACGCATTTGAAAAGCCTTCAGGTACTTTTACTGAAAAAGTAATGAACAGGGTTCATCCTAAAACGTATAGTTATAAACCGATTATCAGTAAAAAAAGTTGGATGATTATTACTTTTGTTGCAGCTTTTATTTTAATATGGGCAATGGTTTCGGGTGAAAATGGACCTTCATCCATTGGGCTATTTTTTCAGGAGATGATTAAAAAATCGAATGCAAATCAATTAAACGTTTTTGTAACTTATCTTTTAGGTTCTAAGCTCTTTGCTTTGGCCATGTTTGTTTCGAGTTTGCTGATGGGTTTGGATTACTTTTTGAGATCTAGAAAAATAGTTTAACTCTATTCGAATGTAAGATTTAAGTAGATCCCTCTTGTGCCAAAGAAATCTATGGGACCTGTCCAAGGTCCTTCTATAGCAAAAGGACCAGCAGGTGTATCAAAGACCCTATTTTCATCTCTGACCAATTCATTGTTTATCGCAAAAACGCCACGGATGGAAGGAGAAAATTTGAAGAAATAAAAATAAAAATCCATGCCTATACCGACTTCATACATAAAATTGCTCGTCGTTGTTCTAAATTCGCCGGCAAAGTTATCATCCTTATTATTTTCATTGCTAGAAAAGTTGTAATCATAAGAAACACCACCAATTACATAGGGTCTTATGTTATCTAATCTATCTGTACTAAATTTGAGTAAGAGAGGTAGGTGTAAAAAAGTACTTGAAACTTCTCGAACAGGGTTCGTTGTGCCGTCATAAGCAGGATAATTCAAATAATCTTCATTATAAAAAGTAAGCTCTTTAGAGTTGCTCATCAATCCCGGTTCAAATCTCAGGTTGATATTTTTATGTAATCTGTAATCCACTACAAAACCAAGGTTAAAACCAAACGATTCCTTAATATCTACAAAAAATTCACTCGCAGTAGGAGGAATAACAATACTGGCATCATCTTCAGCCAAGTAATTGATTTTGTAAGAATTATAATTCATCCCTAAATAATAACCAAAATGCAGTTTGCGCTCATCAAAGGTTTGTAAATTTAAGATGCGTTCTTTTTGTGCAAAACCGGATTGAATAAGCATGAGTAAACCAAAAATCGCAAATAACTTCTTCATTTTTTTATTTTGTAGCTTCATAAATGGTGGCAATTCCTTGGTGCTGAGGTAAATCTACGGCTGTTGTAAACCCAACTTTTTTTAGAATTTCGCAAAAAACCATGCCATAGGGAAATGCAGCGGCAGATTCAGGTAAATAATTGTAGGCACTTTTGTCTTTAGAAAATAGTTTACCTAAAGTAGGAATGACATATTTCCCATACAAGTTATAACCTTGCTTGAAAGGTGTTCTTGTGGGTTGCGATGTTTCTAAAACCACAAAGGTACCCTTGGGTTTTAGTACCCTTAATATTTCACTCAAGCCTTTTTCTAGATTTTCAAAATTTCTTACTCCAAATCCAACGGTAATAGCATCAAACGTATTGTCTTCAAAAGGTAAATTTTCTGAATCGCCAATTATCATCTCTATTTTATGGTCTAATTTCTTTTGATGTACTTTTTCTTTTCCGAGTGCCAGCATACCAGGAGAAAGATCGAGACCAATTACTTCCTCAACTCCAGCTTCGGCCAGCATTACGGCTAAATCTCCAGTTCCTGTGGCAACGTCTAAAGCTTTTTTGGCTTTGTTCTGTGTGGCTATTTTAACCACTTTCTTCCGCCAGCCCTGGTCAATACCCATTGTAAAAAGTCGATTTAAAAAATCGTAATTGCCAGAAACATTGTCAAACATTTCCCTTACCTGCTCTTTTTTTCCAAGCGTAGAATTTTTATAAGGAGTTACTTTTTTTGACATTTTTAAATTTTGGGTAAATATACCAAATAACTCAATAGTAAGGCTTATGCGCAAAAAAGGAATTTAAATGGTGATTTACTTGACAAGGCCTATGCTGAGGTTGTATATTTGCGCTCTCTAATAAAAATATAAAACGCTACTAAATGAAATTATCGCATTTTAACTATAACCTTCCGCCAGAACTTTTGGCTGAATACCCTGCAACAGAAAGAGATGAATCTAGGTTGATGGTGCTCGATAGGAAAAAACAAACCATTGAGCATAAAATTTTTAAAGACCTTGTAGAGTATTTTGATGAAGGTGATATTATGATTTTTAACAACACTAAAGTTTTTCCGGCCAGGTTATATGGCAATAAGGAAAAAACAGGTGCACGTATCGAAGTCTTTTTATTAAGAGAATTGAATGCCGAAAGCAGGTTATGGGATGTTTTGGTAGATCCAGCCAGAAAAATTAGAATTGGAAATAAGTTGTTTTTCGGAGATGATAGTGGTTTGGTTGCCGAAGTAATTGACAATACCACTTCAAGAGGACGAACCTTACGTTTTCTCTATGATGGAAGCTATGAAGAGTTTAGGAGAAAACTAAAAGAAATGGGAGAAACACCCTTACCTAAATACATTAAAAGATCTGTTGAAGAATCTGATGAAGAGCGCTATCAGACCATATTTGCCAAGCACGAAGGAGCTGTAGCAGCACCAACTGCGGGATTACATTTCTCTAAGCATCTGTTAAAAAGACTAGAGATTAAAGGAATTGATTTATCAGAAATTACTTTGCACGTTGGTTTAGGTACATTTAACCCAGTAGAAGTTGAAGACCTTTCAAAACATAAAATGGATTCCGAAGAGTTTTCTATACCAAAGACAACGGCAGACATGGTAAATGCTGCCAAAGACAATAGCAAAAGAGTTTGTGCTGTAGGAACTACTGTAATGCGAGCCATGGAAAGTTCAGTTTCTGCAAATCACCATTTAAAACCTTTTGAGGGTTGGACAAATAAATTTATTTTCCCTCCTTATGATTTTAGTGTGGCAAATGCGATGATTACCAATTTTCATACGCCAAAATCTACATTAATGATGATGACCTCTGCTTTTGCCGGTCATGATCTTTTAAAGAAAGCTTATAAAGAGGCGGTAAAGGAAAATTACCGTTTCTATTCTTATGGCGATGCCATGTTGATCATTTAAGGATAAAAAACAATCTGAAAAGCGTCCTGAGAAACGGGCGCTTTTTTATTTGATGAAAACGAAGACAGACATACGGGCCCTTACCAAAGACCAGTTACGTGATTTTTTTGTTGCACAAAAAGATCAGGCATTTCGGGGCAATCAGGTATTTGAATGGCTTTGGCAAAGGGGTGCGCATTCTTTTGATGGAATGACAAACCTTTCGAAAGAGACCCGAGCTATGCTCGAAGAGCATTTTGTCATCAATCATATCAAGGTTGATCAGATGCAAAGATCCAATGACGGAACTATCAAGAATGCGATTAAATTACATGATAATTTGGTTGTGGAATCTGTTTTAATTCCTACAGAAAAACGTACAACGGCCTGTGTTTCTAGTCAGGTAGGTTGCAGTTTAAATTGCTCATTTTGCGCTACGGCACGTCTAAAAAAGATGAGAAATTTGAATCCTGATGAAATTTACGATCAAGTGCATGCCATCGATCAACAAAGCTGGCATTACCATGGTCATAAATTGAGCAACATTGTGTTTATGGGAATGGGAGAACCACTACTCAATTATCATAATGTGATAGAGGCAATTGATAAAATTACTTCCCCCGAAGGATTAGGTATGTCACCTTCCAGGATTACCTTATCTACTGTTGGCTTGCCAAGGATGATCAAAAAGTTAGCAGATGACGAGGTGAAATTTAAGTTAGCAGTTTCTTTGCATTCTGCCATAGATGAGGTACGCTCATCCATGATGCCCATCAATGATTCTTCAAATCTCGCTGAATTATTAGATGCCTTGCAATACTGGTATCAAAAAACAAAGAAGAAAATCACTTTTGAGTATGTTGTTTGGAAAGGGGTAAACGACACCCAAAATGATATAGATGCACTCGTTGCTTACTGCAAAAAAGTTCCCTCCAAAGTTAACCTGATAGAATACAATGCCATAGAAGAGGATGGTTTTGAACAGGCATCACCTGAAGTGATAGAACAATATGTTCGGGAATTGGAAAAGCATAACATTACTGTAAGAATTCGTAAAAGTCGCGGACAAGATATTGATGCGGCTTGCGGACAGTTAGCCAACAAAACTTCCTGATCTATAGCGCTAATTCTACACCAATAGGGCAGTGGTCGCTGTGTTTGGCCTCAGGTAAAATAAAAGCTCTACTCAATTGATCCTTCATAGGTTCGCTAGCCATACAATAATCAATCCGCCAACCTTTGTTATTATTTCTGGCATTTGCTCTATAACTCCACCATGAATATTGATGTGGTTCTTTGTTGAAATGTCTGAAAGTATCAATAAAACCACTATCGATAAATTCACCAATCCATTTTCTTTCTACAGGTAAAAAACCTGAGGTATTTTTATTGGCGACAGGGTTGTGAATGTCGATTTCTTCATGACAGATATTGTAATCTCCACAAATTAATAAGTTAGGAATTTCTCTTTTAAGCTGATCTATATAGTTTTGAAATTCAGCCATATAGTTTAGTTTAAAATCGAGTCGATCATCATTCGTTCCGGATGGAAGGTACAAGCTCATCACAGAAAATTCGTCAAAATCGAGGCGGAGATTTCTACCTTCAACATCCATGGTCTCAATACCTGTACCAAAACTTACATTTTTTGGCTCTTTTTTAGAGAGAACAGCCACACCACTGTAGCCTTTCTTTTGCGCAGAATACCAATAATGATGGTGATAGCCCAATTGTTCAAAAGCTTCAATTTCTACTTGTTCTTTTTGTGCTTTGATCTCTTGTAAACACAATATATCGGGATTAGCGGCTTTCAACCAACTTGTTAACCCTTTGTTCATGGCTGCTCGAACACCGTTTACATTGTATGATATAATTTTCATTTTTCTTTTTTATTTTTGGATCTGATCCCTTAAAACTCTTCTCATAATCTTACCCGAAGCTGTTCTGGGTAATTGTTCTAATTCGATCATTTGTTTGATTTTAAATAAAGGATTGAGATCTTCTTTTATTTTTTTATTCGCAATTATAACGTTGTCAATTCCATCTTGTAATTCTGAAGTAGGAACATAAAAAACGACCAATTCACTAGGGCCTCCATTTTCCGGCGAAACGGCAATTGCAGCACTTTCTCTAACAAAATCCAATGTATTGAGTACTTCTTCAATCTGCACAGAGCTTACCTTAATACCTCCTAAATTCATCGCGTCATCCACCCGGCCGTGGGCTCTGTAATAACCATTCTCCAAAAGTTCTAATTCGTCTCCGTGCCTTCTCGTAATTTTACCTTGATAATTAGGTGTATCTCTATAATACACTTCATAATTATTTTTGTTAAGTAGAAAATTTGAAAGACCTATCGAAGGCGGAATAATAAATACTTCTCCTTTGTTTGCTTGAATTTTTTGCTCATTTAGAAGTACGAACTCTGTGCCCAAAGCTTGTGTTGAAAAGGTGCTCGGTATATTATCTTGAACCATAGTTGAAGTGACATATCCACCCCCAATTTCTGTGCCACCGCAATATTCGATCACCGGTTTGTTACCACCTAATTTCATTAAATAAGCCATTTCTTGAGGATTAGAAACCTCTCCCGTTGAGCTAAAACATTGAATAGAATTCCAATTAAAGCGTTCCATGATACCACTACTTTTCCAGTGTCTCACCATGCTAGGAACTACACCAAGCATCGTTACTTTGGCGTTTTCTATAAATTTACCAAAACCTTCTTCCATAGGTGCACCGGGATAAAGTGCTATACTCGCTTTGTTGATCAATGTGGCAAAAACAAGCCAAGGTCCCATCATCCAACCTAAATTAGTGGGCCAGCAAACAACATGAGCTGGCTTTATGTTTTGATGATAATAACCGTCGGATGCAGATTTTATGGGTGTAATATGTGTCCAAGGAATCGCTTTGGGCTCTCCCGTTGTGCCACTTGAAAATAAAATATTGATGGGATCTTCAGGGTGACAAGATACACTATTGAACAATTTATTTTCAGAAATAAAATCACGAAAGAAAATATCTTGAGAACGTAACTCTATCTCATTGTTCGTGCTCTTTACAACAATGGCTTTTGTTGCTTTTGATTCTTTAATTTTTGCATAAAGAGGAATAAATTTCCCTGCTCTTAAGATAAAATCTTGAGTAAATATAATTTTGGGTTGCGTGATTTTTAATCGAACAGAGATTTCTTTAGGTGTAAAACTATCTGCGATGGTTGCTACCACAAGGCCGGCTTTGATTCCGGCCAAATAAATAGCCACACTCAAATAATTCATCGGCATATCGAT
Organism: Namhaeicola litoreus; assembly: GCF_042679565.1. NCBI lineage: Bacteria > Pseudomonadati > Bacteroidota > Flavobacteriia > Flavobacteriales > Flavobacteriaceae > Namhaeicola > Namhaeicola litoreus. The sequence continues at coordinate 47,701 of NZ_JBHTMY010000002.1, read as the reverse complement.
GGCAATTGCATCACCTTTTTTTAAGGCTAAATTCAAAAATCCATTGGCAATTTGGTTGGTAAGAGCCAACAATTCTCTCTGACTAATTTTTTCTATTTCACCTTGCTCATTTTGGGTTATAACAGAAATGTGCTCAGGATCATTTTGAAAGCAGGCATCTACAATGTTCATATCAGCTCCCTTTAACCAGATAGGTTGATGAACCCCTTTAGAAATATCGAGGATTTGATCGTAGGATTTTTTGAAAGGAATTTGAAGTGCTTCAACGGTTTTTTCCCAGAATACTGATCTTTGATCTACTGACCAGCGCCAAAATGCTTGATAGTCTGACAAACCTAAACTTCGCATCATCTTATTGATGTTGCTTTTTTCAATCAATTCAGAAGTTGGTCGCCAAATTGTTTCCATCTTAAAAATCTATTTCACCTTCTAATCCTGTTTCACTTTTTTCCAAATCTTTCTTAAAACTCTTACAATCAACAGAAATAGTCAGGTTTTCCGGCTCTTCAAATTCATCCTTACTCACCTCTAAACTTTTGTCATTATAACATTTTTTCATGTATAAAGCCCAAATCGGTAAGGCCATAGAAGCACCTTGACCCCTGCCCAGATCAGGAAAATGCACAGAACGGTCTTCTGCACCTACCCAGACTCCGGTAGACAAGTTAGGGACCATACCAATAAACCATCCATCAGATTGGTTTTGGGTAGTTCCTGTTTTTCCGGCAATAGGATTGGTGAATTTATAAGGATAGCCAGTGGCAATATTATTAGGATATTTTGCCCCTTGGGTGCGCAGTCTTATGCCTGATCCGCTTTCAGTAACTCCTTCTAATAGATTGATAATGGTATAAGCAATTTCTTCGCTCATTACCTCTTTTGTTTCCGGATAGAAATCATCTAAAACAGTTCCATTCTTGTCTTCTATTCTTAAGATCATCAATGGTTTTATGTACATACCTTTATTCGCAAAAGTATTGAGTGCAGCCAGAATTTCATATAAACTAAGGTCTACCGAACCAAGCGCAATAGCAGGTACTTCGGGAATTTCTGAGGTCACTCCTAAACTTTTGGCCAATTGCACAACGTTGCTCGGTGTAACCTGATCCATGAGATTGGCTGTTACCACATTGACAGAATTTGCCAAGGCATCTTTAAGATTCAGCATTCCGCCATACTTGCCACTTGAATTTTTTGGTGTCCAGTCTTCTAACAAACCATATTTCCCAGCAGGGATAGTATAGGGTGTGTTGGGGAATTCCTCGCAGGGGGATACTCTCAATTGATTGATGGCCGTGGCATATACAAATGGTTTAAATGTTGACCCGACTTGTCTTTTTCCTTGTTTTACATGGTCGTATTGAAAATGCTTGTAGTTTGTTCCACCTACCCAGGCCTTTACATGACCCGTTTCTACATCCATCGACAAAAGGCCGGTTTGTAAAAACTTTTTGTAATACAGAATTGAGTCTCTTGGGGTCATAATAGTGTCTATTTGACCTCGCCAAGAAAAAACATTCATTTCCGCAGGCGCATCAAAAGAAGCTAATATTTCATCTTTCGAACTTCCCGCCGCTTTCATTTTTCTCCAACGTTCACTTCTTCTCATCGCTTGATCAACAGTGAGGTTCACTACGTCTTGATCGATATCATAAAACGGAGCAGTCTTGTTTTTTAATTGTACCTCATTAAATATACCCTGAAGATTACTCATGTGTTCTTCTACAGCTTCTTCTGCATATTTTTGCATACGCGAATCGAGTGTTACGTATATTTTCAACCCATCTCTATAGATATTGTAGCTAGAACCGTCTGGCTTTGGATTTTCTTCTATCCAAGATTTCATAAAATCTCTCAAATACTCTCTAAAATAGGTTGCTGTTCCGTCGCTATGGCCCTCTAAATTGATATCCAATTTTAAGGGCAATGTTTTTAAGGAATCCCTTTCACTTTGATCTATAAAATCATTTCTGTACAGCTGATTAAAAACTACATTTCTTCTATCTTTTACCATATCTGCTCTGCGCATTGGGTTATATAAGGAAGAGTTTTTTAGCATCCCCACAAGCATCGCCGATTCTTCTAGATTTAGTTCTTTAGGCTCTTTACCAAAATAAATTCTAGCGGCAGAACGAATTCCCACAGCATTATGCCCAAAATCATATTTGTTAAAATACATCGTAATGATTTCGTTTTTGGTGTATTGTTTTTCTAAACGGATGGCAATCACCCATTCTTTTACTTTTTGCAACAATCTCTTAACGATATTTCCTGAAGCTGTTTTGGTAAAGAGCATTTTCGCCAATTGTTGGGTAATGGTACTGGCACCTCCACCTTTTCCCAATGTTAATGCAGCTCTTGCCGTACCTCTTGCATCTATACCGGAATGGTCGTAAAAACGTTCATCTTCAGTGGCAATCAAAGCGTCGATTAGATTTTGAGGTAATTCTGTAAACTTTACAGGGGTTCTGTTCTCGCGATAATATTTCCCTAAAGTTTTACCATCAATAGAAATGACTTCAGTCGCTAAATTATTTTCAGGATTTTCCAGTTCTTCAAATGAGGGCAATTTCCCAAATAGGCCCAATGAAGCAAAAATAAACATTAAAATTCCAAAAATTAAACCTCCAAGAAACAGGCGCCATAGCCATTTTGTATATTTTGAAGGAGATGGTTTTTTCTTACTTTTTGCCATTATTTACTCTAATTTTTCAATTTGTATGCCCACATCTGTGATGCCATTTAAATACTTCAGGCCTTCAATTTCTTGGCTTTTACGCATTGCGTGTTGCACATGAATGGTATAATTACCCGAAACAGGAAAGTTAACATTGGTTTTGTATTCTAATTTGTTTTCTAAAACATCAGAGATTCCGGTTCCTAAAAACCTGCCTTCGGGGGTAGTCATTTCGTATTCCAAGGTATCAATGATTTGATAATTATTGGGAAAGTCAATCCCTACAATTAAAAACAAATTGCTGTATTCGTAATCTTTGTTATTTCGCAAATTTACATAAATGTTGTTCTTACTTAAGGTGTCTTTTGCTTCATAAATAAAATTTAAGACCGAATCTTTTTGCCATTTATTTTGATCTACAGATTGAAACTGATCAAAAACTAAATTCTTTTCACATGACAAAAATAAAAAGGACAACATAAGAATAACAAAAGTGCCTTTAAAAGGAGAAATACTTGTTAACGACATCTTAATTTTTTTGATTTTTATTTTGTGGGCGTCTTCGTTTATTATTTTTTCGCTTTTTATTTTTGTTTTTTGGCTTGTCGAAACGCGTAATACTATCTTGACCTACGTTATCTGTAAACAACTTTTGCTCAACAGAAACACTTTCTAACTCTAATGAAAAATCTTCCAAATTAGGCGGGTTAATCTTCTTTTTGTTCTGAGCGATTACCTCATTGGCCTGATCAACGGTGAGTTTGTGCCATTGTATAGGATTTTCGTCGTAAGCATACCATAACAAACGCTGGAAGATATCCATTTTTTGAAAAGAGGCCCTTCCTCTTTCTGTAAACAATTTAAAATCTGTATTAGGAAAATCAGCGAGTGCATCTAAATAAGAATCGAGTTCATAATTGAGGCAACATTTTAACTTACCACATTGACCAGCTAATTTTATCGGATTGAGCGATAATTGTTGGTAACGTGCGGCCGAAGTACTTACAGATCTAAAATCAGTGAGCCAAGTTGAACAACATAGTTCTCTACCACAACTACCTATACCACCTAATCTTGCTGCTTCTTGTCGCAATCCAACTTGTTTCATTTCAATTCTGATACCAAATGTTCCGGCCAATTCTCGAATTAATTGTCTAAAATCTACGCGGTCATCGGCAGTGTAATAAAAAGTAGCTTTTGTGCCATCTCCCTGATACTCAACATCTGAAAGTTTCATAGAAAGCCCTAGTCTTCCAATAATCAATCGAGATTTTCTCTGCACATCTAATTCCTTATCTCTTGCTTCGATCCAAATGTCGATATCGCGCTGTGATGCCTTTCTATATATTTTTAAAATTTCTTTGGATTTTTGATCGACACCCTTTTTCTTCATTTGAAGTTTTACCAATTCTCCTGCTAGAGAAATAACACCAATGTCATGTCCGGGATTTCCTTCCACTGCAATGACATCGCCCATTTGTATGCTCAGATTGTCTGCATTTCTATAGAATGCTTTTCTACCGTTTTTGAATCTCACTTCAAAAAGGTCAAATTTTTCTTGATTAGATGGCAGCGTCATGTTCGATAGCCAATCAACTACCGTCATTTTACCACAATTCCCAGAATTACAGCTTCCGTTACTTTTGCATCCTTTCGGAATGCCGTTTATAGTAGAAGAGCATGATGTACAGCTCATATAATTTCATTTTTTTGCTAAGGTAAAAAACCTCATGGGCTTTTTCCAAAATTAAAGGTAAATATACTCAATCTCACCTAAAGTGAAATACTTAAGTTAGTTTCACACTAATGATTTTTACCGGACAAGCCTCTTTGGCTTTGATGTTGTCTTCGTAAATTGATTGATCAGGAGATTTTAGGGTATGAAAACCTTTTTTTTCCTGCGCGTGCAACAATACCGATTTCCCATCTTTCTTCGACATTTGAAACTGTTTTGGAGCCAATTCCACACAATAGTTACAGCCGATACATTTATTTCGTTGCAGTGTGATAATGACCATTCTTCAAATGTTATAAGCGAGATTGAATTGTTTTGATTTTCGGCAAAAGTACTGTTTTTTATCGAATCCTTTGAATACATATTTTCTCATAAATAGTTCATTAATTATGCTAAAATGCCTTGTTTTTGTTTATTTTGCAGCATGCATTTTAAGGACATTATTGGGCAACAGAATATCAAAAACCATCTCATACAATCAGTAGAAAATGGAAGAATTCCTCATGCCCAATTATTTGTTGCTCCTTCCGGAAGTGGCGCTTTGGCTCTTGCTGTTGCTTATGCCCGCTATATTTTATGTCATCCAAAAACGCAAAAAGATGAATCTGGCTGTCATGCTTGCCATGTAAAATTCGATAAGCTGGTTCATCCTGATCTTCATTTCGTATTTCCTGTAAACAAAACCGATAAAGTAAAAGACCACCCGATTAGCGATCTGTTTTTAGAAGAATGGCGAAAATTTGTATTAAAATCTCCTTATGGAACTCTTTTTAACTGGTATCAAACGTTAGGGATTGAAAATAAGCAAGGGCAGATTGGTGTTGATGAAGCGGAGAGTATTGTGAAAAAATTGTCTCTTAAATCGTTTGAGGGGGGGTATAAGATTATGATTATTTGGATGGCAGAGAAAATGAATACCTCAGCCAGCAATAAATTATTAAAGTTAATAGAAGAGCCCCCAAAAGATACGCTGTTTATTTTGATCGCTGAAGAAGAGGAACAGATTATTAACACGATCAGATCAAGGTGTCAATTGCTTCAATTCAGATCTTTAAGTGATTTTGATATACAACAAGCTTTGGTGCAGAAAGAGGGGGTAGATGAATTTTTAGCAGCAAAAATTGCTAACCGTTCTAATGGTAATTACAATAATGCAGTTCATATTTTGCACAACGATGCAAATGATCTCACCTTTGAAAATTGGTTTATTTTTTGGGTGAGAACTGCTTTTAAGGCCAAAGGTAATGCAGCGGTTATCCAGGATCTAATCGGTTGGAGTGATGAAATTGCAAAGACTGGAAGAGAAACCCAGAAAAGATTTCTTCTCTATTGTTTGCAATTTTTTAGACAAGCTTTGATGGAAAATTACAAAGCAGGATCTCTTGTTTTTTATGAGCCCACCGATAAGAATTTTCATATAAAGAAGTTTGCACCCTTTGTGCATGGAGGCAATATTATTGGTATTAATGAGGCTTTAAATGAAGCTATCTACCACATAGAGCGCAACGGAAACGCCAAAATTATTTTGTTGGATCTTTCTATGCAACTCACTCGACTTTTACATCAAAAAGAAGCAAAAGTTTAGTGTTTTTCTGGAAGTACATAGAAAAAGATAGACATAAAATGACAAAAGCTTCCTAGCAAAACGAATACATGAAATATGGCATGGTTAAATCGAAGTGCTTTCATACTGTATAAAATAGCTCCAATGGTATAAAATAGGCCGCCTGCAAAAAGCCAGATAACTCCTTTCAAAGGTAGGTTTTCTATCAGTGGCTTAATGGCGAATATAACGATCCAACCCATCAAGACATAGGCAATGGTAGAGATCTTATCGTATTTTCCGGTATAAAAAAGTTTGAAAACAATTCCAACAAGGGCTATCGTCCATGAAACAATAAACAGGGTCCATCCAATTCTTTTGGGAAGGACCGTGAGGCAAAATGGGGTATAGGTTCCCGCAATGAGCACATAAATAGCGGCATGATCTAAAATGTTTAATTTGGTTCTTAACCCTGGCTGTTTCACGTAATGATATGCGGTTGACGCTGAATAAAGTACGATCAGACTTGCCCCGAAAATGGCGAAACTACTGATATGCCATACAGAGCCCCTATCACTGGCATAATTGATGAGCAAGAAAAAAGCAATAATGCTTAAAATAAGACCAATAGCATGCGTGAAAACATTTAGTTTTTCCTCTTTTGGTTCGTAATATTTAGGGTCTTTAGTCATAACATGTGTATTTCTGGTCTGATTTAGGCGGATAAATCATTTTTTAAGGAGGAATAGATCACCTCATAAGTTTCCTCTTGAAGTTCTTCTATCGTTTTGCCTTTTGGTTGAATAAAGGAATGAATTTTTGCTCTTAATACCCCAGGTCCTCCACTAAAAAAGGTATAAGAAAACCTTTTTTTACAATCGAAAAAAGTAATAGGAACAATTGGGATTTCAAATTCTTGTGATAATCTAAATGCACCAGATTTAAACTTATCAAGAATGATTGATTCATCATCAGGAACTTTTCCTTCAGGGAATATACAGACGCTTAAACCGTTGGCAAGTCGTTGTTGTGCTTCTGTAAATGCACTGTTCGTATTGGTTTTGTTATTTCGATCAACCATGATGCAGGTCTTTCTGTAAATATAACCAAAGACAGGTATTTTAGAAAGCTCTTTCTTTCCTAAGAAAACAAAGGGATTATCCGAAATAACAAGCATTAACAAAATATCCACTATTGATGTGTGATTTGGGCAAAAGACATAACTTTTATTGAGATCCATTTTTTGATCGAAAGTAATGACTGGTTTAAAACCCATTAAGAACAAAATTGTTTTGGCCCAGTATTTGGCAATTTTGAAAAATATGGGATACCATTTCTCTCTTGAAATAACGATGATCAAAACGGGTAATGCAGCTAAAATGGTCACTAACCATAAAAGGTAAAACCAAATTCTCCATAGCAAAACGAAAAAATAGTAGATCCATTTCATCACGTCCAAAGGTAGAATATTTCGTGATATCCAAGTAAATTATAGTTTAATTATCCGTTTGAATTTATCATTGCAGAACTAAAAATTCGCTTTATTTTTGCACCTAAATCTTTGATATGGCAAGAATTTTAACAGGAGTTCAAAGTACAGGAACTCCGCATTTGGGAAATTTATTAGGAGCTATCATACCTGCAATTGAAATGGCAAAGAATGCCGATCAAGAGTCGTTTTTGTTTATTGCTGATATGCATAGCCTTACGCAAATTAAAGATGCTAAAACTTTAAGAGCCAATACCTATAGTACAGCTGCCACTTGGCTCGCTTTTGGATTGGATGTAAACAAAACTGTTTTCTACAGACAAAGCGATGTGCCGCAGGTTACAGAATTGACCTGGTATTTGAGTTGTTTTTATCCCTATCAAAGATTGACACTTGCCCATAGTTTTAAAGATAAAGCAGACAGATTAGAGGATGTAAATGCTGGTTTATTTACTTATCCTATGCTGATGGCAGCAGATATTCTAATTTACGATGCCGATGTAGTTCCTGTTGGAAAGGATCAGTTACAACATTTGGAAATGGCTCGCGATGTGGCTAGCAGATTTAATCATCAAATGGGAGAAACACTTGTTCTGCCTGCTGCTAAAGTTCAGGAAAGCACCATGTACGTTCCTGGTACAGATGGAGAAAAAATGAGCAAATCCAAGGGGAACATCATCGATATTTTTTTACCGGATAAACAATTGCGCAAACAGATCATGCAGATCAAAACAGACTCTACGCCACTGGAAGATCCAAAAAATCCGGATACTTGTAATTTATTCGCTTTGTATAAATTGGTGGCTACAGAGGAGCAAACGAACGAAATGAGGACTAAATACCTCGCTGGAAATTATGGCTACGGTCATGCCAAACAAGCTTTATTTGAATTGCTGATCGAGAAGTTCTCTGCTGAAAGAGAAAAATATATTTATTATATGAGTAACCTTTCAGAAATCGACAAAGCGCTGGCTATCGGTGCAAAAAAAGCTCACGTAGTTGCTGATGGAGTGCTATCGAGGGTGAGAACAAAGTTAGGTTATTAAACTATTTTCAATTCAAAAATATTACGGTTTAATTTTTGGTAAGTATGTCAGGAATTTGAGATACCTATCTCAAAAAAGTGACATACCTTTCTCAAATATTTGACATAGGTATCTCAAAAAATTGACATAGGTATCTCAATTGTCGGATCTATTTTTACTAGAAAAAGAATAAATTTATGGTGCTGGATTCGGACTCAATTCCTGAATTCGATCAATCTCTTTTAAAGTTTCCGTACTCAGTTCTACATTAATACTGTCTATATTTTCCTTCAATTGTTCCATGGTTGTAGCGCCGATAATATTCCCGGTAACAAAAGGCTGCTGATTCACAAAGGCCAAACTCAAGTGGGTGAGACTGATGCCTAATTTATCTGCCAATTTCTTATACGCTTTGGTTTGTTCTGTTGCTTGAGGATTGCTATATCGGGCATATTGAGGAAATAATTTTAATCTGGAACCTTCAGGCTTCTGACCATTTAAATATTTACCGGTAAGCACACCAAAAGCCAATGGAGAATAGGCGAGAAGACCAACATTTTCGCGCATACTTATTTCGGCCAAATGAATTTCAAATATCCGGTTGAGCAAAGAATAAGAATTTTGAATGGTCTTACATCTTGTCAGCTCATATTTTTCGCTGGTTTGAAGTTGTTTCATTACACCATAGGGCGTTTCGTTCGAAACACCATAATGTCTTATTTTGCCTTCTTTTACAAACCCATCTAAAATTTCGATAACTTCCTTAAAATTTTCTTTCCAGGGGTCATTTGGGTTGTGTTTGTAGTTCCTTTGCCCAAACATATTTACATTTCTTTCCGGCCAATGCAATTGATAGATATCTACATAATCAGTTTGCAGTCTTTTTAAATTATTGTGCAAAGCTTCCTGTAAATTCTTTTTAGTATACCTCATATCATCTCTGATGTAGCTAAAGTATGGAATGTTAGGTCCTGTAATTTTGGTTGCCACAACCAGATTTTCTCTTTTTTGATCCTTTAACCATGAACCGATATATCTTTCTGTACTTCCCTGAGTTTCTTTTTTGCCTGGGATAGAATACATTTCGGCAGTATCTATAAAATTGACACCTCTTTCAACCGCATAGTTCAGTTGCTCATGTGCTTCCGCTTCAGTATTCTGTTGTCCGTAAGTCATAGTGCCTAAACAGATCTTACTAACTTCGATATTTGTATTTGGGATAAAACTATATTTCATGATAAAGAATTTTGGGAACAAAAATACAAAACATGATTACCTTGAAAAAGGAAAATTCCGGAAGAACCGGAATTTTCATAAGAATTATATTTATTAACAGTCTAAGTGTTTAATCTAAAATGGCTTGAATTCCCGGAAGCGTTTTTCCTTCCAACATTTCTAACATGGCTCCACCACCGGTAGAAACATAGCTCACTTTATCTTCAAAACCAAATTTCTTTACAGCTGCTACAGAATCGCCCCCGCCTACCAAAGAAAAAGCTCCTTCCTCGGTTGCGTCTGCAATGGCATTACCTAATTCAATGGTTCCTTTGGCAAACTTATCCATTTCAAAAACGCCTACCGGACCATTCCATAAAATCGTTTTAGAATCGGCGATGACAAAAGAAAAACCGACATTAGATTTAGGACCGGCATCTAATCCCATCCATCCATCTGGAATATCGTTAATTGGACAAACTTGTGTTTTGGCATCTTCGCTAAAAGCATCAGCAGCAATTACATCAATAGGAAAGTGTAATCTCGTTTTGGTTTTTTTCGCCAATTCAATAATATCCAATGCCACTTCCATTTTATCATCTTCCACAATAGACTCGCCAATCTTGCCGCCTTGGGCTTTCACAAAAGTATAGGCCATTCCACCGCCAATAATAATGTTATCTACTTTTTCCATGATGTTCATCATGACATCAATTTTGGAAGAGACTTTTGCCCCACCAATAATAGCGGTAACAGGTTTTTTATCACTGTTCAAAACTGTATTTAAGGCGTCAATCTCTCTGGCCATTAAATAGCCAAAACACTTTGCGTCAGGAAAAAATTGAGCAACAATAGTGGTAGAAGCATGGGCACGGTGTGCTGTTCCAAAAGCATCATTGACATACGCATCACCCAGGGCAGCCAATTTCTTCGCAAAATTCACATCTCCTGCTTCTTCTTCTTTGTAGAAACGCACATTCTCTAATAGTAATACTTCACCATTTTGCAGGTTGGCTGCAGCTGTTTCTGCCGGTTGGCCAATGCAATCTGTTGCAAACTTCACTTTTACACCAATGATTTCTGATACTTTTCCAAGTATGTGTTTCAAAGAAAAATTTTCGTCTTTACCTTTAGGTCTGCCCAAATGCGTCATTAAAATGACACTTCCGCCATCTTCTAAAACCTTAATGATAGTTGGTTTGGCGGCTTCTATTCTGGTTGCATCTGTCACTTTAAAATTTTCATCTAAAGGAACGTTAAAATCTACGCGAATAAGTGCTTTTTTGTTTTCGAAATTTATGCTGTCGAGTGTTTTCATCTTTTAAAAATTAGGAATACAAATGTAACAAAAATTGAAGCCTCATCGCTGAGAAAAATCAGTTAATTCAATAGTTTCCTTCAATTTTTTCTACTTATCTTGTTAATTTTTAAATGTAAACGTTTATTTAAACATCGTGATTTTTCATCGACATCCTTATCCTGTTTTTCTACCCATTCACACAGATAGTTTAATTGTTGGTACATTGCCACCATATCGGTTTTCTGTGGGCCAACTTTTTGAAGATGATGTGGACTTTTGCTACGGAAGTAAATACGGTTTACTTTGGCCAATTCTAAATGAGATATTTCACTTGGAATTGTCGTTTGAAAATAACGAGAGCGCCATTTACCAGCGAAAATCATTCTTACAGAAAAATAGAATGGGCATTTGTGATATCGTAGATTCTTGTGAAAGGGAAAAAATAGATGCTTCGGATCTGGGAATGAAAAACATTAAATTGCGCAATTTAGTGCAAGTTTTAGAAGAAAACACCTCGATCAATAGGTTGCTATTAATGGGAGGAATGTCTCTTAACGGACCCGGGTATTTGCTAAAAAAACATCTTCAAAGTCATAATATTCCCGTTTCAATTCTGACTGAAAATTCCATCAAAACTTTAGAATTCTCAATAAATCAACGTAAAATAAAAGCCTACATGCTCATTTCTCCATCGAGCGCCGCCAATAGAGCCATAGGAAATACATTTTTGTATAAACTGAAAAAATCAAATGATCCTAATTATTCTGTGATGGATTTTAGGATCGCGCAATACAAACTAGTTTTTTTACCCTAATTTCTTTTTAAAGAATTCTATGGTTCGACTCCAAGCCAGGTCCGCCGCATCTTTATCATATCTCGGTGTTGTATTGTTGTGAAAACCATGGTTTACCTCCGGATAAATAAAGGCGGTATATTCTACGTTATTTTCTTTTAAAGCGGTTTCGTAAGCAGGCCAGCCTTCATTGACGCGGGTGTCTAAACCTGCATACTGCAACATCAGTGGTGCTTTTATTTGTGCAGTTTCTTCGGCTGTTGGCTGACCGCCATAAAAAGGTACTGCTGCGCCTAATGTTGGAATTTTAACTGCCATCATATTCGAGATCCATCCTCCAAAACAGAAACCAACTACGCCAATTTTCCCATTGCAATCTGGATGATTTTGTAAATAGATATAAGCCGCAATAAAATCTTCTAACATCTCATTTCTGTCTCTTTTCCTTTGCATCTCCCTTCCCTCGTCATCGTTTCCCGGATATCCCCCTAGTGGAGAAAGAGCGTCCGGGGCTAAGCTGATAAATCCTTCTAATGCTGCCCTTCTTCCTACATCTTCTATGTAGGGATTGAGACCTCGGTTTTCATGAACCACCACTATCCCCGGTAATTTAACTTTCGCATCTGCCGGTTGAGATAATAACCCTTTGATTTCACCTCCTCCCTTTGGAGAATTATACTTGATGAATTCAGATTTTAAACGAGGATCATTGGACTTAATTAAGACAGATTCTGCATATTTTGGCATCATAAAACCGAGCAAGGAAGCAACCGTTACTCCGCCGATCGCATAAAGGGATAGTTTTTCTATAAATTGTCTTCTATCGAGTTTATTGTGTGCATAATCATCGTAGAGATCAAATACTTCTTGGCTAATATCTTCTTTGGTCAGTTTTTTCATCATGTAGGGATTAAGTTAAATTTGAGCTTAATATAAGAATTATTCGTAAAACTGTTTATTTCCGCTTTAACTCTTAAACCATATATTTTATTATTTTTATACGCATCAATTCTCATATGATGAAAAAGTTCACGAAATTTCAATGGATTACCATCACCTTGTGGATCATATATGTTGTTTGGGAATTGATGGTATGGATATGGGCAAAAAGTTTACCCCCTTCAGATCCTGTTATTCGGGCTGATCTATTGTTTATCTACCCCATACTTGCAATGTTTTCAGGAATATCTGTTTGGCAATTTTTAAAATCTAAATAATAATGATGGTTCAAAGAATAGTTTATGCATTGTTTGTTTTTCTTTTTGTGATCTCTTGTAAACAGAAGACTGAACCAACGCAGGTTGAAAAAGAAGGTGTTCAAGAGGTGAATTCTGAAGTTGATGACGAAGTTTTAGTTATGCCAGAAGTAACTGAAGAGGCAGCTGAAGTAGAGAAAGAAGATCTTTCCGGAATGAATTTTTTATTTCCTCTGAAGGGAAAATATGCCACACAGGAAAATGTTTTTAAGAACCAGACCATGCAGACTAGGCTTAAGGCTATAGATGGTTTGAACTATGACAATCTCATCGTTTTTTGGAATACAGAAACCCCCATAGAAATACAAAATGATGTGGTGCATATGAGTGGTTGCAAGCAGCATGATTGTCCTTCAAATGCCTATGATTTCTTTTATGATAAAAAAACAGATAATATCAATGTGTATTATTTCAGGAATAATTCTTTGCGTATTTTGAATGAAAAAGGCATCATAGAATTGCCCGTTCTTTTTAAAGAAGAAATCGAAGTTAAAAAAAGCAATGCCAAAATTGGAAATGTTGAAAACAATACCTCTGTTTACGACATTAATGATGGTAAGCGTACAAAAGAAGAGATAGAGAAGGTTAAAGGTTTTTTAGTGAACGATTTGATTAAGAAGGATATAGAAATACTTAGTCCCAATCAAAGAAACTTTACTTACACCACCTTTGATTTAAACGATGATGGCAAAAAAGAGTTTTTGATAGGATTGCAAAATAATTTTTATTGTGGCACAGGGGGTTGTACTTATTTTGTAACCACTGATAAAGGTAAATTGATCAATTCTTTTACTGTGAGCCGCGCGCCTTTTTATGTTTTAGAAAACAAGACAAAGGGTTGGCATGATTTGGTTGTTTACAGTGGTAGCGCAAACCGTCTGATCCAATTCGATGGAAAATCTTACCCATCGAACCCCAGTTCTTTAAAAGATGTTGGAGAATTAGATGATTATTTAGCAGAAATATTGAGCCTTAGCGATACATCCACAACCTTCGATTTTTAATAATTCATTGGCAAAATCCATTCTACAAGATCATTTCGTTTGGCTCCGGCCGGTTTCGATTTACCATCAAAGTCAAAATCACTCCAACGTAGTTGCCCGTTAATTCCATAAGGAATTAATCGAATTCTATTTTGAGATTTCTCAACCTTTATTTCCATAAAACTTTGAAAATAAGGTGCTTGGTTATAATCAAAGGCAGCAGAAAGCCATTCAGCCGAAAATGGATATCCATCGTACTCTTTCACCCAAACCCAAGCCGGGTATTTCCAGGACGGGGTAAGCGAATCTATTTTGCTAATGAGTGGTTCTCTAGCCGGATAGTTAGCCCAATCTGCAGTGGGTCTTGTTTCTGGGTCAGCCATTGCAGCCCCGATACTCAAATAGGCTCCACCACCACCATTTACAAAATGATGCATGGTATGTCCGTCGTTATTTTGAGGGGGTTCTATATAATATTCCAAGTCATGCGTGTCACCTGCCATAATGAGGGGAACTTTATAGGCTCGCAGTAAGTCATGCAAGGCACGAAAATCCGGATTCATATCGCCTTGGTATTCACCAATGGCATAAAATGGATGGCCGAGCAAAGCCATCACATATTTATCTTTAGAAGCTTCTAGGACAGATTTGATCCATGCCAATTGCTTATCGTCAACCTTACGTCGAACACCTGTATCTATCGCTAAAAAGACAAAATGATCGTTTGAAACCTGAAAAAACGGTGCATTTTGATATCCAACAGGAAGTTGATATTCTTTTCGTAAATAAGCAGCTTGATTCACTAATTGATCAATAACTTCCGGAGATGTAGTTGTAAATAATCCATCACTTCGCATCCTGGCTTCCATGGCCTTTTTTGCTGCGTCGGGGGTAAAAAAAGTTGCAGTGTATCCATCTAAAGCATCATACCAATCATGATTTCCGGGAATAGAATACATCGGTTTTTTTAGACCTTTAAAAGGAAGGAAAAATTTACGTTCGTAATCTCTCATCGCACCCGAAGGGTAAACGATATCTGATGAAATGACCACGAAACTGATGTCATTTTTGTTAGAAACTTCTAAAATCTGATCCTTTAAGATGAGTTGAGAGGGATCTCCTTCCCCAGGGTCACCGATCACCACAAAGGAAAAATCTCCCGTTTGGTTCATTCCTTCCGGATTGAGTTTGAAGGCGTTCGGACCTGTTTTTTCTCCACTAGCGGCAATAATTTCTTCTCTCCAAACTTCGGTTCTGTTACCGGCGTAACCGTCCCAAACACCAGAAGCCCAATTCTCAGTATCAAAATACCAACTCATGCCGAGAACAGGCATAATAGCGGCGAGCAATGCTGCAAAAGGAAGCCCAATTTTAAGTCCGTTACGGATTGCAGCGCTAAACGAGTATCCCGATTTCCGAATACTGATTGATAATCCTAAATCGTGTTTTATCCATCTTTTCGCTAATCTTCTTGGGCTAAATTTTCTCCATTCGTCTTCAGGTACTTTATTTACCCAATGGTATAAGCCGTTTAAGAATAAGCCCGAAAATTTTCGAAAGATCCATCTAAAAGGTGCGATAATAGCAAAAGCGACGACGAGTGCGATAAACATATCGCCAATCACGGCTACTACTGGAGAAAGAATACCAAAGGTAGACCGATCGAATCCCATACGTCCAAGGTGAATAAAAAATAAGATGAATAAAAATGTGATGATCCAACTTTTGTCAATTGGAGCTCTTATCGCATCTTCTTGTTCGAGTTCTTCTGCTAATGCTGCTAATTCAGAATCTTCTTCCAGCCCCATACTTTTTATCACGTCTTCAGCTACGTTTTCTAGCACGCCCATTTTTGACGTAAATAAATTATAAATAGTTCCCAGAATCCTCAAAAAACCGACCAAGGCTACTACCCAATCTATGTTTTTGTGTCTGAAGAATAATATAATGAGGAGGGCCAGAATATTACCAATACCAGAAAGGAGATATTTCGTAGAGGGTTTTCCTGATTTTTTATTCTTCAAAAAAATATAAAAATACCTTATGCCATCAATAAGGAAAAGTAGAAGAATAAATTGAACCAAGGGTTCGGTTTGAAACAAGAGGTTGTTGATTAGAAGTGTACCAATCAATAAAGTTATACCTCCGCTAAACCAAGCGGAAAGCCTTGCCTGACTTTCAGACCGTCTAAATCCATGGAGAATCTCTAATATGGCGGCCCAAATCAGTAAGCCGCCCATATAAGTAACGGGGTCAGCTATATCCTTAAAGGGAATCAATAGAGCTAAGATAGCTAAAAGGATGCCAATTCCGGTAAAAATATATCGCTGCTGTATAAAGCTAAAAAGGCCATTAGATTTATTATTGTCTTCCATATTTTGGTTTAGGTAAGTTGTTTAATTAAAAATTTGAAGGTGATGCATAAGGATTACCATCTATAAAAGTAAAGAAAAAAACAAGAAGATAGAATGGTATCGTATCAGTTTGAACGATTCATGAAGGTGTTAGGTTAACAAAACTCGAACTTGATTCCAACGCCAATAGGAACCTGGTTTAAATTTGAAAGCTGGTCTTGCGGAACATAGGCAATTCTTGGATATCCCCCTGTCGTTTGTCCATCTTGCAAAATAATTATCGGTAAACCACTTGGCGGTAATTGGATAAATCCAGGTAATACTGGTGCGCTGTTCTCTAATTGATAGCTGGAACTTTCTAATTTTTCTCCTTTAAGTCTAATACCCATTCTATTGCTGTCTGCACCAATAACATAAGAATTACTGGTGAGCTCAACTTTTGCTTTGTCACTTAAAAAATCAAACTCTGGCCCCTTTTTTATGGGTATAACCTTTTCAAATCCAATTTTCTCAATCCATTCTATTTCATCTCCTTTTTTTAATAACCGACCATCAAATCCACCCAGTTTGGCATTGGTATAGGTGGAGTATGATTGATAAATTTTATGTAAGATTAAATCACCTGAAAAAGCGATATATCCTCTTAATTTTTCTTTGGCAGATTGCCCTTTGAGTACATCTCCTTTTTGAATTTGTAACACTTGATTTAAAGATACGGCCCGACCATTTATTTGCCAGTTAAAATCGGCACCGGTAAGTGAAATTCGAGTTGCTCCATTAAATTTAATTTGAGGAGCAATAGATGTGCATTCGATGAGCGGAGAGTCTTCCTTCTTATGTAAGAGTAGCAAAGCGATTTTTGCAGCATTTTGATCCATTACACCAGAGTTTGGAATGGCATAATAGGCCAGTCCTTTTCTTCCAAAATCCTGAATACTGGTCATTAAACCTGGATGTATGATTTCAAAACTAGGCATTGTATTCTTGTAAAGTGAGCTTTTTTTCTGTCATACTTTTGAATTCGGTCTGATCGATCTCGTTTAAGACGATACGATCTCCTGGATTGATAGAAATGGGTGGTAAACTTTCAATTTCTAAGAGTGATATGGGTGTTTTGCCAATTACATGCCATCCTCCTGGACTATCAATCGCATATAGACCCAAGTACTTGCCACCGATCGCCAAAGAATTAGCCTCAACATACTTTGCAGGGACTGCTTTTCTTGGCACTTGCAAATTCTTATCTAGTCCGTTTAAATAGGTGAATCCGGGTAAAAAACCAAACATGGCTACAGAAAATTCTGATTGTAAAAGCTTTGAGATGATCTCTGACTTATTGAAACCGGTAAAAGATTCTATCTCCTTCCAATCATCATGATCAGTAAATAATACCGGAACTTGATATGTTTGATGTCGATCAAATTTGTCATATTCAATATTTTTCAAATGGTCTAAATGCGAGGAAGAAAAGAGATGATTGACTTTTATACAGACTTCCATTTCCGTAACAATTACCTCATCTACAAAATCAAATTTTTGCTTGAAAACTGTTTTGCCGAGCTGAGCCAAGTCAGATGTATTTTTAGATCTGACCAATAAAAAATCATTGTTGAAATTGTTGATTTCAAACAAAGAATCAAATGACTGCTGCAATTTCGACATTTTTTTCGCTTAAAAATTGGGATATATTTTTACTCAATTCTACTGCTCCGCGTGTATCGCCATGAAGACAAATAGAATCTATTTTAACTGCCTCTATTTTGCCCGAATAGAGTTGAACCTTTTGTTCTAAAAAAAGTTCTACCTGATCTAATACTTCGTTTAAATTGTGTAGGACTGCTCCCGGTAAAGTCCTATTTCTCAGTTTATTTAATTCGTCGTAACGCCTATCTGCAAATCCTTCATTGACGCCAATGATACCCAGTTTTGCACAAACCTCCATGACTTGAGAATGCGCCAAGGTATAAACTTTTAAATTTGGATCAATTTCTTTGACCAATTTAACAAAATCTTCGGCAAGAACTCGATCTTCAACCATGTCATTGTACAAGGCGCCATGGGGTTTTACATGATGCAATACTGCACCAAAACTTTCTGTCATACCTTTTAAAGCACAAATCTGATATCTTATTTCTGCCATCAAAACATCCCTATCAATTTGTAAAGAAATTCGTCCAAAATTTTCACGATCGTTGTAGGAGGGGTGTGCACCAATTTTTACTTGATGAGCGATGGCGAGTTTAATGGTTCTTTCTATGAGTTTCGGATGTCCGCTATGAAACCCACAAGCGATATTGCAGGAAGAAATAAAAGGCATGATTTCTTCATCGAAATTACTTTTTTCTCCTGGGATATTTTCTCCCATGTCACAATTTAGGTCGATTTTTTTCACAAAAAATGGAATATGTTGTTCAAAGTTTTTAATGATAAAATTAGTGTAAATAAAATAACGATTACTCCTAAAATATTGGTCAACAAACTATTTGTGTACTTGTTTAAAATCTTTTTAGAATTAGATATATACAATAAATAGACTGCCACAAAGGGCAATAAAATTGCATTGGTGATTTGGGCAAACTTGATGACTAAAACTCTTTCGAGATTGGTAATTGAAACAAAGACACCAGCCAATAATATGATCATCCAGACCAATCTAAATTTAATGTTTTTTTCGTCACCTTTCCAGCTGAACAAGCCTTTGGCTGCATAGGCAGCTGCAAGGGGCGCTGTTAGTGCAGAGCTAATTCCTGCGGCCATTAAACCAATACCCATAAACCATTTTGCACTTTTACCGAAAAGAGGTTCAAGCTGAATGGCCAAATCTTTAGCAGAATTTATTTCTTCAACTTGATCTGCGGAACTCGCTGCGGTAATGATGATCAAAACTGAAATTAATCCGCCTAATAGGATAGAGACGGCATTTTCTATTCGAAGATCTTTTAATGAATCATTTGCCGACCATTTTTTTGAAATCGTAGAAGCATGAAGAAATAGATTGTATGGAACTACGGTGGTGCCGATGAGTGCCATGACCAATAAAAAAGCATCGCCAGAAGGCAAACTAGGTATGAAACCTTTTAAGATTTCCTTTATATTGGGTTGAACGAGAATTGCTGTAATTAAAAAGCAGATGCTCATGATGATGACCAAGGCAATCAGAATTTTTTCTACCCATTTATACCTTCCAAAAAACAAGATTAAAAAACAAAAAAATCCGATCAAAACAGGCCATAATTTCATTTCTCCTGCAACTAGATCCAGGCCTAAAACACCTCCTGAGATATTTCCTGCTTCGTAAGCTGCGTTACCAATTAAGATGGCGCCAATCACTAAAAAGAAAACCAAATATCTCGCTATGCCCTTTGGGAATTCTTTGTTAAGCGCTTCACCAAGACCGCTTTGTGTGGCAAATCCTAAGCGTGCCGACATTTCTTGCAGTACGATCGTAGCGAATATCGAAAAAAGCATGGCCCATAAAAGTTGATATCCGGTTTGTACTCCAACTATAGTACATGTAGTTAAAGTACCCGGACCAATAAATGCTGCCGCTACCAGTGTACTGGGTCCAAAACACTTTTTGAGGTCAATCATCTAATTCTGTTCGAATTTTAAAGGCATATAAGGCGAATGAGGCCAGCCAATGCTGCCCGGCATAATCTCCATCTGTAATTTTGGAGAGGGAATAATCCAAATGCTCAGTAGCGAGGTTGTATGCATTTGTGTTGCCTTTGATGGCATACAAGCACCATGCTCTAGAAAAATTCAATCCATCTAAATGGACTAACTTCCCGTCAGTTCTATCGATAATTTTTCCTGGTTCTAGGATCAATTGTTGTTCAGAAAGTGCTGGGAGAAATGACGAAGACCATTGCTCAAACTCAGCTTTCGGGAGTACTTTTCGCATGATATCTAATTCTTGTAAACATGGTGATAAAAAATCATGCCCGCTCGGTTCCCAAGTAATAGGACAATTTGCGTCCTGACTATAAAAGCGTAAACTATTTTCTTTAATACTGTTCAGTAATTCTTTATCACCCACTGTTTGTGCATAATCATATGCGAAACTCAATCCGAAAGCGGTATTGGTATGCTCACCTACGCGAATGGGATAGACCAATTTCGGTAAATACTCTATGTAGCTACGTGAAATATAATCTGCCAATGGCTTGATGTTTTGATACCATTTTTTGCCCAAAGGATCGTCCCAAGTATACAATTCTTCCTGAAGCTTGAGCAACCAAGCCCAGCCATAGGTTCTTTCGAAGGATTGACTTTCTTTATTGATTGAAAAATAAGCGATCTCCTGCAAAATATTCTCCTCTGTCAGATGTGCATCGAGCATTTGGATAGCTTCCTGTTTTTTGGCCAGATCCGGAAAAGTTTTTAAAAGGTAGATCATAGACCAATGTCCGTGCACGGCAGAATGCCAATCAAAACAGCCATAAAAAGCCGGATGATGTTCTATGGGCATTTTAAGATCTGCGGGTTTATCGATAACTATCCCCGATTTGTAAGGTAATTCATTCTGAATACAAGCCAGAGGCAGTTCCATTAAACGATTGGCTTGTTCCAGGTCGAGATCAATCTGCTTCGGAGATTTTACCAAAGCCACTGTTTCTTTTGGTTTTTGATCACATGCACTTAAGAGAATAAGGAGAAGGAAATAGAATTTTGGGAACATAGCGCTTAGAAATATGCCTAAATTTAAAATTTCATTTTTATAAAATGATAAAAAGGCGAAAGATTTTTAAAAGCAGAAGTTGTTTTGAATCAAATAATAAAAGCGAAGAAAAAATTGGATTTAACAAAAAAAGCCCCTTTTAGGGGCTTTTAAGATTTTGTAATGAACCTTAAAGTTCTAAGGCCTTTTTAGGGTCGTTATTCATTAATATTTCGACGGGATTTTCGAGTGCTTCTTTTACCGCTACTAAAAATCCTACAGATTCTTTTCCATCTATAATACGGTGGTCATAAGACAGAGCCACATACATGATAGGTCTTATTTCAACTTTGCCGTTAATCGCCACGGGTCTTTCAACAATATTATGCATGCCGAGAATGCCACTTTGCGGAGGATTGATAATTGGAGTTGAAAGCATAGAGCCAAAAACCCCACCATTGGTAATTGTAAAAGTACCACCAGTCATTTCATCTACCGTAATTTCTCCATCACGGGCTCTCAATGCCAATCTTTTTACTTCTTGTTCTACGCCGTTAAAAGATAATTTTTCAGCATTTCTGATTACAGGAACCATAAGTCCTTTAGGTCCTGAGACAGCTATCGAAATATCGGCGAAATCATAGGAAATTTTATAGTCTCCATCGATCATAGAATTGACATCGGGGAACAATTTAAGGGCGCGTACAACTGCCAAGGTAAAGAAACTCATAAAGCCTAAACTCACATCGTGTTTTGCTTTGAAATCCTCCTTGTATTTAGCGCGCAATTCAAAAATAGGTTGCATGTCAACTTCGTTAAAAGTTGTCAACATCGCGGTTTCATTTTTAACTGAAACCAGACGTTGTGCTACCTTTCTGCGCAACATGGATAATTTCGACTTTTCACTTTTTCGATCTGCATTATCCAAAGCTTTCCCCATAGAAGGAACTGCATTTACCGCATCATCTTTGGTAATTCTGCCATCTTTACCTGTACCTTTTATTTCGGAGGGATCTATATTTTTTTCAGCCAAGATCTTTTTAGCCGCAGGCGAAGCAGTGCCGGTTGCATAGGTTGCCGCCTCTTGTGTTTTTTGAGCAGAAACTTCAGAAGTTGTTTCTTTTTTCGCTGCAGGTTTAGGTGTCGCAGCTCCTTTAGGTTTTGCGGCATCCATATCAATCAAACAAACGACGGCACCAACAGCCACAGCATCTCCTTCCTCTGCTTTGAGTGTAATGATTCCGCTTTCTTCGGCTGGAAGTTCTAATGTAGCTTTATCTGAATCAACTTCAGCAATGGGTTGGTCTTTTTCAACATAATCACCATCCTTCACCAACCAAGATGCGATTTCAACTTCTGTAATCGATTCCCCTGGAGAGGGAACTTTCATTTCTAAAATCATGTTTTTATTTTTAATGATCAATTTTAATAATCAAATACACTTTCTATTACTTTTTGATGTCTGCGCTTGTCTCTCGTAGACGATCCGGCAGCCGGTACAGAATAGTAATTTCTCGATCTCACTTGCAGTCGGATAGGATTGCCTTGCGCATCGTTGATCTCAAATCTTTGTAACATATAACTCCATGGTCCCATATTTCTAGGCTCTTCTTGGGCCCATACAAAATCTGTTACCGTGGTGTAACGCTGTACAATTTGAGAAATTTTTTCAGTGTGTAAGGGAAATAATTGTTCAATTCTAAGTAAAGCAATATCTGTTTTACCCAAACTTTCGCGTTCTGCCAACAGATCGTAATAAAACTTTCCGGAACAGAAAACAACTCTCTTTACATTTTCAGGTTCTACGCTGAGGTCATCAATAATAGGTTGGAACTCACCATTTGAAAACTCATTTAAACTTGAAGTAGCCAAGGGATGTCTCAACAAACTTTTAGGGGTAAATACCACCAATGGTTTCCTAAAATTTCTTTTCATTTGCCTTCTCAACAAATGGAAAAAGTTTGCCGGTGTAGTGCAGTTAGCCACAGTCATGTTATCTACACCACAAAGTTGCAGGTAACGTTCAATTCTGGCAGAAGAATGCTCAGATCCTTGCCCTTCATATCCGTGTGGTAACAAGACCACAATTCCGTTTTGTTGTTTCCACTTATCTTCGGCAGCCGACATATACTGGTCGAAAATAATTTGAGCACCGTTACTAAAATCTCCAAATTGTGCTTCCCAAATGGTTAACGTATTCGGGGCTGCCATGGCAAAACCGTAATCAAAACCTAAGACACCGTATTCCGAAAGTGAGGAATTGTAAATAAACATCTCCCCTTTATTTTTTGGATTTAAGTTGAGGAGATTTACCGGACTATCCGATACTTCATCTCTCAAGATTGCATGGCGGTGAGAAAAAGTGCCTCTTTCAACGTCCTGCCCGGAAATACGAACATCGTAGCCTTCTTCCATCAAACTTCCAAACGCAAAAATCTCAGCCATACTCCAATCCATTTTATCAGATTCGAAAACCATATTGGCTCGATCTTTTAAAATCTTTTCTGCCTTGCGCAAAAATTTCGCGTTTTCAGGCACCGTTGAAACGATGGTAGCAATATTTTCCAGGTTCTTTTTTGGATATTTTGTGCCAACATCTAGTAACATTCCTTCTAGATCCTGCTCCATAAAACCGCTCCAGATATTTTCCATAAAAGGTTTTACTTTGGCGGCGCTGTCTTCTTTTGATTTATTGTATTCTGTTTCTAAAAGCTCTTTGAAATCTGCTTCCAAATGATCTACATAAGCTTGATCTACCACTCCTTCTGCGATCAATTTTTCTGTGTAAATCGTTTTGGGATTAGGATGTTTAGAAATCGCTTCGTACAATTTCGGTTGGGTAAATCTGGGTTCATCACCTTCATTGTGACCATATTTTCTATACCCTAAAAGATCGATAAATATATCGCGCTTAAATTTCATTCTAAAATCTAGTGCCAAAAGTATGGCATGGGTGACTGCCTCTACATCATCGGCATTCACATGCAGCACAGGAGAAAGGGTTACTTTAGCCACGTCGGTACAATAGGTACTCGATCTCGCATCTAAATAGTTGGTGGTAAAACCGATCTGGTTGTTAACCACTACGTGAACTGTACCTCCTGTTGAGTATCCCTTTAATTTACTCATCTGGATGATCTCATACACGATACCTTGACCTGCAATGGCCGCATCGCCATGAACAATAATTGGGATAATTTTAGAAGAATCTCCGTTGTATTCCAAATCTATTTTGGCACGTGTAATTCCTTCAGCCACAGCACCAACAGTTTCTAAGTGTGAAGGATTAGGCACCAAATTCATGGTAATTTTCTTATTGCTCTTGAGTGTTTTGGTGAGTGTTGCACCTAAGTGATATTTCACGTCTCCGTCAAAATCGTCTTCGGCATAATCTTTTCCTTCAAATTCGTTAAACAGTTCGCGAATAGGTTTTCTAAAAATATTTACAAGGGTATTCAATCTTCCCCTGTGTGCCATTCCTAAAACAAATTCTTCCACATCATAGTTTGTCGCTGCAATACGAACAATAGCCCCTAATGCAGGAATAAGGGTTTCACCGCCTTCTAGTGAAAATCTTTTTTGTCCGACATATTTAGTCTGCAAAAACTGCTCGAAAGTAACGGCTTGGTTTAATTTTGAAAGGATATATTTTTTTGTTTCTGGGGTATAGTGTGCATGATTATCATTCTCGTTCAATCGGGTTTGCCACCATTGAATTTCTTCAGGATTTCTAACATACATGTATTCTACACCGATAGAATCGCAATAAATTTTATTCAAATGGTCTAAAATAACTCTTAGGGTAGAAGGTTTTAAGCCGAGTATACTACCCGCATTGAAAACGCGATCCAAATCTTCGGTTGTCAATCCAAAATTTTCAATATCCAGTGTGGGTGTATAGGTTCTTCTGTTACGCACCGGATTTGTTTTTGTAAACAAATGACCTCTTGTACGATAACCATTGATTAGGTCGATGACCTTAAATTCTTTGAAGACATTTTCAGGAATATCCACTTCCTGTTCCTCATCATGATCCAAAGAATAATCTGTATTGGCAAGGTCGTACCCTTGAAAAAAACTTCGCCAACTTGGTTCAACACTATCTGGGTTTTCGAGATATTGCTCGTACAAATCAGCTACATATTCGGTATGAACCGTATTTAAAAAAGAAAATCTATCCATAATTTACATACCTCAAGGGTACTTAAAAATTTTGAAGGACAAAAATAAGTCCTTTTAAGCAATTTGTTGTTAAAATTTATTGAATTTTGAGAATGTGAAAGCAGAATGAGTACATTGAAGCATTTTGTTTAAAAGACTGTATGAACGAATAGAGAAAATTTAAATTGTGTCTGAATTTACTTTTCCTATAAAAAAAATTATCCATGTAGATATGGATGCCTTTTATGCTTCTGTAGAGCAATTGGATCATCCCGATTTGAGATATAAACCGATTGCTGTTGGGGGAGGAGAAAAGAGGGGTGTGGTCGCTGCGGCCAGTTATGAAGCCAGAAAGTTTGGTGTGAGGTCTGCTATGGCAGGTAAATTGGCCAAAGAGCTTTGTACGGAACTAATTTTTGTTCCACCGAGGTTTTCGAGATACAAGGAGGTGTCGGGTCAGATTAGAGAGATTTTTTACCGTGTGACAGATTTAGTTGAGCCCTTAAGTCTAGATGAAGCTTTTTTGGATGTTACAGAGAACAAGTTGAATCATCCCTCTGCAACACTTCTTGCGGAGCAGATTAGAAAAGATATTTTTTTAGAAACCGGATTAAGGGCTTCTGCAGGCATCTCTGTCAATAAATTTTTGGCAAAAGTGGCTTCAGATATTAACAAACCCAATGGACAAAAGACAATTCCCCCTGAAGATGTCATTATCTTTTTGGAAAATTTACCCATAGAAAAGTTTTTTGGTGTAGGAAAAGTAACCGCCCAAAAAATGTACAAAAAAGGTATTTTTAATGGAAAAGATTTAAAAGAAAAGTCTTTGGACTTTTTAACGACACATTTTAAAAAATCTGGAGAACATTTTTATCAGATAGTTAGAGGTATCCAATTAGCTGAAGTAAGACCCGATCGATTGAGAAAATCTATTGCAACAGAATATACATTTTCAGAAAATTTGCCTTCAGAGGTATATGTACTTGAAAAAATTGCCGAGATCGCGAAAGAATTAGCGAAAAGATTACAAAACAATAAGGTTTTGGGTAAAACACTTACGCTTAAAATTAAGTACAGCGATTTCAAGGTGCAGACAAGAAGTAAGACTTTAAAT
This sequence comes from Namhaeicola litoreus, assembly GCF_042679565.1. NCBI lineage: Bacteria > Pseudomonadati > Bacteroidota > Flavobacteriia > Flavobacteriales > Flavobacteriaceae > Namhaeicola > Namhaeicola litoreus. The sequence goes on along the minus strand of NZ_JBHTMY010000002.1, from coordinate 21,396 downwards.
CATTTTTTTCAGGGTGAGGATGAGCTAAATGTGATAGCCAAAGAATTGTTGTTGCAAGAAAGGTTAAGAGAATCGGTTCGATTGTTGGGATTGGCGATGAGCAATTTGGACACGGGTACTCAAGATTCAATTGTAGATGTCCAACTAAGTTTTGATTTTTAAGCAAAAAAAAACCCGGAATAACCGGGTTTTTTTTGAATTAAATGTATGACTAGACTAGTTCTTTGTCTAATTGAGGTCCTGCAGCAACAAGTGCTTTACCTTCAGGTGTGTTTGTGTACTGCTCGAAGTTCTTGATGTAAAGCGAGGCTAATTTTTTAGCTTTTTTCTCCCATTCAGCCACATCTTTATAAGTGTTTCTAGGATCTAAAATATTACTCACTTTATCTAACTTTTTAGGAGCGGTTAAATTCAAGAATGGAATATCAACTGTTTCTTGGTTGTCTATTGATCCATCTAGAATTGCATCGATGATCGCACGTGTATCTTTCAAAGAAATTCTTTTTCCGGTACCGTTCCAACCTGTATTTACCAAATATGCTTTGGCTCCGTGTTCTTTCATTTTAGCCACCAATGTAGATGAATACATGGTTGGTCTTAATGTTAAGAATGCTTCACCGAATGCTGGAGAGAAAGATGGTTGAGGTTCTGTAATTCCTCTTTCTGTTCCTGCTAATTTAGACGTAAATCCGCACAAGAAGTGGTATTGCGCTTGATCGTCATCTAAAATTGAAACTGGAGGCAATACACCAAAGGCATCAGCAGACAAGTAAATAATTTTGTTTGCATGTCCTGCCTTTGAAGGAAGCACAATTTTATTGATGTGATGAATTGGGTAAGAAACTCTTGAGTTTTCTGTGATAGAATGATCGTAATAATCAACTTCTCCGTATTCATTTACCACAACGTTTTCTAATAAAGCGTCTCTTTTAATCGCTCTCCAAATATCCGGTTCGTTTTCTTCACTTAGATCGATTACTTTGGCATAACAACCTCCTTCATAGTTAAATACACCATTGTCATCCCATCCATGCTCATCGTCACCAATCAAATAACGTTTTGGATCTGCGGATAAAGTTGTTTTACCTGTTCCTGATAAACCAAAGAATACGGCTACATCTCCTTTCTCACCAACATTGGCAGAACAGTGCATAGAAGCAATTCCTCTTAGTGGAAGGTAATAGTTCATCATGGCGAACATTCCTTTTTTCATTTCGCCGCCGTACCAAGTTCCGCCTATGATTTGAATTTTTTCAGTTAAATTGAAAACGACAAAGTTTTCGGAGTTTAAACCTTGCTCTTTCCAGTTCGGATTCACTGTTTTAGAGCCATTCATAATAATGAAATCCGGCTTACCAAAATTTTCTAATTCGTAATGTGAAGGTCTAATGAACATATTTGTTACAAAGTGAGCTTGCCAGGCAACTTCCATCACAAAACGAACTTTCAATCTTGTGTCTGGGTTGGTTCCGCAAAAAGCATCAACCACATATAATTTTTTAGAAGTAGAAAGTTGTCTTAATACCAAACCTTTAAGATCTTGATAAATTTCATTTGTCGTTGGAACATTCACATTATTCCAGTCTATTGTGTCTTTCGTATTGTCGTCTTTAACAATATATCTGTCTTTAGGTGATCGTCCGGTAAAAATCCCTGTCTTTACTGCTACAGCTCCTGTATCTGTATCTGCACCTTTTTCAAATCCTTTTCTGCTATGCGAAACTTCTGCTTCGTATAATTCTTGATATGAAGGGTTATAAGATACTTCGTGATATCCTGTGATTCCTAATTCGTGTAGCTCTTGAATGACTTTAATGTTTTTCATAATCTTTGTATTAGTATTAGTCTCTTGTTGTACTTAAATTTCTTAGACAAATTTCCGATTATTCTCATGTTAAAAGAATGATAATTGTCAGGAAAACTGATAATTTACTTAAACGTTTAACCTTGTAAATAATTGATAAACAACAAAATACATTAGGTTTTAACTTTAAAATCGAAAATAAAAAAGGGTGTAAACTGGAAAAAGTAAATGTTACTTATGTACCCTTTGTTACAAAAATAGAACAATATAAATTGAGTACAAACCGATTTGTAAAACTTAACATTATGTGTTTTTCTCTTTTGATTCGGCAAAATGATAGGCCATGAGAAGCCAACCGCCAATAAGAAGAAGTCCGCCTAAGGGCGTAATAAACCAAATGCTTTTGGCAGAAACTATCCCAAGACTGATACAAAAAATTGACCCTGAAAAGAAAAGAAGGCCGATAAAAAATAAAAGACTTAGTCTTTTTTTGATCTGCACATTGAAACCTGAGTAAGTGTTGAGAAACAACAAAACCAAGACGTGATAAATAAGGTATTTTACACCCGTCTCATAACTTTCCAATGATTCTGCTGATATTTTATCCTTTAATCCATGTGCTCCAAATGCACCTAAAACAATCGCAAAAGCACCGAGCAGGGCAATCCATGTAAGTCTTTTTTTCATTGAAAAATATTTGTTTGTAAAAATACGATTTAATCACAAGCTTTTTTCTGCATTTTTCTGCATGAACCTATAAAAATTTTAATCATCTCTGGCTTCATCTGTTGTCTAATTTGTACATTCGTGCATCAAAAAATTCTTAAGAATGCGTAATATTTTAATCCTAGGAGTGGGAAGATCTGCTTCGTATTTAGTAGATTATTTGTTGAATGTTTCGGCGAAAGAAAACTTACAGATCACCATTGCAGATATCTCATTGGAAAATGCTCAGAAACTTGCCAAGGCCCATGGAAGAAGTAAAGTTGTCTTACTCGATATTTTTGATGTCGAAAATCGACAGTCCCTCATCAAAAATACCGATCTAGTGATTAGTATGTTACCGGCGGCTTTACATATTTTAGTGGCCAAAGATTGTTTAGCATACGCTAAAAATTTGGTCACAGCATCTTATGTTTCTAAAGAACTCAAAGAATTGGAAAAAGATGTCGAGCAAAAAGGCTTGATTTTCATGAATGAGATTGGTGTGGACCCGGGAATAGACCATATGAGCGCGATGCAGGTAATTGATAGAATAAAGAATAAAGGTGGCAAAATGATCATGTTCGAATCATTTACCGGCGGGTTGGTGGCTCCCGAAAGTGATAACAACCTTTGGCATTATAAATTTTCATGGAATCCGAGAAATGTTGTTTTGGCCGGACAGGGTGGTGTGGCAAAGTTCATACAAGAAGGATCTTATAAATATATCCCCTACCACAAACTTTTTAGAAGAACCGAAATTCTAGAAATAGATGGTTTTGGAAGATTTGAGGCTTATGCCAACCGAGATTCTTTGAAATACAGAGAGGTATACGGGTTAGAGGATATACTCACTTTGTATAGAGGGACAATAAGAAAGGTGGGCTATAGCCGTGCCTGGAATATTTTTGTACAATTGGGCATGACAGATGATAGTTATGTGATAGAAGGTTCTGAGTCTATGAGTTACAGAGACTTTACCAATTCTTTTTTAGCCTATAGCCCCTATGATTCTGTAGAACTAAAGCTCAGACACTATTTAAAAATTGATCAGGATGATGATATTTGGTATAAGTTGATGGAATTAGACTTGTTTGACGCCAAGAAAAAAGTCAAATTAAAAAATGCTACGCCTGCTCAAATATTACAAAAAATTTTAATGGATAAATGGACCTTGTCTCCTGAAGATAAAGACATGATCGTAATGTATCACAAATTTGGGTATGAACTAAAAGGCGAGAAGAAACAAATTGATTCAAGCATGGTTGTAGTGGGTAAAGATCAAACCTATACAGCTATGGCAAAAACCGTTGGTTTACCGGTAGCGATCGCGGCGCTTAAAATTCTAAATAAAGAAATCACTTCTACAGGAATTCAAATTCCAACCAAAAAAGAGATATACGAACCTATATTGAAAGAATTACAAACCTATGGGGTGCATTTTAATGAAAAGAGGGTTCCGTATTTGGGGTACAATATTTTCGACAGAGGTGCTTAATCACAAGTTCAAATAAAAATCTTGCACCATTTCTTTGTAAGCATCAGTGTATTGATGCCTCTCTTTTTCCAGAATTAATTCTTCTGTTTGTGTTTTCATTTCCGCAAAGCTCAAAGTGATCAGGCTTCGTTTCGTGGAGGCTGTTGCTGTTCCCTTTACCCTTGTGATTCGAGAGGAAAATAAACCCTGTTCGCGGGCGATTTTTAAAAATTCACCTTCTTTAGCAAAAGGAATAATAAAAGAGGCATGTCCACTTTGAGAGAGTAGTTTTGAAGTTGCCAGAATCAAGTCAACATATCCCAGAGAAACGCTTTGTCTGGCCATTTGTCTTTTGCCTTCGATTTGTTCATCTCTTTGAAAATAAGGCGGATTAGAGACGATTAAATCATATTTTTCGTCCATTTCTTCCGCAAATTCCTGTACACTGGCATGGTAACAAAACAATCTATCTCCCCAAGGTGAATTTTCAAAGTTCTCTACTGCTTGTTCATAGGCTTCTGGTTCTATTTCGATGGCATCGATCAACTCGGCATCGCTTCTTTGCGCTAACATCAAAGCAATTAATCCGGTTCCTGTGCCAATATCGAGAATCGATTCGGCATTATTTACCTCACACCAGGCGCCCAATAAAACCCCATCAGTACCAATTTTCATGGCACACTTGTCTTGTTGTACAGTGAATTCTTTAAATTGAAATGGTTTTTGCGACATACTTATTCGGGTAGGTTCATCTCTATTAAACCTTCGGGCGTATTGACGACCACGGTTTTATTAGGTTTGTCGATTTTAACCATAAACTCGTCGATCATCGGAATAAGTATTTCCGTGCCTTTATGGTCTACAATAAATAAAGGTTGAGGCGTGCTGTCGTCTATGCCTAAAATTTTACCCACCTCACCAAACCTTTCGTCATGCAAGGTAGATCCAATGATTTCATGGTAATAGAATTGATCCTTTTCCAGTTTCGGTAAAAACTTGAGGGGTAAATAAACAGCACATTTTACAATGGCATCAGCATCTTCTTCAGAATAAACATCTTCAAACTGGACACGTAATAAATCTGCTTTAGGTGCGCTGCTACTTTCAATAAAATAAGGCAATAATTGTTTCCCTTTTTCTATATAGACAAAGTCCAGGTCTTGATAGATTTCGGGAGAATCCGTATCGAGTTTAAGAATAACTTCTCCTTTAAAACTATATTTTTTGACAATTTTTCCTAAATAAAAACAATCCTTTTTTTGCATGGCCAATCAAAATATTCGGCAAATTTACCGCATTTTATTGAATGAGTCTAAATTGATTTTTTTGAGTTGATTCTCTCTTAAAATATTTTGGCTAAAGTTCTTTATTCTCTAACTTGCGCGCTATCAAAACATAAATAAATATAACAATGATAAAGTTACGAGTAATGGTTGTTGCGTTAATTTTGGTCAGCGCAATTTCATGTAAACAAAAGGAAAAACAAGATAAAACCGAGGTAATGGAAACAACGAACACACTGTTGAAAGATTGGGAGGGGCCTTATGGCGGAGTTCCTGCCTTTGATCAAATGAAAGTTTCTGATGTAAAAGAGGCTTTGGAGAAGGGGATGGAATTACATTTGGCGGAGATTGATGCTATTGCCAATCAAACGTCTGAACCAACTTTTGAAAATACCATCGAAGAGATGGAAAGGGCCGGTAAGAAAATTGATGATGTATTTGTGTACTACGGAATTTTTAGTAGCAATATGTCGAGCCCAGAATTTAGAGAGATTCAGAAAGAGATGTCGCCTGTATTGTCTGAGTACAGATCTAAAATTTCTCAAAACGAAAAATTATTTACAAGAATAAAAGCAGTTTATGAGAAATCTCAAAAAGAGCCACTCGCAGCAGATCAGCAAAGGGTGGTGGATCTGATCTACAAGAATTTTGAAATGAACGGAGCAAATCTGGACGCAGAAAAAAAGAAGCGTTATGCAGAAATCAATAAAGAGCTTTCCGCTTTGTATACCCAATTTTCTAACAATGTATTGCACGATGAAGAGAATTATATCACCTATTTAAACAAAGATCAATTGGGTGGCTTATCTGAATCAATGATAAAATCTGCTGCAAAAATTGCCGAAGACAATGGAAGAACAGGTGAGTATGCCATCACCAATACAAGATCTTCTATGGATCCTTTTTTAACATTTTCCACAGAGCGGGATCTCAGAGAAAAAGTCTGGAAAAATTACTATTCAAGAGGAGATAACAATGACGAATTTGACAATAAAAAAATTATTGCAGACATTCTTAAATTGAGAAGAGAGCGCGTACAATTATTGGGTTACGACAATTATGCCGAATGGCGTTTGCAGGACCGAATGGCAAAAAACCCTGAAAATGCCATGAAATTGATGGATGCTGTTTGGCCGGCTGCGATTGGTAGGGTAAAAGAAGAGGTGCAAGATATGCAGGCGATTGCAGATGCCAATGGCGATAAAATTACCATTGAACCATGGGATTATCGTTTTTATGCAGAAAAAGTGAGAAAGAAAAAATACGATCTTAACTCTGAAGAAGTAAAACAATATTTGCAATTGGATAAATTACGCGAAGCGATGTTTTATGTGGCGGGAAGATTATTCAATTACGATTTTACCCCTGTCACAGAGGGTACTGTACCTGTTTTTCAGCAAGATGTAAAGGTTTGGGAAGTAACGGATAAGGATACAAAAGCACATATTGGTTTGTGGTATCTGGATCCGTATGCGCGCACCGGAAAAAGATCTGGCGCTTGGGCTACGATGTACAGAAGTTATAGCACTTTTGATGGAAAAGAAACCGTTTTAGCCTCTAACAATTCTAATTTTGTAAAACCGGCTCCTGGAGAAGCAGTCTTAGTTTCTTGGGATGATGCAACCACTTTCTTTCATGAATTTGGCCACGCCTTGCATTTTTTTAGTAGCAATGTAAAATACCCCACTTTAAATGGTGGTGTGCGAGATTATACAGAATTTCAATCTCAATTGTTAGAAAGATGGTTGTCTACAGATGAGGTGATCAATCAATTTTTGGTGCATTATAAAACAGGTGAAGTTATACCTGCCGGCTTGGTAGAGAAAATTAAGAATGCGGCCACATTTAATCAAGGGTTTTCTACGACAGAATATTTGGCATCAGCGATCATGGATATGAAATTTCATTTGGCAGATCCGAGTAATATTGATGTAGCTGAATTTGAGAAAAATACATTGGAAGAAATGAATATGCCAAAAGAATTGGTAATGCGACATAGAACACCGCATTTCGGACATGTATTTTCAAGTGAAGGCTATGCCACTGCCTATTATGGCTATATGTGGGCAGATGTGCTAACAGCAGATGCTTCTGAAGCTTTTAGAGACGCCCCTAATGGATTTTATGATAAAGAACTTTCTGCCAACCTTGTAAAGTATTTATTTGCACCGAGAAATTCTATGGATCCTGCAGATGCGTATAAATTATTTAGAGGTCGGGATGCAGAAATAGAAGCTCTGATGAGAGACAGAGGCTTTCCTATTCCAAAGAAGGAATAAGTGTAGTGTATAAAACAAAAAACCAGGCTTTAAGCCTGGTTTTTTTTATCGATTTAAAAAAGAATTATTCTTTTTCGTTTTTAGCTTCCTCCACTACATCATCAATAGTTTTAGCAGCTTCTTCTTCTACTTTAGGTGCGTTTGCAGCCGCTTCGGCAGCTTTTGCATCAGCTTCAGCTTTAATTCTTTCGTTTTCAGCTTCTTCTACAGCAGCAACACGTTTAGCGTTGATTTCTTTTTCAGCTTCTAAAACCTTAGCAGCAGCAGCCTCCTTCGCTTTTGTAAGGTCAGATTTTTTGCTTTCTATTTTGTTTTCTTTTTCGCTTACCCAAGCTTGGAATTTCTCTTCAGCCTGCTCTTCAGTTAAAGCTCCTTTTCTTACTCCTGCAAGCAAGTGGTGTTTTAACAAAGCTCCTTTATAAGATAAAATTGCTCTGGCAGTGTCTGTAGGTTGTGCTCCATTTTGCAACCATTTTACGGCGGCATCTACATTTAATTCTATGGTAGCTGGATTAGAAGTAGGATTATAAGTTCCTATTTTTTCTAACATTCTACCATCTCTTTTTGAACGAGCATCTGCGGCAACTACCCAAAAGAATGGTTTACCTTTTTTCCCGTGTCTTTGTAATCTAATTTTAACTGACATAATTTGTTAAATTTTTTGGTACGAAACCAAGGTTATTAATTAAGGCTGCAAAAGTAAGAAATATTTTAGTATTCAATTCAAATAATCTACTTATTTTAAGGCTTTTGTTGTAAGTTTAGTTTTCGTGTTGATAAAATTCAGGCAAATCTTGGTTATTGAAACTAAGGATGAATTATATTTATCGCTTCGAAAAAAGCAAAAACCCTATTCATGTATTTAATTTTTGATACGGAAACCACCGGTTTACCCAAACGTTTTAATGCACCCATCTCGGATACCGATAATTGGCCCAGAGTGATACAAATTGCCTGGCAATTGCACGGAGCTATGGGAGAGTTGCTCGAGCAAAAGGATTTTTTGATCTACCCCGATGGATTCAACATTCCCTTTGATGCTGAGCAAATACATGGTATTTCTACTGCTTTGGCGGAAGAAAAAGGTGTCGATCTAGAATCTGTGCTGGAACAATTCAACGAAGTATTGACGAAGACAAAATTTGTTGTGGGTCAAAATGTGGGTTTTGATATCAATGTTTGGGGTTGTGAATTTTACAGGGCCGGAATTGATTCTGTGCTGGAAAAACTCCCTGTATTAGATACCTGTACAGAACAAACTGCTCTTTTATGTGAGTTACCTGGAGGTAAAGGAGGGAAATTCAAATTACCAACCCTCACAGAACTTTATCAGCAATTATTTAATGAAGGATTTGATGAAGCGCATAACGCCACCTCGGATGTAGAGGCTACTACGAGATGTTTCTTAGAACTGATAAGAGGAGGCCATTTTTCTGCATCTGATTTACAATGTGATGCCTCTTATTTTAAAGAATTTAAAGAGGTCAATGCTAAAACCATACAATTGATCGGTTTAAAGCATGTCAATTTAAAAAAAGAAAGTAAAAAGTTAGAGCAAAAAACCAAGGCTGAACCTGTAAAAAAGAAAGTCGAAGATCATCATATCGAAGCATTAGATGAGGCTCAATTTTCGCATTTGCACAACCATTCTCAATTTTCGGTCTTGCAATCTACCTCAGGAGTCTCCTCTTTGGTCAAAGCTGCCATTCAGCAAAAAATGCCTGCTGTGGCCTTGACCGATATTGGCAATATGATGGGTTCTTTTGTGTTTGTGAAAGAGATTCTTCAGCACAATGCCAACGCAGAAAACCCTATCAAACCTATTGTAGGGTGCGAGTTGAATGTTTGCGAAGATCATCTCAATAAAAGTCAGAAAGACAATGGTTATCAAATTGTATTTCTCGCAAAAAATAAGAAAGGGTATCAGAATTTAGCCAAGATGGCGTCGATTGCTTATATCGATGGTTTTTACTATGTCCCAAGAATTGACAAAAAGATTGTTGAAAAATACAAAGAGGATTTAATTGTTCTTAGCGGAAATCAATACGGTGAGATTCCGAACAAGATTTTGAATATCGGCGAGAATCAGGCCGAAGAAGCACTGCTTTGGTGGAAAGAACAATTTGGTGATGATTTTTATTTGGAATTGGTAGATCACCAACAGGATTTCGAAAAGCACATCAACGATGTTTTGATAACATTTGCCCACAAACATCAGGTCAAATTAGTTGCAACCAACGACACCTATTACATCAACAAAACTGATGCAGAATCGCATGATGTACTTCTTTGTGTAAAAGATGGGGAAAAAATTGCCACACCCATAGGGCGAGGCAGGGGTTACCGCTACGGACTGCCAAATAACGAATATTATTTTAAGAGTCAGGAAGAGATGAAAAATCTCTTTAAACAGGTGCCCGAAGCAATTTTGAACATTCAGGAAATTGTCGATAAAGTTGAAACATATAAATTATCGAGGGAGGTACTCTTACCAAAATTCGATATACCTGAGCGTTTTATTTCTGAAGAAGATGAAAAAGATGGAGGTAAAAGAGGGGAAAATGCTTATTTGAAACACCTTACTTATGAGGGCGCCAAAAAAAGGTATCCCGAGATCACTGATGACATCAAAGAAAGACTCGACTTTGAGTTACAGATCATAGAAAAAACAGGTTATCCGGGTTATTTTTTGATCGTAGAAGATTTTATCAGAGAAGCCAGAAACATGGGAGTTTCTGTGGGTCCGGGTAGAGGTTCTGCGGCTGGTTCTGCGGTTGCCTATTGTTTGGGAATTACCAATATAGACCCTATAAAATACGATTTGCTTTTTGAGCGATTTCTGAATCCCGACAGGGTTTCTATGCCTGATATTGATATTGATTTTGATGATGAAGGTAGGCAAAGTGTGATCGATTATGTGATCAACAAGTACGGATCTAATCAGGTGGCACAAATTATAACTTACGGTACCATGGCGGCGAAATCTTCGATCAGAGATACGGCCAGGGTTCTGGATTTACCTCTGTCTGATGCAGATAGGATCGCGAAATTAATTCCCAATCTGAAACTTAGGGATGTTTTTGGTGAAGATGAAAAGAGCAAGAACAAAGTAAACGGCCTAAGAAAAGAAGAACTTGACAAGGTAGACGAACTCAAAAAATTGATGCTCACCACGGGCTTAGAAGGTAAGACTATCAAACAAGCTATTAATTTAGAGGGTTCTTTAAGAAATACAGGAACCCATGCCTGCGGGGTCATTATTACGCCTGAAGATATTACCAATTTGATTCCGGTATCAACTGCCAAGGGCACAGATATGTATGTTACCCAGTATGACAACAGCGTGGTAGAGGATGCAGGTTTGCTCAAAATGGATTTTCTGGGTTTAAAAACATTAACCCTCATCAAAGACACGGTTAAAATTGTAAAAGCTTTACACAATGTTCAGTTAGATCCTGATGAGTTTCCTTTAGACGATTTAAAAACCTACGAGCTTTTTCAACGCGGAGAAACAGTGGGTATTTTTCAGTATGAATCGCCCGGGATGCAAAAACATATGAAGGCTTTGAAGCCAACAGAATTTGCGGATCTCATTGCGATGAATGCCTTGTACAGACCGGGTCCGATGGAATATATTCCGCAGTTTATCGACAGAAAACACGGAAGAGAGGAGATTAAATATGATCTGCCTGAAATGGAGGAGTATTTAAAAGAGACCTATGGGATTACCGTGTACCAAGAGCAGGTAATGCTCTTGTCACAAAAGCTCGCCGGATTTACCAAAGGTGAAGCAGATATGCTCAGGAAAGCAATGGGAAAAAAGATCTTTGCTTTGCTCGAAAAGCTCAAACCAAAATTTATTGAAGGCGGCAAGAAAAATAACCATCCGGAAGATGTTTTAGAAAAGGTTTGGAAAGACTGGGAAGCTTTTGCGGCCTATGCTTTTAACAAATCTCACTCTACCTGTTACGCCTATATCGCTTACCAAACTGCTTATCTAAAAGCCCATTATCCGGCAGAATATCTGGCGGCAGTGTTGAGCAATAACATGAACGACATCAAGCAGGTCACTTTTTTTATGGAAGAATGCAAACGTGCGGGAATTAAGGTTTTAGGACCTGATGTCAACGAATCTTTCTACAAATTTGCTGTCAATAAAGAAGGGGCGATCAGGTTTGGTATGGGTGCTGTAAAAGGAGTGGGTGGTGGAGCCGTAGAAGCCATTGTTTCAGAAAGAAAGGAAAACGGCCCCTATAAATCTATCTTCGATCTGGCTAAAAGAATTGATCTAAGAGCGGCCAATAAAAAAGCTTTTGACAGTTTGATCTTGGCCGGTGGTTTTGACTCTTTTGAAAACATTCATCGGGCGCAATATTTCGCCACAGACGAAAAAGGACAAACCATTATTGAAAAGGCACTCAGGTTTGGGAATAAATTTCAGGAAAATAAAAATTCGGCGCAGGTTTCTCTTTTTGGAGAAGCTTCAAAAGTTCAGTTTGATGAACCTACCATAGATGAAGCACCTGAGTGGAATGTAATGAAGAAATTGGCCAAAGAAAAAGAAGTGATCGGGATGTACATTTCCGGTCATCCCTTAGATGATTACAAAACAGAGATAGAATATTTTTGCAATGGGCGATTAGAAATGTTGAGAGACCTCAACAGGTTGGAAGGGGTAGAGCTGACATTGGCTGGTGTAGTAAGCGATGTCCAGCACAGGGTTGCAAAGAACGGAAAAGGCTGGGCTTCTTTCTTTTTAGAAGATTTTAGCGAGAGTTATGAGTTTAGAATTTTTAACGAAGATTACCTTAAATTCAAACATTTTCTGGTGCCGAATTCCTTTTTATTTGTCAAAATTAGAATGGCGAGAGCATGGCGAGACGGAGATGTGCGGACACAATTTATTTCGATGCAATTGCTTCAGGATGTCATGGAACAACTCGCGAAAAAAATTACTTTGAATCTCAATATCAACCAAATAGATGAGAAGAAAGTAGATGAATTAAAGACCATCGCCAAGCGACATTCCGGAGATAAAAGTTTGCATTTTCTTATTACAGACCCCGAAGATAAGGTGAAGATCAATATGCCTAGCAGGGGTGTAAAGGTGAATATTTCGAAAGATTTTTTAGAAGAACTTCAGTCGTATGAATTGAATTTCAAAATCAACTAATTGTTCGTTTTTTCTACCTAAAAAGAGCCAAATTATTATATTTTTACAGGATAAAATAACGGAATGAGAATACATTTTATTTCTATTGGAGGTAGCGCCATGCACAATTTGGCCTTGAGTCTTTTAGACAACGGACATCATATAACCGGTAGTGATGATGAGATTTTTGAACCCTCAAAATCTCGCTTAAAAGCCAATGGTTTGTTACCTGAAAAAATGGGTTGGTTCGAAGAAAATATTACCCCAGATATTGAGGCTATCGTTTTGGGTATGCACGCAAAAGGAGATAATCCTGAGTTGTTGAAAGCAGAAAAACTGGGCTTGAAAATATATTCTTATCCCGAATTCCTCTACGAGCAGTCAAAAAATAAAACCCGCGTTGTCATTGGTGGTTCGCATGGAAAAACCACCATTACTTCGATGATCCTGCACGTGATGAAATACCACAACATCGATATAGATTATATGGTAGGTGCGCAGTTGGAAGGGTTTGACAGGATGGTTTATCTAACAGATCACAACGACTTTATTTTGTTGGAAGGTGATGAGTATCTTTCTTCTGCCCTAGACAGGAGACCGAAATTTCATTTGTACAAAGCGAATATTGCTTTGCTCAGCGGAATTGCCTGGGACCATATCAATGTTTTTAAAACCTATGAGAATTACGTAGATCAATTCAAAGAATTTATAGAAACCATGGTGCCCGGTGGTTTATTGGTCTATAATGAAGAAGACCCTGAGGTGAAAAGAATTGTAGAAGAAACCAGCCATAGTATTAAAAAGTATCCCTACACAACACCAGTTTACACACAGGATGAAGAAGGTGTTTATTTAGAAACGGATGAAGGAGACATAAGGTTAGAAATTTTCGGAAAACACAATTTGCAGAATTTGGCAGGTGCCAAGTTGATTTGCCAAAGTATGGGTGTAAGTGAGGATGAGTTTTACGAAGCTATTTCTTCTTTTAAAGGTGCGAGCAAAAGACTTGAATTATTGGCCGAAAACGATTCTACCATTGTGTTTAAAGATTTTGCCCACAGTCCGTCTAAAGTGAAAGCCACGACAGACGCGGTAAAAGAGAAATTTCCGCAGAAAAAGAATTTGGCCTGCTTAGAACTACATACCTACAGCAGTTTAAATGCAGAATTTTTGCATTTGTACAAAGGTGCTTTGGATAGCGCAGATGAGGCAGTGGTTTTCTACTCACCACATGCGGTAGAGATTAAAAAGTTAAAAGAAGTGACCAGAGAACAAATTGCAGAAGCTTTTGAAAGAGACGATCTTATAATTTATACCGATCCGGCTGAGTTTAAATCGTTTTTGTTTGAAAAAGATCTGACCGATACCGCCTTACTTTTTATGAGTTCTGGTAATTATGGCGGACTAGATCTGGAAGAAGTAAAAGCTTTGGTAAAATAGTTTTACTCTTTGTAGCCAAAGCGTTTCAGTTGACGGTCGTTTGAGCGCCAGTCTTTGTTCACTTTGACATACAGCTCTAAAAAGATCTTTTTATCGAAGAATTTTTCTAGGTCTTTTCTTGCTTCTGTCCCTACTTTTTTTAGGCCTGCTCCTTTATGGCCAATAATGATGCCTTTCTGGGTCTCACGTTCTACCATGATGATAGATCTTATTCTGATGATATCTTCCTCTTCGATAAACTCTTCGGTCTCAATTTCAACAGCATACGGAATTTCTTTTTTGAAATTGATGAGGATTTTTTCGCGAATGGTTTCATTGACAAAAAACCGCTCGGGCTTATCTGTTAACTGATCTTTGGGGTAATAAGGTTCTGAAACAGGAAGCAATTCTACGATCTGATTCAGTACTTTTTCTACATTAAAATTATTGAGTGCAGAAATAGGGTAAACAAAGGCGTTGGGCAATCTTTCTTGCCAGGTTTCGATTTGTTCTACCACAAATTCTTGAGAACTCTTATCAATTTTATTGATGAGAACGATAACAGGTGTTTTGGTGTTTTTAATCTTTTCAAAAAAGGCAGGATCTTTGAGTTCTTTTTCTCCACTTTCTATCATGTACAAAAGGACATCGGCATCTTCGAAAGCGGTTTTTACAAAATCCATCATAGAGCTTTGCAACTCGTAGGCAGGTTTAATAATTCCGGGGGTGTCAGAGAAAATAATTTGGTATTCCTCGGTATTCACAATCCCTAAAATTCTATGGCGGGTTGTTTGCGCTTTTGAGGTAATAATCGATAATTTTTCTCCAACCAAAACATTCATCAAAGTAGATTTACCCACATTTGGGTTGCCGATGATGTTTACAAAACCTGCTTTATGGCTCATTTCGATAATTTTGAGCAAAGGTAATTGAAATTAATGGAAAGCGTAGCCCATGATCAAATACAGACAAATACTAATTACCCCTGTAAATAGAGCATAGGGCAACTGTGTTCTTACGTGGTCTATATGATCGCTTGCCGAGGCCATAGATGAAATAATGGTGGTGTCTGAAATAGGCGAACAGTGGTCTCCGAACACACCGCCTCCCAAAGTTGCTGCAATCACCAGGAGTACGTTAGCCTGGTGCGTTTCTGCCATAGGAATAGCAATAGCCATCATGATGGCAAAAGTTCCCCAAGAAGTTCCGGTAGAAAAAGCGATGAATCCGCTGATCAAAAAAATCACGGCAGGTAAAAGTTCCGGCGACAAAAAGTCTTTCGACCAATTTGCCACATACTGTCCGGTGCCCAGTTGGTTACACGCTTCAGAAATAGCAAAGGCCAGCATCATTAAAAGTGCCAAAGGCATTAACTCACTAATTCCTTTAAAGACCAGGTCGACCATTTCTTTTAACTTCATCATACCCTGAGCTCTGTAAAGAACCATACTCACTAAAATGGCAGATATCACCGAATAGAGTACCGCCGAAGAACCAGAACCATTGCTGATGGCTTGGGTTAAATGGTCTATAAACCCATTTGATTTATCTACGCTGCTCCATCCGGTATAGGCCAGTGTAATGGGCATCATGGCCACCATGGTAAACAGAGGAACAATCATGTTGTAGGCGTGCGCTTTGATTCCTTCTTTGGGTTCGTAAGACGTGATTGATTCTGAAACCAAAGGGGTGCTATTTTCATTTTGAAGCTGTCCTGTTTCCCGGGTGCGTTTCTCAGCCTTTTTCATCGGTCCGAAATCTTTTCCGGTTATAATGATAAAAAAGAGCAGCAAAATGGTAAGGATTGGGTAAAAATTAAATTTGATAGAAGCCATCATCACCGGAAATGCATTGTCTATACCTTGCGTGAGCAACAAACCCATAACAAATGCGCCCCAGGCATTAAACGGAATCAAGATAGAAGAAGGAGCCGAACTTGAATCTGCAATATAGGCGAGTTTTTCTCTTGAGATTTTTAATCTGTCAAAAATAGGTCTGTACAAAGTACCTACGGTTAGCGAACTGATACTGGTTTCTACAAAAAGTAATAGTCCGGTGATAAGGGCAAACAACTGAACAATTGTTCTGCTTTTTCCTTGTTTTTTTGTTTCAATTTTTTCGATCAAACGGTTGATCATATTGATGAACCCTTCTACCCCTCTCGAGTATTGAATGAATAGGAGTAGGGCGCCCACTAAAGCGCTAAACATAATGGTTCTGGTATTTCCTTCGGATTTAAAAACGTTAACCAAGGCTTCAATAAAAGCGATGGTTCCGGTTAAAAAGTTCCAATCATTCATGATGAGCCAAGCAAACCAAATTCCAAAAAGTAGGGCGATATAAACTTGTTTAGTTCTTAGGGCAAGTATGATGGCAATGACCGGTGGTAAGACCGAGAGGATTCCATAATCCATTAAAAAATAATTTTCGAGATTGAATTAAAGCGGTAAATGTAAAAAAAACTTAAGGAAATGCATCTGTTTTGTTTTATCGCAAGCTTTTGATTTTTGAATGTCTACAATTTTACTGAGTCAGTGAATTTTTGCAACTCAAATTTTAGCGGTGTTTTTAAGACAAAAAACATTGGCTCTTATCGTGTAAAATCTTCGAAATTAATTATTTAAAGAAAGTGTTAAAAAATGTTAATATTTTCGTTAAAATTTACAAAAAAATGATTTAATTAGTATCTCATTTTGCACTCCCCCTGTTTTTTTGTCGCCATTTTTTGGCAGTCTCTGTTAGCTGCATGTTAACCTTTTGGTTTTTTTGTAATTAACAGTTGCGAAGCTGTGATTAATTGGAAGCAAAATGGCAAAAGTATCAGTAACCGAGGGTCATCATCAAGGTAAAAAAGTTTATTTGATCGAATTCCGTTATAACCACGAATTGATTCAACAGGTAAAATCTATCGGTTGTATTTGGAGTAAATCTAGAGGCAAATGGTATCTCAATTTCAATAAAGAAAACGAGCAACTGTTAAAGAATTTATTTCCATCAGAAATAAAGCGATTAAATGCTGCAAAACAGACCAAAACAAAACTTACTTCGGATGATTTTGACAAAGAAACGCTCAAGATTATACATGCTTATGTCAAGTATTTGAGAGGTAAACTTTACAGTGAAAGTACAGTAAAAAGTTATTACAATCATATTTTGGAGTTTTTATATTATACCAAAGGAAGGCCTATAGAGACTTTGAGTAATCGCGATGTAGAATTATTTGTGGAAGATGTTTATTTGAGCAGAAAATATTCGGCCAGTACGCACAGGCAGGTGATAAGTGCTATCAGGCATTTTAAGAATTTGTACAGCGATTGTTTGATTGATAATGTGGCTTTAGACAGTCCGGAAAAGAGTAGGTTTTTACCTTCGGTACTTGCTAAAGAAGAGGTTTTGCGTT
This sequence comes from Namhaeicola litoreus, assembly GCF_042679565.1. NCBI lineage: Bacteria > Pseudomonadati > Bacteroidota > Flavobacteriia > Flavobacteriales > Flavobacteriaceae > Namhaeicola > Namhaeicola litoreus. The sequence goes on along the minus strand of NZ_JBHTMY010000002.1, from coordinate 3,880 downwards.
TGTTGCAGGTAACTCAAAATTTAAAGCACCGCGCTATTTTGGCTTTGCTATATTCTGCGGGGTTGAGGATAGGTGAGTTGATCAATTTAAAATTGAGTCATATTGATATTTCGCGAAGGCAGTTGATCGTAAAGAGTGGCAAGGGCAGAAAGGACAGGTATGTTATTTTGGCGAACAGTTTTTTGCCTTTGTTGAATAATTATTTGTTTAGTTACAAGCCTGAAATTTATTTTGTAGAGGGAACAAAAGCCGGTGAGCCTTATACGGCAGGAAGTATAAGGAATTTTTTGAGGAAGAGTTGCAAAAAGGCCGGGATCAGGAAGTTGGTAACCCCGCATACTTTGAGGCATAGTTATGCCACACATTTATTAGAAAACGGGGTTGACATACGGTATATTCAGGTATTGTTAGGGCATTCGAGGCCCGAGACGACCATGGTATATACCCATGTAGCAAAAAGGGATATGTTGGCGATAGAGAGTCCTTTGGATACAATGGTAAAGACATTTATGGAAACTGATAATGGCGATAAAAAACTAACGATATCCCGCGATTTAAACTTATAAATAACTATTTTAGTTTTAGTATAACACGTTACCTGCAAGCTGAAAAAATGAAAATACGTCATCTAATAAGTCTTCTAATTATTCCAATCGTCCTTTCAAGTTGCGGAATGAACTCGATCGAAGGAATGAAAAATAATATTGATGAAAAATCAAATGAAATAACTGACTTGAAAAACTACTTCAATGAGATAATTCCAGAAAACTATATTGTAAGAATTCAATACAATTCCTCAAGTAATGTTGACTTATTTGTATATGCACCAACTCAGGATTCAACGGAACGAGAAAAATTATTCGGACAGTGGGATGTAGACTTGGATGACTATAAAGAAACCCCTCAAACCGAATACGAAAAGAAATATCACGGAAAGACGAAATCCTTGGAATTAGTTAAGAATAAATTGAACTGGACTTCAGAAACATTCAGCAAATTATATGAAAAGCTAGAGAAAGCAAATTGTATAGGAATATGTAACAGAAAACCAATTGAAGTCGAATACGGCTTTAGCGGAATGGCACTTTTAAGCTTTCTGGTATTTGATGAAAATTTGACCGTTGAACAGCAAGAAGAATATTCGGATGATTGTACGAGTATGTTTTATAAAGATAATATAGTTTTAAATTATGGAAGCGGTGCGACAGGTAGTCTATGCACACCTGAATTTAAAAGAAAACAATAAAGCCAGCAGGTAACAATGTATATAAAAAATAGGCGAAATAGTAATAAAAACAAGGCTTGTGGCTCGTATCAAACTTTGTGTTTAACCGAAAGGTTGGTGCTTCAAAATCGCCTACTTTTCATATACTAAACGTTGGCAACAATAAGAAAATGAGAATACTTAAACTAGCTTTTTTACTTCTATTAATTATTTCTTGCAAACAAAAAAAGCAGGAAATTGAGCCTGAAGTAAAAACTGAAAAGCAAGAATCGGAATCCATAACTGAACAAGAACAAATGGAAATTAAAATGGACTCGATTTATGAAATATACAAAAAGGGTAAAGTTGAAAATTATGATTGGGATTTGGCTTTTGAAAAAGCTAAAAATTATCAAAAAGTATCTGAAACCTACTCTGACAAAAAATTGATTCCGAAAGATTTTTTGGAATTTAGTCAAAGATTTATTTCTGACCCTGATTTTCAAAAAACGCATATAGATTTTGAAACCCTCATAGCAGTTATTGGAGCTTGTGAAGAAACTTATATTTTAAAAGAAAATAATTGGGTGCATTTTGATTGGGAATTTTTAAATGAAATTGGAATTGATGAAGAGTGGAACAATACATTTAATTTTTCGAAAAATATATTCTACGCTGAATATGAACTAAAAGAAGTTGGGACAATTACAATGCTTGGATTTGAAAAAATAAATGGAAAATGGAATTTGACTTTATACATTGGAAATGATTGCTAAATTACTGTTGCCAACAATGTATAACCGCAATTACGGCGGATTCGACTACGTCCGAATCCACTCGGAATTGCTAAAGCCTGTACTAAACCGAAAAATAACGCTTATTAACCCGTAACTGACGGTTATACGAAACCGTTGGCGGTAATGCAATGACAAAAAGAATCAAACATATATTAATTGCTTTTCTGACATTTTGGACAACAGAAATTTTCGCGAGTCCACAGATGCCAGACTATGTGGTTTTTGGAAAAGACACAATAGCCACTTACAACCTGATTCTTGAAGAATATTTGCAACGGCAAAACTCAACAGAAACAGAACAACTTTTTGGACTCACGTTTCGAGAAGGAGCATCTTTTAATTGCTGGCGGGGTTATCAGGCAATCTACCTGATAGAGAATAACAGTTTGTTCTTGATTGACATAATCAATTGTGGTGAACTAAGGAATGGGAAAATAGACAAAAGCCAATCCAATGAAAAAATGAAATCCATTTTTGGTGAAAGGTTGAAAAATGGAAAAGTTTTTATTAATTGGTTTGACGGATACATCAATTTTCCATTGAACGATGAAGTCGTAAGATGGGACGGAGTTTTCTACACAATATTTGCAAGAGAAACAGTTTTAACTATTAAAAATGGACTTGTTGAAAGAGAAGAAGATTTCGACAATTATATCGATGACCCGAAAAGAATCGATAGACGTGATAAGAGTAAAATATCCGACTTGCTATTTAAGAAGCTGAAAAAAGCGAAATGGAAGAACCCCAATGAATTCGACTGTTCTGAAACATATTTTGTGACAATTAACGAAAATGGAGTTGTTTCAAAGGTCAGAATGGCTCTATCTGACGAACAAATTGATGAATATTACGACCAAGACGAATTTAATTTTTGCATTGACAAAATGACGACAGCTTTAAAAGATTTGAAATTCGACATTATCTTAGATAAGGGAAAACCGATATCTGAAGACATCTATATTGAAATCTGGATTGAGGACAACGGGAAAATTGAGAATTGGACAAATTAAAAAAGCACATACCGCCAACATCGGTTATAATTCAGCGCGTATTTTACAAGTTATAAACATCAAGAAATCAAGAAAAATCAAGGTAGCAAGCAAAACTATTTTTGCATTTTCGCGGCACAATTGTAACTCGTCAGCTTGCCGCTCAAACGCAAAGACTTAATCGCGCCGCAATCATAACTATAACCGTTGGCATTAATTTAAAATCAAATAACAATGAAAAGCAAGAATTTAATTTTTTTAGTATTTTTTTTAGTCGCATCTGCAATTTATTCACAGAATGAAAGTTCAAAATTTAAAGTGGATACTGGTACTTTAAGCTATGACATTTCTGCTGAAAATATAGACGAGCTAAGGAATTTTGATTGGGACTTTATTTTGGAATCATTTAAAAATAACCCTCCAAATAAACCAATTTCTCTGAGTTTCGAATATAATAAGGAGAGTAAATTAGGTGAAACAAAAATTGATAGTTTTTCCTTTAAAGTTTCAGGTAAATCTTCTGAAGCAGAGGAAATAGTGGATAAGTCCAAAAGTATTATAACTGAGTTTATTTCAAAAAACTAATGCCAACACTGGTTATAATTCAGCGCGCATTTTACAAGCTAGAAACATCAAGAAATCAATAAAAATTAAGGTAGCGAGCAAACCTATTTTTGCATTTTCGCGGCACAATTGTAACTCGTCAGCTTGCCGCTCAAACGCAAACAATTAATCGCGCCGCAATCATAACCATAACCGTTAGCTTACATTTAACTAATTTAAAATTCATGAAAAAAATTCTAATTATCGTCATGTTCTGTTTACTGTCAAATGTTTATGGACAAACAGATCAAAATTATAGTGAAACTCTTAAAGAAATGTTTGATGTC
>NZ_JBHTMY010000001.1:0-417898 GCF_042679565.1 Namhaeicola litoreus | reverse complement strand
GCAGGGACCTATAGTGTAACGGTAACGGATGCGAATGGCGCAACTTCAACACAGAGTTATACAGTTGGCGAGCCTGCATCATTATTGATTACAAATATTATATTTAATGATCCAACAGTCGTATCATGCCCAATTTTAAATAATGGAAGTATCATAATTGAAGCGACCGGTTCTGATTTAGAGTACAGTATCGATAATGGAGTAACATTCCAGCCATCAAATACATTTAATGGTTTAGTAGCAGGTAATTATGATGTTGTAATTAGAAATTCAGTTACTTCTTGTGTGTCCACAAATAATGCAACGATTATTCTGACAGCACCAAATTGTATTGCAGAACTTTCAGTGACTAAGGAACAGACAGGTGGGCCAACAAATGTAACAGCTGTTGGAGAAGTGCTTGATTATACTATTACTTTAACAAATAACGGCACAATTAATTTGACAAATATTTCAATACAAGATTTATTGCCAAGTGGTAATAATGGAGTATTGGTAGGGCCTTCTGGTGATAATGGCATAGCTAATGTTATGGAAGCAGGAGAAACTTGGATATATACTTTAAGTTATACAGTTGAGTTGAATGATTTTATTAAAGGAACCGATATTATTAATACTGTTACAGTAGATGCAGATGAATTGTCAGATCCTGTTACGGATAATGCAATCACATCATTATCAAGTGCGGACATTGAAATATCGATGTCAGTTGACAATTCGATTCCTCAGGTTGGTGCATCAGTAGTATTTAGTCTTGAGTTATCTAACAACGGCCCAAGTGATGCTAGTGGAGTAGTGGTAACAGACTTTTTACCAAATGGATACACCTATATAAGTGATAATTCAGGAGGTAATTATAATTCAACTACCGGATTATGGAATATTGGAAATGTTTCTTCAGGAAGTAATTTAACAATTCAAATTACCGCAACGGTTAATCCGACTGGTAATTATGAAAATATTGCTGAAGTAGTTGCATCTGATCTTGTAGATCCAGATTCTACTCCGGCAAATAACGATCCAACTGAAGATGACTGGGCTAGTGTTACAACAACACCAACAGCGGCATCAGATATAGAATTAACAATGGTGGTAGATAATAATACACCAAATGTTGGATCAAATGTTGTATATACGATTACTGTTCAAAATAACGGATTGAGCGAATCAACTGGAGTTACAGTTCAAGATCTTTTACCTGACGGATTGACTTTTGTTAGTGATGATAGTTCTGGAAGCTACAATGAGAATACTGGTGTGTGGATATTGTCGAATATTCCGGCAGGTTCTTCAGCAACTATAAACATTACTGCAAATGTAAATGTAACAGGAAACTATACAAATATTGCAGAAGTAGCAACAGCAGACCAGTTAGATCCAGACTCAACACCCGGTAATGGAGATTCTTCAGAAGATGACTATGCTGAGATTACACTGGATGCACAGGCTGTTTCAGATCTAGAATTGACAATGAACGTTGACAATAGTGATCCTTTTGTTGGAGAAAATGTAGTCTTTACATTAAATGTTGTCAATAATGGACCCAGCAACGCTACAGGTGTCGCAGTGCAGAATCTATTACCGAATGGATTCACTTTTGTTGCTGATTCTGGTTTAGGAAGCTACAATGCCGCAACTGGAGACTGGAATATTGGAAATCTTGGCGCTGGTTCAACTTCCGAAATTCAGATTACTGTTTCTGTGAATACAACAGGTAATTATGAAAATATTGCCGAAATAAGTGCTGCAGATAATTTTGATCCTGACTCTACACCTGGAAACAGTGTAGTTACAGAAGATGATTATGCAACGATCACGATAGTACCAACGCCGGTTTCAGACTTAAGTTTGACTCAGAATGTAAGTGACGCGAATCCAACAACGGGGGATGTGATTACATTTACAATCAAAGTTCAAAATGACGGTCCAAGTGACGCGACGGGTGTGTCAATCGTTAACAGAATTCCAAGTGGTTTTGGTAACATTAGGGCAATAAGCAACGGTGGAAATCTAAACGGAACTGATCTTTCTTGGAATGGAATCACAATTCCGGCAGGTTCATCGATAACATTAGAATTTAGTGCAGATGTTTTAATAACAGGAACTTATATAAACGAGGCTGAAATTACAGCCAGTGACATATTAGATCCAGATAGCGATCCAAATATGAGTTTTGATGTTGATGATCTGAATGATGGTTTGGCCGATGATGATGAATCAAGATTTGAAGAAATCATAATTAATTACCTGCCAATAGCAGTAAATGACGACGTGATTATAGTTGAGAATTCAAAAGATCATAGAATTGATGTATTGCTTGATAATGGATATGGAGCGGATGATTTTGGTGGAGACGGACCAGGTTCAAATGCGATTGTGTTAAATGCGCTGCCAATGAACGGTACGGCCACAATTCAAGACAATGGTACCCCAACAGATCCAACAGATGATTATGTACTATATACACCAAATATTGATTTTGTAGGGATTGATTCATTCACCTACACAATTGAGGATGGTCAAGGATTGATTGGATCTTCTGAAGGAGATAAATCTACGGCAACAGTGAGTATTGAAGTGATCGTAGATACAGATGGAGATTTAGTTGGAGACATTTATGATATAGATGATGATAATGACGGTATTTTGGATACTGTTGAAGGTTTATCTGACTTTGATTCGGATTCATATCCAAATAGTCTAGACATAGATACTGACAATGATGGAATCCCAGATAATATCGAAGCACAAACTACTGCTGGTTATATCAAACCATCAGGTAACGATACAGATCGCAATGGTTTGGATGATGCTTACGAATCTACACCAGGAGCTGGAGAAGGAATTTCGGTTGTGAATTCTGATAATGACATCGATCCTGATTACGTAGATCAAGATTCTGATAATGACAGAGTGCCGGATAGTTTGGAAGGTCATGATTTTAACCATGATAGTATGGCAGATGTATTGCCAACAGGAACTGATTCTGATCAAGATGGACTTGATGATGGCTATGAAGGAGCTGATATGAATGATGGGTTTGTTGTGAACGGAATTATCAATAATCCTTTAACCGATCTGCCAAATACCGATAAGGATAATGAAGTGGATTACCGTGATATTGATGACGATAATGACGGAATTGCCACAATCGATGAAGATTTAGACGGAAATGGTAATCCTACAGATGATGATACCGATGGAGATTTGGTTGCGAATTATCTAGATATTGATGATGACAATGATGGAATCTTAACAATAGTTGAAGGAACAGCAGATGTGGATAATGATTCGAGACCAAATTATTTGGATATTGATGCTGACGGAGATGGTATTCCGGATAATATTGAGGCACAAAATACGTTAGAGTATATTTTACCGTCGTTCATTGATAGTGATAATAACGGTTTGGATGATGCTTATGAGAGCAGTCCTGGAGCTGGAACAGGTATTCAAGTTGTTGATACCGATAAAGATGGTGATATCGATATGCTAGATTCAGACAGCGACAATGATAATGTACCAGATGCTACAGAAGGTCATGATTATGATCATAACGGACTTGCAGATACATCTCCAAGCAATAGTGATCAGGATAATGATGGACTGGATGACGGTTATGAAGGATCGGATAGAAATGATGGATTTATTCCAAATGACGAGATCTTTAATCCATATACTGACCTTCCAAACAGAGATGATGCAGATGATGTTGATTACAGAGATATTGATGATGATAATGACGGTATAAATACGGTTGAAGAGGATAGTAATGAAGATGGTGATCCAACCAACGACAATTGTGATGAAGACTATTGGCCAAATTATTTAGATGAAACACCATGTAACATCGTGCCAAACGGATTCTCGCCAAACGGGGATGGAGTAAATGACACGCTTGTTGTTCCTGCACTTTCTGAATATCCGGACTTTAAAATGGAGATTTATGACAGGTGGGGCGGTAAAGTATGGGAGTATCAACGTAAAGGTCAGGCATCTCCAACGTGGTGGGATGGATATAGCCAAAACAGTTTAACCTTAAATAAAGGTGAGCTAATGCCAGCAGGAACTTATTTTTATGTAATTGAGTTCAATAAAAATAATAGGAAGAGAGAAACCGGCTGGGTTTATTTAAACAAATAATAACAATAATAATGATGGAAGAGGGTGAAAGATCCCTCTTCCAAAAATAATTCCCCTTATGAAAAGAAAAAATATAATTTTCGTATTCGTTTTATTCTTAGCATTGACTTCTGTTTTTGGTCAACAAGACCCACAGTATACCCAATATATGTATAATATGAACGTTTTAAACCCTGCATATGCCGGATCTCGTGGGACACTGAGCTTAGGTATGTTGGGGAGAAAACAATGGACAGATATAGATGGTGCTCCTAAAACGGCTACTTTTTCTGCACATGCTCCAGTTGCAAGGAATGTTGGTGCAGGTATTTCTGTTATTGCTGATGAAATAGGACCAGTTAAAGAACAAAATCTGTATGCCGATGTATCCTATACGATTAGTACCTCCGAGGAGGGAAGATTAGCGTTTGGTTTAAAAGGAGGTGTTACCTTCCAAAATATAGATCTTTTATCAATTATTTTGCCTCAAGACCCCAATGATCCATTATTTCAAGATAATATGAGTAATACTTATCCAAATTTTGGGGCAGGGGTGTATTATTATAATGATAAATTTTATGTAGGTTTTTCTGTACCTAACATACTCAAATCTACTCATTTTGAAAAATCAAATGGGGTCATTACCAAGGCTTCAGAAGAAATGCATTATTTCCTAACAAGTGGGTATGTTTTTCAATTATCTGAATCTTTAAAATTGAAACCTTCGGTAATGTTTAAGGGAGTAACAGGAGCACCTGTCTCTATTGATATGAATGCTAATGTACTTATTTATGACAGGTTAGAATTAGGCGCGAGCTACCGATGGGATGACTCTGTCAGTGCTTTGATCAATTTCTATATAACCAGAAATTTTCAAATGGGTTATGCGTATGATTATAATGTGTCTGATTTTAACTATGCCAATACAGGAGGTTCGCACGAATTATTTCTTCTATATGATATAGACTTTAACAAAAAGAAACTAAAATCACCGAGATTTTTCTAAATATTTAAAATTTAACTACTTTTGTTTAAAATTCCCCGATATGAAAAGAAACATTACTTTAATTTTTTTATTGTTATCTTATTTGTTTGTCTCATCACAGACAACACCAGGTGTTTATACCATAAAGAACCTGGACATCAATACAAAGTACTCTGATTTTGGAGCGGCCTTCTATGGAAATGACCGCGTAGTATTTGCTTCACCTACTGATGAAGTTAAGGTTGTTAGAAAGCTTTGGAAAGAAAATGGACAACCTTTTTTAGACCTATATACGGGTCTCATAACAGATGATCGACAAGTAATTGATAAAAAACAATTGCCTGGAGAAGTGAATACGAAATTCCATGAAGGTGGAGTTGTTTTCTCCAAGAACTTGAATAAAGTTTATTTTACAGCTAATAATTATTTTGAAAAAGAATTTTTAACTGATTCTGCGGGAATTAACACGCTTCAAATCTTTATGGCATATAAAGATGTAAATGGAAAATGGATGGAGAAAGTAAAACTTCCATTCAATAATCAGCAATATTCTTACGGCCATCCGGCCTTAAATTATGATGAAACAAAGCTGTACTTTGTTTCTGATATGCCAGGAGGTTATGGTGAGACCGACATCTATTATGTAGATATTCGCAACGACGGATCTTTTGGAGACCCTATTAATATGGGGCCAAAGGTAAATTCGCAAGGTAAAGAAATGTTCCCTTTCGTAGGGAAGGATAATGTACTTTATTTTACATCTAATGGGCACCCTGGGTATGGGCAGTTGGATGTTTTTGCCAGTAAGATTTATGACAATTCGGTATCTGAACCTTTAAATTTAGGTCAGCCAGTAAATAGTGAAAAAGACGATTTCTCCTTTATTATCGATGATGTAAAGGATAGAGGGTTTTTTAGTTCAAACAGAGACGAAGGGAAGGGAGATGATGATATTTATTCATTCCTAGCCAAACCTGGAATATACATTCATTGTACACAGCAAATTACTGGTGTCGTTAGGTCGGAATCTACAGGTGAATTATTACCTGGTGCTCTTGTTGAATTGAGAAATGCTGCAGGCGAGGTAATCGAATCGACTACGGCAAGTGCCGCTGATGCAAGATACTTCTTAAATTCTGCTGTTTGTGATTCATCTTTCGTGGTTGTAGGATCAAATAAAGGATATTTAAATGATGAAACACCTATTGTGACTGTCAATGATATTGATAATGAAGCCATAGTTGCAGATTTAAATTTGCCTGATCAGTTTGTTTCAAACAAAGTAAATATCAAAACAATCTACTTTGATTTTGACAAATTTAACATCCGTCCGGATGCAGCAAAAGAATTGGATAAAGTGGTTCAGGTGATGAACGAATATCCTGAATTACTGATTGAAGCTGGATCTCATACCGATTCTAGAGGTAAAGATAAGTACAACCAAAAATTATCAGAAAAACGAGCGAAATCAACGGTTGATTATATTGTTTCAAAAGGAATTGATGCAGGCCGCATAACTTATAAGGGATATGGCGAGACCGAATTAGTCAATGACTGTGGAAATAACGCGAACTGTACTGAAGAACAACATCAGTTAAACAGACGTACAGAATTTAAAATTGCTAATGAAACTGGTTTTGAACTAGTGCCCCTTAATGAGTAAATGATTGTTAAAATTGTTAACATATTATAATTAAATAATATAAGGGCAAAAGACATTTGTAATAAAAATATTTATATTTGTCTACATAGTAAAAACTAACATAACTAGGCAATTTTAAGCCAGATGACTCAAATTAATAACAAATTTGCATAGAATTATAGAGAGCTCACCTCAATCGAGGTGAGCTTTACTTTTACATATTTTAAGAAAAACGATATGAAAAAAAATTACCTAACTCCCCCTAATTTTAAGAAAAAAAGTATTTCAAATTGGGGTATATGGTTGATAGCCTTGCTGTTTTCAGCCTTTTCATTTGCGCAGCAAACAGCAACTATAGTTACAACCTCAAATGATTCCAATTGGACCGCAACCTTTGTGAATATTGGAGGGCAATCACTTCAATGGCAAGCAGTTGGTGTAGGAATAGCTACACAATCAGGAACAGGGGATACAACTTTTTTTGATTTTAGTTCCAATTCAGGAAATGATCCAATAACTATAACAGTTACAAGTCAACTTAATTTTACCTACACTACAAATGTTCTTGCACCAGGTAGAGATATAGTTTCAGTCGATTTCTCTGGTCTCAATAATCTCACAAACATAGAGCTGCCAAACAATTTGCTTACCTCAATTGATGTTAGTCAGAATTTGAATTTGAGAATATTAGGATTGGAGAATAATAGTTTAACTTCTATTGATTTGTCTGCTAATGTTGTTTTGGAAAACGTAGAATTACAAAACAATGACTTAACAACTATTGATGTTAGTTCGAATCCCGCATTATTATTTTTAGATTTAGATAATAATGATTTATCAGCAATAGATTTAAGTAATAATGGACTTATTGAGTATGTCGATTTGTCTTCTAATCGAATTAGTGTTATAGATGTGAGTTCAAATTCTAATTTGGAATTATTGAATTTGGACTTTAACCAGTTAACAACTGATCAAATTGGTAAAGTCTTGACAGATTTAAATTCATTTGGAACCTCCAATGGAGAATTAGGATTAAGAGGTAATCCTGGTGTGATTCCTGCAAATGCAATACCTGCCTATGATGCCCTAATTGCAAGAGGATGGATTATTCGTCCACCTGTTGTTTATGATTTTGGTGATGCGCTAAATTATGGTACAAACTTAAACGCAGATGGTCCTAGACATATTGTGGGTGTAAGAGATATAAAATTAGGTTTAATTGTAGATAATGAAGGGGATGTAAGTCCTAATACAGAAGCAGATACAGATGATAATACGAATCTTGATGATGAAGATGGGGTTGATGTGAATAATCTGGTCGGAATAATAACATCTCTTGATGGGTTTAGTGTAGATGTTCAGTTCACTAATAATTTTAACCAAAATGCAACCATTTATGCATGGATAGATTTTGATAATAGCGGGCGGTTTGATCCAGATGAATTCACTTCTGTGTCTGCCCCTAGAGGAGGTACTAATATAGCCACTTTGACTTGGTCTAACTTGATTGCCAATGGTGTTGATATCAATGCAGGATTAACATCTGCCCGATTTAGAATTACTACGGATGTATTAACTGCAGATCAAACAGGTGGTGTGGCAACTGATGGGGAGGTAGAAGATTATGGTGGAATTCTAATAGAACTGGATACAGATGGTGATGGTATCATAGATATTGTAGATGTTGATGACGACAATGATGGTATTCTCGATACAGTTGAAGATAGTGGAATTGTTGACAGAGATACTGACGGAGATGGAACTCCTGATAGAATTGATCTTGATGCAGATGGAGATGGCTGTTTCGATGTTTTAGAAGCAGGATTTACCGATCCGGATAACGACGGTTATTTAGGAACTTCTCCTGTAGCTATTGATTCAGATGGTCAGGTAACAGGTCAAGGTGGATATACACCTCCTGTTGATTTAGATGGCAATACAATACCAGATTTTCAAGAGGCTGGAGCTCCGGCTTCCATTACGACAAACCCTGTCAACCAAAATTTTGTTTTAGGAGGCAGTGCAACATTTTCGACCGTTGCTGTCGGAGATACTTTCCAATGGGAGGTAAGCACAGATGGCGGGGCTACCTGGAATGATGTACTTTATGATGCAGACCATGTAATAACTGTAACACCTGACGGAACAGATTCAACATTAAAAACTGTTGATTTAGCAATTACTAACTTAATAGACACCGAAAGCACTAATCTTTATAGACTAAAAGTTGATTACTTATCTTTTGCTTGTGATACGACCCAGGTTTTTTCAACTGCGGCAGGATTTGTTTTAGAGATTTCGAATGTTGATATAACTGATTTAACTTGTAATGGAGATGCAAACGGTTCAATAGATATCACTGTTGTCGGAGGTGTTTTGCCTTACACATTTGCTTGGAGTAACGGAGAAACAACAGAAGATTTAATCGATTTGGTTGCTGGAACTTACACGGTTACCATCACTGATGCAAATGGAATTCAGGTAACAGGAACCTATACGATTAATCAACCTGATGCTATTGTGATTACAGGTATTATTACTAATGTAACAGCTGCCGGAGGTTCTGATGGGGTAATTGACCTAACAGTTGTCGGAGGAACTGCTCCTTATACTTATTTATGGAGTAATGGTGCAACAACCGAAGATATTTCAGGTTTGGCATCTGGAAGTTATGACGTGACGGTTACTGATGTAAATGGTTGCGTACAGACTGAGACTTTTGTAGTTACTGAGCCCGGACAATTAATTCTAACCGAAATTATTACAGATGTTAGTTGTAATGGAGATGCTAATGGTTCGATAGATATAACCGTTTCTGGAGGGATTTTACCATATACTTTCTTATGGAGTAATGGCGCAACAACCGAAGATTTGATTAATATACCGGCAGGGGCTTATTCGGTCACAGTAACTGATGCCAATGGCGTTTCTGTGGTTGGAAATTACACCGTGAGTGAGCCATCAGCAATTGTTGTAACTGCAAATATTACTGATGAATCTGCAGCAGGAGCAAGTGATGGCTCAATTGATATTTCGGTTTCAGGCGGAATCGCACCTTACTCCTATTTATGGAGTAATGGAGAAGTTACCCAAGATATTTCAGGATTAGTTAAAGGTACTTACGCCGTTCTTGTTACTGATGCAAATAATTGCAGTCAAACCATTTCATATACTGTTGATGGTCCGGGTGTATTGTCATTGACAGGTGTTGCGACTGGTGTTACTTGTAATGGTGACGCAGATGGAACCATAAATATTTCTGTGAATGGAGGGACAAGACCCTATACATTTGTTTGGAGTAATGGAGCAACCTCAGAAGATCTTGACGGCTTGTCAGCTGGAGATTATACTGTTACGGCAACAGATGCAAATGGGGAAACTATTTCGGGTACTTATACCGTAATTAATCCTAATCCGTTGGTTATTGCTGCTGTTGTTACAGATGTTTCTGCTGATGGAAGATCGGATGGTAGAATTGATTTAACTGTTACTGGTGGAGTCGCACCATATAGCTACATATGGAATACAGGTGCTACAACGGAAGATTTGTTACAATTACCTCGGGGAAATTATGAGGTCACTGTGACAGATTTCAATGGTTGTACACAAATAGCAAACTTTACGGTTGGCGGACCATCTACGCTAACTCTTTCGGGAGTTGCAAGTGGTGTTAATTGTAATGGTGATGCAAATGGAACAATTGATATTACTGTTGGAGGAGGAGTACTACCTTATACTTATGTATGGAGTAACGGAGCAACATCCGAAGATCTTTCAGGATTATCCCCTGGAGACTATACAGTTACTGCAGCTGATGCGAACGGAGCAACGATTTCAGGAACTTTTACTATCAACAATCCTGAGATAATAAATAGTTCAGCAATCATTACAAATGTATCTTCAGCCGGTGCTTCAGATGGTAAAATTGATTTGATCGTAAGCGGAGGAACTTCACCTTATTCTTACTCATGGAGTAATGGAGCTACAAGTCAAAATATATCTAATTTAACGGCAGGAACCTACCAAGTTACAATAACTGACGCGAATGGTTGTTCACTAACTGAGAGCTATACAATTGGAGAGGCTAGTTTATTGGTTGTTAAAACACAAACAGGTGGTCCAAGTTCAGTTAGTAGAACAGGAGAAGTTTTAGATTACACTATAACTTTAGAAAATTCTGGCACACTAAATATTACTAATGTTGATGTGGTTGATACTTTACCCGATGGTACAATAGGTAACTTAGTTGGACCAACAGGAGATAATGGCGTTCAAGGAGTAATTGAACCAGGAGAAACTTGGACGTATACAATTAGTTATACAACAAAAGATGGAGACTTTGCAGACATCAATAGAACTCAACTAGTTAATACCGTCACTGTAAACGTTTCTGAAATATTAGGACCAATAGTTGATACTGCTGTTACGCCAATCTTATTTTCAGATTTTGATGGCGATGGTGTTCCGGATGCTATAGATGTTGATGATGACAACGATGGAATCTTGGATTCTGTAGAAGAAGATGGTGTTGCCGACAGAGACACAGATAATGACGGAAATCCAGACCGAATTGATCTTAATGCAGACGGTGATGGTTGTTTTGACGTACGAGAAGCTGGTTTTGAAGATCAAGATGGTGATGGATATCTAGGTTTATCGCCAGTTACTGTAGATGCAACAGGAAGAGTAACAAGTGCTCCAGGTTATACGACACCGAATGATTTAAATAACAATGGTGTATTTGATTTCCAAGAAGCCGGTCAGGAAGCGGTCATTACTACTAATCCGGTAGATCAGGATTTTGAATTAAATGGTTCTGCCAATTTCACATCATCTGCAAATGCAGAAAGCTTTCAATGGCAGGTTAGTACAGATGGTGTAAACTGGACTAATCTTTCAGATAATACAAACTATAGTGGAACGCAATCTCCTTCCTTAGTAATAACTGGGATGAGTGTTGATTTTTACTATAATGAATATCGCGTCATGGTCATGAACGATTCTTTCGCTTGTGATAATGGATCTGCCTCAGAAGTTGCCGGATTTAATGAGTTACCAGATTCAGATAATGATGGTGTACTTGATATAATTGATGAGGATGATGACAATGATGGAATTACAGACCTTGTTGAAGGTGGTGATGTAAAAGACACAGATGGAGATGGCGTTCCTGATAGATTAGATTTAGATTCTGATGGAGATCTTTGTCTTGATGTAACTGAAGCCGGATTCACGGACGGTGATGGTGATGGTAGATTGGGAACTTCGCCAGTAACGGTAGATAGCGCAGGTTTAGTAACAAGTGGATCAGATGGATATACAACACCTAATGATTTAAATAATAATGGAGTTTTCGACTTCCAAGAGTTGGGCTCACCATCATCGATAGCTAATCAACCCGAAGATGTTGAAGTTGCTCTTGGTTCACAAGCTGTTTTCGAGATTTCTGCAAATGCTAGTTTCTATCAATGGCAGATTAGTACAGACAAAGGTATGACCTGGACGGACTTGATAAACGATGAGGTATACTCTGGCGTTAATACAGATAGACTAATAATTAGTCAAGCTATTGGTAGATATGAAGGTTACTTGTACAGAGTAGTGCTTACTTCACCTGATTATGCTTGTGATCCTAATATTGAGTTAATATCAAACATTGCCGAGTTAATGTTCAATACGGTGATTATTCCAAATGGATTCTCTCCTAATGGGGATGGTACAAATGATGTTTTCAATATTCCGGGCTTGGCACAATCTCCGAACTTTAAAATGGAAATCTTTGATCGTTGGGGGAACAGTGTTTACAAATATGCGAATAATGGAAGTGGAAGCCCTAATTGGTGGAATGGAGAATCAACTGGAAATATGACGCTTAATAAAGGCGAAAGAGTACCAGCAGGAACCTATTTCTATTTAATAGATTATAACGATGGACAAAAATCCCCATCAAAAGGCTGGGTATATGTAAATTATTAAAATATTGTTTAGGGAAGCCCTTTGGCTTCCCTACATTAAATCAAACCAAATTAAAATCAATTCATTAGACATAAATATTAGTTTATTTTTTAAGCTTTTAATAAACTAATCGACCATAAACGATTATCAAATGAAAAAAATTACTCTATTTTTTGTACTAGGTTTACTACTCTGTTATACTGATGTATTCGCTCAGCAAGATCCGCACTATACACAATATATGTATAATATGAACGTTCTAAACCCAGCGTATGCTGGTTCAAGAGGTACGCTAAGTTTAGGTGCTCTAGCTAGAACACAATGGACAGATGTCGAAGGAGCACCAAGAACATTAACATTTGACGTTCATGCACCGATTGGAGAGAGATTAGGAGCAGGTTTTTCTGTAATTGCTGATGAAATAGGTCCGGTTAAAGAGCAAAATATCTATGCCGACCTTTCATATACAATCAGAACATCTGAAGTTGGTAGATTGGCATTTGGTTTAAAGGGTGGAGTTACTCTTCAGCAAATAGACCTTTTATCAGTGATACTACCGCAAGACCCAAACGATCCAATTTTTGAGGATAATGTAAATGAAACTTATCCCAATTTTGGTGCAGGTATTTTTTATTACACTGATAAGTTTTACGTAAGTTTCTCAGTGCCTAACATCTTGAAGTCGAAGCATTTTGAAAGATCTGATGGAATTATCACAAAAGCTTCTGAAGAAATGCACGGTTTTTTGACAACAGGATATGTGTTCGATCTATCGAATACAGTTAAGTTCAAACCGTCCGTAATGGTTAAAGGAGTATTTGGTGCTCCTGTTTCCATAGATGCGAACGCTAACTTTTTGTTTTATGACCGCCTAGAGTTAGGGGCAAGTTACCGTTGGGATGATTCAATAAGTGGATTAATCAATTTTGGAGTAACCCCTAGCTTCAGAATCGGTTATGCTTACGATCATACAATTTCGAATTTTTCAGACGCAAGTCCTGGAGGTTCACACGAAGTGTTTTTATTATATGATATAGACTTCTCTAAGAAAAACTTGAAGTCGCCTAGATTCTTCTAGGTTCATGCAATCGGCTCGATAAGTTCGAGCAGAAAAATTTTAAAAAAAAGGGGGAAATGAAAAAATTATTTTTGTTCACGGCTTTTCTAGTCATTAGTATTGCTTCAGCTCAAAATCAAGGAGCCGGTAAGTATTCAATTAAAACTTTAGATGTAAATAATAAATACTCCAACTTTGGAGCGGCTTTTTATGGCGATGATCAACTGGTTTTTGCCATGCCTAAAAAGGGTATCACCTTGGTTAATGATGTTTGGCAACAAAATGGTCAAAGATTTTTAGAACTATATAGCGGTATTATTACAGAGGATCAAGAGCTCATTGATGTAAAAGCGTTAAAAGGTGAGGTGAATACTCGTTTTCATGAAGCTGATGTCATCTTTACCAAAGATAAAAAAACAGTTTATTTTACAAGAAATAATTACTACAACAAGAAATTAGCACAGGATGAAAAGAACATGACAAATCTTGCCATGTTCAAAGCTACTGTAAATGACAGAGGCGAATGGGTAAATGTTATTCCTATGCCGTTTAACAGTGTTAATTATTCAGTCGGACATCCTGCTTTGAGTTCAGATGAAAAAACACTTTATTTTGTTTCTGATATGCCTGGATCACTTGGTCAGACTGATATTTTTAAAGTGGAAATTAATGACAGCGGCTTCGGAAATCCAGAAAATATTGGACCTCAGTTTAATTCTTCTTCAAAAGAATTTTCTCCATTTATAGATAATGATGTACTTTATTTTTCATCAGATAGAGCAGGTGGCTTTGGAAAATTGGATGTATATGCGGCAAAAATTGAAGGTTTTACTTCCTCACCCCAATTGTTAAATGAGCCAATTAATTCTTCTGCGGATGATTTTGCCTATATCATCAATTCTGAAACTAGAAAAGGTTACTTTTCCTCTAACAGAGGTGGTGGTCAAGGAGATGATGATATTTATGCCTTCATTGAGGAAGAACCAATCTCTTTTAAATGTAGACAATTAATATCTGGTGAAGTTAGAGATAAAAATACAACAGAGATTATCCAAGGTGCAAATATCTCATTGCGTGATACGCTCAATAATAAGACTCAAACCATAACTGTTGATGTAGACGGTACATTTACTATTCCCGTAGAATGTGAAACGACTTATGCATTAGAAGGAAGTAAACCTGGTTATACTTCGCAGTCAAAATTATTTACAACTTCGAATGAGTCTGATAAGAATACGAAACTTTTAATTTTACTCGGCACGGGTGATATTTTATTGGCGGATGATATAAGGCCTGAAGGTATGCCTGAAGTGCTTCCGGAAGAAATTGTTAAAGTGAGGCCAAGTACTTATGTCGTAAATATAGATCCTATCTATTTTGAATTGAATTCTTCTTACCTAACAAAAGAAGCAAAAACGGAATTAGACAAGGTGGTTGACTTAATGAATAGGTACCCAGATATGGTGATAGAATCAGGTTCACATACAGACTCACGAGGTATTGAAGGTTACAACATTTGGTTATCGGATAGAAGAGCGAAATCTACCGTGAGTTATATCATAAGTAATGGTATAGATCCAACAAGAATTACCGGAAAAGGTTATGGCGAAACACAGCTAATTAATGAATGTTCAGACGGTGTTAGTTGTAGCGATGCAGAACATGCCATGAACAGAAGAACAGAGTTCGTAATTATTAAGATGTAAAATACTAAAAAGCCAACTTTAACGTTGGCTTTTTTAAACTTATTAAATTCTATAAATTGCAGTATTCTGGTCTTGATAATTTTGTTCAAATGAAAAAAATATTCATTGTTTTATTTTTAATTCACTTTCTACCTATTCATGCTCAATTAACAGCACCCAGTTATTCTGTTAAAAATTTAAAAGCAAATTCAAAGTACAGTGATTTCGGTACCGCTTTTTTTGGAAAGAATAAAATTGTTTTTTCATCATCAAGAAATGACGGTATATCAAATAGAAAATGGGAAGGTAATGATCAACCTTTCTTAAATCTTTATATCGGTGATGTAACACCTGATGGTGAAATAGAAAAAGTAAGTAATTTTTCACAAGCCGTGAATTCTAAATACCATGATGCTTTTGTGGCATTTACGCCTAATTTAGATGAAGTTTATTTTACCTCAAACAACTATTTGCACGGAGAATTAAAATCTGAACACTTAAAAATATTTAAGGCTGAAATAGATAAATCTGGGAATTGGACAAATTTTAAAAGCCTTCCATTTAACAGTGATTCTTATGATACCGGGCAACCCATGTTATCGGCTGATGGTAAAAAGTTATTCTTTGTTTCAAATATGCCCGGAGGGATTGGAGATACCGATATTTACGAAGTAGAAATTAATGATGGTCATTACGGAAAACCCAGGAATTTAGGGCCAACTGTTAATACCAAATACAAGGAATTTACTCCATTTGTTGATGGGAGTGTACTTTATTTTTCATCAAATAAACCTGGAGGTGAGGGAGGCTTTGATATTTACATGACTAAATTGGATGGCTCTATTACTGATCCAATTCACCTCGGTACTCCGATGAATAGCAAGGCAGATGATATTTCATTCATGATTAATGGAGAAACGCAGAAAGGCTATTTTTCGTCTAATCGTAGCAAGGGTAAAGGAGATGACGATATTTATTTCTTCAAGCAGGAAACGGTAAATCCAATTTGTGATCAAATAATAACAGGAACAATTGTTGATAATATCACGAAGTTGCCATTGCAAAATGCCTTCGCTACTTTATATGATGACAAAGGGAATAAAATTAGAAGAATTGAAACTTTGACCGATGGTAAATTTAAATTCCCGGTTTCATGCGGCACAAACTATAAATTAGGAGGTTCTAAATTTGGTTATTTCGATTTTGAAAAAAGTCTTGAAACAAGCGAAATAAATGCTTTCGATAATGAAGTGGTTTTAGAATTGGAAGAAAAAGATATTATTATCGTTAGAAACAAAGAACTATTGAACATAGAATCTATCAATTTTGAATTAAATAGTGCAGAAATAAGAGAAGAATCTAAAGATGAATTGGCAAAAGTTGTTAGGCTTCTTGAAAAATATCCAAAAATGGTAGTAGAGTTTGGGGCCCATACGGATGCTCGAGGAGGAGATACTTATAACTTGAGATTAACGCAGAGAAGAGCCGTAGAAACCGTAAACTATCTTATTTCATTGGGCGCAGATCCAAAGCGTGTAACGGGTAAAGGTTACGGAGAAACAGAATTGATTAATGAATGTAAGAACAATGTGAACTGTTCCGAAATTCAACATCAAGAAAATAGAAGAACAGAATTTTTGATTATCGTGAAATAAAATTAAACTGCTAATAGTAAAGAGAATGGCACCTTTTTTAAGGTGCTTTTTTTTGTTTAGCCCTTAAATAAATAGATAAAATATGTACTTTTGCGGTTCAATTTACAGGAGGTAAAATAATGGGTAAAATATTTCGAGAATACAAAGCATTTGATCTTGATACAGTTTCAAAAGAAACACTAAAATACTGGGAAGAAAAGAAGGTTTTCGAAAAAAGTATTACTTCAAGAGAGGGTAAAACACCTTTCATTTTCTTTGAAGGCCCGCCATCTGCCAATGGTTTACCCGGTATTCACCATGTGATGGCCAGAACAATTAAGGATTTATTCTGCCGTTATAAAACCTTGCAAGGTTTCAAGGTTGAAAGAAAGGCCGGATGGGATACACATGGTTTACCCATTGAATTAGGTGTGGAAAAGGAATTGGGAATTACCAAAGAAGATATAGGAAAAAAAATCTCTGTAAGCGAATACAATGAAGCCTGTAAAAAAGCCGTCATGCGGTATAGTGATATTTGGGAAGATTTGACCAAAAAGATGGGTTATTGGGTAGATATGAATGATCCATACGTAACCTACCAGCCTAAATACATGGAATCTTTATGGTGGTTACTTAAAGAAATGTATAAAAAGGGTCTTCTATATAAAGGTTATACGATTCAGCCTTATTCTCCTAAAGCTGGTACAGGGTTGAGCTCGCATGAACTAAACCAACCAGGAACTTATCAAGATATAACTGATACTACTGTTGTTGCCCAGTTTAAAGCAAAACAAGAATCGTTACCGCAATTCCTAAAAGATTTAGAAGAGGATATCTATCTTTTGGCTTGGACAACAACACCCTGGACTTTACCTTCAAATACGGCTTTAACGGTTGGCAAAAAGATAGAATATTCAGTTGTAAAAACATTTAACCAGTATACATTTGAACCTATAACTGTTATTTTGGCTAAGAGTTTAGTGAATAATCAGTTTGATAAAAAATATAAAAAGGTCGACTCTGTTGAGGGAATAGAGGCATACAAGCCAGAGGATAAGAAAATACCATATGTTGTTCTTGCTACTTGTGTTGGAAATGATTTGTTAGATATAAAATATGAACAATTATTGCCTTATGCTTTGCCTTATCAAAATCCAGAAAATGCGTTTAGGGTTATTTCTGGCGATTTTGTTACTACCGAAGATGGAACAGGGATAGTTCATACGGCTCCTACTTTTGGTGCAGATGATGCACTTGTAGCAAAACAGGCTAAACCTGAAGTGCCGCCAATGTTGGTTTTAGATGAGAATGACCAACCGGTACCGTTGGTAGATCTACAAGGAAGATTTACCAAACATGTGCAAGAGCATGCGGGCAAATACGTAAAGAATGAATATTATGAAGAAGGGGAAGCTCCTGAAAAATCTGTAGATGTTGAGATCGCCATTCGATTAAAAGAAGAAAACAAGGCTTTTAAAGTAGAAAAGTACAAACACAGTTATCCAAATTGCTGGAGAACAGATAAGCCAATTTTATATTACCCTTTAAATTCATGGTTTGTAAAAATCACAGATGTTCGTGAAAGAATGTTTGAATTAAATGGTGAGATTAATTGGAAACCAGCATCAACTGGAGAGGGAAGATTTGGTAATTGGTTAAAAAATGCCAATGATTGGAATCTTTCTCGTTCTCGCTTTTGGGGAACACCATTACCAATCTGGAGAACAGAAGATGGATTAGAGGAAACACTAATTGGTTCTGTCGAAGAGCTGAAAGCCGAAATGAAAAAATCCGTTTCTGCCGGATTCATGGATGCGGATGTGTTTGAAGATTTCATTATTGGGGATATGTCTGATGAGAACTATGCCAAAATCGACCTACACAAGAATATAGTCGATCAAATTATTTTAGTTTCTCCCTCGGGTAAGCCAATGTCGCGTGAATCTGATTTAATTGATGTTTGGTTTGATTCCGGCGCCATGCCTTATGCACAATGGCATTATCCATTTGAGCATAAAGAAAAGATTGACGAAGGTTCCTTTTTCCCGGCAGATTTTATAGCAGAAGGTGTAGATCAAACCAGAGGTTGGTTTTATACCTTACACGCCATCGGCACTGCGGTTTTTGATTCAATTGCCTACAAAAATGTAGTATCAAATGGATTGGTTTTAGACAAAAATGGGAAAAAAATGTCGAAAAGATTGGGAAATGCAGTTGATCCTTTTGAAACCATGACAAATTATGGGGCTGATGCGACGCGTTGGTATCTCATTTCGAATGCCAATCCATGGGATAATCTTAAATTTGATATTGAAGGCGTAGATGAGGTGAGAAGAAAATTCTTCGGAACTCTTTATAATACTTACTCTTTCTTTTCTCTTTATGCCAATATAGATGGATTTACCTATTCAGAAAATGATATTCCTCAAGGGGATCGTCCCGAAATCGACCGGTGGATTTTATCTGAATTAAATACGCTGATCAAACGGGTAGAAAAATTCTATGATGATTACGAACCTACCAAAGCAGCGCGTGAAATACAAGATTTTGTAACAGAAAATTTGAGCAACTGGTATGTGCGTTTATGCAGGAGAAGATTCTGGAAAGGAGAATACCACCAAGACAAGATTTCTGCATATCAAACTTTGTTTACTTGTTTAGAGCAAATTTCAATTTTGGCGGCTCCAATTGCTCCATTTTATATGGATCAATTGTACAGGGATCTTACTTCTAACACAAAGAAATCTAATTTTGAATCAGTGCATTTAGCCGATTTTCCAAAAGTTAACGAATCTTTGATTGATAATGATTTGGAGAGAAAAATGCAAAAAGCTCAAAAAATATCTTCTTTGGTTTTATCATTGAGAAAAAAGGAAATGATAAAAGTAAGACAACCTCTTCAGAGAATAATGATTCCGATTTTAGATGATATCGACAGAAATGATATATTTGCCGTACGCGACCTAATTATGTCTGAAGTAAATGTAAAAGAGATAGATCTGTTAGATGATGCCTCAGAAATTATTGTCAAAAACATCAAACCAAATTTCAAGGTTTTAGGACCTAAATTTGGCAAAGACATGAAGTTGGTAGCAAGAGAGTTACAACAATTAAATGGCGATGCGATTAAATTGTTTGAGCAAAACGGAAAGGTAACTATTCACATCAATGGAAAGGAAGAAGAAGTTCTGTTAGAGGAGGTTGAAATTTCTACCCAGGATATTGCAGGTTGGTTGGTAGCTAACCAAGGCAATTTAACGGTAGCCCTTGACGTTAATATATCAGAATCTTTAAAGAATGAGGGAATAGCCAGAGAATTGGTCAATAGAATTCAGAATCTTAGAAAAGAAAGTGGACTTGAAGTTACTGATAAAATTAGGTTATTGATTAAAAAGGATGAGATTTTAGAAAAGGCGGTTGAAAGTAATAAAGATTATATCAAAAGTGAAACTTTAACCCATGAACTAATTTTTCAAGACAATCTTGAAAACGGAAATTATATAGAATTTGACGGCATAAAAACAATGCTACTAATAGATAAAATGCAGTAAAATGAATGAGCAAGCAGTTAGATACTCTGATGCGGATTTAGCCGAATTCAAAGTTATCATTTTAGAGAAAATCAAAAAAGCTGAAGAGGAGTTGGAATCATTTAGAACTTCATATAAGAATGATTCAAATAATGGAACCGACGATACTTCTCCAACTTTTAAGGCTTTTGAGGAAGGTTCAGAAACAATGTCCAAAGAGGCGAATGTACAATTAGCGATTCGTCAGGAAAAATTTATTCGGGATCTTAAAAATGCTTTATTGAGAATTGAGAATAAAACCTACGGTATTTGCAGAGAAACAGGAAAACTAATTCAAAAAGAAAGATTGAAATTGGTTCCTCATGCCACCTTAAGTATTGAAGCAAAAAGAAAACAAAATTAGATTTATCTTCCACATTCTTGTTTGGCTATTTATCACTAGTTTTTACGGTCAACAAAAAAATATAGTGATAAAATCTTATTCCACCCAAGCAGAAAGAGTCATGTTGCGTTTTGATCTTATAGATCGAGTTGAAGTAAGAAGTTATGACGGAGATTTAATAAAAATTAATGCATTTGATGACTTTGGTGGATATTTAAATTTCTATGTGGAAGAAAGAGGGAATTTTTTCATCATTTCGCAGCAAAATAGCAATTTTATTGAGGAAGGAGATATTTCAAAAATATGTGCGGTACAGCCTGTTTATGCGGCTTATATTATAGATATGCCAAGAAATAAACGGGTTGATTTGGTTATCGAGGAGGGAATATGTGATGTGAATCACTTTGATGGTAAGCTTAGGATCGAATTACAAAAAGGAGAAATTCACCTTGAACCATTTAAGGGTGAAGTGGATATGTTTTTAAATGTTGGGAATGTTCATTGCACGATTAATGATACTGAAGTTAACATTGTAACCAATTTAGGTGTGATGGAAACAGATCTGACCTTTGTAAATGAAGTAAAAGCATCAAATAGTTTGTCTGGTTTTTATCAATCTCAAAAAAATCAATTAATAGTAAAATCCATTAACGGAAATATTTATTTAAAGTAGATTGAATTCTCGAATTATGTCTTTAAAAAAATCACTGATTATTGTATTCGCTGTTTTGTTAATTGATCAAATCAGTAAAATTTACATCAAGACCCATTTTGTTCTGAGCGAAGAAATCAAGGTCTTTGGCTGGGATTGGTTTAGAATTCATTTTTTAGAGAACAACGGAATGGCCTGGGGTAAAGAGTTTGGAGGAGAATCTGGAAAATTATTTCTCACTTTGTTTCGCTTGGTTGCAATCACAGGAATTGGCTATTGGTTGTATGAATCGATCAAAAATAAAGGTAATAAATTATTAATTGTTGCCATCTCTTTAATATTTGCTGGTGCTTTAGGTAACATTATTGATTCTGTTTTTTATGGAGTTATTTTTGACGATAGTTATCAAAAACTAGCGACATTTTTTCCGCCAGATGGAGGTTATAGTAGTTTATTTCATGGAAAAGTGGTGGACATGCTTTATTTTCCTATTGTTGATGCTAACCTACCCGAATGGTTAAAACCGATCAATTTTACAACACCAGAATGGCTGCCTTTTTTTGGTAATAAATATTATTCTTTTTTCGAAAACAGACGTTTTACTTTTTTTGATCCGGTTTTTAACATTGCTGATTCATCCATCAGCATAGGCGTTGCGATTCTCCTACTTTTCAATAAAAAAGTCTTTCCCCATAAAAAGCATTAAACAGGCAAATTCATATCTTTTTTAAGCGCATTTATAAAAACGATGAGATCATCAACTTCTACGTGATCCATTAAAACAATCTTGTACCATCTATTTTCATTATTGTGTTTCTGGGGTACCAGATCAAATAAATCAGCAGTTTCTTTTTTAATATACTCAGATCGAACTGTAACAATATTCATTTTTTCTTCTCTGAAATACGGAATTTTTAACAGATCTAATTCATTACATAACCAATCTGTTCTCATTTGTAATAAACTAACTTTTTCGAACCAACCATAGGGGCCATACGTAAAAAGTATCATCCAAAAGGCCACTGCATTGGCGCCGGATCTACTCCCTGATAAGGTTAAATCCATGCCTTCAACATATTCAGCTTCCTTGGTCAAAACATTTTCAATTAATCCTTTTCTACATAAAAAAACACCTGTTCCATATGGAGCTTGCAACATTTTATGTCCGTCTATTGTTATAGAACTGATTTTCGGATTTGTAAAGTTGATCTCAGAATCTTTATTGCTAAAAGGATAAACAAATCCTCCATATGCACCGTCTATATGAAGCCTGTAATCCAAATTCAATTCTTCTAGAAGATCTGTATAAACATCCGGATTATCGACAGAACCAAACATGGTGGTTGCCAAATTAGCAATAACGATAAAATATTTCTTTCCTTGATTTTTAGCATTTAAAACAATCTCATTAAGTTTTACTCGGTCTATTTCGCGAGTTTCAAAATGAACAGGAATGGATAGCAAATCTACTTGCAGTAAATTGGCACCTTTTGGGATGGAATAATGCGTATCATCTGAGGCAAGGATGGCAATTTCATCGTTTTTAGCACCGTATTCTCGTTTAAATAAATTTCTAAAAATCCACATGGCTTCAATGTTGGCTTCTGTTCCGCCAGTCGCTATATATCCGTCAAATTGCTCATCTTCACACTTAAAAACATCAACCGCCAAAACTTTTAATACCATTCTTTCGATTTCTTGCGTACCTTTAAATGCTTTTTCGGAAGTACCATAAGTGTGGCAACCTATATGATTAGGATTAGCAACAAAAGTTTGCAAAGTGGGTGCATCTTTCAGAAAAGGAGCATCGCTGTAAAACACTCGGTTGTCTAATTTTGAAGCAGGGTAACCCAAAGAATTATCATTCATAAAATCGACGTTATCGGCAAGGGCTTTTTCGATTATTTCTTTGCGTTCTTGGGTAGATAGTTTTTTCCAATATTTCATCGTATGTGATGTTATTTTAAAAAATATGTAAATATAAGGTTGAAATCGGATACAAATTTACGAATTTATAATATAATCAATAACTGAATATTTTGAATCATGCATAAAACATTTCTTTATTTATTGTTGGTATTGTTGGGTATTTTAATCAGTCAGCTATGGTTTACCAAAAAAGAGAAGAGTTTTCATAAAGAAGAAACACAGGTTATTTTACACGGTATTGAAAATATGAGTAAATTAATTGTTTCAGAAGGAACTTTTAGTGAAGTGTATAATTATGAAAATGCCAAAAAGTATTTTTATGACACTTTTGAGTTTAAAAAAAGTGCCATTGTTACTGTAAATGCAAAGGTTCAGGTCTCTTTTGACCTCAATCAATTGGAAGTAGAAGTAGATTCAGTAAAAAGAAAAATTATCCTTAAAAAAATACCCCAAGAAGAGGTAAATATAATTCCTGATGTAAAATATTTCGATCTTCAGCAGAGTACATTCAATTCATTTACCAAAGAGGAGCTCAACCAAATTAACAAATCCAGTATCAGAAAAATACGAGAAACAGCAGAGGTAACTTATCTTCAATTAGATGCAAAAAAGAGATTGGTAGAAGAGCTTACCAAAATCTACGAGCTTTCGGCAATTTTGGGTTGGGAAGTTGTAGACGAAACAGAATCATCTTTTTTAGATAATTTTGTAAAGCAAAAACCAAAGTTTTGAGTGTAGAATTGAGTTTAAAATCTTTACCCGAAATGCCTGGTGTTTATCAGTTTTATGATAAAAACAGGAAGATGCTATACGTTGGTAAAGCCAAAAACCTCAAAAAAAGAGTTTCATCGTATTTTACAAAAACACATGACAATGGCAAAACAAGGGTACTTGTAAAAAAGGTAGATTTTATTGAGCACATTGTTGTAAATACTGAGGCTGATGCCCTTTTATTGGAAAATAACCTGATCAAGAAATACCAACCTCGTTATAATGTCTTATTAAAAGACGACAAATCCTATCCTTGGATCTGTATAAAGAACGAATCGTTTCCCCGGGTTTTTTTAACGAGGAATTTAATAAAAGATGGATCTGAATATTACGGACCCTATACATCGGTTAAGATTGCTCGCGCTTTACTTTCGCTTATAAAAGAATTGTATACGATTAGGACATGTAATTATAATCTCTCCCAAGAAAATATTAATGAGAATAAATTTAAAGTTTGCCTTGAATTTCACATTAAAAACTGTTTAGGGCCTTGTGAAAACCTTCAGGCGGAAGATGACTATTTGACTGAAATAAAAGAAGTTAGGAATATTATTAAAGGAAATTTTAGTTCTGCTATAAAACAATTTCAACATTTGATGCACAATTTTGCAAATAGGGCAGAGTTCGAAGAAGCTCAGAAGATCAAGGAAAAATTGGAATTATTACAAAATTACCAAGCAAAATCAACGGTTGTAAATCCATCGATTAGTAATGTAGATGTTTTTTCCATACTTAGCGATGAAGGTTTTGCTTATGTCAATTTTTTAAAAATAGTACACGGCGCCATTATCCAATCACATACCTTAGAAATAAAGAAAAAGCTAGATGAATCGGATGAAGAATTGTTGCCTCTTGCCATAGTCGAAATTAGACAGAAGTTTAATTCAATTACAAAAGAGATTTATGTGCCATTTAAGCTAGATTTAGGGGAAGATATTAAAGTAACGGTGCCAAAAACCGGAGACAAAAAGAAGATTGTTGATTTATCTTTAAGAAATGCCAAATTCTTTAGACAAGAGCAATTCAAACAAATTCAAATTGTTGATCCTGAAAGACATGCCAACAGGATCATGAAGCAAATGCAAAAAGATCTTAGATTAAAATCAGAACCCCGGCATATAGAATGTTTTGATAATAGTAATATACAAGGAACCAATCCCGTAGCAGCATGCGTTGTTTTTAAAGATGGAAAACCGAGCAAGAAAGATTATCGGCATTTTAATATCAAAACGGTTGAGGGTCCTGATGATTTCGCTTCGATGGAAGAAGTAGTCCACAGAAGATATAAAAGGTTAATTGATGAAAATGAACCCTTACCACAATTAATCGTCATAGATGGGGGTAAGGGACAACTTTCATCTGCCGTAAAGAGTTTGGAGATACTTGGATTAAAGGGTAAAGTTGCCATTTTAGGTATTGCTAAAAGACTGGAGGAGATTTATTATCCAAATGATCCTGTACCCTTATATTTAGATAAAAAATCGGAAACCCTAAAAGTTATTCAAATGCTCAGAAATGAAGCACACAGATTTGGGATAACTCATCACCGTAGTAAAAGAAATAAAGAGGCCATAAAAAATGAGTTAGATCAAATTCAGGGGATCGGTGAAAAAACACGAATTAAATTATTAAAAGAATTTAAATCCGTGAAACGAATCAAAGAACTAACTTTAGAAGATCTATCTAGCTCAATTGGAAAAGATAAGGCTTACAAAATTTATGGATATTTCCATGAATTACAATAGATTTGTATTTAGTTCTCCGTCTATGAAAAAATTACTTTTTTTAATCCTTTCTATTTCGACGATTTCTTTTTTTGGTCAAAATCTTGATCAAAAAAAAGATGTAAAAGTGGGTGTGGTCTTAAGTGGAGGCGGAGCAAAAGGTTTTGCACATGTGGGTGCACTTAAAATAATTGAAGAATCTGGCGTTCGAATAGATTATATCGCCGGAACAAGCATGGGTTCAATTATTGGAGGTTTATATGCTGCCGGATATAATGCTCGAGAGTTAGATTCGATCCTTAAGACTTATGATATGCAGGATCTTTTACAAGATAAACTGCCTAGGAGTGCTTCTAATTTCTATCAAAAGGAAAATGACGGCAAGTATTCAGTAATTTTACCCATTAAAAAAGGTAAAATTGGATTACCTTCTTCGATATCAAAAGGGCAGAGCATTTTTGATCTTTTTTCGCGACTTACAGAACACGTGCACGAAATTCAAGATTTTGAGAAATTGCCTATTCCTTTTTTTTGTATCGCGACTGATTTGGAAACGGGAGAAGAAGTTGTGCTAGATAAAGGTTTTTTGCCAGAAGCGATACGGGCTAGTGGATCTTTTCCCTCATTTTTGGCACCGGTAGTGATTGACGGACGCGTTCTAGTAGATGGAGGTTTAAGAGATAATTACCCCATAGAAAAGTTAAAGGAAAAAGGAGTAGATTACATTATTGGTGTTGATGTTCAGGGTACATTGCATAAATATGATGATTTAGGTACGGCGCCAGAAGTCCTGATGCAAATTGCAGGTTATCAAATGTATCAGGATATCGAAAAAAAAGTGGCATTAACCGATGTTTATATTAAACCTGATATCACAAACTATAATGATTTTTCCTTCGATAAAGCAATTGAGCTAGTAGGTGTGGGAGAAAAAGGTGCAATGAACCATATTGCCGGACTTGAAAATATAGCATCCCAGCAGACAGTGAAAAGACCTCATAACTCTATTCGGTCGTTCGAAATAGGGGAGACTTTTTATATCAAAGAAATTACAATTCAAGGAAACGATCACTATACTGATGAATACTGTTTAAAAAAACTGGGTATTAGGTCTGGAGAATATATTACCCATAGCGACTTTTACGATGGCATAAATGCATTAAGTGCGACTAAAAACTTTAAGAGTATTATGTATAAATTCGTTCAAGTTGATGGTGGTATAAAAGTAGAATTTAATATCAGAGAAGAAACATCATCGAGTTTTGTAAAATTAGGTCTGCACTATGACGATTTATATAAATCAGGAGTATTGTTAAATTTCACCAAGAAATATGCTTTTTTTAACAATGATTTTTTATCCGCAGATGTAGTTGTTGGCGATAATTTTAGATTCAATTTTGACTATTTTATAGACAATGGTTTTAATTGGAGCTTCGGGATTAATTCTAGGTTCAATTCTTTTGAAAAGAGCTTTTTTGTTCAAAATGCACCACCAACAAGGGAAGAGGAGTTGTTTCAGGTAAAAGTACCGGTGCAATACAATGATTTTACGACAAGGCTTTATTTTCAAACTACCTTAAAGAATAAGATGGCATTGAGGTTAGGTGTAGAGGATAAATTATTGAGAGTTTATACGAATGAATTGGTAGAAGGTGACAGTAAAAAGCTCTTTTTTGAAGACAATAATTATTTCAATCTTTTTGGCCAGCTTACATTTGATTCTTACGACGTACAATTCTTTCCTAAAACAGGATTTTTCTTTAATACCAATTACATTGTTTATTTATTGTCTACTGATAAGTACAACAATTTTGACTCGTTTTCTTTACTTTACGGACGTTTAGGATATGCCTATACTTTTATAGATAGACTAACATTACACCTCATATCTGAAGGAGGAATTACCATAGGTTCTTCCAATAATCAAATTTTCGATTATTTTCTGGGAGGAAATAATGAGAACTTTGTCAATACCTTCGTACCATTTTATGGATATGAAATAGGTGATCTATCAGGTCCTGGTTACCTAAGATCTGCTCTTACCATTAGATATGAGCTTTTCAAAAATCAGTTTGTCAGCTTTACTGGTAATTTTGCCAGGACCGACGATGATCTTTGGAACAACGGAAAAATCTTTCAAGACACTAGGTCAGGTTATGCATTTGGATATGGCATCAATACGTTTCTGGGTCCCATACAATTAAAATATGCCTGGAACCCAGATAACAAAGAGAACTTTTGGTATTTTAACTTAGGATATTGGTTCTAAACTAATTCTGAATTGACCTTTACTACATCCGAAGAAAATTTCCTTCGTAACCATCTTTTTAACCTTGAAACTAAAAAGAATAAAACAGGTACGATGATAAGAGTTAAAAAAGTAGCTACAAATAAACCGTAAATAACGGTCCATGCCAATGGACCCCAGAATACCACGTTATCCCCTCCAAAATAGATTTTAGGATCAAAATTAGTGAACAATGAGAAGAAATCAATGTTGAATCCAATGGCGAGTGGTACTAAACCAAAAATGGTTGTAATCGCTGTTAGCAAAACAGGTCTTAAACGCGCTTTTCCTGCTTTCACAATTACTTCTTTTAATTCGTCTTCTTCTAAAATTGTATTGTCTGCCAGGTCGTCATCAGCAATTTTTCGATCAATCAATAATTGGGTGTAATCCAATAAAACGACTCCATTATTCACTACAATTCCTGCGAGTGAAATAATTCCCATCATGGTCATCATAATCACAAAAGGTTTACCTGTAATCACAAGTCCGCCAAAAACGCCAATAAAACTTAAGAAAATTGCAAGCATAATGATAGCTGGTTTTGAAACCGAGTTGAATTGAAAAATTAGAATAAAGAAAATCAATGCCAATCCGGAGAAGAAAGCACCCATAAGGAAGGCCATTTGCTTATTTTGTTCCTCAATTTGGCCAGTGTAATCAATTTTAATTCCTTTCGGCATACCTTCAAAGGATTTCATTTCGTTCTGAATTTGTTTAACAGCTGCTGCCGCATCAGTATAGCCGGGTGAAAGCGCTGAATAAAGTGTAACGACTCTCTTAACATCTTTATGTTTTATAGCATTAAATCCAGAACTATTACTTTGTTTAGCTACGGCTGAAACCGGAATTTCTCTAATTTTACCAGAGGCCATATCTCTAAACGTAATTTTTTGATTGAAAATGGCGCTTGTATTGTAACGGTCATTTTCATCAAAACGAACATAAATATCATAGCTTTCACCACCTTCTTTAAATACACCAGCTTTACTTCCAAAAATTGAATTGCGAAGTTGCTGACCTACCTGACCTGCACTTACACCCAGTTCTCCGGCCTTTTCACGATCTACCAAAACCTGCATGGTCGGTTTATCTTTATTTACATCAATCTTTAATTCATCTATGGCAGAAATGTTTTTAGAGTTAATATAGTCCCTCATCTGTTCAGCAACCGTAATTAATTCTTGATAATCATTTCCTTCAATTTCAATATTGATTGGCGGTCCAACCGGTGGTCCGTTAGCATCTTTTTCTACAGAAATAAGTACACCTGGATAAATTCCAACAAGTGCTTTTTGAACTTTTTGTCTCAACAACTCACTATCTTGTCCTTTTCTGTACTTAAACTCGCGCATAGAAACAGTAACTTTACCTTTATGAGGCATTTCTGAAGTCAGGCCAGCATCTGTTTGAGGATTTCCGGAGCCTTCGCCAACTTGTGAGACAGCGCTTTCTACCATAAAATTATAGTCGCCATCTCTGTACAGGTCATCTTCTAAAACAGTATAAATTTTTTCTTCTATTTGTTTTGTAATTGCATTTGTTTTCTCAATATCTGTCCCTTCTGGATATTCGATATAAACAATAATTTGATTTGGTTTATTATCTGGGAAAAACTCAACTTTTGTTCTTTGACTTCCTAAAGAAATACCAAATGTGATAAATGAAATAATCAATAATACCAATGTGCCAATCGATAACAAATAAGGCCTCCATCCCGTGAGAGCGGTTCTCAACTGGCGCTCGTAAAAATTCTCAAACTTGGTTAAAATATGTTCCTGAAAATAATTTGCCCATTTTCTTAAAAATAACCTGTAAATCCAGAGTAAGATAGAGGTTACAATCATAATTGTACCCAAACCTCGGTAGGCACCACCAAAAACGACAATTAATAACCCAATGGCTGACATAATTGCGGTTATTCTAATGATTTTATTCTTGGGCATATCGACATCTTCTACTGTCATAAACTGAGAAACCAGGACAGAATTAAAGAAAATGGCAACAATTAAAGACGAGCCTAAAACAACGGATAAGGTAATTGGCAATAAAATCATGAATTCACCCATTACACCTGGCCACAGACCCAAGGGGATAAATGCAGCAACAGTAGTTGCGGTAGAAATAATAATGGGAAATGCGATTTCTCCAATCCCTTTTTTGGCAGCCTCAACTCTGGTCATTCCCTCTTCATCCATGAGTCGATATACGTTTTCTACAACGACAATTCCGTTATCCACCAACATACCCAATCCCATAATTAAACCGAAAAGGATCATCGTATTCAAAGTGTATCCCAGCATATTCAAAATCATAAGCGACATGAACATGGACATGGGTATTGCAAAACCAACAAAAAGAGCATTTTTAAATCCTAAGAAGAACATTAAAACAGTTACTACAAGTAATACACCAAAAATGATATTATTAACAAGGTCATCTACCTGGCCAATTGTTACAGAGGATTGGTCATTGGCAATTTGAACTTGTAAATCTTTTGGGAACTGATTTTCTTTTGCTTCATCAACAATAATTCTTATTTTATCTGAAGCCTCAACCATGTTTTTCCCCGCTCGTTTTTTTACATCGAGCATTACAACGGGATCTCCAAATTCTCGTGCATAGGTTGTTCGGTCTTTGTCCTTAAAGGTTACTACTGCAACATCTCTTAGGTACACCGGATTGTTATTCTCAGATTTGATTACAAAATTGTCTAGTGCAGAAGGGTTTTCTATTTCGCCTTCAATTCTAATAGTCCTTCTTTGTCCGCTGGCGATAATATTTCCGGCAGACATGGTAACATTTCCATTATTAATAGCACCAATGATATCGTCAAAACTAACCGTAGCTGCCATCATTTTATAAATATCTACAGCTACTTCAACTTCTTTTTCTTGAGCGCCTCGAATATCAACTTGCTTAATCTCATTTAGATTTTCGATTTCATCTTGCAAGTATTCTCCGAATAATTTTAGCTTATCAATGGGATAATCTCCAGAGATGTTGATATTCATGATAGGCATTTCTTCTGATAAACTCAAATTAAAGACAGATGGTTCAACTTTTGCTCCATTAAAAGTGGGCCAATCTTCATTTGCTGTTTCAGAATCAATTTCGTCTTTTACTTTTTGTAATGCCTGGTCTACAGTAATATTCTCATCAAATTCTACAACTATCATAGAAACATCTTCTTGAGAAGTCGAGGTAATTTCTACCACATTACTCACTGTCTTGAGTTGTTCTTCAAGAGGATCTGTAATAAGTTTTTCTATGTCTTCAGCTGTATTTCCAGGATAGATAGAACTCACATAAATTTTCGTTTCTTTAATTTCGGGAAAACTTTCTCGTGGCATGCTGTAATATGCTGATATGCCCATCATTAGAATAACAAAAATGACCACGTATATGGTTGTTTTGTTGTGAATTGCCCATGATGACAGGCCAAATTCTTTGTCTATAATTTTCTTCTGATCTGCCATGGTTTACTGTTCCAAAATTTTAACATGTTGACCTTCTCGTACGCTTCTTGCCCCTTCTTTGATGATTTCATTTCCACTATCTAAGCCACTTAAGACTTCAATTAAATCGCCCTGCGTCTTACCAGTTGTAATAAATGTTTTTTCCGCTAAGGCCTCGTTGTTATCATTTTTATTTTTTACTATATAGATGTATTGTTGCCCTTCGGCATTCTCTGTAATTAAACTTTGAGGAATCAAAATTGCACTTTCACTACTGTAATCATTAATTTTTAAGCGAGCTGTTAAATTTGGTTTGATGTGCTTTTCTGTATTAGGAACGGCAATTTCAACTTTAAATGTTCTATTTGCGGGATTGATGAAATTTCCGGCTTGTCTTACGCTTGTCTCCATACTCTTTCCCAATGCAGGAAATTCTACATCAACTCGTTTATCTTTAACAATGTCATTCACATAACTTTCAGGAACATCAGCCTCTATATACATGTTTTTAAGATTGACAATTCTAAAAAGTGGTGATTGTCCTGGGGAAACTAAACTTCCTTCTTCTGTCATTAGATCATCAATTACCCCAGAAAATGGAGCAGTAATCCTTGTCTTACTCAATTGAATTTTCATCTGTTCCAATGATTTCTTCTGTGCTTCATAATTTGATTTTGATTGAAGATATTCCATTTCGCTTCCAATCTTTTGATTCCAAAGCCTTTCTTGTCTTTCAAATGTTGTTTTGCTTAGATCAACCTGAATTTCCATTTGTGAAACCTGTTGTGCCATACCGCCATCATCAATAATTGCGAGTAATTTGCCTTTATTAACTTGTTGTCCTTCTTTCACGGTTATTTCTTTCAAAATACCAGCTATTTCAGGATAAATGATGATATTTTCTTTTGTTTTTACACTCCCTTGTAACTCAACATAATGTGTGAAATTTTGCTTTACCACAGAAAGGGTTGTAACCAAAGGTAACTTAGCGGTGGTGTCTAATTTCTGAATGGCTTCATCGAGTAATTTGATCTGCTCAGAAAGTTGGTGATAAGTTGCTTCTAAGTTAGTTCTTTGATTTCTTATTTTTTCGAGATCACCGGTTGAAATCACTTCTTCAACAGAAAGCTCTGATTTTTCACCACAAGAACTTAAAATTAGCATAAATGTGATGAGGATTAATGAATTTTTCATGGAGGACGTTATAATTAGATAATTCGTTTTCATTAGTAATTGTTAAAATTATTTAGCGCATTTTCCAACTCAACTTTAGATTGTATGATTCCAAAAATGGCTTGTAAATAAGATTGTTGGGTATTAAATAATTGATTCTGCGCATTGGCGAGGTTAAAACTTGTACTTAAACCTTCAAAAAATTTGATTTGTTCTTTGTTTGCAATTCTTTCTGCCAGCACAAGATTTTGTTTTGTTGTTTGAAACTGGTCCAAAGAAAATTGATATTTATTTTTAGCGGTATCTACCTGTAGCTGAAGTTTTTGTGCCGTCTCATCTAGTGATATTTGAGATTGTAATAAGTTTATTTTGGCTTGTTGCGTTCTTGACGATCTTTCTAAACTACTAAAAATAGGAAGCTTTAAGCTAACTCCAAACAGAGAAGAATCGAACCAGTTTCCGTCGTTTTCAAAGAATATATTGTTGTCATTATTGGCAAAGGCCGAATAGTTTAGGAAAGCGTTTAAAGAAGGTAAAGCCTTAGATTTTTCGTATTTCACTTTTAACTCATTGGTAGTTAATTCATTATCCGCAATTTGATAATCAATATGATTTTCTAAATCGAATTGCGTGGTGAGTAAGGCAAGATCTGTGCTTCTCAACCCTAAAGATTCTAAATCTTCAGTTAAAATGACTTCTTGGGTTACAGGAATACCTAAAGTTATATTAAACATTTGCTTTGCGATGGACAAATACCTTATCGCTTTGTTAAGTTCATTTTCTATATTAGACAAGGTTATTTGTTGTTGCTCAACATCCTGTTCTTCTGTAAATCCATTTTCGAAAATTATTTTCGTTTCATTTAGATTCTTCTGTAGTATTTTCTTGTTATTTTCTAAAATCTCAATGGTTTCTTCTGCAATCAATACATCACCATAAGAATTTATAACTGCCTCTCTTACAGATTGATTTGTTTTTTCTTTGGCTAGGGCTGATATTTTTAAATAAGTTTTGGCAGATTGTAATCCAACTAAATAAGATCCATCAAAGAGAAGTTGGTTTAGAGTGACGGTGGCATTTAAGTTTTGTTTGGTTCCAAAAATGACGGTCTCATATTCTCCTGGAGTGCCACCAACGATTTCGCTGGGGATTAAAGTTACTGCTTGCTTTAAAAAATTTGAATAATCTACTTTTCCGTCAATATGAGGTAAACCCATAGCTGTTGTTTCCCATTTTCTTTGTTCAGCTTCTTCTATGTCTAAATCTGCCAATCTTACGGTATAGTTGTTATTCATGGCATAGGCAATTGCCTCATCTAGTGTAAATGAATAAGCAATCTCTTGGGCATGGATTAGAACCATTTGGAAGAATAAGGATAGGGTGATGATTTTTTTCATTTTTGTATTTCAATTAGTGTATTAAGTCCTTTTTCTGTAGTAATAGCTCGTAAGTGATAGTCTAGGTAATTATCGATTAAATAAGTTGATGTAAATTCTTCTGAAGGAAAAAGCTCTACATTTTTTATACCAAGTATGCCGTTAAAATATAATCGACTAATAAAATTGACATCTAAATTCTTTCGATAAAAACCTTGTTCAATACCATTTTTCAAATTTGTCACAACACAACTTTGCAACATTTCAAATTGTTTGGCTTTAATTGTATTAAAAATTTTGGGATAATATTTTTGCAGCTGATACATGGGATAAGATTGTTCATTGTACAATTGTCTCATGACATTTGTTTTAATTTCATAAATTTCCTGTATTGGTGAAAATCCCGCTAAACAGGTTTTGGTAATACTATTTTCTATTTCCATGAAAATATGAAGAGCTGTTTCTGAAACTAATTTTGTCTTTGTTTCAAAATAGGTATAAATTGTTTTTTTAGACATGCCAAGTTCTGTGGCAATATCATCCATAGTAACACTTTTGAAACCATACTTCAGAAATAATTCTGCCGACTTATGAATGATTGAATTTTTCATGGGTGCAAATATAAACAAAAGGAAACTTACAAAACAAAAAAAGTTTCCTAAGTATTGTTGAGATAATATTATCTTTGAAAGGTTAAAAACAATTTATAAAACTGAAGTATTGGAAATTTCTACTTATCAAAAAGTTTTCGAAAAATATCTCGAATCAATTATAGAAAATGAGCAAAATTTAGAGCCTAGAAACCTTTACGATCCTATTTGGTATATCATGAGTATTGGTGGAAAAAGATTACGACCAGTACTGACTATGATGGGCTGTGATGTGTTTAAAGGGGATATTAACAGTGCTTTGCCAGCTGCTTTAGCTGTGGAAATGTTTCATAACTTTACTTTGATCCATGATGATATTATGGATAATGCTGACTTGAGACGAGGAAAGCAAACGGTACATGTGAAGTGGGATGTGAATACAGGAATACTTTCAGGTGATGCGCTCATGGTTATGGCTAACCAATATTTTGAGTTTTATGAAGGAGAATCTTTCAAGAAAATTATCAAACTATTTAATGAAACAGCCCTTAAAGTTTGCGAAGGACAGCAAATGGATATGGATTTTGAAAAATCAAATGGAGTCTCACTTTCAGAATATTATAAAATGATTTCGCTAAAAACAGGGGTTTTGATTGGAAGTGCTTTAAAAATGGGGGCCATTGTGTCAAATGCCAAAGATAAAGAGGCTAATCTCATTTATGAATTTGGGTTGGCATTAGGCATTGCATTCCAGCTTCAAGATGACTTTTTAGATAGCTTTGGTGATGAATCTTTTGGAAAAACGATAGGCGGTGATATAGTAGAGGGTAAGAAAACTTTTTTGATGTTAAAAACATTAGAGGCTTGTACACCGGAAGAAAAACTTAAACTTTTGAGTGCCAATTCAACTAACGAAAATGAGATCGAAAGAATTAAATGGGTAAAAGATTTATTTAAAAAATATAAAGCAGATGTTTTATTAAAAAATGAAATAGATTTTTATACAAAAAAGGCCTTTGAGTATTTAGAAGATATGAAAATGCCAAGTGAGAAAAAATTAATTTTGAATAGTTTTGGGCAATATTTAATGGGGAGAAAGATCTGATGAAACCGGTGAAGTTTTCTATGGATAAGTTTATCACTTCTGGAGATAGTGATTTGCTTGAAAATATAATATTGCAATTAAACAAAGACTTTCAACTCTCAGGAAATGATTTTCAAATAGACCAAGGTTTATCAGCTCATGAACTCATTCAATTATTGAGAAGTTTTGTTAAGAAATGCCTTGATAAAAACGTTCAAGGTTTGATGAACTTACTATATCGAATTGATGTGCCTGAATCGGAAATAAGAAAAGCCTTTACGAAAATAGACCAACTAAATGAAAAGTTGGTCTATTTCATTTTAAGTAAAGAGTTTTTGAAAGTATATTTTAGAA
The DNA here is from genome assembly GCF_042679565.1 of Namhaeicola litoreus. Classification (NCBI taxonomy): domain Bacteria; kingdom Pseudomonadati; phylum Bacteroidota; class Flavobacteriia; order Flavobacteriales; family Flavobacteriaceae; genus Namhaeicola; species Namhaeicola litoreus. The sequence goes on along the minus strand of NZ_JBHTMY010000001.1, from coordinate 381,508 downwards.
ATAAAAGCTGATGACAGGTGTCCATGCTGATGAATAAGGACTTTTTCCTTCATCATATAAAACATCGTATTGAAACCCGAATGCGAAATGACCTGAAACGAATGAAGCTCCAAGATATAAAGCTGAATTCCAATATGAGTCATCGGATTTAGTATTTAGGTATTCAAAACTTCTATCCGTATATAATTCTTGAAATTCTGCAGACAATTGCACGAATGGAGCTGGTCTATAAAGGCCAGTTAAGCTTCCCCCAAAAGCGTTGTAGCTGTAATCATAGTTTCTGGTATCGTAACTAGAGTAATTGTAAATTAGACCAGGACCTATCCAGAATCGCGGTGAAACGTGATAATAAGCCCTTGGGGCAATTAAAAGATCTGTTCCGCCATTCCAAAACGAAAATCCGAAATTTCCTCCAAAAGTCCAGCTGGGTTCAAAAGTTGGTGCTTGGCGAATAATGGTAGTTTGCGTATTTTGATCATTTCCAGATTGGTATTGATAATTTGGATTGTTTGGGATTACCTTTTTTTGACTGTAAGTAACGAAAGAAGTCAAAATAAACAAAATTGTAAAAATAGTTTTGTTGTTCATAAAGTTTGATTTTATAAGTTGATTGGGTAAAAATAATAAATTAATTTGTCCTTGTTCAAGATTAAAAAAAATAGTAATATTGCACACCAATTTTGGACCCATAGCTCAGTTGGTTAGAGCACCTGACTCATAATCAGGTGGTCCCTGGTTCGAGCCCAGGTGGGTCCACAAAAGAAATAAAAGGCTCCTGTTTTCGTAATGAAACATGAGCTTTTTTTATTTAAACATATTTGAGAACAAAGTTTTACTTAATTTTTTTTGCAAATTTTGAAGATTAATTAAATCCAATGCTTTTAACAAAAATAAGTGATTCAAAAGTTAAAATGTACGTCAAAATACTTGAAAGTTTAAAAAAATGAATTTAACTTTGTTTTTTAAAGAAATTGCGGGCTTTTACTCGAACTGTTTCTTAGGAATAAATTATATTTAAGTTGAAGTTAAGTTTTTTAAAAAACGTTTTTATATATTTGCACCGTAAATGTTTTTATTTCATTTGCAACTAACTGAATTTGTATGGAAAAAAAATACTTGAGAAGCATTGTCATCGTTTCCCTACTTTTTATTGTTGACAGTGTCTTTGCCCAAGGACCACCACCGCCACCACCGCCAATCGACACTCCAATAACAGGAGGTTTTTTTGTATTGATGGCTGCTGGAATAATATATGCCATTAAAAGCATAAAGAATAGAAAAAATTAACTACTGTTGCAGTAGTTTTGATACATATTTCCCAATTACATCAAATTCTAAATTGACTGTGTCCCCAATTTTTAATTGTCCGAAATTAGTATTTTCTTTTGTGTAAGGGATAATAGCTACCGAAAACGAGTTTTTTTTGGAATTCACAACAGTTAAACTTACACCATTTATCGTTATAGATCCTTTTTCAATAGTAATATTGCTGAAAGATGAGTCATATGTAAAGGTGAACATTGTACTTCCATCTTGATCTTCAATTTTTTTGCATATGCCAGTCTGGTCTACATGGCCTTGAACAATATGACCATCTAATCTCGCTCCTAATATCATTGCGCGTTCTAAATTTAATTGACTACCGGGCTTTAATGAACCTAAATTCGTCTTTAACATGGTTTCTTGAATTGCAGTGACCGTATGTTGATTTCCAATTTGATTTACCACAGTGAGGCATATACCATCATGAGCTAAGCTTTGGTCGATCTTTAATTCCTTCGAAATAGAGCTTTCAACAGTGATGTGAAAATTCTGTTGCTCTTGTTCAATATTTTTTACTATTCCTATATCTTCGATAATACCCGTAAACATAATTATTTGAATTTATAATGACTAAATTTGTCATTGTTTTAAGTGTCAAAGTTAAAGTATTTCAAAATTTACATGAAAGAATCAGATAAAATAATTGTGGGTATTTCTATTGGGGATGCCAATGGTATTGGAATAGAAGTCATTTTAAAAACCTTTGAAGATGCGAGAGTTTTGGAATTTTGCACTCCTGTTGTTTTTGGGTCTACGAAAGTGATGAGTTATTATAAGAAAATCTTGAATAGTAACATTGCAGTTTATGGAATTGATAATTTAAATGATGTTCTTCCAAATAAATTTAATGTATTTAATGTCTGGAAAGAGAATGTCGACATTGAGCCGGGAAAGGCTACAGAAATTTCTGGCAGATATGCGTTTAAATCACTTGAAAGTGCTACTTCAGCACTGAAAAATGGCGCTATAGATGTACTTATTACAGCGCCAATTAACAAGGAGAATATACAATCAAAAGAATTTAATTTTAATGGCCATACAGAATTTCTTGAATCAAAATTACAAGGGAAGAGCTTGATGATTTTAATGGCTGATTCATTGAGAGTTGGTTTAATTACAGGCCACGTTCCTTTAAAGGATGTGGCAGATTTGATTACCCAAGAAAGAATTATGGAAAAGGTTGAGATTATGCATAAGACTCTTAAAAGTGATTTTAGCATTCGAAAACCAAAAATAGCCGTATTAGGTTTAAATCCACATGCTGGAGATAATGGGTTAATAGGAAAAGAAGATGAGGAAATTGTAAAGCCAACGATTGATAAATGTCGAGAAAATAATATGCTCGTTTTGGGGCCCTATGCGGCAGATGGTTTTTTTGGTTCTGAAACCTATAAACAATTCGATGGAGTTTTGGCCATGTACCACGATCAAGGTTTGGCACCTTTTAAAACACTTTCTTTTGGTAAAGGTGTGAACTTTACAGCTGGCCTGACAAAGATTAGAACTTCGCCGGATCACGGTACAGCTTATGATATTGCAGGTCAAAACAAATCCAACCATCAATCCTTTACAGAGGCTATGTTCACTGCGATTAAAATATTTAAAAACAGAAGTGAGTTTAACGAATTAAACGAAAAGAAGTTGGTTGCAAAAGGTTCTAAATGAAAATCAGAAAAAAACAAGTGATAAGTTTCGAAGTAAAAGATAATTTTATATCTTTGCGCGCTCAAAATGAATGAAGTGAGAGATCCGTTAAAAGAATTCGATATTTCTTTTTCCGGTTTAAAACCAGGGAAACATCAGTTTATTTATAAAATTGATAAACAGTTCTTTGATTTATTTAAATACGATGAGATTTTAGAAGGCGAGATAGAAGTAATTCTTGATTTTGTAAAAAAAAGTAACCTTCTGGAGTTGTACTTTAAAACAAAAGGTAAGCTAAATGTTGCTTGTGATGTGAGTAACGAGCCCTATGATGAAAAAATTGAGAACAATTTTGAAATCGTAGTTAAATTCGGACCAGAGTTTAATGATGATGATGAAGATCTTTTGATTTTACCATTTGATGAGTATAAACTGAATGTGGCACAGTATATTTTTGAATTAATTGTTTTGGCTTTGCCAAAAAAGCGAGTGCATCCAGGGGTTTTAGATGGAACCTTGAAGTCAGAAGTCGTAGATAAATTAAAAGAGCTGCAACCAAAGAAACAAAAAGAAGAGATAGACCCTAGATGGGCTGAATTAAAGAAGTTAATAACCAATAAAAAAACTTAGAGATGGCACATCCTAAAAGAAAAATATCAAAAACTAGAAGAGATAAAAGAAGAACGCATTATAAAGCAACAATGCCTCAAATTGCAAAAGATCCTTCTACAGGTGAGGCACATTTGTACCATAGAGCTCATTGGCACGAAGGTAAACTTTATTACCGTGGGCAAGTGTTAATTGATGCCACTGAAAACGCAGCTTAAATTTCTGTAGCGTAAAACGGATAAAGCCCTCATTTTTGAGGGTTTTTTTGTGTTTTTTGGTCAATTTTATTAAAAAAATAAGTTTTTCTGTCAATTTCTTTGATAAATTCCTTTACTTTGGTATCCTGTTTTTTTAAGATTTTGTCTAGAAATTTGGTTGTAAATTCACCCTTTAGAAAAATATTGTCATGACAAAAATTACTGCAGCCATTACAGCCGTAGGTAAGTATTTACCAGAATATATTCTCACTAATTCCGAGTTAGAAACGATGGTGGAAACAAATGATGAATGGATTGTTTCAAGAACCGGAATTAAAGAAAGACGAATTTTAAAAGAAAAAGGAAAGGGAACATCATTCTTAGCGATTAAAGCAGCCGAAGACATGTTAAAGAAAACTTCGGTAAAACCTCAAGAAATTGAATTGGTTATTGTGGCGACAGCCACTCCAGATATGCAAGCAGCATCTACAGCGTCTTATGTAGCTGCAAAAATTGGCGCCGAAAATGCATTTGCATTCGATTTAGAATCAGCGTGTTCGAGTTTTTTGTACGGCATGTCTGTTGCAGCGAGATACATAGAATCAGGAAAATATTCAAAAGTGCTGTTAATTGGTGCAGACATGAATTCTTCTATGATTGATTACACTGATCGTACAACGTGTATTATTTTTGGAGATGGAGCAGGAGCGGCCTTGTTTGAACCTAACCATGAAGGATTAGGTGTGTTAGATGAATATCTGCGTACTGATGGAAATGGGAGAGAGTTTTTAAATGTTCCAGCTGGGGGATCGTGCCTGACCACTTCTCAAGAAACGGTTAAAGATAAATTACATTTTGTACGTCAAGATGGTCAAACTGTTTTTAAAAACGCAGTATTTAATATGGCGGATGTTTGCGAAAAAATTTTAGAAAAAAATAATTTGACTAATGAGAATGTTCAATGGTTAGCAGCACATCAGGCCAATAAAAGAATTGTTGAGGCAACGGCAAGTAGAATGAAACTAGACTCTTCTAAAGTTATGTTGAATATTCAATATTACGGAAATACTACCTCTGCAACCTTGCCTCTACTTTTGGCAGATTACGAGGATCAATTAAAAAAGGGTGATGTTATTATTTTTGCTGCCTTTGGTGGAGGATTCTCATGGGGATCTATTTACTTAAAATGGGCCTATAATAAATAAGTTAAAAAATTAATTATGGAAATTAAAGAAATCCAAAACTTAATCAAGTTTGTAGCTAGATCAGGGGCCAGTGAAGTGAAACTGGAAACTAAAGATTTTAAAATTACGATCAAAACGGGTACCGAAAGAGATGATGTTGCTGAAATTCAGCATATCCCGGTAGTGGCTCCTGTAGAAACTGTTACACAAGTAGTTTCAGCAAGTCAACCAGCTGCAAAAGTTGAGACACCAAGTCAGGGAGCAGCTGAAAAATCTAAATTTTTAACAATTAAATCACCAATTATTGGAACTTTCTACCGAAAATCTTCTCCAGAATCACCTCCATTTGTTAAAGTTGGTGATAGAGTTTCTGTAGGTGATACAGTATGTATTATTGAGGCGATGAAATTATTTAATGAAGTTGAATCTGAGGTGTCAGGAACTATTGTTGAAATTTTAGTGGATGATTCTTCACCGGTAGAATTTGATCAGCCATTGTATTTGGTAGATCCATCTTAGTCTTGATTTGTTAAATTAAAAATCCGAATTAAAATAAATTTTTTAGAGGATGTTTAAGAAAATATTAATTGCAAATAGAGGTGAAATTGCACTTCGTGTTATCCGTACCTGTAGGGAAATGGGTATCAAATCAGTCGCGGTTTACTCCACTGCAGATAAAGAAAGTTTGCATGTGCGTTTTGCTGATGAGGCCGTTTGTATTGGTCCGCCGTCGAGTTCAGATTCTTATTTAAAAATGTCGAATATTATTTCGGCAGCAGAAATTACAAATGCGGATGCCATTCATCCAGGGTATGGTTTTCTTTCTGAAAATGCACGATTTTCTAAAATTTGTGAAGAACACGGAATTAAATTTATTGGAGCTTCTCCCGAAATGATCAGTAAAATGGGGGATAAGGCAACCGCGAAGGAAACTATGAAGAAAGCAGGAGTTCCAACAGTACCAGGTTCTGATGGAATTCTTGAAACCTACGAAGTTGCAGAAAAAGTAGCTAAAGAAATTGGCTTTCCTGTAATGTTGAAAGCAACAGCTGGCGGCGGTGGAAAGGGAATGCGTGCCGTTTGGAAAATTGAAGATCTGAAAAATGCATGGAGTTCTGCAAGGACAGAGGCAAAAGCTGCTTTTGGCAATGACGGAATGTACATGGAAAAGTTAATTGAAGAACCACGGCACATAGAAATTCAAATTGTAGGTGATTCTAGTGGAAGGGCATGCCATTTATCAGAAAGAGATTGCTCTATTCAAAGGAGGCATCAAAAGCTAACGGAAGAAACGCCTTCGCCATTTATGACCGATTCATTAAGAAAGAAAATGGGTGAAGCTGCTGTTAAAGCCGCGGAGTTTATAAAATATGAAGGAGCTGGCACCATAGAGTTTTTGGTTGATAAAAACAGGAAATTCTATTTTATGGAGATGAACACCAGGATACAGGTAGAACATCCTATTACAGAACAAGTGATTGGTAATTTCGATTTAATTCGTGAGCAAATTAAGGTAGCTTATAATGTACCAATTTTGGGAATCAATTATTTCCCGAATCAACATTCTATTGAATGCAGAATTAATGCAGAGGATCCATATAATGGTTTTAGACCTTCTCCCGGAAAAATTACTACTTTTCATGCGCCAGGTGGTCACGGTGTAAGGCTTGACACCCACGTCTATGCAGGATATACAATTCCTCCAAATTACGATTCAATGATCGCAAAATTAATTGTTACCGCGCAAACACGTGAAGAGGCAATTTCAAAAATGAAAAGAGCTTTGGATGAATTTGTTATTGAAGGAATAAAAACAACAATTCCTTTCCATAGACAATTAATGGACGATCCAAATTATGTATCGGGTAATTACACCACCAAATTTATGGAAGATTTCGTCATGAAAAAGGAAGATCAATAAGATACTCAAAATAAATAATTGATAAAAAGGATAGGCATTTGCTTATCCTTTTTTACTTTTATCGAACAAAAAATGAAGAAAGAACAATATCTCATAGACGGAATAGACAAGATTATTCTAAATCGTTTGATTAACGATGCAAGAACACCTATTTTAAGTATAGCAAGAGAAGTAGGGATTTCTGGAGCTGCGATCCATCAGCGACTTCGAAAACTCGAGGCTTCTGGTATTTTGGCAGGATCGAAGTTTGTATTGAATCCTAAAGTTTTAGGTTATAAAACCTTGGCTTTTGTTGGAATTTTTCTAGAAAGTTCTAGTAAATATAAAGATGCAGTAAATCGACTAAAAGAAATCGAAGAAGTTGTCGAAAGCCATTATACCACCGGTAATTACGCCATCTTTGTAAAAATTTCATGTAAAGACAATGAGCACCTCATGCAGGTGCTCAATCATCGTATTCAAAATATAAAAGGTGTTTCTCGAACCGAGACTTTTATTTCTTTAGAACAACAAATCGATAGACAAATTAAAATCTAATTTACGATCTACTATTATAAATGTTGAGGTAATATAGCAAGGTTATCAAAGAGCTTACGGCTGCAACGACATAGGTTCGCGCCGCCCATTTTAAAGAATCTTTGGCTGCATTTTGTTCATTCTCTGTCAACATATTCTTATCATTTAACCAAGCTAAAGCTCTGTTACTCGCATCATACTCTACAGGTAAAGTAATAAAGCTGAACAAAACAGTAGCTGCAAAAAAGATGATTCCGGCTAATAATAGCGACGGAAAAGTGTTGACCGTAAAAATACCCGCAATAAGTAAAAATGAGGCAAATTTAGACGAGATATTTACAGTTGGTACAAGTTTCGAACGCATTTCTAGCCACTTATATGATTTTGCATGTTGCACTGCGTGTCCACATTCATGGGCGGCTACAGCAGCAGCTGCAGCATTACGCTGATTATATACAGATTCACTTAAGTTAACCGTCCTATTTGTAGGATTATAATGATCAGTTAAACTACCTCTTGTAGAGATTACTTTGACATCATTAATATTGTTGTCAGCTAACATTTTTTCTGCAATTTCTCTACCACTTAAACCATTTGCTAAGTGTAAGTGAGAATATTTTTTAAACTTACTTTTGAGTTTCATCTGCACCAACATGCCCAATCCGCCAACCAAAAGAATTAATATATAAGCTCCTGACATATATTTTTATTTTAAATTTGATTTGTTATACGACGAAAGATATAGCATAAATTATTCCAATTTTAAAAATATGACAAAAATTCCGAAAATTTTAATCATTTATACCGGAGGGACTATAGGCATGGTAAAGGAAAGTAAAGATGGTGCGCTTCGTTCTTTCGATTTTTCCGGAATTAAGAAAAATATTCCAGAGTTAAATTTGCTCGACTGTCATATTGAGTCAGTTTCTTTTTCTGAACCTATAGACTCCTCAAATATGAATACCCAATCATGGATTCAAATTGTAGACTTGATTGAGAAATATTATTCAGAAGTTGATGGTTTTGTGGTCTTAACTGGAACAGATACGATGTCTTACACGTCTTCAGCAGTAAGTTTTATGTTAGAGAATTTAGCTAAACCGGTCATATTTACAGGTTCTCAATTGCCGATTGGTGATTTTAGGACTGACGCCAAGGAAAACTTAATTACTTCCATACAAATTGCGTCTACCAGAGAGAATAATTCTCCTAAAATTCAAGAAGTTGGATTGTATTTTGAATATAAGCTTTACCGGGCGAACAGGACGAAGAAAATAAGCGCTGATCAATTTGATGCGTTTCAATCCCCAAATTTTCCGGCACTTTGTGAAAGTGGTGTCAATTTAAGTTTTAATCATTCGGCACTTTTAAGAGCAAATAAAAATGTGCCCATGGTTGTGCGTAAAAACTTAGATGAAAATGTAGTTATTCTGAAACTTTTTCCTGGTATTACAGAGGAAGTAATAAAAAACACACTGCAAATACCTCAGTTACGAGGAGTAATATTAGAAACATATGGGGCCGGAAATGCTCCCACAAATGATTGGTTTATAGATTTGTTGAAAAAAACGATTCAAAAGGGTATACCTATCATAAATGTTACACAATGCATTTCAGGTACTGTGGTCATGGGATTCTATGAAACGAGTAAGAAGTTAAGGGAGATAGGTGTAGTTAATGGACGCGATATTACTACAGAATCGGCAATAGCCAAGTTGAAATATCTTTTGGGTCAGAATTTAAGTCTCGAAGAATTTAAACATTATTTTGAGTTATCACTTCGCGGGGAAATGTCAATTTAGCAATGTTTTTTTTGAAATATAATTTTTCCACCTTAAGAATTTTTTGTTAATTGCCGCTTGATAAAAAGCAATCGAGGAGAGGTGGCCGAGTGGCTTAAGGCGCACGCTTGGAAAGCGTGTTTATGAGAAATTGTAACAAGGGTTCGAATCCCTTTCTCTCCGCAGAAAGTATTTTTATAGATAAAATTTTATATCTTTAACCCGTTAACTAAATTTAAAAAACAAAGATTTAAACAATGAAAAAAGTATTTACAACCCTGGCAATATCAGGTATGATGATCTTAAGTTCAGTACAAAGCATCTATGCACAAGCAGAACCTGTAGTTGAAGACAAAACATTCCACCAAGTTTTAAAACAACGTTTTATTGAAGGTGGTCCATTTTTTATGGGAATCGTATTGTTGACTTTGATCTTAGGATTAGCCATTGCAATCGAAAGAATCATTTATTTGAACATGGCTTCATCAAATACTGATAAGCTTGTAAGTAGTGTGGAAGAGGCATTGAATAGTGGTGGAGTAGAAGCTGCTAAGGAAGTTTGTAGAAATACAAAAGGACCCGTTGCTTCAATTTTCTATCAAGGATTAGACAGAATGGACGAAGGAGTAGAAGCTGCTGAAAAAGCTGTGATTGCTTACGGTGGCGTTCAAATGGGATTATTAGAAAAGAATGTTTCGTGGTTATCTTTGTTTATTGCGTTGGCACCAATGCTTGGGTTCATGGGAACTGTAATTGGTATGATTAGTGCATTTGACTCGATTGAGGCAGCGGGTGATATTTCTCCATCTGTAGTAGCGGGTGGTATTAAAGTGGCCTTATTGACAACAGTATTCGGTTTGATTGTAGCAATTATTCTTCAAATATTTTACAACTACATTATTTCAAAAATTGATAGTATTGTAAACGGTATGGAGGACGCTTCAATTAAATTAGTTGATCTATTGATCAGAAATAAAAAATAATTTTTATCATGAATAGCACTTTTTCAAAAATACTATCTCTGGTAGCAGGATTAATCGGTTTGATTGCCGTTTATTTCTTGGTCAGGATAGTTGTTTCAGGAGACGAAGCGATCGAAACAACGGTCGAATTGCAGAATAGCGTAGTGTCTCCGTATATTTCATTTGCAAGAATAGTTTTGATTATAACCACAGTTTTAGCTGTTGTATTTTCAGTTTGGAACTTAATTAAACATCCTAAACTTTTAGTGAGAACATTAATGGCTTTAGCTGTTTTAGGTGTTTTATTAGCGATTTCTTATGCGCTTGCAGATGATGGAGCCGTTACTGATATGTATGGAAAAACAATTAAAGATGGAGAGGCTGGAAGCACTTCAAAATGGGTGAGTACTGGAATATGGTACACAGTTATTTTAGGAGCTATCGGCATTTTTGGATTTTTGTTTGATTTTGCAAAATCATTATTTAAAGGTTAATATATGGCTAGGAGAGATTTACCGGAAATTAATGCGGGGTCTATGGCCGATATTGCGTTCTTGTTGTTGATTTTTTTCTTAGTAACTACAACGATGGACGTCGATACTGGGATATCAAGAAAGTTGCCTGAAAAGCAACCGCCAGATGCGCCTGAACCTCCAAAATTAAAAGAGAAAAACGTATTTATTGTAACGGTTAACCGAAACAATGAAATACTAATTGAAGGAGAACACTTTATTCAAGTTGATAAATTGAGGGAAGAAGCTATCAAATTTATCGATAACGGTGGAGGTCTTGGAAATCCAATTGATGGTGCTGAGCCGGCTGAATGTGACTGGTGTGAGGGAACAAAAGATCCCGAATCATCAGACCACCCGAATAAAGCAATTATTTCATTAGAAAGTGATAGAGGAACGTCTTATGGTACATATATTGCCGTACAGAATGAGTTGGTTGGAGCCTACACCGTTCTAAGAAATAGATTGGCAAATAAACTTTATGGAAGATCATATGATGATTTGTTAAAGGATTCAGAAAATGATCCGTCTAATGAAAGTTTAAAAGAAAAAGTTGAGAATATTAAAAAGAAATATCCTCAAATTATATCAGAAGCAGAACCATTTAAATAAATAGATATGTCTAAGTTTAAAAAGAAGAAAAAAGGAACGCCAGGTATTTCTACTGCGTCTTTGCCTGACATTGTATTTATGTTGTTATTCTTTTTTATGGTTTCTACTGTTATGCGTGAAACTGAATTAAAAGTGAAGCAATCATTACCTTTTGCAACGGAAGTTAAGAAACTAGAACGTAAAAGTTTAGTTAGTTATATTTATGTAGGTAAGGTCGATGGACAGAATGGTGATAAAATCCAGTTAAATGATCGCCTTGCAGATGTTAATGACGTGAAATACTTTGTTTTTGCCGAACGTGAAACGCATCCTGAAGAAGAGGTTCCTTTGTTGACAACTTCTATAAAGGCCGATATTGAATCTAGTGTTGGTACAATTACGGATATCAAGGAAGAATTGAGAAACGTAGATGCCTTGAAGATCAACTATTCGACCAGAAAGGGAGATATTTCAAGAAATATGAAAAAATAAAAATTTAGTTAAAGGTTTATAAAGGCAATCGAATGTATATTTGATTGCCTTTTTTTATATCATCAAAAATTGATTATGAGAATTCCCTGTTATTTTTTATTTCTTTTCGGCTTTTTATCATTTGCCCAAGATGATCTGAATGTAACTGAGCAGGTTTTTGATGAAAATTATCTGGAAGATCAATTATATGTTTCGTTAAGTTATCAAAGACTTATCAAATTGCCAGAGGAGATAAAACAAACTGGCTTTTCGTATAGTTTTACAGTTGGCTTTATTAAAGATATTCCTTTAAATAGGGCTCGGAATATTGGTTTAGGAGCCGGGTTAGGCTATAATTTAAACACACATTATTTCAAGGTTAGGAATGTAGAAGGGGCAACAGACGATAATATTTCTTCTAGCAATAAAGTTGTATTGAACATGGTTGAATTTCCTGTTGAATTCAGAATTAGAAATTCAAGTCCCTCCAAGTATAATTTTTGGCGATTCTATCCTGGATTAAAGTTTAATTATTCATTTTACAACAGCAGTAATATTAAGCAAAGTGAGGACTTTGATGTATTTGATGTAATTGATATTAATGATTTTCAATATGGGATTTCTCTAGCGGCTGGATTTAACAAATGGAATATATATTGTTACTATGGGATTAGCGATTTATTTAACGAATCTGAAAGTTATGCCAAGGTAATTGGGGTTAATGAAGTGAAGATTGGGATAATATTCTATCCGTTATAAAATAGAAAATACAGCGAGTTGAGAAAAAATACCAATAAGAACACCAATATATACTTCAAATGGTTTATGAGCTTTTAAAGCTAGTCTAGCACTCCCTAAAAAACCAAAAAGAATTACAAAAATAGCGATAAGCCAAATTAGGTTCATTTCGTAATACAAGCTCATTATCATTGTAAAGCCAATTAAGGTACCCATTCCCATTGTATGAATGCTTGCTTTAATATTAACAGAAAAGAGCAAATAGATAAGTAATAGGCCAATACAAGTTCCGTAAAACGAAACTCCTAATAAATCTACCCCTCCAAGAGCAGTTAGCATTTTACCCAACATAAAGGTCAAAATGATTAAAAATATGACTGGGAACTTACGTTCTTGAATAGAGAAAATTTCCAAACTTTCAATCAATCCAAAATGTTTCAAAGTATATAACAATAAAAGAGGAAGAATATATGTGCTGACGAAAATGATGGCAAGAATAATGTATTCTTGTTTTTTAGGAATATGATTAGGCACAATTATAAAGTAAACCAAAGACCCAACCGTACTAAAAAGAACAGGGTGAAAAATATAAGATATAATTTTACTTACGGAGAGCATGGTTTACAAAATCTGTTTTCTGAGTCGTGCAACAGGAATATCCAATTGCTCTCTATATTTAGCAACTGTTCTCCTTGCAAGTAGATAACCTTTCTCTTTTAAAAGCGCTGATAATTTATCATCAGTAAGTGGGTTTTTTTTATCTTCCTTCTCTATTACTGTTTCAAGGATTTTTTTGATTTCCTTTGTTGACACATCTTCTCCTTTTTCATTTTTAAGAGACTCTGAAAAGAAATCTTTGAGCAATTTAGTTCCGTAAGGTGTATCAACGTATTTGCTATTTGCAACGCGTGAAACAGTAGACACATCCATACCAATTTTTTCGGCAATATCTTTTAAAACCATGGGCTTTAAATTTCTTTCATCTCCGGTGAGAAAGTACTCCTTCTGATGATTCATGATAGCATCCATAGTAAAAAGTAAAGTCTGTTGTCTCTGTTTGATTGCATCTATAAACCATTTGGCTGCATCGAGTTTTTGTTTGATAAAAATGACAGCATCCTTTTGCGTTTTTGTTTTATCTTTTGCCTCAGAATATCCCTGTAGCATTTCGCTGTAATCTTTTGAAATTTTTAGCTCAGGAGCATTTCTGGCATTTAAACTCAAATCTAACTCTCCATCATTAATTCTAATTGTAAAATCCGGTACTATATGTTCTACATTCGAGTTGCCTCCACTAAATGATCCTCCTGGTTTTGGATTCAATTTTTCAATCTCACCTATTACTCTTTTTAATTCTTCTCTAGTTAAATTATGTTTTTGAATAAGTTTGTCATAATGCTTCTTTACGAAAATATCGAAAGAGTTTTCAAGAATATCAATGGCAACTAATCTGTCTTTTGTCTCGGTTTTTTGTTTTAATTGAATAATCAAACACTCTTTTAAATTGCGTGATCCAACTCCGGGAGGATCAAGTTGCTGCACAATTTCTAGGACTTTTTCTACTTCATCCTCTGTTGTAAATAAATTTTCAGAAAAGGCTAAATCATCTACAATATCTTCAATAGGCCTTCTTAGATAACCATTATCATCAATACTACCTACAATAAACTCTGCGATTTGAGATTCTTGTTCTGTTAAATGATAAGTGTTTAATTGATTCTTTAAAAACTGATTGAATGTAGTGCCACCAGAAAAGGGGATACGATAATCATCATCATCGCTAGAAGAATTGTTTACTTGAAGTTTATAACTAGGCACTTCATCATCACTTAAATATTCATCAATATTGATTTCTGTTTCAATTTTCTCATTGCCTGTATCTTCAAAATCATTTGATGAATCCATCATGTCATACTCGTCATTTCCCTCTCGGCCACTTTCTAAAGCCGGATTTTCTTCAATTTCTTGAGAAATCTTTTGTTCAAATGCCATTGTTGGCAATTGGATTAGTTTCATCAATTGAATTTGTTGAGGTGATAACTTCTGTTGAAGTTTTTGCTGTAAGCTTTGTTTGAGCATAAAAAAGGTTTGTACTATAAATTTACTTAAAAATATAATCAAATTAAGCCGTACAGTATTCATACGAGCTACACTTTAACCAATTTTTAACCCATTTATTATAGAACAGTTGATTTTACTGCAAAAAGTTCTAAAATTCTGCGTTTTGAGGAGTTCTTGGGAATGGTATGACATCTCTAATATTGCCCATACCCGTTGCAAATTGAACTAAACGCTCAAATCCTAATCCAAACCCTGAATGTATAGCAGTACCAAAACGTCTTGTGTCCAAATACCACCACAATTCTTTTTCATCAATTTCAAATGTTTTAATTTTCTCTAATAAAACATCTAAACGCTCTTCTCTTTGACTTCCACCAACAATTTCTCCGATTCCAGGAAAGAGCACATCCATTGCTCTTACTGTTTTACCATCTTCGTTTAATCGCATGTAAAATGCCTTAATCTTTGCCGGATAATCAAATAAGATAACAGGGCATTTAAAGTGAGTTTCTACTAAGAAACGTTCATGTTCACTTTGAAGATCTGCCCCCCACTCAGTAATTAAATATTGAAACTTTTTCTTTTTATTTGGTTTGCTATTCTTTAAAATTTCAATCGCCTCTGTATAACTTACTCGCTTGAAATTATTCTCTATCACAAAATTGAGTTTTTCTAACAGAGACATTTCGCTTCTTTGGTTGGCAGGTTTCGTTTTTTCTTCGTCTAAAAATCTTTGATTCAAGAAGTCTAGATCATCTTTACAATTTTCTAAAATATATTTTAGTACAGATTTAATGAAGTCTTCAGCCAAGTCCATATTGGCGTCCAAATTATTGAATGCCACTTCGGGCTCAATCATCCAGAATTCAGCAAGATGTCGAGAAGTATTAGAGTTTTCGGCTCTAAATGTTGGGCCGAACGTATATACTTTTCCTAATGCCATGGCATAAGTTTCGGCTTCTAGTTGTCCGGAAACAGTAAGATTAGTTTCTTTTCCAAAGAAATCTTGCGTAAAATCAATTTCACCCGCTTCATTTTTTGGAGGATTCATGGGGTTTAGTGTACTTACCCTAAACATTTCACCAGCACCTTCTGCATCACTTCCTGTAATGATGGGCGTATGTACATTATAAAAGCCATTCTTTGTGAAATAATCATGAATAGCAAAAGACAAGGCAGACCTCAAGCGCATTACAGCACTGAAGGTATTTGTTCGAATGCGCAAATGAGCCTGTTCTCTTAGAAACTCGAAACTATGCTTTTTAGGTTGAATGGGATACTTTTCGGGATTTGAATCTCCTAAAACTTCAATTTTAGATACCTGAATTTCTACACTTTGACCGGCGCCAACACTTTCAGCAAGCAATCCGGTAATAGATAAGGCTGCACCAGTTGTTATTCTTTTAATGATTGATGGATCAGTTTTTTCAAAATCAATTACGCATTGTATATTTTTAATTGTAGAGCCATCATTTAATGCAATAAAACGATTACTTCTAAATGTTCTTACCCATCCTTTAACGGTTACTTCGTGTAAATAATTATCAGACACTAATAATTCTGCAATACTTATCCTATTCATTATGTGAAATTATTTTCATTTTTAACGACCCGCAAAGATAAAATTTCATATGTAATAATTAGGCCTATTCAAGTGCTCTTTTAACTATTTTTTATCAAGCTCAAAAGATAATTACCATAACCACTTTTTAATAATGGATCAGCAATTTCTTTTAATTTAGTCTCATTGATAAAGCCTTTTCTAAAGGCAACTTCTTCTATACATCCAATTTTTAAACCTTGCCTCTCTTCAATCACCTGAACAAATTGTTGTGCTTGAATAAGGGAGTCGAAAGTTCCTGTATCCAACCAGGCAGTTCCCCTATTAAAAACTCCAACTTTGAGTTTCCCTTTTGCGAGATAGGCTTTATTGATATCGGTGATCTCGAATTCTCCTCTTGCTGATGGCTTTAAACTTTCTGCAATTTGAATAACCTCATTGTCATAAAAATATAAACCAGGAACTGCATAATTTGATTTTGGTTTCTGCGGTTTTTCTTCTATCGACAATACGTTATCTGCCTCATCAAATTCAACCACTCCATATCTCTCAGGATCTCTTACATGGTAGGCAAAAACGACTCCCCCTTCAGGCTCTGCAGCCTCTATGAGTCTTCTGTGCAAATCTGTTCCATAAAAAATATTATCACCCAAGATAAGGGCAACAGAATCATTTCCTATAAAATCTTTCCCGATAACAAAAGCTTGAGCGAGTCCATTTGGCACTTCTTGAACGGCATAACTGAATTTACAACCCAATCTGGAGCCATCACCCAAAAGTTTTTCGAAAGATGGTAAATCATGAGGGGTAGATATAATCAGAATTTCTTTTATACCAGCCAACATCAAAACCGATAGAGGATAATAGATCATCGGTTTATCGTAAATTGGCATGAGCTGTTTACTTATTGCAAGTGTAAGTGGATGTAATCGGGTACCACTACCCCCGGCTAAAATAATTCCTTTCATGGCATATCATCGGTTAAACTATCAGTATCATCGTCATCTCTTGGAATGATTGCGATAGCAGGTTTTTTAAACGTTTTTTTATTAGCAATGGCTGATTCTAAAGATAATAGAAGTGAAGGTAGTAACAATAAATTGGCACCCATGGCAAATAAAAGAGTGATTGAGACTAATCCTCCCAAAGCTTTTGTTCCACCAAAACTCGATACGGTAAATACCAAAAAGCCAAAGAAAAGTACTACGGAGGTATAAAACATACTTGTACCCGTTTCACGCAAAGCACCATATACAGATTTTCTTACATTCCATTTATGAGCGATAAGCTCTTGACGGTATTTTGCCAGAAAATGTATCGTATCATCCACCGAAATACCAAAAGCGATACTAAACACTAAAATGGTTGATGGTTTTATAGGAACACCTAAGTAACCCATCACTCCGGCAGTCATTAAAAGGGGTAAGATGTTAGGTATCAACGAAATGAGTATCATTTTATACGACCTAAACATCCAAGCCATCAAAAGAGAAATCAATAAAATGGCGAGCGATAAAGATATTACGAGATTTTTTACCAAATAGTTGGTACCTTTAAGAAAAACTAAGGCTTTACCGGTTAAAGAAACCTCATATTTTTGCTCTGGAAAATTCTTTTTTACTTTTTCTCTTAACCTGTTTTCAATTTCTTCCATTTTTTCAGTACCAATATCCTTCATAAAAGTAGTCATGCGTGCATATTGACCTGTCGAGTCGACAAAATTTTCTAACATCTCTGCCTGAGCACCAGAATTTTTAGAATATGAAAGAATAAAACTCTGTTCTTGTTGCGATGGCAGTTGATAATAATCGGGGTTCCCATTATAGTAGGCTTGTTTGGCGTATTTTACCACGTTTAAAACAGAAATAGGCTTAGAGAGTTCAGGAATTTCATCAATTTCTTCTTCCAGCTTATTCATCCGCTTAAGCGTAGTCAAATTCATCACCCCTTTCTTTTTCTTTGTATCAACTACAATTTCAAGTGGCATAATTCCGCCAAATTCATCTTCAAAAAATTGGATGTCTTTATAAAATGTTTTCCCTTTAGGCATGTCCTCAATCAAACTGCCGGAGACCTTAATCATATATACACCAATTAAACTGATAATGATGATGATAACAGTTGTAATATAAATACCAATTCTGTTATGACGAACCATATTTTCCATCCAACTCACCACTTTTTCCATCCATTTTCTTTCCAAATGCTCCAAATGTTGCTCTTTGGGTTTGTGCATAAAACTATAGATGATTGGAATTATAAATAGTGATAAGAAAAAAATGGCCATTATATTAATGGATGCGATGATTCCAAATTCTTTTAGAAGCTGACTTTTTGTGAATATAAAGGTAGCAAAACCAGAAGCTGTGGTCAGATTGGTCATCAAAGTTGCATTACCTATTTTAGATATAACTCTTTGTAAGGATTTTGCTTGATTACCGTGATTTTTAACTTCCTGTTGATATTTATTAATTAAAAAGATGGCATTCGGCACCCCAATTACGATGATCAAAGGTGGGATCAAAGCCATGAGAACAGAGATCTCATACCTAAACCAGCCAATAAAACCAAGAGCCCATATTACCCCAATGCTCACAACTACCATGGTAATAAATGTTGCTCTAAAAGATCTAAAGAATACAAAGAAAATAAGAGATGTAATGCCTAGTGCCAAACCGACGAACATCCCAATTTCATCGATAATGTTTTGGGCATTCATGGTTCTGATATAGGGCATACCCGATACCCTGACATCCAAACCAGTTCTTTGCTCAAATTCTTCAATAATAGGATTGAGATCATCAAAGACAAACCTTTCTCTTATAGGCGTATTTACTATCGATTTATCGAGATAAATGGCTGTTTGAAGCGTACCTGTTTCTTTGTTGTACAATAAATGATCAAAAAAAGGTAAATCATGAAATAATTCATACCTAATTTTTTCTATGTCCTCTTTGCTAGATGGTTTTAAACTATAGAGAGGTTCTACTGTGAATTTTTCGTTCTCAGTATCTTTGGTCAGTTTTTTAATATCCGCAACGGAAATAGTTAAATCTACTTGACTAAATGTATCAAGTCTATGAGCTAAATCTATCCAATCACTAAAATTTTCAACTTCGAATAAAGATTCGTCGTTAACGGCCAAAAGGATAAGGTTTCCTTCTTCTCCAAAAATTTCAAGAAATTTGTCGTATCGTATATTTTCTATATGATTGGAGGGCAACAGGTTCGCCTCAGTATGAGAAAATTCGAGGTATTTAATCTTAGATGCGAGGAAAGCGGTAATAAGCACGAGAATAATTAGAATAAGTATTCTCTGCTTTAATATAAATCTTGAAACTCTTACCCAAAAATTCATCTGTTTACTACCTGGGTTATAGAGAAGGATTATTTGATTGTGGATGAGTTTCCATAACCAGGTAACACAAAGGCTAGACCTTCATTATTTCCTCTTCTTTAATTTTTAAGTGTTCATCTACTATTTTACTATACTTATCAGTGAGTTCTTGCACATCAACTTCGGCATTTTTTCTAAGATCTTCAGAAATATCCAGCTTTTTTAATTCATTGTTGGCTTCTTTTCTATCATTTCTTATACTTACCTTAGCAAGTTCACTTAAGGCTTTAGCTTGTTTGACTAGATCTCTTCGTCGTTCTTCTGTGAGTACTGGAACATTTATAATAATGCTTTCACCATTATTCATGGGATTAAAGCCCAAGTTAGCATTCTGAATTCCTTTTTCAATTTCCTGGATCATAGATTTTTCCCATGGCTGAACGGTTAAAGTATGTGCGTCCAATGTATTTACATTCGCAACTTGGGAAAGTGGCGTACTGGCACCGTAATAATTTACCATTACACTTTTGAGCATAATTGGCGAAGCTTTCCCAGCTCTAATATTTGTAAATTCATATTCAAGATGTGATATGGCTTTTGACATCTGTTCTTCCACGCTGTCTAAAACAAATTGAATTTCTTCGTTCATGATATTAGAATTTTACTTTTTTACAAATCCACAATTGTTCCAACATTCTCTCCAGAAACAATTTTTGAAAGATTACCTTTTTTGTTCATATCAAAAACAATAATAGGCAACTCATTTTCTTCACTAAGGGTAAAAGCAGTCATATCCATAACTTTCAGCCCTTTTTCCATAACCTCTTTGAAGGTTATTTCGTCAAATTTGATTGCATTGCTGTCTTTTTCAGGATCAGCCGTATATACACCATCCACCCTAGTTCCTTTTAAAATAACATCGGCACCAATTTCTATGGCTCTGAGAACGGCGGCAGTATCGGTTGTAAAATAGGGATTTCCGGTGCCTGCTCCAAATATAACGACCCTTCCTTTTTCTAAATGACGAACTGCTCTTCTTTTGATAAAAGGTTCTGCAATTTGCTCCATTTTGATCGCTGTCAACAATCTCGTTTGCACGCCTATTTCTTCTAAACTACTTTGCAAAGCAAGACTATTGATAACGGTTGCCAACATACCCATATAATCACCTTGAACTCTATCCATTCCCTTGCTCGCGGCGGCTAATCCTCTAAAAATATTTCCTCCTCCAATAACGATAGCAACTTCAGTACCTGAGTCTACGACTTGCTTTATTTCTTTGGCATAATCTGAAATACGAGTGCCGTCTATTCCGTAATTTTGGTCACCCATTAAGGATTCTCCACTTAATTTTAATAAGACTCTTTTATATTTCATTCTAAGGACTGAAAATTGGTTTTGCAAATATACTAATTTTTATATCTAAGCATTTGCGATTTAAACTTAAGATAAAAAAAATCCCCGATAAAAACTTATCGGGGATCTTCATATTTTCATAGGCTTATTAACCTAGTGCAACACGTTTGAAATCGACTACATTTACGTCTTTCCCTAATGTCTTTACGTATTGTGAAACACTCATTTTATTGTCTTTAATAAAATCTTGATTGATCAAGGTATTTTCTTTAAAGAATCTATTTAGTTTTCCTTTTGCAATTTTATCAAGCATTTCTTCAGGTTTCCCTTCTGCTCTTAATTGATCTTTTGCAATTTCTATTTCTTTTTCAATAATGCTCGCATCAACACCGGCTTCATCAAGTGCTAACGGATTCATAGCAGCAACTTGCATTGCAATATCTTTTGCTACCTCTTCAGCTCCATTTCCTTTTCCAGAAAGGCCTACCAATGAGGCAATTTTGTTGCCAGCGTGGATATAGCTCGATACATAAGGGGCGTTAATTTTTTGGAAACTAGGAATTTCTATTTTTTCACCAATTACACCTGTCTGCTCGATTAATTTGTCAGCAACTGTCATTCCGTCAATAGAGGCACTTAATAAATCCTCTTTTGATTCGCATGTTAAAGCGATGTCTGCTAATTTATTGGCTAAAGTAACAAAGCTTTCGTTTTTACCAACAAAATCAGTTTCACAAGCTAAAACAATTGAAACACCAGAAGTGTGATCTTCATTTACTTTTGCAATTGCAGCTCCTTCTGTTGATTCTCTGTCGGCTCTATTCGCAGCAACTTTTTGACCTTTTTTTCTCAAAAATTCTATTGCTTTTTCAAAGTCTCCATTAGATTCTACCAAGGCTTTTTTGCAGTCCATCATTCCTGCACCAGTAGCTTGTCTTAATTTGTTTACGTCTGCGGCGGTAATATTTGCCATAATTTTTTTTGTTTATTTGAAAAAGAAGCTTCAGGATTTGAAGCCTCTTTTTATGATTCAACCTATTTTAGTTATTCTGCAGTGGCACTCACTTCTTCTTTGGTGTCTTTGTTTGATTTTCTTTCAGATAAACCTTCACCAATTGCATCAGTTAAATGCGCTAATACTTTTTCTATCGATTTTGACGCGTCATCATTTGATGGAATAACAAAATCAATCGGTCTAGGATCTGAGTTTGTATCTACCATCGCAAAAATTGGAATATTCAATTTTTGTGCTTCAGCAATTGCAATGTGCTCACGTTTTACGTCAACTACTAAAAGAGCACCAGGAATTCTGGTCATATCAACGATAGAACCTAAGTTTTTCTCTAATTTTGCTCTTAAACGGTTGATCTGTAATTTCTCTCTTTTAGATAAAGCATCGAATGATCCATCTTTTTTCATACGATCGATCTGACTCATTTTTTTTACTGCTTTTCTAATTGTTACGAAATTTGTCAACATACCACCTGGCCATCTTTCTGTGATGTAAGGCATATTTACCGACTCAGCTTTTGCAGCTACAATGTCTTTTGCTTGTTTTTTGGTTGCTACAAACAACACTTTTCTTCCAGAAGCAGCAATTTTTTTCAAAGCTTTAGCAGCTTCGTCCATCTTAGCTCTGGTTTTGTAAAGGTCGATAATATGAATTCCTTTACGTTCAGTGTGAATGTAGTTGGCCATGTTAGGATCCCATTTTCTGGTCAAGTGACCAAAATGTACCCCGGCGTCAATTAAATCTTGAATTTCTACGTTTGCCATTTTGTGTTTAGTTTACGTTCCGTTTTAGTAGCAATAAAGAAGTAGCGATACGATCGGTCTTCCTTATTTGGATGCTAGACTTGAAAAACGACAACAATGGTTTAAATAATTTATAAATAATGATATTAACGTTTTGAGAATTGGAATTTCTTTCTCGCTTTTTTCTGACCGAATTTCTTTCTTTCCACCATTCTTGGATCTCTTGTCAATAATCCTTCTGGTTTAAGAACAGATTTATTCTCTTCGTCCAAAGCAACCAATGCTCTTGATATGCCTAAACGAATAGCTTCGGCTTGTCCAGTTACTCCTCCGCCAAATACATTTACAGTAACATCAAAATTTTCCAAGTTGTTGGTTAAATTTAATGGTTGTAAAACTTTGTAACGTAAAGTATCTGTAGTGAAATAGTTGTTAAATTCTCTTTCGTTAACTGTAATGTTACCTTTACCTTTTGATAAGTAAACACGCGCAACTGCGGTTTTTCTTCTACCTATTTTATGAATAGTTTCCATATTACATTAAATCGTTTAGGTTAATAGATTTTGGGTTTTGTGCTGTTTGCAAGTGGTCAGTACCACTGTATACATACAAATTTCTGAACAAGTCAGCACCCAATTTGGTTTTTGGTAACATTCCTTTTACTGCTTTCTCCACTAACCTAGTAGGATCTTTTTTGTACATTTCTGATGCAGAAAGAGTTCTTTGTCCACCAGGAAAGCCAGTGTGGCGAATGTAAGTTTTCGCATCCCATTTTTTCCCGGTTAAATTAATTTTCTCAGCGTTGATAACCACTACATTATCTCCACAGTCTACATGCGGAGTGTAATTTGGTTTGTATTTACCTCTGATGAGCTTTGCTACCTTAGAGGCTAGACGACCCAACGTTTGACCGTCTGCATCAACCACAACCCACTCCTTGTTTACGGTGTTTTTGTTGGCCGACACTGTTTTGTAACTTAATGTATTCACAATTAAATTTTTTGTTAATATTAAACTTCCTTTTCTCTTTTAGTAAAAAGAGTGTGCAAAAGTACAATAAAATATGTATTTAACAAAAGGGATTTTTGGAATAAATGTTTAAAGAAGGATTTACTTACAATAAATTGATTTCAAGAACTTTATTTTCGAATTTTAATGTGCTTCCAGCCAGTTTTTTCCTTCACCCAAGTCGACTATTAATGGTATGGAGAGTTGATAGGCACTTTCCATTTCTTCTTTTATGATAGGTTTTAGAATGCTCAATTCATCTTTGTGAACGTCAAACACCAATTCGTCATGCACTTGAAGTATCATTTTTGATCTATATTTCCCTTCCTCTAGAATTTTATGTAAGTTGATCATGGCAATTTTGATAATATCTGCAGCACTACCTTGAATTGGCGCATTTACCGCATTTCGTTCATCACCTGAGCGAACTACTGCATTTCTTGAGTTGATATTTTTTAAATACCTACGTCTTCCCAGAATAGTTTCAACATATCCGTGTTCTCTGGCGAAATCAATTTGCTGATCAATGTATGCTCTTAAAGTAGGATAAGTTTTGTAGTAATTCTCAATTAATTCTTTGGATTCTCCTCGACTTAAATCGGTCTGCTGACTTAATCCAAATGCTGAAACGCCATAAATAATTCCGAAATTTACCGTTTTAGCATAACTTCTCTGTTCTCGAGTAACCTCATCTAATGGTACATTAAACACTTTTGAAGCCGTAGATTTGTGAATGTCTTCACCTCTTTCAAATGCTGACTTCAATTCACTATCATTGCTCAATTCTGCAATTAATCTCAATTCTATTTGAGAATAATCTGCCGCTAATAAAACGTAATCTTCGTTTCTCGGGATAAAGGCCTTTCTGATTTCTCTTCCCCTTTCAGTCCTTATGGGAATATTTTGAAGGTTAGGATTATTCGAACTCAAGCGTCCGGTTGCTGCTACCGCTTGGCTATAGGTAGTATGAATTCTCCCTGTTTTCTTATTTATTTCGTTTGGTAATGAATCTACGTATGTATTTTTCAATTTAACTAAACTTCTCCAATCTAAAATGTCTTTGACAATAGGATGCTTTTCTGCCAACTTGGATAGAACTTCTTCACCTGTTCCATATTGACCAGTTTTCGTTTTTTTTGGTTTATCAACCAATTTTAATTCCTCAAATAAAACAATACCTAACTGTTTTGGCGAGGCCAAATTGAATTCGGTTTTTGCTTGAGCGTAAATCTTCCTTTCTAATTCTGCTGTATCCTTTTCTAATTCTTGTGATAATCCGTTTAAAACATTATTATTTATATTGATCCCTTCCAATTCCATATTGGCCAAAACAATTATGAGCGGAGCTTCAATTTTTTGATATAATTCAGATAATTTATTTTTGACTAATTCAGGTTCAAAAATATGCATGAGCTGTAATGTGATGTCGGCATCTTCAACAGCATACTCTGTTTGTTTTTCCAAATCTACATCACGCATATTTCCTTGATTCACGCCTTTTTTTCCGATGAGATTTTCAATAGGTACCGGCTGATAATTTAAATAAGTTTCAGCCAAAACATCCATGTTGTGGCGCATATCAGGGTTGATCAAATAATGGGCAATCATAGTGTCGAATACTTCACCCTGAACCTCGATATTGTAATTGTGTAGTACTTTAATATCGTATTTTAAATTTTGCCCCACTTTTACAATAGAATCCTTTTCGAAAAAGGGTCGGTAGATTTCGATAATTTTTTGTGCTTCTATCTGATCTTCTGGGAAAACAGCATAATATCCTTTGCCAGGCTCAAAAGAAAATGCGATACCAACTAACTCCGCCAAAAAAGTGTCTAAACTTGTAGTTTCGGTATCAAAACAGACTAATTTCTGGGCAAGAAGTTTTTTAAGCAGAATATGATGACCTGTATTTGTGTTTATAAATTGATAATGATGATCTTTATTATCAATTTGAATAAAACCAGAGCCTGGAAAATCTATCGCAGTATCGCTAGATACATTAGAAAACATGTCCAATTGCTGGTCATTACTTCCATTAGAAGCCGAAGAAACGTTTGAAAAAGATTGTGATGCTACCTCATCTTGGTTTAAGCTCTTTGAGTTTCCTTGAAAAGTCTGATTGATATTCTCAAACAATCGTCTAAACTCTAACTCTTGAAAAATTTGTTGAATTTTTTCTAAATCGGGCGGATCTAATTCAAAATCTTTTTCATCAAACTCAACTGGGCAATCTACCATAATGGTTGCCAGTTTTTTAGAAAGAAGACCTAATTCTGCATTGGCTTCTATATTCTCTTTCATTTTTCCTTTTAGCTCATGAGTATTTGCTAAAAGGTTTTCTAGTGTTCCGTACTCTTTCAGAAACTTTCTCGCAGTTTTGTCTCCTACTCCGGGTAATCCCGGAATATTATCAACCGCATCTCCCATCATTCCTAAGTAATCTGTAACATTGATAGGTTCTTTTACATCATATTTCTCTCTCACAGTTTCTACATCCCAAATTTCTATACCATTGCCCATTCTAGCAGGTCTGTAGACAAAAGTTTTGTCGGTAACTAATTGTGCAAAGTCTTTATCTGGTGTCACCATATAGGTCGTAAAACCTGCTTTTTCGGCTTGAACTGATAAAGTACCTATCAAATCATCAGCTTCATAACCCTCTTTTTCTACAATAGGAATATGCATTGCATTCAAAATCTCATGAATATAGGGAATAGCAATTTTTATAGCTTCGGGGGTGGCATCTCTGTTCGCCTTGTATTCAGGAAAAATTTCGTTTCTATCGGATGATCCTCCTTTATCAAAGGCAACCGCTAAATGATCTGGTCTTTCTCTTTTGATCACATCGAGAAGTGAATTCATAAATCCCATTATGGCAGAAGTATCCATTCCCTTAGAATTTATCCTTGGATTTTTAATAAAAGCGTAATATCCTCTAAAGATTAATGCGTAAGCATCTAATAGAAATAGTTTTTTGGAATCTGACATGAAGTTTATTTAGAATTGTAAAAATAATCAAATTGAGCGTTTTCTTGGTTAATTGACGAAAGTTACTTCATTCCAATCCTATTTTTATTAGTACAAAAAGCTAATTCATTAAAAATGTTATATTTGTGATAAGGTTTTCAAAAGGAAAATAATATGACAAAGTTTGGTGAACTCATCGAATCCCCCGTACCAACTTTAATTGATTTTTATTCTCAGCTCAATGATGAAAGCGATAGCACTCATTCTATTTTGCGTGATGTAGCAGCAGCCTTAGGCGATAAAGCAAGAGTTGTGAAAATTGATGTAGAAAAAAATGAGGCTTTGGCCAACGCATTAAGAATTAAAGGAAATCCCACATTCATTATTTATAAAAATGGTGAAATGAAGTGGCGACAAACGGGCTTACAAGATGCGAATACATTGATTAGTCTGGTTGAGCAATACACTTAGGTTTCTTCTATAGCTTTAAAACGGTAGCCTTTTTCTGAAAAATAATCTAGAACTTTGGGTAGGACATATCTTAAATTTAGTTCTGCTTTTAAGCTATCATGGAAAACGATAATGCTCCCGTTTTGTGCATTTTCGACTACGTTCTTAAAGCATTTTTCTGGGGTAATTTCAGAATCAAAATCTCCGCTAAGTACATCCCACATCACAATTTTAGTATTCCACTTTTTAAGTTGCAACTTACTCGCCAAGTTCAATTTGCCATAGGGTGGGCGAAATAAATTCGTTTTAAAACACAAGTTTTCAAAAGTATCAAATGATTTTTTGATATTATCCAGGTACATCTCGAGAGGAGTTTTCCACCCATTCAAATGATTAAAAGTATGATTACCAAGAGAATTACCTTGATCCTTTATTGTTTGAATTACATTTGGGTACTTCTCCACATTTTCTCCTACACAAAAAAAAGTACCTTTTGCCTGATATTTTTCTAATAATTCCAGAACCCAAGGAGTAATTTCAGGGTGTGGACCATCGTCAAAAGTAAGATATAGATCCTTTTGGCTTTTGTTAAAATTCCAGCAAAGATCAGGTAAAATTACCTTAGCAAAAGACGGAGTTTTAACAGGGTACCACACTATTCCTCTAACACTTTTTCTAACATGGAAACAGATGCCATAAATTCTTCTTTTAGCTCTGCAGTATACTCCTCACTATCAAATTCTTGAGTAGTTGCAATGATATAGCGGTACAGATCAAGATTCCCTTCTAATTCATTAAAATTAGCACTAATTTCATCCGAACTCATCGCTCCGTAATAATTTAGTGTCTCTTGGATATGTCCTATTAAATATTCAGAGATAAAACGAGCCTTCTCTCTTTTGTCGATGTTGTAATAAGACTCAATGTAGCCTATCACTAATCTGTAATAACCATATCGATCAATGGGCATTTTTTCCATAGCCAAATCGAGAATCTCTTCAGCTTTGCCGAAGTCTCCTTCCAAAATCAATTCATCTGCTAATCTTCCAAGACTGTTTCTAAAAGAAATTGCGTTTTTACGTGTTTCTGGATCTAAATAGATATCTCCATTAGAATTTCTCCAATCCCATTTTTGTACATTTTCATACATGGTTTTGGTATCAATTCTACCCATGTTCATAAAGTTCGCACCTTCTAAAGGTGTTTTTATTGGCACAAATTTATATGCCAAACCATCGAGTTGCAAATAGTCTTTTAGCCAAATATATTCCTCGGCAGCTTGAGCTCCACCAGTAAAATACAATGGACGAGTCCAGTTATTATTGGCAAGAACATCCAACATCAGTATTCTGTTTTTTGTGAGTACATCTGCGATGGTAATGTCGATATAGGGAACGATCAAATCTGCATCTTTCATCGGTACAATGCCGTTTTTAAGTACAGCATCTTTATCAACCATTAAGCGTAATTTATTAGTAGGATAAACTTTTTCAGGATGTCCGTTTTCTTCAAAATCAACCGTTGTTCTTAGATCTTTGCTTTGTATCCATTTCATAAAAGATTGAATATCCATGATAGAATCTTTAAATTGTGGAAATGGATAGGGGTAGTGATAAGCTACGTCCAGAGAACCTTCTTTGTAGTCATCATGCGAAAGTTGTGATGGAATTGGCGGTGCTTTGTATGTTTTTCTTTTCTGTTGGTCTATATACCAATCTTTGGCAAATAAACTCGTGTTGACCAATTTGATATCGGTTCTGTAATCTTCCACTTCCTGCATATACCAAAGTGGAAATGTGTCGTTGTCGCCAATGGTAAACATAATGGCATTTTCCTGACAAGAATCTAAATAAGCTTTAGCGTTATTGCGTGTTGAATACCTGCCGGAACGGTCGTGGTCGTCCCAATTTTCTTTGGCCATTAGTGTTGGTACTGCCAAAAGACTAAGTCCTGTAATGGACAAAGCTAAAACTTTAGGGTTTAGTTTATCTTTGAATTGGTCGTATAAGGCGAGTACACCAAAGCCGATCCACATGGCAAATACATAAAAAGATCCGACTACAGCATAGTCCCTCTCTCTCGGTTCAAAAGGTTTCGGATTTGTATAAAAAATAATGGCAAGACCGGTAAAGGCAAAAAACAAGAAAAGGGCATAAAAATCTCGTTTATCGTTTTTTAGTTGATAAAACAAGCCAATCAAGCCAAGGATAAATGGCAGAAAATAGTACTTATTTCTTCCCTTATTCTCAAGTACATCTGCTGGAAGATCTTTTTGAGAACCCAATCGAATTTCGTCAATAAAATTGATTCCACTCATCCAATTTCCGTGATTGTCTAAATTCCCTTGGATATCGTCCTGTTTTCCAACAAAATTCCACATAAAATACCTGGCATACATATAACCAAATTGGTAATCGATCATAAAATAGATGTTCTCACCAAAGGTCGGTCTGCGGTTACTTTTTTGAGGAATACCCGTTATTGCTTTGTAATTTTGAACAACGCCGGGAGATGGATCAACCATTCTAGGAATAAAGCCCTTATGTTTATCTGAATAATTTGGAATTGCATCCTTATAATTATTGACAATTACATATTTACCTTGCTCTTCGTCTTTTTCATACTTTGGTTTTGCATCTCTATATGGGTCAGATTTATCTCTATCTGCGCCATTCTCAGAAAAATATGATCCGTAAAACACATTGGCATCACCGTATTGTTCGCGATTGTAATAAGCCAGTAACTCTCTGGCACTTGAAGGGTTATTTTCGTTAATAGTCGTATTCGCATTTGCACGAATGGGCAACATGAGCCAAGAAGAAAAACCGATCATAATATATAGAGTACACAAGATTGCCAGGTTCGCAATCGGTTTATTCTTTTTACGAGTCTGTTTTAATCCAAAATAGAAAAGTCCTGCTAAAATGATACCGGCAATAATACTTCCTGAATTAAAGGGTAATCCAACTGTATTGACGAAAAACAATTCTAAGGCACTAAAATAAACCAATGTAAATGGGAACAAAAATTTGAAGATCAAAGCCAAAACTGCCACTGAAATCACATTGGCTAAAACAAATGATTTCCAATTAAAATGTTCTGTTTTTTTGTTGATATACATAAAAACAATGGCAGGAATTACGAGCAAAGACAAAATGTGAACTCCAAATGATAATCCCACAACAAAACTGATTAACAATAGCCATTTATGGCCACCAGGATTGTCCATTTCAGTTTCCCATCTCAAACCTAACCAAAAGAGAAGTGCCATTAAAAAAGACGACATAGCATATACTTCTGCTTCTACTGCACTAAACCAAAAGCTGTCTGAAAAGGTATAGGCCAATGCGCCAACCATTCCACTTCCTAAAATTGCAATAACATGACCATCCGAAATATGGTCGTTAAATTTTAGAACCATTTTTTTGGCGATCGCGGTGATGGTCCAGAACAAAAACAAGATGGTAAAAGCAGAAGCCAAGGCCGACATAAAATTTACCATTTTCGCAATTTGTAATGCATCATTGGTAAACATGGCAAAAAATGCGCCCATCATTTGAAAAAGTGGCGCTCCTGGTGGGTGGCCGACTTCTAATTTAACAGAAGTGGCTATGTATTCACCACAATCCCAATAAGAAACCGTTGGCTCTAGAGTTAAGGTATAGGTAATTAAGGCGATAGCAAAAGCGATCCAACCTAGAATATTGTTATATTTTTGATAGTGATTTGCAAGCATGAAAATTGATTAAATGTCGAGGCGAATTTACTAAAATATATCAAATGGAAATTGCTTGAATAAAACCTTAGAAAAAAATTAGTAAAAAAGCGTAAAAAGTTTTTTGCTAGAAAGAATCTTTGTTATAAATTTGCGCCTGCTTAAACGGAATAGTTCTTTTTTAGAATTTCGTTTGACATTGACCCATGGTGTAACGGTAGCACATCGGTTTTTGGTGCCGCTTGTCGGGGTTCGAATCCCTGTGGGTCAACAACTTAAAAGCGTAAATAATTGTAATATAATTGTTTACGCTTTTTTATTTTTATATTTATTCCTTCATACTTGATGTTGTTTTGTTGTTTTTTATTTCAAGTAATTAAAAATATATACTGCTGAGGTTAAAATGACTACCCCTAAAACGATGTTTTGAAATACTTTTTGGGAAATTTTACTCAAAATCTTTTTTCCAGTCCAAGTACCTGCAATACTAACAGCTACAAGAAAGGGAAGTGTAATTAAAAAGGTTTTACTCATATAACCGTTCAAATAGTACACGATCGTCCGACTTGAGTCTACCCCTAAATCAATTAATGCAGAACTGGCTATAAATATATTTTTCTCTAAGTGAAAGGCCGAAAGCGTTAGTCCTCTTATGGCGCCACCTGTACCTATTAAGCCAGCAAAAAAGCCAGATAATACACCTCCGGTGATGAGGTTTCTGGTTGTTGTTTTGATTTGTTTTTTGGAATAAATTATCAAAAAAATTGCAATAATGAACAGAGAAATACTCATAATTAATTCCAATTTTTTTTGTGCCACGAACTTGCTCATTACTGCTCCTATTGTAACAAAAACGATCGCTGGTATGCCTAATTTTAGAACAATTTCTTTGTTGATTCCTTTTTTGAAAAAAGCAATCTTGGATAGATTACTGAAAATATGAAATAGGGCCGTAATGCCAAGAACCTTTTCAAAATCAAAAAAAAGAGATGCGATAGGAACAAAAAGGATGGAAGATCCAAATCCACTTATCGTTCCAATTACTTCTGCGAGATAGGCCAGGGTGTAAAATAGGATAAACCTTTCTTCCATTGCCCAAAATTATTTGTAATTGTTTGAAATACAATAAAATTAGTGATTTTTAGTTCAATAAGCAGGGTTTTGTTCGAGAAGCATGGAAAGGCATTGCTTGTCGTGTAAAAATGGAATATTGGAGTTTAATTTTGTGTGAATTTAAACGTGTAAAAATGAAGATAATTAAAAATGTAGTACTGACGACACTTTCTATCATCTACATACTTATTTTAAGCACTTTAATGATTTACAGCACCATTTGGGTGATTAATCATCTTTAAAGAAAGAAAAAAGGCCTTATGTAAGGCCTTGGATTCATTTTCCTATAATTTAAATGTAATAACAGGTCTCAGGGCGTGATTGGTGAGCTCTGCGCCGATACTTCCATTAAAGAGTTGTGACAATCCGCTTCTTCCGTGTGTATTTAAAGCGATTAAATCAGCCTTAACATCATTTGAATAACTCAGAATACCATTTTCTATAGAAATGTCATTATAAATAATTGTTTTGAAGTCTTTTAATTCAAAGTCTTTGATGAAATTATGCATTCTTTCTTCAATGGCTTTTGTGGTATTGAAATTATGAATGGTGTTTACATATAGAAAATGGAATTTAGCGCCAAAAAGATTGGCAAACTCCATCACCTTTGGAAATGTTTTTTTACTTTCTTCTTTAAAGTCTGATGCAAAAACGATGTTTTTTATGTTAAACTCAACACCATTGGATTTTACAACAAGTACAGGAACAGTTGATCTTCTCACTACCTTTTCAGTATTTGAACCGATAAACATTTCTTGTAAACCACTTGCACCTTGTGAGCCCATCACAATTAAGTCGATATTATGTTTTTTACTTTCATCAATAATCCCGGCAAATGCCATAGAAAATTGAATAGATTCGACCACTTTAATTCCTTTAAAAAATGGTTTTTGTATAAAGTTATCAAACTTTTCATGGGCTTGTTTCATGTAAAACAAAGCTTGAGGACCAGTATTAATACTGCTAATTTCGGCAGGATCAATAATGTTAACAGGTAATTCGAGCATGTGTAACAAAATTATCTCGCTGTCGGTTTTTCTTGCGATACTCGCAGCAACTTTGGCTGCGTATTCAGCTTCTTTCGAAAAATCAACGGGAACTAGAATTCTTTTCATAATAAATTTTTTAGTTGGAGAGTTAAAGTTAAGAAATTGTACTGAATAAGTAATGATTTTTGTCAGAATGAAATGAATTACTATATTTGCACCGAATTTTAAGATGTAATGCGTTGGAGGGGATTTAAAATCCCCTCTTTTTATATGTAAAGAATGAATCCTGAAAAAGTTGTACATTTAGTTAATGAAGCTCTAGAGGAGAATGAGTCACTTTTTTTATTAGACTTGGCAATTTCTTCCTCAAATAAAATTACTGTTATTGTTGATGGTGATGCTGGAGTGCCCTTAAATGAGTGTATTAGAATCAGCAGACATGTTGAAAATAACTTGGATAGAGAAGAAGAAGATTACGCGTTAGAAGTTACCACTCCTGATATTACAGAACCTTTGAAATCTTTCCGTCAATACAAAAAAAACATTGGCAGAACAATGAAAGTAAAAACTGAGGAAGGTACAAGTGAAGGTGTCTTGCAAAAAGTTGACGATGAGTCTATTGTGATTCTTCAAACGACAAGAGAGCCGAAACCTGTAGGGAAAGGAAAAATAACCGTAGAACGTGAAATTACTATTCCAATAAAAGAAATTAAAGAAGCTAAAGTGAAAATAATTATTTAAATAATGATATGGAAAATATTGCGTTAATAGAGTCATTTTCTGAGTTTAAAGATGATAAAAGCATTGATAGAGTTACCCTGATGGCCATTTTAGAAGAGGTTTTTAGAGCTGCTTTGAAAAGAAAATATGGTTCTGATGATAATTTTGATATCATTATAAATCCTGATAAAGGAGATTTAGAAATTTGGAGAAACCGCGTTGTGGTTGACGATGGGGAAGTAGAAGACGATAATGAGGAAATATCTTTGACAGAAGCTAGGAAAATAGAGCCCGATTTTGAGGTGGGTGAAGAAGTTTCTGAAGAAGTTAAATTGGTAGACTTAGGCAGAAGAGCAATTCTTTCTTTGCGTCAGAATTTAATTGCGAAAATTCACGAACACGACAATACCAATACATATAAGCAATATAAGGAATTGGAGGGTGAATTGTACAGTGCAGAAGTACACCATGTTCGACATAATGCAGTTATTTTACTAGATGATAACGGCGTGGAATTGGTTTTGCCAAAAAGTGAGCAGATAAAATCTGACTATTTCAGGAAAGGTGAATCTGTAAGAGGTATTATAAAAGAAGTAGAATTAAGAGGTAACAAACCTGCGATCATTTTATCAAGAACAGCTCCTGAATTTTTAGAAAAACTGTTCGAACAGG
The DNA here is from genome assembly GCF_042679565.1 of Namhaeicola litoreus. Lineage (NCBI taxonomy): Bacteria > Pseudomonadati > Bacteroidota > Flavobacteriia > Flavobacteriales > Flavobacteriaceae > Namhaeicola > Namhaeicola litoreus. The sequence goes on along the minus strand of NZ_JBHTMY010000001.1, from coordinate 347,355 downwards.
AAATACCAGAAGTTTTTGACGGTTTAATTACAATCGAAAGGGTAGCTAGAATACCTGGTGAGAAGGCAAAAGTAGCCGTAGACTCTTATGATGATAGAATTGATCCTGTTGGTGCATGTGTTGGGATGAAAGGTTCCAGAATTCACGGAATTGTTCGAGAATTAGGAAATGAAAACATTGATGTGATCAATTACACAAAAAATGATTCCATTTTCATTGCTAGAGCATTGAGTCCGGCAAAAGTAACTTCCATTGTCATAAACCCAGCTGTTGGTGAAGAAAAAGCAAGGGTTGATGTGTTCTTGAAACCAGAGGAAGTATCAAAAGCCATCGGAAAGGGTGGTGTAAATATCCGTTTGGCTAGTATGTTAACCGGTTATGAGATCGATGTTCAACGCGATGACGTAGAAAATGTTGAGGATGTTTACCTTACAGAATTTTCTGATGAAATCGAAGATTGGATTATAGAAGAGTTTAAAAGAATTGGTTTAGATACAGCTAGAAGCGTACTGGAGCTAGATGTTGAAGATTTAGTAAAAAGAACAGACTTAGAGGAAGAAACCATTCTTGATGTCCAGCGAATTCTAAGAGAAGAATTCGAAGCGTAGAAAAATAAATTAGGTCAAAAATATATGAGTGATCAGAATACAATAAGATTAAACAAAGTTCTCCGGGAGTTGAATATTTCTTTGGACAGAGCTGTGGAGTTTCTTGCCAAAAAAGGACATGAGGTGGAGGCAAGACCAACCACGAAAATCTCTGAAGAAGTACATCAACTGTTGGCTGATGAATTCGCAATTGATAAAAGTAAAAAAGAAACTTCTATTGAAATTGGCGAAGAGAAAAGAAAGGAGAAGGAAGAGTTAAGGAAGGAGTTCGAAAAGAGTCATCGAGAAGTAAGTCAAAGAAATCAAGATATATTTAGACCGGGATCTGAAAAATTAACAGGTCCGAAAATGGTTGGTAAGATTGACCTGGAACCAAAAACTGAAAGTAAACCGGAACCTGAAAAGCCTGTTGAAAAAGAGGAGGTTAAAGAACCTGAAAAAGTTGCAGAACCAGAGGTAATCAAGTCTAATGTCAAAATTGAAAAGCCAAAAATGGTTGGTAAGATTGACTTGGAGCCAAAGAAAAAAACTGAAACCAAAGAAGAAAGTAAGCCTGTAGAACAAAAAGCCGTAGAGAGTACAGAAGTAAAGCCTAAGTTAAAGGAAAAAAAGTCGGTAGAGGATAAGGTAAAGGAAGTTAAACCAGAGGTGAAAGAGGAAACTGAATCTGAAACGCATGTTACTCAGTATCAAAAACTTTCAGGTCCAAAAATTACTGATAAGATTGATCTTTCTCAGTTTAAAGACAATAAGAAAGATAAGAAGAAGGATGCAAAAGGTGAGAAGGGTAAAGATAATGCCGATAAGAAAACAAAAAGAAAAAGAATATTCAAACCTTCACCAGTAAAAATTTCACAGGTAGATAAAAACAAAGGTTCTGGAGATTTTAAAAAATCAAAGCATAAACCTGCGGTTAAAGAAGAACCGAATGAAGAAGACGTACAAAAACAAGTAAGAGAAACATTAGAAAAGCTTCAAGGTAAATCTTCAAAAGGTAAAGGTGCGCGATACAGAAGAGAAAAAAGGGATGCTCACCGTCAACAGACAGAAAAGGAGCAAGAGCAACAAGAGGCAGAAAGCAAAGTATTAAAGGTAACAGAGTTTGTTACTGTTAATGAAATTGCAACGATGATGGAAGTGCCTGTAACGCAAATCATTACAGCATGTTTCTCATTGGGTATTATGGTGACCATGAACCAAAGGTTGGATGCCGAAACACTTTCTATTGTTGCGGACGAGTTTGGTTATGAAGTGGAATTTGTCGATGCAGAGGTAGAAGAATCAAGTGATATTGAAGAAGATAAGCCAGAAGATTTAAAACCGAGATCACCTATCGTAACAGTTATGGGTCACGTAGATCATGGTAAAACGTCTTTGCTGGATTATGTGAGAAAAGAAAATGTGATCGCCGGAGAGTCTGGTGGAATTACCCAACACATTGGAGCTTATTCAGTAGATATAGGTAAAGACCAGAAAATAACGTTCTTAGATACACCAGGCCACGAAGCGTTTACAGCGATGAGGGCAAGGGGTACACAATTAACAGATATTGCCGTAATTGTAATTTCTGCAGATGACTCAATAATGCCTCAGACAAAAGAGGCAATCAGTCATGCTCAGGCAGCTAGTGTGCCTATTATTTTCGCAATTAATAAGATTGATAAGCCCAATGCAAATCCGGATAAGGTAAAAGAAGAACTTGCCGGAATGAATTTGTTGATCGAAGAATGGGGAGGGAAAATTCAATCCCAAGACATTTCCGCTCTAAAAGGAACAGGTGTCAAAGATCTTTTGGAAAAAATATTGTTGGAAGCTGAATTGTTAGAACTAAAAGCGAATCCGGATAGATTTGCAACGGGTTCTGTAGTGGAAGCACAATTGGATAAAGGAAAAGGATATGTTACCACCATTTTGGTACAAAGCGGTACTTTGAAAGTGGGTGACTTTATGTTGGCCGGAAAACATTTTGGTAAGGTGAAAGCCATGCATGATGAAAGAGGAAACTTAATTGAACAAGCCGGACCCTCTACTCCAGTTTCTGTCTTAGGACTCGATGGAGCACCACAAGCAGGTGATAAATTCCGTGTTTACGATGATGAACGAGAAGCCAAACAAATTGCAGCAAAAAGATCTCAGTTACACAGAGAACAATCGATTAGAACACAACGACATATTACACTTGATGAAATTGGTAGAAGGATTGCTTTAGGCGGTTTCAAAGAATTGAACATTATCTTAAAAGGTGATGTGGATGGTTCAGTTGAGGCATTGACAGATTCTTTGCAAAAATTGACTACAGAAGAAATTCAGGTAAATATCATTCATAAAGGAGTAGGTGCTATTACTGAATCGGATGTTTTATTGGCATCGGCTTCTGAGGCAATTATTATCGGTTTTAATGTGAGACCATCTGTAAGTGCAAAACATTTAGCCGAAAAAGAAGAAATAGATATCAGAAATTACTCGATTATCTACAATGCCATTAGTGATGTGAAAGATGCAATGGAGGGTATGTTATCTCCTGAAATTGTAGAGGAAATTACCGGTAATGCCGAGGTACGTATGACCTATAAAATTTCGAAAGTTGGAACGATTGCAGGTTGTATGGTGCTCGATGGTAAGATCTACAGATCATCAAAAATTAGAATTATTAGAGATAATGTCGTCATTTTTACGGGAGAATTAACTTCATTAAAAAGATTTAAGGATGATGTCAAAGAAGTTTCTAAAGGGTATGACTGCGGTATGCAGATCAAAAATTACAACGATATTCAAGAAAACGATATCATTGAAGCTTACCAAGAAGTGGCAGTGAAGAAAAAATTGAAATAGATTTAAGAAATACGAAAAAAGGGTTGGATTATTTCCAACCCTTTTTTTTTGACCTCGGGTATTAAAATTAATTTTTAACCTTTAGGTTTAAAATACCTCGTAAACCTTGCAAATCAAAAAAGATTCAAATGAAAATTTGGTGATTCTCGAAAGTTCAAGTTCTCTATATCATGTTAAAATCTAGCACGACTTCTCCTTCGATCGAAGCTTGTAAATGATCCCCTTTAAATATTTGTCCTGTTCCCGAGGCAGGAGTACCAGTAAAAATGAGATCACCTGGTTCTAAGGTCATGAATTTAGAAACAAAGGCAACAATTTCGCTAAAATTGTATATCATGAAATTTGTATTACCTGATTGCATTTCTTTTCCGTTGATTTTTAATCCGAAACGGATATTGTTTACATCACTAAAATTGGCAAGTGGTTGAAAGGATGATATCGGAGCAGCACCATCAAAACCTTTACTCAAATCCCACGGGCCTTTTAAATCTCTGTACAGGTCAAAAATATCTTTAGCCGTAAAATCAATTCCTATACCTATTTCAGAAATATAAGAGAGCGCCTCATTTTCTGAGATATTCTTTCCTTTTGTGCCAATTTTCAAAACAAGTTCTGCTTCATACCTCAAATCATTGGTGAAGGATGGATAAACTACATCTGCATTGTTTCTAACTAAACTTGATTCTGGTTTCGAAAAGATAATTTGTTGTCCGGTTTTGTTTGAGCTTATTTCTTCTTTCGTGTTGACATAGTTTTTGCCGATAGCGAGAATTTTCATTGATTTATCATTTAAAATATTGAAAATTAAAACTACTAATAAGTAGGCCAATTCAAGTAATTTATGTCGATTTTTTTTGTTTAAAAGATCAGAATTCTCGATGGTATTCTAATCCCGGACCATCACATTGTAACCAAGTGCTAACAAGTATATTGTTTGTTTTTAACCAAAGTGTCTCTAATTGATTTCCTGTACAACTGCCGACGATTTCACTAGGAGTTTTGTAATGGAATTCAAGTAAAGTCTCGTTGTTGTTTTCAATTCGTTTATATAAACCTGATTCTTCTGTAACTGCTCCTTCTGATTCTCTCTGTTTTTTAAAAGTACCGTTCTCATTAAGTAAGTAAATCTCTTGCCAAGGCATGTCTAAACCTGATACCTCTGTACCCGTCATATGATAAGTCATTTTGACCAATATCCATTTTTGGGGGTATTTATTGAGTTTAGTTTCCTCTTCATTAGAACAAGAAAGGAGCGTGCTGAGAAAGAAAATAACAAGAAGTGTTTTTTGCCACATGATCAAATTTATATTTTTTTAGGTTTGATCTTATAGCGATATGGATTTCTTCCGGGGGATTTTTGATTCTTTTCAGGAAGTCTTTCAAATAAATTTGAAGAAAGCATTTTTTTTTGAAATCTACTTCTGTCGAGTTTTTCACATAAAATGGTTTGATGAAGTTCATGAAGTTCGGGCATAGTAAATTCGTCAGACAAAAGATTAAAAGTTATATGTTCTTGTTTTATATCTTCTTTCAATCTCTTTCGCGCTGTTAAGGCGATTGTTTTGTGATCCATCCACATACTTGGAAGATTTTCAAAACTATACCAGGCAAAAGCCTCATCAATTTCGTTTAAAGCAGGAAAAGTATTCTCCATATCTACCAAGGCGTAATAAACGAGGCTGACAAACCTCGTGTTTAGCCAGCAATAATCTGTCCAAATAAGTCCTGATTTCTCATAAAAATCCTTCCAGATTTGCTTAAACCTCCGATCCTTATCTCCAAAAACTTCTAAAAATTTAAAATGCGTATTCTCTAAATCGGTTCTTTCTTTTAAAATCCTTTTTGTCGCATTCTCTACAGATTCGTTCTTTAAAACAAAGCCTCCAGGCAGTAACCATTTATCCCCAATTTGAAGCAGGAGGCACTTAAGTTCATTCGCTTCATACCCAATGATAACAATATCAATAGAAAGATTTGGCAAAACCAATTCATTTCCCTTTTCTAAAAAGTTCTTGATATTCATAGTATAAAAAAATAATTGTGACATTAAGACACAAAATAATATTGATTACATTTGTGGCGTATTGTCACAAAAATAGTTAAAATATGAACAAGTACTTGAAAATCATCTTGATTACCCTATTGTCATTGTTAATTTTAGTAATTATTTTGGGTTTAGGAGGTTGGTTTTGGTTTAAATCTAACATTTTAAATTTTGAAAGGGATTTTCCCGAAAAATTGGGTAGCAAAGAAATTACAGTAGATGGTTTCACATTCTTAGATCTTAATGACAATGGCTTTCTGGATGAATATGAAGATAAAAGAAAGACCACAGAAGAGCGTGTAAATGATCTTCTCGGTCAAATGACTTTAGAAGAAAAAATACATCTGTTAAAAGGATCCGGAATGGCATCTGGTATTGGTATGGTTGAAGCAGGGACTGGAATTCCGGGTGCTGTGGGTACTATTGTTCCCACACCTAGATTAGGTTTGCCTACCATTTATTTATCAGATGGCCCGGCAGGATTAAGAATTGAATCAACACGCGAAAATGATGACCAAACCTATTATTGCACAGCCTTTCCGATTGCAACATCGCTCTCTTCAACTTGGAATGTAGAATTGAATGAAAATGTGGGAAAGGCGATGGGAAATGAGGCTTTGGAATATGGTATTGATGTGATTTTGGGACCCGGAGCCAATATTATGCGACACCCATTTTGCGGTAGAAATTTTGAATATTATTCAGAAGATCCGCTTCTTACAGGAAATATAGGCGCAGCTATGGTGAATGGAATAGAATCAAACGGTGTGGGTACTTCACTAAAACATTTTGTGGCCAATAATCAAGAGAGTAATCGAAATTTTAATGATGCGCTGATATCTGAAAGGGCAATGCGAGAAATCTATCTCAAAGGTTTTGAGATCATTGTTAAAAAATCACAACCTTGGACGGTAATGTCATCTTATAATAAAGTCAATGGTACCTATGTTTCTCAAAGCAAAGAATTATTGACAAATGTTTTAAGAGACGATTGGGGATTTGACGGCCTTGTCATGACAGATTGGTTTGGAGGACAGAGTGCCCCGGATCAGATAAGTGCGGGCAATGATTTACTTGAGCCTGGAACAAAAAAGCAATGGGAATCCCTGAGAAAGGCAGCAGAAAATGGAGATCTCTCGATTAAAGAGATTGATGTATCTGTCAAACGAATCCTCAAATTAATCTTCGAGAGCCAGAAGATGAAGAATTACGAGTATAGCAATAAACCTGATTTAAAGGCACATGCACAAATTGCTAGGCAATCTGCTGCAGAAGGGATGATTTTGCTTAAAAACGAACAAACACTTCCTCTCCAAAACATCAAAAATATAGCACTTCTAGGAGTAACTTCTTACGACTTTATATCCGGAGGAACTGGTTCAGGAGATGTAAATGAAGCCTATACCGTTTCTCTGGAAGAAGGATTAAATAATAAAGGATATGAAATCAATGACATTGCTAAAAAAGCATTTGAAGTTCATAAAGAGGCGAATAAAGAATTATTCTTAAAACCAGAAGGTTTTTCCGCCATGTTTAAACCCTATAATCCTCCTGAGTTTCATTTGAGTAAAGAAGAACTCAGTCAACTTGCAGCAACTTCAGATATAGGAATCGTCACCATTGGTAGAAATAGTGGAGAAGGTGCAGACCGGGTTATAAAAGATGATTTCCTACTTTCGGAAGAAGAAAGGGACATCATTAGTTCGGCATGTGAGGCATTCCATAAAGCCGGAAAAAAAGTAATTGTTGTGTTGAATGTAGGTGGAGTCATTGAAACGGATTCTTGGAAAAACAAACCGGATGCTATTTTACTGGCATGGCAAGGAGGACAGGAAGGCGGAAATGCGGTTGCAGATATTTTACACGGAAATGTGAATCCAAGTGGAAAATTGCCGATGACTTTCCCTGTCCATTTAAATGATCATGCTTCAAATGCCAACTTCCCCTTAGATGGCGAGCCACTTAAAATCTTAAAGATGCTCTTTAAAAAGGAATTGCCTGAAGAAAAGAAAGTTCGCAACAAAGATTATACACTTTATGAAGAGGGTATATATATTGGGTACAGACATTTTGATAAAGCAAACTTAGACGTTTCGTATCCATTTGGTTATGGTCTTTCCTATACCAATTTTGAACTTACTGATGTAGAAGTAATGGTTGAAGGAGATACCATCGATATAAAAGTGAATGTCAACAATGTAGGTCAAAAGAGGGGTAAAGAAGTAGTGCAGATGTATGTTTCAAAACCCGATTCGAAAATCGACCGTCCCCTAAAAGAATTAAAAGCTTTTGCCAAAACCCAAGAATTGGAACCGGGCGCAATGGAAGAAGTGTTTTTACAAATACCTATTTCGGATTTGCGCTATTGGGATGAAAATAGTTCAGGATGGGCATTGGAAAAAGGAATTTACGAAATCCTAGCAGGAAATTCTTCCAGGAAAATTCATCAATCCATAGAGATTGAAATTTAGCGTGGAATTAAGTCATATAAAAAACCGCCCCTTCATCCTGTGGGGCGGTTTTATCATCTGCTGAACCCAATAAAGTTTAGGTTTTATTCGATTTCTAATTTTGCAATTTCATACATCTTTTCAAAAGAGATCTGCGTTCATCACTTTTACCCAAGCATTTACAAAATCTTTCACAAACTTTTCTTTGCTATCGTCTTGTGCATATACTTCGGCATAGGCTCTGAGTATAGAGTTTGATCCAAACACAAGATCTACACGTGTGGCCGTCCATTTAGTAGCTCCTGTTTTTCTGTCAACAATGTTGTACAAATTATCAGATACCGGTACCCATTTGTATTTCATGTCGGTAAGATTGACAAAAAAATCATTGCTGAGTACACCTACCTTGTCTGTAAAAACACCGTGTTTTGTACCTCCGTGGTTGGTACCCAAAACACGCATACCACCTATCAACGCAGTCATTTCGGGAGCTGTTAAGCCCATGAGTTGGGTTTTGTCCAAAAGCAGTTCTTCGGGTTTTACGACATAGTCTTTTTTCTGCCAGTTTCTGTATCCATCATGAATAGGTTCGAGAACTTCAAAAGATTCAACATCGGTCATTTCCTGCGTGGCATCTCCACGACCAGGAGTAAAGGGGACTTTAATTTTTGATCCGGCATCATGCGCAGCTTTTTCTACAGCAGCAGTACCACCTAAGACGATCAAATCCGCGATACTCACATTTTTCTTTAAGGAAGCCTGAAGTTCAACAAGTTTATCGAGTACTTTTTGTAAACGTTTTGGTTCATTGCCTACCCAATCTTTTTGCGGGCTTAAACGGATACGAGCTCCATTAGCTCCACCTCTATAATCAGAGCTCCTAAATGTTCTGGCGCTATCCCAGGCAGTGTTGATCAATTCGGTTCCGGTTAAACCACAATTGAGCAATTTACTCTTCAGATCTTCAATCTCATCATGGCTAAGTGTATATTTAACCTGTGGAATTGGGTCTTGCCAGATCAAATCTTCTTTTGGCACATCTGGACCGAGGTAACGCGATTTTGGTCCGAGATCTCTATGTGTCAGTTTAAACCAAGCTTTGGCAAAAACAGTGGCGAAATAATCAGGATCTTTATAGAACTTTTCAGATATTTTTCTGTAAGCAGGATCCATTTTCATGGCCATATCTGCATCGGTCATGATAGGATTTCTGCGAACACCCGGAATATGTGCATCAAAAGGCTTGTCTTCTTCTTTTATATTGATCGGTTCCCATTGCCATGCTCCGGCTGGGCTTTTCTTCAATTCCCAGTCGTAATTGAGCAATAAATGAAAATAGGAATGATTCCATTTGTCAGGCGTAGTGGTCCAGGCTCCTTCTAAGCCGCTGGATACCGTATCCTCTGCATTTCCTTTTCCAGTTGGATTCATCCAACCAAATCCTTGTGTTTCCAAGTCAGCAGCTTCAGGTTTTGGCCCTAAAATAGACGCATCACCATTACCATGGGCTTTACCAACGGTATGTCCTCCGGCAGTTAATGCAACTGTTTCTTCATCATTCATTGCCATTCTTTTAAATGTTTCACGTACATCTCTTCCCGTTTTTAAAGGGTCTGGATTACCGTCAACACCTTCCGGATTTACATAAATGAGTCCCATCATAACTGCGGCTAAAGGATTTTCCAGTTCTCTTTCACCTGAATACCTACTTCCTTCGCTTCCAGTAGGAGCTAACCACTCTTTTTCTGCACCCCAGTAAATATCTTTTTCCGGATGCCAGATATCCGCTCGCCCTCCCGCAAATCCATAGGTTTTAAAACCCATAGATTCATAGGCCATATTTCCAGCAAGAATCATCAAATCTGCCCAAGAAAGTTTGTTGCCGTATTTCTTCTTAATCGGCCATAAAAGTCTTCTTGCTTTGTCTAAGTTCACATTGTCTGGCCAACTATTTAGGGGCGCAAAACGTTGGTTTCCGGTATTGCTTCCTCCACGGCCATCTGCGATGCGATAGGTTCCGGCAGCATGCCAGGCCATTCTGATCATTAAGCCTCCATAATGTCCCCAATCCGCAGGCCACCAATCTTGACTTTCAGTCATCAGCTTTTTTAAATCATTTTTAACCGCGTTGAGATCTAATTTTTTAAATTCCTCTGCATAATTAAAATCCTCGCCTAAAGGATTCGTTTTAGTGTCATGTTGGTGTAAAATATCTAAATTTAGTGCATTAGGCCACCAATTCATTACCGTTTTACTTGATTCTGTATTTGCTCCGTGCATCACAGGGCATTTGCCTTTTGAAGAATTGTCCATAGTGTAATATATTGTATTAATGGGGGTTATTAAAATAGTTTTTTAAAGGGTAATAAATTTAATCATTTCCTTGATGATATCAAATTATTACATTGGTCAATTTTCCTGCAACTTATTGTGAAGTAGCAGATAACAAGTCAAACTGAAAATTTGTATTGATTAAAATCTAAAATGAGAAAATCTTTCTAACTCACTCTTCTTTATTCATTTCCATAATTAAATTGGCTATCAAAGCAGTCCACCCTGTTTGATGTGAAGCACCAAGGCCTTTGCCGTTATCACCGTCAAAAAACTCATAAAAAAGGTGTAAATCTTTAAAGTGTTCATTTTTTGAGAAATGCTTGCCTGGGCTATCTGCATGATAATGGAATTTCCCTTCTGAATCGCGTTCAAAAAGCCTAATCAATCTTTTGGTGATTTCATTGGCTATTTGCTTTAAATTAAGTTTGATGCCTGAGCCTGTTGGGAATTCATAGGTGTATTTATCGCCATAAAAAGAGTAATACTTGCGCAAAGACTGAATGATCATGTAATTTATAGGTAACCAGATCGGTCCTCGCCAATTGGAATTACCCCCGAACATACTCGATCGACTTTCTCCTGGCTCATATTGAATTTGATAATTCCCGTGATGTTCAAATATAAAAGGATGTCTTTCGTGATACTTTGATAGAGAGCGAATGCCATAATCCGACAAAAACTCATTTTCATCTAGCAAACGCTTCAACAGATGCTCCAGTCTAAAGCCGCGCATAATGGAAAAAAGATAATTTCCATCAGCATTGGTCTCATCTAAATTGGAAATTAAAGAGGCCAGATCCGGACGAGTTCTAATAATATCGTTCGCTCTAATTTTAAACTCTTTTAATTCTTCGAATAAATCTTTATGCATGATCTCCACGGCAAACATAGGGATGACACCAACCAATGACCTAACTTTTAATCGATCTGTTGCACCTCCCCACATTTCTACGACATCGTAATAGAAATTGTCTTCATCGTCCCATAGAGATAGATCTTTTTTACCAATATGGTGCATGGCCCAGGCTATATTCAAGAAATGCCTGAAGAATTTGGCTGCGGCTTCTTCGTAGATTTTGTTGGTTTTCGATAGCTCCAAAGACATGCGCAACATATTGAGTGCAAATAAGGCCATCCAACTGGTGGCGTCTGCCTGTTGCATTCTTGTAATGCCCTCTGGCATATGGTTGCGGTCGAAAACACCAATATTGTCTAAACCCAAAAAACCTCCTTCAAAAAGGTCTGTTCCGCTTTTGTCTTTTTGGTTTACCCACCAGGTAAAATTGAGGAGTAGTTTCTGAAAAGCTTTTTCCAAAAACTGAATATCTCCTTGCCCGTGGTAGTTTTTATCTTTTTCATAGACACTCCATACCGCCCATGAATGTACAGGAGGATTTACATCACTAAAATTCCATTCGTAGGCAGGAATTTGCCCGTTTGGGTGCATATAATTTTCTCGAAGTACCAATAACAATTGTTCTTTGGCAAAATAGGGGTCTATTTCAACAAAAGAGACCATGTGAAAAGCCAAGTCCCATGCAGCATACCAAGGGTATTCCCATTTGTCGGGCATAGAAATTACATGTCTGTTGGTAAGGTGCTGCCAGCTAAAATTTCTTAAGTATGTGCGATATGGAGCAACCTCACCCGGCTCTCCGAACAACCATTTAAACACATCATAATAATAAAACTGCTTCGTCCATAATAAACCGGAAAAAGCACTTCTGGCAATGAATTGATGATCTTTGGGTAAGTTGGTATCAATGGTTTCGCTGTAAAATTCTTCACATTCTTCAATTCTCTGTGTAAACACGTTTTCAAAATCTCCCCATGGATCTTTTAACGATTTTTTACTCAGTCGCACTCTGACACTTTTTTGCTCACCCGCTTTTAATTTGAATTTATGCCAAATGGCTACTTTTGAACCCTTCTTATCAGGATTTACCGTTGGCATTTTGTTCACTACATGGTCATTGATACCATCTTTTACATAGTCGACCTCATTCGGGATATTATAGATGCGTACATTATTGGTTTCGTTATCGCAAAACAGCTGTTTGCCATCTTCGTGGTACAAATAGTATCTCCCATTTCTTACACTCCGAGATTGCACGCAATCCTCTTTGATGGATTTTATTCCTGGACGATTAAAGCGTTTATTGTGTTTCCAAAAATTTCTAAACCAAAGGTGGGGAAGTACATGAATTTTAGCAGATGTAGACCCTCGATTCACGATGGTGATCTTCATCAGAATATCTTCGGCACCAGCCTTAGCATATTCTATAAAACAATCAAAATAGGCGTTGTTTTTAAAAGTTTCGGTATCTAAAATTTCATATTCGTGTTCTTCTCTGCTGCGCCGGTTATTATTGATGAGATCAGAATAAGGAAATTCATTCTGAGGGTACTTATAAAGATATTTGCAATAAGAATGTGTGGGAGATGAAACCTGATGAAAATAAAGTTCTTTTACATCCTCTCCATGATTGCCTTGGTTATTGGTAAGTCCGAATAAACGTTCTTTTAAAATCGAGTCTTTACCGTTCCAAAATGCCGGAGCCAAACACATAATCTCTCTTGAATCACAAAAACCGGCAATACCTTCTTCCCCCCAGCGGTAAGCATTGCTTCGTGCATTTTCGTGGGTCACAAAATCCCAGGCACCGCCATGGATGCTGTAATCTTCTCTTACAGTGCCCCATTGCCTTTCAGCTAAATAAGGGCCCCATTTTTTCCATTTACTATAAGTTTTTGATTCTGATAGTCTTTCTACCTCTGCCGTTTTTTTAATCATATACTAAAGAGTCATCATTGGTGTAAAGATAAGGTACACCAAACATTCATTTATACCGTGACTAAAATAAAAATAAGATTTTGACTAAAGTGCAGTAATCTGAAAAGTAATACAACATTGTATTCGAAAATATTTTTAATAAAAACTAACTTTAAAAGATACAAAGTCAGGATTATTCTTGACTCTGATCCTTTTTTATTGATTACCCTTCAAGCTTGTGTCTATTTGCAGAACTAATTCTTTAGCTTCCTGTTTTACTTTTTCAAAATAGCGTATCATTCCTTCTCTACGCATATAATTTTCCTTGATAAAATTCCTGCCTTCAATACTAGTGACAAAATCAAACAGAATATTGTCTTGATCTTTTGCTTTGGGAAGCATGGGAAAATCTTTTAAATTGATTTCCAATTTTGACCGAATAATTTGATTGATATTGTTTTCAAGGGCAAAAAGTTTCTCTTCTTCATTAAATGCATCAACTAGGTATTTTGTTTCGGTATAATACTTTGTGAGCTTGTTTTGCAAGATAGGAAAACCTGTAAGGTTAGGGTTTTCAGAATTTTGTAATTTATCATAGGTTCGAACTGAAATAGATTGTTGATAATAAGGTCCAAAAAAGACTAACCTCAAGCTATCAGTCTGGTGCTCATGGTATGAAGTCAACAAAAGAGCCCAAGATTCAATTTGAATCTGACGTTTTAACATACCGGTTACGTAATTAGACTCAAGGGTATCTCGCACAAGATCTTTTTTGAACTCTTGAAGTAGGGCCTTAGACTTTAGGTTCTCTTTTCTTTTTTCATTCCAGTTATTGATCTGCAGCGCAATTAAAATACCTATGACCACAAGTATAATTTCTCCAATGGCATAAAGGAAATACTTACTCAATCTGTTCGTTTTTGAGGAAGTTCTGTTTTGATATATTAGTTGCTCTCGTATTTTTCTAAAAAACTTAATCATTTTATTTTTTTCTCCAAAGTTTAAAGTTCATCGACTTTTTGTTCGTCAACACTGTAGGTTGGTATTAAATGCATGTCTCAGTTCATTTCCATAGTATAGATACCAATCAACAATTCTATCGCTAAGGTAATCATAAACGTCATCTTCAATATAAGGTTGTCTTTGATGACTTAATTTATCTAATTCTCGATTTATTTGTTTAATCATTTCTTTATCAAAAATATGTTCATCGGATAATTTTTCCTTTAAATATTTTAGGAAAGCTTTGTGGCACTTTTTATAAAAATTACCATTTCCATTCCTTTGCGCTTCATCTCTTAGTTTTTCCAGGGCTCTTAATAATTCACCTTGAACATATTCTGCTTGTCCTGATTTAGGCACAAAATTCTCCCAAATGTATTTGGCTTGCTCTACATATTCTTTTTGCGGCATTTTTTGAGCGTTAGAATAATTTATAGAAGTAAATAATAGAATACAGGATAATATTTTCTTCATTTTCTATTTAAAAATTTATTGAGGATTATTTTTCTTGAACAAATTTCTGCTATTTCGTTGCAGTAGTATTTTGTAGGTAATTACAGCAACCGTCCTTGGCGTTAGAAGCACACATGGTCAAGTATTTCTCTTTTAATCGATAAGCAATTTATCTGTCATTTTCATTAGTCTGCATATCCCGATGAAGCCATTATTTTTTTAATTGGATTACTTAACCAATTTATAAAGTATTAATCCTGCCAAAAAAAACCAAATCAAAACAATCATTATCGCTGAAAACTGTCCCAACTTTTTATTCAAAGTAACCTCATTATTTACGCTGTCCCTGCAATCATTCAATACTTCTTCAGGAATGAATTTAAGAGATAAAAGAATCAGGAGTGGGAGAATGATCAAATCATCAATAAAACCAATAACAGGAATAAAATCTGGAATTAAGTCTATTGGGCTTAAAGCATAACCTATCGTTATACCTATCAAGAGCTTAGCTAAGATTGGTGTTCTTTCGTCCTTTATGGCCAATGATAATACAAGAATCTCTTTTTTAATTTGTTTGGCACTCCTTTTTATTTTCTCAAGAATTCTCATTGTAATGCTAAGCCTTGTAAATTATTTTCATACAATTGGGTTGAAAAACATGGTTTTTGACCAAGGACTTTATTTGGTTCTAGCTTTTAATGATTGATTTTTAGTGAAGACTAATAACTTTTGTGATTAGCCACTTATCGTTTTCATTCTTCCAGACAATAATGAATTTAACGGGTTGAGATATCGCATTTGGTTCTTCATTGTTGTAAAATTTATGAAACCCAATCTCAACCGCACCATAATCTTTGATGGGATAAACCTCAATACTTCCTTCCATCAAGGTTCGAGTTACTTTTCCACAAATATTTTTTTTAATGGAAGAAAGAATTTCTTGTTATGACGTAGTTAAACCACCTTTGTCATGAAAAAATTCCAGGTTTTCAGAATAAAGTGATTCTTGCTTTTGCATATCACAAGTATTGTACGCGTCAAAATATTCTTTGTCTTTCGCAAGAATAAGGTCATACAATTCTTGATCCGGAGGCTCATACTTAGGTATAGGGTTTTCATAGATCGCAATTTGAGCATTGCCAAATTGACAAACTATTAGCAAGGTAAGAATAGCGATAAATTTAGATTTTAGAATGTTCATGTTATTTTTTTTTGATTCGAATAGGAAAGGTTATTTAGTTTTGGATTTTTGACTATTCAATGATATAGGATGGATACTGTTTGTATCCTCCATGATAAATAAATTGAGTTGCTTATCACACATTTTAATTGCTTTAACACCATGTATTTGAAAGAAAGTGCCTATTTATTTTCGTTTAAATAATTTTACAATATTTTTCCCCAATTCGTCAAGTTTTTCAATTGGTTCTTTTAAAGAGGGGTTATTCAAGTCTATTGTCTCATTATCATTAATTCCAATTTGCATGGGATATATGAGTATACAACTATTTAATTTGAAATGTTTATTAATGTATTTTGGGATGTTTGCCATATTTTCATCGTAGGATGGCTTATTTATCCTGCTTAATACAATGATTAAATTATCATCTATTTTAATGTCACGCGATATATTTAAGAATTCATTCCAATCATCAAAAAGTTTAAAATCTATTAAAATAGGCTGTTTTGAAACGATAGTCTTTATTAAATGGATGGTTGTCTCATTTGCATATAAAACAATTTTTGAACCTGTATTTTTAGAGATGTTCCAAATTTTGGAAAGCCAAAAGGAAAAACCTATCACTTTTTCTGCATTTGGAGGTACTATGATAATATGTCTTTTTATAGTTGAAATGGGTTGTACAGGTTTATAGATAAAAGTAGTGGTGTTACATTTTGACAAGATACCTTCCGATAATTTTCCCAGAAATGATTCAGAAATTTCTTTTTTAAGATGTAGGCCTAAGATCAGATCTGTTATATTTTGCTCTTTAACTACCCCTGTAATTCCATTGGAAATATTCATGTCATACCGCAGTAATTTATTTAATTGAATATCGGTAGCTGCGGCTGTCATTACAGCTTTTTCAAGCATTTTTTTGGATTTTAATTCGGTATTTGTATCAATAAGATCATTATTGATAACATTGAGGGCGAATAATCGGTTTTTATTATCCTTTGATTTAATGATGGTGCTTAAGTTTATTAATTCTTCGATCGTATCAGGATTACTTATAGGTATCAATATTCTTTCATCGTAATCAATATTTTCGATAATTGAGGATTCATTTAATGAAATATTTTTTCCGCCTTTCTGTGCTGCAAAGGTTGCAATAGTGCAGGTGATCAGAATCATGATAATGGTTCCATTTAAAATACTTTCGTTCAATAACCTAATGGGTTCTCCTGATGCTGTTTCGCCTAGTATGATATTGTGACCTACAATTACAGCAGCAAGTGTTGCTGCAGCCTGCGCATTGCTTAATCCAAAAATCAACCTTCTTTCGTCTATAGAAAACTTAAATGTTTTCTGGGTCAACAAGGCCGCTAAAAATTTAGAGGAAGTTGCAATAATGGTCATCACTGCTGAAACCTTAATGGTTTCAAAATCTTGAATAAATGCGCGGTAATCTACCAGCATTCCCACGCCAATTAGGAAGAAGGGTATAAAAACAGCATTTCCTACAAATTCGACCCTATTCATTAAGGGTGATGTGGCCGGTATTAATCTGTTGAGAGCCAAACCCGATAAAAATGCTCCAATAATAGCTTCAATTCCGGCTGCTTCGGCAAGCACTGCGCCAAGAAAAACCATAGTTAGAACAAAAATGTATTGAGAAGTTTTATCTTCATATCGTTTTAGAAACCACCTTCCTATGATAGGAAATAGAAACATAACGATAAGAACAAATATCAAAATGGACATAGAAAGTCTTATCCAAAATGCAGAATTTACCTCCCCTTTGGTCATTCCCACGATGACAGCTAAGACTAAAAGAGCGAGTGTATCGGTAATCAAGGTGCCACCAACAGTAATGTTAACTGCACGATTTTTGGTCACCCCAAACTTGCTTAATATCGGATATGAAATTAATGTATGGGAGGCATACATACTGGCAACCAATACAGCTGAAAGGATTGACAGATTTAAAATATAAATACTTGACAAGATACCTAAGACCATTGGAATTAAAAAGGTATACAGACCAAAAGTTAAACTTTTTGAACTATTCTTTTTGAATTCTGCTATATCAATTTCCAATCCTGCAAGAAACATAATATACAGTAAACCTGCCGTACCTGATAAGATGATACCACTATCGCGCAAAAGTAAATTAAAGCCATTTGGACCTATAATCGCCCCAGCAATGATAAGACCGAGGATATGCGGTATTTTAAGTTTATTTAAAAGAATTGGTGTAAATAATATCACAACCAGTATGACAAGAAACTTTAAAACCGGATTTGTTAAGGGTAAAGTTGTGTCGATAACACTTAGCAAGATCATATACTGCCAATTTTAGATTTATGATGCAATGATATAAAATGTGGCGGTTAGCCTAAACCCTGTGCTTCGGTTATGCGATGTGCGAGATTCCGCGGTGCTGTATCGTTCCAAGTTTATAGGTTTTGTTATGTAATTACAAGTATAACAAAGTTTTTATTACATGAAACATGGTCTCAACGATACAAACAGTTTTTATTTTTGATATGCACCTGATGAATATGTCAACTCATAACTATGTGTATATATTTCAAATACAATTCCAAAAGGGTCTTCTACATAGACCATTTTAAAAGGTTTTTCATTAGGGTAGTATTCCCTTATCGGCATTCTCTGTTTACCACCGGCTGCAACTATTGTTTTTGTAAGGTTTTCGATGTCAGGATCTTGAACGCAGAAGTGAAAAAGTCCTGTATGAAAAGGATTGAATTCAGGAGCTTCTTTTATTCCATGAGGGAATGAAAAAAGTTCAATTCCAATTCCGTCAGAGGTAGACATATGTGCAATTTCGAATTCTTCCCATTTTTCGCCAAAGACATCAATGCACATTTGTCCGATCGCTGTATCTGTTTCTTTTTTTACCCTAGAAGGCTTCATAATCACATACCACCCCATAACTTCTTGGTAGAACTTTACAGCTTTATGAATATCGGGTACAGTAATTCCAATATGTGAAAATGATCTCGGATATTTAATTTCTTTCATAAGATTGCTTTTTAAGTGTTTGTTTCTGGTTTTATCTAGTGTAATCCCCGAGAATTTTACGAGTAGGAATTAAGCCCAAGTTAAAATTAACGATTTTGGTTTAGCATTAAACAAGTAATCTTCTATAGAGGTTCTAATATTTCCCGTTCAATAAATGCATTATTCGAATTGGCCTTGACGATAAATACATTCGATTTTGCTTTGCAAAATTGTGTTTCGATAATCTAAAGAATTTTATCATTGCCTATTGGTTCATCCCGAGTACTCGGGATGAACCACAAAGGTCTCTATTATGAATTCGTTGTGGAATCATTCACAGGTTATTCCGCTGAGACCTTTGTGCTTTTGTTGTTTTTTTGTGCCCTGTCAAAGCTAAACGCCTGAATCAGCTAACTTTTTGGTATCTACAAATTGTTGAAAAGCAATAATTTTTCCGGAATCATCAAGCGTCCAGAGATGTGCAGCTTGGGCATTGTAGGCCTTTCCAGTGGCTTTTCCTTTTGCGTCATATCTCAGGGTAGCCAAAATTTTGTTGTCATCCATGCCATGAATTTTTATATCCTGCAAACCAAAATATTCGTGGTTATCACCTAGACGCGCAAAAACGCCTTCTAAAATGGCATTTGAACCAATATACGGGTTGCCATCTGCAAGCGAATTACTTTCAGCCTCATTCCATTCGATATCAGGATGCATTTGTCCTAATACAGTTGGCATATCTCCTGTTGAGAACGCCTTGTACAGGGAATCAATAATTTTGATGTTTTCTTTAGTTGTCATGATTTTGAATTTAGTTGATGATTAAAATTTAAATAAGGTACTATTTGTAACTACTTCGGTCTAATTTCGGTATACCGGTTTCCGGTTCAATGATGTCATCTGGAATGAAGTACAAGGTCCTCGTATAGAAAATGCAAACCATTTTCGGCATTGTTTCTATCAGCGCACGGTTTATATTGTTTTATACAAGAGATATAAATATAGCCAAAATTAGCTATGTTTTTTAGGTGCTGCTGGCGGTAGTTTTTGATTAGTTAGGATCATATTTTTTGCCATTGATAAATATTTCTCCTCCCAGTTCTTCTACATCATAGCCTATCCAACGGTTCTTCCTATTTTTCCAGAGCTCCTTGTGCAATTGGGAGGTTATTACTGTATCCTTTGTAATTCCATCTCTTTGAAACATTATTCTTTCCCATCGCTGTGAAGTATATACGTAAACACTATCAGGTGCCATAAAACCTATACTGTCGATTTTCATTTCATTATTCAGCGTTTTTTCAATAATTGCCCAATCCCTTAATGCATATTCTTTTTGCTTTAGTCGAGTAATAATCTCGCCATTTTCGTCATAGATGATAAAATCTTCCGGCATTCCCTTCATGTACGTATCAATATCTTTATTGCTCACCGCTTGAATCATGATATCAATTTCTTTTTGGATGGAATTTTGAATTGATTTTTTCTCCTGCTGGCTTAACTTTTCCGACTTGCCATTTGAATTACAACCGATCAAAAGTAGAATTGATGGAAGTACAAAAAAGAAAATTTCTTTTATTTTGATTATTTTCATGCGTCAATTTTCCTTTTGTAGAAAAGTTTACCTGTCATTAAGAATCCAATAAATACAAACGCGGCAAAAATTAAGCTACTCTTTGCGAATTGCATTGTACCGGATAAGATATGTCCACTCGTGCATCCTCCCGCCATTCTGGCTCCATATATTAAAATGAAACCACCAAGCAAAGCCAAGAGCACCCTTCTTAACTTACTGTTTCCTTTGTATTTTTCCCAATGTTCATAAATGAGTTGGAGTTTGAATTCTTTTTTAAGGAGGGCATAGACTAGCCCTGCAAAAAATGCACCTAAAAGAAAATAAGTTTCCCAGTTACCTGAAGTTTGTATTTGTTTAAAATATTCGTTCTCCGTTAATCCTAAAATAGAATCAGCCAAATACGGGAATGCAGTAGAGGCACCAATAGGCCGGCCAGCTACATTGTCTAAAATCATGACTGCGTTTAATACTCCTAGACCTAGGCCCGCATATAACCAAGTCAAGTTTTGTACCTTATCTCGTCTGTGAACTTGAAATGCCAGGATGATGATACCTATTCCAAAAACAAAGGATATTAGGAAATAAGCAAGAGGGTAGTCACTCATATTCTGGTAGAGGTAGTGGTTGCCGAGGTCTTTATTCATGATTGGCTGTATCATAGGCTTAGTTACAGTAAAAACTGCACCACCAAGCAATCCGCCCAAGGCACCTATCAAAGCATCAATTGACCCTTGTCCCATAGATATGGTCAATGTTCCAGGACAATAACCAAGGATGGCCATACCCACCCCAAACAAAAGGCCACCCCAAAATATGCCACCGAGAATTAAGGGTTTGGTATGATATTCCGCCCATCCCATAAGCACAAAAAGTGAAATGAGTATAACTCCGAGACCAATACCGGCTGCCATGGTTTTAGCTACCCTAAAATCCTCCAGGGTTGACATCCCTGCTATTACCGAGTTTTTGTTTACTTGGGCAATAGCTAGGCAGAGCCCAAATAGGAATCCGAAAAGTATTGTTAATATCATAATGCTGTTTTTTTACCTAGTTGAATTAATTCTGTACCATTCAAAATGAAACCTAAATTCATTCCCAGTCAAAGACTTAATGTAGGTTTCGTTCTTTCAATTCTTTCCTTATAGCTTCATATTTTTTTGGTTTCTTAAGGAAGATATAAATAATAAACAAAGGAATTAAGGTTAGAAACCCCCAAGTGTTCGCAGCAACACTATAAATAGTTATTCCGACTAAAAACCCAATGAGAAATGCATCAATGATAGGCGATGGTTTGTTATTTTTAGCTGCTTCCAAGAGCTCTTTGTCGTTTAATTGAGATAGTTCTTTTTGACTCATGTGGTATGATCTGTCTTTATTTTACCTGCTTTGATTTATATTCTTTACTTTTTTCAGACGGGTTAAAATTAATCACAACGGTTACGGTTATGATTGCGGCGCGATTAAATGTTTGCGTTTGAGCAGCAAGCTGACGAGTTACAATTGTGCCGCGAAAATGCGCTTGCTCACTAGCTTAATTTTATTGATATATTGATATTTCTTCTTTGCAAAATATTCGCTGTATTATAACCAATGTTGAAATGCGTTCTAATTTCTTTTCAGTTCATCTAATGTTTTTCCGTCTTTATTTTTCCATTTGGTCCAACCATTAGTTGAACGTCCTAAAACAACCCCGCCCGCTGTACTTGGTGAATTGAACACGTAATCTTGTGTGAATTCATAATTACCATTGTTTACTATTAGGATTTCATTTTGGATTAATTTTTGTCTTAAGTTGATAAGATATTCATGACAAGATGGAACAGTATCTTTTTTTACTTGAGAACCTTTGAATACAACAAAACCATCGTCAATTAAATCTCCTTCGGCATTAATATCACGACCCTTTAAAAATAGTAACTCTTTTGATGTAATTTGTTCTTTTCCAACTTTGTCAAAAACTGGAAAGCCAAGAGTAGAAAGAAGTATTTTGATTGTGTCAAAACTATCCAATAAATCAGCTTCCATTGATTCAGTTACGAATGGTTTACTTGGAGCTATTTGATTTTCAGTTTCGAATCTGTTTGATTCTTTAGCTTGATCAACTGCAATATGTTCTAAATATTTCGCATGTGATTTAGTGAAAGCATTGATTTTTGAGACCATTACAACAGCATAATTCCAAAATTCCTTTGTTCTGTTATGCTGCTTTAATCTGTCAAGACAATCTTCAGCCTCTCCAATATAAACTATCGGTTTCGCTTTTTCAGCTGATTCTCCAAACAAGAAATAAATTCCAACATTATTCAATTCTGTTCTCGTTGAAATATAGTCAATCTTATTTCTAGGTACCAAAACCGCTTTTACAACTCGGTTTGTTATTTCGGCAATTTTTACACTTCTTGGTGAGCCATCTGGCAAAAAAATCTGTATCGTTTGTGGTCTATTCATATATTGATTTTGAAATGCAGTAAAACTCCTTACATGCACACTAAAATAATTCTTTCTCAGTTAATTTGTCCGTTAAACGAAGGTAAATATGACCTATCCAGGGTTATCCCCAAATGTTATAAGCCTAAGTTGTTCTGAAAAAATCCCACAATGCGTTGTTTATTTCACCAGTTTTATCGGAGGGTTTTTCCAGGTACCATCAATGGCAGCATCTTTAGGCCAATACAACCGAAGCACTACCCTAAAAGGTCCTTTTGGTGCAGGTAGCCAATTTGATTCTTTATCCTTACCCGGAGAAGCATTTTGTATATAAAAAGTTAAGCCGCCATCTTTATCATATTTGAAATCCGGTAACATAGGCGAGTTAAGTAGATACCTGTTTATGGGATTGGATACAAGCAAACTTGAAGGTAACTCGTACATGGTCAATGACCAAAATGCGTTTACAGGAGGCAGTTCATTTGCCGCAAAATGCAAGGTGTAATTGTTTGAAGTGCCATCCAATGGCTGTCCGTTTTTATCGGTTGAATACATTGGATAAATGGCCTCATGTTCTGAATTGCCAAAAATACCAAGTACAGCACCACCCATGCGATAGAGATAATTGTTTTTTAAATATTCCCTTGTCCCAAAAAGCTTTCCACTCATGATCTCGCCTGTTTCTACTTTTTTCATGAATTGTGCAAAATCAACTGACCAAGCGTCATGTATACCTTCTTCCATTGCCTTCTTTACCTCGGGTGAAAGCGCATTAAAATCCATGGTTTTGCCTGCACCTATGCCGATTTTAGCAAATCGGTTCATCAGTTCTTTTTCTGATGGATCCGTTGGGCAAAATTGTAAAAGGAAGTTTAAAATATTGAAAACTTCCAGAGATACTTTTTGTTCTTCCTGTGAAAGTGGTTGGATAAAATTGATCTCTTTAGCAGCTGCTGGGGCAGCCTCGCCCAAATAGCTTGATAAGGGCTGGACAACATAATTCTTTTGAATTTCAATTACCTTATCGAGGTCGCTGGGGTCAAAAAGTTGCGTCCTGTAAACCGCAAGAACCAATTCAGTCTCAGAAGGGAAGACTTTTGTAACACCATTGGGTGTTTCGCCTTTCCAGTTGGGTCCGGCTACCATAAATACACCACCTTCATTACCGGTAGTTCGGCTACCGATATAATCAAAATTATTCGTATAGGAATTGATTAGCTGTACACTAAAATACCGATTACCCTCAATTTTCGGAATGGTAAGTACCATCGGTTCTGTACGTAAATCTAATCCCACCATTGAATAGGGTGTGTCTGAGTTCGGGGTTTGTACAGCCTTATCATCCGGAGTAAAAACTTTAGGCATGTTCTTCAATTGATTCCAGGGCGCTTTGTATTCTGCATTGCTGGTGTCAATAGAATAGGCATATTGAATGCGGTACATATCTATCATCGGATAGGCATAGATATAAGCATCTTTTGTGATGGCTTTTATCGAATCTAAAGGCAAATTGGTCAAAGAATCGTCGGTTTTTTTAGCTTGATTCTGTTTGCAGGCAGCGAGCGACAATACTGCAAGAGCAACCATCAATAACATAGTTTTAGGTTTCATTGTATATTTATTTTAATATTTTTCCAAACGGTACTTTATTTCGAATTTTAAAACCTTTATTCATTCTGCCAATCTTCAGCATTTTTAGGACCTAATGAATGGTGTACAGAATTCAATAGGGCTTCGGAATCGTAAACAATTCCTCCTTTAATGACTTTGAAAACGGAACTCGTGTTGCTGATGTCTTTGATCGGATTTCCTTGAACCACATAAAGATCAGCCCATTTTCCAATTTCAATTGAGCCTAACTCATCCTCAACACCCAATGCTCTTGCGCCATTGATACTCGCTATGCCAATCACATCGTGATTAGGAATTCCGACTTCTGATAGCACCCTCATTTCTTTATGAGCGGCAAAGCCCCCAATATCGCCATTCCTTAACTGTCTGTCTGTACCCAAGACAATTAAATCCTTCCCTCCGGCATCATAAAAACGTTTGATTTCTATTTTTTTATTTTCATAGATGTCATTCATCATTACCTGAAAAGATGATCCTTTTGCTTGTTTTTCAATGACTGATTTTGCATAAGATGTGAAAAAGATCGATTGATCGATCCAATCCGCGAGCGCCTCATCAGTAGATCCGCCAACCATGCCATAGGTACTAAGGGTAGGACTGTAGTAGATGCGGTTTTCGATAAATTTTTGAATGATTGTATCCAAACGAATATCATATGGATTCATTTTCGCCAAAGAACTATATGCACCGATTGTATCGGGTAATACAGTACCTCCTAAAAAATGTTCTACTCTGTCAATTCCCAATTTAATGGCAATCTCTGTACTTACGGTATTCTTATAACCGGAGTCAAGATGTCCTGTGACTGTCAGGCCATGAAAATGAGCCCGCTCAATGATAGTTTTTAGTTGTTGTTCGGTAATGCCTTTAACCTTAACCCCGGCAATTCCTTTTGATGCCCAATGATCGATCAATTCCTCGATTTGCTCTTCACTGAGATTCTCTTTCCAAGCATTGTTCTTTGAATTGGCATCTTTTCCAAAATAGGGGCCGGTATTAAATATTCTTGGCCCTACGACATACTGATTTTCTATTTTTCTTTTTAGCTCTAATATTTTTTTAGGTTCTAATTCACCTGCCGTAAAGCTAGAAGTTACACCGTTCGCAAGATAAATAATAGGCATACCTAATGTGTCGGTTTTCTCTTTTCCTCCAATATGCACTTTGTAATGAGCGTGCAAATCAATGATCCCCGGTAATATAAAAAATGAGTCGTCCAGGTTCAGAACAGGAAGATGATCAGTGTTCATTTCACCGCCTATCGCCACAATCTTTCCTGAAATTACCTTTATGCCTTTATTTTCGACAAATGAATTGTTAGAAATGTTAAAATATGAGCCACCTTTAATCAATAGATCTTGGGCATGCAACATATTTTGGTATGGAATCAATAACAAAAAGGTCAAGAAGGTTTTGATCATTGATCTCATATTGGATCCTAATAGTTTGTAGATATGAAGGTAGTGATTTTTCTTGACCGATTAGGATGTACTTCCTTCTAAAATTGGATTTTTAAACCAACAAAATTTCCTCGAAATAAAATATTTATATTGAATTTTCATTTTTATTCCGAGGTTTTGTCTTGCCCAATTCTTTGATGGTTTTTATTTAATGCCTTTACCTGTATTTTTTTACGCGGTCATCATTTATAACACCACTCCAATTGAGACCAAAAGCAAAGTCGTAGGCATTACCCTCAGCATCTGTATAAGGCGTCATGTCTCTGGGAACATCTTCATATTGTGCTTCAACAGTCAACATATCAGCAGGCATCTGAAAGGGTAGTAAGCCTGTTGGTTCTGTTTTACCTGAGATGAGCTCCATCAAGGCCTGGTCTTGAACACCCATATGGACTAAGATGGCCGATGCACTGCCCTCAATTTCAGAGAAGATCATGGGTTTTGCAATTTTTACGATAACAATCACGGGTTTATCACCCATTTTTATTTTGGTTTCATTTACCAGATCCATGTCAGAACTATTGACCGTTTTTACGGTTTTGTCCTTATAAGTTCTATTGGTAAAGTCTTCTAATGGGCTGCCACCTGCCAAACTCACTTCTCTGGCCGTTGAAGCAGTATAAGGTTGATATTGCAGGCTGATGGGCACATAGCCATTGCCGCCATTGTCAACATCTGTGCGGTCGTATCCCACACCTCCGTTAGGGCTTTCTATTCCTACCAGCGCAAAATCAGCATTTTCCGGTTGATCGACGACATCATAAAATTTAGAAACGATATTTAGATGAAATGGAACTTCGGTTTTTTCAGGCGTAACCATACCAAACCAATTGGTAGTCGATGCAGAGTAGCGCTGCGGTACATAAACTTTTTGTTTCTCTCTGATAGGAAGTGTGTTTGCATGATTTTTTACCATAACCACCGAACGCTTTTGGGCCTCAAATCCGGCTTTCATAAAGTCAGGATTTCCCACGAGGGCTTTGGTTTCTTCTATATCCAAATAGGGATTTTCGAAAAGGCCAACACGGAAGATATTTTTTAACAAGCGAATGGCAGAGGTTTCAAATCGCTCCCGCATATAGGCTTCGCCATGTTCTTTTACACCCATGTTGTAAGCTTCGAGGACCGGTTTCATATCGTTGTTTCCACCAAATTGATCCATTCCGGCTTCGATGGCTTTGTAATGTCGTTCAGCCACGGTAAGGAGTTCTACACCCCAGGACTTTCCTTGAAATTGATCTATGGCACTCACATCACCTGTAATTGCCCAATCTGTACACAACACACCATCATAGCCATAGGTACCGCGTAAAAGGTCGGTGATCAGGTATTTATTAAAACCGTTGCCGACAGCTTCCCCTTCACCGTCAGAAATGGTATAGTAGGGCATTACTGCGGATGCCCTATTCGTTACTCCTTCTAGTTTGAATGCACCTTCGGTAAAAGGCTGTAAATGATCTTTTATATTTTTCCCCGGATATACAGCATAAGCTCCGTAACCAAAATGCCCGTCGCGACCACCTTCTTCCGGTCCGCCGCCCGGCCAGTGTTTTATCATGGTATTGACACTTTTAAAACCCCAATCTCCGCCTTCGGAAGATTGAAAACCATCTACATAAGCTCTTGCTAAATCTGTTGCCAGATCAGGATCTTCGCCCATGGTCCCGTCAAATCGACTCCATCTTGGTTCTGTTGCGAGGTCTATTTGTGGAGAAAGTGCCGTGGCAATCCCCAAGGCTCTGTATTCTTTGGAAGCGATCTCTCCAAATTGCTTCATCAATGCAGGGTCAAATGTGGCTGCAATACCTAAGGTACCCGGCCATAAAGAGATCTCACCACCAGCTCCTTCATTAAATTCGGCATATGTGTCGCTGCCATGTCTGGGATCTGAACTTGTATTCACCGGAATTCCCAGACCTATACCTTCAACAAAAGCCTGGGCATTGTTATTCCACTGTGCAGCCACAGCGGCACTTTGTACACTGGTAATTAAAACATGTCTTAAATTGTCTTCTGTTAAGAATTTTTTCTGATGATCAGAAAGATCACTAGGCTGTGCTCCACTCTCTTCAAAAGGTTTTCCACCATAATCAGAACCTCTTCTGCCGACAGCAGGTATTGCCTGATGCACACTATAAAGCATCAATCCCGCAATCTGTTCAACTGACATTTTTGACGCTAGATCTTTTGCTCTAATTTCAGCGGGCAAACGCCAATCTTCATAGGTATCTAATTCACCATTTTTATTTAGATCCTTGAAGGCAAAACGGTCGACAGTCAGCAGACTCACGCCAGAACTATCATTATAACCTAAAGTGCTTCCGTTTTCATTGGCAACACTTATGAAGCCTTCTTTTGTTTGCGTTGTAAACTTTTCACTACAATGCGTAAATAAAAAAGACAGTGCAAAAGCACCTAATATTTTAAATGTTTTTTTAAGCTTAATCATGATGTAAGGAGATTTTGATTTCATTTTGTAGCCACAGAAGTCCTGTATCACAGAAAGTCGTAAATTAATTAAAAATTATTTTTAGGTTGAGTGCAGATTTGTCGTGTTGTTAGGCGATGAATTTAGCAAACAAATTGGAAATAGAAAATTCTCCCGGCAATTTTGTCATAGAGTTCGTACCTCAAATTTATTTTTAGGTTGCTTAGTAGGTTTTTATTTATACTTTATTTGGGAGTTATGATAACGTTACCGGATTTTACTTTATTCACTTCCCGATTAATTTCAGTTTTTAATAATGAGATCGTTGCGGCTCTTTTCATGAGGCTTTAATGCATACAAGTTCCGAAATGGAATACAACCAAAAGTAAAAAACAAAATTGCTAAGCACGCTATAAGTTTTTTTTCGAAGGTACCTTGTTGCCTGAGTGAGTTGGCTGATGAAGGGTTTTCAATTTATATTTCCAGCGTATAAAGTTTAGGATATAAAGAACACCGGAAAGAATCGCAATATAATAAGCAACATGTTCAAAATCTGTGGTTTGTTCACCTGTGAGATGTTCATAAACATAAAAAGCGTCTTTATATTCCTCAAGATCAAATTGAAAAAGAAAAATAAGCGGGTAGATCAGAATACCTATCCAGGCAATTATTTTGGAGGGCAATTCTAATCGATCATAATTTTTATGGACCTGGCGCAAAAATATGACATGAATAATTCCAAAAAATAGTGTCGATAAAAGACCAATGAGATAAAAAAATCCAAAAGTGCTCAATCTTGCCAAATTACTCAGTAAACCAATTGAAATAGCAAAAGTCAGCATGATGGATTTTTCATTTTTCATGATGAAACCGATCTTTTTGGGTATGACTAAATTAACTCTTTACAAGCTAAAAATCATTGAAATAAATGTTTTTTTGAATTTTTGAAATAGGCAGTTGTGCTGAATACGAAGACAAAGATTTACTTTGTTGAATTCAATATAAACAGGAGCAGGGATCGTTCAGTATTGTTTATTCTGCCTCAGGAGTTAGTGCTTCTTTTTGGGGTTTAAAGATTTTTTCAAAAGCATGATATACGGCAATATGCAATGCGTCTCCGTGTGTTTTGTCCTCCATAAATTCGTAAAACAACGCGGTGTTGTCCTTGTTCTGCTCATTTAACTTTTGATACAATTCTTTAGCGATTCGTTCCATCACTTCACCCTCTTTTCCTCCGGCTATATAAATTGATTTTTTTGAATCGTAGGGAATGAGTTTTTCTTTTAATAACATTTCATCGTTCCACCATAAACTTGGGCTTACGATGATGTAGTTATCAAATAGTTCAGGTTTTTTAAATAATATTTCTGTGGCTAATAAACCACCAAGTGATTGACCAATAATGGTTTTGATATTCGTTGTTCTAAAGTGAACTTTCATAAAGGGCTGCAGCTCTTTTTCTAAAAAGTTGATGAAATTTTCTGATTTTCCGGAAGTTGGAAACTCCTCTTGGTCTAGTTTATTTTGAGAAGGACTCGTAAAATCTCTTTTTCTATCCACATTGCCAATGCCCACCACAATCGACTCAGGGATCATGTTGATCCAAGAAAATGAACCAAACTGAACAATACCTGAAACGTGAATAAAGTCTTCATCTCGGGAACCGTCTAACAAATAAATCACCGGATAAGTTTTTGCACTGTCTTTTGAATAGTTCAAAGGCAGGTAAATATTTAAGTATCTCGTTTCGTTTAAAACGCTTGATTTTATCCTAAGCGCCTTCCCGATTGAAAAATCAGTTTCACTTATTTTGATAGGAGATGTTTGGGCAAAAGCTGTGCTATAAATGAACAATGAAGTAAAAATTAATAGGTTGTGTTTCATGGTTTGGGGATAGATTGGTCGCAATAGATTTGAATATAGAGTGTCGAGTTTTATCACATTTAACAAAGATATTTTTTAATTTATTTCTACATTATTATGTCCAAACACGCTACATCGAACCAAATATACTTGTTTAGAAAAAAAAATTAGTTGAGTTCAATCCTTTTATTTTTCTCGCGCTTAGTTTTATCGATTTGTCAGAACGTTTTACAATTTTCATCAAGAATAAAATAGAAGAATAACCGGATGTGAATTTAAAAACATCTAGATATCAAAAATAATAGATCAAGATGTTTAATTTAGTTTGTCAAGATGCAGTCAACAATTCATCAAGTATACAATTGTTTTGCTACAGCACAAATAAATCATGGTAAACAGAAATGGCTTCTAAACCGAGGTTCAAAAGCCTTTTTTTTTGCATCTGTAGTTTTATTTACTGTATGACTTTATTGTTGTTCTTATCAATATCAGCCATGAGGTTCTTTGGATCTATTTCGACAGATTTTATTGGCTTTTGTGTTTCAAAAGAATAGGAGGGATGCACCCAAGACCAACTCGGTAAAACTTTAGCTTTCGTTGGTTTATGACCCATCATATCTTGTAGCGGGATATTAAATAATTCTGTTTTTCCGTCGGTATAGGTCACTAGAACATCCAATGGCATAGGCATAGAACCCAAATTTGCCAGAGTTATCTTTTTAGCCTCTACATTCTGTACTGCATAATCTATGGTGCTGGTGGTTTGTGTCCAATAATTGAGATACCAATCCAATTGTAATCCCGACACTTTTTCGGCACTTCTCTTAAAATCATTGGGTTTAGGGTGTTTAAACTTAAAATCGGCATAATATTTTTTAAGTGTTTCTGCCAGATTTTCTTCACCGATAATATAACCCAACTGCGCCAAAAAAACGGATCCTTTTGAATAGGCTGCCCAGGAATAGCTAAAGTTATAGTTAAATTTATCTGCGTGTAAGCTCTGTGGTTGCTCTTGTCCGGAAGCTACCAATCTGTAATAACTGATATAACTCCCTTCATTTGGATTGTCTAATTTTTGATCTAAAATTTCGTTTTCGGCTAAACTGGAAATATAGCTGGTAAATCCTTCATCCATCCAACCGTGTTTGAGTTCGTTGGTGGCCAATAAAAACTGGAACCAGGTATGGGCAAATTCGTGGGCAGTAACACCGATCAGACTTCCTAAATTTCTTCCTCCGGTAATAAAGGTGCACATGGCGTATTCCATACCACCATCTCCGGCCTGGATCACAGAATATTGTTGATAAGGGTATTCTCCAATATGTTTATTGTAATAAGACAATAATTCAGCTGTTTTAGGCTGTAATTTTTTCCAGTTCTCATTCGTTTCCGGATTGTTTTTATAAAAAAAATGCAAGGCCACTTTGTTCTCTCCAATGATCATATCGTGGATATATTCAGGGTCTGCTGCCCATGAAAAATCGTGCACGTTTGGTGCTTTAAAATGCCAGGTCAGTTTGTCGCCTTGCGGGAGCTTTAAAGCTTTGCTTTTATCTTCATAACCATGACCCACTTCTTGTGGATTTTGCAAATAACCGGTTCCTCCCACTACATAGTCTTTATGGATGTGAAGGGTCACATCAAAGTCGCCCCAAACGCCGTAAAATTCTCTGGCGATATACTGACTAATATGCCAGCCTTCATCGTCGTACTCTGCTAGTTTAGGATACCATTGCGCCATAGAAAGCGCCACACCTTCTCTATTATTTCTACCATTCCTTCTGATCTGAATTGGCACTTGTGCCTCAAAAACCATATCAAAAGTAGATTTTTCGCCGGGTTGAATGGCTTGATTGAGTTTCACTTTTAAAATCGTACCGATCACTTCGTAAGAAACAGGCTTTCCATTTTGTTGGAGAGAAATCACTTTTTGGTAACCGATTTCATCTGGTTTTAACTCGGCGATTCTGCTTTGATATACAGGGTTTTCTCTGGTACCCAGATTATTCACCATCCTTCTGTCCGGGTCTGGTATATTCTGCAAACGAATATCCATATCGCTACCCGGCTGAAAGGCATTGAACTGTAAATGATAAAATACTTCTTTTAAAACATCGGGTGAGTTGTTGGTGTATACCAATTTCTGTTTCCCTTTGTATTGAAATTTTTCTACATCCATGTCTATGTCCATGGTGTAATTTACGTGTTGTTGCCAATAGGTCTCTTTTTGAGCAAAGGAGATTTGACAAATCAACAGAAAGAATAAAAACTTTTTCATTTGATTTTTTTAATTAAAAAAAGAGAAACTACAAATCCTTTCGGATTCGCAGTTTCTCTTCACTAAAAGATGATTGTATTATTTGCCATTGACCATTTGGTCTGCCATTTTCATGGCGCCGTAAGCATTGAGTACTCTACCTGATGCAGAAAGATCTGCAAAAGGAACTTTTTTACCTTCAGCTTTTGGTAAAAGAACTTCAAGGTCTATTTTAGTTCCTGAGTTCATCAAAATGTGTTTTACCTGACTGGCAGAAAGTTCCGGGTAATAAGCCCTGATCATGGCAGCTACACCGGCTACCTGAGGTGCGGCCATTGAGGTGCCTTGTAATTGTTCGTACTCATTGTTTGGTACGGTAGAATAGATCTCTAAACCTGGAGCAAAAAGATCGACATTCTTTTTACCATAATTAGAAAAGCTCGCTACCAATTTATCATTATAATTTCTTGTACTTGCGCCAATGGTAATCACATTGTCTGTAAGTTCATCTATTTTGTTAGGCGCATCGGTTGGGAAATTATCGCTTTTATCGATGTCTTTACCATCATTACCTGCAGCATGTACCAATAAAACATCTTTAGAAGCAGCATATTTAATTGCATCGTATACCCATTCTGCATTTGGAGAATAATATTTACCAAAACTCATGTTCACCACTTTAGCGCCCATGTCTGCCATATAACGAATAGCCAAAGCCACATCTTTATCGTACTCATCTCCGTCAGGGACTGCTCTTGCTGTGATCAATTTAACATTGTTGGTTACACCGTTCATTCCTTTGTTATTGTTTCTTGTTGCCAAAACAATACCTGCTACGTGTGTACCGTGTTTTTCTTTTTCTACAGAACCAATTACCCAAGGGTTACCGTAAGGAACGTCTTTGATGTCATAAGGATCATCTCCAGTAACACTTCTTCCGTCAAATTCTAAATTGTATTGGTTGTTTACCTGAGCACCGTAATATTCTAAACCTCCATTGATCTGTTTTTTAACATCTTCTACTTTCGCTCCTGATGAAACTACTTTCATCAAAAGAGGATTTTGCTCATCGGCAGGCAAAGTGTTTAAATTTTCGATGGTATAACCTTCTCCAAATTTGGCTTTAGCTGCCTCATCTGCCTCACTGATCATAGACATTAAACCAGTATAGTATTGGTAGTTTTCATTGGCTTCTGAAATTCTTTTCTCGAAGTCATTTTTTATCTTGAGATAATAGTCGTATTCTTCTTTGTCCTTGGCAGAAACAGAGGAAGGATCTACACCGTCATATTTCTCACTGTATTTATTATACAAACGGGTTACTTCTAATTGCTCTGGCGCAGCTGCACCTTTTGGACCTCCTAAAAAGTTCCATCCATTTGCATCATCTACATAGCCGTTTTTGTCTTCGTCTTTGTTGTTGTTAGGAATATCTTTCGCATTCACCCAAATTTGATCTTTCAGATCTTCGTGATTGATGTCTATTCCTGAGTCGATGATACCCACAATCACAGTGTGTGATTTTTTACCTTCGACGAATTCATAGGCTTTAGCCAAACTCATACCCGGAATGGTATCCGTCGCTAAATCAGCATGTGGCCAAGCATGAATTTCTGCTTCAGACATCGTACCCTTTTTCTCGGGTAAATTAATCACCACATCATCTCCGGCAGGAACTGGTATTTTGGAGATGTTATTATTTGTACTAACTTGTGTAGAACTACATCCGGCGAGAAAAATAGTCAATCCTAGTCCGGCAATAAAATGGTTTATTTTCATATGTTATAAATTATTTTTGATTGTATTTATGTTTGAGAGAAGAGATCATTAAACACAAAAGTTTCTTTTAATCTTACTCCTTTTTCTGTTTGTTGAAGTGTACAAACCTCATGAACGGCATCGTGTTCTAAAAAAAGATAGAATTCATTTTCTACCGCCTTTTGGAGAAATTTTTCTTTTTCAGACATGGTTATCAAAGGCCTGGTATCATAACCCATGACATAGGGCAAAGGGATATGCCCAACCGTAGGAAGAAGGTCTGCCATAAAAATCAGTTTCTTTCCCTGGTAGTTGATCATGGGAATCATTTGTTTATCCGTATGCCCGTCTACAAATAGAATATCAAATCCCAAAGGAGAGTTTTTAAGAATTCCTTCTTTTGGAATGTCGACAAAATGTAGCTGACCGCTTTCTTCGATAGGCTTTATATTTTCGGGTAAAAAAGATGCTTTTTCTCTGGGATTTGGGTGGGTAGCCCATTGCCAATGGTCTTTATTACTCCAAAATTTAGCATTTTTAAAGGCAGGTTGGTACCCTGTTTTGTCTTTGTTAAACTGAATACTCCCTCCGCAATGATCAAAATGTAAGTGCGTGAGAAAAACGTCAGTAATATCATCGCGATGAAAACCGTATTTGGCCAATTGGTTGTCTAAAGTTTCATCCCCATAAGGGTAATAATAACTAAAGAATTTTTCAGATTGTTTATCACCGGTTCCATTGTCGATCAGGATCAATCTTTTGCCATCTTCAATCAGCATGCAACGCAGGCTCATATCAATGAGATTATTGGCATCTGCCGGATTGGTTTTTTGCCAGATTACTTTAGGCACAACACCAAACATGGCACCACCATCTAGCTTAAAATAACCTGTTTGAATAGGGTAAATCTGCATCTGTGAAGTTAAACAGTTACAAAGATGCAAAATAATAGAATAATCATTGTTAAAAAAAACAAAAAAACCTCATGCTAAACGGATTAGAAATGAGGTTTTAAGTGAGGCGACGAGCGGATTCGAACCGCTGTAGGAGCTTTTGCAGAGCCCAGCCTAGCCACTCGGCCACGACGCCAAAATCGGATGCAAATTTAATCAAAAATTTACTTTACACAATGATTTAAGTCGCTAATTGTGTTCTATCACCAAAAAGTTGGTGGTTAAACGTTCTTTATATCCTTTTTTATTTTTATTGACGTAGTTGATATCGAATTTCGTTTTTGATTTTACAGCATAATTTTGAGCAAACACTTCCGCCAGGCTATCGTTTACGAAAACACCATATGTCCCATTTTGAGAGAGTTGGTCAATGGTCTCTATTTTTTTTGCCGGTTCTCCTAATTCCCAGATCAATTCCGGAGCAATTTCTCCCATATAGTAAAATGGTAGTTTTTCATGGGCAGGATTTTTTCTCACTTTACTGATGTTATTAAATTGATCATTGTCGTAAAAGAGTTGCGCCATCGGAAAGCCGAATAACATGATGGCGGACAAAAAAAGCACCATGCTGTAAAACGCCTTCTCATATTGTTGCTTGATCAGCGTGTTGAAGATGTAGATTCCCAATGCAAAAAGAGAAATAGAAACCAAAATAAAAGGAAGGTAAAATCCCGATAGCTGATCTTTAAAATACACATAACCTGCAATGGGGAATGCGATACCGATCAATCCGATCAATCCAAAACCAAAATTGGCCAACCATCGGTCTAATTTGATGATTTTTTTTCCTTTGACAACCAGAAATTCTATGTAAAAACTGGTGGTAAATGCCAAGGGAATCAAAACAGGCAATAAGTAACGAGATTTTTTTTCAGGAATCAAAGAAAGTAGCACAACGGCAATAGCGGTCCATAAAAAAAAGAAAGTATAGGCGCGCTTGTCTGTCACTCTGGTCCGCATATAGGGGAAGAGGATGGCGATAAAGGCAAAGAAAGTCCATATCCCTGATTGTGTAAAAAAGCTCCAGTAATAGTAAAAAGGTCTGACATTTCTATCGGCCCAGGCTGCCGTTTCTTTATCCGCAATAGCGTCTGCAGAAGAACCATCGGTAAGGTAAATGTACAAACCCCAACTAAATCCAATGACAATGAAAAAGATCAAAAGAGAGACCCATCCTCGCCATTTTTTGGCAAAACCCGGATAGCGATAAACGATTCCATAGGCAATTAAAAAAGGTAAAAGCAAAGCGAAATGAGATACAGGTCCTTTACTCATAAAAGAGAGTCCGAGAAAAACACCTGCCAAGATCCAGTTTTTTAAAAGGTTTTTATCGGATTGAAAAACCAAGACCAATTGATAGATCGCCAAAAGCATAAAGGCATGGGCGAAAATATCCCATTGTCCGTTTCTGCCGGAAAAAATGATGTAAAAAGAAGAGGCAAGAATAAGGGCACTATAAAAAGCTTGTTTTGAAGTCTTTAAAAACTTAAGACCCAAATAGAAGCTGGTAAAAATGATACAGATCACAGATAGAACTGCCGGCAATCGCAAACCAAACAAACTGTCTAATCCAAAAACAGAAGCCGAAACAGCTGTTAGCCAAGTGGGTAGAGGAGGTTTTTCGTATCTGGGCTCCAAATTCATGGTGGTATGTATCCAATTGCCGTTTTGCAGCATTTCCCGAGCGGTAATAAAGTTTCTCGCTTCCATAATATTGACATAAATAACGTCTAAATGACTCAAGAAAATGGCGGCACAGACCAAGGCGAGATAGCCTAAATACTTTTTATTCTGATTCATTGTTTCCTTTTTTGATGATCGACAAATTGCGGATATAGACAAAAGCACCAAATAAATGTCCTGTTAACAAAACAGGGTCTTTTCTCAAAATGGCATAAATCAATATCAACGTTGAGCCAGCCAAACTCAGCAACCAAAAACCTTTCGGGAGTTCTGATGACTTGTGTTTTTCTGCATATACCCATTGGTATATAAACCGGAGCGTAAAAACGAGCTGAGCAATTACACCCAAAATAATCAACCAAGTGGGGATACTGTCATTTTTTAGTATCCTTTGCATGTCGAATTGATTGTTGTTGTATGAATAGATCACAATGATCACCGGAAAAATAAACAGGAATATTCTAAAAAAGCGAGGCATTTTTTTCCAAAAACCCTGTATTTGCAAGTTTCTGATGTAAATAAAATAGGTAAGCACCTGGCCGAGCATAATCGCAAAATCATCTCTAAACCAACCATAGACAAAAAGTAAAAATGATGCGAGCAGGCTGAGTTGCCAAAAAAGCAATGGAGTTACTACTTTTTTTACTTTCTCGCTCTGTAACCATTGAATGAGCAGTCTTGAAGAAAAGAGAATTTGTGCTAAAAAGCCAATGCTATAAATGATCCAGTCGTTCATTACGCTATTTTAAAGAGCCCGACTTTTCTTTTACCTCGTAATTGATATACTTTTTTTTCATCCACAAATAAGCAAAACAATCTACCAATGGGCCAAATAATCTATTCCATAAATGGTACTTGGCTTCACCAGCTATACGCGGAAAATGCTGTACCGGTACTTGTTTTATTTTTCCATTTTGCAAGAGAATCATGGCAGGCAAAAAGCGGTGTAAACCTTTGAACATGGGAATTTTTTTTGCTGCGGAGGTTTTCATGACTTTTAATGGGCAGCCGGTATCATCCATACCATCATTTGTAAAAGCCCTGCGAATCCCGTTGGCAATGGTTGACGACATGTTTTTGACCACAGAATCTTGTCGGTTAGAGCGCACACCTGTTACCAGATCGTATGCTTCTATGTGTTCTAATAACAGATCAAAATCTTGGGGAGTGGTTTGCAGATCAGAGTCGATATAACCTACATAATCGCTATCAGCATGATCTATACCTGCTTTGATGGCGGCAGACAGACCTCTGTTTTCTTTGAATTCTATAAAATTAAAGGACTTATTTTTGGCACAAATGGCCTCAATTACCTCCTGACTTTTATCTGAAGAACCGTCATTGACAAATAGTACATTTGTTTCGAGTTCTGCGCCATTCATATATTCTGTTAAAACTTCACCTACACGAGCCAAATTAGCTTCTTCATTATACACAGGAACGATGATCGTAAAACTTTTTTTCATTGGGCTGTGGATGTTAACGTGAGCGTTCCATCTCGATAGTAACCATTTCTACATTACCACCTATAGGAGGGTTTAATTTAGACAATTTTATATTTGCTTTTACAACGAGATCAATTTCAAACAAAATTCTGTCTAGAATTCTGTTGGCCACTGTTTCGAGTAGTTTGGCGCGAATCGCCATTTCTTCTTTTACAATTCTATTCAGATGCACATAATCTACCGTATCGTGAAGATCATCTGTCAGAGCAGAACTCTTAAGATTGGCGTATACTTTAAGATCCACTCGGTAGTCAGATCCTATTTTTCCTTCTTCTATCATGCAGCCATGATAGGCGTATACTTTGATGTTTTTTACTCGAATAATTCCCAATGTACAAAACTTTATATTGATCTAATAATCTGCGTTTTCAGGATATTTGTCCATAAATTCTTTGGCC
The DNA here is from genome assembly GCF_042679565.1 of Namhaeicola litoreus. Lineage (NCBI taxonomy): Bacteria > Pseudomonadati > Bacteroidota > Flavobacteriia > Flavobacteriales > Flavobacteriaceae > Namhaeicola > Namhaeicola litoreus. Next base: position 308,730 of record NZ_JBHTMY010000001.1, on the reverse strand, counting down.
TTTCTCACCATATTTTTACTGCCTACAAAAATGGGCGCTCTTTGATGTAGCTCTGTAGGTTTTATTTCCATAATTCTTCTATAACCATCAATGGCTTCTCCTCCTGCTTGTTCGGCTAAAAATGCCATTGGATTGCACTCGTACAACAATCTCAATTTACCCTGTGGGGCTTTTGAACTGGTAGGATAGATGTAAATGCCTCCTTTGATCATATTTCTGTGAAAATCAGAAACCAAAGACCCGATGTAACGGGCAGAATAAGGTCTGTCTTCTTTTTCTTCCTGACAATATTTGATAAAGTCTTTTACACCCTGAGGGAAATGCACATAATAACCCTCATTGATCGAATATATATTGCCGTTTTCCGGATATCTCATATTTGGATGTGATAAATAAAAGGTACCCAAAGCAGGGTTAAGGGTAAACCCTTGAACGCCATGCCCGGTGGTGTATACCAACATCGTAGAAGTACCGTAAACCACATACCCAGCAGCCACTTGTAAGTTTCCAGGTTGTAAAAAGTCATCTAAGGTAACAGGTGTGCCAATAGGAGAAACTCTTCTATAGACGGAAAAAATGGTACCAACAGATACATTTACATCAATATTGGAAGATCCGTCTAGCGGGTCTATCAAAACCACATATTTATTATCGTGGGCGCGATCCTTACCTTCAATAATTACCATTTCATCTTCTTCTTCACTGGCAATTCCACAGACAATTTCTCTGTTGACCAAGGTGCGCATAAAAATTTCATTGGCATAAACATCCAGTTTTTGTTGATTTTCACCCTGAATATTAGTGTTTCCCACCGCGCCAACAATATCGACCAGTCCCGCTTTATTTACTTCGTGGTTTACAATCTTAGCCGCTAATTTAATAGAACTTAGTAAGCGTGAAAGTTCACCTGAAGAATAGGGAAAATCTTTTTGATTGTTGATGATGTACTCACCTAAGGTTTCGTGATTATGCATAGAAATGTTTTTATCTGGTATAGGGTCAATTAAGCTACAAATATGGCTATTTTTACAGAAAAAAATATCAAAAGATGCAAGTAATTATAAGGAAAGCCAATGAATCGGATATGAAATCTGTCTTATCGCTGATCAATGATCTGGCAATTTTTGAAAAGGAACCACATATGGTTGAAGTAACCGAAGCGCAATTAATTGAAGATGGATTTGGCGAAAAACCTGCGTTCGAAGCCCTGTTGGCAGAGGTAAACGGACAAGTGGTCGGTATGGCATTATACTATGAGCGATACTCAACGTGGAAAGGAAAAACAATTCATCTGGAAGATCTCATCGTTAAAGAAACTCATAGAAATCAAGGTTTAGGAACAAAACTGTACAATGAAGTGCTAAAAACTGCCCAATCTAGAGGTTATAAAAGAGTTGAGTGGAATGTTCTGGATTGGAATAAGGTGGCGATTGATTTTTACGAATCTACCGGGGCAAAGATTTTAGAAAGCTGGCGTGTAGTGCAGATGGATAAAGCGGGATTAGAGAATTATTTGAATACTTTATGAAAGTCCTAAAATTTGGTGGTGCATCGGTAAAAAATGCAGAGGGTGTAAGAAATCTGGCATCCGTCATTCAAAAAGTTGGTTTTATGAATGGTGTGATTGTCATTTCTGCCATGGGAAAAATGACCAATGCCTTTGAAGAAATTGTAAAAGCTTTGTTTTATGAACCTGAAAAAATCGAAGAAAAGGTGAATTTTACCAGGTTATTTCATCAGGATATTTTAATTGATCTATTTGGTCATCAAAATAAATTTGAAAAAGATCTGACTTTATTTTATCAGCAATTCTCAGAGAAAATAGAATTAAATAAGGGCATGGCTTATGATCGAGTTTATGATGAAATTGTTTCTCAAGCTGAAATACTATCGACTAAAATTTGCAGTTTTTGGCTGGATCATATCGGGATAAATCATCAATGGCTCGATGCCAGAGAAGTGATCAAAACGGATGATAATCATAGAAAAGCCAAGGTAAATTGGAGTCTGACCCAGGCAGCTGTTAGCTCACAAATAAAAACTTCAGAAATTACATTAGTTCAAGGCTTTATTGGCAGTCACAATGAAAATATAACGACAACCTTAGGTCGTGAAGGCTCTGATTATACGGCGGCAATTATTGGCTATTGTTTAGATGCGGAAGAGGTAAATGTGTTCAAGGATGTACCTGGTGTGATGAACGCCGATCCGAGAGTTTTTGAACGAGCAGTTTTGTTAAATGAACTGTCTTTTACGGAGGCGATAGAAATGTCTTTTTACGGAGCTACCGTGATTCATCCCAAAACGATTCAGCCGCTTCAAAAAAAGAATATTCCCTTGGTCGTAAAATCGTTTGTCGATCCGGTTTTACCGGGAACAAGAATCAGCAAGGCTTTAATGTTGGAACCCAGGACACCCATTTTTATAAGAAAAGAAAATCAGATTTTACTGTCAATCTCAGACAGGGAGTTTGATTTTATTGCAGAAGAAGATCTGAGTGATATTTATGATCTTTTTCACAAACATAGAATTAGTGTGAATTTGATCCAGCTTTCGGCCATCAGTTTTTCAGTTTGTTTTGAAGATATTTTTAATACCTTTCAGGCCTTGATCGAAGATCTTCAAAAAAAGTATAAAGTGCTGTATAATAATAACTTAATACTTTATACGGTAAGGCATTTTAATGAGGAAGTCATAAGTGATCTTTTAAAAGGCAAGGAGGTTCTTCTAAAACAAACAAGTAGAGAAACGGTTCAAATATTAATGAAATAGAAAATGAGTTTAGTTACAGCCAAAGAAATTGCCGGAGTTATTCATACAGATAAGTATGGCTTTTTTGGAACTTTTTTAGGTTATACCATGCTCAAAGTGTTGCGGATCTCAAAACTAAATGAGATATACAACAAACACAAAGACAAAAGTGACCTCACTTTTCTAAATGCCATCCTTGACGAGGTCCAAATTAAATTCGAAATTCCGGAAGATGATTTAAAAAGAATCCCAAAAGAGGGCGCGTTTATTTCAATTTCAAATCATCCACTTGGAGGTATTGATGGAATATTATTGTTGAAATTATTGTTGGAAGTAAGACCCGATTTTAAGATTATCGCTAATTTTTTACTGAACAGGATTGAGCCCTTGCAACCTTATATCATGCCTGTAAATCCTTTTGAAAACAGAAAAGACGCTGGGTCTAGTGTGACGGGGATAAAAAATGCACTACAACATTTAAAAAATGACAAAGCACTAGGTATCTTTCCTGCAGGAGAAGTTTCTACCTATAGGGATGGCAAATTAATGGTGGACAAACCTTGGGAAGAGGGAGCAATTAAGTTGATCCAAAAGGCAAAAGTACCGGTAATTCCTATTTATTTTCATGCCAAAAACAGTCCTTTGTTTTATGGCTTATCTAAAATTAGTGATACGTTACGCACAGCTAAATTACCTTCGGAATTATTAACCCAAAAAGACAGGGTCATTAAAGTGCGTATTGGAAAACCAATTAGCGTTGCAGAACAAGAAAATCTCAATGGTTTAGAAGATTTTCATCAATACCTGAGGTATAAAACATATATGTTGGCCAAACCCTTTGAGAAAGAACATCTTTTGATGAATCCGGCAAATTTTAAAATTCCGAAAGCGCCAAAAAGAATTATTGATGAAATTGATCAAGATTTAATTCTTAAAGAAATACAAGCACTTGAAGAAAAGGACAAACTCTTATTTAGGTCAAATAATTATGCCATATTTTTTGCTGATGGTGATGAAATAGAGCATATATTATTGGAAATTGGTAGGTTAAGGGAAATCACCTTTCGGGATGTAGGAGAAGGGACAAATAAATCTATCGATCTTGATAAATACGACAAATACTACAAACATCTTTTTCTATTTGATGAATCCACCCAAAAGATTGTTGGTGCCTATAGAATGGGTATGGGTGAGGATATTTATAAGGAGTACGGATTGGATGGATTTTATATTAGTGAATTATTTAGGTTAGAACCTGAGATGAGCGGTATGATGGAAGAAAGCATCGAAATGGGTAGAGCCTTTGTGATAAAATCTTACCAGCAAAGACCGATGCCTTTGTTTTTGCTGTGGAAAGGAATTGTGCATGTTACACTAAAAAACCCGGAGTATAAATATTTGTTAGGAGGAGTGAGTATCAGCAACCAGTTTTCTAACTTTTCAAAATCACTGATGGTTGAATTTATGAAGTCAAATTATTACGATCCTTATTTGGCTCAATATGTCCATCCTAAAAAGGAGTATAAAGTAAAACTTAAGGATGCGGATAAGCATTTTGTATTTGATGCGGCTCAGGCCGACATGAACAAGTTTGATAAGATCATTGATGAGTTGGAACCCGGCCATTTAAGGCTTCCAGTGTTGCTTAAAAAATACGCCAAACAAAATGCTAAATTGATTGCCTTTAATGTAGATCCTGCTTTTAATAATGCTGTAGATGGCTTGATGTATATCAGAATTTCTGATTTACCCGAAAGTACAGTAAAACCCATATTGGATGACTTACAGCTAGAATTGGAAGCCAAAGCCAAGTCGCTTGGATTTCATCAATCCAAAGACACAGGTACTCCGTAGTAAAATTCTAATAACTTCACCCTAAAAATATATTCATACTTAGCTCTCAGAAAATCAGATTGAGCCTGAATCAATCTATTCTTAATTTGGCTGTACTCAAAGGAGTTAACAATACCCACATTATATCTTTCTGTAGCGTAACGAAAAGATTCTTCCTGAGCCAATACAGATTTCTGGGCCGCTTCATAAACTTTTAAAGCGCCTTGTGCATCTGCATAAACAGTATTAATGGTTCTATCCAGATTTAATTCTTCCTGGGTTAATTGAGCTTGTGTTTGCTCGTAGTTTATTTTGGCACGTTTGATATTATTAGAAACTCTAAAACCGTTTAAAATAGGAATTTGAAGACTTAAACCAATACTAGACCCTTTGTTTCTATCAAACTGATCAAAAAAACCGGGAGGATTACCTGTAACAGGATTAAAATTCTGTGTAATTACATTTTGGCCTGTTCCTTCTACTTGCCCAATGACAACAGTCGGATTAGTAGGATCTATTTCTGAACCTACAATTCTATCTAAGTTCGAATATCTCGAATTCCAGTTATAAAAACCGGAAAGGGTTGGATATCTGTCTCCTTTTGCCAGATCGATGTCTTTTTCTGCAATATCAATATTCGCTTTGGCAACTTTTATTTCATTTCTGTTCTCAAGAGCTTTAGCATAAATTTCATCTACGGTATAATCGCCTAAATTAACGATGGGTAAACTAGCAATTTCTTCATCTGCTATATCAAAACTGTCATATTCAGTTAATTGAAGTAGTTGTGCAAGACTAATTAGTGCAAGCTTAACGTTGTTCTGGGTTACGACCAAGTTCTGTTCATCGTTGGCGACAGTTGCCTGAATATCAAATAGATCTCCACTTGGAAGGGTTCCTGCCTCGACCAATTTATTTGTTCTGTTTAGTTGTTCTCTTGATACTTCTAATTGAGGTTCGGCCACCCTAACGGCTTCTTTGCTGAATAAAACTTGTAAATATGCATTGATCACATTTAGAGAAATATCATCTTTAATTCGGTCTACTTGATATCTATTTGATAGAATTTCTAATTCAGCACGACGCAATTGATTGAGGTTTCTTAAACCATCAAAAATTGTGATTCCTGAATTAATTCCGGCAAATGTGGTTTGTGTAGTTTGGTTACGCAATACTCCCGTTGTCACGTCTGTTGTAAGACCTGAGTTCCAACCGTGATTCCCGTTTAGGTTCAAAGTGGGTAAAAAGTTTCCAATAGCATCTTTCTTATTAAGTTCTGCTAAATCGATATTTAACTCATTTTGCTTTACCGTGATATTATTTTCAATGGCATAATCAACACATTCTTGTAAAGACCATTTTTTTGGTGAAGAATCTTGGGCAAAGGAAAGTGAACTGAATAAAACAGTGATAAGGAGCGACAAAAGGGTTTTCATGTATAAATAATTTTGCTATTTGACGAGCAAATCAAATAAATGTTACAGTTTTTGAAAATTATTTGGCTCTAGACTTGCGATAATTCCGAACGAAAATGAAAATACTCACCGCCACAATGAGGTAAGGAAAGGCCATTAAATAAACGATTCCGTTATTAATACCTTCAGCTGTATCTCCACCTCCTGATTCGACTACGGCTTTACACATGGCGCATTGGGCTTGTACATCCATGTTAATGCTCAACAGAATAAGCATGAAAATAGAAAATATATTTAATTTGCTCGAACTGGTTTTCATTAGAAGATATAATAGGGTGAAATCATAAGATATACCACAACCCCTGTGACTGCTACATACAGCCAAAGAGGAAAAGCAATTCTCGCCAAGCGTTTATGTTTGATAAAATTTTGGTTCAGCCCATGTAAAAAGGTAAATAATACAAAAGGAACAACCGCCACTGATAATAAGATATGGCTAATTAAAATAAAATAATAAATATATTTTATGAGACCCTCACCACCATAGGAAGTCGATTCGGATGTCATGTGATAAAGCACATAAAGGATCAAGAACAGGGCGGATAGCAGCAATGCGCTTTTCATTAATTTTTCGTGTAAACTGCGTTTTCCATTTTTGATGGTCCAAACGGCTGCCATTAAAATAAGGGCGGTAAACCCATTAATCGTGGCGTAAATAGGGGGCAAAAAAACGGGTAAATCTAGATCAATCTTAACTTTGAATAAGGCTGCAACTGCTAAGGGTATGATAAACGAAAGAGCGATAATCAAACCACGATGGTTTTTTTGAACAGGTTTAGGCGTACTCATCCTTTTTCTTTTAAAAGTTTAGCGATATCTTCTTTTAGCCATTGCACTTGTGTTTCATCTAGTCCGTCGTAAAATTTTATAGGGTTTTTACTGTCGCCCATTTCGACTACCCTAGATCGAATAAAACCATCTTGGTCTATTAAAGCAAATAAGCCAGAATGCTCAAAACCGCCTTCGGCAGCTTCATTTTCACCGGCATAGAGTTTAAAGCCTTGGTTAGAAAAGGTGTAGATCACCTCTTTTTCACCTGTCAAAAAATGCCAATTCTTATGGCTTGCTCCATGGTCTTCCGCATATTTTTTTAGTACTTCGGGTGTATCTCTTTTAGGATCTATGCTAAAAGAGGCAATACCAAACGAAGGATTTCCGTAAAACTCTTTTTGTACTTTGAGTAAACTTGCGTTCATTTTAGGGCAAATGGTAGGACAGGAGGTAAAGAAAAATTCTACCACGTACACTTTTCCCTCGAAATCTTCATTGGAAATTGTTTCACCGTTTTGATTTGTAAATGAAAATGGAGGAACCTCTTCAAATTTCATCAAGGTCTCATCGCTGAACTTGTTCATTATTTTTGGGAGTGCATAAATGCCAAAAATCAGGATAATGAGGGATACGATGATGTATGTATTCTTTTTCATCTTTTTTTATTTTCGAGAAACATTAAATTTCTCTTTTATTCGATTTTAAGGCCAGTCTATATTCTGCCATAAGTACTTTCATATCATCAACCATTTTTTGATGGATGAGCGCAACAGTTTCTGCGTTATACCCATAAAGCAAGCCATTCACTTCATCCTCATCATCATTTCGCCCTCTTAAATTGCCGTTCTTATCGATAATAAAAGCATATGGAGAATAATTGACTTCGTTCATTAGATAAGGAGTGTGCAGACTTTGAAAAATTTCTTTGATTTCCTTTTTTTCTTTAAAAACAAAATACCATTTCTCTATATCAGAGGTAGCGCCTAATTCTTTTCTGAGTTGTGCTACTTTTTCTTCAGTACCAACCGGCATAAGTACCAGTATTTGAAAATCAGGATAGCCATAAAAATTTTTATAAATCTTTTCGTTGAGGTTGAGCGCATTGGTCTTGTAATTCAAAACATCTTCACCTAAAAATGCAAGAACAGTAACATGACCCACAAAACTGTGATCCTCAGCATCTTCAAATTGCTTCAAAGAATTTATATTTTCTGTCAATACAGGTAATTTTGTATAGGAGTGCGTTCCCGTTAGCAGAGAAAGGTAAAATAACAAAGGGCCAAAAAACAAAATGGACAAGATGATTTTACTTTTTTTATTGACTTTTTTTTGGCTCATAATAGATTGGGAATCTAGTTTGCAAAAATAAAAAAAGCGTCTCGATAAATCAAAACGCTTTACTTTTATATGTTTATTGTTTTACTGCCATTTCGTAATTGAATGCAAGATATCTTGCAAGGCCCCTCCTTCATAAAGTAAAAAGAAAGAAAGATACATGATCAAGAAAACAACAGGCCAAACTATTGAGCGTCTAAACCATGTTTTCTCATCGTTTAGGTGCATAAAGTACCAGGCAATTCCGTAGGCTTTTACCAAAGTCAAAATAATGAAGATCCAGTTTAACGGACTGGTACCCAAGAAATGGGTTAAGTATAGAGATTTTGGTTTTGCAATTCCTAAAATAACCTCAACAATAGTAATTAGGGATAAAAACGCGAACACCTTCCAAATGAGCGCAGTATGTGAATGTGAATCAGAGTGTGACATTTTATTATTCAAAAATTAAATTAAATAGAAGAATGTAAATACAAATACCCAAACAAGGTCTACAAAGTGCCAATAAAGTCCAACTTTTTCAACCATTTCATAATGACCTCTTTGTTGGTAGGTACCTAGAATTACATTAAAAAATATTATGATATTAATGAGAATTCCAGAGAAAACGTGAAAACCGTGAAAACCTGTGATAAAGAAGAAGAAATCTGCAAAAAGTGTTTTTCCGTATTCATTTACCCTGAGGTTTGCACCTTTAACCACTTCTTTGGCATTGGCCAAGTAAGCATTTGCCTGTTCTTTAGAAACGATTATTTTTTTCTTGGTAGCTGGATCAATTTTTTCGATGCGCAAATTGATATTGGGATTAGCTGCAAAACCTTTTTTTACTTGCTCCATAGAAACGGGTGCCAAAGCAGGTTCACTAACAAACCATAAACCGTTACTTCGGGTATGTTGTACGCGTTCTGTAGGAACATTGGCAGCAAAACTTTCGAGCGTAACCTGATGTCCGGTTTCATCGACAAACTGAACTACTTTTCCATCATTCAAAATAACAGCACCATAAGTTCCTGAAATGAAATTTTTCCATTCCCAAGCCTGAGAACCCAAGAAGATCAATCCTCCAATAATGGTCAGAAACATATACAAAGTTACTTTCGCTTTATTCATATGTTTTCCTGCATCTACGGCCAATACCATGGTTACAGAAGAGAAGATCAAGACAAAGGTCATGAAAGCTACATAATACATGGGGTAATGGCCATGTATAAAAGGAACGTGAGTAAATACCTCATCTGCAATGGGCCAGGTTTCTAAGAATTTGAATCTCATCAAACCATAAGCCCCAATGAAACCCGAAAAAGTAAGTGCATCCGACATGATAAAAAACCACATCATCATTTTACCATAGCTAGCGCCAAAGGGCTCTGCACCACCTCCGTTCCAGGTCTTTCCTTTTGGTATATCAGCAACTGTTGCCTCCATATAAGTTAATTAGTTTTAGTATTTGTTAAATGTTGTCCATTTTAGTAAACAGCAAAAATAAAAAAATAAATCAATTTGCTCTTTCTTTTTTCTTGATTCCGATTTTCTTGACGGATTAATTGATATAGATAAAAAACATGACCAGATAAATCCATAATAAATCTACAAAATGCCAAAAAATTAAACCGAGTTCTAGGCCAAGCTTATTGTCTGGGGTATATTTTCCTCGTAAATGATTGATTAAGACTACAACTAGTGCAATAATGCCACCAAAAATATGGACCATATGGGCCATGGTAATCACATATAGAAAGGAGGTAGCAACATTACTTTCTTCTCCTGTAAAATACAATCCAGCATCTATGAGTTGACTAAACCCTTTAAATTGAAAAAGAACAAATCCAATTCCAAGGATCAAAGTGATCACTAAAAATAGTGTTGTTCGCGTTCTATTTTCAAGTGATCTTTTGGCGAGAAAATAACTCAGACTGCTCAAAACAATCAAGATGGTGCTAATGTAAAAAGCTTGCGGTAGTTCGAAATTTACCCAATCTTCTCTTTTCGTACTAATCACATAGGCACTGGTTAATCCTGCAAACATCATGGTCATGCTGATCATGGAAACCCACAGCATTTGTTTGAATGCCTTTTCTTTTACTTTTGGTTCTAATCCCATTAATGCAAAAATTTATCGATGACAAAAATAACCTGTATCGCTGTAATATAAAGCACGCTGGATAACATAAGTTTTCTAGCTTCTGTATCTGTTTGATATTTGTGTAAACGCACACCGTAATACAGAATAACCAAGCCCAATACAAGAACAAGTAATGCAGAGAGCGGAAGTAAATAAAGATCACCTGTTATTCTGAATACCGGAAAAACGGATACAATGATCATGAAAATGGTATAAAAAATAATAAGTTTAGAAGCTTTTTTATTTTTCTCTCCGGTAGGCATCATATTAAATCCTGCTTTTTTGTATTCTTCAAATTGCAGCCAACCTATGGCCCAAAAGTGAGGAAATTGCCAAAAAAATTGAATTAAAAAAAGTACGCCGGCTTCGATACCAAATTTTCCGGTTGCTGCTACCCAACCCAACATAAAAGGAATAGCTCCGGGCAAAGCACCAACGAATACTGATATAGGCGAGAGAGGCTTAAGAGGTGTGTAAACGCTCGTATACAAAAATATAGAAATCGCTGCGAATAGTGCCGTTTTAGGGTTGATGGTATATAAAATAATAATTCCTAAAAGGGTGAGAATAATAGCAATAGTTAAAGCTACAGAAACCGACATACGACCTGTGGGTACAGGTCTGTTCATTGTTCTCTTCATTAATGCGTCAGGTTCTCTTTCAATAACCTGGTTGAAGGCGTTAGAGGCTCCAACCATACAGTAACCACCAATGGCCAATAAAATTAAAGTTCTGATCTGTACCTGATCTGCAGCCAAAAAGTAGCCTGCTAAAGAAGATACAACCACACTCACAGATAAACCAAATTTGGTTAACTGTTTCAGATCAGCCATGGTTTGAGATAAAAAGAAGGTTTTGGTTGTTGTGCTCAAGGTTTTATCCACTACCAGTTTTTTTATGGGTGCAAATATAGTTATTAATTAAAGTTTGACAGCAAAAATATTTTTCAAAAAAAATAAGAAATGACTTTGCGATTTCTGAAATTGTATTAAATTTGCGCTCCATTACTGGAAGTAGTAATGCAATTGCGAAAGTAGCTCAGGGGTAGAGCATCACCTTGCCAAGGTGAGGGTCGCGGGTTCAAATCCCGTCTTTCGCTCAAAACGTTCAAGATCATTTTTATTCAAAAGATTCTGAAAATTATAATGTAGCGACCAGTCGCGCCTGCCTGCCGCAGGCAGGGGTTCAAATCCCGTCTTTCGCTCTTTAGACTATCAATTTTTTGTACAATTGTGCAAAGGCTCGGATGGTGGAATTGGTAGACACGCTGGACTTAAAATCCAGTGGACAGAAATGTCCGTGCGGGTTCAAGTCCCGCTCCGAGTACGAGTGAAAACCTCAATAAGCTGTTAATAAGCGAGTTGAGGTTTTTTGTTTTTAAAAATGCACAATTATTGCACAATTCTAGTCTACTTTTCTAAATAACAACAACTAATTCAGTTCAACCGTTATAATCCATTCTTATCAATATATAAATGTGTCAAAACATTGATTTAATTATATAGTGGGAGTAAAATCAACCTGAGGACTCACCACTGTCCACAGAATTCCAGTAAATTTTCTTTTTGATTAGATCAAGTTCATGGTGAAGCCAATGCAATTCTTCTACTAATGACATTTTATGTTTCCATTTCCTGTTCTCATCTGGATTAACTAAAACAGGATAATAAACATTTTTCTTCTGTTTGTCTTGTTTAAAGACATAACCAGCTAGTCTGATGTCTCTTACAATCCATTTGGCGATAGCATAATGCCTGTTTTTAAATAAAGACAATTGATAATAATATTGGTCAAAGATGGTTTTAGCCATCATGTCATTTTGCGGTATAACAATCGTTTTAATTATACCATTTTCATCAAAAGTGATGGCACCATCACCTGTGTCCATAAGATGGACATTGTAGTCTGAAACTAACATAACAACAAAGTACAATGCTCTACAGCTTTAGTTAAATAAAAATGAAATTGGGTCCCCTTTTTGGATAAAGGAACTACCCCCGGGGTACCCAAAAAAGTGATTTGGGGCGGGGGGTATTTTGGGATGTGGGATGGGTGATTAAATTTTTTTAATGAAAATCAATTTTATTGTTAACCATTTTAAAAAACTAACATTAAGAAAACCACTGAATAGTAAATTGACTAAAGCTAAATTAAAGGGGTAGTTTTTCAATTGAAAAATACCCTTAGAGGGTATGGTACGAATGCTATCTAATAATTATCTTGAAATTAAATAGAAGTGCAGTACACACAAATAAATCGTATCCATATTATTAATCCTTAAACCTTTTAAACATGAAAAAAAATCGATTATTACTAATATTCTTTTTTATAATAACATGGATTTCCTTTGCTCAAAGAGAGAATATGACAATGACTGATGTAATTACATTGAATGCTACTAACTATAATTCTGAAAGTCAAACATTAACTGTACCCAATGGCAAAACCTGGGTAATTAATGGTTCTGGAAAATGGTATATTGCTGTAAAGGTCAAAGGAGGAAATACTTTTGAAGGCGCTGGTGCTACCTCCAGGATAGGAAACGATGATCCATTTTTTTTCACCGAAGGAATGGAGTTGTATTTTGGTGAGGGAGGTGATACAAATGCTGGTTTTACTTTAATTCAAATTTTAGTCTATGACATAGCATTTGACGGAACTTTGGCAATTGAAGAATCTACAATGCCTAAAGAAAATCTTATGGTCTACCCTAACCCAACAGATTCAAGGTTGACGATTAATTCAGATAAAATATTTAAAGTAGAGGTTTACGATCTTTATGGAAGAAAAATGTTTGAAACAGATCGTTCTTCAATAGATTTCTCACAACTCAAAATGGGTATATATTTAGTGAATCTTTATGATAATAATGATAGAATAGTTTCAACATATAAGGTTATAAAAAATTGAATAGACCATTTTATAAAACTAACCCGATTTTTTATTCATTAGTTTTTTTATGTTAACCTTTTTCTATTTCTGACATTAAGTATGTCCCCTTTATAATAAATTGCCTTGACCATCTCGAAAGAGGTGGTTTTTTATTTCTCATCCTGAGTTAATTTATAAAACCTTTCAAGTAATTGCCTTGGGGGTATATTGCCGGTTAGATCTGTTAGCTTTCGTTCAACTTTAAAGATTTCCCTACTAAAATTAAACTTGTCGTATTTATCTCTCAGAGCGTTCATTCCTGCTAACTTCCCTTCAAGATGAATAATATTCATCATTGTAGTAACGCATTTTGGAGAAAGGGAAAGGGCATTACCTTCGTTTATGATTCCTTTGAAATAGTTCGAATACATCATTGTGCAAAGTTCTTGCAAATTTGATGTTAACCTTGCTTATGGTTTTAGCATTAATCAAAAACTTTAGTTTAAACGTCACACCTATGGATCAAAATACTAAAGGAATAACTCAAAAAATAATAGAGTTAATTAAGAAAAAACATCCACAAATATCTTCAATAACTTATTTTTTAGAATAAGTTTGTTCATAGGCTATTGGCAAATAAAAATCTAAAAAATCTTTAACTAGCCGATTATCCTTGTCGAGGTATCTAAAGAATTCTCCACTCTCGATATATTCTTTTAAATTCTCATTACTTTTTTCACTTAAAGCATAGTGAAACATTAAAATGAGCTCATTTGAATTGAACTGAGCCCTTAAATAGTTGAAGTAAAACTTACTATCTGGTAGTTGATGTTTATGGATAAATTTGAGAATGTTGTATGTATTGTTGAAATATTTTTCGAGTTCGTTTTTATATTTATCATAAAACTTTATAAAACCTTCTTGTATATCGATTTGTCTTGGATTACCCTTGTTCATAAGAACATCTTGTAAATTATCACTATTAATAATATGCTTTTCCAATTCATCATAATAAAACATAAAACAATCTTTTGAATTATTTGAATTTAAACTTGAATCGTTTCTTTTCATTGTGCCGACGATATTAATAAGTAAATTCAGCATATTAAAGTATGTAGTTTCAAATTTCTGTTGCTTCAATAGATTCTTCGTACTTTCAAATTCAACTTTCTGTAAATTGTAAGAATTGATTTGTTCTTTCAATGCAACATAAAACAAAATAAAGCCTGCAGCAGCCCATAAGGAACCGATTAAACCACCAACAAAATCGCCGAACTGACCAATTTTATCAGACTTTATTTGCTCATCAAAATTGAGAAATGATTCTCCCCAAAAGAAAATAATTAAGCCAGGTATTAATAAACCTAAACCAACCCAAAATAGAATCTTAGCGGTCTTTATAGAGAAAACGTCCATTTTATTTTGTCCTATGTTTTTTAAAAATAATTATTCCTACCCAACCTTATCTCTGTACAAATACCCCTGAAAATCAATAAATATATATGTTCCATTTGTTAAATTATGATAAATTAAAAAAATCTTCTTCCCCTATCAAAAACTCCACAGCTTTTATAAGTTCATCAAAAATGGGAGTTTCATCCAATTCAATGCCTCCATCCGGAAAGGCATTGGAACCCACTATTTTTTTTATTAAGAAGTCTGACTTAACTTTTAATTCCCATTGTGTACCATCAAAAATAGCATCATCGATATATTCACTATCCCAAGTATCTATGTGTAATGCTTTAATTTTCTCCCAAAATAGTTTTAATGTTTCGGGAGTTACTATAGATTTTACTTTATCAAACCTATCTTTTCTTGAGAGTTTATTGTCTCGAAGAGTAATTTCAGAATGACTACAGAAATAGGAGGAAAGAATAAATTCAAAATCCATTGAAAAAAATTTAAGTTTTTTGATTACTTTATATGAAACTATCAAATTCTACTATATTAACTCCGCAACATTTTTCATAGTTACTGTGTTTCATTTCTTATACTTTATCTGCCCTTTTTGAACTAATTTATCATATTCTGGATAAAAAGAATTAAACCAAAACCTAAATTCCTGATTGCGCTCAGGTATTCTTTTCTGCACATATTCTATGAATAAGGCCAATAAAATCTTATTAGTTGCAATAAAAACTGTATGACAATCCTCAAAATCCCTTATCTGAATCATCTGTGCCTTATCGATTCCTACCAATGCCAATCCTTTAAATAAATCCGAAATGTGTACGTTTTGGGAAAAACTTCTATAAAAAAATTCATAGTAATATACCCTTCTGAGATGAGTGGATAACTGCTCTATGTTCTTAGGTCCGTCATACAAGGAATACCAATTTGGATTTCTACCATTACCAATTTTCTTTGTTCTTAGATATTCTTCGTAAACATCTTTAAATTCTGGTTTCTTTAAAATTGAAGACTTTGATTCGATAGCTTTAATGAAATCATCTCTATCTAATAAATTTGTTATATCAAAATCACTTTGGTCTTTTTCTAGCTTTGAAAATAATCCTTTTGAGGATGGATCAGATGAGATAAACTTTTTGTAGTATTTTAGATCGTTCACTGCTTTATAAATCATGAAACATTGAGCCCTCTCTTTTTCATCTTTCTCAAGCATATATAATAATTGAAAAAAATTCTCTAAAAGAGATCTGATCAAAATTTTACTAGGATCAATTGATGAGCTCTTAATTAGAATTGAAATTGAATCTCCAATTTCAATTATGTTACGTAAAAATAAAGTTGGAATATGATTGTCTTTCCCATCCCTTTTCTTCTTATAATCCCAAAGAATAATATGAGTCCCAAAATTAACAACCTCATCTATAGAAGAAGAATATGCATCCAGTGCTAATTGCAAAATTTGATCTGTTTTTCTGGGTAGTAGTTCTTCAATTGGATGGGTTCCCATTTTTTAGTTCAATTAGTTTTAGTCATAATATTTTATTCAAATTCTAATTTTGGTAAATCGTTAACAATATCTACTGTTTGAACACTTATGTTAACGGACTCAAAATCAGGTCAAGCCTTGTTTTTATACTTCTTATTTGATTTTTTTTCTTTCAATATTGCATTTATGAATCCATAGTACGATACATCATATGGTTTTTGAGAAATAAAATAACTTTTTATGATATCAGATTCGAGATAATAATTCATCCCAGCCTTCCATGCAACCCAAACAGATTCATCTATTCTACCTTTCATATACCATAAATATTCCTCACTGCATAAATTTAAATAATCTTGTATAACGGCATCAGGATTCCTATCATTCATAGGTTTACCAAATTCTCGGATACTGTTCAAATCTTCATTCAATTCATCAAACTTAGTATTCATCTGATGAAATAAATCTATAAATATTTTGTCATGATCAAGCCAGCTTTTATTCAAACTGAAATATAAAGTTGTAAAAATTGCAATGAGACCAATAAACAATTCCAATTTTATTATTTCAGGATATCTTAATGCTAAATACACCAAAACAATAATTAAAATAACAAACAAGACTGTTAGAAATAATATCTGTATTTTTCTGTTTTTCATTGCTTTATCACTTTGAAAGTTAAAATGGCATCAACTATTTTTATATGATTCCTCAATAAGATGTTTTGAATTTTCCAATTCTTCCATAGATTGTATCGTAAGCTCTACATCCCCTGTACCATAATGACCTATATTGGAAACATCTCTTAAATTTTTTGGTGGGTTCTCAATAGAATTATAATTGAGTTTTAAATAGATCAACAAATCTTTCTTTTTCGTTCTCAGTTCAACACAGGCAAAATTCTTGATCCTCGAAAAGGCATGATAATACATGAGCTCCTTTTTTTGAACATCGTCTCCCAGAGAGAATAGGTAGTCTTCAAGTTCCTGGTAGAGGTTGAGTAAATCATCTGATGCCGCATTTATGGCATCTTCCATGTTTCTGTATTTTTGCTGTGAGCCATTTGAAGACTTCGAAATCTCTTGCTTTTGGGTGGCGCCTGCTAGTTCAAAGATAATATTGTCATCCTCAAATGCTCTATACCTAATAAGTTCAATATTTCTATTGATTTGCCCTATTGCATAGTCATCATAACGGGTAAAATCCCTTGCAATACATAATAGTCTTGGACTACTCCAGTCTACTTCGGTTTTCTTACCGAGTTTGTCCATACAGAGCAATTCAAAATTAGCCTGGTGGTCCATAAGCCAGTCCAAATAGAACAATCCTTGATTGATGACATTTTCTTTACTGTCAAGTTTATATTCAATGATAACCGGGCAGTTATTTTCATCGATACCTAGACTGTCAATTCTCCCTTTATGCTTGTTCCCGGTAGAATATTCTGTGGCAAGAAAGCGAATACCAAAAAAGGTCTCTAAATTTTTTTCGCAAAGTGCTTGAATTTCTCTTTCAAATTTAAAATCAACGGGAGTTTTTGCCTTTGCAATACCCCCTTTTAAAGTATACAATTTTATATCTGCCATGATTAATTTATTTTACTCTTCTATATCGTAGCAATTCTGTTATTAGCTTTTAATTTCAACTATTTCCTTGGTAGCTTGGTCTATTTGCACTTGTCAACTCTTATAGAATAATTTACCTGGATATGAATTTTTGGCAATGTGTGTGGCTTTAGGTGTTGGCATTCTTTTCTGTTGCGTATTCAATTTTTAATATTTCAAATATTCTTTCAATTTCTCCATAATTCGGTTCTTTGCCAATTCTGTGATGTCATACTCCATACAAAATTCTAAGTCTTTTTGTGATAAATAATGCTCATGCACTAATTCTTCATGTATTTGCTCCTGAATGTCAATGTATCTTCTGTCGTCTTCGTTTTGACTTTCTATTAAAAAGCGTTTGAAGCAATCTTGAATGGCCGATTTGCTGTGTTGTTGGATTTCTTCTGCAAACCTTAAAATCTCTGTGATTTTGTTGTCCACTGTTTCCTGAGCCTTAAAAAATATGTTTCCGTTGCTGTGGGCTACTTCATTTCTCAAGTCAACTATTTTCTTGTATTGTCCGATTTTCTCATTGCCTAAACCAAAGAATTTGAAAAGGGTAAAAATCCGTCTTTCTTGTTCTTGGCTGAATGTAAAAGGCGATGTGGCGTTATTGAAGCAATCATTAAAACCAAGCGTGATTTTGTCGTAATCTGCCGAGTGAATTTTCTTAATTTGCCATACATTAAAATACACAAAACTCATAAAGAGCATGTGATACGCTATAAATGAAAATTGATATTTTTCATTGTTGTAATTGCTCTCAAAAGAATCCCAAAGAAATTCAATGTATTCTTGCTCGTTCCTGTTTTTGAAACGAATGGGCAGATAGTTCAATATTTCAAAATGCTCTGCCATTACCCGTAGATTTCTGAATAGTTGTTTACGACTTTAATGGTTACACCAAGGTTTTGCATCAGATTTTGCGTTGGTGGTGCTGGCGTTCCTTTTGAAACGTAATACACTTCCATTGGATCATGATAAATGTTCAAATAGCGTCTTCTTTCAATAAGTAACCATCTCAGAAACACTTCATCAATACCATAACCCAATCCGAAAATGACAATCGGTAAATTGAACCAAATGTGAAGCCAAGTTTGATGACCTTGCCAAAACTCTTGACGCTTGCCTTGAAACAATCGGTCATCTCCGTTGTGAATGAGTTTTCTTGCTCGTTCAGCACTTCCCATATAATCAGTCAATCCCAAGCGAATACTGTCCTTGTAACGTACATCTCCATGAATTTTCCAAATGCCAAATCCATCCGTTGGTAAGACCAATTGCTCTCGACCGTAGTAAGTTTTCCATGGATAAAAACGTGTGAAGCCCTTTGAGTCAATATGGTGTAATTCGGCATTGATTGAGTTTTCAAATGCTTCATCAAAATTGGTGGTCAATACTGGTGAATTGTTTGATTCAGCAAACTCCATTAACCGTCTATGAATACTGATATCATAGCTTGGAAGAAGTTCAAGTTTGGTTTTCACCCTTTCCTTAACATCATGACCATTTTCGGAATGGAGTTCTACCAAATCATACACCTCAGTATTTGAAAGGCCGTCTATTTCAAAGTTGATAGGACGGTCTGCCGCTGACTTCAACAAATCTTTCCATGAAGGCATTATGTTGGCAGCAAGATTAGGGCCATTGCCAATCAAGTAAGCGACCCGGTGGTGTTGGTTTGATATTTCTCTTAATGCACCCATCACTCACCCCAAACTTTAGCAATTCTTTCCGTTATCTTCTGCTCAAAAATTTCAATTAGCTTCTTGTTAGAATTGACCAATTCTTGCTCAATTTGTATTTGCTGTACAATTCCATTTTGAATATCAATTGGTGGATTAGGTACAGGTAATTTCTTCAAATCAGTAACAGATAAATTGGGTTGCATTAAAGACCTTGATTGCTCTTCAACGTATTTGTAAACAGAGTCCGAACACAAATAGTGATACAGAAATTGAATATTAGAATCTTTCATTGGTTTTAAGCCTGCAACTCGCTGATTTACTAATGTGTTGTCCCACGACTCAGGTACAACAGCAACCTTTAGCCCACTTGAGATTATTGTACGTGTTAAGGATATTACTAAGTCACCTGTGTTTACTGCGTACCTTGAATACTCTTCTATGAAATGTTCAGGTAATCGGCTAGAATCGTCATCCACAAATTCACGAACCCCAACATTTGTAATTTTTATGCATCTAATTGGGTTATCATCACTGAAATCTGAACTATTAAAACCATAACCACTTATTACTTGTGCAATGGTTTCTAACTCCACCATCTCCCAATCTGGGTCTATGTCTATTTTGGGTTTGTAGTTGGCTACTACGGCTTTGGCGCCATTTATTATTTTTTGATAGCCTTCTATTTCGGCTACTATTTCTTCCTGAATGGATAAGGGGGGAAGGGGGATTTGGAGAGTTTTGAAATTCGAAGTTGAGAGTTCCTTGAATGTTCCACCTGTGGCCATTGCATTCATTCTATCAATGAGCCTTGTCATCATTAAAGCAACGAAATAAGTGTTTGCTTTACTGAAATCTTCTATTATGATGTTTTTAAAACCTTGATTCGTAGAACACTCAGCTGCATTAATGGCAATTCTGCCTATTGTTGCTCTTGTTGAGACAATTACTGAGTTTATTGGAAGCATTTTAGCCGAAGAATTCTTTAACCCTTCTTCAGTAATCTTTCGTTCTGTCGAATAAATAACGGAAATAAATTCAGATTGAGGCAAGTCAATTAAGGTTGCCCAATTAATATCTCCATTCCAATATTCATCAACTGATGAACTTGGCGTTCCACCTGATAAAATTTTAAATATCTCTTCATTTGAGAGATCTACCATTTCAAAATTTGAATCGGCAACAAGTTTTGATTTATATCTCTCCCCACTCAAATTATAATCCCCATTCGCAGCTATCTCAGTTTTCAAAACCGCATGAGCAATCAACGAATCAGAGATTTCACCTGATGCCACAAATTCATGGGTTAGGGCAATGGCTTCTTTTAATTGACCGCCTTTTACGGCTGCTCGTTGTGCACCCAAGTTGTAACCATCATTGTCAATTTTAACAAACAGAATTTCGTTACGTTGTTTGGCAATGGCCTTGTCCATCAACAAAATGGAAGTCTTTACGCCACTGTAGGGGTTAAACACACCTGCGGGTAAACTCACTACGGCATACAGATAATCTTCAACCAACATCTTGCGTAATGCTTTGTATGCCGTTCCGCTTTGGAAAATCACACCTTCGGGCACAATAATGCCTGCTTTGCCCTTGGGGTTAAGGTGTTCGGCTATGTAGTCCACAAACAGCACTTCCGAGCGGTTGCTGCTAATGGTAAATTTCTTGTGTGGTCGTATGCCACCTTTCGGACTCATAAATGGCGGATTGGCCAACACCACATCAAAGTTTTCATTCCAACGGTCTTCGCTGCTCAACGTATCGTACTCATTAATATGTGGGTCAGAAAAACCATGCAGATACAAATTCACCAAACTCAGTCGCACCATGTCGGGTGAAATGTCATAGCCTGCAAAATTCTGAATCAGTTTTTTTCGGTCGTCAGGTGTGAGTTGGTCACCTAAATTATTGAAAGGTTTTCCTGTCTTGCCCTCAGGCAGGTTTGAGAGTTTGTTATACTCGAAAATGTTCAAACCTTCTTTGTTGGCTTTGGTATGTTTGAGCAAGATATGCTTGTAAGCAGAAATCAAAAAACCTGCTGTTCCACACGCAGGGTCAAGAATGGTTTCGCCTTTGTCAGGGTCAATAATCGCCACCAAAAAATCAATGATGTGTCTGGGTGTTCTAAACTGTCCTGCATCGCCTTGCGAACCCATCACCGAAAGCAGGTATTCAAAAGCATCACCCAGTTTTTCGCTGTGGGTGTATTCAAATTCGCCAATGGTTTTCAGAAACAGTTTCAATGTTTCAGGGTCGCGATAAGGCAAATAGGCATTATTGAAAATATCACGAAACAGTTGTGGAATGTTCGGGTTCTTCTCCATACTTTCAATGGCATCCGAATACAAGCGAAGCATTTCGGCAGCCGTTACTTTGGTGTCAAACAGCTTGTCCCAAGCGTATTTTTCATAATCACCAGAAAAGAACTTTGCCGAACCACCCAATTCAATGGCCTCTTTATCCATGTCGTCCATGAACTTGTAAATCAAACCAATGGTAATTTGCTCTATTTGTGCTTTGGGGTCGGGCAGTTTGCCCACTAAAATATCCCGGCAATCGTCTATTCTTTTCTTTGTAGATGTATCTAACATGTTTTTATCCATTTAAGGGTGGTACTTCACCAAATTTCTGCTTGTAATGCTCGAGTAATTGATTTTCCCGGTCCCTATGTTCGTTTGGTTCTGTATACTCAAATTCAAAAAACAGATCTTTCTTTTGAATATGACTTTTCAAGATGTCTAGTCTAAATATTTTCTTTCCACCAACATGAGATTCCTGCGATTTTCCGAAAGCGGCATTTCTAAACTCATTCAATCTTTTGCGAATATTAATAGACTCACCAATGTAAATTAGGCCCGTTTTATCTGACCCCATGAAACGCTTGATTGGTTGTCTTTTTCCGTTCTTAATCCAGTAAATCCTATAGACTCCTGGGCGACATTCAAGTTCTTTCGTGTCTGCTAGATTTAATTGCATCATGCTGCGAATCGTTCAAGTTTCACATAATCATTAATGTATTCAGGGATCACCTGCCGATATTTGACTGCCACTTCTTTGAATTGTGAAATGGTAAGCATTGGGTGTGTTTGCAAGGCATGGAAATCTTTGGAAGAAATGATTTTTCGAATGTCTTGGTCAACAATGTAGGCTTTAAAAAAGTATTTGAGTGCCCTTAAATTTACATCTTCCTCTGGCGGATAAATGGAAATAAACTTGTCGAACTCTTCTTCCAGCAATTCATCTTTTGATTTGAATTTCGGGATGATACCAAATATCTTTTCTACCACTTCACGAATAGAAACCTTGCGGTCAATCTTGGCTGCTTTTCTAAGTTTTTCAAGGTTGAAATATTCTTCTGGTTTGTCAAAAATCTCTTGCTGAATATGACTGATCACATGCTCCCAATTTCCTAGTTCTACATGTTTCTTAATCATGTCGTCCATTTTGATGCGGTCTTCAAACTTTTTGAACAACATGCGGTCAATCTTCATCCCTTCATAACCGATTTGCTGTTCACTTAAAGACAATAAGGGATCGGGCTGAAATGTGGTGTATTTGTCAAGGTCAACACCACCGCCACCACCTTCACCTCCTCCTTTTTTCGGTTTGGGGAGTTTTAGCTTTTCGTCATAATCAAACTTTTCCTCAAAATATTCGCAGTTGGCAAAGAAGTCGAAGAGTTTAAAAACTTCTTTTTCATGGCGTTTCATTTCTTCTTCGTTCAATTCGTTTTTGAACTTAAATTCAAAGGTGTTCTTTCGTGTACCTCTGCCTTTTATTTGTACGAAATCCGCTGGGCTAAAAATTGGTCTCATCATGCAAATGTTCAGCAAATCAGGACAATCGTAGCCGGTAGTCATCATACCAACGGTTACACAAACTCTTGTTTTACAAGATTTATAACCTTCCAGCCAAGTTGTTTTTCCACTTAGATTGTTGTTTGTAAAGTTGATGGTCATTTGTTGAGCATCACCTACCTGAGAAGTTACCTGAACTGCAAAATCAGAATTGTATTTTCCTGGATAAAGTTGTTCGGCAAATTCATTGAGTATCTCAGTTAACTTCCGAGCATGATTCTGACTTACCGCAAAAATGATGGTTTTTCCAATTTCTTTTGTAATGGGATCCCGCAGCGCGTTTTCCAAAAAGGTTTGGCAAAAAACACCGTTGGTTTTTTCAGAGAAAAACTTCTTTTCAAAATCACGAGAAACAAAAGTTTCGGTTTCTTCTCCTTCTTCTGTTGGAACAACAACCGCATAACCTTCATCAGAAAGTAGTTGTGTTGTAATTTCTGTTCGAGCATCCAACACCTTTGGATTAATTAGAAAACCATCTTTTACACCATCTAGAAGCGAATAACGATAAGTTGGGTCTCCACCGTCACAACCAAAAGTTGAGTAGGTGTCTCGCAACATTCTTCGTTCAATTTCTCTTGGGTCGTTTTCTTTTACTTTTTCAGGGTCAACGCCTTTCAGATAATCTCTTGGTGTGGCTGTTAATCCTAATTTATACCCATGGAAGTATTCAAAAACCGCTCTGGCGTTTCCGGAAATAGAACGATGACTTTCGTCCGAAATAATCAGGTCAAAATCCGTTGGAGAAAAATCGTAACGATATTTGTCATTAAACATAAGCGATTGAATGGTGGTAACCACAATATCTGCTTTGTGCCAATCGCTTCTGTGTTCTTTGTAAATGAAAGTGCTGTAATCGGGTTTAAGATATTGGGTAAATGCTTTCCAAGCCTGGTCTTCCAATTCCAAACGGTCAACCAAAAATAAAACTCGTCTGGCGTTTTGTGTTCTCAGGAACAAACGAATGACAGCCGCAGAAGTCAGGGTTTTTCCTGTTCCTGTTGCCATCTCAAACAAAAAGCGGTCTTTGCCATTGGCTACTGCTTTCTGCAAATGTTCTATGGCACTTAATTGATAGTGACGTAAAAATCTAAGTCCGTTTGTCCATATAAAATCTTTGCTGGCTTCAATGCTGCCTTTCCATTCAGGTCGTTCCGCATAGTCGGGCATTTGAATAGAAGCGATATAGTCAATCGCCACTTTTTCACTAGCCAAAGCATTTCGGTCAGGATTCCAATCTTTAATGGCACCGATTTCATAAGGAGAAGGAAACTTGTAGATCGGTTTAGGATTTCCTTTGGTAACATCCCAAAAATAGTGAACGATACCATTCGATAAAATCACGTATTGAGCATCAACTGTCTTGGCGTATTTTCTGGCTTGTTCTTTGGCAGCAAGAGGGTGTAGGTCTTCTTTTTTAGCTTCTAAAACACAAATCGGTTTATTATTGCTGTCAACCAAAAGAAAGTCAAGCGAACCGTTTTTTGTTTTTTCATAATCATTTCCCCAAGCATCAATTTCCTTTTGGGTAATTTTTACGTGGTTTTCAAGCAGAATATTTGCTTTCCCATTTGTATCATCAAAAAACCTCCAACCTGCTTCTCTAAGCAGTTCATTAATCTTGATTCGCGCATGGGCTTCGTTTTTCATACAATAATTTTCATTTCAAGTGACGATATTAAAAAGTCAATTAAAAAGAAGCTAATATAACATATGTTCTAGAAAATAGACTGACTTATATCATTCATATGTAATTACTCGTTGAGGTTGCTAAATTTTGCCCTCATCAGCAAAACTATAATAGTTCTCATCTGTTAATATCAAATGATCCAAAAGGTTAACATGGATTTATTATAATGGAGTTTTAATTTAGATTGAGAAAGAGTTAGCTAATTCTAATTTGCCGCCATAGAATACCATTAGGGGTAGTTGCCCAATTAAACAAATTCCTTTCGATATAATTACGAGTAATAGTAATTCCATTTTTCACCACTAAATATAAATTAGTAAATTTAAGGTTAGATAACCTCTTCATTATGGGCTGGCAAGATAAATTAAGACAGTATCAGTTAATTCTTAACCGCACAGAATTTAAGCCATATTCCAGTAAAATAGAACTCATAAGTTATTTAGAACAGAATGGTTTTTGTATAAGAAGTAGATCATTTGACAGAGTTGTTCAGGATTTGCGAAAAGCATTTGGTATTTCAATAAAATACAATAAAAGTCAGAAAGGATATTTTATAGACAAAGATGAAACTTTGGGGTCCGATATAGAAGGGTTTGTAAGAATGTTGCAAACGATAAACCTGGCGGAACTCTTTCAAAGTTCCGTGAAAGAAGGTAACGACTTTTTTAAGCAGGTCTCCTTTGATAAAATGTATGATCTTAAAGGAATGGGCAACCTAAAAGATTTAATCCTGGCGATTAAAAATAGCCAGGTAGTTTCCTTCGATCACTATAGTTTTCAAAAAAAAACAATATCTAGATTTCAGGTGTACCCTTACGGACTGCATGAGTATAATAACAGATGGTATTTAAGGGCCATTCCAAAGGGAGATTCAAATTTCTTGACCTTCGGAATAGACAGAATTATGAATCTTGAAATACAAAAGGAAACATTCACGAAAGATCCAAACAAAGATCCGAATGCTATTTTTAAGGATATCATTGGAATTCGCGCTTCAGAAAGCAAAGAAAAAGAGCACATAATTCTTTCTTTTTCTCCTTGGCGTGGAAACTATCTAGAATCGCTTAAAATTCATCCTTCTCAAACTATTATTGAAAACAATGATAAAGAGTACCGAATTTCTATTTATGTAATTCCAAATCTGGAATTGGAAGACCTAATATATGCATATGCTGATTCGGTTAAGGTAATTGAGCCGGAATGGTTAGTAATTAAGATTAAAGAAGGTCTAATTAAAACGTTGCAACAATATAAATAAAAAGAAGTACGTCAATATTTGGCGTACTGATAATATATTTTTGAGTTCAAACTATAATCTTCATACCTATGAGCCCTTATATCTTAGAAAATCTGCAACATATTCAGAACATTGAACAAGTTGGTTTCAATATTATTGATCAGTTAAACATTGGTATTAATATTGTTGAAGGGAGGGATGGTCAGCCCGCTTTTCTGACGAATTTAAGAGATCGATTAATTCTAGAAAATCACATAATATTAAATCGAGAAGAAATAATTGAGTTGGTTAATGATGTTAATGGACTTTATTCCTCTAAAGAAATTTGTGTTTTGATCTTGTGCTGGGGAATTTATTTTACTGTTGTATATCCTCAGGGAATTTTAGGTTTAAGTCTATTTTTAAATAGTGAAGATGATTTATTCTTTGATAATTTAAGAAATCAAATTCATATCGTCGATTATCAAGAACCAAATGAAATAGTCCAATTATTCAATTCTTTTCAATATCAACAACCAAATTATATACCTGGTGTGGGGTATGCTTTTTTTACTAAATTTTTCTTCTTTTTTTCTGACGGTAATAACTTACCTATTCTTGATAAATGGTTGACCAAAGCATTTATGTATTTAGTACATACAGATGAGGATGTCAATGAGAACCAAAGAATTAAT
Organism: Namhaeicola litoreus; assembly: GCF_042679565.1. NCBI lineage: Bacteria > Pseudomonadati > Bacteroidota > Flavobacteriia > Flavobacteriales > Flavobacteriaceae > Namhaeicola > Namhaeicola litoreus. Next base: position 281,926 of record NZ_JBHTMY010000001.1, on the reverse strand, counting down.
TTAACACATGCAATTTCGAACCAAGATTCACCCTTTGGAACATTTACACTAAGAAGAGACAAGCCTAATTTTTATCACAGTTATTTTAGTTATATGCATAGTCAGTTGAATGAAATTAATAATCAGATAGATCACCCGATCTTATTAAGTGATCTTGAAACCTTTTTGTTTGGTTGGCCTTTAAATGGAAATGGTGGTTATGAAAATCCGCGGAATGTTTATAACCAATTCTTTTAAAATAATTTCATTCAAAATTGGGATTAGTTATTTTGAATTATACCATGACACAATTAGAAACCTTACAGCAAGAGTTACAAAAGCTCATAAGAATTGGGCGAGGACTCAGTTCAAATAGAAAAGAAATTTTTCATATCACTCCGGAAAGATTACAATACTTTTTTGACACCTATTTTAATCTACCCCTTGATGACTGGGATTATTATGTTAGTTACGATCCATCAGATCATGATGAATTGTTGCTCCTTATGCGTTTTCATCTTCACTTGTATGTCCATGATAATGTGGATGAGAATAAAATTTATATTCCACCATATTTTCCTAGGGTTTTTCAAATTGAAAAAGAAGTAAATAAAACGAATCATCCGCATGTCCCTGAAACATTTGAGGTTGAGACAAAATTATTTTATGTTAATGACCATTATGGTACCAATAATTGGCTCCTTGGAATTCCTTTATCAAAAAATTTTGAACCTTTAGAAGGTACGAACCTAATTCCAACCACTCAGATCAATTACGATTATATATTTCCCACCTTTGGTTATGGAGATTATTTCCCGACCCTTTCAGCAGGTCAGAAGTCGGACAAAAATTTTATGCTCTCAACTTTGCAGGATCATATTTTGGGTTGGAACGATGAAAACCTTAATTTATTCACTCAGGCATTACGCGAATATTTTAGTCGAGATAGATCCTTTTATGAAGAAGCCGTAAAAATAAAAACCTATGGATACTGGGTTTTACAATCAGCTGATGAGTCAATAGGTATAGATGAGGAAATGGTTTTGGAAGCTATCAAGAATCGCCAGATATATAGTCTGGATAGACTTGTCAATTACGGTGTGTCTAGAGAACTCGTAGAAAGCCCTGAATTTGTCAAAAAAGCGCTTGAATTGAATTCTGATCTGGTCATGTGGTTATCCGAAGAATGGAGAAATAATAAGGAGATCATGCTCGAGGTTATTAATAGAATCCCATTCTACTATTGTTATGCAAGTGATGAACTAAAGAACGATGCTGAAATAAGAGCAGCAGCTTTTTCTGATAAAAATAAATTTTTGGCAGCTCAGAGAGAGGAAGATGTGGATGAAATTGGAGTTGATTTTTTAAGTTGGCCTGAAGATTGGCAAACAGATAGGGAATTATTACTTGCTTGTAGCCTTGAATTTTGGAATTGGGAAGATGATGCCAGTCAACTTTATCGAAAAATAATTGGAGAGAATTTTAGTAAAGATGCTGATTTTTTTAGAGAGGCTCTCCAAAAATATGGGGAGGATGGATCGATATTCAATTTTTCGGATGAATCTTTACGTCGGGATCAAGATCTATTATTTCTTTGTTTAAAAGCTGGTTACGAATTGTATCCGCATATGCAATGTACTCTTGAAAGTATAGCTCCTCCCGAATTTTTGAATGAGTATGACTTTATGAGAAAAATTATCAGCCATTTTCCAAACTGTCTCTCATGTGCGGGCGAAAACATAAAAGATGATACTGAGATAGTAAGATCCGCTATCGTAAAAGAAGGAAATCTCCTTGAATATGCGAGTAATAGACTTCGGGCTAATGAAGAAATGGTTCTTTTAGCGATTAAACAAAATCCTGAATCCAAAATGTTTGCCGATCCCCAATTAGTTGAACGACTTGGGCTGTAATTAGAGATTTCTATTAAGTAATCCGACCTAAAAAACAGTATTTTTTATTACTACGCCATTTTTTGGCGGACCTAAGACCTAAATTTGACACAATAAACCTAAACTTTATGTGTATGAATAAACTGGTCTCTTTGCACACTGTTGAGTTAAGATTGGAACCTCAATATTTAGAGGTGGAATCCATTTTATCATTTGCAAAAGATGAAGCGAAATACATATATGTTTCTCCTATTGAGAAATTCAAAAAATTTGAAAGTTTCTTTCAGTTCTTAAAAGTTAATGAGAATAAAGATTTTGAACCTCATCTTGAATTAAAGATGAAAATGCATGAACATAGTATAAAATGTTTTGAGAGGCATGTGGAGAAAAATAATTTAAAAAGAAGTTTTTTACTCAAAAAGTTAAAAAAAGAAATTACAAATGTTAGACAGTATCTATCTTATGAAAGAAGATTGTTATTGATTCGATTTTATAGGAATAATAGGAATGAACATAACATGATGTTATGGTTGGAACATCCTTTTATTGATTTTACTATCAAAAAAATAGGAGATACACCCTTGGTTGCTTATTTGGCTGAAAAACTTACTAAAAAAGAGTGTGATTTAATAAAAATAGAAATTTGTAAATAACCCTAAAATTGATATCATGTTAAAACTTTCCCGTTCTAAAATTGATCTTTACATTGAATGTCCACGATGTTTTTACTTAAATATCAAGTATGGTGTAAAAAGGCCTCCCGGTTACCCTTTTAACTTGAATAGTGCTGTGGATCATTTGCTGAAGAAGGAGTTTGATTTCCACCGACAAGAAGGATCAAAACACCCTATTCAAGATCGTTTTGGTCTTGACGCCATTCCTGCAAATCATCCCATGATTGACAAATGGCGAAATTCTCTGGGTCATGGGGTGATATTTAAAGACGAAAACCGTGATTTCCATATTTATGGAGGCATTGATGATCTTTGGATAAACTCTAAAGGAGAATATCATGTGGTTGATTACAAAGCAACCGCCAAGAATGAACCTGTAATGGAACTTTCCGACTGGATGACAGGATATAAAAGGCAAATGGAGATCTACCAATGGCTTTTGAGGAAAAATGGTTTGAACGTATCGGATACTTCTTACTTTCTCTATTGTACCGGAAACCGAAATGAGGAGCAATTTAATGAGAGCATAAATTTTCATTGTGAGATCATTCCCTATATTGGAAATGATCAATGGATAGAAGGTACACTTGATGAAATTGAACAATGCCTATCTAATAATAAAATACCTGATGAGACACCTGATTGCGAATATTGTAAATATGCGTTATCGTATAATGAAGTCTTGCGGTAAAATTTTCAAATCCCGTAAAAATATTGATGGTCAATTCTAATTTGTTATAGTTTGCCCTCATCAGCAAAACTATAATGGCTCTCTTCTGTTAATATCAAATGATCTATAAGGTTAACATCCATAATTTTAGCGGACTCCTTTACCTTGGTTGTAATTGTCAGATCGGGTGTGCTTGGTTGAAGGCTACCTGAAGGATGGTTGTGGATCAAGATAAGCCCCGTAGCCTGGGTTAATAAAGCATCCCTTAGTATGAGCCTTACATCGACCAAAGTGCCTGTAATACCGCCAATACTGTTGATACTATAACCAATTGTTCTGTTTGAGTTGTTGAGGTATAGGACAACCATGGCTTCCCTGATATTGATATCCACAGGATAGATTCGTCTCACAAAATCAGCTACATCTTTAGAACAACTTATCTTAATGTTGTTGAGGTCATTTACTGTTTTGTAAACAGCGGTTACTTCACGGAGTTTTGATACAAATGTTTGCATAATAAATAGAATTAAAAAAGGGGTAACAGCTTTTACACTGCTACCCCTTGGGTTAATAAATAAATTGAATTAATGGACCTCCACTAGAAGATAGGGTGGAGGTTATTTTTTATAAATTGATGTTAACTTTTTGACAACTTGGTCATAAAAAATACCGTGAGAGGGTATTTGAAAAGATGATATTTGTCATGTTATATGCATTTCTCTTGGGATATCTTTAATATATAACAAATTAAACCCCTCATACATGAAAAAGTATTTCTACTTACTGACCCTTTCGATTTTCTTAGTTGGCTCTTGTGAAAAAGAAGACGATCCAATCATTGACCTTTCCGCTGAAAAACAGCTGCCAAAAATTGAGGTTTGTCATTATGATTCTGACACCGATACTTGGAAAACAATTAATATAAATGAAAATGCCTTAAAAGCGCACTTGAAACATGGAGACTATGAAGGTCAATGCTCTGATTTAGTAAATGTTTGTCACTATGACAAAGAAACCGGAACTCGTGAAACAATTAGTGTCCATGAGAATGAGCTTGCTGGACATTTAGATCATGGGGACTACGAAGGAGAATGTAAAGAGGGCTATACTTATGTTCCAGATGATCCATTTGAGAAAGAGTTGATTAGATTGGGATATGATGATGTTTTAGATAACTATGTTTTGACAAGTAATATAAATTCAGTAACCCAGCTATTACTGGGTTTCTATTATTATGACGAAAACGGTAATTGGACTGGAATTTCCTCCAATATTGTAGAAGATCTAACTGGAATTGAAGATTTTAAATCTTTGAGTCATCTTCAGACGGCAACCGATAAACTTACCTATATTGATCTCTCCCAAAATATCAATCTAAAAATTTTGGGATTAGAGCATTATTATTCTGTCGATTTAAAGGAAATTGATCTAAGTAAGAATATAAATTTAGAAGTATTAAGCCTTTTAAATGTTCCCTTAAAGTCCATAGATCTTTCAAATAATGTAAAATTAGAAACGCTTGGTCTTTACCAAGTTCCAATAGAAAGTCTCGACCTGTCCAATAATGTTAATTTAATACAGATACAACTTGATAATACCCGCATTACAGAATTAGATTTGTCTAATCTTTTTCTATTGAAATTTGTTGGGGTATGGGATGATAGCTACAATTTATTGTCTTGTATAAAGGTTAGTTCGACGGTTTTAGGTACAGCAACTTTAACTTCGAGTGCAGCAAGTTTTAGTACATATTGCGGATATTAATCATTTACATCTGACAAAATTAATAGCTTGAACCACCTCGAAAGGGGTGGTTTTATGTTATATATTCAACGGATTTTGATAATGACAAAAAAAGAATGGGCAATCAATTGATATAAGATTTAAAAAGAGCATTTGACATAATCGAAAGGGAGAAAAATAAACTAAAGTTAAAACAATTAGAGGAAGAACTGCGAAAAATACCCTTAGAGGGTATATAAATAACTGATATTTATCATGTTAGAGGCAAAAAATAGAGCGTAAGTTTATATCACTTATCTTAAAACCCCTCACATATGAAAAAGTATTTTTATTTACTGACCCTTTCGATTTTCTTATTCGGCTCTTGTGAAAAAGAAGACGATCCAATCATTGACCTTTCCGCTGAAAAACAGCTACCAAAAATTGAGGTTTGCCACTATGATTCTGACACCGATACTTGGAAAACATTGAGTATTTCTGAAAATGCTCTAAACGCCCATTTAAAGCATGGTGATAAATTAGGTAGATGTGGGTATACGTATGTTCCTGACGATGCTTTTGAACAAGCACTTATTGATTTCGGGTATGATGACTTTTTAGATAATTATGTACTTACTTCTAATATTGCTGACATTAAATGCTTTCCAAAACACTTAAATAATCTTGGTATTGCTGATCTTACAGGAATTGAAGATTTTAAAAATCTACAGATACTGCGGGTTATTAATAATAACATTAAATCCATTGACCTCAGCAAAAATACAATGTTAAAAGAATTATATATTAATAACAATAGGCTTCAGAGTCTGAACCTTATTAAAAATAAAGCTTTAAGAATAGTATCATGCCCCAAAAATGAATTGATTGATTTAAATGTTACTTGGTTACCTGAACTAAAGGAAATACTCTTCTATGATAATAGCATAAAAATGGTTGACCTTCGAAAAAGTAATAAATTAAATATAATAGTAGGTTATAATAACAAATTAGAAACTATTTTATTGCCAGAAGAAGGGCTATCAGGAAATGCTAGTATTAATCTTTCATATAATTTATTTAGAACCTTTGAAGCTCATGGATTAAGTGCGTCCGGATTATCTATATCCAACAATCCACAGCTAGAAAGTGTCGACATTAGCGGTTGTACTATTGGAAATTTTAGTGTAAATAATTGCAATCTTTCATACTTAAATCTAAGAGATATAGCAGGTAGTTTTGACCCAGAAGTATGGAGATTTGCGTTTTTATATACAGCAAATAATCCAAATTTAACTTGTATATCAATAGATCAAAATTTTTTTACACAAATAAGATCATATAATATTGATCCATGGACAACATTCTCAGAAGACTGCGGATATTAATTATCTAAACCTTGGCAAAAATAAATTGCTCATACCACCTCGATATGGGGTGGTTTTTTTTGGGATAGTAACGATGTTATTTTTTGAGCTCAAAACAAAACGTAAAGTAGTCTTGTAAAAAGTTTGTCAACAGGATTATGTTATTAGAATAGCTTTGTCAATACTAATCTATAGTGCTATTTTGAGCATGCCATATCGACAAAATATAAACGTTTTTGACTTTTTGGTAGAACAGTGCCAAAATAGGGTTCAAATTGCTATAGTACATTTTTTTAATTGTATAAGTTTTCAGAAAGGCAATTCTCCTGGTTGATTTATCCACTCTTGGTAGTTTGGTGTTTCTTTATCAAAATGTGATAAATTGAACCATGGTATAAGTTGACCATTTAACCGAATTAATATACTGTTAATCCGTCTCCCTTCCTCCCTCTCTTTTATTTCAAAAAGTGCACCAGTAATTTCTTCAACATTATCATAGGTTACTAAAGGGCAATCACCTTTAGAGTTGGTAAATATGTCTCCATATTTTTCTATTAAATTACTGATAGTTAATATTTTATAATCAAAAGTAGTAGAAATTGTACTATCTATGGACAACCTTGGTTGTTCGGAAATTGTAGGAGATGTTTCTGAAAGTAATTCCTGCAGTTTAGAAATAATAAGAGTTGCAATCTTATCTTGTAAATGATCGGAATGGTTTTCTGTAAAAGATTTGAATTTTATTAGTTCTTTGTACTTTTTCTGTCTTGATAGTCCTTCCCAGAAGTGGACATTAGAATACTGATCATATTGAGATTTTTGTTTTCTTGAAAGCCTCTTTCTGTTTATGGTATAATCAAAGAATAGAATTTCATTCCATTTATTAACAATTAGATCACCAAGCGCTTTCCATAAATCAATATTGCCAGTATCTGCAACAGAGAGTTTGTTACCGGTGTGGATATTAAGATTATTCAAATACTTAACAATATCATTCATCTTGACATATTTCAGTTCAATTCTTAGTAACTCTTTAGGGACACCTGTTATATGACGATTTTGTTTTGCTTTATCGTAAGCCTTAATGTAATAATTGGCATGTTGGGCTTGGTAGTAATTAGCCTTATCCATAGATATCTGCTTAAAGGGACTGTTGGAATGAGACAGTAACCCTTTTAGAATGATACTTGATTTTACCGGAGGAATGATGTTGACCCCGAATTCAAGATTATGAAAATAGCAGTGGTTCCATTGTAGGTTAAACTTATCCTGCAGATCCTGGAGAACATCAAGGAAGTTCAAAAAAGTAAAGACATTTGCATTATGTGCGCCAGAATTGAAATATATGTGAAAGCTACCGGTAATTAGTAATCTGGAAGGTTGATCCGAATTAAAGTAGATGATGAAAGTTAGTCCTTGATACTTTGCAGAAATGTGACTATTCCCAAACTGGTTTACAACTGGATTATTTGTTTCCGCATCTCGTACTTGGGTAAAATCAAGATACGAACCTCTTGCGATCTTGTCGTAGTCAAAAACAGGGGTCGATATTTTAAATCCATCGACCACAGCATCAGGAGTTCAGTTCATTAAACTTCCGTTCTGCTCTCTCCAAAGACATATAAGTCCATGCCCAGATACCAAATCCTCGTGAAGTTGGATAACTGACTGTGCCAAAGCGCTTGTTTAGACGTTTTTTAAAGACTTCGTAGTATTTACTACTACAACTGTTGACTTCGTATATAAAAGCCTGATCTGTCTTGCTTATTTGGGTGAATTCATAACCGCGTACTTCACCCTGGCCGATGAAATGTATTGGAAGTTCTTTCATGGCCTAATTGATTTTAATTAGTGAGGCTTCAATTTCACTACGTTTGTAATATATCCTATTTCCTATGGAATAACATGGAATCTTGCCACTTTTAGTGTAAGACCAAAGCGTTGACAGGTTGATGCTAAGCAATGCAGCGGCTTCCTTTCTTGTGAGGTATTTGTCTTCTTCTTGAAGTTTATTTTTCTGAATATTCAGATATAAATCTAAACCCTTATTGATATAATCTTGAAGTTCTTCCGGGGTTAACTCGGTGATGATTTTTCGGTTCACGGTATAAGTATTTAAAGTTATACCGCAATATTACAACACAATAAAACATAAAACACTGATATGCAATTGTTTGCAATTGTTAACAAATGAAAACAAATAGACAAATGATTATTTTTATTTCAATTCAAAGTTTATATCGGAGAACCTCTGTTTATAATTAATATAATCCGGATCTTCAGCATTTTTAAATTTATTATTAGAATCTAAATAACAATCAATACCAGCAGTTCTAAATGGAACAACTAATTCACAAAATTCATAAAATTCTTCTATAAACTTTTTACGCTTACGGTTTTCAATAGTTACAAATGATTTTTCAACTAAGAGGCCGATAATTAATGCAATTGATCTTCCAGAACCATTTGTACTGGTACCGAGTACTTTTAACTTATTTAATTTTTTTTCGTCAAATTTGTCAAAATTAAAATATTCTCTAAAAGTTTTTTTTGATTTAGAACTAACATTTTGAGGAATGAAACTGTTCATATGGTCCAAAATTATTTTAACCGTTTGCTCCTTTACGTAATTAAATAATTCATTTTGAACTCTAATGACATCATCATAACCGGTATGGGTGTCTATTATTTTATAAGAATTTTTATCATAATGAAGCATTGACTCGGGCCATTCATATACCAAATTATTATACAAATCGCAATTAGGGCTCATTTTTAGAATATCATCTATACCGTTAAATTTCATTTTGTAATCTTCAAATATAGCCCTAACATTGAGGATATTGGATGTGCTATTTTTTAAAGAATCTTCCAGTCTTTTTCTGCAATGTTCAACTAATTTTATGTAGGAGCCCATATTTGACTTATTCACAAAATTTTCTTCAATTTCTACCTGTATTTCATTGATTATTTTATTGAAACCATAAACGAATGCCATTAAATTAAAACAATCAAAATTTTCAGTAATGGCATCCTCCCCATTATTTATTGTTACCAATATGGGAGTTTCTGCTATCGGTTTTAAAGTAAAATATTTACTGAAGCATGTAAGTCTAAAATTTTGGGTCATGGTCTTTTGTAATTGTATTTAATTGACGATTCTCATTTCATTTGTTAATTCATCAGCCGATTTATTTGTAAGTGCTGCCTGTCTTAAATAATAATCAGCAATTTGCTGGGCGAAGTCATCAGAGGTTTTGCCAATATACCTCAACAACATAGCTTCTGTTTTGTGTCCGGTGATACTCATAATCAAGGGTGTAGGCATTTTACCGTAATTATTACTGGCCATACTTCTTCTCAAATCATGTGAAGAAATCAGCTGCCATTTCTCATACGTGCCAACTACCTTTCTTTTTAGTTCTTTATTATATAAAGAGCCTATGGTCGGCTCATTTATTTCAGCATTCTTGCAAATCTCCTTCAAATAAGAATTGAATTTTTGAATACTTATTCGATGAGGAAAGCCATCTTTTAAGAGGTCCTCCATTTCCGGAGAGAAAGGAATGACAACACGCTTGTTACCTTTCTCTTGAACTAATTCTATTAATTTAATTCCATGTTGGTAGATTATATTCTGATTGGTAAGTGATAAAAGATCATTGCCTCTTTGACCAATCATAGCCCCCAATAAAAGCCATCGTTTTGCATTTTTATGCGCTGCACTCTTAAATTCTTTGGATTTGATCTTTACTAAATCATCTTCATTAAGATAGATAATAAAGTCATTTTTAACTTTCAAACCGGTTACTTTTGGTAACTGAATACTGGTTTCGATGCCATTAATTTGGGCATCAAGACAAACAGTTTTAATATCCGAAAGTTTCTTTTCAAGGTAACTATTGGAGTATCCTTTATCCTTCATGTAGGTTTTAAATTCTTGAGCGAACTGTAAGTTGACATCCTTTATTTTCATAACTTTTTTCAGATCCTTCTGGAAGGACATGAGCAGTTTCTTCAGGTTATTGTAACTGTTTATCCGGCTTTTAGATAGACCAATACCCCCTTTACTATTTCTCCTTATGCTCGCGCCATCAATAATGCGTTGAATATTATCCAATAAAATATCGCTAACACTGTTTAATGTGACTCTTTTGAAGAAAAGATCAACTTTAAACTGCAGCCAATCTTTAGAAATAGGTATTCCATCATTATAATCTGCATTAAAACTTTCCAGAATTGATCTTTCAAGGTTTGTCAGATCCACCTTTGCTTTTTTTGCCTTGTCATCAGTGGTCTTGGGAATTCCCTTGTTAAAATTCCAAAAAGTTTTTTCAATAAAAAGCTGTGTATTTACAAAATAATCAATGTCATTTTTATGGGATAGACGTATAGTAATAGGACCAATATTTTTTTTGGAACGATAGTAATAAAAAATTTTTGCCATAATCTGAATGATTAGATTAAATCAAACTTGCACAGTAATTGCACAGTAATGCACAATTAAAATAAAGGTAAAACAATTTAAACGAATGACCAATAATGCGGAATGATAATTTAAAAGATTGATAAATAGGTATTTATGCTATGGTAGAAATTGGATAGAATTGTATATAATATAGTAGAATAAGTCCCGCTCCGAGTACGAGTAAAAAAACCGAAACATCTGTTTCGGTTTTTTTGTTTATTCTGCTATTACTCGTTAGCTGGAAATAAATGAATTTGAGTTGATTATGATTAGTATTTTCTACTCCAATTTGCATTCTTTTCTAGCGGTCAAAGGTTTTTTATAAATTGAAAATTTTATTATTTCTAATCTTTAAAATTCAATCTAAATCCAAGAATGTATTAAAATTTTTCTAAATATTTTAGTGAGAGGAGTGGCTTAAATTAACAACCTGGGATCGAAAAGAATTAGAGTATCCCTTTCCCTTTGCAAAAATCAATGAGTTCATGGGCATTATGGCAACCCGATTTTCTCATAATATTTTTTCTATGTGTACTAACTGTATTTATACTAATGTTGAGCTGTTTGCTAATCTCCTGGTTGGACAGATTTTTTAAGATCATTTGGATAACCTCCAATTCCCTGTTCGTGAAAATTGAAATTTGTTCTTCGTAGATCATTTTTTTGAATTTCTTTTTGTTCAGACCATTGGAATGAAAATCCCAAAACACATGATTTGAACTGTCTATAAATGAGATGTCTGTAAGTCTTACAAGATTTTTTACCATGGCGCCATTATCGTCTGTTTTGAGGGCAACAGATTGGCTTAAATATTTGGCATAGGTCTTGTCTTTTTTTTTGCAACGGTAGGTCATTGTTAGAATGTTTTCATTTACAGAGCCCACATGTTGAATTGAATGTAAGATGGCTGCTTTGATAATTTTATTCACAAGTTCTTTATCATCAGGATGAATATTTTCTATGATCAACTCAAGGGTAATTTCTTCATCCTCATAACCCCAAGTGTTTGGAAATCCGTTTGCGTATACCAGTGCATTTTTAAAAAAATCTACTACAAAAATACATTCATTGGATTGCAATAGGATGTTTTCATAATCTATGAAATCTTGCCCGTTGATCTGCATTTTTTTGAAGTTCGTAGGCAATTCTGCCAGAAACTGAAGCATGTCATTGTCTTTCATCCAAGTCCGAAAATATGTTTATTCCCACATTATGGAGGCCATCCTAATTTCTTTTAACTAGGATGGGGAAAATATGATTTCTAATAAGTAAAACAAATACCCTTCAAGGGTATATTTCAAGAAACTTTCTCCAAAATGATTCCTTTTTCTTTAGTATGATTAATAAGTTCATGAACAGAGTGGCAATCAGCTTTGCGCAGGATGTTTTTTCGATGCGTTGCTACTGTCAGCTCACTTATAAACAGGGTTCGGGCTATACTTTTGTTGGTTTTTCCACTTGCCATTTCACGTATTACTTGCAGTTCTCTATGAGTAAAGTTGTTTTGATAGGGTAGATAGACCTGTTCTCTAAACTCGCCGATATCTAAGTAAGGAGAATGAAAGACCCAACTCACATGTGTAGATGTTTTAATAAAGGAAATATCTCGAAGTTCTAACAATAATTTTATGGGATAACCTTCAGCGGTCATCTCTGCGATGGTTAGCTGATTGAGTATATTTATGTATTCATTGTTTTTCGTTTTATACCTGCAGGTGAGGTTTAATTGAAACGGATTTTGTATGTCCGGGTTTGCCATACAGTGTCCTATCATCAATTGAATGATCCTATCTGCTAGAGTATAATCCTCAGGGTGAATGATTTTAAGCAAAAAGTCAAGATTGATGTCATCGTTTCGGTAACCCATGAAAGATCTAAAGCCTGTTGGTTCAACGATTTCCTGTTTGCGTAAGTCTAGTAGACAATGACAATCTTGCCCTTTTAAATAAAGGCCATTGCCAAAACTCTTTTTAACCGAACTACCCACGAGCAAATTGTTATCTGATAGTTTATTGAGATAAGTGTTTAGTTGTTTTGTGATTTTCATGATCCGATCTTTATTATCTATGTCTAAATTCCCTTCAGGTAAACATCATGTTCAAAATTATATCGTATTTTTAGGTTTTATATATTGTCGCATAATAATGAGATTATTTTTTTTACTTGTTTTTATAGGGTTTACGAGCATTGCGCAACAACTTTATATTGGTGATTCAAATGGTGCGAAAATGTATATTTCTGACCCGGTTCATCAACGTATTTTGATGTTTTATGAAGATTATTACACCGTAGTTGATCTGAAAACGCTGGAACAAAGAACCAGAACTTTAAAAAAGGATCCTGATTTTTACTTTGGCCCACTTGCGTCTGTGTTGATTGATTCGATTCCTTATTTTCTCAGCCGCAATGGCGGACTAGTCTTTGAAATGCAAAACGATTCAATTGCCAGGATCGACAATTCCTATGAACACAAAATGCAAAATGGAAATGTGTTGTTCGAGCGTGATGGCAAAATCTTTAGATACGGAGGTTACGGGTTTTGGACCATCCATAATTTCTTTACCTATTTCGATAGGGGTACCAGGGAGTGGGAATATCACCAACATCATGACACTAAAAATGAAGCTCCTGAGATCGCTTGGCCTGAAGTGATCCATACCTCGGACAGATTATATTTGTACAACGGCATAAAGCTTAACCCCCTTAACAGGGTGGAGATGTTCAAGACAGATGAGGTTTGGCGCTATACATTTTCAGACGGAAAATGGGATTATCTAGGCACCTGTGATAATCCAGTCGACAAAGACAATAATTACCTCTTCCAGATTCAACAGGGTGAGTTGAAATATATCTTTCAAGATAACGATGTCACAGAGATAGATATTCTAAATAATCGCAAGACTATCTATCGAAAAAGTCATAAAAGCAAGATGGGCGGTATCGGGATACTTATGATGATGGATGACAAGGTAGTTTATACGCTCGGTGTTGGTAAGGACGCATTCTTGAGGATCGCTCCAAAAGAGGAGTTTTTTGGATTAATGATATCTGAGGAGAAGTTTTATAAAACTTCCTGGACCCGGTTTTATCCTATACTAGGCTATGGTTTGTTAGCCGTACTACTTTTTTTAATGGTCCGATGGTTCTATCGCTTTAATAAAAGGAAAAAAAGAATTGCACTGCTTAGCAATGGTTTACAGTACAAGAATAAATTTACCGAATGTGATGAGGAAACCATGAAAATCCTTCATCTATTGATCGAGAACAAAAGAGTTACTTCTTCCGCTATATTAGGTATCGTAGAAAAACCTCAATTTAGTCCAGCTCACAATGAAAGAATAAAAGTGCAGAAAATCGCAGAATTGAACATTAAACTGCAAACTCTATTAAATGAAAGGGAGGATCTGATTCGATCGGTCAAATCCAAGGAAGACAAAAGAATAAGGTTGTATAGTTTGGACAAGACTTATTTTTTATAATAAGCATAAAACAAGCAGGTTTGTAAGTGGGAGGAAGGTTCAACTCCATGTAAACAATAAACTGTTCTTTATAGTTTGCTTCGAATATAAAGTTATATGCACCAAGTTTATCTGTTGAAATGAATAGGTTTTTTCGCAAAGAAACTTATGAAGACAAGTTTTCCCAATCCATATAAGTGTAGTCTCAACTACAAGTGGTCATTGTACTTTGATAGCCAGTAAATCATATTTCATATCTCAACCTAAAAGTAATCAATCGAGGTTGTATAAAAATCTGTGATTGAGACACAAAAAGATTGGTTGCCGTGTTGGTTAGCTTTGAGTCGATGTCCAATAAATTTGTCGCCACAATTTCGTATTCCCATTTGGCATCTCTGTTTTTTCTGTATGCCAATGAAGCATTCCAAGTTTGAAATGTACCACTATTCCCACCTTTCAGGGTTTGTCTTGTATAGGTATAATCTGTTCGAAAAGTAACAGATTCCCAGATGTAAGCATCAAAATCTATGTAAGGAGCATGGGTATAAAAAATTGTTTCATTTGTTCCTTGGTTATTCGTAGCAATTCTATAATTATAATTTAAGCTCACATTGGGGGCTTTTTTAAAATTTGTGCGGACACCCGGCGTGTAACTCTGTGTAAATTCTGTATTTTGAGATCTTCTTTCATCTATAAACTGGTTTATTTTACTGTAATTTAAATTCATATTTATTGAAGCGATCACTTTTCCAAATGTGCGCTGAACACGCCCGAACATGGTTGTACTTTCATCTGCAAAGCTAGAATTGAAAAAGGTACTGGTGTTAATGACATTTTCGAAAAAAGTGATGTTTCTGATTTGGTCTATATTTTGAGAATAGGCTAAACGAGCAAAAACATTGGTATAGTTAAATAAATTAAAACTAGAATAGATCAAGCTTAAGTTATGTGATAAAGCATTTTGTAATTCAGGTTCACCAAACTGTATGCTACTAAAATTATTTAAAACCAAGCCATGTGCAAGTTTGGTCACATCTGTGAATTGATTTCGCATATCGTACCTAAAGGTTAGAATTTCGCTATTTTTGAATTGTATACGTGTTTCAAAATCCGGCATAATTCTAAAAAAATTATCTTCGTATACCTCACCTAATTGGGTATTCTTATTTGCATAAGAATGGATCGAAAAACCTGGGGTAATGGTAATTTTTCCTGCCTTTAAACGATAATGTGCTCCTAGGTAAATATCGCTAAAATTATACGCTACATCATTGTTGGCCAATCCACCGTTAAATGTTGGAATCGGATTGAATTCTGAGCCATCATCCAAAAATTGGAATAAGTTAGAATTAAATTCTTGTCGACTTAAAATAGTTCCGAGGGTCAAATTGAGATTGCTTTTCGCATTAATTATATAGTAATAATCAAGTTTGGCGTCCAATTGATTTGACTTGATACGCCTGGTTTGAGCGATATTATAATTCTCCTGATTTTCATCTAAGCCTAAACTCGCAGCGGTTGATTGATAATTTTCTTTGTTTTCTATGATAGCATTGTAAAAAGGGTCTTCATCTCTGAGTAAATGCTGAGCTTCGAATGCGAAAATATTATTTTCATTTAGCGTGTAATAGTAATTCAGGTTCTGGTTGATACTGTAAGGTGACGTTTCATCCAACTGAAAAGTATTTCCAACAACAGAAGATAATAAATTTTGTATTTGTTTGTCTGTGGAAACACGTCCTAAAATATCATAATCCAATTGGTTATTCGCATTGGGTTTATATGAAGCGCTCAATTTTAATAAAGCTTGATTCGAACGTTCTTTGCTTGTTTGGTCTGTTATTTCTATGGGAATACCTAAATCGGAATCAGTAAATTCAGTAATGCTTCTCCTTTTTGAGTCGATGAGGCTACTGTTAAAAATTGCAAATCCACTTATATCTAAAGCACTATATACAGCCCAACTAAAATTTGTGGCACCCAATCTGTTTTCTATAGCCAAGGCATTGTTTTGACTGGTTAAAAAGCTGAGATCATTATTTCCTAGATTTAGATCTGTTCCGCTGCCTCTACTAGGAACTCTGAAACCACCTCCAAAGTTGCGGAGATCTCGTGGCGTGAGAACTACCTCACCAATATTATTCATGTCTCCAATAAAGTTAAACGTGAATTTAGGCGAATAATAAAATAGTTTTGGCTGGAGTAAATAGAGTCCTTTGTCTGCCGCTGAGTATCCACCACCAGCATTGATATTACCAAACCAGAAATTTTCTTTACCTTCTTTTAGTTTGATATTTAAGGCAAAACTGTCACTGTTATTTGTTACACTGCTCAGTTGACTCACCTCCGAGTAATTTCGTAATACCTGGATTTTATCAACAGCATTGGAGGGGATATTTTTCGTAGCAATTTTTGTGTCGCCGTCAAAAAAATCTTTTCCATTTACCATTAGTTTATTTACCACTTTTCCTTCTATCTCTATTTGTCCATCTTCATTTATTTCAACTCCCGGAAGTTTTTCCAATACATCTTCCAATTTCCTTTCAGACCCGTTTTTAAAAGAATCTGCATTATAAACGATAGTATCACCTTTTATGGTTACGGGCATTTCGTAGGTCAATTCGATCTCGTCCAGGGTAATGTCAGCTTGAAGAATAAAATTTCTTGTGATATCAGAATTTTCAATTACAACGATTTCTTCCGTACTTTTCATACCGATGTAGCTGATTTGAAATTTATATTTACCATTTTCTCCAAGGGTCATTGAAAAATAGCCATTTTCGTCAGTGATCGAATAAGCTTCAAGATTGCTGGTTTCTTCATTTATAGCAATCACATTAGCCAATTCTAAAGGACCTCCCAGACTATCTTTTACAACACCATCAAATTTAATTTGTGAAAAAGTAATATTGATTGAGCACAGCATTACAAGTAGGATAATTTTTATCATGAGATTGGCTTAGAAATAAATTAAATAATAGAATTACCTTCTACTGCTCTGTCTCCCACGATTATCCCTCATTTCTTGCATTTTACTCGAAATGATTTCTTGATATTCCTGTTTTGATACAATTTTTCCTTTATCTGGCGCTTCAATTTTGCTTTTCTCTTCGGGATTCATCACTATTTTTGAGCACAAAATAGTTGTACCACCTACATTAATTTCTAGGATCAAACCCGGTAATCCCCAATATTCTAAAGGCCCTTGGCTTAAAGGAACTTGTGGCGTGTACCATGCCACGACATCTGTCATTTTAATGTCTTTTATTATAGCATCACCTACACTATCTTTTTTTTGCTCTCTATTTCTTAAACTGTCCCATGAAAAGTCATACCAAGCAAGATCTGATGAAGGGATCGAAGCAGTCGCTCTAAAACAAGTGTATTGACCGATCTTTTTTGTTTCAGTTCCTATTTTCCAATTGACAGAGAGTAAATCGTCTTTGATTAAAAATTGTTTGCCATAAAACTCTTGTCTTTGCAATAGGGTTTTTGTTTTTATATTTTTATACTGCTCACCTGGAGAGAAGTTTTTACCCCAACTATCAGTTGCACCAGAGATTGCATCTATTTTTTCATCTTCTTTAAAAGTAGATTCTTCTTTGTTAAATGTTAGAATATAGGTTTTCTCTAACCTGTTTTTTAAACGCTCTTGGATTTGTTTTTTCTGAGCTTCGCTCATGGTTGCTCCAAAACTGCCGAGTTCCATGGTAGACTTGGAAAAATAATAAGCCTTGCCTTGAAAATCTTGTGCAAATAAAAACAAGGGCATAAGCATTGTAAAAAAAAGTAGAGGTTTTTGGGAAAGGAATGATGTTTTCATTGTTACATAAATTATTTTGTTTAACAAATGTACATTAAAAGTTAAACAAAACAGGTAAATTGATAAGAAAATTTAAGATTCGAATATATCTTAACTTTCAGAGAAAGCGAATGACAACAATTTGTCTTGTTTGATTTTAAAATGTATCCTGAGTTTTACTTGTGAAAAAGGTAATTCTCGACTTACTTTTCTCTGTCATCCAGAAATAGTATCTTTAAAGAAATATTTGATCATCATGAAAAAAATTATTTCCCTATTGTTCATTGTTCTTTTGTCTATTGCTTGTGAAGGTCCTGCGGGCCCTCCCGGACCTCCCGGTCTACCTGGAGATGATGGTGCTATTTTCCTTGCGAGTGCCTTCGAAATTGAAGTTGATTTTACCGCGCAAAATGGTTATAGTATTGTAGAACCTTATGGATTTGATGTATTTCCATCTGATGTAACACTTGTTTATATTCAATGGGATGTGACAAATGGACAGCCAATTTGGAGGTTGTTGCCGCAGATCGTCGAATTTCAGGAAGGACAGTTACAATACAATTTTGATTTTACCCAAGATGATGTAAGTATCTTCCTAGACGGGACCATAGATTTTGGACTTCTTGGATCCGAATGGACGCAAAATCAGGTTTTTAGGGTAGTTGTACTTCCTGCAGATAATGTAGACGCTGTTGATATCTCTAGTTTAAAAGAGGTGGCTAAAGCAGGAAACATACAAACTTTTGAAAGAAAGTAAAACTTACTCAAGTCTTAAACTGACGATTTCGATACCGTGCTTTTGATTTAGTGCGTCTTTTGGAATTTCAGGTCCAATAGAAAATTGCACACTTTCAACTTTTGTCAAATCAAAAGGCGATGTGAGTTGATGATCTAAATAATACGGCAGAAATGTAGGGTAAGGCCTAGGTAAAGTAACTGTTCTCACCGGTTTTAAGTCAGACAAATTGAGGCCATAGTCTTTTGTTAGTGGATCAATTTCTATAACTTTACCATAGGCGTGTCCGTCATTCATCACTAGTGCGATCTGTAATTTACAAGGTTTATTATTGAGTGATTTTCCGTAAAAAACAAGTTTTGTTTTTGTGGGTAAAGCGGCTTCTAGCGCTTGGATCTCGTCTACTATATAATGTTTGAACGAATAGTCGTAAAGTGGTTTAGCCTCAGTATTTTCGGGGTCTTTTACAAATAGTTCCTCCAGATTGATTTGGTATGCGGAAGTTCCTATTGGTGACGGGACTAATTTAAATGTATTTCTCCATGGAGCCACCAAAAGTGTTGCATCTTCTTTAGCATTGAACAATTCAATGGGAAAAGATGGGGGAATTATTTCTATTTCATAAGTGCTTTTGTCGTAAAAATCCCAATCATAAGGCCTCCCTTTTTTTTCTGCGGGATAGGTGTAAAAATCCTTTTCATTTTCTTGCACAATAATATGGTATCTAAAATAACCATGAAAAAGGGTATTTGAAGGAATTTCAACTTCATAGTCGAACGTTCCAGTTTTTTGCATGGTGAATGTCATATACTGGTTATTGAGATAACCCATCACTTCTATTTTCTTTGGTGAAGCAGGAGAAATAAATTGTGTCTTTATCTTAAAAGAAGTATTTTCTATCGCTATTTTTTGTGTAATATTTTTTAACCAGTTTTGATCTAGGTTAGCTTTTGGTGCAAAAAACGTATTCAATTCACTGGATTTGAATTGATTTGAAATCTTTCCATTATTCGTGCTGATTTCTTTTGATAGCAGATAAGTTCCTGGTGTAATTTTAAACTGTCCGTTGGACGTATTCGCCTCATAGTTATTTCCTTCGTTCAAGCCTTTTATAGAAAAAGTATTCCCCAAATTGTTTAAATGAATGGTCATATCATTTTCGTTCCATTGGATGACTGTCACAATTTTTTCAGGACTATTTTTCCCAAAAGGATCTCGCACACGCAAAGCGTCAGGCATCACTTCCAATCGCCAAGTACCATCGCCTAATTTGTCTAAAAAATAAGCACCTGCGCCTTTGTATTGAATGATACGCGAATTTCCAAAACCCGCAATTTCTCTGAGTTTCTGTTGATTTTTGGGTAGAGTTTGGGTATGGTTAGTATAGAAAAATTTAGTATCGGTATTGTATTCTGCCAAATCACTTTCGTAGTCAATATGAAAATCGTAAAAGTTTAGATTTTGAGGATATTTTTCAAATGTTTGGTAAAGTGGTATTTGACGAAATACTTCCGAGGATATTTTAAGACCTAGTGCTTTCTGAGGAGCATAAGCCAAATTCATATAGTGGGTATTGTATTCGGTATTATAAGGAGCTAAAAAAGTAGGGTCGTAGGCAAAATGGGTGGCAATCTGTATCCCTGCAGTTCTAAAACTTCGTGCCATGGCAGGATAGATATAAGATTTATCTACATCGGCTGCATCGAATTCATAAACCAATTTAGCAGCATTCTTTGCTTTCATTTTCTTTTCAAATGGAATATCATATTCATTTACATTCGGCAATAAATTACCCGACAATTCTCTTTGATAACCCAATCCTGTGGGATACCATTGAAATGTTCCCCCCTGAATGCCTGCTGCCAAATATTCTTCTGTATATTGAATAGCATGACTCATATTGTAAAAAATTGGTTTTTTGGTTCCTGTTTTGCGTATCGATTGAACCATGCGTCGCACGAAAGCCTGAACTTCTTCAGGAGTACCTCTATGGTGAGGCTCATTGCTCACTTCAAAAGCAATTACACTTGGATCATCTTTATAGGAAAGCTTTGTGTAAGGATTTTGATGAATAAGAAATTGATACAAATAGTTTTCCTGTGCTTTAATTGCATCTTCATTGACCAAGCACTGGTCTTTGCCATAAGTATTTGAAAACCCGGGTGTTTCCGTATCACTTTCTGGCCAGCCATCTCCCCAAAAAGCAATCGGTGTGATGACATAATTGATGTTGTATTCTTTTAATTTATAGAGTAAATAATCAAATGTGTCGAGGTGTTCATTTTCAAGAAGATTGCCTTTGACATCGCTGATCTGCGTATCCCAAACATGCACGCGATAAAGGTCGAAACCCAAGCGCCAAAAATGATAAACTTCCTGATCGATAGCCTTTTTTGGGTCGATGTCCATTTTTTTGGCTTGTCTGTAGGCATGTGCGAAAGGCATCGTATAATTTACTCCGAAACCATGTACCTCACTCTTATTATTTTCCCATCTCATCACACCATTTTTATCCACAAACACATTGTTTTTTTCTTCTTTTTCCTGAGCAATTAGGTTGCAAACGAAGAGGAGAAAAAAAAGAGATTGGCGTAATTTAAAATGAATTGACCTGGTTGAGATACTCTGCATAAAATTGTAAATTTCAGGACCAAGTTATTCTTTTTGATGCACTTTTATATGTCTTTTTGGTATTTTCCATCGCTTAATTTATTCGAAAACATTTGTGTATAATAAATATTTAGGGCAATTTTAGACCTTATACGATTAAAAAATGATCAAACCCTGTTCAATAACCGTAGTAGAGTTGTCATCCACTGCATTGGTAGGGATGAAAATGAATACAAATCTTCAAAAAAATGAAGCCGTTAGTCTCTGGAAAAAGTTTAAGCCAAGAGTGAAAGAAATTAGTAATAGAAAGGATGATCGCTTTTATTCTCTACAGAATTATCATCATTTCGATCCAATTCAATTTACTTCTGAAACTGATTTTGACAGATGGGCCGCTGTTGAGGTAGAAAAGATAGGTCAAATCCCTGAAGGAATGGAATCAATATTGATTCCGCAAGGTTCCTATGCCACTTTTGTCCACACCGGAACTGTGATGGATTTTTCTAAAGCTTTGTTTTATTTTTTTTCCCAGTGGCTGCCTGATTCTGATTATGTCTTAGAAAACCATCCACATTTTGAAGTGTTTGATCATCGCTATTTGGGTCCCCATAACCCAAATTCTATCGAAGATGTCTTTATTCCTATAAAATTAAAAGCTAACTAGAGTTGTTTATGAAACGAAAATATATTTTCTTGTTTTTTACGTTTATGGGACTGTCCATCTCAGCGCAAAAAACTTTACAAGAAAGATTGGGTTATCCGAAAACGGCAAAATTACTCATTATTCATGCCGATGATTTGGGAATGGCACATGCGCAAAACAGTGGTAGTATTTTAGCTATGGAAAAAGGTTCTGTCAATTCAGCTAGTCTTATGGTACCTTGCCCTTGGTTTTCTGAAATTGCAGCCTATGCAAAAGACCATCCGTACGGTGATTTTGGAATACATCTCACCCTGAACAGTGAATGGAAATATTATAAATGGAGGCCTGTATTGGGTACTGAAGATGGGCGGACATTAATTGATGAAAGCGGTTTTTTACATGAAAATCTGGAGATCATAGACAGGAATGCGAATGCCGCAGAAGTAGAAAATGAACTCAGGGCTCAGATCGATCTTGCATTAAGCAAAGGTGTAGATGTTACGCATTTGGATACACACATGGGAGCGCTATTTCTCAATCCGGACTTATTTCAAGTCTATAAACGATTGGGGAAAAAATATAAATTGCCTGTTTTACTCAGCAAGGCGGCCCTTGAAAACTATGGTTTGTCACCTGATTTGCTCGAAGAATCTGATCTTGTCTTAGATCGTGTTTTTACGGCAGAACCAAAAGACTATCAATCGGGATTAGCGACTTATTACACAAAGGTTCTCCAAAAACTCCAACCCGGCGTTCATGCTATTTTATTGCATACCGCTCATCTTACGGATGAACTTGAGTCTGCAACCATTGAACACGAAGATTACGGTGCAAAATGGAGACAACAGGATTTGGATTTTTTCACAAGCGAAAAATGCAAAAATTTACTAAAAGAGAATAATATTCAATTGTTAACCTGGCGGGAAATAAGAGATAAGCTCGTTCGATAAATTAGGTAAAAACGCTGTCTAAATCGCGCCAAAAATGTTTGTAAGATTTACTAACTACTTCTGCATCTTGAATTTGTATAGGAATTTTTATCGCCAAAGGCGCAAAAGCCATAGCCATTCTGTGATCGTTGTAGGTTTTAATCAAAACATCGGCGTTCATTTGTGGCGAAGCCTTTAAATGCAAACTTTTATCTGTTACAAAAATCTCAGCACCTAATTTGCTGAGTTCATTTTTTAAAGCCTCCAATCTGTCTGTCTCTTTGATTTTTAAGGTATGTAGCCCTGTCAAATCACAGGCAATTCCGAGACCAAAGCAAGTGACTGCAATTGTTTGTGCAATATCCGGCTGCTCGATGAGATTCAAGGAAATCGGTTGAAGGTCAAAATCTTTTATTTTTTTTAATGTGATACCGTTTTCTTGATACGTTGTCTCTACACCAAAAGCTCTGTAAATTTCAACTAAACGACTGTCGCCTTGTAAACTTTCTTTAAAATAGGCGGACAGGTTCAATTCACCATTTTGAGACAAAGCTACCAAACTGTAAAAATAAGAGGCTGAGCTCCAATCTGATTCCACCGTAATTGTACAATTATCAATATTGTTCTTGGGATAGACTTTGATAGATTGACCTTTCCAATCCACTTTCACACCTAGTTTTTCTAATAAAGTGACCGTCATCTGTAAATAAGGAGCAGAGGTAATTTCACCTTCTAATTCAATTTCTAAACCGTTTTCTAATGAGGGAGCAATTAATAAAAGTGCAGAAATATATTGAGAACTTACATTTCCCTTCATTTTCACCTTTTGTTTTTCGAGTGTTTTTCCTGTTATTTTAAGCGGAGGAAAACCGTCGTTATTTGCATAGTTAATTGATGCACCGAGATCACGCAAAGCATTCACCAAAATTTGGATTGGTCTTTCCTGCATTCTGGATGACCCGGTTAAAACAATATGCGAGTCTGGTTTTGAAGCAAAATAAGCAGTTAAAAAACGCATGGCTGTCCCTGCATGACCAATATTTACTGTGTCTGATTCAGAAGTCAATGCATCCTTTAGGTGGATGGTGTCATCAGAGTCTGATAAATTTTCTAATACAAGGTTAGGAAATAATTTCTGAAGAATCAATAATCGGTTGGATTCACTTTTTGATCCTGATATAATTATTCCGGTTTTTTTGAGTGATTTATTTGTGTAATCAAGACTTAAATCCATAATTTAGAAACTTCATTTTTACATTTATTTTTTAACTCAAAAATCGTCTTTTACCGAAATTCATGAAAAAAATAATTCTACTAGTTTGTTGTCTGCTTTTTGCAGTGGGTCACAAAGGTAACGCACAAAAGAAATTAAACAAATATCCTGAACAAATTTATGATGCTATCCAATGGCGCAATATTGGTCCTTTTCGTGGGGGTCGAAGTGCAGCAGTAACTGGTGTTCCAGGTAAAGCCAACTTGTTTTATATGGGCGCAACGGGAGGGGGCGTATGGAGAACTACTGATGCAGGCAATTCTTGGGAAAATATTTCTGATGGTTTTTTTGGGGGTTCTGTAGGAGCTGTTGCAGTGAGCGAGTGGGATAACAATGTAATCTATGTAGGCATGGGCGAAGTGACCGTTAGGGGAAATGTTTCTTCTGGGGACGGTATATGGAAATCAGTAGATGCCGGGAAAACATGGCATCACATCGGTTTACCAAAATCGAGACACATTACCAGAGTTAGAATTCACCCAAAAAATGATGACATTGTATATGCGGCTGTCATGGGGGATTTGTATAAATCTTCAGAAGAACGGGGTGTTTATAAAAGTATAGATGGAGGTAAGACTTGGAAAAGAGTCTTGTTTGCCAATAAAGATGCAGGTGCTGTCGATCTAGTGATCGATCCAAATAATCCCAGAATTTTGTTTGCTACCACATGGAATGTGAGAAGAACCCCTTACAGTTTGTCTAGTGGAGGTGAAGGTTCGGCGATTTGGAAAAGTGTTGACGGGGGAGATACCTGGACGAATTTATCTGCCAATGAAGGTTTGCCAAAAGGAGTTTGGGGAATTGTGGGAGTAGCTGTTTCTTATCAGAACTCAGACAATGTTTGGGCATTGATCGAAAACGAAAAAGGGGGTGTGTATAAGTCGAATGATGGAGGAAAAACCTGGAAGTTACTTAATAGCGAAAGAGATTTAAGACAAAGGGCATGGTATTATACCAGAATTTATGCGGATACGCAAGATGAGAGTATTGTGTATGTGATGAATGTTCAGTACCACGTTTCTAAAGATGGGGGTAAAACTTTTGCTAGTTTTAATGCCCCCCATGGAGACCACCATGATTTATGGATCGCTCCTGAAGACAATCAAAGGATGATTATTGCAGACGATGGAGGTGCACAGGTAAGTTTTGATGCGGGAGAAAATTGGTCGACATATAACAATCAACCTACGGCCCAGTTTTACAGAGTTGTTACGGATAACCATTTTCCATACCGAATTTATGGTGCCCAACAAGATAATTCAACCGTTAGAATAAGCCATAGAACAGATGGCAGGTATATTAGCGAGCGTGACTGGGAAGAAACTGCGGGAAGTGAAAGTGCTCATATTGCGGTAGATCCTACTAATAATGATATTGTTTATGGTGGTAGTTATGGCGGATTTTTAACCCGAGTAGATCATAAAACCAAAGAAGTGAGAGCAATCAATGTTTGGCCTGATAATCCAATGGGACATGGGGCTGAAGATTTTAAGTATCGTTTTCAATGGAATTTTCCCATCTTTTTTTCACCCAATGAACCTAAAAAATTATACGCAGCATCAAACCATTTACATGTTACTAAAAATGAAGGACAATCTTGGGAAGTGATTAGTCCTGATCTGACAAGAAATGATCCAAAAACTCTCAAATCTTCAGGTGGACCCATTACTCAAGATAATACAGGAGTAGAATATTATGGAACTATTTTCGCGGCGACAGAATCCCCATTTGAAAATGGGCTGATTTGGGCAGGTTCTGATGATGGATTGGTACATGTTAGCAAGAACGGAGGAAAGGATTGGCAAAATGTTAGTCCTAAGAATATGCCCGACTGGATGATGATCAACTGTATCGAAATAGATCCATTCAACAAAGGAGGTGCTTATATTGTGGGCACGAAATATAAATCCGGCGATTATCAACCCTATATTTACAAAACCGTGAATTATGGAAAATCATGGAATTTGATCGTGAATGGCATCGGTAATGAGGATTTTGCACGTGCTTTAAGGGCAGATCCAAAAAGGAAAGGCTTGTTGTATGCCGGAACAGAAAAAGGGATGTACCTGAGCTTTGACGACGGATTGAATTGGCAAAAATTTCAGTTGAATTTACCCGTAGTTCCAATTACAGATCTGGCGATCAAAGATGACCAATTGATTGCGGCAACCCAGGGCAGGGCTTTTTGGATGATAGATGACCTAACGCCTTTACATCAAACCCAGCAGAATATGGAAAGCAAATCGATGGTTTTGTATCAACCTAAGGATGCCTATCGGATGTCGGGGGGTCGAGGAGCAAAATCAAAAACCGCAGGTGAGAATCATTATGGTGGCTTACCCGTATATTTTTATGTAAAAGACACAACTAAAAATGACACTATAGCTTTGACTTTTTACGATGCCAAAAAACAACTCATCAAAAAATATTCTACACATGCCGATAAAAAGAAAAATGAAGAGGAATTAAAAGTGAAACCAGGAAGTAATGTTTTTTATTGGGATTTGAAATATCCCTCTGCCGAAAAAGTTGAAGGGATGATTTTGTGGTGGGCTTCTTTGAGTGGACCAACCGCATTGCCCGGAAAATATTCTGTGGTATTGCAGAGCAACAAAGAAAAAATCGAGCAGTCATTCAATTTACTTAAAGATCCAAGAAGTCAAAGCACAGAACAAGATCTGCAGCAACAATTTGATTTTATGATTGAGGTAAGAGATAAGATGACAGAAACTCATTTGGCACTTAAAAATGTGAGCAAGGCCAAGGAACAGATTACAAAATTGGAAGGGAGTATCGACGATAAAGATAAGTTTAAAGAATTGTTGGCCGAGGCGGATAAAGTGAAAAAGGAAATGACAGAAATTGAGAATAATTTATATCAAACGAAAAGCAAAAGTGGTCAGGACCCATTAAATTACCCAATCAAATTGAATAATAAACTCGGGCATTTAAACTCGCTTACCTCGATGGGAGATTATAGACCAACAGACCAAGCCGTTGCTTTTAAAAAAGAAGTGATTAAGGATATTGATACAGAACTTAATAAACTCTATAAAATTTTTAAAACAGATATCCCCGCGCTCAATCAAAAAGTGAAAGAAAGTGATATCGATTTAATACAACTAAATCAAAACTGATTTATTTGATGTTTCTCGAGGTAGTCCAAATGGCATAAACCAAAGAAACCAATAGCTTAATACCGAAGAAGTTCAGCCATTTACCATCGGTAAAATTTTCTTCGGCTACTTTGCTAAAATCGAAGCGAATAAGTGCTGAAAAACTGTTGAATAAAAGTGATATAATGATCAATATTCCAAAAAACGTCAATGCAACTTTGAAAGTCAATGGCCAAAACTGAGGATGTTTTATTTTTTCTGTAAAAGTCATGATTTTAGTTTTTCGTTGTTATGATGACGATCGTGATCGCGTTTGGCTTTAAAATCCATTTTTTTATCAAAAGAAGCTTGAAGATCTATACCCGTTTGATTGGCCAAACAGAGTAAAACAAATAGAACATCGGCCAATTCTTCGCCGAGGTCTTTAGATTTATCACTTTCTTTTTCACTTTGTTCTCCGTATCTACGGGCAATAATTCGAGCGACTTCTCCCACTTCTTCGGTTAATTGAGCCATGTTGGTAAGCTCATTAAAATATCGAACTCCGTGTTCTTTGATCCAATTGTCTACTTCGATTTGGGCATTTTTAATATCCATGCATATTTTCTTTAAGAAACAAATATAGAGAATCAAGTCTTATTATGACTTGTCTTATGAAGCACTTTTAAAAATTCTGAACGAGGAATTTCCCTTGCACCCAACCTTTCTAAATGTGGATTATAGACCTGGCAATCCAGTAAGGCATAATTGTCTTTTTTCAAGGACTCACATAAAAAAACAAAGGCAAGTTTTGAAGTATTACTTACTTTACTAAACATGCTTTCTCCGGTAAAAACATGGCCGAGATCGATGCCGTATAAACCACCTACCAGTACTCCATTTTCCCAAACTTCTACAGATTTTGCAAAACCTTTGTAGTGGAGTTCGATGTAGGCTCGCTCCATTTCATCGGTAATCCATGTTCCACCTTGATCTGGTCTGTAAATCGTTTTGCAATTTCTGATCACCTCCGTAAAGTTTTCGTTATAAGTAAGTTCAAACCGATCACTTCGTATAAGTTGTTTCATACTTTTACTCACTTTTAACTCATCGAAATAAAGTACCATGCGTTCCGGAGGGCAATACCAAATAAAAGGTTCTCCCGGGTTAAACCATGGGAAAATACCGTTCTGATAAGCATATATTAATCGTTCTGATGAAAGATCTCCACCAATGGCCAATAGACCATTTTCATCTGCACTCGATGGAGGAGGAAAGTAGATGTTTTTACCTAGTATATACATACAAAAAAACTGCAAAGAAAAATTCTGTGCAGTTTTAAGTTTTAATTGAATGATATATTTTTAAAAAGGAAGGTCATCCGGTTCTTCGTCTTTATAATTATCTGCGGGCACAAAGCTTTGCGCTTCAACCGGTGGCACAGAACTATGTCCTGCTTGGGCTTTTTCAATTCTCCAACCTTGAATAGAATTGAAGTATTTTGCTTCTCCTTCAGGATTGATCCATTCTCTACCTCTTAAATTGATGCTGATTTTCACTAAATCACCCTCAGCAAAGCTGTTTAATAAATCGCATTTGTCTTGTGTAAATTCTACTAATAAAAATTGAGGATATTGTTCATCTGTAACAATTACTACTTCTCTTTTTCTAAATCCGTTGTTGCCAAAAGTTTTAGTAGTGTCGATTTTTTTTATTTTTCCGTTTATTTCCATAGATTATTTCTCATTTATCAAAAGCACTTTTAACGCACTTTCAATGTCATTTTTTTCTAAAAACTCTTTGGCAAAAATATGTTTTTCTTTGGTTTTTATCCTCAGGAATTGGGGATTCTCTTTCAAAAACTTATCAACATCGCTCTTTTTTGGCAAGTTTTCAGTGTTTCCAAGCTTGCCCAAATCATTGCCTGTGAGCCACTTACTACTTCTAATTTCTTTAGGCAAATGATCTATGCCAATGCCCATATGAGAAACGGGTTTGGGTACTGTAAAAAAACCGTTCTTAGCCCTACAATATTCATTGGCACCTGCCCTCGCCACTAAATCTAATGCGTTTTGATCAATTTCATCATGTTCATTCAAAACACTTTCATGAATGTGCATGCAAACAATTTCGGCTATAACCAGATTTCCGGCGCCTCCCTCTTTTCCAAGTGGGACTACCTCATTGACCTTGCATTCAAACTGAATTGGGGATTCTGCCACCCGAAAGGGTTTTACCAATTCTGATTTAAGCATGGTTAATCCAGCTTTGATAAATTCATTTGTACCTTCAGGATATTCTACACTCGCTAAAGAAGTTTGCTGCACCAAGTTGTAATTTACTACGTTGATGACAACTTCTTTAGTTTTTAAAATGTTTTCTAAGGTGTGTTTAGTTGAATTGTCGCGAACCCTTCTAGCAGGAGAAAAAATTAAAATAGGCGGATTGGCACTAAAGACATTAAAAAAACTAAAAGGAGATAAATTAGGATTTCCTTTTTCGTCTAAAGTACTTGCAAAAGCAATAGGTCTAGGTGCCACTGCACTTAACAAATATTGGTGTAATTTAGGCGTTGAAATATTTTTAGGAAGAATTGTTAACAATTGTATTGATTTTTTAACAAAAGTAACTAATATTTGTAAATCAAATAATAACTATAACTTTTTAAAGTTGTAGGTATTAGAATTCTTAAAGCTGTATATGAACTTCCCTGAAACCAAGACCATTATAAGGTGGGCACTTACGATTGCTTCTTTTTTGATTGTGGCTTTAATTCTATGGAATACCAATCAGTTTTTTCAGAAGTTTAAAAATGAGGAACGCCTAAAAATGGAAGTTCTGGCCATTGCTTATGAAAATTTCAACAACGTAGACCTTGATGTAGATGTAAGTCTGGAAGAAAAGATCATTGCGAGTAACAGCAGTATTCCTATGATCGTTACCTATGATAATGGAGATATTTATCGCTGGGCAAACCTGGGAGTGGCAAATTCCAGTAAATTTACTTCCTTACCTGAAAAAGACCGACTATACCTGCATAAACAGTTGCGAAAAATGCAAGCCGAAAATGAACCTTTGGTTGTGAATTACAAACAAGACAATGTAAATGTTACCCAAAGAATTTATTATAGAGATTCCGATTTACTCAATCGATTACAATTTTATCCTTTAGGACTTTTACTTATTTTATTGCTGTTTGGAACGATAATTTACCTCGTTTTTCAGCAGAATAAAGTCGCGGAACAAAACAAACTATGGGCTGGTATGGCCAAAGAAACGGCGCATCAAATCGGCACACCGCTCTCCTCCTTGTTGGGCTGGGTAGAGTTGTTGCGTTTAGAAAATACCAGTGAAGATATTGTAACGGAAATTGAGAAAGATGTTGACAGACTCAATACTATTGCAGACAGGTTCTCGAAAATTGGATCCATTCCAAAACTTGAACCCATCGATTTGGTTGAAGAGACAAAGAATGCTTTCGGTTATATTAAATCAAGGAGTTTTAAGCAGATCACATTTGACTTTAAAGATGAATACGGAAAGCCTCTGATGGTTAACTTAAATCAGCAATTGTATAGTTGGGTGATCGAAAATCTAGTTAAAAATGCTATCGATGCCATGCAGGGTAAAGGAAATTTAACTGTCACCATTTCAAGAGAAAACAACCATGCATTGGTTTTGGTTTCGGATACAGGAAAAGGTATACTCAAACGGCTTCACAAAAAAATATTTGACCCTGGATATACTACGAAAAAAAGAGGTTGGGGGCTTGGTCTGTCTTTAACCAAAAGAATTATTGAAGATTATCACAATGGTAGAATTTATGTCAAGAATTCTGAGATTGGAAAGGGAACTACCTTTGCTATAGAGTTAAAGTTAATTGCTGAATAATTAAAGTTCCGCAGATATTCTTTGGGCCAATTTTTTAAAATCTTCTTCCCCCATTTGTATTTTTTTTCCAAAAGTAGCGTCACTCATATTATTTAAAGGAATCAAATGGACATGTACGTGCGGAACTTCCAATCCAATAACAGTCATACCCACTCTTTTGCAAGGAACCACCTTTTCAATGGCTTGAGCGATATCGTAAGAATAATCCATTAAACCGCGATAGGTTTCTTTATCCAACTCAAAGATTTTATTCACTTCTTTTTTTGGTACAACCAAAGTATGACCGATGGCATTTGGATTGATATCCAAAAAAGCAAAAAATTGATCGTTTTCGGCAATTTTATAACTTGGAATTTCTCCTTTTATGATTTTGGTAAAAATAGTGCTCATTTTGTCTAGGTTAAGATCGCGTAATTTCTAAAATCTCGAACTTCATGATACCTTTTGGTGCCTGTATCTCAGCAATTTCACCAACTTTTTTACCCAAAAGTCCTTTGCCAATAGGAGAGTTTACAGAGAGTTTTCCCTCTGCTAAATTGGCAATAGCATCAGCTACTAGCGTATAGGTAAACACCAATTTATTGTCGAGATTTTTGATTCTAACCGTAGAAAGAGCCAACACTTTCGAGTTATCTAATTGAGACTCGTCAATCAATCTCGCTTTAGAAAGGGTGTTTTTAAGTTGAGCGATTTTATATTCCAGGTGAGATTGTTCTTCTTTGGCCGCATGATATTCTGCATTTTCACTCAAATCTCCTTTATCTCGTGCTTCTGCAATTTCGTTTGTCACACGCGGGCGTTCCACATGCTCTAAATACTCTAATTCGTCACGTAATTTTTTTAATCCTGCAGCAGTGTAATAAGAAACTTCACTCATAATTCGTCATTTTGAAAGCTGATATAAATACAAAAAATCCCAAATCCAATGTGTTGGAATGAGATTTCATTACAAATGTACAAATAATTTTTAAAATTAAAATATTTGTAACTTGCAGGGCTAATTACAATGCCAGCCTTATTTTTGTCAGCTGATTGTAAAATCTAACCTATGTTTAACTGGAAAGTTTTATTTGGATTGCTTTTTTTGGTGATTATGGCTTGTTCTGATAGCAACGATGATCCAAATCAAATATTACCCAATGTACCTGTCAATGAAACTGTATTTTTGAACAATCCGGAATACATTAATCTGCAGGTTGTTGGAGGTTGGGCCTATACAAACGGTGGTATTTCGGGCATTGTAATTTACCGTTCAGGCATCAATAATTTTGTGGCATTCGAGCGAAGTGCACCCCATTTAGAACCCCAAGCTTGTTCTGTTATGGTGGTCAGAAATAGCATCATTATGCAATGCGCTTGTGATAAAAGTGAATTTAGTATTTTAGATGGTGGTCCGCTGACGGATGGCATTAATGTAGCAGCGAGACAGTACAGGACTGAATTACAGGGCGGCAATGTGTTGCGAATTACGAATTTTTAAAAGAAAGAAAGTTTGAAAAATTATTTTTCATCTGATTTTAGATTAGGTGTTTTGGGAGGTGGACAACTAGGCAGAATGTTGTTGACAGAAACACAGAAATATGATGTTTTTACAGTTATGTTGGATCCTTCGAAACATGCACCGTGCAGTGAAATTTGCAATGAGTTTCATTGTGGAGATTTAATGGATTATGAAACTGTATATCAGTTTGGCAAAAGTGTTGATTTGCTCACCATTGAAATTGAACACGTTAATATTGAAGCGTTGAAGCAATTGGAGAAGGAAGGTTTAAAAGTTTATCCACAACCCAGTGTTTTAGAAATCATTCAAAATAAAGCCAGACAAAAACAATTCTATATAGAAAATAATATCCCGACAGCACCTTTTCAGGTTTTTAAAATTGTTGAGGACTTAAAAAGTATAGAATTTCCTTTTGTTTGGAAATCGGCAAAATTTGGTTATGATGGAAATGGCGTAAAAATGATTCGACATCAAAAGGATTTAATTGGATTGCCGGATGGGGAATGTATCGCTGAGGAATTAATTCCATTTAAAAATGAATTGGCCGTAATTGTAGCGCGAAACGAAAACGGAGAAGTAAGTACTTACCCGGTTGTAGAAATGGAATTTCACCCCGTAGCCAATCAGGTTGAATATGTAATTTGCCCCGCAAGAATTCCTGAAGCTGTCGCCCAAAAGGCCAGACAAACGGCTATGAATGTAGCGGAAGCTTATGGACATATCGGGTTATTGGCCGTAGAAATGTTTCAAACAGAAAATGATGAGATATTGATTAATGAGGTAGCACCTAGAACCCACAATAGCGGCCATTACAGCATAGAAGCTTCTTATACGAGCCAGTTTGAACAGCATTTGCGAGCCATATTGAATTTACCTTTAGGAAAAACGGAAAGCAAAGTAGCCGGGGTCATGGTTAATTTGGTAGGGGCAGAAGGATATTCGGGTGTTGTGCGATATGAAAATATTGAAAAAATCATGGAGATTGAGGGAGTAACTCCACACATTTACGGAAAAAAAGAAACCCGACCGTTCAGAAAAATGGGTCACGTTACTATAGTAAATGAAAATATGGAAGAGGCGAGGAGAATAGCAGAATTGGTTAAAAAAACAATTGTTGTGAAGAGTAATTAAAAGGTGCTGCTCATCCAATTGGAAATACTGATTTCTTTTTACAGAAAACTAAATTAATATAAATGAAATACGCGGGTGTTTTAAGAAAAATGTCGACTGAATTGGGAAATCCCATCCAATATTATTTAGATATGGAATCTGATTTTTTGGTGGTGAATCAATTATTGAATAAAAAGATTGAGATTACTTTTCAAAAATACCAATGCCTGAGTTGTGGTGAAGATAAGAAAATTTTTCGCCAGGGCTTTTGCTATGATTGTTTTTACAAAATGCCACAGGCGGGAGATTGGATTATGCGTCCTGAATTGAGTCAGGCACATTTAGAAATCGAAGATCGTGATCTGGAATTTGAAAAAAGCATGCAATTACAACCGCATGTAGTGTATTTGGCTAATTCGAGCAATGTAAAAGTCGGTGTAACGAGAAAAGCACAAATTCCAACGCGATGGATAGATCAGGGTGCGCATGAAGCCATAGAGATTGTAGAAGTTCCAAATCGTTATTTAGCAGGGATCACTGAGGTCGCATTAAAGGAACATGTTTCGGATAAAACCAATTGGCGAAAAATGTTGACGAATGAGGTTAAAGACCTTGATCTAAATATGGAAAAAGAAAAATTGGCGCAATTTATTCCGGAAGAGGTACAACCCTATTTTAAAGACTTGCACAGTAAAGAAGTTGAATTGGATTTTCCGGTTTTACAGTATCCTAAAAAAATAAAAAGTTTAAACTTGGATAAAACCCAACAATATTCCGGTGTTTTAATTGGTATCAAAGGACAATATTTGATCTTTGAAGATGGTATTGTTTTCAATGTGCGGAATTATGAGGGATATATCGTAGAGTTGAAAGTATGATTGATCTTAAACTTCAGCAAGATCAATAACAAAAAATCCTTTTAAAACATTGTGTTTTAAATAAGAACCCGTAATTTCATATTTGAAAAAGAAAATATGAATTGCACTAGAAATTCTTTATGGCATAGTGGGCGGGAGCTATTATTTAATGAAAACCTACGTCAATATGCGATCCTCTTTTCTACCTTGTCGATTTTTTTGATATTCGGTCAATCTGTTCTTGCAAATAGGTCTGGTTTAAACGAGGTAATACTAACTTTGCGCACGACCTCAAAAAGCAAAGAATGGAAACCGTCCCTAGTGACCAAAACTGGTGATTTGCTCACATGGAAGGCCACAGCACCAGGAATGGTGGAACAAATCCAGTTGGGAAACAATCCAGTTTTTGACTTATCAGTTGTAAGAAATTCCTCAGAGGTTCTCATCGAAGTGAGTAGCACAGATGAAAGCTCTCTATTAACAGAACTGAAAATAAACTCTTTGAATATAACTGAGATCAATTTGATAAAATGCGAAGGGATGGAAGTATTATCCATATCAGATAATCAGTTAAAAACACTGAATATTGAAGAAAATATTGCTTTAAGGGAGTTGTATTGTAATTTTAATCAACTGAGCCAATTAGAATTTGGGAACAATATTAATTTGGTACTACTAAGTTGCTTTAGTAATCAAATTCAAGACTTGAGTTTTGAATTTAATACAAATTTGGAAAGTTTATCATGTAGTAGAAATTTATTGAGTGCGCTAGATTTATCAAGAAACACCAAATTGAATTCATTGGAGTGTGATGATAATTTATTACAGAATCTCAATATAAGGAATGGGCATAATGATTTGCTGCAAAAATTAAAAACCACAGGAAATTCCGAACTTTTCTGTATTCAAGTAGATAGTCAAGATGAGGCCGAAGTGAAATGGACAGATATTGATCCATGGACAAAATTCAACAATGATTGTACTTTTACCAATGAAAATCCTGTTGCCGAGCCCGATTTTTATGAAACGGAAGATGGTGTAAAACTAATTGTTTCGCAAGATCTGGGATTATTACAAAATGATATAGATCCTGATGGAGATATTTTAGCCGTTGAATTGGTGAGGACGGCTAATCACGGTGAACTAAATTTGTTCACTGACGGCACATTCAATTACCAACCAGACCGGTTATTTTTTGGCGTAGATTCCTTTACTTATTACGCTACAGATGGTGAGTTGAGTTCAGATGAAATTGAGGTAGAAATCATGGTTAATTTAGTCAATACTCCACCAATAGCAAATGAAGATAACTATGAAACAGAAGAGGGTGTAGTCTTGAATATATCAAATCAAGATGGACTTTTATTAAATGATAGTGATCAAGATATGGATCCAATGGTCGTTTCATTGCTGGAGAATGTGCAAAACGGCTCCCTTGTTCTTAACCCAGACGGGTCTTTTGTATATACACCGAACGCACTTTTTAGCGGTACAGACAATTTTACTTATTCAATTAGTGATGGATTTGTACACTCAGAAACTGCACAAGTAAATATTTTGGTAAAAGGACAAGCAAAGCTAGTTTTGCCCACCGCGTTTAGTCCCAATGGGGATGGTATAAATGATTTTTTTAAACCTGTTTACAGGGGTATGTCATTCCTTCAATTACAAGTTTTTGATACCTGGGGAAATCTAATTTATGATGAGCAAAATGAAGTATTGCAAGGATGGAATGGGCTTATAAAAGGAAAGGATGCGCAGAACGGAAATTATATGTACCGTATTAAAGCGGTATCATTAGAAAATGAGAAAACGGAAAAAGAAGGCCTGTTTACCCTGATTAAATAAATATGCTGAAAAAACTTTGTTTTTATATTACGTTATTATCGAGCTCAGGTTTGTTAGCACAAGATGCCATCTTTACCCAATTTTATGCAGCACCAACCATGTTAAATCCAGCTTTTACAGGTTCTACAGGAGGTTTAAGGTTAGGGTCAGGCTACAGAAACCAATGGTTGGGAATATCCTCTAACTTAAATACGGTCTATGCTACAGCCGATAATTGGTTCGAGGGGATTCGCAGCGGAATAGGCCTGCAAGTCATCCATCAATCTGAAGAATTAGGAGAGTATAGTTTGTCTCAATTTCAAGCATCATATGCCCTCCATTTACAAATTACAGATGATATCAGCTTATTTCCTGGGATTGGTTTTGGTTATTCTATCAACCAGATCAATTCTGCCGGTTTGTTTTTCGAAGACGAGATCGATATAGGTTCCGGCCTAATCAATCCGGGTTCACAAGATCCAGTCTTGACAAATTTAATTCAAGGTAGTTTCGGTTATTTCGATTTTTCTGCCGGGGCTGTGTTATACGCAGAAAATTATTGGCTTGGAGCTGGTATTAAACATGTTAATCAACCCAATATTTCTTTTTTAGAAGGAGAAGACTTGTCTTTACAGCCTTTAATTACTTTTCAGGGAGGCTATAGAAAAAGTTGGCATAGAAATCAACTTTACGGTTCTGATCCTACATCTTTTTTATTCATTACTTTTAATGGTTACCATCAAGCATTGTATAACCGATTTGATGTGGGGTTAGAATATGGATTTTCTAGACTCACATTAGGTATTCTAGCTTCGAATACACTAGATAAGATTCTTGAATCGAGTGATTATTTTTTGTCGGTTAATCCGAATATCGGTTTGAAAACCAAAAGCTTTAAAATAGGCTTATCTTATGATATACCGGTTTCTGCCATTGGCAATGTAGGAAATACTTTTGAAGTGACACTTCAATTTTTTTCGCCCAGTACCTACGTTCGTAAACGGA
The DNA here is from genome assembly GCF_042679565.1 of Namhaeicola litoreus. Classification (NCBI taxonomy): domain Bacteria; kingdom Pseudomonadati; phylum Bacteroidota; class Flavobacteriia; order Flavobacteriales; family Flavobacteriaceae; genus Namhaeicola; species Namhaeicola litoreus. The sequence goes on along the minus strand of NZ_JBHTMY010000001.1, from coordinate 244,420 downwards.
TGTGGCAAACCAAATATTAATGCAAAAAAAAGGGCCAAAGCCCTTTTTTTTGATTATTCCCAATCCGGCATAATCGCATCCTGGACGAGTTCTTGTCTTTCATATTGAGTACCGTCTATGGTACCATCTTCATTTACGTTTTGAGTAAATATATTCTTTTGAGAAACTCCGTCATTAGAGGTGTTTACAAAAATCACTTTGGCTTCATCTGGTGAAAAACGAGGGTCGATGTCTAAGCTTCCGTCTATTTTGTTTGCAGAAATATCTCTTCTCGTATTCGAAGTAAAATCATAAATATACATACGTGTGTTTAGTTGTCTGTAGGATGAACTTTCAAATCCTGATATATCGTAGGTATACAATAAAGTCTTTCCATCAACAGATAGATTTAATCCACCCGCTGCACCATTCACTCCACTGAGTACGTTGGTTTTTTTATTGCCATTCATATCTATGGTATAGATAGAAACATTATATCCATTTGAATTATTTGTTTTCACTACAATCGTGTTCCCATCATAACTCCAATCGCATTCGGAGATAAAATTGCCATCTGTTGTTTGATGAATTAACCTCAATCCGCTACCATCTTTATTGATCTCGTATATTTTATCGAAGTGCGGGTAAATCAATTTAGAGCCATTTGAATTCCATGAAAAATCCATTTCAGAAGGTTTGAAACCGGCAACTGGTGTTTTGGTTACCTTAAACAAATTACTTCCGTCGGGATTAATGGTGTAGATTTGAGTTTCAAAATTTTCATCTGTTCTCAGAAATGCAATCAAATTACTAGAACTGTTTTTTCTAGGTCTCCAGCTATTTAAACTTGCGGGTGTTAAAGCAGACTCTGAACCATCCTCATCACGAGAATAGATCACATTATTACCATTACTTGATTTTACATATAAATATCTGCTATTTACCTGATTCGAGGTAGTAAAGGATCTCAATTTACTCCAAACCGGTGCATTGATGCTGTCGTAAGCACTCACTTGCCAAAAATATTTGGTAGATGTGGTCAGGTCTGTTAATTGAAAAATTGTATCGGTAATATTTTCTTTTACAACTTCGTCATTGTTCTTGTCGTTTTTGATCTTAATAGTAAAAGTTAAATTATCATCGTCAGGATCAGAAGCACTCCAAACGAGATTTGTTGTTAATGCTACATCTATGGCGTTGTCTTCGGGACTAATTAATTTTGGTTCATTGGGAGGTCTGTTGTTTGCTGTTTCCTCTTTTAATTCAAAAACAACGTTTACCTCAGAACCTACTTCTATTTGTGCAGGCTCAAATCCTGTTAAAAAGCCTTCCTTAGTAGCGCTTACAGAATATTCTCCAACGGTTACATTTTCCATTTCAAAATTACCTTCTGCATCAGAAAAAACAGTATTTCCTGAAGGGCTGAGTTCTATTTTCGCATTTTCCACAGGAATGAAGCTGATGTCTTCTACTACCTTTCCTTTAATTTTTCCAGTCCCACCAAATTCAATTGTATCTTCTCCACAGGCCAGTAATATTAGAAAACTGAATAGGAATGAGATGATATGCACTGATCTTATTTTCATTTTTTTCATTTTTTTATCTCCCAAAATAAAAGTTAATACCCAAACCAAATCGCCAAAAAAAGTCATCTCTTTGGCCTTGAATCACACCGTCTATGTTATCAGAAAATGTCAAATTTTGTTCGCCAAATAATTCAATTCCGATATTTTCAACAGGTAAATATTCAATACCTGCTCCATATTGAAATTTAAATTCAGCATTTTCGAAAGAGGTGTTGGTAATTGTTCCTCCCCCGGCATAGACAAAGGGTGTTAAATTTTCGTAGGGCAAGAAGATGAATTCTAAATTGCCATCTATTGTGAAATCGTAATCGATGGGAGGACCTGTTCTGTCCAACTCCATATAACCTGTTCCTAAATTGAAACTCCAATGCGGATTGTTAAACAAGTATTTATAATTCGCATTAAAACTATACCCCAGGTCGTTATTGGAATAATCACCATCCATTAAAGCACCCCCTAATTTTACAGACAATCCATGTTTAGATCTTTGGTCTTCAAAGGTGCGGTTGTATAACTTTGTGCGTTCAGCCTCTGCCAATTCTTGAGCGTAGGCTTCTTTTATTTGTTGAACTACAGGTTCACCACCTTCCGGTAACCATAATCCATCGATGATACCTTCTATGATCAAACCCTCAACGGCTTTATCTATGGCCTCTTTTACTGCCAGTTGCTTGGGTTCATTTTGGGTCATTCCCACTTCGACTTCTAAAAGCTTTTTAACATCTACATACCTGAACATACTCGCGGAAATGGCTTGTGAAAGAATGGTTTTGGAAATATAAATGGTTTTCAGAATTTTCCCGTTTGAGGTAGAAACGGCTCTTAAATATACTGTAATTCTATCTTCTCTATACTCACTGGAGGCACCTGTACCAAAATATCTCGCTCCCGCTCCCCCGGTTCTGATGTTGGAATCGTAAGAGATAATACCACCTTCCAAGATAATTCCCGCAAAAAGTAGAGGGGGCAAAACATCGGCTTCTGAAAGTTGTTGATTCGGATTGCTATACTGATTTCTGGTAGAGCGTATAATTTGACGTTCATTGAGCAGATTACTCACATTTTCACGCTCTATGGGGGTAAACCACTTTGAGTCTTCCAAAGATTTAAGTAGGATAGTAGTAGCGCCCTGGGTGACTGCCGTACTCCAACTGGTTCCATTTTCAACTTGTTTGTATTGCCCAGTTTGGTCTCTGAATTTATAGACACCTACCACCACAGGTTCTATAGGTTTTACATCACCTAAAACTGTATTTTCGGGTGTAGTGTTTTCTCCAATACGAGCTTGTTCTGTTAAAAAAGGTTGTTTGATTCTTGCACCACAAGACCACAGCAACAAGCACAAAAGAGAAGAATAAAAAACTTTCTTCATAGTTTACTAATTCGGGATAATAATTTGTGTTTGATCTCCGGTTTGGGTATCGAGAATGTTAATGAGCAGACCATTTGTACTAGGCGATATTTCGAGTACCAGACTTCCAAACATATAAGTTCCTTCTGTGAGATCGCCATTGCCAAATTGTTCTCTAAAAAGATCTGAAGTGATTTTATTTAACAATTGGCGGTTGAGACTTTCTGTGAAACTATCTATATCCGATTGTTCGTCAAAGGAAAACCCAGAATCTTCTTTATGCGAGTTCTGTGCCTCAGCCGAACTCAGTAACCATTGGTAATTAAATGTATCTCCTCCAAAGGCTGGATTTACAGGTTTATAAACCATTTCTTGCGCCATCAGCATTGTGGGCAAAAAAAGTAAATAAATATAAATTTTCTTTTTCATTTCAATAGAATTTGTCAATATACTTTGGGAACGTTTTGTTTGTTCTTGTTGAATTCATTTACCCGCACTAGAGCGTATTTAGCAGCACCTTCCAACATTTCAACATCTGGACGTGCTTGGAATTCAAAAATAGTCTGGTCTTCGATAATAACTGAGATCAAACTACCTGTACCCAAAAACGGTTTTTCTTCAATGTTTATAATAAAAGAATACTCAGCACCTTCGCGTAAATATAATTGATAAAAAAAATCATAAAAATCTTTTCCCATTTTTGTTTTTGTAGTTTCTATCACAAGTCCTTTGATCTCAATGTCAATTTCACGCATCACGGTAGTTTTGAGCAAATCTACCACTTCGTTAATGACAATAGAATCTTGGGCAATTAGATTTTTTTGGTCTCGCACAAAAAAGTATACTTTGAGTTCTTGTTCTTCTTCTAAGTTTATTCTGAGGGTAGTTACCGTTTTGTTTTCGTTGGGGAGTAAGGTAAATTCGCCAAAACGATCATTTTTTTCAAATTTGATGTCTTGCGGCATTTTTTTTAAAGTGAGCAAATGATAACTAAGCTTATTGTTATATACGTGGCTATTGTTTTCTACAATACCCTCTATATTCACAAAAATATCTTCTCTGGAGATATTAAGTCTGGCTTGCAACAATTGATCATCTTGGGCATAGGTTAGCCCAATAGACATAAAAAAAAATAAACCAAACCATTTCAAATTACCAGAATTTAATTGGTGTAATTCTTGATCACGATAGATTGAAAATCTGCCTTTTGATTGATGATCAAGTTTTTCATAAGTGAGTTTTCGCCAAAAATAAGTAAAGAATTTAAATTGCCCTCTTGGTTAATGGTTTTGTTTGTTTTTTCAGTATTATAATAAACGTAGTTCTCATAGCTATTGTTATTTCCAAATTGTTGAACTGTTTGGTTATCCCTATTTACTGAATTCAAATGAATATTATTATTGAATCCTGTTTGTACTAAATTAACATAGCTCGTTTGGCTTGAATTGGCGCTTGAATTATTTAGTCCGATAAGATTCTCACCAGCATTTTGAAAATACTGATTAATAATTACACTATTTTCATCCAGAGATTGTCCATATGAGAAATCAAATAACATAGATATAAGAAAAACTAAAATTACTTTTGTGTTCATGTCGCTCGAGATAATAGAATTAGCAGAGGGTAAATCCCTCTGCTAATTAATTGAAATAGTTATTTACTTTTTAGTTCAATCTTAATTAGATTGAGTAACTGTTGTTATATTGTTCATACCCATTTGGGTGGTTTTGCTCCAGTGACTCAAACCGGTTTGTTTTACAGTAGAAGTGTTCCCTTGACCATATTGGTATTGCCATGAATCATTATCTTTACCATTTTGGCTTAAACTAGCAGTTTCACCTTTTGAGCCTGCCGCCTGAATTTGATATCCATAATTCTCTTTGTCACCTTTCTGTATAATTGTTAACATTCCATCTTCGCCATATTGGTTTTGAAATGCATCATTCAAATTACTTTCTTGGACGGTAGAAGAGTAATTTCCTAAGCCAGGTCCTGAAGATGGATTTGCTTGATCTTGTTTTGCATAATTACCATTGCCAGATTGTACAATCTTAACTTCACCATTGTTATCCCAAACACCGCCAGTTTGACTTTGGTAAGCATCATTGTCATTACCAGATTGATTTATATTTGCAATACCGTGCAACGAAACTAATTGTTTTTGATTCGAATAGTTGCGATCACCACTTTGCCTAACATTTACATAGTTGTTAGTTCCTTGTTGCTCTTGGTAAGCAATATTGTCGTTTGCACCTTTACCTTGATAAACAATTCCGTCATTTCCATGGCCACCTTTTTGCCATTGGTCAGATTCATTTCTTTGACCATTTTGAGTGGCAATTAAAGTATTATTGCCAAAGTTTAATTGATTCTGATAAGCATCGTTATCATTTCCCGCTTGCTTTATTGTTGCAGTACCATAACGAGAATGAAAATCCTTTTGAACCTGAATAGCCTTATTTCTATTACCATTCTGATTAATAAATGCACCTTGTTGGTCTCCTTGCTGATTTTGGTCAGCAACGTTGAGTTCACCTGCTTGTATAACATCACTAATTAAATTAGTTCCGTCTTGCAATACTGTAGATTGGTTGTTTTGAGCAAATCCTATTGCTCCGATCATTAGCGCTATTGCGCCAAAAATAATTTTTTTCATATCTAAGGGTTTTAAGTAATTAAAGGGTTAGTTAGATTGGGTAACGGTTGTAGTATTGTTCATACCCATTTGTGTAGTTTTACTCCATTGACTCAATCCAGTTTGATTCACATTGGAAGTATTGCCTTCACCATATTGGTACTGCCATGATTCATTTCCTTTACCATTTTGCATTAAAATAGCTGTTTCACCAATTGTATTAATTTCTTGTTTTTGATAGCCATAATTTTCACTACCTTTTTGAGTAATCTTAGCAAAGTCTATATCTCCAAATTGATCTTGTGCAGCAATATTTTTACTGCCATTTTGCGTGATGTATGATTTGTTTCTATTGTTTTCTCCTCCAATGGAGTTGTCTTGTTTTTGAGTTGCTTTATTTTCATCACCTTCCTGAACAATAGAAACTAAATTTTGTTGATCTGCACCATAAAATGCATTCCCATTTTGGGTTTGTCTAGCTTCATTCATTTTTCCGTGCTGCTCAACACTTGCCGTATTTCTGAATCCATCAATTTGGTATTGCCAAGCTTGATTTCCCATGCCTTTTTGACTTGTGTTTGCAATATTATGGCCTGAACCATTTTTTTGCTCTTGTGTAGCCTTATTGCCATTCCCATTTTGATTAATCTTGGAGTAGTCATTCCATTCAGTTTGCGTTTGTCTGGATTCATTTTCTTTACCTTCTTGAGTTGCATACGCCTCATCTACTTCACCTGATTGAGTTTGCCAAGCTTTGTTGCCATTTCCCATTTGATTGATTTTAGCCACATTTAACCTTTCATTGGCAGCAGGGCCATCTGTTTGTACCTGTTTTGCATAGTTACTTGTTCCTTTTTGAGAAATGTAAACTTCATCCCAAGTGTCAACTTGATTTTGATCTGCTACGTTATTATTTCCAGTTTGGTTGACGACACTTTTTAGGTCATTACCGTTTTGAAAAACCGTCGATTGATTGTCCTGAGCAAATCCTATTGCTCCGATCATTAGCGCAATAGCGCCAAACATAATTTTTCTCATAGTTGAGGGGGTTTTAGATTAATAAAAAATTTTAAAGCACTTTTTTCTAGAATCGAATTAATTTCTATTTAAAAAAGAAAAAAAATGGACATTCACCTTAGTGGATGTCCAAGAAATATTAATTTGTTTGAATCACGGTATTTGTATTTCCAGCACCGCTTTGGGTTACTTTACTCCACATTCCGTTTCCAGTTTGATTAACATTTGACGTATTGTCAGTTCCATATTGCCACTGTTGTGACCAGTTACCGCTTCCATTTTGCATCAATCTTGCATCACCCCTTTCTGAGGCAACGTCTTGATATTGATATCCATAATTGTCACGACCATTTTTTTGTTCAATTCTTTGAAAACCATCAAGGCCATATTGATTTTGGACAGCAAGACCATCATTCGCACTTTGGATGATTTCGGCAATATTATTAGGATATACACCATGAATATTTCCTGGATTCGATTGATCTTGAGTTGCTATGTTATCATTTCCAGACTGATTAACTTTTACAATGTTCTTGTCACCCCAAAAACTCCCAAAGCCTTTTTGAGTCTGAGTTGAAGTATTTCGTGCTCCACTTTGTCTTGCTTCAGCACTATTTGCAATACCCTTAATCTGGTTTTGGGTAGCTGTATTTTTATAACCGGATTGATTAATATAAACCCAACTTCCTGTCTCCCCGGTTTGGTTCTGAGTAGCTGTATGCATATTGTCACGTTGATAAACTTCAGCTAAATTACCGTGGTTACCAGATTGGAATTGCCGTGAAGTATTATCATTACCTCTTTGCTCAGCAATCGCTGTCTGACTGCTCCATCTTTGGGTTTGCCATGCTCTATTTCTTTCTCCTATTTGCTTGATAGTCATAAACATTTTAGAAGGATTAACGTCAAATGAAGTATTACCTTGCCATTGTTTATCTTGATCTTGGTTGGCATAATTCGAAGTACCTTGTTGAAAAATGTTTACCAAACCAGTATTGCTTGTTTGATACTGAATCGCGGTATTTAGTTGTCCATCCTGAACTACTTTACTTTCACCGTTTGAACCTTTTTGTTCAACGGTAGATTGATTGTTTTGAGCAAATCCGATTGCTCCGATCATCAACGCAAAAGCGCATACGTAACTTTTTCTCATTGTTGAGGGGTTTTAAATTAATAAAAATTCTAGTTAATAATATAACTTCACAAGCCAAGAATTTTTTATTCTTGATCTAAGGGTTTATGCGAATATTGAATTCATAGCAATATGAAGATTTCCCCAAAATTATGTTAAATTAATGTTGAAGGCAATACCCTGAGGGGGGTATATTTTCAATATTTTTAGTTTTGTCAGGATTTTAAGAATATTGTAAATATTTGATATTTTGAATATTAGGTAAGTAAGTACGCAATATCAGGTAGTAGTTAGCTCAAATTGCTCCCTTGCTTTTTAAGAACAAGATCAAATGATCTTTACTGTGAGAATTTGTCTTTTTATAAACGCTTTTTCGATGTGATTCTACCGTACTTTTGCTTATACACAATTGGTCTGCAATTTCAGAATTGGTATAATTTTTAGCTATTAAAAAGGCAATCTCAGATTCTCTTCGGGTTAGGGGTAAATCAGATTGTTCTATAAGCCTTTGTTGAATTGTTTTTTTACAGAAATATTTTTCATCTACATCCCATTTAACAATAGGGGTCGAATCCATAAAGGAAATATCAGTATAGCGCAGTAAAACCTTTGTTACTTTGCCCTTTGGATCAATGTCAGAGACAATGGTCTGACTTAAAATTTTACAATAATCTCCGTTGTTCTTTTTAAAACGATAAGCAATATTTAAGATGTTGGCGTGTAAATGAAAGTTTTGTTTGGGTAATTCTTTTACTACTTCCTTAATAAGATCGGTAACAACAGTTCTATCTTTTGGATGGTAACATGAAAAAATAAATGGTAAATCTATCTTGTCCTTGTAGCCTAAAAAATCATTGAAACCTTTGAAATATATAATTTTATTTAGAAAGAGGTCAAAAACGTAAAAGCATTCATTTTTAGCCGTAGGATAAGACCGATAGGTTTTTACGTCAAATTGACCATGCAGATTTTCTCGATGATAGATTTGAGAAATATCATCAATGAACTTTCTGATTGAGGGGTAATATTTATCCATTTAATAAACTCTTTAGGTTTTCATTAAACGGGGGAAATCGTTTGCAATGAAATAAAAATAACCAAAACGGCAAAGAAATAGTTATTATAATAAGTCAAATCAAAATTTAAAAAATTGATTTAATCCTGTTTTACCTGCGCAAATATAGGGGGTATAAATTTTAGAGACAATACCATAAATTGAGTAATGTAGTACTCAATTTATGAAATTTTAGTTTTAGATATTTAGGAATCGCTTTAAATGCCTAAAGCATAAATTGTTCTACAAAATCAAAAAACATCTAGATGTGTTGACAAAAACCTCTTGACGTTTTTTAATTTGGCCTTAAATGATTTTTTTTGGTCGAAAAGGATAGAAAACAAATGTCTAAAGAATTACAAAAAAGAGGTCCGAAGACCTCTCATAAAAAATCCCTTTTTTTGAGATCATTTTCATCACCTCAATTTCGGGAAAATTGTTATGGTCTTAAATTAGTCATATTTTGCCAATAAGACAATACCCTCGGTGGGGTATTTCTGTATTTTTTAATCAAATTTGAGAGATTTCTATATAGACGGATGGGTATGGGTAAAAACTCAGGTCAAAAGCTTCTCTTCTTTTTCATTTTGAGATTCTTGGTGATCGGGAAAGAAATCTATTTCTTCTCCAATCGCTAAATTGAAATGTTTTCTAAATAAGTGAACAAAGAAATAGAGCAACGGGGTATCTGATAAGGCTATGAGCAACTTAAATAGAAACCCATTAAGCAATAATTTCCCGAATAGATCCCATTCGATCACGTTAAAAGAGCAGAGTAAAAAAAGCACAGAAAATGTATCTAAAAATTGTGAGGAAATTGTAGAAAAATTGTTTCGCAACCATAAATGCTTTCCTTTGGTTTTTGTTTTCCAAAAATGATAGATCCTAATATCGACATATTGTGCCACCAAATAGGCCATTGCAGATGCAAAAACCGCCAAAGCAGATAAGCCGAAAACTCTGTGAAAAATTTCATCACCTACAGGTGACCATTCTGTGGCCGGTGCAGCATCAGAAACCATGATGATCATTAAAGAAAAAACCGATGCAAATATACCGGCGGCAACCACCTGATTGGCGCGTTTTTTTCCGTAAATTTCTGAGATTAGGTCAGTGACCAAAAACGTTACTGGATAAGGTAAAATTCCTACGGAGATCTCAAAATTATACCAACCCAAAAAATTCCAACTAAAGAATTTTTGAAAAATGAGATTAGAAACAACAAGTGAGGCAATAAATATTGCAGCGAGTCCTAAATAGATAGAAAAGGCAAAGTTTCTCTTTGATTCGGTCATTCATTGATTTTGTCAAACGAAAATAATGAAAAAATATCTGTCATCATATTTTTTAAAAGAATGACTGAATGTTTTGCTACCCTGACCGTCGGAAACGCGCTTCCTAGGAGTAGTTAATGATTAGTACCTTTAGAATTTAATAGATAAAAAAAAGCCCAAACCGGTAAGGTTTGGACTTTAAAGATTTGTTTGTTGAGTGGTTGAAAAAATAGTTTTATAGGCCCACGGTAACAGTTGCTTCAAGAGTAACTTGCACAACAAAATCCATATCAGCTTGGTCGCATAAAGCCTTTCCGGTATATCTTGCCTGCATTTTTTTGCCATTTTTAAGGGCTTGTCCGATACGGTTTAACTCGGCAATTTCATTTATTTGGTATTGCATCATATTCTGTGCGGCAGTTTGCACAACAAAAGTATTTGCTAGTGATAGTTGATTAGCACAATGAAAAGAGGCTTCTACCTGACCGTTAGGATCTCCGTTAAAATTCATAATTCTGTAGGTCAGGCTTTTAATTTTTACTGCTTTCACCCTGTTCAGGTAGTCTTGGGTCTGTGCATTGTCGATACTTATTTCTTTCGAATTGTCAAAAGTAGCCCAAGTACCATTGGTTTTGTCTACATGTACAGGAATCTCTATTTTTTCAGTAATTGAGAGATCTTTTTCTAATAGTTCGTCTACCGAATCTTCGCTGCAAGCATAAAACCCAATACTGGCCAGAAGTAGAATAAAAAGTTTGATAAAGGTTTTCATAACATTAAGATTTAGGAGGAATAAATTAAGCTTGGCAATGAAATAAATCCATGCCAAAAAATTTTAAAAAACAATCACGAAAATTATAGGGGGTTGGCATTTTTGCGCCAACACTTACGAGGATAAGTCGAGATGACAATTTAGTTTATAGAAGTTTTTCATAAGAAGAAAAAAATGCCAGTCAAAAATTTGATAGACCCATAAAGTTACGAAAAAAAAGGCGATTTTTTTGTTCATTTTGGGTTTGAATTGTAAAATAATTCTATTCTAAGTAAGGAAAGTAAGAACCACTATCTGAGGTCATATCTCAAATCTGATTACTGATTGCTGTATACTCCGATATCTTTTCATTAATTTTGCTGTTTAAAATTAAATAGTAAAGATGACAGCATATATTTTTCCCGGACAGGGAGCGCAATTTTCAGGAATGGGATTAGAGTTATACGAAAAATCTTCTTTGGCGAAAGAATACTTTCATGAAGCCAATAAAATATTGGGGTTTGACATTACTGAAATTATGTTTAAAGGATCTGCCGAAGACTTAAAACAAACCAGAGTTACACAACCGGCTATTTTTTTGCATTCAGTCATATTGGCTAAAACCTTGGGAGAACAGTTTAAGCCTGATATGGTTGCCGGGCATTCTTTGGGAGAATTTTCGGCCCTTGTAGCCAATAAAACTTTGGATTTTACCTCTGCTTTAAAATTAGTTTTCCAACGAGCCCTGGCAATGCAAAATGCCTGTGAATTACAACCCTCTACAATGGCAGCAGTTCTTGGTTTAGAAGACAGTATTGTAGAACAAGTTTGTGCGGATACACCTGGTGTTGTAGTGGCAGCAAACTACAACTGTCCGGGTCAGTTAGTTATTTCCGGTGAAGTTGATGCAGTAAGCCAAGCATGTGAAGGAATGAAAGCGAAAGGAGCGAAAAGAGCTTTAATTTTACCTGTTGGAGGTGGTTTTCACTCACCCATGATGGAGCCGGCAAGAGAAAAATTGGCCAACGCGATAAAGGAAACTACTTTTCATCAACCTATTTGTCCTATTTATCAAAACGTAACTGCATCTGCTGTCGTTGATCCTAAAGAAATTAAGGAAAATTTAATGGCTCAATTAACCGCGCCAGTCAAATGGACACAAACAATTAAGCAAATGGTAGCTGACGGAGCTACAGAATTTTTAGAAGTCGGTCCAGGAAAAGTGCTGCAAGGGTTAGTCAAAAAAATAGACAACACTGTTTCTGCAGAGAGCGTTTCCTAAAATTTGGATAAAATGAATCCGGGAACTATTTTCACCAATACAAATAAAAAAATTGCCACCATCACATTCGGGCATCCAGCGAGCAATGCTTTTCCAACAGAATTACTTCAAAGATTAATTGATACGATAAACAGAGTTTCAGAGGATAAGGAAATCAATTTAATCATTTTGAAAAGTGAAGGTGAGAAAAGTTTTTGTGCAGGAGCTTTTTTTGATGAACTTTTAACAATTGATAACATAGCTCAAGGCACAGCTTTTTTCGGAGGCTTTGCCGATTTGATGAATTCCATGCGTAAGTCTTCTAAAATCATCATGGCTAGGATCCAAGGAAAAGCCGTTGGGGGAGGAGTAGGTATTGCCGCTGCAGCCGATTATTGTTACGCCACAGAATCGGCAGATATAAAATTATCTGAATTAAGTATTGGTTTAGGGCCTTTTGTCATCGCTCCGGCAGTAGAGAGAAAGATGGGAAAATCCGGTTTAACTGAATTAACACTTGGCGCCCATGAATGGAAGACGGCTTATTGGGCAAAAGAGAAAGGTTTGTATGCAAAGGTTTTTGAAAATATACGTGAGATGGATGATGAAATAGAATTGTTTTCGTCAAAAATTTCAGGCTATAGCACAGAAAGCTTAGCTGCATTAAAAACGGTCCTGTGGAAAGGAACAGAGGATTGGGATACGCTTTTACCTAAATATGCAGCCATTAACGGAAAACTAGTCCTTTCTGACTTTACAAAAAATGCGCTTCAAAAATTCAAAAATAAATTATGATTTTACTTTTGTTACAGGTAGATATTGAAGAGAAAATGAAAAATGCTCCTGATAGTAATTATGAAATAGGAGTTGTGATAGGTACTTATTTACCTTTTGTACTTTTGGTGGGTCTGGCATATTTGTTTTTTTATTTGGCTAAAAAACGCAGAGAAAAAGAATCTAAGGAAGATTGAGTTTTCATGAAAAAAGACATAGAAATTAAGGAGTTTGAAGGGCTTTCTTTGGTCGTGACCTATACTTTTAATGATATTTACAAATCAAATGATTGGGTGGCTTTTTTGTTAAACGAAAGTAGCTTTGATCTAAATACCGTTTTAATCATGAGCAAAGGTTTTGACAGGGAAAGAGAAACCGCCATCATGAGGCATAAAATAGATGTTTTACCTGCGGGTTCTTTCGCCAAAATTGAATTACTTCAAGAAGACGTGCTCGAGCTCAACAATGAATTTAGCCTTTCTTTCTTTGTAGAGAATAATTTATTTGAAAAGAAATTTTTCGTTCCAAAATCTACCGTAAAAGAAGGTAAACTTAGAATGATTAAAGCGATGAACATGAGAGGAATCGCCTTTAAATAATATTAGTATTTAGCAGTTTAATTTAATAAATCGGTTAATTGCTGGAATTCTTTTTTCGGATCTTTGTTTTCGTACAAAATCCTATAGACTGTATCAATGATAGGCGTACTTGCGCCATTTTCCTGATTGATTTTATAGGCACTTTTGGTCGCGTAATATCCCTCTGCCACCATATTCATTTCGAGCATGGCAGATTTTACGGTATAGCCTTTGCCAATCATGTTTCCAAACATTCTATTTCGACTAAAAATAGAATATCCTGTCACCAATAAATCCCCTAAATAAGCAGAATTATTAATGTTTCGCTTCATCTTATGTACTTTTTTGATGAAACTTTTCATTTCTCTTATGGAATTAGAAATAAGTACGGCTTGAAAATTATCGCCATAACCCAACCCGTGAGCCATTCCTGCAGCAATCGCATAAATGTTTTTAAGAACAGCGGCATATTCGGTACCCACGATGTCATCAGAAACTTTTACATTGATATATCTGCTGGAAAGATATTTACCCAGACAATCTGCTTTTTCTGTGTCTTGACATGCTAATGTGATATAGGATAATTTCTCCATTGCTACTTCTTCGGCATGACAAGGTCCGGTAATTACACCTATCTGGTCATAAGGGATATCATATACTTTATGGAAGTGTTCGCCCACAATCAAACCTGTTTCTGGCACAATCCCTTTGATGGCTGAAAAAATAATTTTATTCGTAAGGGGCACAGTAATCTTTTCTAACTCTTCTTTTAAAAAAGCTGAAGGTATTGCAAATATCAGCAAGTCGGCATACTCAACTATTTCATTTATGTCGTTAGATAATTTTAATTGATCAGTGTCAAACTCCACTGAACTTAAATAGGTTGGATTATGTCTGTTCCTTTTGATATGTTCTGTGATATAAACGCTACGCATATACCAACCAATTGGATCTACATTTTCCGACAACATTTTCACAATGGCCGTGGCCCAACTTCCTCCGCCAATAACGGCAATTTTATGATCACATTTCATTTGACCGATTAAGAAAGGGTAAAATTACTCAATTTTAACTAATTCAGAAAACTTAGGATTTAAAGATGAAATTTTATAGATTTGTTAAACAATCAACTAAAAATAAACCAATTACCATGGCTAAAAAAGAAGAAAATAAAACTCCTGCTGACAAAGATGCGGTAGAGCAAGCTAAAGAAAGTCTAAAAAAAGTGGCGAATACCATTAAGGAAGAAGGAGAGAAAACAGCTAAAGCTTCAAAAAAAACGGCCGCTAAAACCAAAGCATCGGCAAAAAAAACTACTAAAAAAGTAGAAAAAAAGATTGAAGAAATAGCTGATAAAACAGGGCAAACGACAGACGAAGTGATAGACGAATTAAAAAATGCCGGCGAAAAGCTCAAAGGCGGAGCAAAGAAAATTGCAGATGACCTTGGTATTGAAAGTGAAGAGCTAAAAAAAGGGTTTAATGAAACCGCTGAAAAGGTTAAAAAAGAGGCAAAAGACATATTAGAAGGCCTTGATAAAAACACGAAAGATTTTCAGGAAGAAGCGAAATCAACAGCCAATGATTTCACAAAAGGAGCCAAAGAAGCATATGATGACTTAATCAAAAAGGAAAATAATAAGAAAATAATTGCAGGTGTTTTGGCTATACTTTTTGGTTCCTTAGGGGCGCATAAATTTATTTTGGGGTATAATAAAGAAGGGTTAATTATGTTAATCTTGACGGTACTGGGGTCTTTCTTGCTCGGGCTAGGTGGCTTGGTAATGGCTGCGATCGGATTTATTGAAGGTGTAATTTACCTCACCAAAAGCGATGAGGACTTTTATAATACTTATCAAAAGAATAAAAGGCCCTGGTTTTAATGATAGTTTATGGAGGTAGTAGATGAACAGGGGAGAGCAATTCCTCAACCCACACAAGAGAATAAAAGAATTATAGCAGGTGTATTCGCTATATTATTGGGTGCGCTTGGAATTCATAAATTTATTTTGGGTTACAGCAAAGAAGGCTTAATTATGTTGTTGGTGAGTATATTGACTTGTGGAATTGGCGCAGGTATAATGGGTATTATTGGTTTGGTAGAGGGAATTGTTTATCTCACACAGACGGATGAGGAATTTTATGTAAATTACCAATTGAATAAGAAAGGTTGGTTTTAAGGTAATGTGAGTAGATTTGATTTATTCAAATTGTAACTAAAATTTTTAATACTGAAAACCGCATAGATGAAAGTCTTTGCGGATTTTTTTTAATTGCGTATTTTTGCACGCAAAATTTTTACTTTTGGGAATCATCTTAAATATTGAAACTGCCACAAAAAATTGCTCGGTAAGCTTAGCAAAAGATGGACAAATGATGGCTTTTTTAGAGCAAAATGAAGAACAATATTCTCATGCAGAAAAGTTACACCTTTTAATAGAAGAAGTCCTTTTAAAGGCAGGACTAAAGTTTCAAGATTTAGATGCCATCGGAGTAAGTAAGGGTCCCGGTTCTTATACCGGCTTAAGAATTGGTGTTTCTGCGGCAAAAGGTCTTTGCTTTGCTTTGGATAAACCTTTAATTGCTATTCCCACTTTAGATGTTTTGGCTCAAAGTGCTGAGTTCGCAGGGTTAGAAATGATTGTTCCGTTGCTAGATGCTAGGCGCATGGAAGTATATAGCGCGGTGTTTAATAAAAGTTTTATTCAAATTCGCGAAACTAAAGCAGAAATCATAACAGAAGAATCATTCGCCGAAGAACTTTCAAAAGGCAAAGTGGTGTTTCTAGGAGATGGGGCTAAAAAAGTGAAGGAAATCCTGACACATGAAAATGCGTATTTTTTGGCGAATAGCTATCCTTCAGCCCAAACAATGTGTATGTTGAGCGAGGAAAAATATAAAAAGAAAGACTTTGAAGACCTTGCCTATTTCGAGCCTTATTATCTCAAGGATTTTATCGCCGGAAAACCCAAAATATTTTTCTAAAATAAAAGAATGAAGATTAGGCCAATCAAAGCTGGAATGGATTGGATATAAAATATTTTTGCTTTTTTGGTTGAATAAGCCCCAATGATTCCCGCGAATACAACACAAATCAAGAAAAACAATGCTATCTGTTCTTTATTGTTTTCACTCATTAAAGCCCATATTAAACCAGCAGCCAAAAAACCGTTGTATAAACCTTGATTGAAGGCTAGAACTTTTGTCTGTTCTGCGAAGTCTTTTGTTAAACCAAAGGATTTTAATCCTAATGGTTTATCCCAAAAAAACATTTCAAGGATCATAAAATATACATGTTCAAATGCAACACATGCTATGATAAGATCGATCAAAAAATTCATTTTTGAATAAATTTTGTACTCACCTGCTGCAAAGCCTTTTTTGTGTCTTGTTCAGGAAGTTGACAAGCCCCATCAATACAGACAAAAATAGTCGTATGGTCTGCATTATACTTTCCTTCTAAAAGTGGAAGATCACTATTTTTTGTGCTTCCTACCAAGAGTTTGTTCGGGAAAAACGATTGATTGATCTCTCTTATTTTGGACAGTGCATCTTTTCCTACCACAGCAATTTCATAAAATTCGCCTAAATAATTTGTGTACAACAGAAACCAATTTGCACTGGCACCCATATAGCCCAGACCTTGCTCTTTTACATTGTTTAGCATTGCTGAGGCTGTTTCGAGATAAAATTTATTATAAAAATAATGCCCTAAAAGAAAAAGATTATTGGCCGTAATTGAATTAGAAGAAGGGATCACATTGTCTTCAATCTCTACTTTTCTTGTGATGAGATCTTTACTTTTTTGAGAAGTAAAATAGAACATTTTTGAGTTTTCATCATAGAATTGATCAAAACAGTAGTCCGTTAATTGCTTAGCGGTTCTCAACCAATTTTCATCCAAAGTCGCCTGATATAAGCTGATAAATGCAGCTGAAAGAGTTGCATAATCTTCTAGATAAGCTTCTATAGAACTTTGTCCGTTTTTATAATTTCTGTACAAACTACCATCTTCTTTGAGTTGATTTGTGACCAAAAAACGAGCATTTTTCAAAGCCATTTCCAGAAAGTGCTTTTCGCCAAAAGCAGTGTAGGCATCAACATAACCCTTTAACATCAATGCATTCCAAGAAGTCAATGTTTTATCATCGAGCCTAGGACGAGATTTTTCTTCCCGGGTTTGATAAAGAATTTCCTTCCAAATATTGATTTTTTGAACTAAAACTTCCTTATTTAAACCATTTGCTTTAGCAAATTCTTCTATAGTTTTGGTTTTAATGAGATGATATGTGTCATTTTCCCATTTTCCATTTAGGTTTACATTGAAAAAATCGGCGAAGAGGTCAAAATCATCTCCTAAAACGGATTGTAATTCTTCTTTTTTCCAAACATAAAAAGCTCCTTCTTCTAACTCACCGGCTTCGTTTAAACTATCTGCATCGAGTGACGAATAGAATGCCCCAGAATCATGGTACAACTCCCTTTCTACGAATTGCAAGGTTTCAAATACTACATTTTTGTATTGTTCTTTTGGCTCAACGCGATAAGCATTGGCGTATAAACTAACCAATTGTGCATTATCATACAGCATTTTTTCGAAATGTGGAATATGCCATCTGTTGTCTACCGAATACCTAGAAAAACCTCCGCCCACTTGATCGTAAATTCCCCCATTTGCCATTTGATCCAAAGAAGTATGTACATAGCTTAAAATACTGTCATTCTTTGTTTGAAAACCAAATCGCAATAGGAATTCTAAATTGACAGGCATGGGAAATTTTGGAGCTCCTTTGCTGCCTCCCTTTTCTATATCCAAATAAGGATACCATTTTTCTAGCCCCTTATTGATTTCTGTCAATGTAAAATCAGCAGGATTTTCGTTAAGTGTGACTAAAGAAGACTGTATGATACCTTCTGTTAAATTTTCCGCATATTCTTTAAGCTTATCTGGATCATCTTCATACAATTTTGCTACTTGTTCAATGGTTTGTACCCAATTTTCTTTAGGAAAATATGTTCCTCCCCAAACGGGCCTTCCATCAGGCAAGGCAATGGCGTTTAATGGCCAACCACCTCTTCCTGTTAACAATTGTACGGCATTCATGTAAATCTGATCTACATCGGGTCGTTCTTCTCTATCCACTTTGATATTGATGAAATATTTATTCATCACTTCGGCCACGGCCGAATCTTCAAAACTTTCGTGTTCCATTACGTGACACCAATGACAAGCCGCATATCCAATTGAGATTAACATCAATTTGTTTTCTTTTTTAGCTAGGGCCAAGGTCTCTTCATTCCATGGGTGCCAATCTACTGGGTTGTGTGCATGCTGCAATAAATATGGGCTTGTTTCGTGTATAAGGTGATTTGTATGTAGGTCTTCTTTCATTTCTTTCTCGATTTTCTTTTTACAACTCACAAAACTACATAGGAGTATGAGTGTAAGTAAATGCTTCCCCATTTTGTATTTTTTGTCAAATATAGCACAAAAAAACCCCGAATGCTTCGGGGTAATCATTTAGGGTAATATCAGAATTTAATCTTTTACTTCGAAAGTAATTTTCAAATTTACTCTGAATTCCGTGATGTGATCATCGTTCACTACCGCACTTTGAGATTGAACAAATGCAGATTTAATGCCTTTAACGCTTTTTGCGGCATGCTTTACACCTTTTTTTGTGGCATCTTCCCAGCTCTCTGTGGAGTTAGCCATGATTTCTATTACCTTTAGTACTGACATAATAATTTGGGTTTAGTTAAAACTTAAAGATACGAAATTTAAAATCAAGATTTAACTTAAACCAGGTTTAAGTCTGAAAATAAAGCCACCGGCAAATGTTGAATTGAATGAATTATTTTTCGCATTTTGCTAAAAGGATCAAATAATCTTACTTAGAAAAAAACTTTAAATGAGGTAGATGAAAGACAAAAGGCATCAAACAAATTTTTACTTTTTAAAGATTGAATTTTAGAATTTTGCCATAATTGTAAACATGAATTGAAGTTGAGGTTAAGTAAATGTTATATCTTTGAAAACTAATGTTAAATTTGATAACATTTTGATAACATAAATAGGTGTTATCTATACTAATTTTGCATGCGTTTAATTAATTAATTGATAATGGAAAATATTTACGTGTTAATGCTTATCGCGTTAATCGGACTTGCAATTGTGGATTTGGTTGTGGGTGTGAGTAACGATGCTGTAAACTTTTTGAATTCTGCCATTGGCTCTAAGGTAGTGTCGATGAAAACCATCATGATTGTTGCCAGTTTAGGTATTGGTATTGGAGCAATTTTCTCGAGTGGAATGATGGAAGTTGCTCGAAAAGGAATTTTTAATCCTGGAGAGTTTTACTTTGATGAAATCATGATCATTTTCATGGCAGTGATGGTAACAGATGTGCTCTTACTCGATTTTTTCAACACTTTGGGTATGCCTACCTCTACCACAGTTTCGATTGTGTTTGAATTGTTAGGAGCTGCCGTAGCAATGGCATTGATTAAAATCGCGATGTCCGATACGGAATCGGTAAGCGAATTGGCGAAATATATCAACTCAGAAAAGGCTTTACAAATTATTTCCGGCATTTTTCTTTCGGTCATAATTTCATTCACAGTTGGTGTACTCGTGCAATACATAACCAGATTATTTTTGACTTTTAATTTTGAACAAAAACCAAAAATTTATGGTGCTATTTTTGGTGGAGTTGCCTTAACTGGAATTACTTACTTTATCATTTTAAAAGGTGTAAAAGGAACTCCTTATGGAGACAGTATAGGACATATATTAGACAATCACGAGAATTTAATCGCGGTTGGATCATTGATTTTTTGGATCTTACTTTCCTATATATTGACTAAGTTTTTGAAGGTAAATATCTATAAAGTGATAATCACTGTCGGTACTTTTTCATTGGCTTTGGCCTTTGCGGGTAATGATTTGGTGAATTTTATTGGGGTGCCAATGGCAGCTTGGAACTCTTACAATGCCTGGGTAGGATCTGGAATTCCTGCTTCAGAGTTTGATATGAGTGTTTTGGCAGGTAAGGTACCTACGCCGCAATTATTTTTATTTATTTCCGGTGCAGTAATGGTTGTAACACTTATTTTCTCGTCAAAAGCCAGAAAAGTATCAGATACAGAGGTTAATTTAGCACGTCAAAGTGAAGGACATGAGAAATTTCAACCTAATGAATTGTCAAGAGCAATTGTTAGAGGTTCTGTTGGTATGTCTTATGGTTTAGATAAAATTTTACCTCAATCGTGGATGGATAAAATTGATAAACGATTTGAAAAACCGGTGCTCGCTTTACCAAAGCATAAAGTATATGAGTTACCTGCTTTTGATGCAGTAAGGGCAAGTACAAATATTATGGTTTCTGGTATTTTAATCGCTTTTGCTACTTCTTTAAAACTCCCTTTATCTACAACCTATGTTACATTTATGGTAGCTATGGGTACATCTTTGGCTGATAGAGCCTGGGATAGAGAAAGTGCTGTTTACCGTGTGGCAGGTGTGTTGAATGTTATTGGAGGGTGGTTTGTAACTGCTATTGTCGCATTTGTCGTGGCAGGTGTATTTACCTATTTGTTACATCTTGGAGGCGGTGTTGCCTTGAGTTTGGTATTATTACTTGTTTGTATTCTATTATTTAGAAATTTTGTCAAGCACAGAAATGAAGAAAAGGAAAAAGCTGTAAAACGTGTAATCAAAAGAGCCGAGTTGACTTCAGTCAAAGAAGTAGTAGAAGAAACTTCTGATCATATTTCCGAAGTATTAAATCGCGTAAATAAATTATACACCAATGTGGTCAATGATCTTTCTCGTCATGATTTGAATAAACTGAAGAAAAATACACGACATGTAAAGAAATTGAATGATGAAGTTGATGAATTAAAAGATGGTGCATTTTATTTTATCAAATCTCTTGATGAAGCCTCTGTGGAAGCTAGTAGATTTTATTTGATGGTTTTAAGATATCTGCAAGATATTTCACAATCTATCAGTTATATTACATCTGCGAGTTACAAACACGTACATAATAATCACAAAGTACTCAAGAAAGGTCAGATCAAAGATCTTAAAGAGATCGATAATGAATTATCGATTATGCTTAAAGAAATTAGCGCTGTTTTTGAAAAGAGAAATTTTACAGACATCGGTAAGATTATTGACGAAAGAAGGGATTTTGTAAATCATGTTACAGAAATAATTGAAAGACAAGTCAATAGAATTCGAACAGAAGAATCAAGTCCAAAAAATACAACCTTGTACTTTGGTAACTTATTAGAAACGAAAGATTTGATTCAAGCCGTAATGAGTTTACTTGAATTATATCAGGAATTCGAATTGAATTTAAGGAAACAAAAATTGTAGAGTTTTACAAACCCCGACTTAGTTCGGGGTTTTTTATTACAGAATTTTTCGCCATTGGGTGTAACAGATATGACAAAAGGGTTAAAATTATTTTTGTCATTTTGTATGGCATTAAAAAGGGTACGCTTATTGCATAAAAGAATTCGATTAATCATATTTAAATAGAAAAAATGACAGAATTATTGACGAAAGAAACTTTTTTAAAGAAAGTTTTTAATTACGAAGAAAACAAAGAATGGAAGTTTGAGGGCGATAAGCCTTGCATTATAGATTTTTATGCTGATTGGTGCGGTCCATGTAAAATGGTAGCTCCAATTCTTGAAGAACTGTCTGAAGAGTATGCCGGTAAGGTAGATATTTATAAAGTAGATACTGAGGTGGAACAAGAGTTGTCTGCAGCATTTGGTATTCGAAGTATTCCTTCCATGCTTTTTTGCCCTATGGGAGAACAGCCTCAAATGGCACAAGGAGCTTTACCCAAGCATAACTTAGAAGAAGTGATCAAAGATGTGCTCAAAATTGAAAAGTAATAAATAAAAAATCCCCGTTTTAACGGGGATTTTTTATTAGATCAACTTATTTTTTAAGAGATATTCGGCAATTTGAATGGTGTTCGTTGCGGCACCTTTTCTGAGGTTATCACTTACTACCCACATATTGATTGTATTGGGTTGTGATTCATCTAAACGAATTCTACCAACGAAAACATCATCTTTTCCATGAGCATACAAAGGCATCGGGTAATCTGATGTGGCAGGATTATCTTGTAAAACTACTCCTGGAGATTCACTCAATAACTTTTTGATATCTGCAATATCTACTTCTGAATTAAACTCTATGTTGATACTTTCAGAATGTCCACCTACTACGGGAATTCTCACGGCAGTAGCAGTAACAGCAATAGTGTTGTCATTTAAAATCTTTTTTGTTTCTCTCACCAATTTCATTTCCTCTTTTGTATAACCGTTTTCTTCGAAAACATCACATTGCGGAATAGCATTTTTATGAATTTGATAAGCATAAGCCATTTCACCTTTCTCTCCTTTGAATTCGTTTTCTAATTGTTTTACTGCTTTTACGCCAGTACCGGTAATAGATTGATAGGTAGAAATCACCAATCTTTTAATTCCGTACTTTTTATGTAAAGGTGCCAAGGCAACAACCATTTGAATGGTAGAGCAGTTTGGATTGGCAATGATCTTATCCTCTTTGGTTAAGACATTAGCATTGATTTCTGGTACGACCAGTTTTTTTGTAGGATCCATTCTCCAGGCAGAAGAATTATCTACCACTGTTGTACCTACTTCCGCAAATTTTGGGGCCCATTCTAATGAAGTTCCTCCCCCGGCAGAAAAAACAGCCACGTCCGGCTTTTGGTCTACGGCTTCTTGTAATCCGATTACCGTATATTCTTTTCCTTTAAATGGGATTTTTTTACCTACAGATCTTTCTGAGGCGACCAATAATAATTCATCGAAAGGAAAGTTTCTTTCTTCTAAAACTTGCAACATCACATTGCCTACCATTCCGGTAGCACCAACCACTGCTAATTTCATTTTTATTAAGATTTTAATTATCGGGCGCAAAGATGCTAATTATTTGGCATCTCTAATCAAGAAAAGTTCAAAATTATTCCATTTTGTTTAAAATAATTCAATAATTACGCAGAACTGTTAAATTTAAACAGGTAAAAATTTAGTTAAATTAATAATTGTAATTTTGCACTTTCCAAAAAATGATCATCTCTTATGAGGTGTAGAAATAAGAAAAACATGAAGAAGATTGAACTTATGGCCCCGGCCGGAAACTTTGAATCATTGCAGGCTGCGTTGGACAACGGTGCCGATTCTATATATTTTGGTGTTGAGCAATTAAATATGCGCGCGAGAGCATCGATTAATTTTACATTAGACGATTTGCCAGAAATTTCTAAAAGATGTAAGGCGAAGAATGTTAGGAGCTACCTCACCTTGAATACAATAATTTACGATCACGATTTGAGCATCGTAAAGACTTTAATCAATGCGGCAAAAAAAGCCGATATTACCGCAGTTATAGCTATGGATCAGGCAGTTATTGCCATTGCGAGACAAGTGGGGATGGAGGTACATATTTCTACCCAGATCAATATTACAAATATTGAAACGGTAAGATTTTACGCCATGTTTGCGGATACGATTGTATTAAGTAGAGAACTCAGTTTACGTCAGGTTAAAAAGATTACTGCTCAAATTGAAAAGGAAGAGATCAAAGGACCTTCCGGGAAGTTGGTAGAAATTGAAATCTTTGGACATGGAGCTTTGTGCATGGCCGTTTCAGGGAAATGTTATATGAGTTTACACGCCTATAATTCGAGTGCAAATAGAGGTGCGTGCAAGCAAAATTGCAGAAAGAAATATACAGTCATAGATCAGGAGACAGGTGTCGAGATGGAACTGGATAATGAGTATATTATGTCGCCAAAAGATTTATGTACCATAGATATTTTAGACCAAGTAGCTGATGCAGGGATCAGTGTATTAAAGATAGAAGGAAGAGGAAGAGCCCCAGAATATGTAGCCAAAGTAATCAAAACATACAGAGAAGCATTAGATTGTATTTCCAGCGGAACTTATAGTAAAGATAGGGTGCCAGATTGGATGGAAGAATTAGAAAAAGTTTACAATCGTGGTTTTTGGAGTGGCTACTATTTAGGTCAGAAAATGGGCGAGTGGAGTGATGGTCCCGGATCCAGTGCAACACAGAAGAAAGTTTATATAGGTAAAGGAATGCACTTCTTCCCAAAAACCAATATCGCCGAGTTTAAGCTGGAAGCATATGACTTAAATGTTGGAGATCAAATACTCATAACTGGACCTACTACAGGTGCCAAAGAAATGGATATTACAGAAATGTTTGTAAATGATGCGCCCGGGAAACAAGCAAATCGAGGGGATTCTATTACTTTTAAAACAGATTTTAGAGTAAGGCCTAGTGATAAGTTGTACAAAATTGTAGCGGCAGATAAAGAACTTGAGAAGGTAAATTAATCGTTTAGCCAAAAAGTAATGGTGGCAAACAGGATTATCGCTAAGATAACACCAAGACCTACCACCCATACATTTTTATAATAATACTTGTGCAGTTTAATGTCTTTTCTATAGCTAAAAATCATGGCAATGATAAAGGCTATGGCGAAAACGATTCCAAAAGTAATTTGTCCTTGACTAAACATCTTTTTTTGCGGCAAAAATACTTCAAAATAATGGAAAAGCCGACCTGAATTTCCAAGAAGGCTAAAGGGTTTAATTATCGAAGGCTATTTTTCTTTGAAGAATTGTAGAACAATAACTAAGTTTTTCAATGAAATAATATTAGGAATGAATGATTTTATGAAATGATAATTTTCATTTTAATAGTTGATTTAATGACTTGTAAATGTATCATTGAATCCGTAATGTTGCATTGAAAATTTAATATAATGAAAAGAAAAATAAGTGCAGTACAAGATTTTCATGAGGCTTTTGGATTAGGAATAAAACACAATCCAACGGCAAATTTAACCCCAAAGACCTTACAGTTGAGGTATGATTTAATGAAGGAGGAGAACGAAGAATACCTTGAGGCAGCCTTAAAAAATGATTTGGTTGAAGTAGCTGATGCCTTAGGTGATATGCTCTATATTTTATGTGGAACTATTATAGAACATGGAATGCAAGACAAAATAGAAGAGGTTTTTGAGGAAATTCAAAGAAGTAACATGAGTAAACTGGGAGAAGATGGCAAACCCATATACAGAGAAGACGGGAAAGTACTTAAGGGACCCAATTATTTTAAACCGGATATAGCAGCTATATTAAAGAAATAAAAAAAGGCCCGAAAGCCTTTTTTTATTTTACCTCATACCTCCAACCAAATTTATCTTGGGCTCGGTTGTATTGAATATCCGTGATGTGTTTCTTAAATTGTTCGGCATATGAATTTTTCAGTTCCGGAATATCAAAAGTTTTATCTTGATATCCAAAACCTGAAATTGGAGAAATGACTGCTGCCGTTCCAGCACCAAACATTTCCTTTAAAGATCCGTTTTGTGCTGCCTCTACTAATTCTGTGACACTTATTTTTCGCACTTCTACATCAATTCCCATATCGTTTGCGATATCTAAAATACTTTTTCTCGTAACACCATCTAAAATTCTATCACTCGTAGGTGCAGTCAATAAAGTATCATTAATTCGCACAAAAATATTCATGGCACCTGCTTCTTCAATATATTCATGTGAGGTGTCGTCTGTCCAAATTACTTGTTGAAATCCTTTGTCTACAGCTAGTTGCGTAGGATAAAATTGCCCGGCATAATTACCTCCGGCTTTTGCATAACCTACACCACCATTGGCAGATCGAGAATAGGTTTGCTCTATCAAAACTTTTACTTTGCCCGCAAAATATGATCCTGAAGGCGAACAAGCAATAATGAATGTATATTTATCAGCTGGTGAGGCATGGAAACCGTTACCCGATGCAAAAACAAACGGACGAATATATAAAGAACTCCCCTCTGATTGTGGAATCCAATTTTTATCTACCTTGAGTAATTCTTTTAATCCTTCCATAAATATTTCTTCTGGCAATTCTGGAATCGCCAGTCTTTTAGATGAAATATTCAATCTTTTTTGATTTTCAAGGGGTCTAAAAAGCCATACTTTACCGTCTTTGTCCTTGTAAGCTTTCATTCCTTCAAAAACAGACTGTCCATAATGAAAAATTTTGGCCGAGGGATCAAGACTTATATTCTGGTAAGGAATAACTTTTGGTTCTTGCCATTGTCCATCCTTATAATCACAAATAAACATATGGTCAGTATATACTTTTCCAAAAGGCAGGTTACTAAAATCTACTTGAGAAATTTTTGAATTTTTGGTTTTTTCAACACGAATTACAGGCTTCATTTCTACTTGCATAAGGTTATATTTTCATACAAAAGTACTTAATAATGGTTAAATTTGAATTCGATTTGATTGATTTTATCTGAGATGCTTCATAAAGATAGGTATGGAAAGAAAAGTGATTATTACTAAGGATGGAAGTTCGAGTATTTATTTGCCCGAATGGGACGAGCATTATCATTCCATTCATGGAGCCATTCAAGAGGCATACCATGTTTTTATCAAAAATGGTTTAACATTGTTAGAAAACCGCGGACAAATAAAGTTATTGGAAATGGGTTTTGGCACAGGTTTAAATGCTTTTATAACGCTGATTGAAGGAGAAAGGAAAAAAATGGACATTGATTATACGGGGCTAGAGGCTTTTCCTGTTTCTTTAGAGCAGGTAAAACAGTTAAACTATGTAAATCTGCTGAAAGCAAAAAGCAGAGAAAATGATTTTATAAAAATGCACGAAGGTAATTGGGAAGAGAAATTGATGATTTCAGAATTGTTTCATCTTACTAAAAGGCAACAAAAATTTGAGAGTTTTAGTGAAAAGAATAGCTATGATTTGATTTATTATGATGCTTTCGGAGCTAGGGTACAACCAGAATTGTGGACAGAAAATGTTTTTAAAAAAATGTTTGAAGCTTTGAAAGAAGGAGGAATTTTAGTCACCTATGCGGCGAAAGGAAGCGTTAGAAGGGCAATGCTCACCTCTGGTTTTGACGTAGAAAAATTGCCAGGACCCCCTGGAAAAAGAGAAATGTTAAGAGCGATTAAACCAAGAAAATAATAGATATATTGTGGATACGAAATTTGTAAAAAGAAAAAAACCTAATAACAAACGCATGTTAATTTTGTTGCTGGTACTGGCTTTAATATTGTTTTTATTCTATAATTTGGATAGTATTATCGAAGGTTTTTTAACAATTCAAGAATAAATTAGGCGTTATTTCTCAAAATCTTAATGACTTTATGACGGATTAGGATTGTTCGTCCTAGCATAATTCCCGCATTTAACGAAAAAATGATGCTATTTATTTTAGGAAAATTAACAAATTGATGCACGATTTTTTCTTTAAAAATTAGAAGTAGAATGAGGAAAAAAACTAAAATTCCACTGACGAGATCGAATTCTTTTACAATTCTTTCTCCGTCCTTATCCCAAGTTATTTTCTGAATCCTACTTAAAATTAATCCTGCGCCAAGGCCGATGAAGAAAGCTATGAGAGGAAATCTTGCGGGTACCATTTCAGTGAATATGGCATTAATGGCAAGTGTCAATGAAATGATAAACATTACCATAAAAAACCGAACCTTATTTCTGATTTTTTTGTCCACTTTATCTTTGTTGTCACTCATTTTATGTGGGTTTAGAAACTTTTAAACTATAAACCATTGGTAATTTTCCTTCCATACCTTGAATTTGGAACATGTTTTTATCAATTTTTACGGTTTTCGAAAAACAATCATAAGGAGAGTAATCGTACTCCTGAAAGTCATCAATAATTAGATTTTCCTCTAAAAGTGATGTAAACACCTCAGATAAAGGGTGGTTCCAAGTGACAGAATTCAACTGAATCGGGTCCCCATCCGTATAAGAATATTCTTCTTTTTCAACAATCGCAGTGCGATTAAAATAAGGATAGACGATTTTTTCGAAATTTTCATCAAAAATCCAAATCATCGGATGAAATTCGACCAATAAGAATTTACCACCAGGTTTTAGAAAATGATCTACTATCTTAGCCCATTTTCTCAGATCTGGCAACCAACCAATAGTTCCATAACTCGTAAAAATTAAATCATATTGTCCTTCTAGTTTTTTATCTAATTCATAAATATCACTACATATAAAATCAGGGAAAGTTTCACTTTGCTCACTCAATTCCCTGGCTTTTTCAATGGCTTGTTCAGAAAAGTCTACACCGGTGGTTTGTGCGCCTAACTTTTGAAGAGAAATAGTATCTTGTCCGAAATGACATTGCAAATGAAGGACTTTAAGCCCTTCTATGTTTCCCAATAAGCCTATTTCAATTGAATTGAGAGAATTTAGAGTTGTGAGAAAAGTATGATTATCATAAAATTTAGAGTTAAAATGAATAGGTGCTTTTTTATTCCATAAGGTTTTATTAATGGTTAGGTATTTTTCTTCCCATTCGTTAATCATATGTATAATTTGTAAATCTCCATATCCATATATGGGCAAACGCTTTGAAAATTCTGGAAATATTTGTTTAAAGTCAGTAGAATTTCTTGACAAAATCAACTCTTCCAACACTTTCATGGGTCGACCCATTTTATCAATAGGATTTTTTTCGATCTCTGCTGTTATAACTTCTTCTAAAAAGGAAAATTTAGGAGTTAATTTTTTTGCAGCTTCTTGCAGTTTGTCGGAGTTTTTTGTTTGATAGGCCGACCAAAGTTTTGAAAAGCCTTCTAGATCTGTGGAGTCTAAAGATGTTTTTTTTCTATAAAGTAATTTGAGTTCTTCTTCATTATAGCTAGAGAATCCGAAATCAAGATTTTCTGCGAGCACTAAAAATACATTTTGTTGCCTATTTTCATGCAGTAAATGGCAAACAAACCAAAAATTAACTTGACAGAATAAATCTTTTTCAAACCAGCAGTAAACTTCCTCTTCTGTATTTAGTTTGAGGATTTTCTCAAATTCCTTTTGCGAATTATGTAAGTATTCAGTTTGTTGTGTTCCATATGTTCTTTCAAGAAATGTTGCTCTGTTTAGATAGAATTCGGCAAGATTTTCACCTGAAACATCGCCTTCAATAAGGCATTCTCTCGCTACTATTCGTTCACCCTTTATATCCAAAGGAAATCGATCTAAAAGACTGTCTCCATTAAGAACATGAATCATGAGATCGTTTTTTGGTTAAGGGCTAATATAAGTTTAAAATTGTAAAAGAATTTTACTCGTTTAACTTTTTCCAAATCAAATCTTTGAGTTGGTCTAAATTGATTTGTGCGACAGAAGAAATAAATAGGTGGGGAATTGTTTTGGGCAAGGTTTTCTTAATTTCTTTTTTCAATTCTTCATCTAAAAGATCGCATTTAGAAATGGCCAAAATCCTTTCTTTGTCCAACAATTCTGGATTGTGTTTTTTTAGTTCGTTTAGTAGAATTTTGTATTCATTATTAATATCCAAACTATCCGCAGAAACCATAAAAAGCAACAAAGAGTTTCTTTCAATATGTCTCAAAAAGCGATGTCCAAGTCCTTTTCCTTCGGCTGCACCTTCTATTATTCCTGGAATATCGGCCATTACAAAACTTTGAAAATCTCTATATTTTACTATACCCAAATTTGGTTTTAAGGTAGTAAAAGGGTAGTCGGCAATTTTGGGTTTGGCGCTGGTTAGGACAGAGAGTAAAGTTGACTTACCTGCATTTGGAAAACCGACTAAACCTACATCTGCTAGAATTTTTAGTTCTAATCTAAACCAACCTTCGGCTCCGGGAATTCCAGGTTGTTTATACCTCGGTGTTTGGTTCGTAGATGATTTAAAATGCCAGTTGCCTAATCCGCCCATTCCACCTTCAACTAAAATAGTTTCCTGCCCATTTTCAGTAATTTCAAAGAGAATTTCATCTGTTTCTGCATCTCTAACAATGGTCCCTAAAGGCACATCGATATATTGATCATCACCTGATTTTCCTGTACTTCGATTCTTAGAACCACTTCCTCCGTGTTCAGCTCGGATATGTGTTTTAAATTTTAAGTGGATGAGTGTCCACATATTTTCATCCCCACGAACTATAATGTGTCCACCACGTCCGCCATCTCCACCATCGGGTCCACCTTTGGCAACATATTTCTCTCTGTGTAAATGTGATGATCCACTACCTCCGTTTCCGGACGCCGCAAATATTTTTACATAATCTACAAAATTGCCTTCGGTCATTTGGGGTTTATTAAAGTTGGTCGATTACCTTTTGTAATCTCAGGGTAATATCTTCGATGGACCCTACGCCGTTTATACCGAAGTATTTTTGCTGTTTTTGGTAAAAATCTTGTAACACAGCTGTTTTAGTTTGGTATTCTTTAAATCGATTTCTAATCTTTGATTCGTCTTGATCGTCAGATCTTCCACTGCTTTTTCCTCTGAGTAAAATGCGCTCTACCAGCAAGTTTTCAGGTACTTCCAGAGCAATCATCGCATTAATTCCACTGTTTTTTTTGGCCAGAAATTCGTCTAAAGCGATGGCTTGAGATTCGGTTCTCGGGAAACCATCGAAAATAAAGCCCTTGGCATCTGGGTTTTTCTCTACTTCTGCGATAAGCATATGAATGGTAACTTCGTCAGGTACCAAATCTCCATTATCGATATAGCTCTGTGCTAATTTCCCTAATTCAGTTTGATTTTTAATGTTATACCTAAAAACATCTCCGGTAGAGATATGGACAAGTTTATAACGATCTCTTAATAATTCTGCTTGCGTTCCTTTTCCTGCTCCTGGAGGACCAAATAAAACGATGTTTTTCATTTTTAATTAGTTGTTTTGAATTTAGGTTTACAAAAATACGACAATGTTTTTAGTTGTCAATTTTAAAAAATAGAACAGGCTATTTGTCAATTTGATATACATCGGGTAGATTTCTTCCGAGACCATCAAAATCTAACCCATAACCAACAATAAATTTGTCTTCAATTTCCAGGCCTACATAATCTATAGGTAATTCTTTTTTATAAGCTTCGGGCTTAAAAAAGAGTGTAGCAATTTTAAGTTGTTTTAGATTTTGCTCGTTAAAAATTCGATAGATCTCTTCAAGTGTTGTACCGGTATCGATTATATCTTCTAAGATGATAACAGTTTTATTGGTAAGATCTTCATTTATGCCGATCAGTTTTTTTATTACGCCTGTAGAGTCAAGACTTTTGTACGAAGAGAGCTTCACGAATGATACATGACAAGGATGAGGATAATTTCTTATAAAATCAGAAACGAACATAAAAGATCCGTTTAAAATTCCTACAAAAACAGGTTCTTCATCAGGACCCAAATCCTCAGCGATTCTTTTTGCTAAAAACGCATTTGTTTTGGCAATTTTATCGGAGGTTACAAAAGGTTTAAATGGTAAATTATGTATGGTGATCTGTTCCATTGTTTTAATTTTTGCAAAGGTAAAAATAATTCATGCCTAAAAAAGAAAAGCCTTTTTGACGATTAATCAAAAAGGCTTTTAATTATTTAAAAAGTAAATTAACCTTTTTTACTTGGTGTGTCTTTATCTTTAGTAGCATCATACATAATTGGTGTTGCTACAAAAAGAGATGAATAAGTACCTACAACCACACCTACGATTAAGGCAAACATAAAGCCTTTGATAGAATCTCCTCCGAAGAAAAAGATGGCTAACAATACGATTAATGTCGTCATAGATGTATTTAATGTTCTTCCTATTGTACTATTTAAGGCAGTATTTACAATTTTATTGAAAGGCCATCCGCTGTGTACCTTTGCAAATTCACGAATTCTGTCAAAAATTACCACGGTGTCATTCAAAGAATAACCTACAACAGTTAAGATCGCTGCTATAAATGACTGGTCTATTTCCATATCAAAAGGAAGTACCTTATAGAAAATAGAGAATATGGCGAGTACAATTAATACATCATGGAAAACCGCAGCTACCGCACCTAAACTATATTGCCATTTTCTGAATCGCAATAAGATATATAAGAACACAACGATAAGTGCTCCGATAATCGCAAAGATTGCCGCCTGCTTGATGTCGTCTGCAATTGTCGGTCCTACTTTTATCGATTGAACAATACCAATATTTCCTTCGTTATCAGCTCCTTTAAATTGGTCGTAACTGATATCAGCGGGTAAGTAAGGTTTTAGATTTGTGTAAAGCAGATTTTGAATTTCATCATCAACACCCAAATCTGTATCATCAATTTTATATTTTGTCGTAATTTTTAACTGACTGGCATTTCCGAAAGTTTTCACTTCTGGAGAACTTCCAAAAGCATCTTTTAAGCTTGCAGCAACTTCTGGAGCACTTACGGCATCATCAAATCTAACAGTGTAAGTTCTACCTCCTTTAAAATCAACTCCATAATTTAAACCGTTTGTCAACAGTGAACCAATACCCAAAATTAGGATGGTACCTGAGATGATATAGGCCATTTTTCTCTTTTTCAAGAAATCGATGTTGAAATTAGTAAACCAATTTTTAGTAATCGTAGTGTTGAAAGTAAGTTTGTTTCCATTTCTTACATACCATTCCAACAATAATCTTGTGATGAAAATAGCTGCAAATAAAGAGGTAACGATACCGATCATCAAGGTTGTAGCGAAACCTTTTACCGGACCGGTTCCAAAAATATAAAGGATAATACCAGTTAATAAGGTTGTAATGTTCGCATCTAAAATAGAAGATAAGGCATTGCTAAATCCATCATCAATAGCCTCTTTCAGATGCTTTCCAATAGAAAGTTCTTCTTTAATTCTCTCATAAATTAGCACGTTAGCATCAACCGCCATACCAATGGTTAACACAATACCCGCAATACCAGGCAGTGTTAGTACAGCGCCAAATGAGGCTAATGTTCCAAAGATGAAAAGAATATTCAGTACCAAAGCAATATCTGAGAAAATTCCGGCTTTTCCGTAATAGAAAATCATCCATAACAACACCAAGATCAGAGCGATAATAAATGATACTGTTCCCGAGTGAATTGCTTCTTTACCTAAAGAAGGACCAACGACATCAGATTGTATGATACGTGCCGCAGCAGGCAATTTACCAGATTTTAGTGCATTGGCTAAATCCTGTGCTTCTTCAATAGAAAACTGTCCTGTAATAGAAGTTCTGCCACCAGTAATTGCGTCGTTCACACGAGGAGCAGAGTAAACGAAATCGTCAAGTACAACTGCAACGAATTTCCCCACATTTTCAGAGGTCATTTTCGCCCATTGTTTTGTCCCAACCGAATTCATTGACATAGTTACTTCGGGGTTGGCGCCTAATTGATCAAAAACTTGAGCAGCGTCAGAAATAACATCCCCTTGAATCGGAGCAATATCGTCTCTGTTTGATTTAATGGCGTAAAGGTTAATTACCTCAGTATTCTCTATAGGTTTGTGATCCCATAAGAATTTAGCATATTTCATTTCTGAAGGCAATAAGTTACGCACTTCTTTTTGTGATAAATAACCATTGATTTTTGCAGTGTCTGAAACAGATGCAGATCCAACAACCGAACTCAATTGGTTAGCTGATTGAGGAATATTTGGCATTAAAACACTGAACAAAGGATTTGCTGACATCGGATCGATAGAGTCTTTCACTTCACCCAATAACTCGTCAATTTCATTTTCAATTTTTGTTGAATCTGCTTGCTGACTTGTTTCTTGTTCAACCATAGTTGCCAAAACGCCGTTTGCATTGATCAAAAATTGAGACATTTCTTGATTAGTGTAAACTTCCCAAAATTGCAATTCTGCAGTACTTTGTAATAATTTTCTAACACGGTCTATATCTTTGGCACCTGGTAATTCGATCAAAATTCTACCTGTTTCACCAATTCGCTGGATACTTGGTGAAGTAACGCCAAATCTATCTATACGACTTCTCAATACTTCAAAAGCAGTATTGATAGATCCTTCAACTTCTGTTTTCAATAGAGGCTTTACCTCTTCGTCAGACATTTTAAAGTTGATCTTATCTTTTAAAGATTTATTACCGAAAATACTTGGGTCTCCAAGCTTTACAGTTCCCTTGCTGGCATTTTCAAAAGCATCAAAGAAAAGAGATAAATAATCTTTATCACTATCTCTTTGCGCGGCAGTAGCTGCGTTTAGCGCTTCATTAAATACAGGATTTGTTGATTTGTTTGAAAGTCCATACAAAATATCCCTCACAGAAACTTCAAGAATCGCATTGATTCCCCCTTTTAAGTCAAGACCAAGATTGATTTCTTTTTCTTTTAACTCATTGTAGGTGTAGTCGGCAAAGCCTAAATTCAAGACAGGAACATTGGCAATAGAATCCAAATAATTTCTCTGTAATTGGGCTTTTTCGTCTAAGCTATTTGCTGTAGAATTGTTTTGTGCATAGGCTTCGGCATCTTTCTCTACATTTTTTGCAAAATATGTAAAGGACAGCTGGTAAAGACAAACTAAACTAAACAAAATTGCAAAAGTTCTAATAAGACCTTTGTTTTGCATTATCACTAATTTTTAATCCATAAATTTTTTAAACGCGCAAATATACTGATTTAATTTAGGTTTGAAAGAAAAATCGCAACTGATTCCTGCGCTGTTTTTCAGAAGATTAAAAACCATTTTTTTTAACTAAATTCGTGTGTATAAAATGTAAAAAAGGATGTTTACAGATATTGAAATTGCACAAAAAAACAGCATGTTGCCCATTAAGGATATAGCACACAAATTGAAGGTTGACGAAGATGATTTGGAGCTTTTTGGAAAATATAAAGCAAAACTGCCTTTAGATTTAATTGATGAGGCTAAAGTAAAGAATAGCAATTTGGTTTTAGTGACTGCATTGACACCAACCCCATCAGGTGAAGGAAAAACCACTGTTTCTATAGGTTTGTCTGAAGGATTAAATAGAATTGGGAAACTAACTACCGTTGTATTGCGAGAACCGTCTCTTGGGCCTGTTTTTGGAATTAAGGGAGGTGCAGCCGGTGGAGGATATTCTCAGGTAGTCCCCATGGAGGATATAAATTTACATTTTACAGGAGATTTTAATGCCGTAGAAAAGGCCAATAATTTACTTGCTGCCTTGATTGATAATAATTTGCAATGCCCATGTACCTTAAATTTAGACCCTAGAACTATTCTCTGGAAAAGGGTAATTGATATGAATGATAGGTCATTGCGGAATATAATTGTCGGATTAGGAGGTTCTCAAAATGGAATTCCAAGAGAAGATGGATTTAACATTACACCGGCTTCTGAAGTCATGGCTATTTTGTGTATGGCAACCGGTTTAGAAGACCTTAAAAAGCGGCTAGGAGATATTATTGTAGGTTTTACTTTCGATAAAAAGCCTGTATTTGCCAGAGATTTAAGAGCTGAAGATGCTATGGCTATTTTGTTGAGAGATGCGATTAAACCAAATTTGGTACAAACTTTAGAAAAAAATCCGGCCATTATTCATGGAGGACCTTTTGCCAATATCGCTCAGGGAACGAATACAATAATAGCTACCAAAATGGGCATGTCTTTATCGGATTATGTTGTTACAGAAGCTGGTTTCGGGGCAGATTTGGGTGCTGAGAAATTCTTTGATATAAAATGTGTGGCCTCGGGATTAAAGCCAAAGGCCGTTGTATTGGTCGTTACCATCAAAGCACTTCGTCATCATGGAGGGGCAGAACCTAATCAAATTAATCAACCCAATACGGATTTTGTAAAAACGGGTTTTGTAAATGTTGAAAAGCATATTGAGAATATCAGAAAATTTAATGTTGAACCTGTTGTTGCCATCAATGCTTTTTCAAATGACACTTCAGAAGAAATAGAAATTGTAAAACATCAATGTGCACAATTAGATATTCAAGCTGTTTTATTTGAGGGTTGGGCAAAAGGAGGAAAAGGAGCCGAAGATCTTGCAAAAGCCGTAATAGATGTTGTTGAAAACAAACCATCAAGTTTTAAGCCATTATATAATTGGGATATGCCAGTGAAAGAGAAAATAGAAAAAATAGCCAAAGAAATATATGGAGCTAGCGGTGTGGATTATGATAAAAAAGCAAAACTCAATTTAAATAGAATAGAAAAACTTGGATTCCAAAACTTTGCAATTTGCATGGCCAAAACTCAAAAATCTTTTTCAGATAATGAAAGTTTAAGAGGAAGGCCAAGAGATTTTGTAATCACAGTAAGAGAAATAGAAATCGCTTCAGGAGCAAAATTCATCATACCAATTTTGGGTGTCATGATGCGTATGCCCGGGTTACCAGGACAACCAGCAAGTGAAAAAATGAAGATTGATAGGGACGGTAGAATTTCAGGACTATCCTAAAAAAAAAGAGGCTTTTAAAGCCTCTTTTTTTTTGATAAATAAAATTATTTTACAACAATCCATTAACTACACGTACTGCATCAGCACTCTCCTTCAGGTTGGCCTTTTCCGCATCTGTTAGATCGATTTCAACAATTTTTTCGATACCGTTTTTACCTATAATACAAGGAACTCCGATAGAAATATCTTTCAAGCCGTATTCGCCATCTAGAAGAGCTGAACAAGGGAACATTTTCTTTTGATCACATGCAATGGCTTGAACCATAGCAGATACAGCTGCTCCTGGAGCGTACCACGCACTTGTTCCGAGCATTTTTGTCAAAGTTGCACCACCTACTTTCGTAGCTTCTTTTACTTCATTTAGTTTTTCTTCAGATAAGAATTTTGAAACCGGAATGCTGTTTCTTACTGCCAATCTGGTTAGTGGAATCATTCCTGTATCACTATGTCCACCTATCACCATTCCATCTACATCAGAAGTTGGACAACCTAAAGCTTCGGAAAGTCTGTATTTAAACCTTGCACTGTCTAGGGCTCCACCCATTCCTATAATTCTGTTTTTTGGTAATCCGGTAGCTTTATGAGCTAAATAAGCCATCGTATCCATCGGGTTACTTACAACAATAAGAATTGCGTTAGGAGAATGTTTTAATAAGTTTTCTGCTACGGTTTTAACGATTCCAGCATTGATACCGATTAACTCTTCGCGAGTCATCCCTGGTTTTCTTGGAATACCACTGGTGATTACGGCAATATCGCTATTGGCTGTTTTTGAATAATCATTGGTGGCTCCAGATATTTTAGTGTCGAATCCATTTAATGAAGCGCATTGCATCAAATCCATGGCTTTTCCTTCGGCAAAATCTTCTTTGATATCTACTAATACTACTTCAGAAGCGAAATCTTTAATGGCAATATATTCGGCACAACTCGCACCTACTGCACCTGCTCCTACTACTGTTACTTTCATTTTTATTTATTTAAAATTACTATATATCTATGTTTGCGTAAACGGCATTTTTTTCGATAAATTCTCTTCGAGGTGGCACATCATCACCCATAAGCATAGAAAAGACCCTGTCTGCTTCAGTTCCATTTTCAATTGAAACCTGACGCATGGTTCTAAATTCAGGATTCATAGTTGTATCCCATAATTGTTCTGCATTCATTTCTCCAAGACCCTTATATCGCTGAATAGAGGCGCCGCTACCAAAAGCATCAAGAAGCTTATCACGTTGCTTGTCGTTCCAAGCATATTCTTTTTTTGCTCCTTTCTTTACCAAGTAAAGTGGCGGTGCAGCGATGTAAATATTTCCATTTTCAACTAGTTCTCGCATGTATCTGAAGAAGAAAGTGAGTATCAAAGTCGCAATATGGCTTCCATCAACATCGGCATCACACATAATCACAATTTTGTGATATCTCAATTTGGAAAGGTTTAAAGCTCTAGGATCTTCTTCTGTACCAATAGATACACCTAAGGCAGTGTACATGTTTTTGATCTCTTCGTTTTCAAAAACTTTATGTTGCATAGCCTTTTCAACGTTCAATATTTTACCCCTCAAGGGCAGAATGGCTTGAAAGTTTCTGTCGCGTCCCTGCTTGGCAGTTCCACCTGCAGAGTCTCCCTCAACAAGGAAAATTTCACATTTTTCGGGATCACTCCAAGCACAATCAGATAATTTTCCGGGCAAACCACCACCATGCATCACCGTTTTACGCTGCACCATTTCACGCGCCTTATTTGCAGCATGTCTCGCCTGAGCAGCAAGTATCACTTTCTGAACAATGATTTTTGCGTCGTTAGGATTTTCTTCTAAATAATCAGTCAGCATTTCACTTACTGCCTGACTCACCGCTGATGTCACATCTCTGTTACCTAATTTGGTCTTTGTTTGTCCCTCAAATTGAGGTTCAGCAACTTTGACAGAAATGATGGCCGTTAAGCCCTCACGGAAGTCATCACCAGAGATCTCAAACTTCAATTTACTCAATAAACCTGAAGTCTCCGCGTATTTTTTTAAGGTGTTCGTCAATCCTCTTCTAAAACCAGAAAGGTGTGTACCACCTTCATGTGTATTGATATTATTGACATAAGAGTGCAGATTTTCGTTGAAAGAGGTATTGTAAACCATGGCAACTTCTACGGGTATACCATTTTTCTCTCCTTCCATACTAATTACATCAGCCGTAAGTTGTTCTCTCGTTGAGTCTAGGTAACGAACAAATTCTTTTAGACCTTCTTCACTAAAAAACTCTTCATGAATAAAATTACCTTCATCGTCTTTATGTCTTTTATCTGTGAGTGTTATTTTCACTCCCTGGTTCAAATAAGACAATTCCCTCAGTCTTGCAGCGAGAATATCGTAACTAAAAACAATGTCCGTTTGAAAAATTGTATCGTCGGCCCAGAAGGTAACCTCTGTTCCGGTTTTATCTGATTCTCCAATTACCTTTACGGGATAAAGTGCTTTTCCTTTTTCATATTCTTGTTGCCAAATTTTCCCCTCTCTTTCTACAGTTGCTGTAAGATGATTTGAAAGTGCATTTACACATGATACACCAACACCGTGCAAACCACCTGACACTTTATATGAGTCTTTGTCAAATTTACCGCCGGCACCAATTTTAGTCATTACTACTTGAAGAGCAGAAACGCCTTCTTTTTTATGCAAACCAACAGGAATACCCCGTCCATTATCTTTAACTGTAATTGAGTTGTCTTCGTTAATTATAACATCAATTTGAGAGCAATACCCAGCCATAGCTTCGTCAATGGAGTTATCTACCACTTCGTAGACCAAATGGTGCAAACCTCTTGAACTTACATCACCGATATACATCGAGGGTCTCATCCTCACATGTTCCATTCCTTCTAAGGCCTGAATACTATCCGCTGAATATTGATCTTTTTTTGCTTCTTCGCTCATAATTTCAATAATTATTTTCTCTACTTTTTAGAAAGTACAAATATAACAAAACACAGTGTTTGTAGGGGTTGATTTTAAGGTTAATCAAGTGAAGTTATTAACAAATGTTCGTAAAAAATTTATAGTTTTTATATTTAAAGAATTCTTTAAATCTCAATGAAAAAAGCCTGGGGAAACAGGCTTTTTTTTAGCGCATAAAAATCAAAGGATTTATTCTAATAATTTTTATAAGAGATGTAAATCTCTAACCTAAATCTAAGTTATTTCTAAAGAAAAAGACCTGATACTTTTTGGTATCAGGTCTTGGTGCAAATTAAAATAGCTTAATATTTCAATGTATTTGCTTTTTGTGTTTCGTTTGTCATTTTATTCCCCTCAGATAAAAACAACTCCCTTGCACAATGATCACTTTTGTGATCTTATTTCAGTATCCAATATTCTGGACTTTGAACTTTCTGAAATAATAAATAGTAACGTTATCAATTATTAACTGAGACAAATGTATGTGGTAATTCTTAAGAGAATCTGAAGTTTTCTTCAGATTTAAAAAAAAATCAAAAATAAATGGTGAAATGATGCAGGCCTTCACTGTAATGATGGTTTATTTTCCATTCGTGTACGTCGCAAATCTTTTTTACAATTGCAAGGCCGAGGCCAAATGAATCTGAGGAAGTACTCTCCTTTTTAAAACGATCAAACAACATATCTGAAGAAGTTTTTGTTGGTTTACCTGTGTTTGCAACCGAGAGGTATACCTCATTTGTGTGAATTTCTATGCTACCCCCTTCTTGATTGTGCTTAATGGCGTTACTGATCAGATTTGAGACAACCATATCTAATAAAAGTGGATTTGCATTTACTTTAGCATCTAAGGTAAGATTCTTACTTATGGTAAGGTCCTTACTGAGGATAAAATCTTCAAAAATCTCTAATTGCTGATTTACTATTTCATTCACTAAAATTTCTTTTTTCTGGCTATACTGTTGGTTTTCTATTTTCGAAAGCATCAACAATGTCTTGTTCAATTTCGAGAGTCTTTTTGAGGCGCTAAAAACTGTACTAATGGTCTGTTTGTCTTCTATATTGAGATTTTCAGACTGCATTAAATATTCAAGTTTCGACTGAATAATGGCCAAAGGAGTTTGCATTTCGTGTGAAGCGTTTTCAGTAAATTCTTTCAGATTCTGAAAGTCTGTACTGAGTTTGTCTGTGAGTTTATATAAGGAATGATTTAGTTCTTTGAATTCATCTATTTGAGATTCTTCTAAAGCGATGGGCTCTGCATTTTCAAATGAGTAATTCTTTAATTTGTCAAGATTTTTGTAAAAAGGATTCCAGAATTTTTTTGCCACATAGGTATTTAATATATAAGCGGAAAGAATTAATAAAAAGACAACAACAGCGACCGAAATTGTAATTGCAAGAATAAATTCATGGTTTTTTACCTGTGAACTTCTTGTAACAATTTTATAGGTTTTACCTTGTAGTGTTTCAATTGAAGTAAGCTGTCTGTACAATTCATAATTCTCTACTCCACCGATAATTTGGTAAAGCATTGTGTCTTTAAAATACAGTGTATCTCTTACAGGGTAGTCTAATTCGTAATCATCAACTTCTAAAATGGGTAATGGATAGTCATATTTTAACCTTTGTGCAATGAGTTCTTTATCCCACAAGAGTTTTTCATCCTGCCTTTGAGCCATTACTCTTTTTAGAACAAAAAAAATGGTTGTACTTGATAAGACAAAAATGATGGCAGAATAAATAAAATAGGTTCGCCGGGTTTTATTGAGCAGTTTCATTAATCACCAAATTTGTACCCCAATCCATATATCGTTTGAAGATAATCAGGACATCCCAATAGACTTAGTTTTTTTCTTAAATTTCGCATGTGTGTGTAAATAAAATCAAAATTATCGAGCATGTCAGCATTGTCTCCCCAAAGGTGTTCTGCAATACTTTCCTTGGTTAGAACCCGACCTTTATTTGTGACAAAATACAATAAAAGGTGATATTCCTTTTTGGTTAATTCAACAGGTTTATCAAGAACCTTTACAGATTTGGCTTCAGGATCTATTTCTATTTCGTTAAATGTTATCTTCTGATCACCGTCATAATGTCGCCTTCTTATAAGTGAATTGATCCTTGAATTTAACTCTGCCAAATGAAATGGTTTCGTAATATAATCATCTGCGCCTAAATCAAGCCCCTTCAATTTGTCGTCTAATGAATTTTTCGCAGAGACGATTAAAACACCAGTCCGCGGTTTGTTCTTTTTGATATATTTTAATAAATCAAGGCCGTTTCCACCGGGTAAATTGATATCGAGAACAACAATATCATAATCATAAGTCACCAATTTATCTTCGGCACTCAGAAAATCCATGGCGTGTTCACAAATAAATTCAGCTTTTTGAAGATAATTGCAAGTAACTTGAACCAGATCCATTTCGTCCTCAACAACAAGTATTTTCATCGATCATATTTTAAAAAAGCACAATTGCTTGAAAAGATGCAAGTTATTTAATAAATATTACTTGCCTTGCAAACGGACTGTTAAAATTAAAGAGGTCTAATTGATACTCGGTAATAAAATTAATATAACAACTGATAATTATTTGGGTCTTTTTTGAAAGTGTAACCTAAGGTCCATTCTATATAATCTGATCTTGTCTCGGTCACCTTTAAACTTAATCCTACAAATAGTTTTTTTTGCTGGCCTATCAGGTACCTAAAACCAAGTCTTTTGTAAATGGCACTTTCTTCATTTTCTTCATTTCGGTTTAAATAAACACCAACATTCAAGGGGACATAAATTCGATCTGTTAATACCCATTCCCAAAGGCCAACTACCCCATAACTAAACTGCTTTTTAAAATTGGTTTTGTCTTCGGTAACTCTATCTAATGCGCCAGCTGTATAGAATAGTTCAAAGCCTAAACCAAATCTATATTTGTATTGAAATTGATGTAAAAAATTGGCGCTAAGGGTAGATTTAAAATAGTCCGCTTTTCCATACTCAAAATTACGATTACCGACAGCTCCAAAAAAACTGAACATGTTAAATGGTATAAATTCCGATATTTTTGATTTGTCTAAAACTGTTTTTTCATCATTAAAATTATAGGATGCCATGACAGAAAAAGGTAATACGTTGATACTCTTGTTTGGCAATCGAAGTCTTCCATTTGAGAAGTGTTTAAAGCCCGCTCCAGCCCCAATTTTCCAATGAGGAGTAATATAGTAGCGTAATTCTGTAGACAAGGCTATATAAACATTCCTCCTTGACCCAATGATTTCATTGGTAGGATTTTTTATGGGATCATAAAAGTTAAAATTTGTAGCTAACCCAAGACCCAGACTATAAATCCATTCCCAATTATCCGGCATATGCATTACTGGAATATCTACAAAACCATCTATTGCATAAGGGTTTCCAAAAACATTATCCTTAAATGTGCCAGCGTAAAATCCTATACCAAACACAGGAGAACGATATAAGGTAGAATAAGCATTGTTTTCTTTTTTTCTGAATCCCATTCTCATATCGGTACCGTAATATTCGTAAATACCTCTTTCCTCTAATGCAGTAATTACACCACCAAATTCAAATTTAGATTGGAGTTCGAGATTGTATTTAGAAGTTTTTTGTGGCCTAGAAATAAATTGTGTTGTTTTTAAAGTATCCTGTCCGAAAGATTTAAAAATCACTCCTAAAAAGATTGCTGACAGCACTAATATGCGACATAGACAGAGGGAATGTTTAAAGAGGAACAATTTAAAAACTATTTATTGTTAGCTGGCCTTATAGGCGCTGCAATATACCCAAAATTACAGCTTTAGAAATAAAAAACATATTGCAATTAGCGTTAACTATTAAGTTTTAATAACGCGGTATATTCAAGAACCATCCTTCGTGCAATATCAAAGAACAATTTGCGTTTATATTAAATACAACATCTACAAAAGATATTCAATTGCTATGAAAAAAATGTATTTTGGTGTTGTGATGATGATGCTATTGGTATGCAATCACATTACTGCACAACGATTTTCACCTTTAGATAAAAATCCAACAGACATTGCTTATTTGCGAGCAAATCAATTGTCAAAACCGCTTATAAAAGTAGTTTACAGCCGTCCGCATAAACTAGAAACAGAAGTTTTTGGTAAGCAAATTCCGTTTGGAGAAATTTGGCGAACGGGTGATAATGAAGCTACAGAAGTAAAATTCTTTACAGACATTAAATTTGGCGATGAGTTGGTAAAGGCTGGGACATATATTCTACATACCATTCCTGGTGAGAAAGAATGGACAATTATTTTAAATAGTAATACAGATACTTGGGGTGCTTTTTTCTACGACGAATCAAAAGATGTTGCCAGAATTAAAATACCTGTAAAAAAAGGAGAGCCAATCGATATTTTTTCAATTGCGTTTAATCAAAATTACAATAGAAATTTTATGGTTTTGGCTTGGGACACTACACGAGTTAATATCCCTGTAGAATCCTATTCCCCATTCTTGGCAGAGCTTTAAAAAATTGTTGAACTCATCAAAATAATTATGAAGAATCTTTACCTTTTATTTTTTGTATTGTTGAGTTTTATTTTCTCGACGCAAACAGAAGCACAAAACTTCCAAATTGTAGATAAAAGTCCGCACGACATAGTATATTATCGCAAAACAAATTTAATGCCGCCATTGGTAAAAGTACTTTATGGAAGACCTCAAAAGAATGGCAGAGAAATTTTTGGAGGTTTAGTTCCATTTGGTGAGGTATGGCGTGTTGGAGCTAACGAAACAACAGAAATTACTTTTTATGAAGACGTAATTTTTGGAGATCAAGAAGTGAAAAAAGGTACTTACACCCTTTATGCCATACCTGAAGCAGAAGAATGGACCATTATATTAAGCTCTCATCTAGATACTTGGGGTACTTCTTCCTACAAAGAAAAATTTGATGTTGTCAGAGTAAAATCCAAAGTTCGCAAGGCAGAAGAAATTGAAGTTTTTTCTATTGGATTTAAAGAAAAAGGGAAAGTAATCAATATGATTTTTGGTTGGGATACCACCAGAGTAATTGTACCTATTTCATAATATCATAAACCCTTTCTCCGTTTACAAAAGTGGATAGCACTTTTGTTTCGGGAATCTTAT
Source organism: Namhaeicola litoreus (assembly GCF_042679565.1). Lineage (NCBI taxonomy): Bacteria > Pseudomonadati > Bacteroidota > Flavobacteriia > Flavobacteriales > Flavobacteriaceae > Namhaeicola > Namhaeicola litoreus. Next base: position 199,624 of record NZ_JBHTMY010000001.1, on the reverse strand, counting down.
GGATATCCTCGGTCATAATATCTTGATCTAAGATCACAAAATCAGCTAATTTACCGTTTTCGATACTTCCTTTTTCATTTTCTTCAAAATTGGAATACGCCGCCCATATTGTCATACCTTTTAAAGTCTCTTCTCTAGAAAGTGCGTTTTCAGGATTGAATCCATATTCAGGAAAACCTTGGAGGTCTTTTCTTGAAACTGCAGCGTAAAATGTGAGCATGGGATTTACTTGTTCTACCGGGAAATCTGTACCTAAAGCAATTTTTCCATACTCATTCAATAAATTTTTATAGGCATAAGCCCCTTTAATTCGGTCACTTCCAACCCTGTCTTCCGCCCAATACATATCGCTTGTAGCATGGGTAGGTTGAACAGAAGGAATTATTTCTTTATAAAATTCAAAATCTTCGGGAGAAACAATTTGTGCATGCTCTATTCTCCACCTTCTGTCAACCTTCCCTTTCAAAACCTTTTGATAGGTTTTTAATAGAAAGGTGTTGGCAGAATCCCCTATGGCATGTGTATTCATCTGATAATCTGAATTGGCTATTCTCTGGGCTATTTCTTTTGTTTTTTCTACACCAGTTACCAAAGCTCCAAAATGATTTTCTCTGTCTGAATAAGGCGCTCTCATGGCTGCGCCACGAGATCCAAGAGCTCCATCTGAGTATACTTTAAAAGATCGAACATTTAATCGATCTGTTTTGATAATGCCATTATTAATAAAATGATCTAGGTTTTCATCGCTCACAGAAACCATGGCATATACCCTCATTTTTAACTTTTGAGCTTGTTGTAAGCTGTCGATCAAGTTGATGGCAAATTTGCTCAAGCCAGCATCGTCAACAGTTGTTAAACCCAAAGAAAAGCAAACTTTTTGTGCATCTAATAAGGCGTTAATTGCATTTTCTTTTGTGCTTCTAGGGATGATTTTGTTTACCAACTCCTCTGCATTATCTACTAAAACACCTGTAATTTTTCCATTTTGTTTAATGATTTCCCCGCCTTCAACTTTTGTCTTTTCATTTATACCAGCTAAGTCTAAAACTTTCTGATTTACCAAAAGCGCGTGCCCGTCTATTCTTCCTAAAGCAATAGGTGTATCAGGAAAAAGCAGGTCAAGTGTGTCTTTTGTTGGGAAATCTTTTATTTCCCAATCGTTTTGATCCCAGCCTCGACCCAAAATAAATGGTCTGTTTTTTTCTTTTTGAAAATCGACTATTTTTTGAACAATTTCTTTGTAACTCTTTGTGCCGACTAAATCAAGTTCTTGTAAAACAAATCCATAATTAAAAAAATGGCAATGTGCATCAATTAATCCGGGAACAATTGTTTGGTTCTTTGCATCGATGGTCTGATCGCTTTTGTATTGATTTGTGATTTCCTCATTGGTTCCCACAGCAAGAAATTTTCCATTAGAAACTGCAAATGCTTGTGCTTTTCCAAATTCCTCGTCAACAGTATATATATTTCCGTTGATCACGATTAATTCCGCAGTAGCTTTTGAATCAGAACAAGAATAGAATAGAATAAGTGAACAAAAGATAAAGAAATTTCTCATGGGTATTTTTTTGCTAAATATAAAATTATTAATTGATTGCTAATTTTATCTGGTCGATTTCTTTTTTGGCTTGTTCATAACCTAATTGAAAAGATTGTTCGATTGATTTGGTATCTAAAACACCTATTTTCTTTAAATTTTGTGGTATAAAGACATAGTTGCAATGCTTGAATTTTTTAATGTCTTTTGCATCTAAGCCAATCTGATACACTCTATAAATGAGCTTTAGGGTGCTGTCAATCTGATTTTTGGAGATGTTTTCAAGAGGGTTGATAAAGGAGCCAATTAAAACATCTGTAGATTTTTTTAAGGGTTGAATAGGAAAGTTGTCCAGAATTCCTCCATCACAATATAGTTCTCCATTGATTTCTATTGGTGAAAAAACAGGCGGCAAAGCAGAGGAAGCAATAAGAGGTCTAATCAATTCTCCTTTCGTAAAATACCTTAGTTTTCCAGATAATAAGTTGGTCGCAGTAATATAGGTCGGAATTCGAAGTTGTTCAAAAGCGTCTCTAGGGAAGATTTTTTTAAAAGTAGAAATAAACTTTTCACTATCTATAATACCAGGTTTAGAAAAGGTATATAGAGAATACCTAAAAAGAGAGGTGTTTTTAAAGAAATCTAACATTTCTTTTGTTTCATAACCATTGGCATACATTGCTGCCACGACAGCACCGGCACTTGTGCCTCCAATCGCATCAATTTTTATGTTTTCCTCATTTAAGCATTTGATCAAACCAATATGTGCCATAGTCCTCACTCCACCTCCAGATAAAATCAAGCCTATTTTTTTTGTCATTTTAAAAAGTAATTTGCTTTTCTTTTGGTTAAAATTAGCTACTATTTTTCAGAAAGGAGAATTCTTTTGTCTTTTGGCACTTTAAGAGTAAATTTGCAACTCAAAAATAGGCACTTCCGCAAGGTAATCCCATAGAATACTTAAAAAATCATTTTTTTGATGAAGTACAATTTTAATGAAATAGAGGCCAAATGGCAAAAATATTGGAAAGAAAATAAAACTTTTCAGGCAGAGAATAACAGTGATAAGGAAAAGTTTTATGTGTTAGATATGTTTCCTTACCCTAGTGGAGCTGGGTTACATGTAGGTCACCCATTGGGTTATATTGCCAGCGATATTTATGCCAGGTATATGCGCCACAAAGGTTATAATGTTCTTCATCCCATGGGTTATGATTCTTTTGGTTTGCCAGCCGAACAATATGCGATTCAAACAGGTCAACATCCTGCTACAACAACAGAAGAAAATATCAAAACATATAGGAGGCAATTAGATCAAATTGGATTTAGTTTTGATTGGAGTAGAGAAGTACGTACATCAGATCCTGATTATTATAAATGGACGCAATGGATTTTTATTCAATTATTTAACTCCTATTATTGTAAAGATGCAGACCAAGCCAGACCTATTGATGAATTGGAAAATATTTTTGTCCAGGAAGGAAACGTTAAGATAAATGCCGCCTGTGATGAAGGAGTTCATTTGTTTGGCGCAGAAGATTGGAAAGGTTTTTCTAACCGTAAAAAGCAAGAGATACTGTCAAAATACCGATTAACCTATTTATCTGATACTGAAGTTAATTGGTGTCCGGCCCTTGGTACTGTTTTGGCAAATGATGAAATCGTAAATGGTGTCTCTGAAAGAGGCGGACATCCTGTTGAACGCAAAAAAATGAGACAATGGAGCATGCGTATAACGGCATATGCTCAAAGATTGTTAGATGGGATGCAAAAATTGGATTGGCCACAGCCTTTAAAGGACTCACAAACGAATTGGATCGGTCGGTCAGAAGGAGCCTCAGTTAAATTTAGGGTTGATGGATTTAATGAAAAGGAAGCTGTAATTGAAGTGTTTACGACCAGGCCGGATACTATTTTTGGTGTGTCATTTATGACTTTGGCACCCGAACATCCTTTGGTAGAGAAAATTACAACTTCAAAACAAAAGGAAGCCATTGAAAACTATATCAAAGCCACTGCAAAAAAGAGTGAACGAGATAGAATGTCGGATGTGAAAACCATCAGTGGAGAATTTACAGGTGCATATGCAATTCATCCGTTTAACGGAAATCAAATTCCCATTTGGATTGGTGATTACGTTTTAGCAAGCTATGGCACAGGTGCCGTGATGGCGGTTCCTTGCGGAGATCAAAGGGATTATGATTTTGCTAAATATTTCAACTTACCAATTCCAAATATATTTAAGGATGTAGATATCTCTGAAGCAGCTTGTGAAGACAAAGATGCCGTCATTGCAAATTCAGATTTCATTAATGATTTGCCAGGAAAAAAAGCAATTAAAGTAATCACAAAAGCACTTGAAGAAAGAAAAATTGGAAAAGGAAAAATAAATTACAGACTGCGCGATGCTGTTTTTTCACGACAAAGATATTGGGGAGAGCCCTTTCCAGTTTATTACAAGGATGAAATGCCTGTGATGATCGATACAGAATATTTGCCTTTGCGCTTACCCGAAGTAGAAAAATATTTACCAACTTCTGATGGAAAACCTCCATTGGGGAATGCAACTGTATGGGCTTGGGATACGAAGGAAAATAAAGTTGTTTCGAATGATAAAATAGACCATCAAATAGTTTTTCCATTAGAATTAAATACCATGCCGGGATGGGCCGGTAGTTCCTGGTATTTTAACAGGTATATGGATGCAGCGAATAAAGAAGAATTTGCAAGTAAAAAAGCATTGAATTACTGGCAGGATGTCGATTTGTATATTGGAGGAAGTGAACATGCAACAGGGCATTTATTGTACTCAAGATTTTGGCAGAAATTTTTGTTTGACAGAGGCCTTTTACCTGTTGATGAATATGCCAAAAAATTGATCAACCAAGGAATGATCTTGGGTACGAGTGCTTTTGTTTATCGTATAGAAGGTCAGAATAAATTTGTTTCCCACGGTTTAATTGGTGAGCAAAAAGTGCAGCCGATTCATGCGGACGTATCCATGGTGAACGCTTCTAATGAACTGGATTTAACTGCGTTTAAAGAGTGGAGACCCGAGTTTAAAGATGCTGAATTTGTACTTGAGAACGGAAAGTATATGGTAGGTAGAGAGGTGGAGAAAATGTCAAAATCTAAATACAATGTTGTGAATCCCGATGATATCTGTGCTTATTACGGAGCCGATACTTTGAGAATGTACGAAATGTTCTTGGGACCCCTGGAGCAGGCAAAGCCATGGAATACTGCCGGAATTACCGGGGTTCATTCCTTTTTGAAAAAGCTATGGCGATTGTTTTTAAATGGCGATAATTTTGAGGTGTCTGAAGAAAATGCTTCGGCAGAAGAATTGAAAACATTGCATAAAACGATTAAAAAAGTGGATGAGGATATTGCTAATTTTTCATTTAATACGTCGGTCAGTTCTTTTATGATTGCCGTAAATGAATTAGCTGCATTAAAGTGCAATAAGCGCAGTATTTTAGAACCGCTTACCGTTTTGTTGTCTCCCTATGCACCTCATATTGCAGAAGAGTTATGGTCTCTCTTGGGGTATGTAGATTCAATTTCTACTGTTCCTTTTCCTGTATTTGAAGAAAAATATTTGGTAGAGAGTACTAAGAATTATCCGATTTCATTTAATGGAAAATTAAAATTTACCCTAGAACTACCTTTAGACCTGAATTCGAAAGAAATAGAAGAAAAAGTGTTAGGTCACGAAAAAACACAACAAATTTTGGAAGGAAGAACACCAAAAAAAGTAATTGTGGTGCCGGGAAAGATTGTTAACGTTGTGGGTTAGTTTTTTAGGTGTATATATTACGAATAATATAGGGAAATTGAGAGTTAGCTATAATTATTATAAACTTTCTTTGTTTTTTGAAAATTGTTGTTAAATTTGCTCAAGTAAAAATGAAAAATCAATTTGTACATACTTGGTGGTGGTCTTTGCAGAATTACAGTTCCGTGAAGTAGTACTTGTTGTAAAAAAATATAACTAATTGGCTTGTCTTCACGACAAGCCTTTTTTTTTCGAAATATGATCTATCAAATTAAAACATCATTCAAAAAAATTCTATCGGATACCATAACACCTGTGAGTATTTATTTAAAGATTCGCGATAATTTTCCAAATAGTATTTTATTAGAATCATCTGATTATCATGGTAATGAGAATAGTTTTTCTTATATCTGTTTTAATCCAATCGCGAGTATTTCTGTACAAGATTCTAAAATTCATCAACACTTTCCAGATGGGAAGGATCTTGTAATCGAGATAAATCAGGGGGTCGATGTTCCAATGGAGATTCATAATTTCAGTCAAAAGTTTGAAGCAGAAGACCAGAAATTTAAATTCATCAACAACGGTTTATTTGGCTATATAAGTTATGATGCTGTTCAGTTTTTTGAAGATATTTCTATTACTTCAAAAGAAAATAAATTGCAAATACCAGAAGTGTATTACGCAGTATATCAGAATATTATTGCGATCAATCATTTTAAAAATGAGGCTTTTATATTTTGTCATAGCCTTTCAGGGAAAAATAATACAGACGAAATCCATCAATTAATCGAGAATAAAAATTTCGCCTCTTACAGTTTTAAAAATGGGGATGATGAAGCGTCTAGTTTTACTGACAATGAATACCTAGAATTGGTAGAACAAGCCAAAAGGCATTGCTTTAGAGGAGATGTTTTTCAACTTGTATTATCTCGTCAGTTTTCGCAAAGTTTTAAAGGAGATGAATTTAATGTATATCGTGCCTTGCGTTCCATTAATCCCTCACCTTACTTATTTTACTTTGACTATGGTGATTTTAAAATTTTTGGTTCGTCGCCCGAAGCTCAATTGGTTGTGAAAAATGGAAAAGCAGAAATTCATCCTATTGCAGGAACTTTTCGAAGAACCGGTAACGATGAAAAAGATCTCGAAGCAGCAAAAGCTTTGGCTAAAGATGAAAAGGAAAATGCGGAACATGTGATGTTAGTTGATTTAGCAAGAAATGATCTCAGTAGGAACGGAGAACATGTGCATGTTGAAACTTATAAAGAGATACAATTTTTTTCTCACGTCATTCATTTGGTTTCAAAGGTAGTAGGCGAGAAGTTTAAAGATGCTATTACCTATCAAGTGGTGGCCGACACATTTCCTGCAGGTACGCTAACGGGAGCACCAAAACACAGGGCCATGCAATTGATAGATCAATATGAAAAGACGAATCGCACATTTTATGGTGGTGCTATTGGCTTTATGGATTTTAAGGGAAATTTTAATCACGCCATTATTATCCGTTCATTTCTGAGTAAAAATCACAGGCTTTTTTACCAAGCAGGTGCAGGAATTGTGGCAAAATCAGATCCTAAAAGTGAATTACAAGAAGTGTACAATAAATTAGGCGCCCTGAAATTAGCCCTAGAAATGGCGGAAAAAATTTAATTCAGCAAAAGCGATGTCAAAGAAAATATTAGTTATTGACAATTACGATTCATTCACCTACAATCTCGTACATTATTTGCAGGATTTAGATTGTGATGTAGTTGTAAAAAGAAACGATAAACTCAGTTTGGAAGAAGTTAAGGATTTTGACAAAATTCTTTTATCTCCAGGACCGGGAATTCCGGATGAAGCAGGATTGTTGAAACCGATTATTGAAAAATATGCCGCGACAAAAAGTATTTTGGGAATCTGTTTGGGGCAACAAGCTATTGCTGAGGTGTTTGGTGGGAAATTAGAGAATCTAAGTCAGGTGTATCACGGCGTTTCTTCACCCATCTTTCTAACCGAGCCGGATGAGGTTTTATATAGTAATCTTCCGCAAAATTTTGAGGTAGGAAGATATCATTCCTGGGTAGTTTCGAGCGACTTACCAAAGGATTTGATCGTCACATCCATCGATGAAAACGGCGAGATCATGTCTATTAAGCATAAAGACTATGATGTCCGTGCTGTACAGTATCATCCTGAATCTATTCTAACAGAACACGGAAAAGCTATTTTAAAAAATTGGATAGAACATTAGAGAAAAGCTATGAAAGAAATTTTAAATCGATTAATTCAGCACGAACGTATCAGCAAGAATGAGGCGAAAACGGTTTTGGTAAATATTTCAGAAGGAAAATATAACAACAGTCAAATCGCATCTTTTTTAACGGTTTATATGATGCGAAGCATTTCTGTAGAAGAGTTGGACGGTTTTAGGGAGGCGCTGTTAGATCTTTGTTTACCCATAGATCTGTCTGATTTTGAAACAATAGACCTGTGTGGAACAGGAGGAGACGGAAAGGATACTTTTAACATTTCTACTTTAGCCTCTTTTGTCACAGCTGGAGCAGGTGTAAAAGTGGCCAAACACGGAAATTATGGTGTTTCTTCCAACTGCGGTTCTTCAAACGTATTGGAGTATTTGGGAGTAAAATTTTCAAACCAACAAAGCGTGTTACAAAATGCAATTGATAAAGCGGGTATTTGTTTTTTGCATGCACCACTTTTTCATCCGGCAATGAAAAATGTCGGACCAATTAGAAGAGAATTGGGTGTAAAAACGTTTTTTAATATGCTCGGGCCTATGGTGAACCCCTCTTTTCCAAAGCATCAATTGGTAGGCGTATTTAATTTGGAATTGGCGAGAATGTACAGTTATTTATATCAAAACACGGATAAAAATTTTGCCATTTTACACGATTTGGCCGGATATGATGAGATCTCTTTAACAGGACAGACAAAGATCATTAGTAACAAAGAGAATAGAATGTTTTCTCCTGATGAAATTGGTGTGTCAATGCTTAATCAACAAGAAATAAAAGGAGGAAAAACAATTGAAGAGAGTGCTGCAATTTTTAGAAAAATATTAAACGGAGAGGGCAATAGTGCACAGAATAATGTGGTTTGCGCAAATGCAGGATTGGCCATTTCGATAGTGAAAAACACAAGTCACCAAGAAGGTTTTGAGCTTGCCAAGCGATCTCTTCAAGATAAAAGAGCCTTAGACAGTTTTAAAACATTAATAGCTTTATCAAATTAAAAAGTCATGAATATCCTAGATAAAATCATTCAGGACAAAAGAGTAGAAGTAGAGGCAAAAAAGTCTTTAATTCCGATTGAATTTTATAAGCATTCACCATTATTTGAAAGAGAAACTTATTCGTTGGCCGATTCAATAAGAACCGGAAGCGGTATCATTAGTGAGTTCAAAAGAAAGTCGCCTTCAAAGCAGATAATCAATGATCAAAATGGTGTTGTTGAAGTAGTAAAGGGCTACGAAATGGCAGGTGCTTCTGGGATATCGGTATTAACCGATACAAAATATTTTGGTGGTGCATTAGATGATTTAATACAGGTGAGAAATAGTGTGGATATTCCCGTTTTACGTAAGGAGTTTATCATCGATCCATACCAGATATACGAAGCTAGAGCCTTTGGTGCCGATGCTATTTTACTCATTGCTGCCGTCTTAAATAGTTCTGAAATAAAAGATTTGTCTGCTTTGGCAAAATCTTTGAGTTTGGATGTTCTTTTGGAAGTGCATAACGAAGAAGAATTAAAAAAGTCTCCTCTTGGGTGCGTCGATTTGGTGGGCGTCAATAATAGGAATCTAAAAACTTTTGATGTAAGTATTGAAATCAGTAAAAGTTTATCGGAATTGATTCCAAAAGAGAAAGTAAAAGTATCTGAAAGTGGTATTAGCAATGTTTCGACCATTTTGGAATTAAAAAGATGTGGGTTTCAGGGTTTTTTAATTGGCGAAAATTTCATGAAAACAACAGATCCTGGATTAGCCGCAATAGATTTTATTCAAGACTTGTATCATGGTTAAAATAAAGGTTTGCGGAATGAAGTATCAGGAGAATATTGAGGCTTTATCTCGATTATTACCTGATTATATGGGTTTTATATTTTATCCAAAATCTAAAAGATACTTTGAAGGAAATATGCCTAAACTACCCCAAACAATAAAAAAAACAGGAGTTTTTGTAGATGAAGAAATAGATCAATTGGTCAATTTAACATTAAAATATAATCTCCAAGCCATTCAGTTACACGGCGATGAATCCGTTGAATATATCAATGTTTTAAAACAGAAAATTGTAGATTCTGGAATGAAGAAATTAGAAATAATTAAAGCTTTTGCTGTTATAGAAGGTTTTAATTTTCAACAGTTAACAACTTACAAAGAAACAGTGGATTATTTTTTGTTCGACACAAAAGGGAAAGAAAAAGGTGGAAATGGCATTTCCTTTGATTGGGATATTCTCAACAGTTATAACCTTGATAAACCCTACTTTTTGAGTGGTGGAATTGGCATAGAAAGTTTGGATAAAATAAACAAATTTTTGAATCAACCTAGTGCAAGGAAATGTAAGGTTTTAGATGTAAACAGTAAATTTGAAGTAGCTCCTGGAGAAAAGGATATCAAATTAATAGATGCATTCACAAAAGAGTTGAATTCTTTGAATTAAAAAAAATATGATGAATTATCACGCAAACGAAAAGGGTTATTACGGCGAATTTGGAGGTAGTTTTGTACCTGAGATGTTGTACCCAAATATGGAAGAACTCCAAGAAAACTATCTTGAAATCATGGCAGATCCGGATTTTAAAAAAGAGTTTCAAGGTTTGTTAAAGGATTATGTAGGAAGACCTTCGCCCTTGTATTTAGCAGAACGACTTTCTGATAAATATAAAGCCAAAATCTACTTAAAAAGAGAAGATTTAAACCATACAGGTGCTCATAAAATCAATAATACGATCGGACAAATTCTTGTTGCTAAACGCCTTGGTAAAAAAAGAATCATTGCAGAAACGGGAGCAGGTCAACACGGCGTAGCCACGGCCACTGTGTGTGCCTTAGCCGGACTTGATTGTACGGTATATATGGGAGAAATAGACATTGCCCGCCAGGCGCCTAATGTTGCGAGAATGAAAATGTTGGGTGCTAGAGTTGTTCCGGCCACATCAGGGAGTAAGACTTTGAAAGATGCTACCAATGAAGCCATAAGGGCATGGATCAATAATCCTGTTGATACACATTATATTATAGGTTCTGTAGTAGGATTTCATCCATATCCCGATATGGTTGCTAGATTTCAATCGGTGATATCAGAAGAAATGAAATGGCAATTAAAGGAGCATGAAGGAACTGAAAACCCTAATTACGTGATAGCCTGCGTAGGTGGTGGTTCGAATGCTGCCGGTGCTTTCTATCATTATTTAGATGATGAGAATGTAAAGCTAGTAGCTGTTGAAGCAGCAGGAAAGGGTGTAAACTCAGGAGAATCTGCTGCGACCTCTATTTTAGGAAAAATCGGTATTATCCATGGAAGTAAAACGATCTTGATGCAAACGGCAGATGGCCAGATTGTTGAGCCCTATTCAATATCAGCCGGATTGGATTATCCAGGGGTTGGACCACAACATGCTCATTTGTTTCAGACAAGAAGGGCAGAATTTTTAAATGCCACAGATGACGAGGCAATGGAAGCAGGTTTAGAATTGAGTAAATTGGAAGGAATAATTCCTGCCATAGAAACCGCTCATGCCCTGGCAGTTCTTTCAAAAATATCTTTTAAACCCGATGATATTGTTGTAATCAATTTGTCTGGAAGAGGGGATAAAGACCTCAATACCTATATCAAATACTTTAATCTAGCCTAAGCGTAGAGCCATGAATCGAATCAATCAAAAACTAAAAGAAAATAGAAAACTATTGTCTATTTATTTTTCTGCGGGATATCCTGAACTAAATGATACCGCAGTGATTATAGAAAAGTTGCAAAAGAATGGTGTAGATATGATCGAGATTGGATTACCTTTTTCTGATCCTCTTGCTGATGGACCAACCATTCAGGAAAGTAGTACACAAGCTCTAAAAAACGGAATGACGAGTGATTTGCTATTTGATCAGCTAAAAAATATCAGAAAAACAGTTGAAATTCCGCTTATTATCATGGGATATTTTAATCCTATTTTGCAATATGGTGTAGAAAAGTTTTGCGAGAAATGTGCTGAAGTGGGGATAGACGGATTAATTATACCTGATTTACCTGTGGATGTTTTTCACGATAACTATGAAGAAGTGTTTTCGAAACACGGTTTGATCAATGTGTTTTTGATTACGCCCCAAACAAGTGAAGAACGAATCAGATTCATTGATAAAATTTCTAAAGGATTTATTTACATGGTGAGTTCGGCAAGTACAACGGGAGCTAAAAATTCATTTGGAAATGTACAGAGTGCTTATTTTGAAAGAATTCATGCAATGAATTTAAGTACACCGCAAATTGTTGGATTTGGAATTTCGAATAAAGACACTTTTGAACAGGCAACCACATATGCCAGAGGAGCCATCATAGGCTCAGCTTTTGTGAAATGTTTGACAGACCAAGGCTTAAACGGAATTGATTCTTTTATCGATTCCCTGCGTTAAATAGAATCGGCGGAATAAAGAAATAACACTTTTGTTATCTTTATAAAAAAAAAATTCATGAACCTTAAATCGGTATCACTTCGTACGCGTATTTTTATTTCGATGATACTATTGGTTGTTGTGGCATCTATATTGATTGCGGCAATAACCATTTATCAATACAATGAACAGACCGAAGATTACCATCAAAAAAGATTAGAAAGAAAAGAAGAGGCCATTAAATCGGCTGTGACTTATGAGTTATACCATAACGCCCAGAATCCTTTAGACACTACTTCAGCGGTAAGGATAATTAGTCAAAAAATCAATGAAATTTCTGATATTCATAATATCGATATGAATATTTATGATTTAAATGGTAAACTTATCGGTAGTTCTAATAGAATTAGCGAAGCAGGAAGAACTAAGCAATTAAATGAAGATGTTCTCAACAAGATTAGAAATAACCCTGATAATAGGGAAGTAGTTTTTTTAGAATCAGGGAAAGATAAAAAGTACAGATCGTCCTATTCTTTTATTTTAAACCCGAGTTTCAAAAGAGTGGGTATTATTGGGGTGCCTTATTTTCAAGATAATTCTTTCCAGGATAAAGAGTTGCGAGAATTTTTAGGACGTTTGTTTATGGTGTATTTGGTGATTTTGTTTCTGGCCATTTTGATCGCTTATTTTTTATCTAATTATATCACCAAATCTATTCAATATGTAAGCGAAAGATTAAAAGCTACAGAATTAGGCACCAAAAACGAAAAAATTATTTTAGATGATACGAACGATGGTATTTATGCATTGGTCAATTCATATAACAAAATGGTAGATCAGTTGGAAGTGAGTGCTGTAAAATTGGCCGAAGTTGAAAGAAAACAAGCTTGGCGCGAAATGGCTCGTCAGGTGGCCCATGAAATTAAAAACCCCTTAACACCAATGCGCTTGACCATACAAAGTTTTGAGCACACTTTTGATCCTAAAGATCCTGATATCAAAACAAAAGTCTCCGAGTTTAGTGAAAGCCTGATTCAACAAATAGATACCATGAGTACCATAGCCAGTGCTTTTTCAAGCTTTGCCGAAATGCCTAAACAGAATAAAGAAAGATTGAATGTGGTAAACGAAGTAAAAATTGCCCTGGATATTTTTCACGAACCATTTATTCAATTTCATCCTGATAAAGAAATGATTTATGCGAATTTGGATAAAATTCAATTGACTAGAATCGTAACAAATCTGGTGACAAATGCAATTCAAGCTTTACAAAACCAAAAGAATCCTTTTATCGATGTGCGACTTTTAGAAACAATTGAACATATCATTATTCAGGTGGCAGATAATGGAGAAGGGATTACCGAAAGCGATGCCCAAAAAATATTCGAACCTAAATTTACAACCAAAAGCAGTGGCATGGGATTGGGCCTTTCTATGGTGAAAAATATCATTGAAGCCTATGGTGGCACCATACAATTTAACTCAGAAATTAATGAAGGAACAACCTTTATAGTAACCTTACCTAAAAATTAAGAGGATGGAATACAACAATATTTTAGTAGAAAAAAAAGCATATTTGGCGCTTATCACTATTAACAGACCCAAAAAGCTCAATGCACTTAATGCAGAAACGATCCAAGAATTGCACAATGCCATAGATGCCATGCATAGAGATGAGGATATTAGAGTAATGATCTTAACCGGTAGTGGCGAGAAAGCCTTTGTGGCAGGGGCAGATATTTCTGAATTTGCAGATTTTGACGTGATTGAAGGTTCGAATTTGGCAAGAAAAGGTCAGGAATTATTGTTCAATTTTATCGAAAAATTACCAACTCCTGTGATTGCAGCTGTGAATGGTTTTGCGCTAGGGGGGGGATTAGAATTGGCAATGGCATGTCATATGCGCGTGGCGAGTAAAAATGCAAAAATGGGTTTGCCCGAGGTTACCTTAGGACTTATTCCAGGTTACGGTGGGACTCAAAGATTACCCCAACTGGTTGGTAAGGGAAAAGCTATGGAAATGATAATGTCTGCAACTATGTTAACGGCAGATCAAGCTATGTCTTACCGGTTGGTTAACCACGTGGTAGAACAAGAAAGTTTACTTTCATTTTGCGAAGAAATTGCGGATAGAATTTCGAATAATTCGTATTCTGCTATTGCCTCGGCCATCAAATCAATCAATGCCGGCTTCCAGAATGCAAAAAGTGGTTTTGAAACAGAAATAAACGAATTTGGAAACTGTTTTGGCACAGAAGACTTTGTAGAAGGAACAACTGCTTTTTTAGAAAAGAGAAAGCCTAATTTTTAGATGAAAAATTGAGTAAAAAACGGTTCAAAAGAATTTGAATTGAAGGGTTAAATCACGCTTTTTTTGCATTCCATTCTGCGTAAAACTGATCTAAGAAAGTAAGCATAAATTGATGCCTTTCTTCGGCTAACTTTTTCCCGGTTTCGGTATTCATCTGATCTTTTAAGAGCAACAATTTTTCGTAAAAATGGTTGATGGTAGGAGCCTCGGATTTTTTGTATTCTTCTTTCGTCATATCGAGCTTGGGCGGAATTTCTGGATGGTACATTTGCCGGTTTTTAAATCCACCATAGTTAAATGCTCTCGCGATACCAATGGCTCCAATAGCATCCAAACGATCTGCGTCTTGAAGAATTCTTAGTTCTATTGAGTCAAACCGAGAATGGCGATCTGATAAGGTGTTTTTAAAAGAAATATTTTCTATGATTTTGACAACCTGTTCTATCACGTCATCAGAAACATCTAATCCCTCTAAAAAGTTTTGCGCTTTTCTGGGTCCAACGGTTTCATTTCCATCATAGAACTTTGCATCTGCAATATCATGAAGCAAAGCACCTAATTCCAAAATAAATAAATCTGCAGTTTCATTTTGAGCAATATATTTAGCGTTTTTTCTCACACGATCTATATGAAACCAATCGTGGCCAGATTCAGCGTTTTCCAAAACCTTTTGAACAAACAGTTCAGTTTGTCTTATTATTTCAATTTTATCCATAAAAAAACCTCCAATAAATGGAGGTTAAATATATGAATTCTTTAGTTCGCCTGACAGCTAACAGAACTCTTCATAAGCACTTGCTAAATTAGAAGCAATCATTTCGGCAGATCTACCTTCGATATGATGTCTTTCTAACATGTGTACCAATTCACCATCTTTAAACAATGCGATACAAGGAGATGAGGGAGGAAAAGGTACCATCATTTCTCTGGCCTTGTTGGTAGATTCTGTATCTACTCCTGCAAAAACTGTGGTTAAATGATCTGGAGTTTTAACATATTGTAAAGAAGCTATGGCACCGGGTCTGGCAGTTCCGGCGGCACAACCGCACACAGAATTCACCATAACCAAAGTAGTTCCTTTTTTGCTCAATACTTCCTCAACATCCTGAGCAGATTTTAATTCTTGGAAACCTGAGTCAACCAATTGTTGGCGCATAGGTTTTACTAATTCTTCTGGATACATATTTTAATTTTTTTAATCGATTTAAGATTGCAAATATAAGGCTAATTCAAAGAATGAGGAAGTTAAATTAATTGGGTGTTTTTCTTTATTATGATAAAATAAAAAGTGAAAAGAGAAGTTTATCTTTGCACATTGTTATGAAAGGATTTTCAAAATTTATACTTGCTTTTCTTGGGTTTTTTATCGCCGGTTCAGTGGGGGGTCTTATAGGCTTTGGCTTGGGTTATTTGTTTGATGAATATGTTTTGGGTCAATTGATTCAGTATACCCAAACTGATAGTACCCATAAAAAGGCGGTAGGTTTTGAGATTAACGTACTTTTTTTAGCGGCTGTTGTGATTAAGGTGGATGGAAATATTAACCAAAGAGAACTTCATTTTGTGCGAAATGCTTTTCTAAGTATGTACGGCAAAGAAAGGGCTAACAGTGCTTTCAAAATGTTTAAAAGCATCATCCAAAGCAAGAGTAAAATCAATACTCGGCAGGTCTGTTTAAATGTAAATGAGCACATGCAAATGGCAGAACGCATTAATTTATTGCGGTTTTTATTTAATGTAGCCAAGGCCGATGGACAAGTTGGAGCACTTGAAGTGAATAAGTTAAAATCCATTTCTAATTACCTGTATATTAGTAGTTATGACTTCGAATCAGTAAAAAGATTGTTTTACAAGGAACAACAAACTGTATCAAGAAATTCTTATGCTATTTTAGGTTTGGATAACACCGCTTCAAACGAAGAAATTAAATCGGCATACAGAAAATTAGTAAAAAAATATCACCCAGATAAGATAAGGACTTTAACCAGCGCTCAAATAGAGGCATCTGAAGAAAAATTCAGAGAGGTTCAAAAAGCCTATGAAAAAATTCAATTGGCAAGAGGAATGTGATGATTGATGAAATAAACCCAATATCTTTTCGTTTAAAAATCGAATAAATTATTTTATCATGATCAAACTAATCAAAAATTGGTCTTTAGGGATTTCTTTCCTAATGGTTTTTCTTCTTTCTTGTAGTTCTCCACAAAAAATGTTAGACCAGGGAAATTACTATCAGGCGGTTATCATGTCGGTTGAAAAGCTCAAAAGTAACCCCAATAATGAGAAGGCGAAGGCTACTTTAAAAGCTTCCTATCCTTATGCTGTTAATGATTTTATAGACAAACTCGAAAAAGAAGGTGTTTTGAATAGTCAATTCAGAAATACCAATCAGTTATATCTCTATGGACAGTTGAACGATCTTTACGAAAAAATTGCCCAAAGCCCGGCTGCGATGAATTCTGTAGAAAATCCTAAAAAATATTATACGGAATACAATAGACTTTTACCCCTTGCGGCAGAGGAGCAATATGCAGAAGGAGAAAGATTGTTGAGTTTGGGAGGAAGAGATAATGCAAAAGCGGCGTATGGATTTTATGAAAAGGCAGACCAGTTTGTACCAGGTTACAAAAATGTAAACGAGCAGCTAAATCTTTCATTCGAATTAGCGCTTCTAAAAGTATATACTATTTTTGAACCTATTCAGTCTAGAACATACGAGCTAAGTGCAGAAACTTTTTACCAGCAGGTTAAAAACACGCTGCAGCGCATAGAGCAAGAAAGGTTTGTACGATTTGTATACAATGAGGGAAATACAAATGGACCTCAGCAAGAGATCAACCAAAATTTGGTGATTCGATTCGAAGATTTTGTCGTAGGAGAAACGCATACCCGAGAAAAAATTGAAGAGGTTTCAAGAGATTCCGTGAAAATTGGGGAAACCAAATTAGATAATGGACGAACCAAAGAAGTTTATGGTACGGTTGCAGCAGAATTAACCAACTTCCATATTGAAGTTAGTTCACGCGGATTGGTTCATTTAAATATTGAAGATTTAGATGTGAATAGAAACTTAGTCAATGAGGACTTACCGGGACAATATGTTTGGTTTCACGATTGGGCCACATACCAAGGCGATAAGAGAGCATTGAATGATTTGCAATGGAATTTATGTCAGAATAGATACGCACAGCCCATTCCGCCTCAGCAAATGTTTGTAGAATTTACAAAACCAATCTATGCTCAAGTAGACGATAGGCTGAGAAGGTTTTATGCAAATTATTAATCTGGGGTTTCGAAATTCGATCTAAAATAATAATAGAGCATAGATAACCTTAGAAGATCCGTACTTAGGTTTGCGGCGTTTTTTGCGACAAGCAAATGTCTTTCTTCAGATTTTTTAGATTGCTGAAACAATAAATTTTGTGGAAATTGAAGAATACCTTGTGGAATACCATTTCTAAAAATCCAGTATTTCCCTGCTTGTTCACTGCAGACAGCGGCAAAATCATCACCTCTAAATTTGCCAATGATGGCAAAATCTATATGCCATAAAAATAAACTACCCTGTCCGAATGTATCATGAAGGTTGTTCATGATACCAACCTTTCGGTCTTCAAAATCATCTGGAGCCATCTTTTCTATAATATGATTGATATCTGGATTGACGAACAAAACGAATCTGGAAATAGTATCTTTTTGATGCAGTATCATGCCCGTAGTACTGTCATCCCACCAAACTTCTCTTTGACTGTTAGAGCCTAATTCGGACCCATAGGCATTGAATTCTTTGTAATGGATGCCTTTGGTAAGGATCTGTATTTCCCAGTTATAACTTGGAATAGCACAATTTAAACGACTTGTAAGTACCCAATCTACCTCGTCAGTGTCATCGATCGAGGTATCTGTATAATCGCCAAAAAGTCCATTTAATACCAATGTCAATCCAACACGGCCTATATCCTCTAAAACTTCTCCTGCAGAATAGGTAGATCTGCGTGGTTTTTCCTGAGAAATAGACATGTCACCAATTTTTTCAGGTTTGAACTGAAATTTATTTTTATTTACATTTTTTTGGAAGATTGAGATAGAATCATAGAGTTTATCGGTTTGACTTTGTACGTTTGTGCAAATTAGAACGACGAGGAACATTGGAAAAGCGATGAAGGATTTCATAGGGTTGGGAATTAGAGAAAAAATAGAGGATTTTAATACCTCATATACTTTATTAAACAAATTTATTTAATGCCGTTGGACCTTCTAAAGTAGTTTTTTCTATTTGCGTAGTACCATCCACGTTTCTTTGCAAAGACCATTTTATCAATGAAATGTGTAAATCTACAATTTCTATGCCAACAATACAATCGGGGTGAACACAAGAACCGTCATTAAATAATGGAATTTCTCCAGGATCCGGAAATCGCGGTCTGTGGGTATGACCACAAATAATCATTTGATTTTTGTTTTTTAAGATCCATTTAGTTAGATTTTTTTCAACTCTGATGAGGTTCCTATAATTTTTTGCTGGACTGGTAGGGTCATTGATTCCAAACCATTTTTGCAAGTAAAGCCAAAAGTATCTCACAAAAAATCGATTAACTTTCCAATGTACATAATTCATGTAATCTGCCTGATGTCCATGAAAGGCCAAAATTGTTTTGTTACTTCCTTCTATTTCAAAAAGTAGACTTTCGTAATATTTTAAGTCGAAATAAATGTCTTTATCAGAAATGTTTTTAGGAGTATAGAGCAAGTGTAGAATTTTTTCCACCATTTTAGGATCTCTAAATTCCATATCGTGATTACCCCAGACCAGATACAGTTTTTTCTTTAAGTTAAAAAGCTTTATCAGATCAAAGGTGTCTTTATAAGTTGCATAGATGGGTGCAAAAGAGGTGTTTTCCCACAATTCTATGCCATCCCCCAATTCTACATAGGTATAATCTTCATCAAAGTAATGTTTGAGTGCATGGTTATAAATGGCCATGTTTTGAGCAAAATCATCGGCATAGCTATTATCTCCTTTATGTAAATCACTAAAGAATATAAACTTATCGTCTTTTTTTAAAGGTACTTTTTTGGCTTTTTTAAAAGCTTGGCTGAGAATATGTCCGATGACGGTTTGCAAAACAAAATTTTAAGAGAATAAAAATAGGATAATTATAGGGTTTTACACTAAGCGAAATTCTACCTAAATTTGCAGCATGCTAGAAAATAAAGAACAATCGCGCACATCTTTATCTGAATTGGGAGAATTTGGATTGATAGAACATTTGACCGGACAAATTAAAATCAAAAACAAATCTACAGTTAAAGGAGTAGGCGACGATTGCGCTGTTTTGCAAAGTAAGGATCAAGTTGTTGTCACAACCGATTTATTGGTTGAAGGTGTTCATTTTGATTTGAGCTATGTGCCGCTAAAACATTTGGGATATAAAGCTGTCATGGTCAATATTTCCGATGTTTATGCCATGAATGCAATGGCAAAACAAATTACCGTTTCTATTGCCGTTTCAAATCGATTTCCTTTAGAAGCGATAGAAGAATTGTATGCTGGTATATATTTGGCTTGTGAAAAATACGGTGTCGATTTGGTTGGGGGTGACACTACCTCTTCTACCAAAGGTTTATTGATTAGTATTACGGCTATTGGTGAAGCAAAAAAGGAAGATTTGGTTTACAGAAGTGGCGCCAATGTAAATGATTTAATTGTAGTAAGCGGAGATTTAGGTGCGGCGTATTTGGGCCTGCAGGTATTAGAAAGAGAAAAGCAGGTTTTTCAGGTAAATCCAAATGCACAACCGGAGTTAGAGAATTATACTTACTTAGTAGAACGTCAGTTAAAACCCGAAGCTCGAAAAGATATTGTAGAATTATTAAAAAGTCTTGAAGTGAAGCCTACGGCCATGATCGATATTTCGGATGGGTTGTCTTCCGAGATTCTGCATATCTGTAAACAATCTAAGACAGGTTGTGTTATTTATGAGGATAAAATTCCATTAGACCCCCAAGTAATTTCTACGTGTGAAGAATTTAATTTGGATAGTACAACAATAGCGCTGAGCGGCGGAGAGGATTATGAGTTGCTATTCACAATTTCCCAAAAGGATTTTGACAAGATCAAAGGAAATCCAAATTTGACCGTTATCGGTTACATTGCGGATGAATCCCAAGATTGTGCGCTTACGACTCGTGCCAATGAAAAAATCAAATTAATTGCGCGTGGTTGGAATGCATTATCAGAAGAATAACATTTTATTATTGCTCTTTAAATGTAATTCTACCGTCATAAGAAATTGAATTTCTGTTGCTACTAAAAACAGATAAAGTAGCTGTATTGTTTTTGAACAAGGTCAGAGTGCAATTAAATGACTCATTCCCATTTTGAGCCTCAAACTTCAATATTATATTTTGTTTCTTATCGTTTAACTCCTTTTTTATTACCGGATTTTCTTGAATAAACTTTATTCCTCCTGTCGAATTATAACCTGTCATTTGGGCCACACCAAAGTAAGGTAAGTCCGCTTCAATCTTGGTATCGCCATAATTCAAAAAATTAGGATTTCCAATAAGGTTAATTCTTCTTCCCTTTTGAGTATTTGCCCAATCAGCAATAAATTGAAAATCAGTATTGTTCAACTGTGTTTTTAAATTTTCATAAGCTTTTTGCTCTGCAGCTTTTTTTTCTACCTTAGTTTGTCCAAAGACATTTAAACTGGTCAAAAAAAACAAGAAAATAAATAAGTGTTTCATGCTATTGCGATTTATAAACTTCTTTACAAAACTTACTTAAACCATGTAAAACTTCCTGGGTATTTTCTATATGGCTCATATGTCCATCCCACAAAATGAGATTCTGAGCTTTACTAGCCCGAACTAGTTTTTCTAAATGATACACATCAATCGCCGGGTCATTTTTACTGATCACCACTAAAATAGGAAAATCAGACTGATGAAGAAATTTAGTTCTGTCTTCCCTAATTTTCATCCCTTCTAAAGCAGCTGCTATTCCTTGAACACTAGTTTTTAGGGCTTCCTCTGTAACGGCGTCAATTTGTTTTTTCAGACGATGTCTATTTTCTTCAGAGAATAAGTTCGGAATAGCTAATTTTACAAAATTAGTATGTTGTTTTTTTACGGCAATCACGGCCCTGTCTCTATTTTTTCGCTTTTCTTCATCATCAGGGGCAGGGGTCGAATTGAGCAAACACAGCCCTTTTACATTTTTTGGAAATAATTCGGCGAAAGCAAGAGCAACATAACCACCCATACTATGCCCAATAAAAACACTTTTTCTAATTTTTTGTTCGTTAAGGATAAATTTCACCATTTTAGCCTGGTCTTCCATGGTATGTATATATCCTATACTTTCGGTTTTGCCATGGCCTAACAAATCAATACAAATAACTTTATATTTAAGTGAAAGGACTTTTGCAATTTCAACCCACATACCCAGATTTTCTAGAAAGCCGTGCAATAATACGACCGATCTTCCCTTGCCTGAAACTGTGTAATGAACACTGATATTTTTATAGGTAGACGTCATTATTTTTTTTCTCGCATCCAAGCTTCAATTTCATCTGCTTCAATCGGAATATTTGCCATTAAGTTAAAGGCTTCTCCTTTTTCTTGGATCACATAATCATCTTCTAAACGGATACCCAGATTTTCGTTGGGGATATAAATCCCCGGTTCAACAGTAAACACCATGCCAGGCTTCATTGGTTCTGTCAAGATACCGTAGTCATGTGTATCCAATCCCATATGGTGAGAAGTGCCGTGCATAAAATACTTTTTATAGGCTGGCCACTCCGGATTTTCGTTTTTTACATCTTCTCTTGTCAACAAGCCCAAACCAATCAGTTCCTCGGTCATTATTTTTCCAACTTCTACATGGTAATCGGCCCAAATTACACCTGGTTTTAACATCTTTGCCGCTGCATTTTTGACGCGCAAGACGGCATTGTAAACTTCTTTTTGTCTAGGACTAAATTTTCCTGAAACAGGTACACAACGGGTCATATCACTGGCATATCGCGCATAGGCTGCCCCAACGTCCATCAAAATAACGTCACCGCTTTTACAAACTTGGTTATTTTCGATGTAGTGCAAAACACAAGCGTTATATCCTGAACCGATAATTGGGGTGTAAGCAAAACCATCGGCCCTATTTTTAGTGAATTCATGGATAAATTCTGCCTCTATTTCGTATTCTGCTACCTCCGGTTTTACAAATTGTAGGACTCTTTTAAAACCTTTTTCAGTAATGTTACAAGCTTCCTGAATTAACGCAATCTCTTCGGGTTCTTTGATCGAACGAATACGTTGTAATATGGGCTGACTTCGCAAATAGCTGTGAGCAGGATATTTTTCTTGAAGCCATTTAATGAAACGTGCTTCTCTTGTCTGGGTCTCAACATTCGCGCGGTAATGCTCATTGGTATTTACATAGACAAATTCTGCCTGGGTCATTAATTCGAACAGAACTTTTTCGAGATCCTTCAACCAATAAACTTTTTTAATACCGGAAGTTTCAAATGCTTTCTCCTTGGTCAATTTTTCACCTTCCCAAATCGCGATATGCTCATTGGTTTCTTTTAAAAACAAAATTTCTCTGTGCTCTTTTTTCGGACAATCAGGAAAAATAACCAAGACGCTTTCTTCTTGGTCTACACCAGATAAATAGAAAATATCTCTGTGCTGCGCAAAAGGCAATGTGCTATCGGCGCTAATCGGATAAATATCGTTCGAATTAAAAATAGCCAAGGCATTTGGCTTCATGGCTTTGATAAATTTGGCTCTGTTTTTTACGAATAAATTCTTTTCTATGGGTGGGTATTTCATGATTGAGAAAAATATAGGATTGAACACAAATTTAGTCAATATTCTTCGAATCGTACCCCGAAGTTCGTATACAAATATTGAATAGTTGTCTAAATTTCAATAAAGGTGTCGCTTATTTTGTTGGAGAAATTAATTGAAGTATTTTTAAGACCATAAACCAATATATTTTCAATACAAGATCATGCAAAAAATTACTTTCTATTTCATTCTTTTTTTGATTACAACAACTGTTTCCGCTCAGGATTCGATGGTAAAAAACTTAAAATTTGAATCAATTGGCCCATCCATCATGAGTGGCAGGGTAGTGGATCTCGAAGTCAATCCAAATAATCCAACCGAGTTTTATGTGGGTTATGCCTCAGGAGGTCTTTGGTATACCCAAAATAACGGAACATCGTTCGAACCTGTCATGGATAATTCAGAAACTCAGAATATCGGAGATATTGCTGTTGATTGGCAAAAAGGAACCATTTGGGTGGGAACCGGAGAAGTAAATTCTTCGCGCTCATCCTATGCCGGAATAGGAATTTTGAAAAGCACAGACAAAGGTAAAACCTGGCTAAATATGGGATTGCCGGATTCACATCACATTAGCAGGATTTTGCTCAACCCAAAAAACACAGATGAAATTGTCGTTGCTGTTATCGGACACCTCTACACACCTAACAAGGAAAGAGGAGTTTTTAAAAGTCTTGATGGCGGACAGACATGGAAACACACCTTGTTTATCGATGAAGGAACAGGTATTATTGATATGGAAATGGATCCAAATAACTTCAATACAATTTATGCCGGTGCTTGGGAAAGAGAGCGTAAAGCATGGGATTTTAAGGGGAATGGAGAAAATTCTGGCATTTATAAAAGTACGGACGGAGGAGATTCATGGACAAAAGTTTCAACCGAAGAAAGTGGGTTTCCAACAGGATCTGGTGTAGGTAGAATTGGTTTAGCGGTTTTTAGCGACCAAATTGTTTACGCTGTAGTTGACAACCAAGGGAGGAGAGAAAAAGAGGAAGAGAAAAGGGAAGAAGGTGAATTGTTGCAAAAAGATTTTGAAAAAATGGACAAAGCTGTCTTTGACAATCTCGATAATAAAAAGCTCGATGCATTTTTAAAAGACAATAATTTTCCTAAAAAATACAGTGCAGAGAAAGTAAAGAAAATGGTAGCATCTGGAGAAATCTTGCCTGTTGAATTGAGTAATTACCTAAAAGATGCCAATGCCGATTTGTTCGATACGCCTGTGATTGGCGCCGAAGTTTATAAATCTGTAGACGGAGGGAATTCTTGGAAAAAAACACATGACAGTTATATTGATGATCTGTATTATTCTTATGGATATTATTTTGGCAGAGTACATGTACATCCTAAAAAAGAGAATGAAATTTATATTTATGGTGTGCCTTTGTTAGCTTCTAAAGATGGTGGTAAAACATTTAAATCTATTGATGGTGATAATGTACACGCAGATCATCATGACCTTTGGATTAATCCTAATGTAGAAGGTCATTTGATCAATGGGAATGACGGAGGAGTGAACATTACTTATGACGACGGAAAGACTTGGATCAAAAATAATCAACCTGAAGTGGGACAGTTTTACGCCGTAAATGTAGACGATCAAAAGCCTTACAATGTTTATGGCGGATTACAGGACAACGGAGTTTGGAAGGGCCCTTCAATTTACAAAGCCTCAACACGATATCAACAAAGCGGTAAATATCCTTTTCAGAGCTTAATGGGTGGAGATGGCATGCAAGTGCAGATAGATCCGAGGGGAGATAGTATTTTGTATACCGGATTTCAGTTTGGTTATTATTATCGCATCAATACCGAAACAGGGAAAAGAAAAATGGTTAAACCTCAGCATGATCTCGGCGAACCGTCTTTGCGTTTTAATTGGCAAACTCCTATTTTATTGTCGCACCACAACAAAGATATTTTTTATATTGGGAGTAATAAATTTCACAGGTCGATGAACCGCGGTGATGATTTTGAAGCTATTTCGGATGATTTAACGCTTGGCGGCAAACCGGGAAATGTACCTTATGGAACGATTACTAGCATTGCAGAAAGTCCTTTGCAATTTGGGTTGTTGGTTGTGGGAACAGATGATGGCTTGGTACAGGTGACTCAAAATGGGGGTGTTACATGGGCAAGAATAACTAATCAATTACCTGGCAACTTATGGGTGTCAAGAGTAGTTGCCTCTCAATATGATAAGAAAAGAATATATATTGCCTTAAACGGTTATAGGAATGACGATTTTAAGCCTTATTTGTTTGTTTCAGAAAATTTGGGTCAGACATGGATTTCAATTTCTTCTAATTTACCAAATTCTCCCATTAATGTGATTGCCGAGGATCCGAGTGATGAAAATATTTTATTTGTAGGTAATGATATAGGTACGTATGTTTCCTTTGAAAGAGGAAAAAATTGGGAGACCTTAGAGACAGGTTTACCCAAGGTGGCTGTTCATGATCTCGTTGTTCAACCAAGCGCAAAAGATCTGGTCATTGGAACACATGGAAGATCTATCTATAAAATGAATATCGCGGATCTCCAAAAGTATAATGCAATTAAAAACAGTTCATTAGAAATTTTGACCTTAGAAGATATTAAAACCAGTAAGTATTGGGGCGAAAAATATTCAGCTTGGGGAGAAGTAAACGAACCTGAAATGAGTATTCCGGTATATGCCAATAAAAATACGGAGGCTGATTTAGTAGTCAAAACTGAAAATGGTATTGAAGTGGCCAGACATCCGATGAATTTTGATGCCGGTTTCAATTACAAAACTTACGATCTTTCTTTTTCCGAAAAGGGATTAAAGAATTATTTGAAAAAGAATAAAGACCAATCAATTGATAAGAGAGAAAACGGTAAGTATTACCTACCAAAAGGAAAGTACCAACTTTCAATTGGCGATCAACAAAAAGAGTTTAGTATAAAGTAATTCTTGAACATGAATTGAGATGAAGAGGAAGTTGTCGGTTGTGCTAATATGTTTAATTTGTTTTTCTGGTATCGAAATAGGTTATGGTCAGCCGGAAGTAAAACGGTTTTTTGAGCTCAGTAGCCCTGAGCAAATTTGGGTTGTTACACATCTTTTTAAAGCCAGAAAAGGGATGATGGTTACCTCCGAAGTATTACGGACTACTGATTCTGTCAAAAATTCAAATAGTTTAGATCAATTTACAAGTGGAGGAAAAATAGATGCATTTAAGCATAGTCTTTGGATGGCGAGATTGAGTCAAGCCATTGGAGAAAATGCGGCTTTGAGTTTAGGAAGAGCACATGAAAAGGGTAATTTCCAGGATTTTAAAAAAAGGATAAAAGAAGATGGCGAAATTCCTGATTTACCCGCTTCGGAAATGGATGATTTCAATAATAAATATGGGGCCAAGCTTATTAGAGAAAATCCAAATTTGACCGAAAAGGAATTAATCATTGCCTTAATCGATTCTATAAAAACGGGAAAATTGAGAATTCTTAAAAGATCTCCTGAAGGGATATATCTCAATTGTGAAGGAGATCCAATTGTTATTGGTCAGAATCAATCTAGCTGGGAATCAGAAAAATGCCTGGTCCCATCAAATAAATAGGTTGTTTAACAACCTTATTACTTCATTTAAAAATGAATAAGCTAAAAGGATGAGTATTGAATTAGTGTTATCGATACTCATCCATTTTTTTCTTTATAAATCGCCCTTATTTTAGTAAGTCGTATTTCTTAAAGGGAGTTAAGTTAGTACTCTCTACTAATTTTTGGTAAGTAGGCCATTCAGTTTGATAAAATTGATTGATATTGTTAATGATAGGATCAATTTTTTTATCGGCATTTTCGATTAAGATTCTTTCTGTCTCACCAGGACTAGATTGTAAGTTACCTACGTATCTTCTCGCTTGATACAAATAAGAAATATTTGAAGGCTTTTCTGTTGCTGTAATACCTTGCCTTTTATCTTCTTTACCCATCAGGTCATCCATAAATCCGTCGATTTGTCTAATGATACTATCACTGGATTTGATTATGTTTTCATAGGTTTTTTTATCAATTTTAGTAGCTGATTTTTTGTAGGCTTCTGCAATTTCTTTCGACTCAATCAATCTTTCGGTCGCTCTTGCACAAAGATCCATTTTTTGTTCAAGTTCTTTTTGAAGATTGTATTTTTGAATCAGAACCTCATTTGAAATTGAAATTCTAGGATCATAGGCCACGGTAATCCAAGTAGAATCTTTTTGTCCTGCATAACTCAAAACCAATTCATATTTCCCCGGTAAAACTTCAATACCGCGAGGTTCATCTTTGCTTTTAGACTTTTCTCTGGAAGGAGATTGAACTCCTTTCTCTCTCATACCCCAATACATTCTATGGAGTCCGCTTTTTTCCGGAATATCTTCTTTAAGTGTCCGGATTAATTCTTTGTTTTGGTTATAAATCTGTAAGACCAAAGAATCTTTTTTCATTTCCTTTTCCTCTGTTTCTTGATTTTTCTCATCCTTATCTTTTTTATTGATGCTATAAGTAATCATTGCACCCGATTTTCTATTCTCTCCGCTAAAAATAGCATTTGCGCCAAACCTCATTCCTGTAGGTTGTTGGTATTCTGCCATATAAGCTGTTGGAGGTTCAAAAATGGCAATCGTCTTGTCTAATATAGATTTTCCGTCTTTTGCAAGCGTTCTCAAAGGTCTGATATCATCTAAAACATACATCGATCTACCAAATGTGGCAATGTTTAAGTCGTGCTCCTTGGGGTGAATAACCATGTCCATGGTAGGAACACTGGGGAAATTCTCTGTCCATTTTGTCCAACTCACTCCTTCATCAATAGAAAAGTATAATCCGAATTCTGTACCTAAAAAGAGTAAGTTTTTCTGTTCAGGATCTTGTACCATAGAAAGTGTATAACCAAATTCTTCGGTTTTGTTTGTCAATAAATTTTCCCAAGTATCGCCATAATTTCTTGTGCGAAACAAATAAGGTTTAAAATCGAATTGTCTGTAATTGTTAACTATGGCATAGGCTTCACCTGGGATAAAGTTAGAGGGCTTTATTTGTGCCACCCAGCCATTTTTTGGATAAGGAATGTTTTTTGGTGTGACATTTTTCCAAGTTTTTCCTCCATCGCGCGTGATCTGAATATTTCCATCATCTGTTCCCGCCCAGATCAGTTCTCTCTGTAATTCACTTGGACTAATAGCTAAAATGGTACAGTAATTTTCTGCACCCGTAGCATCCATAGTCAATCCGCCACTTTCATATTGCTTTTGTTTTTCAGGATCATTGGTTGTAAGATCTGGAGAAATGACTTCCCATTCATGACCTTGATTACTTGATTTATGCACAAACTGACTTCCGAAATAAATTGTATTGCTATCAAAAGGGTCCATGGCAATGGCAGAATTCCAGTTAAATCGCAGAATAACATCCGGATCAGGATGTGTAGGTTTAATTCCTTTAGCCAATCCAGTTGCTCGATCGTATCTCCCCACATAACCTTCTTGTGACATGGCATAACCAAATCTATTGTCTTTCGGATCTGGAATCACATCAAAACCATCACCAAACATAAGTTCTTGCCAATAGCTGTTCCTGATCCCCTGGTCTTTTAGAACATAGGCTGGTCCTACCCAAGAACCATTGTCTTGCATACCCCCATAGAGATTATAAGGAAAATCATTGTCTGCATTGATATGGTAAAACTGACCTACAGGTAAATTTTCTACAAAACGCCAGGTTTTACCTTGGTCTTTGGAAATATTCAATCCGCCATCATTGCCATCCATTAAGAATTTCGGATTGTCAGGATGTATCCAAAATGCGTGATGGTCCGGATGAACTCCTACACTTGTATTGTAGGCGGGCATCAGCTGTTCAAAAGTTTTGCCTCCATCTATGCTGTAATTTACATAGGTAAAAATGGAATAAATTCGGTTTTCATTTTGTGGATCAACGAATATATCGGCATAATAAAAAGGTCGGTTACCAATGCCACCGCTTCCTCTTCCGCTAGACTCATCATTGACCATAGTCCATTTTATTCCCCCATCTTCAGACCTGTACAAAGCATTTTTTTTAGCTTCGACCAAGGCATACACCACCTGTGGATTACTTTTTGAAATGGCTAAACCAATTCTACCTAAATCTCCCTTCGGCAATCCGTCTTTATCCGTTTTTTTAGTCCAATTCGCACCTCCGTCATAGGTGATATATAAACCAGATCCCGGTCCACCGGAATGAAATGTATATGGTTTACGTCTGTGTTCCCACATCGCCGCAATCAGTTTGTTAGGGTTTTGTGCATCCATTACTAAATCTGCCGCACCTGTTTTATTATCGACAAAGAGTATCTTTTTCCAAGTTTCTCCTCCATCTAAAGATTTATAAACTCCTCTCTCTTCATGTTCTCCCCAAGATGAACCGATCGCTGCGACATAGACAGTGTTCGGATTGTCTTTATCGATAATAATTCTATGTATATTTCTGGTTTTTTGCAAACCCATCAATTTCCAAGTTTCACCCCCATCAAGGCTTTTATAAATTCCATAACCCCCATTCACACTATTCCTTGGATTACCCTCTCCGGTTCCAACATAAACCACATCAGGATTATTTTGCTGTATCGCAATTGCACCAATTGATTGTACTGGTTGTTTGTCGAATACAGGTTTCCAATCCACACCTTCGCTCACAGATTTCCATACCCCACCAGAGGCGGCACCTACGTACATAACATTTGGTTGATTATTTACCACATCAATCGCAGTTATTCTCCCACTCATTCCTGCTGGTCCAATAGATCGGGGTTTAAATTCTGAGAATTTAGCCATCTCGATTTGCTGACCCATTGTAGTCAAGGTGATTAGTAATAAAAAAAGGGTAATTTTATTCATGTTTCTGTACTATTTAGTGTGAATTACTTCGATTTTTTTTTGGTATCTTGCAGTTTATTAACTCTCCAAATCAGTTAGAATGCAACAAAGCATGCGTAAATATAAAAGTTTATTTTTAATCCTTTTTTGCTTTGTTTTAAATCTCTCTGCACAAGATTATTTACCCCCAAAACCACAAGTAGAAACGAGTGTTTACGATTACGCCAAAATGATGAGCGGATTCGATGCTAAAATGTTGGAGCAAAAGTTGATACAGTACAGTGATACAACCTCTACACAAATTGTTGTAGTAACCGTTAACTCTTTGGAGGGTAATGATATAGCGATGTATGCTACTGAGTTAGCCCATAAATGGGGTATTGGGCAAGCCGATAAAGACAACGGTATTTTAATTTTAGTTTCGAAAGAAGACAGAAAAGTGACCATTAGAACAGGTTATGGAGTAGAACATAAATTGACAGATGCGCTTTCCAGACGAATTATTGAACAAGGTATAACACCAGAGTTCAGGCAAGGAAATTATTACGGAGGGTTAGACATAGGTACCAATATGGTATTCGATATCATGAATGGTGAGTACCAAGGTGAGCGTCAGGAGGATTATGCAGAAGGAGAAGGTGTACCTGTATTTTTCATTATATTCTTATTATTTATTTTATTTCTCATCTTATCAAGAAGAAATCGACGTGGAGGTGGAGGAGGAAAAAGTGGAGGCAGAAAATCTGCAGCAGATTCATTGCTTGAGGCCATTATACTGAGTAATGCCGGTCGAGGATCTTACCGAGGAGGTGGCTTTGGCAGTGGTGGTATGGGCGGCGGCGGCTTCGGCGGCGGTGGAGGTTTTGGTGGCGGCTTCGGCGGAGGTGGCTTTGGAGGTGGTGGTGCCAGCGGGGGTTGGTAAACCTATAAGCAAGATTTCATAAAAATTTATTGCAATGACAACAATGATTTGGCATATTTATGCGATGGCCGGGATGTATATTTTAGCCGGAATCATGCATTTTATTTACCCGAAAGCTTATGTCAAAATAATGCCTTATGCCTTTAAAAAGCCTTTTTTTTGGGTATACCTCAGCGGAATTGTAGAAATTGTTTTGGGTGTATTACTCTGTTTTTCGTTTTCAAAAGACTTTGCCATTTATGGTATTGTTCTGATGTTACTGACCTTTCTTTGGGTTCATATTCATATGCTTGTGCATAAAGAGGCTTCTGCTGGTTTACCAAAATGGGTTCTTTGGCTTAGAATCCCCCTTCAATTTGGTTTGATTTATTGGGCAATCTGGTATTTATCAGTATCTTGACATCGTCAATTTGAACTATGTTATATGAATGAAAATTCTTCCGATAATGAGCAGATCTGCATTCCGGAAAGTGAGCATCGACGAATTGTTGTGATCGGTGCTGGATTTGGAGGAATCAACTTCATTAAAAAACTCAAAAACAAACCTTTTCAAATCGTTTTATTAGATCAAAATAATTTCCATCAATTTCAACCCTTGTTATACCAAGTGGCTACTAGTGGTATTGAACCTGATAGCATTGTGAGTCCGATTCGAAAATTGTTTAAAGGCTATAAAAATGTAGTTTTTAGGATGGCCCGAGTGACCGATATTGACCCTCGGAAAAAAGTAATAACGACGGATATTGGAAATATTGATTTCGATATACTCGTCATCGCTACCGGAAGTAAAACAAACTACTTTGGCTTACACGACATAGAATTTCAAAGTATCGGGATGAAAACCATACAGGAAGCTTTGGATATTAGAAGTTTGATTTTGCAACACTTTGAAAGAGCTGTAATTACCTGCGACAAAGAAGAGCAGGATGTATTTACCAATTTTGCCATCATTGGCGGCGGGCCTGCGGGCGTTGAAATGGCCGGTGCTTTAGCGGAGTTTAAACGCTATGTTTTGCCTAAAGATTATCCGGAACTCGACCCTAATATGATGTCTATTTATCTTATTGAAGCAAATGGCAAAGTACTCAAAACAATGTCGGAAAAGGCATCTGAAAAGGCACTTAAATATTTACAGAGAATGGGTGTTGAGGTATTGTTGAACACCAGAGTTGCGTCTTATGATGGTCAGTTCATCAAATCAAATGATGTTTTGTTGGAAGCGAAAACAGTGATCTGGACAGCTGGTGTGGAAGGGAATTTACCGGAAGGTGTGCCCCGAGAGAGCATATTAAGAGGTAAAAGGATCAAAGTGGACGAATTTTTAAATCTGGCTTATTTTAAGAATATTTATGCCATAGGCGATGTTGCCACATTGATAGATAAAGAAAACGAAAGAGGACATCCGATGGTGGCACAAGTGGCCATTCAGCAAGGCGAATTGGTCGCTAAAAATTTGTTGAGAGGGCTAAAGAATAAGGCACCGGAAAAATTTGTTTATAAGGATAAAGGGTCGTTAGCGACCATAGGTAAAAGAAGGGCCGTTGCGGATATTGGTAACTTCAAGTTTGGTGGATATTTTGCCTGGCTATTATGGTCTATTGTTCACCTGTTTTCTATAAGTGGATTTCGAAATAAAGTCATTGTTGGGATCAATTGGGCATGGAGTTATTTTACCTATGATAAGGGCAACAGGCTTATCATCAGAAAATACAAAGAAATTCCCGGGAACGAATCCAAAGTATTGTACCCGTTCGATGAATAGATTTTTTCCGTTTATAATTAGAGTGAATTTTACAAGTGACATGATTGAAATTCCTATCGACAACAAGAATTTCAACTTCTAAAGCAGTTTTCGATAAGTTTATTAGTACCTCAAAATCACTCGACCTATTCCATCATAGAATTTTGATTTAAAATGCAAACCGTTTAGGTCTATTTCTTTCTAAAATGGATGACAATGGGAACACCTGTAAAATTGTAGATTTCTCTCATTTTATTTTCCACATAGCGTTTATAAGGATCTTTTACATACTGTGGCAAATTTGCGTAAAACACAAATTGTGGTGTAGGTGAGGGTAACTGCATACAGTATTTCACTTTTACATACTTGCCTTTATGTGCTGGTGGTGGATTTTGCTTCACAATATCTAGCATCGTATCGTTAAGCTTGCTTGTCGAAATTTTTTGCTTTCTATTTTCGTAAACTTCTACAGCTGTTTCTATGGCTTTGAATATCCTCTGTTTTGTGAGTGCAGAAATGAAAATAATAGGCACATCTGTAAAAGGAGCCGTTTCTCTTCTGATCATTGCCTCAAATTCTTTGGTGGTATTGGTTTCTTTTTCTACCAAATCCCATTTGTTCACCAACACAACAATTCCTTTTTTGTTTTTTTCGGCTAACCAAAAAATACTTTGGTCTTGTCCTTCAAAACCTCGGGTAGCATCTATCAACAATATACAAACGTCAGAATTTTCGATCGCTCTTACAGAACGCATTACAGAGTAAAACTCAAGATCTTCTGAGACTTTAGATTTTTTTCGAATTCCGGCAGTATCTACCAAGTTAAAATCAAAACCAAAGCGGTTGTATTTTGTGTCTAAAGAATCTCTGGTAGTACCAGCGATATCGGTAACAATGTACCTATCTTCCCCGATAAGGGCATTGATAAATGATGATTTACCTGCATTGGGTCTTCCCACTACTGCAAATCTCG
The DNA here is from genome assembly GCF_042679565.1 of Namhaeicola litoreus. Lineage (NCBI taxonomy): Bacteria > Pseudomonadati > Bacteroidota > Flavobacteriia > Flavobacteriales > Flavobacteriaceae > Namhaeicola > Namhaeicola litoreus. The sequence continues at coordinate 166,017 of NZ_JBHTMY010000001.1, read as the reverse complement.
GAATTTCTTCTTCTTCTTTTTCTTCAATGGCGGGTAAAGCTTCGACAATGGCATCTAACAATTCTCCTGTTCCGCTTCCACTGATACTCGAAATGGTATGGTATTCTCCAAGTCCTAGGCTGTAAAATTCAGAAGCATCGTTTTGACGAATTGCCGTATCTACTTTATTCACAACTAAAAAGATGGGTTTTTTTACCCTTCTCAATAAATTGGTCACTGCTTCATCCATCCCTGTAACGCCGCTTTCTACATCTACCATAAAAATAATGGCATCCGCTTCATCAATGGCGAGTTCTACTTGTTTATCTATTTCAACTTCAAAAATATCATCACTTCCTACAACATAACCACCCGTATCAATTACAGAAAAAGTACGGCCATTCCATTCGGTTTTCCCGTAATTTCTGTCGCGGGTTACACCGCTTACTGCGTCGACAATGGCTTCTCTTCTTTGAATTAATCTATTAAATAATGTCGATTTCCCCACATTTGGTCTGCCCACAATGGCTACAATGCTACCCATAATCCTTTTGAATTTTGCTGCAAAGATAAGTTTATCTGCTTTATTTATAGTAGTTTGAATTTTTTATTCTAAATTCGGATTATTTGCTGTTAATTATGAATGAGCCTATACATCAAGAAAACCTTAATCGGGTATTGTTAAAACCTCGATTTAAAATTCCGGTACAAGATCAACCAGACAATCTTAGTGGTAAATTTAAGGAGGTATTAAAGAATGATTATCCGAGTTATCGCGGTAAGGTTGTAGGTCATCATATTGTTGTTGATGTGCCTGAAAAAGAAGAAACTTTTTGGTCGCCGCAGCTACACGCCGAAATCATTACCGAAGAAGAGGGTGTTTTTGTGAAAGGAATATTAGGGCCCAAACCTAAAGTATGGACGTTTTTTATGTTTTTGCACTTTGCAGTTGCCGTGGCTTTCTTTGTTTTTTTTGTAATTTTTTATACGAATTGGAGCTTAGGAAATGACTATACTTTTGCCATGTGGATGTGCATCGTTTTGCCTATTATTTGGGTTTTGCTATACTTTTCCGGTCAATTGGGAAAGAAATTCGGATATACACAAATGCAGAATTTACACGATCTTATGATCGAAATTATTCATAAATGAAAAAAGTAATTCTTTATTATGTCTTATGTATGATTGGGTTTACTGTTCAATCTCAAGAATATAAAAAAGATATGTTCGATTTTTGGGTGGGAGATTGGAATCTTACCTGGACCAATCAAGACGGCTCTGTGGGTAAAGCGACAAATTCGATTTCAAAAATTCTGGATGAGCTTGTTTTGTGGGAGAATTTTGTAGCGGAAGGTCAAAATGGATTAAAAGGAATGAGTTATTCTGTTTATAATGCCCAACAAAAAAGTTGGAAACAGACTTGGGTAGATAATCAAGGAAGTCATATAGTGCTCAATGGCCTTATGGAAGAGGGTAATCCTGTTTTTATGACAGTAACCACCGAAACCAATACTGGAACCCAGCAATTTAGAATGGTGTTCAGCCAGATTACTCCGAATAGTTTTATCTGGGATTGGCAAAGAAAAACCAATGATGGTTCTTGGCAGTCTTCCTGGAAAATTAATTACAACAGAAAGTAAATTACCTGATACTGTAAATTCCCATTATTTAAAAGGTCACTTTTGGCTATCGCGTACCGAAAGAATTTCTGCCATTTGCTGCTGCAATTCTTCTGCCTTTTCACGGGCAATTTTTGCAAAATCCTTGTTATTGGATGCATAAATAATTCCTCTTGACGAGTTGACCAATAAACCAATTTCTTTATTCAAACCGTATTTGCAAACTTCTTCCAGACTTCCTCCTTGGGCACCAACACCGGGAACAAGTAAAAAATGATCTGGAACAATTTTTCTGATCTTTTGAAAATATTCGGGTCTTGTTGCACCAACGACATACATTAGTCTCTCTGCATTTTTCCAGGTCAGTGATGTTTGCAACACTTTTTCATAAAGATTCAAGCCATTTTCATCAACAAAGGTTTGAAAATCAAGTCCACCGGGATTTGATGTCAAGGCAAGCATAATCGTAAACTTATCTTCAAAAGCCAAAAATGGTTCTACAGAATCTCTGCCCATATACGGAGCAACTGTGACAGAATCAAAATTCAAATCTTCAAAAAAAGCTTTGGCATAGCGCGTAGAGGTATTCCCAATATCTCCTCTTTTGGCATCGGCAATCGTAAAAATTTCGGGGTAATATTCTTTAATATAGCGGTTTACTTTTTCCAAAGCCTGCCAACCTTTTATTCCATATGCCTCAAAAAAAGCTGTATTGGGCTTGTAGGCAACTGCAGTGTGGTGAGTGGAATCGATGATTTGCTTGCTAAACTCGAACAGAGGATCTTCTGCTGACAATAGATGAACGGGAATTTTTTCCAGATCGACATCTAATCCTACACATAAAAATGATTTTTTCTTTTGTATTTGTTTTACGAGTTTAGCCTTATTCATTTTTGTCACAAATTTGTGCAAAAGTAACCATTTTATCTGTTTTAAGCCCTTGTGTTTTACTATCTTTGCATACCGAATTTTAATAGAATACCATGAGAAAAAAAATAGTTGCCGGAAACTGGAAAATGAATAAATCTTTGAAAGAAACAAAAACACTTGTCAAAGAAATAAAAAAGGAAGTGAAACATTTGCATTTAGATAAAAATGTGCGGGTCATTATCGCTCCGCCCTTCGTAAATCTCCAAAAAGCGAGTAAATTATTGAAAGATTCTAAGATCAAGGTGGCGGCTCAAAACATGCATCAGAGTGAAAGTGGTGCTTTTACCGGAGAAATTTCTGCTGAGATGTTAAAAGGAATCTATATCGATACGGTAATTCTAGGTCACTCAGAGAGAAGAGAATATTTTGGTGAAAATGATGAAATCTTAAAAGCCAAAGTCGATACAGCGCTTAAAAATAAAATGAAGATCATCTTTTGTTTTGGAGAAGTTTTAGAAGATAGAAAAAAAGGAGATCATTTTAAAGTAGTTGAAAGCCAGATTAAACATGCCTTATTTCATTTAAATTCAGACCAATGGAAACGTATTGTTTTGGCTTATGAGCCGGTTTGGGCTATTGGAACAGGCGAAACAGCAACGCCGGAGCAAGCGCAAGAAATGCATGCTTTTATAAGAGAATTGATCGCAGAAAGATATACAAGCGATGTGGCTGAAGAAATTTCAATTTTATACGGAGGAAGTGTAAAACCTGAAAATGCCAAAGAAATTTTTTCCAAAGAAGATGTAGATGGCGGTTTGATTGGTGGAGCCTCTTTGAATAGCAAAGATTTTGTGAGTTTGATCAAGTCGATTTAAACAAATAAATATGCAGATAAGGCGGTCTTTTGGCTGCCTTTTTTTGTCTAAAATAAGTAGAATGAATTATATCGGATATTATTTTAACATAGAACCCCTGCAGCCTGCAGCCGAAATATTAATTGCAGAACTCGGCGAAGTAGGTTTTGAAAGCTTTGTGGAAAATGAAAATGGGGTGGATGCTTTTATCCAACAAGAAGATTGGCATGAAAATATTCTCGATTCAATACAGATACTTCAATCGGATGAATTTAAGATTACCTATTCCACTGAAGAAATTGAACAGGTGAATTGGAATGAAGAATGGGAAAAGAATTTTGAACCGATATCGGTTAAAGATATGGTGAGCGTGAGAGCGCCGTTTCATAAAAATCCGAATTTGACATACGATATCGTCATTGAACCTAAAATGAGTTTCGGAACAGGTCATCATGAAACAACACACATGATGATTGAGCAACTATTGAGCCTGGATTTAAAAGAAAAGGATGTGCTCGACATGGGTTCCGGAACTGGAATTTTGGCCATTTTTGCCGAAATGAAAGGTGCAAAACATACCGATGCGATTGATATTGATGAATGGTGTTATGAAAATGCACTTGAAAATATAGAGCGAAATCAATGCAGTCACATCGATGTTTATAAAGGAGATGTGGGGTTGTTAAAAGATCAGCGCTACGATTTGATCATTGCTAATATTAATCGGAATATTTTACTAAATGATTTGGCTGCCTACCATGGTTGTTTAAAAAATGGTGGAATTCTTTTGTTGAGCGGATTTTATGTAGAGGATGTTACTGCTTTGCGAGCAGCTGCAGAAAATTTAGGCATGAAATATGATGGAAAATTGGAAAAAAACAACTGGGTTTCGCTTAAATTTTTAAATTAGCGAGCAGAATTTATTGTAAAGAAAAGGATTATGAGTACAAAAGAAAGAATACAAGAAGATTTTGATGTTCTAGAAAAAGAACTCGAACAGCACCAAATTGTCTTATTCAATGATGATGTACATACGTTTGATTATGTGATCGATTCTTTAATAGATGTTTGTGAACACACACTAGAACAAGCAGAACAATGCACATATTTGGTGCATTATAAAGGAAAATGCACAGTAAAAACAGGGGAAATAGATGATCTCAAACCGAGATGTTCTAAACTACTTCAACTGGGTTTATCTGCAGAATTGATTTAACACGATTGAAAAACAACAAATTTTGATGAAGAAAATTATTTTGAGCTCGGCATTATTGTTGAGTGGGATTGCTTTTGCCCAAGCACCAATGAAGGTTGCAAAAAGCGAAGTGGCGATGAAATATGGGAATAGTATCACCGTAGATGATTTAAAAGAAGACCTTACGATTTTGGCTTCTGATGCTTTGGAAGGTAGAGAAACAGGGAAACGTGGGCAAAAAATGGCGGCGGCTTTTATTGAAAGTACTTTTAGAGATTTAGGCTTGCAACCTGTGGTAAAGAACGGGAATAAGATGAGTTACTTTCAGGAAGTTGAATTGGTAGCTACGAAACCAGGTAATATTTATGTTAAAATTGGAGAGGAAACGCTGAAAAATATGGAGGACGGGGTAGTCTACTCTGGTACAGGTCAGGATACTCCCGAAATTCCCATTGACATTGTTTTTGGAGGTGAAGGAAGCGAAGCTGAATTAGCTAGTTTGGACTTAGAGAACAAAGGTTTAGTTATCGTTCAGTCAGATAGAATCAAGACGAGAAGTGCTTCTAAATATGCTTATGAAAAGGGCGCTAAAATGATATTTGTAGTGAACCAAAGTTCTGATGAGAAGTATGATGAATACCTAGAGAAATATACCCATTATTTAACAAATGAAAGGCTTGGTTTAGCCTCAGAAGAATCTTCTTCAGCTACCGGAAACTTTTATATCAAACCTTCAGTTGCAGAAAAACTGACAAAAACTTCCATGGAGAAACTTCTAAAAGCTAATGAGAATTTTGCATCAGGAAAGACCAATGCTTTCACGAAGATAAAAGGAAACAAAGTGAGTTTTAAATTGGGTGTTGAAAAAAGAGAAGTTCTTTCTGAAAATGTGTTGGGTTATTTAGAAGGTACTGATTTAAAGGACGAAGTTATAATAATTACAGCGCACTATGACCATGTTGGTGTTAATGATGGAAAAGTTTATAATGGTGCTGACGATGACGGTTCAGGAACTGTAGGATTATTGGAAATAGCAGAAGCTTTTAGTCTGGCAAAAGCAGAGGGTCATGGACCTAGAAGGAGTATTTTATTCATGCCTGTTACCGGAGAGGAAAAAGGATTACTAGGTTCAGCTTATTACGCAGAGCACCCTGTATTTCCTTTCGAAAACACCATGGTTGATTTAAATATAGATATGATTGGCAGAATAGGAAATAGAAATTTTGAGACCGAAGATTATGTGTTTTTAGTTGGCGCTGACAAGCTTTCACAAGAATTACACGATATCAGCGAGGAAGTGAATAGCACTTATACAAATCTACATTTGGATTATACCTTCAACGATCAGGACCATCCAGAAAGAATCTATTACAGGTCGGATCATTGGAATTTTGCAAAAAACAATATCCCTATTATTTTTTACTATAATGGCTCACATGTGGATTACCACAAAGACACAGATACAGTAGATAAAATTGAATTTGATTTATTGAAAAAAAGGACAGAACTTATTTTCTATACTGCCTGGGAATTGGCGAATAAAGAAGGAAAGTTGACAATGAATAAATAATAAAAAGGCCCTCACGGGCCTTTTTTTATAGCGGAATATTTCCGTGTTTTCTGTCGGGTTTTTGGATTAATTTACCCTCTAATGCCTGAAATCCTTTGATCAGTTTTCTCCTAGTATCTTTCGGGTAGATGACTTCATCAATAAAACCCCTTCTGGCAGCACGATAAGGGTCAGCAAATTTATTGGCGTAATCCGCTTCTTTTTCCTTTAGTTTTTCTTCCGGATTTTCTGCTTTTTTGATCTCATTTTTAAAAATAATTTCGGCAGCACCTTTTGCTCCCATCACGGCAATTTCGGCTGTTGGCCAAGCAAAATTTAAATCGGCGCCAATGTGTTTACTATTCATCACATCATAAGCTCCACCATAAGCTTTTCTTGTAATCACCGTAATTCTTGGAACTGTTGCTTCACTTAATGCATATAGCAATTTGGCTCCATTCGTAATAATTGCATTCCATTCTTGATCTGTTCCGGGTAAAAAGCCGGGTACATCCACCAAGACGAGTAAAGGAATATTAAAACAATCGCAAAATCGTACGAACCTGGCTCCTTTTTTAGAACTGTTAACGTCTAAACATCCGGCTAAACTCATGGGTTGATTGGCTACAATTCCTATGCTTCTACCCGCCAATCTCGCAAAACCCACTATGATGTTTTCTGCATAATCCTTTTGGATTTCAAAAAACGAATTCTTATCGATGATGTTTTTGATCACCAAATGCATATCATAGGGTTTGTTCGTGTTTTCTGGTACGATTGTTTCTAATTCTTCTCTTATCTCTGTACCCAGTTCAAAAGGTAATTTTTTGGTCGTTTCTCTGTTGCTTTGAGGCAAATAACTCAAAAGTAATTTGAGATCGTTTAAACATGCTACGTCGTTTGGACTGGTGACATGAGTTACGCCCGACTTTGTAGCATGTGTAAACGCACCGCCCAATTCTTCTGAAGTTACTTCTTCGTTGGTCACTGTTTTGACCACGTTTGGACCAGTGACAAACATATAGCTGGTTTCTTCTACCATCAAAGTAAAATCTGTCATGGCAGGAGAATAAACCGCTCCTCCTGCACAGGGCCCCATGATGGCCGAAAGTTGCGGAATTACGCCCGAAGATTGGACATTTCTAAAAAAAATATCTGCATAACCGCCTAAAGATCTAACACCTTCCTGAATTCTTGCACCTCCGGAATCATTTAAACCTATTATAGGAGCACCAACTTTTAGTGCTTGATCCATGACTTTACAAATTTTCTCGGCATGCGTTTCTGACAATGCACCGCCAAAAACAGTAAAGTCCTGAGCAAAAATATAAACGAGACGACCGTTAATTGTTCCATAGCCTGTTACTACACCATCGCCAAAATAGATTTGATCTTCCATGCCAAAATCTGTACATCGATGAGTAACCAAGACACCTATTTCTTCAAATGAGCCCTCATCGAGCAAATAATCTATACGTTCTCTTGCTGTCAATTTCTTTTTTGCGTGTTGCTTTGCGATTCGCTCTTTTCCTCCACCTTGATGTGCAAGTGAAACGCGGTGTTCTAACTTCTCTATTTTAGACAATTCTTTATCCATTTTTGTTGAGGTTTACATTAGGGAGTCTCAATAATTTTTGCTCTTCTGTATATAATTTCAGCGCCAATAATGCCGCAATTTTAGCCTCATTTTTCAGCTCTTTTTCCAGCAAGATTGGGTTGTAAAAATCTTTTACAAAATGTGTATTGAACATTCCTGATCGGAAAGATTCATTTTTCATTACAAATTTGCCAAAGGGTAAAGTTGTTTCTACACCTGTAATCTTATAATTTTCTATAGCCTTGATCATCAATTCGATGGCTCCAATTCTAGTTTTGCTATAAGTGATTAATTTTGAGATCATTGGGTCGTAAAAAATGGGAATTTCCATACCTTCTTCATAGCCGTCATCTAAACGGATATGTTCTCCTTCGGGTCTTATATACCTCGTCAATTTTCCCACATTGGGCATAAAATTATTCTTACTATCTTCAGCGTACACACGCAGTTCTATGGCATGTCCGTTTATTTTTAAATCATTCTGACTAAAAGGGATTTTTTCTCCTCTTGCGATCATAATTTGCAGTTCTACCAGATCTAACCCAGTGATAAGTTCTGTAACGGGATGTTCAACTTGTAGTCGTGTATTCATCTCCAAAAAGTAAAAATTCAGTTGCTCGTCTACCAAAAACTCCACGGTACCGGCACCCAAATAATCACAGGCACGTGCTACGTTTACAGCTGCCTCTCCCATTTTTGCTCTTACTTCAGGTGTTAAAATGGCAGAAGGTGCTTCTTCCACTACTTTTTGATATCTGCGCTGAATGCTGCATTCCCTTTCAAAGAGATGGACAATATTTCCATGGCGGTCTGCCAGTACTTGAATTTCTATGTGTCTAGGTGAGGAAACATATTTTTCTATAAAGACAGATCCATCACCAAAAGAAGACAAGGCTTCACTTGTAGCTCTTTCCATCTGTGAGGCCAGATCTTTTTCACCTTCTACAATTCGCATTCCTTTTCCACCTCCGCCACCAGCAGCTTTGATCAAAATAGGAAAACCGATCTGGTTTGCTATTTCTTTTGCTTTTTCTATATTGGAAATGGCCTTGTCTACTCCAGGGACCATTGGAATATTGTAATGCTTAACAGCTTCTTTGGCAGATAATTTATCACCCATCATTTTGATGGCTTTAGATTTCGGACCAATAAAAATCAGCCCGTTTTCTTCTACTTTTTCTGCGAATGTTGCGTTTTCACTTAAAAAACCATAGCCGGGGTGAATTCCATCCACTTCTAGATTTTTTGCAACTTCAATGATTTTATCTCCCTGTAAGTAGGATTTATTTGATGGATTTTCACCAATTAAAACGGCTTCATCCGCAAATTTAACATGGGGTGCAGCTCTATCTGCTTCAGTAAAAATAGCCACGGTTTTTATTCCCATTTTCTTTGCCGTTTTCATAACCCGCAGAGCTATTTCACCTCTATTAGCAACTAATATTTTTTTCATAAAATAAGCTTATTCCAGTTCTACGATCACTTTTCCTTTTTCTACAGTGTCCTCTTTTTTTGCCGATATACGTTTAACTCTCGCCTTTTTCGGGGAGGATATAGCATTTTCCATTTTCATGGCTTCCAAAATAAACAAGATATCACCTTCCTCAACCTCATCACCCGGAGCTACTTTGACATCGATAATAATCCCAGGCATGGGTGCAGTGATCACATTTGATTTTTTACCGGCACCCATTTCGAATCCCATCCTCTCGATGATAAGATCTAGCGGATGACCTATTTTTATTTGATAAAGATTACCGTTGAGATCGATTTTATAATGCCTGTTAAAAAAATCTTTTTCTAGAACTTCAGCTTTATAAGCCTCTCTGTCATCGAGTAAATGATATTTGCGATAATCGTTAGTAACTGTATTTATTTGATTGAGTTCGGCCTGCGATATGTTTAACTCAAAAGAGTCATTCACTGTAATTCGATAAGACTGTTCCACAAGAAATATATTTTAAAGTATCTTATAAATTTACGGAAATATGCTTGTTGAATAACAAATACGAATCACAATTCTTTAAAGAAATTAATGAGAATGACCAAAATTTAAAAAGAATTGGAAGAAAACTTGCCAAACGTTGTTTTACCTATCTTTTAAGAAGTTTTGTTGATTTTATTTAATTATTTGGGAGGTTTTTTGTTTTCCAAAAAAAATATCTTTAAGCGAAAAATGAGATAAAAGTCCAAGTTGATGCAAGAAAAGTACAACTATATCAATAGCTAAAATATTAAATTTGTAAATGTAGTTTACTTAGGTTCTTTAATCCAAAGAATTGTTAATCCCCTCGTTATGAAAAATATTTACTCTTTTTTATCGTCTATTTTTTTAAAAGACCATGGTCATTTTAAAATAGGGTCACATCTTACAATTTTATTGACCCTACTATTATTGATTCCTTCTTTAGTTTTGGCTCAGAAAAAGGGAAACAATAAACAGAATAACTACAATCTAACACTTTATGCCTGTGTGGAAGATATAGGAAATGGCTTATACCAAGTATCCTTTAGCTATGACAATGATAATGGAGAAGACATTGTTGTTGATGTTGATAAGAGTTATTGGACGAAGAAAGGTGTTGTGGTTGGCAATGGTACCAATTACTTTAAAAGAGGAAAATACATAAAAGCATTTAAGACTCAATTTGCAAAAAATGAATCTGTAGAATGGGAAGTCGTTGGCCCAAATGGGAAGATTTTTGTTGTGATTGCGGATGCGAATTCGGTTAATTGTCCTCAAGAAGAAACTGGATTTATTTTTCCGGTCCATGGACAAGATAATGGAAAGACGGAAGGAAAGTTGGACTTAAGATTGAAGTCCTTAGCAAAGGGTGAAGCAGGAGAGAATCCCTCAAATTTGATATATAGAATTAATGACAATAATGAAGTTTTAATTGAGATTATACCAGGCGCAAATCAAATGCCAAATTTGATTAATCTGCTTAAGAATACTTTCTCCTTACAATTCAATTCAAATCCAAATTTATCCAATTTTATCATTGATCCTGATATTATACTGTTGGATCAACTAACAGCGGCAGACGTTTTTTTCCCGATTAGCAGACTTCTTGAATTGGAGAATTTCGAAAGTGTAAAGTTTGCGAGTTTGTTGGTCCCTTCATTTCGAAATGCTGAACGGGCTACTTCACAAGGTGATACAGTTCAAAGAACTTCTGTAGTGCGTGAATCATTTAGAATATTAAGAGACGGAGAAATTGTACCTGTTGATGGGAAAGGTATCAAGGTGGGTGTAATTTCAGATAGTTATGATAAGCAACCATTTACGGGTAAATCTAAAGCTACAGTTGATGTAGAAAATGGCGACCTACCTGGAATAGGTAATCCAGATGGATATGATCTGCCTGTAGATGTTTTACTAGATTTTCCTTATGGCGAGGCTTCTGATGAGGGAAGAGCAATGTTGCAGATTTTGCACGATGTTGCGCCTGCTTCTGAACTCGCATTTCACACAGGAATTCTATCTCCAAGAAATTTTGAGTTAGCCATTAAGGCTCTGCAAGAAGCTAATTGTGATATAATTGTTGATGACATCACCTTTCCTACCGAGCCCTTTTTTGGTGACGGAAGAATTTCTCAGGCTATTGAAAATTTCACTTCACAAGATGGTAAATTATATTTTACTTCTGCTGGAAATTTTGCTGATAATGGTTATCAGGCGACATTTTCAAGTTCCCTAAACCTTCCTAAAACCAACTTTTTAACATCCGGAAGTAATGTAAGAGCACATGTCTTTGGCACGAACCCAGATGGAACACCAGATATCTTACAAAAAATTAGTGTAGAAAAAGGCGTATACATGCTGGTTTTACAATGGGAGGAGGATATCGCTTCACAGGATAATTTAAGCGGTGCCTTTACAGACCTTGATTTTTATATTGTTGATGATAATGGCAATTTAATTGTAGGTAATAATCGCGTAAATGAAGATGGAGATCCTACAGAAATAATGGTGTTTCAAGCTACAGGTAGCGGAACCGCGAACATTATGATTACAAGTACAAATGGTGCAGCTACTAATGGCTTACCTTTTAGATTTATTGCTTTTCGTGCAGATGGTCTTGAATTCTTAGAGTATGGTGGTGCACCTACTGTGAGTGGGCACGCCATGACTCCAGCTGCAAATGCCATTGCGGCGGTTGATTATAGAACTGCTCAAAATCCTGATGCTCAAGCATTCTCTTCGTTTGCCGGAACCTTATCGAGCAATCAGATACTTCAGATTAAATTATCTGCACCTGATGGTGTAGATACAAATGTGAGTTCTATTGGGCAGGATATTGATGGAACAGGTTTTCCAAACTTTTTTGGCACCTCCGCGGCCGCCCCTCATGCTGCAGGTGCATTCGCTTTGTTGATGTCGGCCTTACCTTCGTGGTATCCTAGTGGACTTCCAATAGAGGCGGTCGAACTAACAAATATTAAGGCTGATAAGGCTTTGCAACTTGTGAAACAAACTTCGATTCCTGCGGGTGATAAAGATCAGGCAGGGGAAGGACTAATCAATATGGAAGCAGCCTTTGGTCAAATTGCGGCGCAAACAGCCAATATTACACAGTTAGTGGTAGAAGATGGTATAACTCCCGGAGCAACACCTTTTGAGGTTAAGATCTTAGGAGAATACCTGCCAAGTGAACCTACAGTTATATTTGATGGACAGGAGTTAGAAATTGTTTCTGTAAGTGATAAACAAATTGTTGCCAAGGTCAATACATTTTCGGGAAATCCTGTATTAATAGTCGAAACTGAAGGCAAAACAGAAACAGGTGCAGATAAAGGAATATCAAATGGATTAACCTTTTACCCAGACGGAAAATACCTGGTTAATATAATCGCGGATAACTTTTCTATAGAGTATGGACAAATTTATGAGTTTTCTTTTCATGTTGAGGGATTGCCCGAGGGAGTGACTTACGAGAGTACTGGTCTGCCCGAGGTAAAATATAGCAGTCCTGCGGTATTTCCATATCCGGATGTAAATGATTTTTATTTGATTACGCCATTTTTTGAAGAGGTATTGTCAGAAGAACAGCAAGCTACCTATCAAATCAATTTTGTGACAGGAAGTTTTAGTGTGACTAAAAAAGATCTGGAAATCAAAGCTGAAGACGTGTCAATTACCTATGGCGATCTGATTGAAGTGCCATTAACCTATAATTTTGAAGAAACCGGCATAGCAAATACTGAAGAATTTTTAAGCAGAATTAAGACAGCTCATCAAAGTGATTTTTATGAAAATGATTTGAATAATACGCTGTTGTTGATTAATGGTTTGAATTCCAACATCGCGAGGTATACTGAAATTTTATCTTTTATAGAAGATGGAAGTTGGATTTCAACTAAAAGTGGTATTGAAAATGGAAGAAGGCAATTAAGTATTGCAAACAATTTTGTGGATTTAGGAGTAAATCAATTTTCTGATTACATTGATCAAACAATTATTAATGGAAGAAGACAATTGAGTATCGCCAATGGTCGCAGACAATTAAGTATCGCTAATTCTGAAGATCTGTTTGATAATATTTTTGATATTGCCATTGAGAATGGTAGAAGACAATTGAGTATCGCCAATGACAGTGGACTTGGTGACGAGACAGATTTGAATGACTATTCAAAAGTATTCTCAGTTTTCGATTTAGAGTTTACAATTTCCGATGAAGAACCGGAATTGAAGATAGAAAAATTCTATTCGATCAATTTGATTACAGGAAATGATGTCACCACAACAGAACCTCATTTGATCTACCCAGGAGCATTTATAAATAACATGGCAGCTAATTTTAATGTACTTTATAAATCAGGTAATTTGTCTGTAGCTCCTAAGGTCTTAACGGTTGAAGTAGCCGATATAGAGATCAATTATGGAGATAATCCTACAGAATTACTGTCCTTAACCTTTGACGGATTTGAGTACGATGAAACGGTGGAAATAGTTTATCCGGATGGTGTACCATTTTATTTTGTAAACGCGAAGGGCGAGGAATTTGAAGTAGAGGGATTGGCAACACAAGGTGTTGGTACATTTGATATTAGAATTAGAGAACCCAAGAATTACGCTTTAATTTATGGTGAGAATCACGGAAAATTGATCATAGATAAGAAAACATTGATGGTTTCATCCGAAGATTTGGAAATCAAATATGGAGTGTTGCCTTTTGAACAATTGACTTCTGAACTAACAGGATTTGTAAATGATGAAACAATTACATCTGTTTTCCCTCAGGGATTGGAATATTATTTCATCGATTCCAATAATTTGGAGTATGACAGAAATAATTTCGAAAGTATTCCAGGAACCGGAATTTATGAGATCAGAGTAAAAGGAACAGACAACTATTTAATAGCATACGCCGAAGAACACGGGAAACTTGAGATTATTAAAGCGACTTTGGCTGTTACCATAAATGATTTGACTGTAAAATACGGTGTCAATCCACAAGCAAACTTAAATGTGGCAATAAACGGATTTGCTTTTAACGATAATGTGGAAAGTGTGTTCTCAGGAGGAATTGAATACAATTTTTCAGATTTAATAAATACTTACACGCTCCAGTCCAAAATACCGGTTGGCCAATATAAAATTACCATTATACCTCCGGTCAAAAATTATGGTTTAGAGTATACCATTGTTGAGAGTATATTGACGGTTGAGCCTGCACAGCTAAATTTATCCACAAATGATATCTTAATCACTGAGGGTGAACCGGTGAATACAAATTTGATCACCCCTAATTTTAGCGGTTTTGTTTACAATGAATCAAAAGTGGATGTATTCCCTACTGGGTTGAAGTATACTTTTATCAATGACTTTGGTCTTGATTATGTGGTAGGCGATGTTGGTGTGTTTAAGATTGGGGTAGAAAATCCTGATAATTATATTGTAAATTTAGATAAAACAGGATCACTTTATGTGACATCTTTTGATGATAACCTGAATAATGTGAGAACTTATCTGGACTGTGTTGAATACGATGCTAACAGCACAAATGGATTTAAATATGTAGCGAACTTTAGATATTATAATCCAAATGACGTGCCTGTATATGTTTTGGTTGGTCCTGATAATAATTTATCTTCTTTAGGTGCATTTCAAGGTGCACCACCTGTTATTTTTACACCGGGAGAAGGAGTGTTTTCTATATTATTTGATGGAAATAAGTTGTACTGGAATTTGACTACTTTTAATGGGACACAAAAAACCTCTATTTCTTCTGAGGCTTCCTTAGATTCGAACAAATGCGATGCAAAAGGAACAGATACCGATCAGAATACAGATTATGTGGTATACCCAAATCCTACAATTGGACCTCTTACCATCAAACGCAATTTGATCGAGTCTGGAAATGTGGATGTACTTAATATTAGCGGAGTAGTAGTAGCCAGTAAATCATTTAAGAAAAACAATTCTAATGATATTAATCTGGATATAAGTGCTCAGAGGGCGGGCATATATTTTGTGAGAATTACAACTTCATCTAAAATAGTTACCTTTGAGATAATAAAGAATTAGCATGAAGCATAGACTTTTGGTCGAAATACTTAAACCATTTAAGCAAGGCATAATAATATTATTATGCCTAAGCTTTTTTCATGTACTTGGTCAGAGTAAGAATATAGATAGTCTTAGAGATGTTCTTACGAAAAGTAAAAAAGACAGCTTATCTGTTAATGCTTTGAATGAAATTAGTTCAGATTTATTAAACCAAGGTGAATTTTCACAATCATTGGAATTTGCACAAAGGGCGAAGAAATTGGCTAACGAAATTGGTTTTACCAAAGGGGAAGCTTATGCTTTCAAACAAATTGGGTTAGTTCACTATTATCAAGGGAATTATATAGAAACCTTTGATAATTGGACAAAATCTTTAGAAACCTTTGAACTTTCTACAGATTCAACCGGAATCGCTAATATTTTGAATAATCTGGGAGGTCTTTATCGGCTTCAAGGAAGTAATGCCAAGGCCATTGAATTTAGTTTACGCTCTCTACGTATTGCAGAAAAAATTAAAGATTCATTAAGGGTTGTTTCAGCATTGGGAAATATTGCCATCACTTATGCAGATAACCCACAGGATTATGAGTTGGCCTTGGATTATTATAACCAAATGGTGCCTTATTTGGTGTCTGGAAATAATATTGAATTAGCGAAGGCCTATTACTTTGGTGTTGGTCTTATTAAAGATGATCAGGCTAATTATGAGGAGGCATTAAAAAGCTTTAAGGAAGCATTAAGTATTACAGAAAACACTATTTATTACGCAGAAAATTTAATGTTTTTGGGTCAAACCTATTACCATATGGGAGATCTTGAAAGAGCTAACCAGTACTTAGATTTAGGCCATGAGATAGCCATAGCCAATGACCAGCAATATGAAAATATCCAAATATTGATCCAAAAAGGTATTGTAAATCAAAAAAATGATGCAAAAGAAGCGATTCGATTTTTTGAGGAAGCTGAGACTTTAGCCAAAGAAATGGAATTAACTTATGAGTTAAGAGATATTTATGATGGTCTTTCTAAAGCTTACAAAAATCAAGGTGACTTTAGGAATGCCTATAACTACCAAAACAAATATTTGGCTCAAAATGACTCTCTGTTTAATCTTGAGACAGATGATAAAATTAGAGGTCTACAATTCGATTTCGATTTAAACAAAAAGCAAGATGAAATAAGTTTGCTTGAGAAAGAAGGAGAAATTCAAGAGCTAAAAGTGCAGAAACAGAGAAATGTGATATATGGTACAATCTTTTCATCAGTGCTCCTTTTTCTCTTGGTGATGGGTGTATTTAACCGATATAGGTTTATGAAAAAAACCAAGCAGATCATTGAGGCAGAGAAAGATAAATCAGATGATTTATTGTTAAACATATTGCCTGAAGAGACTGCACTTGAATTAAAAAAGCACGGCAAAGTAAAAGCGAAAAGTTACAATTCTGTCACTGTTCTGTTTACTGACTTTAAAGGTTTTACAACTTTTGCTCAACATTTAACACCTGAAGAGTTGGTGCATAGTGTTGACTATTATTTTTCTAAATTTGATGAGATTATGGAAAAATATGGTCTGGAGAAGATCAAAACGATTGGTGATGCCTATATGTGTGCAGGTGGATTGATGGCCTCTTCAAAAAATCATGCGAAAAGTATGGTGCAGGCTGCAATAGAAATGACCAATTTTGTATCTTCAACCAAATTAATGAAACCTGCTGGCATAACCTGTTTCGATGTGCGTATTGGAATAAATACAGGGCCGGTGGTTGCCGGAGTAGTGGGAACAAAGAAATTTGCTTATGATATTTGGGGAGATACTGTAAATGTTGCTGCCAGAATGGAAAGTATGTCTGAACCTGGGATGATCAATATTTCTGAAGACACCTTTGAATTAATCAATGATGTCTATGATTGTGAATATAGAGGTGAGATTGAGGCCAAGAATAAAGGCCTTATGAAAATGTATTTTGTAAAGGGTTTGAAGGCAAAAAAAGAAAATTATACAAAAATAACTTCAGAACATAAAGTAATTTAATGTTGTGTCAGATTCTAATTTAAAAAAACCAATCGATTTACAAGATCAAGATCCCAATAACTATTGGGAACAGCTAGAACGTTTAGAGAAATTAATCAAAGGTTCCGAATTGAAAGCGGGTGTTATCTTTTCTTTTCATAGTTTAATATTGGGTTTGTTTGTAGATCGCTTAGAGTATATTGGCTCCTTGCTAAAGGGCAATGTATTCTTGATTGTTTTGGTGTCACTTTGGCTAATTTGCGTTTTAATTTCAATTTATTATTGTTTTATATGCTTTAAGCCACAAATGGAATTAAAATATGAAAAGAACGTTTTCTTTTTTATGGATGCAGTCCGAGCATTTGGTTCAATAGAAGAATACACCAAAAAAACGATTGAAATTTGTGGTGATCATGAAAAGCTTTTTAAACAATTAAGCGAGCAAATTCATGCAGAGAGTAAGATCATTGATGCAAAATTTACTTGTGTGCAAAAATCGATTAAATATTTTGCCTTGAGTTTTATCTTTGTTATTTCATTCGTTGTATTTTGGCTTATATCCTCAATGATTCAAAGTCCATTATAATGAACGGTTATATTTCTTTAAGGAATAAAATCTTAACTATATTAAAAAACGAACTGCCAGATTATCTTCACTATCATGGTATACATCATACTCTAGATGTGTTAAAAGTATGTAATGTCTATGTTAGAAGAGAAAAAATCAAAAGTCATCAGGCCAAATTATTGAGATTGACGGTTTTACTGCACGATATAGGGTTTGTTCGCGACGAGGAAAATCATGAGGAAGCAGGAGTAGAAATTGCAAAAGAACTTTTGGCTGAGTTTAATTTTTCAAAGCGGGATATAGGCAAAGTACAAAATATGATTCTCGCCACAAAAATACCGCAAAACCCACAGAATGAATTAGAAAAAATAATTTGTGATGTTGATTTAGATTATCTCGGTAGATCAGATTATCATCCAATTTCAGAATTACTTTTCTCAGAATTAAAAGAAAGAGGAAAGATTAGTACTAAAATGGATTGGATAAAAATGCAAATAGATTTTTTGAGAATGCATAAATTCCATACTTCTTTTGCTAAAAAAAATAGAGAGCCTGAAAAGCAGCGAAGAATTAAAGAATTAGAAGAAATACTATAATCAAGGGTATTTTTTTATGACCTCATCCAATCTTTTTGCAAGGTACTCGTTACCATCTTTCAGTAGAAGATGAATTTTTTCTGATTGTTCTTTGTACTTCATTACTCGATCACCGTTCCAATGTTCTGGTGGAGGTTGTAAGTTGCTAATTCTATCGGCCAATTTGACAGCCCAAACTTCAGGTTGTAATTTTTTTATTCGTTCTATGCTGTCAAAAATTTGTTCTTCTTGCGGCAGTTGATCATCTTTTGTAAGTGCTAAAACAGCTTGTGCTACGTAGGGTCCAAAAATTTCGGTAATCTCCGCAAAACTTGTATGTGTATCTTCTAAGGTATCATGTAATAAGGCAACCTGTATCGCAAATTCTACATCAAAATTAGGTGTATGAGATGAGGCAATCAATATTTCCATGGCCACATTAGATAAATGCAAAAAATAGTTGGCTTTTGTGCCCGGAACATTCTGTATTTGATGTTTTTCTGCAGCAAAAAGAGCAGCTTCTTGATACTTGCTTTGTATGCTCATAGATTCAAAATTGATGACCATATTTGTTTTAGAGTAATAGATTTACCAAACTATGAACGTTTTGATTTTTTGTTTATTGCTTTTATTGGAAAAGGTTACTTGGGTAATAGAGTCAAACTCGATGATATAATTAAAATTGGATACAAAAGAATTGTAACAAACGTTAAACTTTACTAATTCCTAAATCGATTTCGGTAGGGAAAAGGCCTTTTTTTTGGATTAAATTTAATTTGCCTTAAGTTATTGATTAAATTCAATTTGTAATTCATTCGAAAAGAATGAATGAGAAGTTAATTACTCAATTGGAGTTTGTTAATTTTCATAATTTATTTAATTGTTTTTAGCATAGAGAACAGATCTAACCAAACTAAGGTCTGTTTTCTTTTTTTGTATCTTTTTGTCCTAATTCATGATTCATGAAAAATAAAATATTTGTTTGGTCAATTACAGCAGCGTTAGCGGGTTTTTTGTTTGGTTTTGACACTGTGGTAATTTCAGGTGCAGATCAACAATTGCAAGATATCTGGGGATCTAGTGATGTCTTTCATGGAATTGTGGTAATGGGAATGGCGCTTTGGGGAACTGTTTTTGGAGCATTTTTTGGAAGTCTACCTACTGATAAGTGGGGGAGGAAAAATACTTTGGTGCTAATTGGAGTATTATATAGTATTTCGGCTTTAGGATCTGCCTTTTCAAATAATCCATTTTTATTTGCTTTTTTTCGTTTTCTGGGTGGTGTTGGGATTGGTGTATCTACCATTGCCGCTCCTGCATTTATTTCAGAAATAGCGAAGGCAGAGAATAGAGGAAAATTAGTTTCTCTTTATCAGTTCAATATAGTTCTGGGGATTTTGATAGCTTTTCTTTCTAATTATTTATTGAGAAATGCGGGACAAAACGCTTGGAGATGGATGCTTGGCGTAGAAGTTTTTCCGGCTGCTGTTTATACTTTACTCGCTTTAACTCTGCCTGAAAGCCCAAGGTGGTTAATTTCAAAAGGGAAAAATATTAAGGCACTAGAACTAATAAAAAGAATTTATCCGGATGTAAATGCTGAAGCTGTTGTTTCTGAATTTGAAGAAGTTGCCTCACGACAAGATGCTTCTGATCATATATTTAAAAAGCAACATAGATTTCCACTCGTATTGGCTTTTCTTATAGCTTTCTTTAATCAATTTTCAGGAATTAATGCATTTCTCTATTATGCACCTAGGATTTTTGAGGAGGCAGGAATTGACAAAAGTGGTGCACTGTTGAGTTCAGTGGGTATAGGATTGGTGAATCTGATTTTCACATTGCTCGGTGTATTTCTAATAGATAAACTAGGTAGAAGAAAGTTGATGTACATCGGTTCTATTGGATATATCTTTTCTTTGACATTAGTTTCTATGGCTTTCTTTTTTAAATGGCAAGGATTTTTCGTGCCAGTATTTTTATTTATTTTTATTGCGGCCCACGCGATTGGGCAGGGCGCAGTGATTTGGGTTTTTATTTCTGAAATCTTTCCAAACCAGTTGCGAGCGTCTGGACAGGCATTTGGAAGTTCGGTTCATTGGATTTTAGCAGCTATAATTCCCTCTGCTATACCATTTCTATTTAACTCTATTGGGCCAGGAGTTGTCTTTCTCATATTTGCCCTAATGATGTTTTTGCAATTGCTTTTTGTAAGGTTTATGATGCCTGAAACCAAAGGTATACGCTTGGAAGAACTGAGTGAAAAATTAAATAGAAAATAAAAAACATTTATTTTAAATACATCTTAGTCTTTGATATTTTTCTTATTCACAATAGGTCACAATATTGAAATGAAAAAAAGGATAAATAATTTACACAATCAACCATTTTAAAGGTATAAATGCGGGATCAAAAAAATGATTTAACATCAGTTAATTGGCTTATGAGTCGATTTTCTTATGATTAATTCAATTGGAATTTCTATTGTTTTTGTTTTAAAAGATTTTTTATTGACTTTTGCTTCTATTTCTTCAATTAAAATTTCACATGCTTTTAATCCAATTTCATGACCATTTTGTTTTACGGTGGTTAAACTGGGTTGAGATATTTTGGTATAAGGAGAATCGCTGAATCCGAGTATTGCGATTTCTTCAGGTATTTTTACACCAAGTTCATTTAATCTGATTATTATACCAATGGCCAACAAATCATTATGGCAAATCACACCGTCAATTTCGTTTTTCTGCTCAAAAATTCTATCAGCAACCTGCATTCCGTCATTTATGGATGGACCATTCCCGTCAAAAACAATTTTCCTGTTGTATGTCATGCCGTTTTCTCTTAATGCATTTTTATAACCTATAAATCTATCTATTGCAGTAAGAGCGTTAAAATAGCCTCTTACTTCAGCAATTTTCTTGCAACCTAAATCTATCAAGTGTTGTGTAGCCAACTGAGCGGCTTTTCTATCATTAATAACTACCTTTGAGCATTTGACGGTTTTACTCACTTTGTCGTAAAGTACCAATGGAATTTCGTTTTGAACTACCCTATTGACGTGGCTGTATTCAAGAGTGTTGTCTGATAAGGCCAATAAAATTCCATCAACCCTTTTATTTTCAAAAGAACGTAAATGTCTGATTTCATTGTCCATAACATCTTCGGAACTTGCAACAACCACAAAATAACCTTTTTCTTGAGCTACTTTTAAGACTCCGGATAAAACATTAAAATAGAAGTGATGCATCAAATCAGGAGCAATGAAGCCAATTATTTTTGATTGTTTGGCACGTAAACTCTTGGCAACAGAATCAGGAATAAAATTCAATTCTTGAGCAAGATCTTTAACCCTTTGTTTTGTAACGGCACTAATATCATTATAGTCGTTAAGTGCTTTTGATACCGTAGCAACGGATATTCCTAGTTTTTTAGCAATTGTTTTGAGGCTATGCTTTTCCATAAAAGAGATTATAATTAATAATAGGGTTAGTTAGTTGAAACAAAAACAAATAAGATAGATAAAAACCTGAGATCGTTAATTTCCTTGTTTTAACAAAAATTATTGTTAAATGTAGTAATAAAGTTGATTTCCGAAATCGTTTTCGATGCCCTATTTTGTCATTTAACTTAAATATCTGTTAAGATTTCATTAAAATTAATATTTTCGTTAGACTACTTTTATTATAATCACAATTAACGATTACTTAAACTAACTACTAATTTATGAATTATGAGAATTAATTTACGAAAAGGATTTTTACTTTTGATCACGGTTCTGTGCAGTGGGGCTATGTTTGCTCAAATTACAGTATCGGGTAAAGTGGATTCTGAAGAGGGTCCTCTTCCAGGAGTGAATGTTGTGGTAAAAGGTACTTCTAATGGTACTGCCACAGATTTTGACGGATTTTATTCGTTGGACAATGTAGCAGCTGATGCTGTTCTGGAATTTAGTTTTGTCGGTTTTTCTACACAAGACGTTCCTGTAAATGGAAGAACAACAATCGATATTAACTTGTTGGCTGATGCACAAACCCTAGATGAGGTGGTGGTCATAGGATATGGTTCTGTAAAGAAATCTGATGCAACCGGTGCAATTGATGCAATTGGCGCAAAGGATATTACTACTGTAAATGCAGCAAACCCTGCAGAAGTATTGAGAGGTAAGGTTGCCGGTGTGCAAATTACTCAAACCAGCGGTGAACCTGGTGCAGGATTAAATATCCGGGTACGCGGTAATAGTTCTATTCGTTCAGGGAATGATCCCCTTATTGTTGTGGATGGGGTACCCTTAGCCGGTGGAGATGTCTCAGCCGCGGGTGGAGATGTGAATGGTTTGGGTAGTGCCCCGCCGAGAAACCCTTTAAATTTTATCAATCAAGATGATATTGAAAGTATCAACGTTTTAAAAGATGCTTCTTCTACTGCTATTTACGGTTCTCGAGGTGCGAATGGTGTTATCTTAATTACTACAAAAAAAGGTACACTTGGGAAACCACAATTTGACTATTCAACTTCTATGGGATTCCAAAAAGTGTCGAATCCTATCGACATGATGTCTTCGCAACAATATGCAGAACAAGCAAGCTTGAATGGTTCACCAAGTTTGGACCATGGTTCTAGAGGATATGATTACGAAGATGCGATTTTTAGAACTGCTAATACAATCAGTCATGATCTTTCTGCTAGTTTTTCTGGCGATGATTCAAGAACGCGTATGTCTTTTGGATATAGAGATCAGGAAGGTATTGTGAAAGAAACAGGTATGAAGAAATATACTTTTTCTTTGAATAACAGTTTAAAAGCATTTAATGAAAAATTCTTATTAGAAACAAATGTGCTTACTTCACATATTACTGATGAAGCACAGTTGATTACAGGGGGTGCAGGATTTATCGGAAACCTTTTGGGTTCTGCATTATACTGGAATCCAACCTACCCTATTTTTAATGATGATGGTTCATATTTTGTAAAAGGGTCAGATTATTTGAACCCTGTTCAACTATTGAATAGTTATGATGATAACGCAAATACGACAAGAATTTTGGCGAGTATCTCTCCAACAGTACATATAACAAATAAATTGGACTATAAGTTTGTTTTTGGTGTGGATTATTCTACCTCAGACAGAGCTTCACAATTGGCTGCCGATTTTCAATTAAACGATGTGTCAGGTGGTACAACTGCAGATGGATCTCCTGCAGGTGGTTTGGCCTTTTTGTTTGATGTGGAAAGATTCAACAAGACGTTTGAAAATATTTTGACTTATCGCAATGATTTTAGTGAGAATTTTTCATTAAATGCTTTATTGGGTTATTCTTTTTATTCTTATGAATATAAATCCAATACTGCCTCTGCAAAATATTTTAATGTGAACCAAAAGAATTTGGTTGATAACATTGAGGGAGGTAAAAACAGTGATTTTAGAACATCTTCTTTGAAAAATGTTCAAGAGTTACAATCTTTCTTTGCCCGCGCTGAAATGGCGATTTTTGAAAATCTTTTGGTAACTGCTTCTTTGCGTTTCGATGGTTCGAGTAAAGTAGGTGAGAATGAAACCTATGGCACTTTCCCTGCTGTGGGTGTTGCCTATAAAATATTTGATAACAATGATAGCCCTGTAAACAATTTAAAAATTCGTGGAAACTGGGGTATTGTTGGTAACCAAGAATTTGGTGTTTATTCATCACGAGCTTACGGACGCTATAATAATGGTGCACTTTCACAATCAGGAAACTCTAATGCCGATTTGAAATGGGAGACAACAACCAACTTTGGAGTAGGTGTTGACTTCAGATTATTTAATAATTTGAGTGGTTCATTTGACTATTATCACAGAATTACTGAAGATTTGATCTTTCCTCAACCTGGAGCCTCGAATGTTCCTAATAATGCTGGTGCAGCTACTTTTGTCAATTTGCCTGGTCAATTAAAGAATACAGGGTATGAGATTTCTTTAACTTGGGATGTATTAAGAAATGAAGACTGGTCTTTATCACTATCAGGTAATGCAGCCTTCTTGGATAACAAAATGGAAGATTTCCCATTGTTTATCGAAACAGGAGGTATAAATGGTCAAGGTTTAACAGGTGCTTATGCACAGATTATCGCGAATAAATTGCCACTTTATACCTACTATTTGAATGAATGGAGAGGATTTGATGCCAATGGAAACTCAATATATGCAGCAGCTGATGGAAGTGATACCGGATTGGGTGGAGCCTCGAAAAAAGTTCTAAAAAAATCAGGTTTACCAGATACCAACGTTGGTTTCTCGTTAAATGGTAATTGGAGAAATTTAGATTTTAGCGCGGCTTTCTACGGACAGTTTGGTGGTTATATTTATAACAACACAGCCAATGCTTTATTCTTCAAGGGTTCATTTTTGGGTGATAGAAACGTGCCTTTAGAATACGCTACGACCAATCAGGTTCAAGGGGATCCTAATTCACCATCTACAAGATATTTAGAATCAGGAGATTTCTTCAGATTTGCTAACTTGAATATTGGATATACGATCAATGGAGATAAATTAGGAAATTATGTAGATCGACTTCGTTTTCAATTTAGTGCAAACAATTTATTTGTAATTACCGATTATTCAGGATTCGATCCTGAAGTTGATACCAATAAAGCCATCAGCGGCGTGAATTCTGCCGGTATGGATTATCTGGCTTATCCAAACTCTAAAGGATTTACACTAGGTGTTTCTGTAGGATTTTAACAATAAAAAAACTTAAAAAAATGAGATTAGATTTGAATAAATTAAGGAATTTAAGTTTCTTCACTGCAGGATTGTTGCTTTTTACTGCCTGTACAGATCTAGAAGAAACAGTAATTGACGGTGTAGAATTTGAAGTCGCCAATACAGAATATGCAGTTTCAAATGCCAATCCGGCGGATCTTCTTGCATCTGCATATACAGCTATGAGAGGTCCGTATCAAGACCAAGCGAGATTGTTTTGTTTAGATGAACATTCAACTGATGCTGTTGTGGGTCCAACTAGGGGAGGTGACTGGGATGATAATGGAGTTTGGAGACAATTGCATACACAAACCTATGCTCCTGATCATGGATTTAATAGAGATACTTGGAATGATATTTTCTCGGCAATCAATCAGGCAAATTTTGTATTGGGTGCCAATCCAAGTCCACAGCAAGAAGCTGAGGCAAGGTTTTTAAGAGCATTACATTATTATCATGTAATCGATCTTTGGGGATCTGCACCTATTAGAGAGATTGGAAGTGATCCAAACGCTGCGGCTCCCGTTTTGTCGAGATCAGAGGCAACTGCTTGGGTAATAGATGAATTAAATGAAATATTGACTAATCTACCCGCAACAACCGATGCTACTATCGCAAATAAAAATGCGGCTCATTGGTTATTAGCAAAAATGTATTTAAACAAAGCGGTATTTAATGCGGAAAATCCTGCTGGGCCATATAACTTTGATAATGGCGATATGGATATGGTTATTCAACATGTTGATGCTATTTCAAATGTGAGTTTAGCTGGGGATTATTGGGATAACTTCTTACCAGAAAACACCCAAACATCCAGTGAGATCATTTTCGTATCAGAGAATGTTGGAGGTATTGCTTCAGGTAATGTGCGTTCAAGATGGTTTATGGGACAACACTATAACCAAACGCCTTCAGGATGGAATGGTTTTACAACATTAGCAGAATATTATGACAAATTCGATCCCAATGATGAAAGAATTTTGAAATGGTTCCCAGAGATTACTGCAAAGAATGGATACAACGTCGGATTTCAAATTGGCCAACAATATGGGCCGGGTGGTCCTGGTGTAGGAGAAGCCTTAAAAGACAGACCAGGAAATCCTTTGGTATTTACAAAGGAACTCACATTAATCACAGGTGGTACTACACTTGAAACTGCTGGTATTCGAGGAGTAAAATACGTGCCAGATAATGAAAGTGGAGATAATGTTGACAACGACTTTGTCATAGCAAGATACGGCGAAGCCTTATTGATGAAAGCAGAGGCTTTGGCTAGAAAAGGCGAATTATCAACGGCTCAAACCATTGTTCAAGGGTTTAAAAATGAAAGTTCAACTAGCCTTAATAGTGTTGACGATCTTTTAGATGTAAGAGCCCGTGAATTGTGGTGGGAAGGTTGGAGAAGAAACGATAGAGTTCGTTTTGGTAAATTTTTGTCTCCTGTTCAGTTGAAAGAGTATGAGTCTGATCCCAAGTATATACTTTTCCCAATTCCGGCGGCAGCACTTGCTAATCCGAATATTACCCAAAACCCCGGTTATTAAGAATTTTAATTGTTTTTAATGTTCGAATTGGGTCTTTTAATTTTTTTGAAGGACCCAATTTATTTTTTTATTACTTTTCGTTTTTATAGTTCAGAATGACTTTCAAAAGTAATTTTATCTACACTCTTTTTACTATCCTATTCGTTTTTTCTTGTCAAAAAGAAAAGGAACAAACTCTTGAAATATTTGAACTTATACCTGAAGAAAAGAGTGGGATTCATTTTAAAAATCAACTTGAAGATACACCAGAACTAAATATCCTAACTTATTTGTATTACTATAATGGAGCAGGGGTAGGTATTGCCGATTTTAATCAGGATGGATTGGAGGATATTTTCTTTGCTTCGAACCAAGAAAAGAATCAATTATTTCTCAATAAGGGAAAACTAAAATTTGAAGAGGTTGGTGAAAAGGCTAATATTACTAAAAAGGGATGGTCTACAGGAGTAACTATAACCGATGTCAATGATGATGGTTTACCGGATATTTATGTTTGTCAGGTTGATGGTTTGAAAGGGATTTCTGGGAGAAATCTGTTGTATGTAAATCAAGGTATTGATGAAAATGGAATACCAAATTTTTTAGAAAAAGCAGAGGAATATGGTTTAAATTTTTCAGGGTATTCTACCCAAGCAGCATTTTTTGATGCTGACCTAGACGGTGATCTAGATATGTATTTGCTCAATCATTCAATTCATCCATCGAGCAATTACGGCAAGGGAAGTCAAAGAAAAGTAAAAGATTCGATTTCAGGAGATCGTTTTTACAAAAATAACAGGGGATTTTTTCAAGATTTTACAGAAGAGGCCGGTATTTTTAGCAGTAAAATTGGATTTGGCTTAGGGTTGGGGATTTCTGATCTCAATGCAGATGGTTACCCGGATATTTATGTTGGGAATGATTTTTATGAAAATGACTATTTGTATCTCAACAAAGGGGATGGAACTTTTGAGGAAAAGATTCATCAGAACAACAAAATCATGGGTCATACCACACATTTTTCTATGGGAAATGATCTGGCTGATTTTAATAACGATGGAGCAGTAGATATTTTATCGATGGATATGTTGCCCAATGATCTGGAAACTTATAAAACTTCAGGCAATGAATTTAACTACAATATATATCAGAATTACCTGAAGTATGGATATCATCCTCAGTACATGCAAAACACACTTCATCTGAACGGAAAGAACGGATATTTTAGTGAAATTGCTTATTTATCAGGTGTTTCGGCCTCTGAATGGAGTTGGGCAGGTTTATGGATGGATTTTGATAACGATGGATTGAAAGACATTTTTGTGTCTAACGGAATTTATGGAGCAACAAATGATATGGATTATATCAGCTTTATTTCTAATGAGAATATTCAAAAGAGATTATCAAAGGGAATGACAGCGGATGATATGGAAATGATTAATGAAATACCGCAGAAAAAAGTTCCTAATTATTTTTTTGGGAATAACGGTGATTTAACCTTTGCCAAAACCGCCCAAGGAACTCCCTCTTTTAGTAATGGGGCGGCATATGCAGATCTGGATAACGATGGAGATCTGGATCTCGTAACAAACAATTTAAATCAGGTGGCATTTTTGTATGAAAATAGAAGCGAGCAAATATATACAGACCGTAATTTTATAAAAATATCCTTCATTGGTGAAGAACACAATAAATTGGGAATTGGTGCAAAATGCAAAATATTTTCTGGTGACCGAATCATTTTTTATGAAAATTATCCTACTAGAGGATACTTATCCGCGGTATCGACTCAATTAACAATAGGTGTTGGAAATATTAGCCAAATAGATTCTTTAGAGGTTATTTGGCCCAACCAAAAATCACAGATTATTTTTAATCCGGCCCTTAATTCTGCGACAATAGTAGATGTTAGAAATGCAGTTTTGGACAAGTTTATAGTTGATCCTTTTGAAGTTAAAAACAGTGAAGATAATTTTATTCCTAATTTTCAACATACAGAGCTTGATTCTCAAGAATTTTTAAGAGAACCATTGGCACCTTATATGACCTCACATCTAGGACCTCGCATTTCTGTTATAGACTTTAATAATGATGGATTAGATGATGTTTTTATCGGGAATGGGAAAAAACATAATGCTCACTTATATCTGCAACAGAATAATGCAACATTTCTTTTGGATGTTAATAATGAATTGGATAGCATTTCTAATACGGAAAATAATAACCAAGAATTTTTTGATGTTGATAATGATGGAGATTTGGATTTACTTATTGCCAATGGTGGCAGTGAATATGTTTCGGGTGAAAATTTACAACCTAGCTTGTTCATCAATTATGATGGATATTTAAAACTTGAAAATAATCGATTGCCGAAAATTGAAACAAATACCTCTGCCATTGCCATCAATGATTTTGATAAAGATGGTGATTTGGACATTTTTCTGGGAGGATCCTCGGTATCACAAAAATTTGGAGATACCCCAAGATCTTACCTGCTTATCAATGAAAGTGGAGTTTTTAGAGATCTGACCTCTGAACATAGTCAAGGCCTTTTGTATCCAGGATTGGTTAGAGATGCAGTTTGGTCAGATTTAGACGGAGATCAATACGAAGAGCTTATTATAGTGGGGCATTGGATGCCGTTGAAAATTTATAGGAACGAGAATGGTATTTTAAAAGAAATAACTACTGATTTTTTATCGCGAACAAATGGTCTGTACAATGTTGTTGTACCATTTGATATTGATAACGATGGTGATACAGACCTTATTCTTGGAAATTGGGGTTTAAATTCTCGATTACATGCTTCCTATGAAGAACCTATGTCTTTATATATCAATGATTTTGATAAAAATGGGACAGAGGAGCCTGTTATGACCTATTTTAGTGATGGGAATGAAATAGTATTTGCAAATAAGGATGAACTCACTAAACAAATACCCTCACTTAATAAGCGTTTTCTGAGCTATAGAAGTTTTGCAAAAGCCGGTTTTGAAGATATCTTTAAAAAAGATTTGATAAATTCTTCAAAAGTGAAATATGTTTATAATTTAGCTTCAATTTTGATCAAAAACGAAGGGGATTTTAACTTTAAGATACATAATTTACCTAAATTCGCGCAGATTTCCCCACTACATGCTGTTTTCGTTGATGATCTTGACAAAGATGGAAATGTCGATGTTATTATTGGAGGAAATGATACGCAGTTAAATACCCAATTAGGGCAACTGGATGCTTCCAAAGGGCAGGTGTTGACAATAGATCAAAAGGGAAACTTTGAAATCAATATGAAATTAACCAAAAATATTTCGGTTTCAGGTGCAATAAGAGATATTAAATCATTAAAGATTGGAGGTCGGGGCTATTTGGTTATTGCGAGAAACAATCAAAATTTAGTTTGGATTAAAGAGGATTAGACAATGTTTAAAATTAAAAAAGGAATTGTATTTGGCTTATTAGTTATTACAACCCTCTCATGTGCTAAAAAAGAGGAGAAAACATACAACAACGATGATGCATTATTTGTATTGAGAGAAGATACAGGAATCGATTTTAGTAATAACCTTAAAAACATAGACGGTTTCAATGTTTTTTCTTATCGTAATTTTTATAATGGCGGTGGTGTAGCTATTGCCGATATAAATAATGATGGATTATCTGATGTTTATTTAACTTCTAATATGGAAGAAAATAAACTTTTTTTGAATAAAGGGAATTTTCAATTTGAAGACATTACCGAATCGAGTAAAACCGGAGGAAAAAAGGCATGGTCTACAGGGGTAGTCATGGTTGATATCAACCATGATAGATTATTAGATATTTATGTATGTAATGCTGGAAATATTGAGGGAGACGATCAAAAGAATGAACTTTTTATCAATAATGGTGATCTTACATTTACAGAAAAAGCGGAAGAATATGGTTTAGCAGATAACGGATTTACAACCCACGCAGCTTTTTTTGATTACGACCTAGATGGTGATTTAGATGTTTATATGCTCAATAACAGTTTTATTCCTGTAAGTACTTTAGGCTATAATAATAAGCGTGAGTTAAGAGAGGAAAACTGGCAAATTGATGAAAAATATAAAGGTGGAGGAGATAAATTATATGAGAACAGAAACGGAAAATTTGTTGATGTTTCGGAAAGTGCAGGCATTTATAGCAGCCTAATTGGTTTTGGTTTGGGTGTAACAATAGGTGATGTCAATAGAGATTTGTTCCCTGATATTTTTATCTCCAATGATTTTTACGAGCGTGATTATTTATATATCAATAGGGGAGATGGCACATTTTCTGAAGAAGGTAAAGATTGGATAGAACACATGAGTATGTCATCTATGGGGGCGGATATGGCTGATATAAACAATGATGGTTTACCCGAAATTTTTACTACAGATATGCTGCCGGAGTTTGACGAAAGGTTAAAAACAACAAGTGAATTTGAAAATTATGATTTGCACAAACTCAAATTAAATAGAGATTTTCATCAACAATACATGCAGAACACATTACAGTTCAATAACGGTGATAATACTTTTTCTGAAATTGGTTTTCAGGCCGGAGTAGCAGAAACTGATTGGAGTTGGGGGGCTCTTTTGGTCGATTTAGATAATGACGGATTCAAGGATATTTATGTGTCAAATGGGATATTCCACGACCTTACAAATCAAGATTTTATAGATTTTTTCGCCAATGATATTATTAGAAACATGACGGTGAAGGAGATTGAAGCAGACAAAAAAAAGGTGATCGATGAAATGCCAAGTACGCCAATTCCAAATTACATTTTGAAAAACAACGGAGATTTAACTTTCCAGAATGTTGCAAAAAGTTGGGGTATGGATATCCCGAGTTTTTCAAATGGGGCTTCATATGGAGATCTGGATAATGATGGAGATCTCGATTTGATTGTCAATAATGTTAATCAAAAATTGTTTGTCTTTGAAAATAAATCCAATGAAAAGTATAAAAGGAACTTTGTCAAAGTAAATGTCGTTGGTGATTCTATAAACACATATGGTATTGGTTCATTGATTTTGTTGCATGCAGGCGAGAATATTTATCGCCAAGAACTGATTCCATCAAGGGGTTTTCAATCTTCCATAGATTATAAATTGGTTTTTGGACTTGCAGAAATTGATAAAGTTGATTCAATTGAAGTATTCCGTCCTGATAGACATAGGGTTGTTATAAAAGAAATACCCTTGAATGAGGAGTTTAAAATTGACCTGAATTTACTGGCAACTTCTGATAAACCTGTTTCTAAAGAAAGAATCAAACCTATTTTTAAGGAAGTACAGGGTACTTTTGACAGTCATCTGGAAAATGATTATGTAGACTTTGATTATGAAGGCCTCATACCAAAAATGTTGTCAAGAGAAGGGCCAACCTTTGCCCTTGCTGATGTGAATAATGATGGAAGGGAAGATATTTTTGTTGGTGGTGCCTCGGGGCAATCAGCGAGAATATATTTACAAAATGCGGATGGCACCTATTCTTCTGTTGAGCAGACGGCTTTTGCAAATCATGCTGTTTTTGAAGATACGGCTTCCGCATTTTTTGATGCTGATCAAGACGGTGATCAGGATTTATATGTTGGATCAGGTGGAAACAATGTGCTTGAAAGAAAGGAATATTTCAACGATAGAATTTATTTTAACGACGGACAAGGTAATTTTGAGTTTCAACAAAGTTCTTTTACTCCCGTTCAACTCAATACAGCAGTGGTAGCCCCATGTGATTTTGACTCTGATGGAGATATAGACCTATTCATCGGACATAGAAGTATTCCTGGTATTTACGGAGTAGACCCCGAGAATTTATTATTTGAAAATGATGGAAAGGGAAAATTTGTAGATGTCATAGAATCCAAGGCATTTGATCTTAAAAAAGTAGGTATGATTACAAATGCAGTTTGGATAGATATGAATCAGGATGAAAAAGCAGATTTAGTGATCGCCGGAGAGTGGATGGCTCCTATGATCTTTGAAAATTCAGGAAGACGATTAAAAAAAATTAAATCAAATCTTAGTGAATTAACAGGTTTATGGACTGCATTGGATGTCTGTGATTTGGACGGCGATGGCAAATTGGACTTAGTTTTGGGGAACAAAGGAACAAATTGGTTTTATGAGACTTCCAAAGAAAACCCCGCTAAAATGTATATCAATGATTTTGATAATAATGGTACTATCGAGCAAATTTTAACGAGAAACATTAATCGAAAAGATATGCCTGTGGTATTGAGAAAGGAGCTTTCAAAACAGATTCCTTCCTTAAAAAAAACTGTACTTAAGTTTGAAGATTATGCCAAAACAGATATCAATGGTCTCTTTAATGAAAAAATTATCGAAAATTCTATAGTTAAAAGCGTCATGACTTTCGAAAGTGTTATTGCATATAACAATGGCGACAATAACTTTGCGATAGAATCGCTACCCAATAGAATTCAACGGTCAAGTGTAAATGCGATTCTCACTAAAGATTTAAATGGAGATGGTGTTTTAGATATAATTACTGCGGGTAATGATTTTAGGTATAAACCTCAGTTTTCTAGATCTGATGCAAGTACAGGGGATGTTATTATGAGTCAGTCAGCAAGAAAGTATAGCTGTGCAAATAGCCAATACTCTGGGTTTTTTATAAGAGGTCAAGCCTCGCAAATGCGCTGGTTGAAAAATAATTTTCATCCTGATTTATTTATAGTTGGCTTGAATGACAATACGCCACAACTTTTTGAACTTAATGATTAGATATAATATACTTTGTATTCTTGTTTTTCTTTTCCTTTCTTGTCAAAATAAAGAACAGAACAATTTATTTGAGGAGATTGAAGGACAAGATCTAGGTATAGATTTTGTGAATAGAGTTAATGATTCAGAAGAACTGAGTATTCTTGATTACCTATATTTTTATAATGGAGGTGGTGTTTCTGTTGGCGATATTAATAATGATGGTCTCACAGATATTTTTTTTGTGTCTAATCTCGAAGAAAATAAACTTTACCTCAATAAGGGAAATCTACAATTTGAAGATATTACCCAAAATGCAGGTGTAGGTGGAAATTCTGAATGGAATTCTGGTGTTACTATGGCAGACGTGAATGGCGATGGATTTTTAGATATTTATGTCTGTGCTGTCGTGGGTATCAATGGTTTTGATGGTGTCAACGAACTCTTTATCAATAACCATGACGGAACTTTTACCGAATCTGCAAAAAAGTATGGTTTGGATTTTGAAACCTATGCCTCTACTGCATCTTTTTTTGATTATGATAACGATGGCGATTTGGATATGTACCTTCTCAATCATGCGGTTCATTCGGTCAATTCTTTTGGCCCGGCAACGATCAGAAATAAGAGAATTTATGAGAGTGGAGATAAATTGCTCAGAAATGATGGAAATATCTTTGTTGATGTGAGTGAGGAAGCCGGAATTTTTGGAGGGTATAACAGTTATGGTTTGAGTATAGCAACGGCAGACTTTAATAATGATGGATTTACGGATATCTATATCTGTAATGATTTTCATGAGGATGATTATTTTTACCTGAACAACGGAAATGGAACGTTTACGGAATCGCTCAAAAAACATTTTGGGCATACTTCTCGATTTTCGATGGGAAGCGATGTTGCTGATATTAATCATGACGGATTTACCGATATTATTACCTTGGACATGCTGCCAGAAGAAGAAAAAGTATTAAAATCTTCAGATGGTGATGAAGGATTGGATATTCTCGATTTGAGAATAAAAATGCTTGGTTATCATTATCAATTTAGCCGAAATATGTTGCAAATTAATCAAGGAGGTGCAAATTTTCTTGAAACAGCGCTCTTCAGTGGCGTTGCGGCGACAGACTGGAGTTGGTCTGCTCTTTTTGCCGATTACAATTTGGACGGCGAGGAAGATCTTTTCGTTTTTACGGGTATCCCAAAAAGACCTAATAATCTGGATTACATCAAATATTATTCAAATGAAGAAATACAGAAAAAGATCGATCAAACAAATTTGGTAGATAAAGAAGCATTAAAATTAATGCCGTCAGGAAGTGTCAAGAATTATATTTTTGAGGGTAATGAAGGAATCCGATTCAAAGACCAAACAGGAAATTGGATTAGCGATGATACCTTAATCTCCAATGGCGCCGCTTACGCAGATTTTGATAATGATGGCGATCTAGATGTGATTACCAACAACCTGAATCAATCACCTACTCTGTATAAAAATAATGGAAAGACATTGGGAAATTACCTCATTATTCAATTTGAATATGAAAAGAAGAATAAATTTGGGATAGGTACAAAAGTGATCTCCTTTAATCAAGGTGAAAAACAGTTTAAACAATTGTATACAACCAAAGGGTTTCAATCTAGTTCAGAGCCTATACTTAATTTCGGATTTGGAAAATCTGTCGAAATAGATTCGCTGTGGGTAATTTGGCCCGATCAAACCCTTCAAAAAATATACAAGCAGAAAGTCAATCAAAAATTGGTTCTCAAAGCTTCAAAAAACAGAGAAAAATTTAATTTAGGAGTTTATTCAAAGGGTGCGCAAAAGGTTTTCAAATCAATAAACATTGATTCTGTTGGGATTTTATACGAACACAGAGAAAATGATTATAATGATTTTAATCGACAAAAATTAATTCCTTATAAAATTTCAGATAAAGGTCCTGCTACTGTAGTTGGAGATTTTAATGGTGATGGCAAAGAAGATGTTTTTTTTGGATCATCGATTTTCAGTCATTCAAAATTGTATTTTCAAAATGATGGAATGTTTATTGAAGCAGAACAAAATATCTTGAAAAATGATTCCTTGAAAGAGGATGTTTCTGCAGTGATCGAAGATTTTAACGGTGATGGACAGAAAGATTTGTTTGTTATGAGCAGTGGTGGTGATTATTATAGAGAATCGGTTCATTTACTCGATAGAGTATATTATGGAGATAAAACAGGTTTAAAAGAAAAAGCTGATGTTATGCCTAATTCCTTTGAAAATGGGAGTGTAGTTAGGGCTTTTGATTACGATAAAGATGGTGATGTAGATTTATTTATTGCTGGAGGTTTTAAAGCGTATGACTTTGGTAAAATACCAAAGTCTTACTTGGTCAAAAATGAGGGCGGAAAATTTTTACCGGTTCAAACAGAATTGTTTGATGATGTTGGTATGATTTCTGATTTTCTTTGGGCAGATCTAGATGGTGATGATTATCATGATTTGGTCATGGTGGGAGAATGGATGTCCCCAAGGTTTTTTAAAAATAACAGAGGTAAATTTGAAGAGATTTTCCTTTATGAAGAGGAACAATTGAATGGGCTTTGGCAACAAATAAAATTATTTGATATAGATCAGGATGGGGATGAAGATATCGTTTTAGGTAATTGGGGTTTGAATAGTAAATTTAAAGCTAGTTCCAAATATCCTTTGCAAATGTTCTATGGAGATTATGATAATAATGGTACTACCGAAACAATCATTGCAAGCGAAAAAGAAGGTAAATACTATCCTCTTTTAGGATTAGATGAGCTTGCTTCACAAATTAATTCGCTGAAAAAGAAGTTTACTTCTTATGACTTGTTTGCGGGAAAAGATTTAGATGAGGTCTTTGAGAAGGAACTTCTTGGTAAAATGCAAAAGTTTGAAGTGCAAGAATTGGCAAGCGGTTATTTGGAAAATATGAAAGGTAAATACAGATTTCGCAGATTCGCCGATGAACTACAACTTGCCCCAATTACGCGTTTTTTGGTGTATGATTTTGATAAGAACGGAGAGAAGGACCTTCTTCTTGGAGGGAATTTCACAGGAGTAATTCCTTTTCATGGCAGATTGGACGCGATGCCGGGTTATATCTTAGAAAGCCCAATAAAATTCACCTCAACATCTCAACTTGGTCTAAATTTATCGAATAAACTTCTAAGAGGATTTGAAATTATTCATATCAATCATAAAGAATACTTGTTGGTAACTCTAAACGATGGGAAACCAGAATTATATCATTTAGAAACATGGAAAAAATGAAAAAAGGTCTGTTATTAGTAGTTTTAGGCTTGATGGTCTTATCTTGCTCAAAAAAGGAAGAAAAAATTGAGATTACACCAAAGGATTACCACAATGCCATGGATCAGTTAACCTCGGTCATTGTTCATGATATTTTTTCGCCTCCGGTAGCCAGCAGAATATATGCTTATGCTTCTGTTGCCGGTTATGAAGTAATCGCTCAAAAAGATGAAAATTACAAATCGATTGAGGGAATGGCAACAAATTATAAGACTACGCCTAAACCGAGCCAAAAGAATCTCAATTTTGAAATGGCCTCAATAATTGCTTTTTTGGAAGTTGGAAAAGAACTTATTTTTTCAGAAGCCATGATGAATGAATATAGAGATAGTCTGTACACGGATTGGGAGCAGAGAAATTCAAAAGTTTTTAATGATTCTAGATCTTATGGCTTAGAGGTAGCAAATCATGTCAAAGCTTGGTTGGATGAAGATAATTACAAACAAACCCGCACCATGCCAAAATTTACAGTAAAATCGGATGAGGTATCTCGTTGGCAACCAACACCTCCGATGTATATGGATGGGATTGAACCACATTGGAGTAAAATCAGACCATTCGCAATTGATTCTGCGGCTCAATTTAAACCGCTTCCACATCCGGAGTTTACAATGGCAAAGAATAGTAAATTTTATAAAGAACTAATGGAAGTGTATGAGTTAGGAGGAGGAGGTCCTGATAAAAAAAAGGATGAACAACATGTAGAAATTGCTAGTTTTTGGGATTGTAACCCTTATGTATCAATGACGAAAGGACATTTGATGTTCGCGACAAAAAAGATTACTCCAGGAGGACATTGGATTGGTATTTGTAAGATTGCTTCACAAAAAGCTGAAGCTGATTTTTCAAAAACGGTCTATGTCTATGCAAAAGCCTCCATGGCAATGGCAGATGCTTTTATAAGTTGCTGGGATGAGAAGTATAGCAGTAATTTAATTCGTCCGGAAACCATTATCAATAATACATTTGACGAAAGTTGGATTCCTGTTTTACAAACACCTCCATTTCCGGAATACACGAGCGGACATTCAGTAGTTTCAGGTGCTGCTTCAGTAATATTAACAGAAATCTTCGGAGACAATTTTGCATTCGACGATACAACAGAATTGGTTTATGGATTACCCGTTAGAAGTTTCGGATCATTTTATGAGGCTTCATCAGAAGCTGCAATTAGCAGATTATATGGTGGCATTCATTTTAGAGCTGCCATAGACAATGGGTTGATTCAAGGGAAGAATTTAGGACACTTTGTGGACAATAAACTTCAGTTGGCCAATTAAATATGACGGCAAAAAAGATCCTTTTATTTGCAGTTGGCTTAGTCGCATTTTGGTATTTATTTCTAAAACAGAGCGATTATATAATCAGGTTTAAACTTCCAACTTCACCAGGGGTTGCTTATGCATTGATCAAAGACTGGGGTATAGAATTAGGTAGACCTAAGGGTGCCAAAATCAAGTTTCTAGACGATCAAAGGTATCACTCATTGCAACTGGAACTAAAAAATAATAATAGAATCTACAACCTTTATTGGAAACTTAAGCCGGAGAATGATTCTGTAACAAATATAACGCTAGGTTTTAAGGAGCCTGGAAAAACTGTATTGAACAGAATTATTGCACCTTTTTATTCGAATGAATTCAAGAAAAATATCGTACAATTGTCTACCGCATTTAAAGAGGGAGCGGAGCAAAGTCTATCGAATAAGTTTAAAGTGAATGAGGTGATCTTGGTTGAAACACCTCAACTAAATTATGCCTATGTAGATATCAAGAACGTATCTGTATTCGATAAAGCTGAACAGATGATGAAGCATAATTATGAGCTTATTCATCAAGTAGATGAGCTAGGTATTCTTAGAAAAGGTTACCCATTTGTGATGGTAAAAAATTGGAATTTAAAGGAAAACAAGATTGATTATAGGCTTTGTATTCAAATTGATTCTGTAGTTCAGCCAGATATAACTGGTGCACTCAAATTTGATCAACTACTTTCTAAGCAGGCGTTAAAAACAATTTATAACGGGAATTATATCTATTCTGATAAAGCCTGGTTTGCCCTTCATGATTATGCAATAAGACAACATTTTGAGGTGGATCTCGAGCCTATTGAAATTTTTCATAACAATCCATTTACGGATACCAAAGAAATGGAATGGGAAACAGAAGTATTCTTACCTCTTAGTCAATAATTTTATCGTCAAAACATTCGTTTATTTCAGCAGAATTTGGAAATACAATAATTGAGCTATATTTGTTCATGCAATTGTAAAAAAAGATGAACAGAAAATATTTGTAACTTTTTGTCAAAATGCCTTTTGTGTAGCTTATGTTACAGAGAGTTGAAAGGTCAATTCGTTCAAAAGATTACATTTGTAGGTGGAATTATTAATTAATATTATCAAAAAACTTAAAATGATTAAACAAAGAAAAGGTAAGTTATTCAGTCCTCTTTTTTTGGCTTTGGTACTTCTAAGTATTGTGGCATGTCAAAAAACTGAGAAAGTAGAGGAAACGGAAGAAAAAGTAGAGGGAATTGTATTGGCTAACATGGACCCCAATGTAAATCCCAAAGACGATTTTTTTAATTATGTCAATGGTACTTGGTTAAAAGAAAATGAAATACCCGAAGATGAAGTGAGTTGGGGAGGATTTAATGTATTAAGAAAATCTACACGGAAAGATTTGTTAGAGATTATTTCTTTTGCAAAAGAGTCAGGTGCTTATAGTGAAGAAACCGATCAGGGAAAAGCTTTACTATTGTTTAAATCTGAAATGGACACTTTAACCAGAGATAGCTTAGGTGTAAATCCGATTTTGCCAACTTTAAAAAGTATTGATGCTGCTCAAAATATGGCAGAGCTGCAAGGATTAATTGCTAAGGATGTGGCGGTTTCAAATCCATTTATTGGGTTTGGAGTTGGAGCAGATTTAAACAACAGTGCGATGAATACCATGTATATTTCTCCCGGTAGATTGGGATTGCCTGATAGGGACTATTACATCAATCAAGATGAGAAATCAAAAGAAATCAGAGAGCAATACAAGCAGTTTATTGTAAATCTTATGAGTTTTACAGGGGTAGTAGGTGAGCAAGCCCAAGAAAGTGCAGAAACGATATTGGCCCTTGAAACTAAGTTAGCCGAGCCAAGAATGGATAAAGTAGAACGGAGAGATGCAAGAAAGAGAAATAATCCGAGAACTCTAACAGAATTACAGACAATTTCTCCTGTTTTCCAATGGGAAACAATGTTTAAAGATGCCGGAATTGAGAAAGAAGTCGATTCCGTTATCGTTTCAGAACTCAAATATATGGATGCCCTTAATAAAGTGGTAAAAACTACACCTTTTGAAGATGTAAAAACCATGGTAAAATGGTCGACTTTGCGAAGAGCAGCGGGTAATTTGAGTACAGAAATGGAAAAAACGAGTTGGGATTTTTATTCTAAAACACTCAGAGGTGCGAAAGCGCAACAACCTTTAGATGAAAGAGCTCTTGGCACAGTAACAGGTTCAGTGGGTGAAGCTTTGGGTAAATTGTATGTTGATGCTAAGTTTCCACCAGAGGCAAAAGCAAAAGCTGAGCAAATGATTTCGAATGTTATTAAAGCATTTCAAAATAGAATCCAGGTGTTAGATTGGATGAGTGAAGACACCAAAGTGAAGGCTATTGAAAAATTAGAGAATCTGACAGTTAAAATTGGATATCCTGATAAATGGGAAGATTATTCTAAATTAGCTATTAAAGAGGGAAATTCATTGGCAGAAAATATGAGAGCCGTTCAAGAATTTGAAACAGCTAAAAATTTTTCTGAATTGTACGAACCTGTAGATAAAGCTAGATGGGGTATGGCTCCTCAAACTGTAAACGCTTATTTTAACCCTAGAAACAATGAGATTGTTTTTCCTGCTGCGATATTACAACCTCCGTTTTATAACTACAAAGCAGATGAAGCTGTAAATTATGGTGGAATGGGTGCTGTAATCGGACATGAAATTTCGCACGCCTTTGATGATTCTGGTTCTAGATATGACAAGGATGGTAATTTAAAGAACTGGTGGACAGATACAGATTTAGAAGAGTTTACCAAAAGAGGTGATGCGTTGGCAGAACAATACAGTAAGATTGAGGTGTTGGACAGTGTTTTTATCAATGGTAAATTTACTTTAGGAGAAAATATTGGAGATCTAGGAGGACTTTTAGGCGCTTACGACGGTTTGCAGTTGTTCTTTGAAGTTGAGGGTAGACCAGAGAATATTGATGGCTTTAGTCCAGAGCAAAGATTCTTTATGAGTTGGGCTACGGTTTGGAGAACCTTGATGAGAGATGATGCTTTGAGAAATCAGATTTTAACAGACCCACATTCTCCGGGCATGTACAGGGCTACACAGCCTCTTAAAAATATTGATGCTTTTTATTCAGCTTTTGACGTAAAAGAAGGTGATGGAATGTATTTATCTCCTGAAGAGAGAGTGCGGATTTGGTAGAAATCAATAAAAAGAATCAACAAAAAAGAGGTGTTAAATACACCTCTTTTTTTATTTACTAAAATGGCAATTCATAAACTGGAATATCTTTTTCATGATGGAAAAGTTTAGAATAGTCCATCACATTTTCAATTCCTTCCAAAGCGCATAAAAGAGCCACTGCACTAAATAGGCCGTCAAATAATTGGTCTTTACTATATCGATCTGAAATGGATCTTTTTTGCACGGAAGCTTTCTTATATCCGCAACCTTCAAGAAAAGTGGATTCTATTTTTAACAATTCTGAGGGTAAATATCCATAGTATTTTCTGCCCATCAATTCGTGAACCCTTCCCAAATAATTCAATTGATCACTGCCGTGTTTATCTGTAAAATGTTTCCAAAAATCTTGATTGTCACAAATGTTTCCAACGGCACATCGATAACAATCTTCAGGGTTTAGGGTATTTTGATGGAAAGCATTGTAGAGTTTGGTGATGGCATGTTCTAATCTGGGGGCTAAGTTCATGATCAAATGTATTAAGTGAAACAGCCCTAAGATACAAAAAATGATTTTTGAGTGCAAATATCAGATTAGAGGGGGAGAACGCAGATGATAGGTCAATCCTATCATTTGTTAAAAAAATTCACCTGTCTATTCGAAGTTTATGTGATGTATATTATTTGCTTTATCATAAACTGACAGATTTCTGTGTATGGTGACCCTATTTTTGATACAAAACAATAGAAATAAAAAAAAACGCTCAAGCAAGCTTGGCGTTTTTTGTTTATCGTGACCTCGACAGGATTCAAACCTGTAACCTTCTGAGCCGTAATCAGATGCGCTATTCAGTTGCGCCACGAGGCCATTTTTGGGCTGCAAATATACTTTTATTTTAAAGAAAAGAAAAAATATATCTGTAAAAAATCACCCGTTCATTTCCTTTTCAAATGCTTTGAGGATAGGTTTTGCTTTTTCTAGATCGCTTTCAAAAATAAAAAGCTCTACTTGAGAGGGCGATCCA
Source organism: Namhaeicola litoreus (assembly GCF_042679565.1). Lineage (NCBI taxonomy): Bacteria > Pseudomonadati > Bacteroidota > Flavobacteriia > Flavobacteriales > Flavobacteriaceae > Namhaeicola > Namhaeicola litoreus. Next base: position 123,869 of record NZ_JBHTMY010000001.1, on the reverse strand, counting down.
CCATAAAAACCAGAGCGCAATCCGGATTGAAAGTTGTTTTTTACCAGTGAAGGTATGTTTTGATCGTCTAGATCTAATTGCAATCGCTGAATTTCAATCAACGATCCAACAAAAAATTTAACGTGTTTATCATGATCATCCATGGGGATAGTTTTATCCTTAAATTTACAAAATTTAATCCAAACTATTTCGTGTCACATAATATCTCCATGCAATGATGGCCAATTGCCATTTGGCAGCTTTACTCATGTCTAACTGCTTTTTTCCAAAACTAGGGAGCACCGTTTTATTCAATTTTGCAAGCACTTTAAAAAGTTCCTTTTTCATAGGGCAAATGTAACCATTCTCATAAAAAAAATCATCTATTGGGTAGATCACTTAACCCAATAGATGATTAAAATGTTTTTAACTGACTTATTTCTTTGTGGTGATTAAAATAACACCATTTTTACCTTTATCACCGTATTTTTCAACGGCTTTATCTCCTTTCAACACTTCCATTTTATCAATTCTATCCGGATCTAAATCTTTCATAGTAGATTCAGGGGCTTCTTTTCCATCAATTAAAATAAGCGGTTTTTCATCATCTGAGGATACGAAGAACACCTTTTTCTCCTTTATTTTTCCATCTGTTTTAATAAGGATATCTTCACTGGCATCTACATCGCCGTCTTTCTCAATGATCACTTTATAAGTTTTTCCGTTATCCTCGGTAAATGTATTTACCTTCATTGTTTTTTGACTGATTGTATCACCCTCTTTTGAGATCCAGATCAAGTCATCATCACCTTTAGATTTTATTTTTATCACATGCTTTTTCCCATCTTCACTGATAAAAATATTTTCGCCTTCTGAAATGAGTGATCCACCCTCACCTTCAGGCGAGAAGACCAATATATCTTTGTCGCCGTTTTTTTCAATGACTATTTTTTTATGTGAACCGTGAGCACCTGAATCATTCCAAACAAAATGATTTTCTGGAGCGACATTAACATTTCCAAGAGATAATTTTCCTTTATCATCCCAAGAGATTCTAATAGGGCTTATAGGAGCAGTACTGCTTTGTGATAGATTTACTTTATTACCAGTTTTTGATTTTGCCGAAAGTTCGATACCTGTAATTTCATTTTGGCTATTGTATTTTAACTTGCCAAATTTAAATTCAATTCCTTTTGAATTGAGCTGTTCTTTTAAGCTAGACAATTGGGATTTTGTGAAGTCTTTAGTAATGATTTCAATAAAAAGTTCTTCTTGAACACTTAGCGGTGCTGTTTTATTTTGCGCCACTGTTTTGATATTCATTGTGAATAAAAATAAGATTAACAGCGGTAGTACGGTTAAAAACTTCCATTGGTTCACCTTTTTAGATCTTGTTTTGTGTAACATAGTAATTCGTTTTTTAATTGTTGAATCATAAAATTGGGTTGTTAAACCATAAGATTTGGTTGGAACTGATTTTAATAGAAGATAAGGATAGTCTTTTTTGTTTTTTAAGGATGAAATCGTGTGAGCGTCTGCGATAAATTCTAGATTTTTTTGTATTTGTTTTTTATAAAGCCAGGCAAACGGGTTAAACCAAAAAATGATTGAAACTATATTTGCCATCAGCACATCTAGACTATGCCATTCTTTGGCATGTACTTTTTCGTGAAACAAAATTTGACCAAATTCATTCTCGTCAAATTTTTGATTACCGGTTACGATGTATTTGAAAAAAGAGAAAGGGCTAACTTCCTTATTCGTTTTAATCAAAAAGTAATTCTCTAACTTGTTTTTTTTCTCTTTTGCAATTAAACTAAATAAGGAGATAAGTCGAATAGCTAATATGAACAATAAGGAAACAAGCCCCATAAAATAGATGGTCATTAGGATCCCATTTAAATCCAAGGTGTTATGAGTTACGGCAGTTTGATAGTAAAAACCCTCTGATATTGGAACAGTAATCTTATCCACAAAAACCGTACGTTTAATTTCAACCAAGGGGAGAATAAATGTAGCCAAAGTTCCCAACCAAAAATAAACGCGTATACCATTAAAGAAGGTCTCTTTTTCTAAAAACAAAATATAAACCAAATAAAACAAGCTCAATATGATACTTGATTTTCCCAAATAGACTAATAATTCCATATCGCTATTGTTTATTATTTTCGATGATTTCTATAATTTCTTTAAGTTCTTTTACGCTAATCTTCTCTTCCTTAGCAAAAAAGGAAACCACATTTTTGTAAGAATTCTCAAAATAATTTTGAATGGTTTTATGCATGAATTTTTTTCTATACTCTTCTTTAGATATCAATGGAAAGTATTGATGTGTTTTGCCAAAAGTTTCATGGGAAACAATACCTTTTTCCTCTAAATTTCTGATCATGGTAGAAACAGTATTATAATGAGGAGCTGGTTTAGGAAATTTCGCAATCACATCTTTTACAAACGCTTTTTCAAGATCCCAAAGAACCTGCATGATCTCCTCTTCTTTATTGGTGAGTTTTTCCATGGATTAACTTTTTCACAAATATAAACTATAAAAATAGTTATATAACTAAATAAATAGTTGGTTTAACAAATATTTAATATTTTGAAGGATATGCCTTTCAATTATTTCAGCGATAAGATTAAATTTTATATTTACCGAAACTTTTGAAAATGAATTATCTACTTATACTTGCTGGTTTTATCATCTTAATTTTGGGAGGGAATTGGTTGTTAAAGGCTGCGGTTGGACTCTCACTGCGACTCAATATTCCTAAGATTGTTATTGGAATGACAGTCGTTTCCTTTGCTACCTCTGCCCCTGAATTAATTGTGAGCGTAAATGCTGCAATGAGCGGATTTGCAGATATTTCTTTAGGAAATGTCATTGGATCCAATATTGCCAATTTAGGATTGGTACTGGGAATTGTTATAGTTCTATCCACGATTAGCGTTGAAAAGAGTTTTTATATCACAGACTGGCCGGTTATGATGTTTGCCTCAATATTGTTTTATCTGTTTATTAAATTCGACGGGATAATAAGCAGAGGTGAAGGAATTATATTTGTTTTATTGCTGGTATTTTTTCTTATTTACTTGCTAAAGTTTCAAAAAAAAGCAGTTGTAGAGGATGATGAGCTGGAAGAGATTGAATTGCCTGTTTATTTATCCCTTTTATATTTGTCGCTCGGTGGATTGGGTCTTTGGGCGGGTTCTGAACTGCTGGTAAAAGGGGCGGTGAATTTGGCAAATGAGCTAGGCGTAAGTGAACGAGTAATAGGTGTAACCATTATTTCAATAGGTACAAGTGTACCTGAATTAGCTGCATCGGTAATCGCTATTATAAAAAAGGAAAAAGCTATTTCCTTAGGTAATCTTTTGGGTTCTAACATATTTAATATTTTCGGTGTTATAGGTGTAACATCAATCATTACTCCCATAAAAGCTGTGGATGACAAGCTAATTTCATACGATTTGATATGGATGTTGGTATTTGCTATAATGATTTTTCCATTGGTTTTTACACCGGTGAAAATGAAATTGAGTTGGAAGGAAGGACTTATCTTACTTGGTTGTTATACAGTCTTTATAACACTCATGTTGTAATTCTTAGATTTATAATTCTACTGCATTCTAGCACGCATATTTTGATAACCTTAAAAAAAACAGGGGAATTAATTGTTTATTTAAAAAAAATAGCTACTTAACCCTAAAAAAAAGTGGGTATAGGTTTGGATATGTCCTTATTTTTATATTTTTGCTTGGTAATTTTTAGAAAATATTCGTATGACCACATTCAGATTTGAAGTATTAAAAGAAACCTTAAACAGAAAGCCTGTTGAAGTATCAGAAACAGTTAAGCGTTCAGAAATGTTTGGCTGCAATGTATTTAGTGAAAAAGCGATGCGCCAGTACCTAACCAAAGAAGCTTATAACGGTGTTTTAAGTGCTATAAAGGTTGGGGCAAAAATAGATCGTAAGATAGCAGATCAGGTGGCTTCTCTGATGAAAGAATGGGCTATGTCTAAAGGAGTAACTCATTATACACACTGGTTTCAGCCATTAACTGGTGGAACTGCAGAAAAGCACGATTCTTTCTTTGAACCTATCGGAGAGGGGATGGCTATCGAAAAATTTGGAGGAAGTGAATTGGTTCAACAAGAGCCTGATGCTTCAAGTTTTCCAAATGGAGGAATTAGAAATACTTTTGAAGCTAGAGGTTATACGGCTTGGGATCCAACATCTCCTGCTTTTATTTTGGGTACCACACTATGTATCCCAACAATTTTTGTTTCCTATACAGGAGAAGCTCTAGATAATAAAACACCTTTGTTAAGAGCACTTCAAGCAGTGGATAAACACGCAACTGCAGTTGCAAAATATTTTGACAAAAACGTAACAAAAGTAAACGCATCTTTAGGATGGGAACAAGAATATTTCTTAATTGATAAGGCATTGGCAAGTGCTCGTCCTGACATTGTAATGACAGGTAGAACATTATTGGGTCATGCGCCGGCCAAAGGTCAGCAATTAGATGACCATTATTTTGGAAGTATTCCAGGTAGAGCGCTCAATTTTATGCGTGAATTGGAGCAGGAATGTATGAAATTAGGGATTCCTGTAAAAACAAGACATAATGAGGTAGCACCAAATCAGTTTGAGTTAGCACCAATTTATGAAGAAGCAAATTTAGCGGTAGACCATAACTCCTTGTTGATGGATCTAATGGGGAAAGTTGCATCTAAGCATAATTTTAAAGTTCTTTTACACGAGAAACCATTTGCAGGAATCAATGGTTCAGGAAAGCATAATAACTGGTCATTGAGCACAGATACCGGAGTGAATTTATTGAGTCCTGGAAGGACGCCAATGCGCAATTTGCAATTCTTAACTTTCTTTATCAATACAATTAAAGCTTTAAAAGAATACGAAGAATTAATGCGTGCAGGTATTGCATCTGCAAGTAATGATCATAGATTGGGAGCCAATGAAGCGCCGCCAGCAATTTTGTCGATTTTTATCGGAGCGCAATTGACTGAAGTATTAAAAGAATTGGAAGAGGTAACCAATGGAAAGCTTTCTCCAGAAGAAAAAACAGATCTAAAATTAAATGTAGTTGGAAAGATTCCTGAAATTTTACTAGATAATACAGATAGAAATAGAACTTCACCTTTCGCCTTTACAGGTAATAAATTTGAATTTAGAGCAGTTGGTTCTTTGGCTAACTGTGCTATTCCGATGACAGTTTTAAACTCCGTTGTAGCAAAACAGTTGAAAGATTTTAAAATTGAGGTTGATGCTTTGATTGAAGAAAAGGATTTGAAGAAAGATGAAGCTATTTTCAATGTCTTAAGAGAATATATTAAAGATTCAAAACACATCCTTTTTGAAGGAAACGGATACAGTGCCGAATGGGAAATTGAAGCAGCTAAAAGAGGTTTGAGTAATAATAAAACAACGCCAGTTGCCCTAAAAGCAGATGTTGCACCTAAAACAATTGCTTTGTACGAAGAATTGGAGGTGATGAACAAGGTTGAGATTGAAGCGCGTCATGAAATCAAGTTGGAGGAGTATACCATGCGAATTCAAATTGAGGCAAGAGTTTTAGGAGATATCGCATTAAATCATGTAGTACCTACAGCGCTTAACTATCAGAATGTTTTGATTGAAAATGTTAGTGGTTTAAAAGAAGTCTTCGAAGAGGAGTTTAGAACCATTGCAAAAGATCAAATGGACTTAATTAGAAAAATTTCTGTTCATACAAGTGCGATAAGTCAAAATGTTCACGAAATGATAGAAGAACGCAAAAAAGCCAATATTTTAGATAATGCAGAAGAGACTGCTATGGCTTACTGTGATAAGGTGAAGCCGTATTTTGATATAATTAGATACCACTGTGACAAGTTAGAACTGATGGTAGATGATGAAATGTGGCCGCTTGTGAAGTATCGTGAAATGTTATTTACGAGATAATAAAGATTTAGTTACAATGAAAAAATCCTGTTTCACTATCTGTAGCAGGTTTTTTTTTTGGCATGAAAAATGTTAAGGTTTGGCTGAAATTGTGCAGGCGAATAGATACATAAAACACAATGACTATATTTGAACAATATTTACCTGCAACAATAGTTACATTATAGGTGGAACATTTAAACTTAATTTGCAAAAAATTTAAATACTAGATTATGGGATTTTTTAATTTATTTGGAAGTAGTGTCGCTACCCCGGCGATTGAGGAATATTTAGACAAAGGAGCTGTTGTGATCGATGTGAGAACGATTGCTGAATTTGTGGAAGGGCATGTGGAAGGATCTAAAAATATTCCATTGGATACAGTTGAAGCTAAATTAGAGGAAATAAAAAAGCTTGGTAAATCTGTAATTACTTGTTGTAGAAGTGGTGCAAGGAGCGGTACAGCGGCTAATTTTTTAAAACAAAATGGTGTTGACGCTATCAATGGTGGACCATGGCAGAGTGTTGCTGCTTGTATAAAATAAGAAGTTAAAATTACTAAAATAGAAAAGAGGATCAATTCGATCCTCTTTTTTTGTGAAATGATAAATGAGGATATTTCTCCTCTAAAGATTTTATTTTAACCGTCAATTCTTCTAAGAATGTTTGATGGGCATCAGATTTTTCATGAAAAGGTTTGTGGTTCAATGAGGTAAAGACACGATCTATTTCTTTCATATCCAGATGAATGGATTCATCTACCCAAGTATCCTTAAACTTTTCCCAAATATACTCAACAGCAGTTTCGCTGGGGTGAATCAGGTCTTTTTCGTAAAATCGGTAATCTCTTAAATCATCCATCATTATTTCATAAGATGGAAAATAATGAACCTTTTTCATATCGCATACCGAATGTATTGCGTTTAAAAGTAAGCCCTTGCTTTGAGCATTTTCAACAAAACCATCTTTGAGATGTCTTACCGGACTTAAAGTGAGAATGATTGTAAGACCTGGTCTTTGTAATTTTAATCTTTCGATTGTCCTAACCAAAGAATTCGTAATTTCTTCATGAGAAAGAAGTGTTTTGCTAAATTCCTTTTGAGGTACTTTGTGGCAATTTGCAACAAGATTTCCGTTACTTCTTTTATAGACCCAGGCAGTTCCTAAAGTAAAAATTACATGGCTTGCCTCGGATAAAAAAACATTACCCAACTTAATATGGTCATTGATTTTTTGCAAGGTGCTTTTCGGGTCAGTAGAAGAAAACTTTGAGTGATGTTCGTAGCTAAACCAGATGTCGTTTAATTTGTTTAAATCTTCCGCACAGTACTTTTTTCCTTCTAGACTCCTTTTTATCGAATTTTCAATTGCCAAAGGATGAAATACTATGCCATGCGAATTTGTGAAAGTTTGAAATTGATATCGCTTTAAACAACTTGAAATATGCTCGGAAAAACAAGAGCCAAAAAGGGCTATTTTAGATTCGTAATTAATCTGAGGATATGCTTTTCCAATTTTTATTTCAGTCCTAAATTTCATTTAAACAAGATAACTCTTAGCTTTGGATAAAGCTTTTGCAATGCCTTCCGGATTTTTGCCTCCAGCAGTTGCAAAGAAACTCTGTCCGCCACCGCCTCCTTGAATATATTTACCTAATTCTCTGACTATTGTGCCGGCATTTAAACTTTTTTCTTCTGTTAAATTTTTTGAAATATAGATGGTCAGAAATGCTTTGCCATCGTTTTTAGATCCATTGATGAAAAATAAATTAGAAATTTGATCTCCCAACTCGAAGGCCATATTTTTGATTGTTCCAGCATCCATTTCAATGTTCGTTGCTAAAAAATTTACACCGTTTAACTTTTCTATTTTGGATAACAGATCAGTTTTAAGTGAGTTCGCTTTTTCTTGAATAAGTTTTTCAACCTCTTTTTTCAAAGCGGCATTTTCTTCTTGCAATTTTAAGACCGCCTGTTTTGTGTCTGATGGATTTTTTAAAAGTGATTTTAACTCGCTGAATTCATTATCCTGAGCTAAGAAATAATCTTTAACAATTTCATTCGTCACAGCTTCAATTCTTCTAATTCCTGCAGCCACGGCACTTTCGGAGGTGATTTTAAAATACCAGATGTCGCCGGTATTTTTAACATGGGTTCCTCCGCATAGTTCAATCGATTTGCCAAATTTAATTGTTCTTACTGTGTCGCCATATTTTTCTCCAAAGAGCATCATAGCACCTTGCTCTTCGGCTACTTGAATGGGTATATTTCTCTGTTCTACAAGATCTAATTTTTCATTTATTCTCGCATTGACAAAATTCTCAACCTCTTTCAACTCTTGATCTGTGACCTTTGAAAAATGTGAGAAATCAAAGCGTAAATTTCTTGCATAAACGGCAGAGCCTTTCTGTGCTACATGATCTCCTAAAATGGTTCTTAAGCCTTGATGTAACAAATGTGTAGCAGAATGATTACAAGTAACGGCCAACCTATTTCTATCATCTACAACTGCTAAAAAGGTTTGGTGTAATTCTGTTGGTAAGGTTTTAGAATAATGTAGAATGAGGTTGTTTTCTTTTTTTGTGTCTAGTATATAAAATACGTCGCCGTTCGCAGCTTGTAAATATCCTTTGTCTCCCATTTGACCTCCACCTTCAGGGTAGAATGGTGTAAGGTTGAAAACCAGTTGATACCAAGTACCATCCTTTTTCGAACTAACTTTTCTATACCGTGTAATTCTTACATTAGTTTTTAAATAATCATAACCAATAAATTCTTCTTCCTGGTCATGGATTAAAATAACCCAATCATCGGCATCGATACTGGCAGCAGAGCGAGATCTTTCTTTTTGCTTTTGCATTTCATTGTGAAAATCAGCTTCGTCAAAAGACAAGCCTTTTTCCCTCAAAATTAAGGCAGTAAGGTCTAGAGGAAAACCATAGGTGTCGTATAATTCAAAACATTTTTTACCAGAGACTATTTTTCCTTTGTTGTTTTGAACAATCTGATCTAAGATTACTAAACCTTGTTCCAAGGTTTTTAAAAAGGCATTTTCTTCCTCCTTGATCACAATTTGGATAAGGCGTTTTTGATCTGTTAATTCAGGAAAAGAAGATCCCATCTGGTCACTTAAAACTTGGGCTAACTGAAAAATAAAAGGTTCCTTTTTATTCAAAAATGTGTATCCGTACCGTATGGCTCTGCGCAATATTCTTCTAATGACATATCCGGCACCAGTATTTGAGGGTAACTGTCCGTCTGCAATAGAAAATGCAACGGCTCTTACATGGTCTGCAATGACGCGAATGGCAATATCTGTCTCTGCATTTTTACCATATTTAAAATCTGTTACCGCTTCAATTTCTCTAATAAGTGGTTGAAAAACATCTGTGTCGTAATTGGATTTTTTCTTTTGAAGTACAGTACATAATCTTTCAAAACCCATTCCAGTATCTACGTGCTTGGCGGGTAATTTTTCTAATTTTCCATCTGCTTTTCGGTTGAATTCCATGAACACAAGGTTCCAAATTTCAACGACTTGGGGGTGATCATTATTTACCAAATCTTTGCCTGAAATTTTCGCCTTTTCTTCTTCAGAACGAATATCTACATGTATCTCACTACAAGGTCCACAAGGTCCTTGAGCACCCATTTCCCAAAAATTATCTTTTTTATTACCATTAATGATTCGATCTTTATCGATCAGTTTTGCCCAGCAGTCATAAGCTTCTTGGTCAAATGCCAAATTTTCATCTTCGCTTCCTTCAAAAACAGTAACATATAAATCTTTTTTATCGATTTTAAATACTTCTGTTAACAATTCCCAAGCCCATGCAATTGCTTCCTTTTTAAAGTAATCACCAAAACTCCAATTTCCAAGCATTTCAAACATTGTATGATGGTATGTGTCAATACCTACCTCTTCAAGATCATTGTGTTTACCGGAAACCCTGAGGCATTTTTGCGTATCAGCAATTCTTTTCGTTTCAACTTTTCTTTGCCCCAAAAAATACTCTTTGAATTGATTCATCCCGGCGTTGGTAAACATAAGGGTAGGATCATTTTTTATGACAATAGGTGCAGACGCAACAATGTCGTGTGATTTTGATTCAAAAAAATTTAAGAATTTTTGCCTAATTTCTGAGGAGGTCATACAATGAGCTATTTGTTTTCTAAAATGTTTGGGTAATAAAAAAAATTGTAATTTTGTTAATCTGGCTTTTTTTCAGTTTAATACTGCAAAAATAGTACAATTATAGATTATGGCGAAAGTAAAATATTATTACGATTCAGATACTTTATCCTATAAAAAAATACAAACCAGAAAGCGAGATCGATTTAGAAGAGCCATGCTTTTTATCATCGCGTCAGCTTTATTCGGATTTTTATCTGTTACCGTTTTATTACAATACATTGCATCACCAAAAGAGAAGGTCATGCAAAGAGAATTGGAGAATTTGAAATTAAATTATGAATTACTGAGTAAGCGAATGGAACAATCGCAAAAAGTTCTCGATGAAATTCAAGAAAGAGATAACAATATATATCGAGTATATTTTGAGGCGAATCCAATTCCTGAAGAACAAAGGAAAGCTGGTTTTGGTGGTGTAAACAGGTATAAATCTTTAGAGGGATTTGATTACAGCAACATGATAACGGAAGCGACAAAAAAGATGGATGTGCTCTCAAAACAGTTGTATGTACAATCAAAATCTTTGGACGAGATTACAGGTTATGCAAAAGATAAAGAGGCTCTACTCGCAGCTATACCGGCTATTCAGCCTGTAAGTAATGAAGATTTGACGAGGATGGCTTCAGGTTATGGTTGGCGTTTGGACCCATTTACAAAAGCGAGAAAATTTCATAAAGGAATGGATTTTACCGCACCAAGGGGTATACCGATTTATGCTACGGGAAATGGCATAGTTACGCGTGCTGATAACGCCTCTTCAGGATTTGGAAATCATATTAGAATAGATCATGGATTTGATTACTTAACGCTCTATGCCCATCTTTCTAAATACAATGTAAGAAAAGGACAGCGTGTGAAAAGAGGTGATCTGATTGGTTTTATTGGTAGTACAGGGCGGTCACAGGCACCTCACTTACATTATGAAGTTTGGTATAAAGGGCAGGCAGTTAATCCGATTAATTTCTATTATGGAGAACTTACACCGGAAGAATTCCAGGAAATGCTGTTGAGATCATCACAAGAAGGACAATCATACGACTAATGCACATAGACTTACCTGATAAAAGATATTATAAAATTGGAGAAGTTGCCAATGCTTTTGGTGTGAATGCATCTCTTATTCGCTTTTGGGAGAATGAATTTGATATTTTAAAGCCCAAAAAAAATAAAAAAGGCAACAGGTTGTTTACCCCTGAGGATATTAAAAATTTACAAATGATTTTTTATTTGGTAAAAGAGAAAGGTTATACCTTAGAAGGAGCAAAGATTAAATTAAAAGAAAAACCGCAAGAAGTTGTGGAGACTCATGATATTATTTTGAGACTTCAAGCGATCAAAGAAGAACTATTGAAAATTAAAAATCAACTATAATCTTTAACTTAAATTAAAAAAAAATGAAAAAATGGCTTCCCTTTATTATTATCGTAGTTCTACTTATTGGTCTTTTTAGATGGGGTGTAGGTTTGAACAATACCATGGTAGAAAAGCAAGAAACTGCTAAAACGCAGTGGGCAAATGTCGAAAGTGCCTACCAGCGAAGAGCAGATTTAATACCAAATTTAGTCAATACGGTAAAAGGATATGCAGAGCATGAAAAAGAAACTTTAGAAGGGGTAATTAATGCGCGTGCAAATGCTACAAAAACAACCATAGATCCTACCAATGTAACGCCAGAACAAATGGCTGCATTTCAAGAATCTCAAAATACTTTAAGTGGCGCATTAAGCCGTTTAATGGTAGTTGCAGAAAGATATCCGGATTTAAAAGCAAATCAAAACTTTTTAGAACTGCAGAGTCAATTAGAAGGAACAGAAAACAGAATTAATGTTGAACGAAACAGGTACAATGAATTAGCAAAAGATTATAATGTTTATGTGAGAAAGTTTCCAGCAAGCGTGGTGGCTAACATTTTAAATTTTGATCCGCTAGTTTTATTTGAAGCAGCAGCTGGAAGTGAGAATGCACCAACAGTAGATTTTAATTCCTAGTCTCATTTGGATAAAAATAAACGAAATATGAGTATTGTAGAAGATTTTTTAAGCCCCGAAGAGGAGAAACAAATTGTTGAAACGATTCGAGGTTCAGAAGAAAAAACATCTGGTGAAATACGTGTTCATATTGAGAATAATTGCGAAATAGGATGTTTAGACAGAGCAAAAGAGGTATTCAATTATCTCGGCATGGATAAAACCAAAGACCGCAATGGTGTTTTATTTTATGTCTCCGTCCAAAGTCATATGTTTGCCGTGATTGGTGATTCCGGCATTGATAAAAAAGTACCTAAAAATTTCTGGGATAGCGTAAAAGATCGTGTTCAGGGTGAATTTGCAAAAGGCAATTTTTGTGATGGTTTGGTTTTGGGAATTATTGAGGCTGGACAAAAGTTGAGTGAATTCTTCCCTTATCATCATACTGATAAGAATGAGTTACCAAATCACATATCCAAAAGTTAATTTGCTGAAAAAGAAGTTTTATGTCTGTTTTTTATCCGTTAAAAGTAAAGGAAGTTCGAAGAGAAACTCCTTCGTCAGTTTCTGTTTTATTTGAAATACCGTCTGAACTTAAAAGCGAATTTCGTTTTAAACCGGGGCAGTATGTAAACATTAGAAAAAAAATTCAAGAAAAGGAATTGAGAAGGGCGTATTCGATTTGCTCCTCATTAAATAGCGGAGAAGTTCGTATTGCTATTAAAAAAGTGGAGGGAGGAAGTTTTTCTGTTTTTGCAAATGAAAAACTAAAGGCTGGAGATGTTTTAGAGGTTACTGCGCCTGAAGGACGTTTTATACTTGAACCCGAACAGGCCGAAGATAAATATGTGATGTTTGCTGCTGGAAGTGGTATTACGCCAATTCTTTCGATGCTTAGTTCTTTACTGGAATCAAAATCAAATAGTCAGGTTGTTCTTGTTTACGGAAATCAAAGTTTAGAAGAGACGATGTTTTTAGAAAACATTGAAACACTTAAAAAGAATTATCCGGAGAGACTTGCTTTACATTATGTATTTAGTAGAAAATTATCTGAGAAACACCATTTTGGAAGAATCTCAGAAAATCTTTTAACTCAGATTTTAAAGGAAGAAAAAATTAATCCATCCGTTAGCGGAATTTATATATGTGGTCCGGAGGGCATGATTGACCAAGTTAATCATTATTTGCTCAAACATCAATTTAGTGAAGATCAAATTCACATCGAGTGGTTTAATGTTACAGAAGAAAAAGAGGTAAATCAAAATGAGTTTAAAGGATCAGCGAAAGTTAAAATTCATTTAGACGAAGAAGAGACTACTTTTGAAATGCGTCAGGATGAGACAGTACTTGGTGCTGCGCTCGCGCACGGCGTTGATGCACCTTATTCTTGCCAAGGAGGTATCTGTAGTAGTTGCCTGGCTAAGGTGACAGAAGGAGCTGTAAAAATGGATAATAACCGTATACTGAGTGACGAAGAATTGGCTGAAGGATTAATATTAACTTGTCAGGCACATCCCATTACATCAACAGTATCTATTGATTATGACGATGTCTAAAGTTAAATTAGCGGAATGCTCAATGAAAGTTTAAATGCAATATTATTAGGAATTGGCCTGGCTTTTATGATAGGTCCTGTCTTTTTTACATTGATAGAGACCAGTGTAACAAAAGGTGCCAGGGCAGCAATAGTATTTGATCTGGGTGTGATTTTAGCGGATATCTCATTTATTTCATTGGCATATTTTGGTAGTGTTGGATTTTTAGAGAGAATACAGAACGATAGCCGCGTATACCTTTTTGGTGGATTAGTATTAATTGCTTTTGGGGTTTTTACCATTGTAAAGAAATCCGGTGAGACGGGTATCGCAAATTCAAAATTAAGAGTGAATGAACCTTCAAACTACCTCAAACTTTTCTTAAAAGGATTTTTCTTAAATTTTATCAATGTTGGCGTCTTAGCTTTTTGGTTCGCTGTAGTTATTGCGGTTACCGCTAGTTTGGAACTCGATAAAAATAAAATCATTCAGTATTTTGCCACAACAATGATTACTTTTTTTGTAATAGATCTATTTAAAATTGTGGTTTCTAAACAACTAAAATCGAAGCTAACACCAATAGTATTGCATAAAATGCAATTTGGCTTGGGTATTGTTTTTATTGTTTTTGGTTTGATTTTAGCGGCTAAAAGATTTATACCCTTAGAAATATGATCTAGTTCATTTTTATTTTTAGGTCGTATTTATGAACCACTCTATCAAAAATTTCTGTCTGATTTTTTGATTTGAGATCATTATAGATATACCCAATTTTACCTGCGGCATCAGACCTATAAGGAGATTGTTGTGCACTATATAAGATAAATGAATGAACCAAGTTGTCTAAGCCAGATTCCAATTGCCCACCACTATATTCGATTAATCCCAAACCATAATACCCCTCTGGGTCTTCAGGAAAAATTTCACAGTATTTTTTATAATATTCTCTGGACTTTTCTGCATTCCCCGACACATTATAAACAACTGCAAGATTGATTAGAGGAAGCTTGCCATTAGGAAAAATTTTTAACGAATTCTGATAAGCTTCAATGGCTAAATCTAATTCATTGTTTTTTCGGTATGAGACACCTAGATTGTCCCAAGCATAGACAAATTCAGGATCCAAAAGAACAGCTTTCTTGAACTTTTCTATGGCATTTGGCAAATCCTCTTCCTTTAAATAATCCATTCCATCGTCATAAGCTAACTGAGCCAAGACATTCTTTGACGATACGTGCCCGACATCTTCCGTTTCTGTAAACATCAGGCTTTTTAATGCTTTGCAGTTATCGATTAAATGATTCTCTACAAGCTTATAAATCTCCGCAGATCTTTTTTCTGTAATGACTTCTGTAGATGCCATATCTGACTGGATATGATTTGCAATTGTTTGGCTCAAGCATTTGTTGACGGCTTGATTTTTATGCTTTTCGGTGATATTTATTTTTTCGATACAGCTGCATGTTTCGCTAGAGAGAGAATCCATGTTCAAA
Organism: Namhaeicola litoreus; assembly: GCF_042679565.1. Lineage (NCBI taxonomy): Bacteria > Pseudomonadati > Bacteroidota > Flavobacteriia > Flavobacteriales > Flavobacteriaceae > Namhaeicola > Namhaeicola litoreus. The sequence goes on along the minus strand of NZ_JBHTMY010000001.1, from coordinate 108,761 downwards.
TTATTTTGCTGCGCATTTATTGAACTTACGATAAAAACAAGAAATAACTTGATCAATTTCATAAAATATTTTTTAAAGATCTACAAGTTATTTCTTGCTTAGATCCTATTAAACTCCTGTACTTCCGAAACCGCCAGCTCCTCGAGATGTGTCTTCTAAAATTTCAACTTCCCTCCAACTCACTTGCTCGTGCTTGGCAATAACGAGTTGTGCAATTCTGTCTCCATCCTGAATGGTAAATTTGTCATTTGATAAATTCACCAAGATCACACCAATTTCACCTCGGTAATCTGCATCAATAGTTCCAGGGGTGTTTAACACCGTAATGCCATGTTTTGCTGCCAGTCCGCTACGAGGTCTAACTTGTGCCTCATAACCTTCCGGAAGCGCAATAAATAATCCGGTTTTAATAACAGTTCTCTCCAATGGATTTAACTCTACCGGTTTTTCAATATTTGCACGAAGATCCATACCGGCAGATGCTTTTGTTTGATATGACGGTGTTGGATGGTTCGATTTATTAATTATATTAACTATCATTTTTTAAAAATATTTTGTAATTCAGATTTTTCTTTCCACAAAATTAGAGAAGTGAACAAAAGCAGTAACAATACAGAAACAACATAATTGCCATTAAATTGGCTAAGAGAGATCATCGAAATAATCAAAGATGTAATTAGATAAAAGGTAGTTTTAGAAATTGAGTAGGGGATAGGGTAATGTTTTTTACCCGTGAAATAAGATAAAATTACTATGATGCCATAGGAGAATAATGTTGCCCAAGCAGAAGCCATATAGCCTATTTTTGGAATGAGCCAAATGTTAACTAATATGGTAATAACAGATCCGACCAATGCAAAGTAGGTGCCGTAAATTGTTTTGTCGGTGAGTTTATACCAAACAGCGAGGTTGTAAGAAATACCAAGCATTAAATTGGCGTATAAGATAATGGGTACAATTTTCAATCCGGCGTAATATGATTCATCTCCCAGTAAGAGTTTTGCAAAGAGGGGTAAGAAAAGTATAACAACTAAAAGGAAAAGAGAACCCAAAATGGTGAACCAATTTAGAATTTTGGCATAAGTCTCTTTTGCATTCTTGTCAGCTGCCTTGTTAAAGAAAAATGGTTCTGCACCAAGTTTGAAAGCCATGGTAAAAAGCATCATAAATACACCTAATTTATAACAGGCAGCATAAATACCCATCTCTTCTTTTCCTAAATATTTTTCTAGAAGAATTTTATCTAAATTTTCATTGGTCACAAATGCCAAACTGGTTATGAGAATTGGAATTCCATAAGCCATCATTTCGCGTAAAAGTTTTTTATCGAAGGTGAATTTGAACTTAAGAATGATAGGGAAAAGGATAATGAATGTAAAAATACTGGCAAATAAATTAGACAAGAAAATAAAGACAACCAATGGGTATTTGTGATACGTTTCTTCTAGTATTGATAAAGTATGACCTTGTTCTATCCATTTTGGTAAAAACAATAAGAACAGAATATTAAAAAAAGCGTAGATAAGAATATTGAAGATTTTGACGGATGCGAATTTTATAGGTTTATTCGTTGCCCTTAAATAAGCAAAAGGAATCACAACCAAAGTATCTAAAGCCGTTACCCAGATTAATATTTGTAAATAAATGGGATGCCCAAATCCGAAATAAATACTTAGTTCTTTAGAAAAGTAGAGAGCAAGTGCCAAGAAAATGATTGTGACAGATAAAATGGAGTAAAAACTTGTAGAGATGACTTTTCCTTTCTCTTTTTCTTTTGTGAAGAACCTGAAAAAGGCCGTTTCCATGCCAAAGGTTAAAATTGCGTTTAAATAGGCTGCATAAACAAAATACAAAGTATTCTCAGCATATTTCTCACTGCTCAACGTATTGGTGTGCAGTTTTACCAATAAAATGTTGATGGCTCTTGGCAATACAGCCGCTATACCGTAGATAAGGGTATCTTTAAAAAAGCGTTTTAAATTGCTCAAGTTTAGTTTCTTTTTGCGCTATATAGGTTTACGAAAGTATGAAAATTTATGAAGTTTGTCTACGCAAAATAAATAAACAAAAAAACCCTTATCTATTGATAAGGGTTTTTTATTAAAGCTTTGAAAACTACTTAAGCTTCAGCTTTTTCTATAGAAACGTAAGATTTGTTATCTTTTTTCTTTGCAAATTTTACGATACCGTCGATCTGTGCATGTAAAGTATGGTCTTTACCCATATAAACATTATCACCAGGATGGTGTTTTGTTCCTCTTTGACGTACTAAAATATTTCCCGCCAAAGCAGCTTGTCCACCAAAAATTTTAACGCCTAATCGTTTCGATTCTGATTCTCTACCGTTCTTTGAACTACCGACACCTTTTTTATGAGCCATGATGTTATATTTTTAAATTTTTATTGATTCAGGAGATTATTTTTCAATTCCTCCTTTTACGTCTTCTTGCCATTTAGCCAATTCATCCCATTTTCCATCTGCCGCCATTTGTGCTTGTGCTGGCCAAGAATCTGGAACTTTATTAGCATACTGAGAACCTGCAGCTTCTAAAATTTCTTTTAATTTGGCTACATCTGTTTGAGCTAATTTCTTAAAAGAATCGATTCCCGCTTCTACGAATAAAGAAGCTATCTTAGGTCCAATTCCTTCAACTTTTTTCAAATCGTCTGCTTTTTTAGCAGCTGTCTTTTTTACCGTTTTTTTAGCTGGTTTTTCTTCAGACTTTACCGCTTCTTTTTTCTTTCCACCAGTAGCTGAAATAGATTCAATTACGATTTCTGATAAAGACTGACGGTGTCCGTTTTTCTTTTTGTAACCTTTTCTTCTTTTCTTTTTGAAGACGATTACCTTGTCACCTTTTAGGTGTTTTAGAATTTTTGCAGTTACTTCTGCACCTTCTATAACTGGGGCGCCAATGGTTACTTTGCCATCGTCTAACAACAATACATTATCAAAAGAAATATTTGATCCTTCTTCTTGTTGTAAACGATTCACAAAAACCTTTTGGTCTTTTTTAACTTTAAATTGTTGCCCTGCTATCTCTACAATTGCATACATAGTTAATCTGTTTTTCGCTTATTTGATTAAAATCAAAACCTTATCCAGATTTTGAGGGTGCAAATATACATTTTTTATATGAATAAGCAAATTGAAAATAATTTGAAATTTTTTATTCCATTCATATAAATAAAGTTTGTTATACTGTTGGGTGAATCTTTTTCTAAAAAGAAAATGATTTATTTTTTCGCTGAGTTGATCAAATACACACCAAAAATGATGAGTGTCCCAAAGAGTAGTTGTAAAATAGTTAAGTGTTCACCATCCATTATTCCCCAAAAAATGGCAACTAAAGGAATTAAGTAAGTTACAGAACTTGCAAAAATAGGAGATGAAATGTGTACCATTTTATAAAATAAAATATTAGCTAAGGCCGTGCAAACGATGGATAAAAGTGAAACGTAAACTAGAGAAATATTTACATCCTTGTTAAAAGTAATCTCAAAAAAACCGGAATAGAACAATACAATTAAAGAAGGTATTAGCAGGAAGACAAAATTACTGATGGTAATTGTTGTTGCGTTAACGTTACTCAAATGTTTCTTTACAAGATTTACATTTAGGCCATAGCCCACAGAGGCCAGAATTATAAAAAGTGCATAAAAATAATTTTGATCAGGATTTATTTCAGATCCTTTCAGAATTAAAAGAACAGCACCAGTCAATCCAACTAATATACCCAAGAATTGCTTTTTTATAAATGCAACCCCAAAAAAAAGCACTCCTATGATCAAGGTGTTTAAGGGAGTTAAAGAATTGAGAATGGAAGCAATAGAGCTATCAATGTGGTATACGGCATATATAAATAGAAATACAGGAAAAAATGTACCGCAAAAGGCGGATAGAATCAGATATTTCCATTCTTTTGACTCTATTTCTTTTAGTTTTTTAATGCCTATCAGGCTGAGAAAAATGGCTGCAATCGAGATTCGAAGTGCACCAACCTGCAAAGGGCTTAGTCCAATAAGAGCTTTTTTCATTAGAATAAATGAACTACCCCATATAAGCGATAGTGTGATAAGATAAAACCATCGCAATTGTTTCTCATTCATAGCTGTTAGAATTAGTTCATGCAAAAATCAAATAAATTATTTTAATTAATAACTTTGAAGAAAATTAACTACTATGCAAAAGCTTATATTTATTCTTAGCACCACATTTCTATTATTGTTTTTTAGCTGTACTAAATCGGACAAAGAATTTAAACTTTCTCAGAAAGAAGTTGTTAAGGAAATTAAAAAAGTTGAAGTCGATATAGAGGGCATGACATGTGAAATTGGATGTGCTAAGTTGATTGAATCAAAACTTTCGAAAACTGAGGGAGTGCAACTTGCGACAGTGAGCTTTGAGCAAAAAAAAGGTGTGATTGAGTTTGATGCCAATTTAATAGATGAAAAAAGAATAAATGATGTCATTGAGGCCACAGGCGGAGGGGATCTATATACAGTGGTCAGAAGCCAGTTGGTTGAATAAATTTTAGTAATATTGTAGAACAAACCATTAAAATATTTAAACTATGAAATTAATTAAATTAGGAATTGCTCTCATTTTTCTTGCAACAACTGTGATCGCTTGTAAGGAAACCAAAAAAGGAGCAGAAAAGGATGTGCAAGATGCCGTTGAGGCTGTTCAAGAAACTGCAGATGATGTAAGTGACGCAGTTTCGGACGCTGCCGAGGAAGTTGAAGAAGCAATGGATGATGCTGTCGATGCCGCAGAAGACCTAGGAGAGGTAGCAAATGAAGCTGCTAAGACTGTTGAGGGTGCAGTGAAGGCTGCAGGATTTTCAGTTGTTTATCCGCAGGATACAAAATTAGCCGATGAGGTTAAATCTGGTATGAAAGAATTAATAAAAGAAGATCCTTCATTGTCAAAGTACTTTGCTAATGCTTACGGTTATGCCATCTTTCCAAAAATAACCAAAGCTGGTTTAGGGATCGGTGGAGCAGGTGGTGAAGGGCTTGTTTTTGAAAAGGGAACCGTCATTGGAAAAGCAACATTGATGCAGGCAACCTTTGGTCTTCAAGCAGGTGGACAGCAATATAGAGAGGTTGTCTTCTTTGAAGATAAGGCTGCCCTAGACAGATTTACAAATGGTAAGTTTAAGTTTTCAGGAGAAGCTTCAGCAGTAGCCCTTGAAAAAGGAGTTTCTGCCGACATAGCTTATCAAGATGGTGTTGCTATAATTACTGATCCAATGGGCGGAGTAATGGCTGAAGCTTCAGTTGGCACTCAAAAATTCAAATATAAAGCAGGTATTTAAGCCGTTTTTTTTGTTAAAATTTAAGAGCCTTCCTCACGGAGGGCTTTCTTTTTTTTAAGTAAATATTTAATCAGTTAATATTGAATGAGTTATGTGTGAATTAAGTTTTATGATAAATTTAAGAAAAATTTGTTTTATTATGATTATATGAGTAGGTTTGTGCGTTTTTACATACAAACTAAATATTTAAACTATGAAATTATTAAAAGGTATTTTGACATTCGCAATTATTGGTTTAATTGCCGTTTCTTGTAAAGAAACTGCTAAAGGAGCGCAAGAAGATGCGACAGAGGCTGTTGAAGCTGTATCTGAGGCTGCTGATGAGGCTGTTGAAGCTGTAAATGAGGCTGCTGATGAGGCTGTTGAAGCTGTAAATGAAGCTACTGATGAGGCTGCTGCTGTAATTGATTCAGTAAAAGCTGACGTAAAAGAAGGCGCTCACTAATTTACATTAGTCAAAGCTAAACGAGAATAAACTCTCGGAATTTTTAAAGGTTGCCAAGGCAGCCTTTTTTTATGCCCTATTTTTCCGTAGAGAAAAGTAAAAGAAAAGTAATCCAATAAAAAAGAGTAAACCCACTAGTTGATGTGATACCCCTAAAAAAAGAGGTATTGCTGCACCTTTGATGTTTAATAAGGTAAAAATACCCAATAATACTTGGATGTTAATCAAGATAAATACAATCCAAATCCAATGCAATGGGGTATCCGTTAATTTCGAACGGTATTTGAAAAAGAGAATAAAAGTCAGTATTAGAAGCAAATAAGCTATTGCTCTATGAATAAATTGAATAAGGGCAGGTGCAAATAAATAACTATCATAGTTGGTTAGATTTTCCAATTTCCAATTTCCAATTTCTAATAAAACGTTGGGAATTATTTGACCATTCATATCTGGCCAAGTTGGGTAATATAATCCGGCTTTCATTCCGCTCATCATTCCGGCAAAAATAAGTTGTAAGAAAGTTATACCTATTAACCATTGAACAAATTTTTTGGAAACGTTTTTTGCATCTTCGCCAAATCTATAAACATCTGCGATGATCCATACGAGTGCAGAAATAGTTAAGCTTGCCAATATAAAATGTAGTGTGAGCTTATAAGCATTTACCCAAGGCCTATTTACAAGTCCACTTTGAACCATAATCCAACCCGCAGACGCTGTTAATAATGTCAAAAGAATAACAAGCCCTAAGCGCTTAACCAGTTTACCGTCAATTTTTTTTGAAAAAACAAAATAAAGGAATGGAAATAAGAAGATTAGTCCTAAGGCACGAACCCAAAATCGATGAAAAAATTCCCAAAAATAAATGTATTTGAATTCATTCAGATCAAATGCACTATTGATTTTCTGGTATTGAGGTGTTTCTTTATAAAGGTCGAATTCTTTTAACCAATCTTGCTCAGTCATTGGTGGTATTACTCCTGTGACCACATCCCATTTGGTGATGGATAAACCTGATCCAGTTAGCCGTGTAATTCCACCTAAGATTACCTGACCTAATAACATGACCAACCCTATGATCAGCCAAATTCTTACAGTTCTTGAATACAAATAATCTGATTTCTTCATTTCCTTAATTTTTCCAAGAAGTAGTCTCCATAATTTTCTGTAAATCTTTTTCTATATAGGAAATGGCTGGTTGAATAGAGTCAAAATTAGGACTTACATCAAAATACACCGCACCGGTTATAAAATGCTTTATACTGTCTGTAAGGTGAAATTGCAAAGGAGAGGCTGCGTTTCCCGTTACCTCAAATAATGATCCATAGGTTTGATGCTCTTTATTTGCGAAAGGCAAAGAGCTGATACCATCTGCTTTAATTGTATGATTAAAGGTTAGTTTTTCAGACTCCATAAACAGCTCTTGTAAATTATTTTCTATGGGTCTATAAGTAATGTTGATACTCGCTTTGAGTGTTGGATAGTAAATATTTGTCCAGCATTTCTCGTTCGTGCTAATGGTTGCTAATTCTGAATATTCAAAAGTATAAGGGCAATCAGAAGTTAAAAAAAGATAGTTTGAATCAGGATATTGCAAACGCAATTGTGCTTTTGGTTTAGGAAAGATATCTTCCTTACATGAGAATAGTGTGACTAATATGAAAAAACTGCAATAAAAGATAAATCGATTCATGCTAAACTGTTTTAGATGTCTCAGGTAAAGTTACTTTTACCTGTTTTATTCTTTTTAAATCTAAAGATTCAATTGAGATGACATATGGTCCAATATTAATTTTTTCTTTCCTTTTGGGGTATCTTCCTGTTATTTCCAGTATCAATCCTGCAATTGTTTCTGCATCTTCCATATACGACTCAAAAACTACAGGATTTATTTTAGTAATCTTGAAAAAATCCTTTAGAGAAACCCTGCCTTCAAATAGATAGTTGTAGGAGTCAATTTTAGTGAATTGAGCATCTTGTTCGTCAAATTCGTCACTTATATCTCCAACAATTTCTTCAATGATATCTTCCAATGTGATGATCCCACAAGTCCCGCCATATTCATCTACTACAACGGCTAAATGATTTTTCATTTCTTGAAATTCTCTCAGCAAATCGTCTAATTTTTTGTTCTCGGGAACAAAGAATGGCTTACGAAGTAATTTTTGCCATTTAAAGGTTTTTTTATTCAAATGAGGGATTAAATCTTTGATATATAAAACTCCAATGATATTATCTATATTATCTTCATATACCGGTATCCTTGAGTGACCATTGTCTATAATTTTTTTCATCACGTCCAAAAACTCCTCTTCCATATTAATGGCAAAAATATCCATTCTCGGACACATGACTTCAGATGTTTCTGTATTTCCAAAAGTGACAATACCTTGTAAAATCTTTTTTTCTTCTTTTGTTGTGGCTGTTTTAGACGTGAGTTCAAGAGCTTGAGAAAGCACTTCAACATTAAACTCACTATTTTTTTTTGTTAGTCTTTGCTCTAAAAAACTGGTTAGATTGATAAGAGGAAAACTTAGAAAAGTAAAAAAAGAGTTTAAAATATTTAATGGTTTAGCCATCAATGCCGCAAAATGTACAGCATTTCTACTGGCATAAATTTTAGGTAGAACCTCGCCAAATAGGAGCAATAAAAAGGTGACTAAAACAATCTCTAGTAAGAATTTTATAACTGCATTGCCAACAGATCCAAAAAAATAATCGCCTGTAAAGGCAAAGATTAAAACAAAAAGAATGTTGATGAAATTATTAGAAATCAAGATGGTTGCTAGTAATTTGGCAGGATTACTCAGTAATTCAGCAACTAATTTCATATTTCCTTTTTTCGTTTTTTCTTCTGATAGATCAGTTTTGGTTAAGGAAAAGAAAGCCACTTCTGATCCAGAAATGATTGCAGAAGAAAAAAGTAAGCCAATGAGCGTTAAAACGCTAAAGACAACAGGCCAATCTATATTTGATAAAAAAAGAAAAATCCGCGGTTCGGGGTCCAAATTCAAATAAATTTAGTTAATAAGCAACAAATCAAAATGGTAAATCATCTTCCTCGTCATTAGCTGTTGAACTGTGCTGTGGAGCTTGACCCTGATGTGTCTGTTGAGCAGGACTTGCGCCAACTGATAGGTCCTTTTTTGTAGTGAGGAAAGTCATTTCATTCGCATGAATTTCTGTGGAATATTTCTTTTGTCCGTCTTGCTCATAACTTCTTGTTTTAATCCTGCCTTCTACATAGACCCTGTCACCTTTACTTAAATATTTTTCGCAAAGTTCCGCTAGCTTATTGCGCACAACTACATTGTGCCATTCGGTATTCGTTATTCTTTCTCCACTTTGTTTGTTTACAAAAGTTTCATTGGTCGCAATAGGGAATCTCGCCAAACAGTTCCCCTTGTCAAAATAATGTATTTTAACATCATCACCCAAATGGCCGATCAACATCGCTTTGTTTAAAGAGTTTGCCATAAAATCCTAATTTGAATCAAAGATAAATAAATTTTCACTCAACGAAATTTCTCCAAAAAATTAGAGATAATTACAGGTACTGCAAAATTACTTACATTATTCCATTCTACGGCGTTTTTATGATCGCTTTTTGTGTTGATGATCCAGAATTTTGCAAGTATTTTTTGATGTGTGAGAATATGTACAATATTATTTTGGTTGAATAACTTCAGTTGTAATGATTTATCCTGAATCAATTTTTCTAAATTATCAGAAGTCAGTATTGATTCGTGTGACAACTCTTCATTCGATTCAACAAGTGGAAATTGATAAAGATGTTTCCATATATCATTCTCTTTCCTCTGTTCTAAAATCGTGCTTTGGTTATTGATATTAACCACTAAAAAATTGAAATAGCGCGTTCTGATTTTGGTCTTTTTAAGTTTAAGTGGAAGCGAATCTATTTTGTTTTTTTTCAGAGCTAAACAAGATCCTGACAAGGGGCAAGCACCACAATTTGGATTTTTTGGCGTGCAGATCAATGCGCCGAGCTCCATTATTGCTTCATTGTGTAATCCAGGATTTTCTTTAGAGATAATATTTTGTGCGATTTCTTTAAATTCTTTTATGCCACGAGAGGAATTAATCGCAGTTTTAACGTTAAAATATCTCGAAAGGACTCTGTAGACATTGCCATCAACAACAGCCTGAACTTCGTTAAAACAGATTGAAGCAATTGCTGAAGCCGTATAATCACCAATGCCTTTCATTTTTTTTAAAGACTTATAGCTATTAGGGAAAACACCATTTAATTCATTAACTATGTACTTTGCGGTATAGTGAAGATTTCGGGCTCTTGAATAATAGCCTAATCCTTGCCAAAGTTTAAGTACTTCATCTTCATTTGCAGTTGCAAGGTCGAATACAGTAGGAAACTCTTTTGTAAATCGGATAAAATATGCCGTGCCTTGTGCTATTCTGGTTTGTTGTAAAATCACCTCAGATAGCCAAATTGTATAAGGATCTTTAGTTTGTCTCCAAGGCAACTCCCTTTTATTAGCTAAATACCACGAAATTAATAGGTTACTTATGATCATAAAAAAATAGCCGTTCCTAATGGGATTGCAAATATATCTTATTAAATTTTAAGGATTTAGCTTTTTAAAATTGATTTATTATTATATCTTTGCCGCCCGAATAATGAATATAAATAATTTTAATAATAATTAAGAATGACTAAAGCAGAGATCGTTGCCAGCATTGCAGATAATTCAGGAATTGAAAAAGGTGATGTTTTAAGAGTTGTTGAAGATTTAATGGCAGAAATAAAGGGTTCGTTAAGCAAAGGTGAAAATGTTTACTTAAGGGGTTTTGGTAGTTTTATTGTAAAAGAAAGAGCTGAGAAAACTGGTAGAAATATTTCTAAGAACACAACAATAAAGATTCCTGCGCATAATATTCCTGCTTTTAAACCAGCTAAGGTTTTTGTTGAAAGTGTGAAGAACAGCGTTGAAGTTAAATAGTAATTAAAAAACTTGAAATTATGCCAAGCGGAAAAAAAAGAAAACGTAGTAAAATCTCAACGCACAAGCGTAAGAAAAGAAGCAGACAAAATCGTCATAAAAAGAAAAAATAAATAGGTAGGTGACTTGTTCACCTACTTCTTTTTTACGACATTTACGAACAAGTTCATTGAAATAGAAGTTTTTATAAACTTCGAACGGTAAACATTAAAAACGTATTTAATAATCATCTCAAGGTAAAATACGTGTATTTTACCATGGGTATAAATTTGTATAGAGTGAAAACAGAATTAATCATTAGATCGAATTCCTCGGATATTGATTTTGCCCTATTAAAAGATGGAAAATTAGTTGAATTACACAATGAGGTAGTTGATAATAATTTTTCGGTAGGAGATATTTTCTTAGCAAAAGTAAAGAAAACACTTACCGGATTAAATGCAGCCTTCGTGGATGTAAAAAGTGAAAAAGATGCTTTTTTACATTACCACGATTTAGGTCCGCAACTCCTTTCATTTTCAAAATTCACTAAATTAGTACGCACAGGGAAATTAAAAGATTATACACTTAAAAACTTCCGTTTCGAAAAAGATATCGACAAAGGCGGTAAAATTGATGAAGTGATAAAAGCTGGGCAAGAATTGTTGGTTCAAATAGTAAAAGAACCCATTTCAACGAAAGGTCCCAGAATTAGTTCAGAATTATCAATCGCTGGAAGGTACCTGGTTTTGGTACCCTTCTCAAACAGAATATCTGTTTCTCAAAAAATAAGTAGTAATAAAGAAAAAGATCGTCTAAAAAGACTAGCTAAAAGTATCGTGCCAAAAGGTTTTGGGGTAATTCTCAGAACTGTTGCACAAGATATAAAAGTAGCAGAATTAGATAAGGATTTGCAGAATACCATGCAAAGATGGGTAAATATGTGCAAACAGATCCAACAGGCAAAAGCACCTAGTAAAGTGTTGTCTGAAATGAATCGAGCTTCTTCAATTTTGAGAGATATTTTTAATGATTCTTTTACAAGTATTGTGACGAACGACCCTAATTTACATGAGGAAGTTTGTGAATATTTGCGTGGTATTGCGCCAGAAAAGGAATCAATCGCTAAATTACATAAAGCAAGAGTACCTATTTTCGACTTTTACGGTATTGAAAAACAAATTAAAGCCTTATTTGGTAAAACGGTTTCAATGCGCAAGGGTGCTTATCTGGTCATAGAACATACCGAAGCTTTACATGTGATTGATGTAAATAGCGGAAATCGGTCTAACAAAGCGAATTCGCAGGCAGAAACGGCATTGGAAGTAAATATGATCGCAGCAACAGAAATTGCTCGTCAATTGCAATTACGTGATATGGGCGGTATCATTGTTGTCGATTTTATCGATATGCATTCTGCAGAACACAAAAGAAAATTATTCGATCACCTTCGCGAGGAAATGAAGAATAATCGAACTAAGCATAAAATTTTACCACCGAGTAAATTTGGACTGGTTCAGATTACTCGCCAAAGGGTGAGACAAGAAAGAAATATCGAAACAAAAGAAGTAGTGCCTAGCAGTGGAAAAGTAGAAGCTCCAATTGTTTTGGCAGATAAAATTGAAGCCGACCTAAACAGATTGATTGAAGAAAAGCATGAAGGAATAGTGCTACATGCACATACCTTTATTGCAGCTTACCTAACAAAAGGATTACAATCAGTAAGATTTAAGTGGTTTATGAAATATAAAAAGTGGATTAAAATTATTTCCCGTGACGCTTTTCCATACTTAGAATACCAGTTTTTTGATAAAGACGGTAAAGAAATAGGATGAATTTGATAAATAAACCTGCCAAAGGGCAGGTTTATTTTTTATTTATTAATAATTAGTTTTTTGTTGTAAACCGTATAATCATCAAACTGTAATTGAACAATATAAAAATGATCTTTGAGATCTTGTTTTTGTAGAATCCATTCATGATGATTTAGTTTTCGTTCTATTATACTCCTTCCTAGAAGGTCAAAGACCTCAGTTTTTATAATTTTTTTCTTACCATTCGTTTCAAAAAGTATCGCTTCAGGATTCGTTTTTACTGTCACCTCGACTTCCAATTCATCCGTATCAAAAATTAACTTTTTTTCTTCTTTGAAAAACAACTGAAATCTATCGTTGTATGCTTCATTTTTGCCTAAACTAAATTGATAGCTGTTTTTCATGTCGTGAATTACATTCATTGATTTGTCGTATAACAACACTTTTCTTTCTAATAATTCACCTTCAGCTCTATCTAGCTTCAGGTTTAATTCTATCGCTTCTTCGATATTCTTATTAAAACCTAAATGAATAACCTGCTCTTCATGAAAGGGTTCAAGACCTTGAATAATAAACTTATTTCCTTTGTTTAAGGAATAAAATGAAAGTAGATTTTCCCCAGGAGGAAGCAAGGCGTCATGTTGAGGATCAAATGCAGATGTTGCTTCTGCCGAAAAGCCTAATAATATTTGATGGTAAATTCCTTCACTATTGCTTACACTCAACCAGATTCTATCTTTTATTTCATTTTTAAAGAAAATATTGCCCGGATCTTTAACGCGCATGCCATTGTTGAACTCTAATTGACCGGCTTTTTTGGCATTGACAAAAACACCTTGGCAAGATGCGAGATATCCTGAGGGTTCTAAGCCGTCATCAGCTGCTTTTATCCCGCCAGTTCCCACAACGTAGGCAGCGTAATTTGAAGAACTGTATTTGCCATTATTAGCTGATGAATGGTGTGTCCAGAAATAAACCGCCCCATTGATCAAGTTTGCGTTGTTTTCATTGGCCAATAATTGATGAATATCGATGGGTGAAGGATATGGGTTTCCAATAAAGTTCCAATTATTATTTAGAACAGTATCTTTTGAGCTAATTTGAATGGGGACCAATATTTTACCGTTGTTTATACTTCCTTTAAATACAAATTGTTGTTCGCTCTTGAAGGGAAGTAAATTTTCTGCCATAGCTGTATAGCCCCTTCCTTTAGCCATTGTTTCTTGGGCAATCTGCCAACCTTTTAAGTGATTGTCTTCATAAGAGTCTTTATCGTTATCTTCAAATTCTTGCGTGTTAAACCAAAAGAAGGAATTTGGATTTGAATTTGGGAACACTTTTCTAATTTCTGCCCCAACCACCGGGGATGACCAATAGATATAGTCATTTGGCTTAAGATTGTTTACCGTTTTATGGATCTCAAAATCATTTCCGCTTACTAATCCTTCATCGTTTGACGCTGTAATCGATCCCTCATGATCAACAATTACTTTACCCTTGTTCACAATGTCATTTACTATTTTAATTGAATTCCCCGCTGATATTTCTACTTGAACATTTTCATCAACAATCATATGACAAGCTTCAAACTCTCCGTGTATTTGCGTATTATAATTACTTTTTATTGTAATTGGTCGAATTATTTCTGGCAGTCCGTTTGTCCAAGTGCCATTTTCAAACACTACGGATCCTATATAGTGTTCTCCTAATTTTTCATTATATCCATTTTTTGCGCTATTTACTGCTTCAATACTTAATGTATTCCAATGGGTAGGATCAAAAACCGAAAAGGGTTTTGCGTCTTCACAACCATATTTGCGCACATAGCTTGCCGATTCTGTCCATTGACCGGCTGTACCTATTACATCAATTCTATTTTCCCAACTTTTTTCTTTGTTATTAGAAGAAATCAGTAAAATATCATTTCCTGTTATCCTTGCTGTTGTACTCGATATTTTTGGAAGATTTAAAGCGTAGTTAGGTTCCACGGCATTTGGGTCATGAAATAATATACTTTCACCTGGTTCTAGAGTGGGTATAGCTTTGGTTACTGTAGGCTTTTCATTATGAGGATTAAAGGCCATTTCATTGGTATAAGCACAGAGATAGAATTCTCCCTCGTGGATAATATGAGAGCTCGTATTTGTAATTTCTATCCACTTGTTTGAACCAGTGCCTTGATAGTATTGCGTGATCAATAATGGCCCGTTTGTTTCACCACCCACTTCAGCATATATTTTCAGTCTGAAGTCGGTTTGAGAAGGATCATTATTTTTTATAAGAATTTCACTATCAAAGAATCCCGTTTTATCAGGTAAAAAAGACAAAGTGAAATTCCTACTACCACCGGGTGGTATAATGATTGAATTTGGAGCCACTAGTTCAAAAATATCCGCATGATAAAGGAGTGTGAAGGAAGAAATCTCAAGGTCGGCAATACCTTGGTTTCGAATGGTGAATTCTTTTGAAATTGGCGTATTTGAAATAGTATGTGTGCCAAAAAAAGTATTGTTTTCATAAATGGTAGCAGGGCTATTACTAATAATTTCGATACCATTTCCGAAAAGGGTTATCTGAGGAGATGCTTCCTTACAATAAGAGTTATGCCGATTAAAATCAGAAATATCTTCCAAGCTAGCTATTATCCATTCTTTCTGATTAAAATCACTTGTTGGGAAATTTATTTCGCGCTTTCTTCGCAAGGTTATGTTTTCATAAAAGGGAACAGAGTCACCTATTTTGCCTATTAAATCAATGATCTCTCCATTTTGGCGTAATGCAATTTTATCGTCTCCTGTAAAATCAAGTACTGCAGAATTTGTCGATAGTTGAGCGTTTATGTTTAAATTTTCTGTTTCATCTTCAACGAGAAAGACGCCGTATGCGGGAATTACTCCTTCAAGTTTTAAGGGGCTGATGTGTTGTTCACTGCTATTTCTATAGGATACCAAATCATAGTTACTTAGATCAATTGGCGAATCAGATGGATTATAAATCTCTACATAGTTATTTCTATGATTTGAAGATGATGTTCCTTCGGCCAACTCTGAAATCATCAATTGGCTACATGGAACAATTTCAATTCCCTCCAATTTAATATTGTCAAATCCGGCATAATCCCCTTGTGCATTTTGTTTTACACTTATAATCAATTCAACCGTTTTTGCATAATTGGGAATATTGATAAACTCTGATTTCCAAGTTTCGGTATTCCCTTCTGTACCTGGAGCGTATAGCATGACTTCTTCCAGAGCCTCTTTATTGATGATCAGTTGATATTTAATTCTATCAGTACTGTTGTATCCTTTGAAAAAATAATCAAATGAAAGTTGAACTTGTCTAAAAGAAGATATATCAATTTCTGATAAATAAATGGATTCGAAATTGGAACTTCCACAATCACCCTGAAGATCTTCAATAGCCCAAAACTGAGTGCCTTCAGTGGGTAAGAGATCTTGCCAGCTCGTTTGGTAATCCCATGTATCTCCATTACTCGTGCAAGGTTGTGTTGAAAAAGTTACTGGATTCCAAGTGTCTTCGGAAGTTTCGAAGCCTTGTTTAGCGATCAAAGTTTGTGATTGGATTGAAATTGAACATACAAAACACAGAAAAAGGGTAAATGTTGGTTTCATAAGGTATGGCTTTGTGTATTTATTAGATCTACATTACATTTGATTTTTAGTATTTATGGCATGGAAAGAAAAAGGTTAACATATACAATTGAAGAAGCCACAATTCTTTTAGAAAGATATTGTGTTTACCAAGATCGCTGTCATGCAGAAGTAGAGCAGAAGTTAAGAGAAATGCATATTATTCAAGAAGGACAAGAAAAAATTATTTTACATTTATTAGAAAATAATTTTTTAAATGAAGAACGTTTTGCCAAAAGCTTTGTTAGAGGAAAGTACGGTCAAAAGGCCTGGGGTAGAGTAAAAATAAAAGCTGCTTTAAAACTTAAAGGAATTTCAGAAAGGAATATAGCATCTGGATTTAAAGAGATTGATGAAGATGTGTATTTGTATAATCTCAAGAATTTGGCTAATAAAAAATACAATCTCATTACCGAATCTAACTCATACCAAAAGCGCCAAAAATTATATTTATTTTTAGCTCAGAAAGGATATGAGCAAGATATGATTAATGATGTAATTAACCCATATTTTTTAGATTAAAAAGAGAATTTCGTAAAGAATATTTGCCGATCTTTTTAGTATCTTTGCTGGCCTAAATCAACAAAAGGATGAGTTTACAGACAGAAATAATGGAGCATATTAAAACAGCCATGAGAGCAAAAGATACAGTAGCTTTGGAAGCGCTTAGAGCCTTGAAATCTGCTTTCTTATTGGCGAATACGAGTGGTACGAATGTCACCTTATCTGAAGCTGATGAACTTAAAATTGTTCAGAAGTTGGTAAAGCAAAGACAAGATAGTGCTGCAATTTATGCAGAGCAGGGAAGAGCTGATTTGGCAGAACCAGAATTAGCACAAGCCAAAGTTTTAGAACAGTTTTTACCTCAACAATTATCAGAGGAGGAATTAAAAAAAGCGATTGAAGAAATAATTACCCAAACGGGAGCGAACTCGATGAAGGATATGGGGAAAGTAATGGGAGTGGCCTCAAAATCATTAGGAGGAAAGGCAGATGGTAAAGCTATATCTGATGTTGTAAAGAAACTCCTAAGTTGAAAATAGGAAGAGAATATTTAAAGAGATTATAGGTAAAATGGCCCCGTGGCGCAACTGAATAGCGCATCAGACCTGCCTGCCGGCAGGCAGGTTTCGGCAAAAGTAAAAATGTATTATGTTTACGTTTTAAATAGTGTCAATTTTGATAGGAACTATACGGGTTTCACAAAGGATTTGGATCGGCGAGTAAGAGAGCATAATTTAGGTAAGAACAAATCAACGAAGGCATATGTCCCATGGAAGCTCATCCATGTTGAAGAGTTTGAAGAGAGGTTAGAGGCAAGAAAAAGAGAGAAGTATTTAAAATCTGGATCAGGAAGAGAATATTTAAAGAAATTATAGGTAAAATGGCCCCGTGGCGCAACTGAATAGCGCATCAGATTTCGGCTCTGAGGGTTACAGGTTTGAATCCTGTCGGGGTCACGAATAAATCAAAAAGCAAGCGAAATCATAAAGCTTGCTTTTTTGATTTTCAAAGCGGAGCTTTAGAGGATCATCGCAGATAATCCTTTATCACAATTAATTGCCAATCGCAATCATAAAGCTTGCTTTTTTGATTTTCAAAGCGGAGCTTTGGAGGATCATCGCAGATCATCCTTTGATACAATTATTCGAACAAGCTAAATCTTATAGCTTGATTTTTTACATTTTGACAAACGCCGAGTACAAAAATTAATGAGATTTTTGGAGCAAAATAATTCATGAATTTTCTCTTTGGAATTAAATAAAACCATAACTTTATTAGTCATATTAAATTTCTTAATAATGATAAAAAGAACATTAAAAATGGCTGTCATGCTAATGGCCACTGGAATTTTATTTACCTCTTGCTATTCTTATACTACAGTTGTAGGAGAAGGCGCAAAAGGAAATGATAAAACGACAAAATGGAATCATTACTTGATCGGAGGACTTGCTCCAATCGATGTATCAAACCCCAAAGATTTGGCAGGGGGAGCTGAAGATTACAATGTAAAAACTGAATTGAGCTTTGTGAATGGGCTCGTAAGTGTTTTGACATTTGGTATTTATTCTCCAACAACCACAACCGTTACAAAATAATTTTACTCTATCAGGGCCATCTTTTTAGATGGCCTTTTATTTTTTATGGCAGTTAAAAAAGTGATTCATATCGTTTCTCTGGGTTTCTTATTGTATTATTTGGTAAAATTGATCTACCTCTTATCGCTGGGCTTCGCCCATTTATCAGAATTTGGCTATGGTTACTTGACAGGTGTCCTTATTTTGATCTTATTGTTTGCTTTTATCGCTTTTAAAACTAAAAGGAAACCTAAAAAGCACGAGGTTTAATCAGAAAGACTTACGCTTCAGGCTCCTTTAAAATTTCTCCAAAGGAATTACTAAATTTCACAGTCCAGTAATAAGTAGTGATCATTAGAGAAATCTAAGATAAAAGCGGCTAAAATTTTCACTGTTATCCAAGGAAATTGTATCTATTTCCTTAACATTGTAAATTAATAGTTCCTATCATCTTATATCATGAAAATAAACCTAATTATTTGTCTTTTTTTTACTGCTTTCCTTCATGCACAAATTTTACCTGAAAGAGATCGTGCCTTATTAAGAGATGAAATCCTTGAAGATAGATTCAACAATCTTTTACCTCAATTAATGGATAAAACAGGTATCGATATGTGGCTGATTATATCAAGAGAATATAACGAAGATCCTGTTATGCGCACTATGCTTCCTTCAACTTGGTTAAACGCTAGAAGAAGAACGATTCTGCTCTTTTACAGAAATAAAGAGAAAAACACCATTGAAAAATTAGCAGTTGCTCGTTATAACGTAGGTAACAACATTCAATCGGCCTGGAACAAGGAGGTGCAACCAGATCAATGGTTAGCCTTGGTGAAAATAATCCAAGAAAAAAATCCAAAGAAAATTGGAATAAATACTTCAACCCATTTTAATATAGCTGATGGCTTGGTAAAAACAGATTATGATGAATTGATTTCAGTTTTGCCAAAAAGCTATCAAGACAAAATAGTTTCTGCCGAAAAACTTTCTATTGCCTGGATCGAAACTCGAACTCAAAAGGAAATGGAGCTTTATCGGACATTGGTTACAATTACTCATGATATTATTGCTGAAGCTTTTTCGAATAAAGTTATTCAACCCGGTATAACTACTTCGGATGATGTAGTTTGGTGGATGCGTCAAAAAGTGACTGACTTAGGTTTAGAGACCTGGTTTCACCCTACGGTTGATATTCAAAGAAAGGAAGAGCCTTTAAAAAGTCATATTGAATCCTTTTCTAAAGGTGAAAAGTCTGACGTTATCATGACTGGAGATCTGCTTCATTGCGATTTTGGCATCACCTATATCGGTTTAAACACAGACTGCCAACAACACGCCTATGTACCTAAAAAGGGTGAAACTTCTGTACCTGCGTTTTTGGAAATGGCTTTTAAAAAGGGAAATAGGGTTCAGGATATTTTTACCGGAAATTTTGTTCAGGGCGAAACTGGAAATAATATTTTACGCCAATCTATAGATCAAGCCAAGAATGAAGGGTTAAGGCCTTCAATTTATTCACATCCACTTGGCACCTACGGACACAGTGCAGGGACAACTTTCGGTATGTGGGATGCGCAAGATGGTGTTCCTGTAAATGGCGATTACCCACTTCAATATAATACAGTTTATGCCATAGAGTTGAATACAACGGTCAACATTCCTGAATGGGGAAAGGATATCCGAATTATGCTTGAGGAAGATGGTTTTTTTGGTGAGACTGGTTTTCGTTACGTAAATGGAAGACAAGAGTCTATCAGGATGGTGAATTAATCTGATTTTATCTGATTGATTTTAAAGCTATTATGAATGATGCTAAAATTTCGAAAGGCAGAAATAAAAGATCAATCTCATTTAAACCAAATCAGCCTTGCATCCAAAAAATATTGGGGGTATCCTGATGAATGGATTGAACAATGGAAGGACGATCTCTTTATTTCGATTGATGATATCACCCAAAATACTGTTCAGGTTGCCCAGTTTAAAGAAAAAATTATTGGATTTTGTAGTGTATCTGAGGAAGGGGATTTTTTTGAGATAGATCATTTATGGATTTTACCCGAATTTGTTGGAAAAGGTTATGGTAAAAAACTTCTCGACTATACATTAGGTTTAGTTAGTCATAGTACAAAACCTATTCAGGTTGTTTCGGATCCAAATGCGGAAGGTTTTTATAAAAAGAGTGGATTTATAACAATTGGGAAAATTGAGAGCTATCCGCCCGGGAGATTTTTACCTCTGATGAGAAAAATATGAAAAGATGGATCACATAAAAATCACCAAAGAACTAGATAGAAATAGACTTGTTTTTAAAGATCTATTATCGGCACTTTCAAAAGAGATGTACACATTTAAACCAAGTCCTGAGAAATGGTGTATTTTAGAAGTGGTATGCCATTTATACGATGAAGAAAGAGAAGATTTTAGATTGCGAACTAGGCAAGTACTTAAAAATCCTGAAAAAACACTACCGTCATTCGATCCATTGACTTGGGTAAATGAAAGAAACTATTTGGAACAAGATTATGAATTGATGTTGAGTAACTTTTTAAAAGAAAGAGAAAAATCGATCATTTGGTTAGAAAAACTCGAAAATCCAGATTGGAAAAATTCATATGTACATCCAAAGTTGGGAGCAATGAGTGCAGCTATATTTTTAGCGAATTGGTTAGCTCACGATTATTTACATCTCAGGCAAATCACCAAATTGAAATATGATTATGTACAAGCCATGACAAATGAAAATTTGACTTATGCAGGGACGTGGATTTAGAATTGCATGAAATTAGTCTCTTTTGTTAAAGATGTATTTAATGACTTGAAGATCATTTAAATAATTACTTTATCTATATGGATTTGGTAATTTTTACATTAACTTAGCTTGTGAATAAACGAAGTCTTTTCCATTGATGCGCTCATTTATTGAAAAGATAAATTCGTTCCTCAACATCCAGTTTCGTCATGAAATGGTTTAAGCTTTTAGGATTATTTGTTTTTTTAGAATTTACTTTCTTAACCCTATGCAATGCACAAGCAGGTCTCTTGGTCTTGATCTTTGGAGATAAAGTGGCCAGTGAGAATTTTCATCTGAGTTTAGATGCCGGACTTACTATTTCTGATCTGCCGGGTCTTGACCAGGGATCTTCAGGCGCGGGCTTTTATTTTGGTTTGGGTACGTACATTAAGCTCACCGATAAATGGTCCTTGGCACCCGAATTCAAACCGGTATCACCACTAAAGATAAGAGGTTTAAATGATGTTTTTATGGGGATAGAAATTCAAGACCCTGACGCATATATTAAAATCAACTATATAGATGTTCCTGTTCTTTTGCAGTATCAAATGTCGAGGAGGTTTTCAATAGCCGCCGGACCACAGATTAGTTTTCTGAATTCGTCAAAACTAGTGACAACCGGGAAATTGAGTACAGGAGAAAGTGTAGAGATAAAGGAGAATTTAAAACCGATCATGAATGATTATCATTTCCAAATTCCACTCCAGTTGTCCTACGCTCTGTCAACCATGAGGGGAGGTAAAGGACTTGATATTAAACTAAGATATAATTTTGGTCTGGGAGATGTCTTTTCAAACAATGAACTCTACTCTAGCAATACTTCTGTTTGGCAAATTTTTGTCAGTTTTCCCTTTATTAATTCCTCTGAAACAAAAGAATAAATATATAAGTAGTAAATTTTAACAGGATCAAATTGAATTTTCCCCAATTAATATTCACAGAAAAACGATGAAAAATAAACCATTATTCTTTCTCCTGCTGCTATTATTGGCAAGTTGCGGGTTGAATCAGAAAAAAAGTGAGGTTGAACAGGATAACTTAAGTGATCAGACCGCTCTTTTAAAAAGAATTTCCGAGCTCAAAACTTTGGGTTACGACATTGTAGATTATCATGCTCATTTAAAAGGAGGACTCACTATGGAGGATTTGCTAGAACATTCAGAGAAAACTGGTATTTCTTATGGTGTTGCCTTCAATGCAGGTATTGGTTTTCCGATTACTGACGATACAACTTTATTAGAAAATTATCAAAAATACAAGGATTTTCCGGTCTATATGGCTATGCAGGCGGAAGGAAGAGAATGGGTAAAAATGTTTTCGGATGAAAGTATTGCTACCTTTGACTATGTTTTTACAGATGCCATGACCTGGACAGATCATAAAGGAAGAAGAATGAGGCTATGGATGCCTGAGGAAGTCTTTATAGATTCTGAAAACGACTTTATGGATCAACTTGTGGAACAGATAGTTTATGTGATGGAAAACGAACCAATTGATATTTATGTGAATGCAACTTTCTTACCAGATGTACTGCAGGTGAATTATGATGTTTTGTGGACGGAGGAACGCATGAATAAGGTGATTGAGGCAGCTGCAAAGAATCAAGTGGCCATAGAGATCAATGCGCGGTATAAGATACCCTCTGCCAGGTTTGTCAAAAGGGCAAAAGCCGCCGGTGTAAAATTCAGTATGGGAACCAATAATGCGGATAAAGATATGGTAACTTTAGATTATCCCATCGAAATGATAGATGTGTGCGATTTGAAACCTATTGATTTTTTCAAACCTGATAAGAAAAAATGAACATTGAATATTCGGTTTAGACTTTTAATTTACGCATTGTCCGAAAAAAATGGAGTATCTTTATGTTCATCGCAGACCCATGGATACTTTAAATTTTTGGATAGAAAAAGGATATGAGCATTTTGGCTTATTTGGCCCAGAAAAACTCAGTATCAAAAGAATTGCAGAAGATAATGCTGTATCCAGAACAACCTTTCATTATTATTTTAAAAGTCAAGAGGAATTTATTGATGAGCTTCTTCGATACCATTGTGACCTTCACAAAGTATTTTGTGAATATGGAAAGGCGAATTGTAAAAATTATATACCCGATTTGCACGAAATGATCGTCCATTTTTCATTAGGATTTAAATTTCACAAACAATTATTTAATCATCAAAACATTCAAAAATACAGGGAGGTTTTTCAAAACTGTAACAAAATTTCTGGCCGGGAGTTCGTTGTTCAGATGTTCATCAACCATTATAATTTACCCCTAACTTTTGAAGATGCATGTTCTTTGCATGAATCGTTAACAGAAACTTGGTATTCCCGTCTAGATCTTGAGAATATGGAACTAAGTCACCTAATAAGACTTACAGATGAAATTATGGAGCCCTTGCTTCATTTGATCAAAAATATCCAGATAAAAACAAGAAAAGAAATCATTAGTCTTCCTCTTGAACTCATTTGACATCCCTGTCAAAACAATTGGCATTTAGACCTTAACTTTGGTAGGCATTTCAAATAAGAGATGCCTGTCGTGTTATGAAATTGTTGCATTTTGATCCTAAACAAACCCTTCCTATTTTGATTTAATAAGTAAATCAGTTTGGATTTAGATTTATCGTAAAGAGCGAAAAATTTTATATCAAATATACAGACGTATAGAAAGTTATACCAAACAGTAGAATCATGAAAAACCAATTTAAGCTACGTTTTAATTTAAAAAATTTCACATTGAGTATTCAAGCCATTTTAGTTGCAGCTGTTTTGCTCATTGTCGCTTGCAATCCTGCTCCTAATGGAGAAATACAAGGACAACTATCACCTGAAGAAGCAAAGAGCATTGCCAAGGAAGTTTTTTTATGGGGCATGCACCCTGTGGCTATTTATCACCTGCGCTACAATTATACCCAGAATGATTTGAGCCCCATTAAAGTTGGTTTAAACCGGATTGCATGGTTTAGGAAACCTATGAAGGCCATGCCAAAGGTGGCCACTACACCCAATGCCACTACGCTTTATGGCACCGGAATGTTTGATGTTTCAAAGGAACCGATGGTCATTATAGTTCCTGATATTAAAGATCATTATTGGAGCGTACAGCTCTTTGATAATTATGCACGTTGGGGACACATGATTGGTAGCCAGTTTAATGCACCGGGTAAAGTTCAGCGTTTAATTCTTGGCCCTGATTGGAATGGTTCATTACCGGAAGGTTTTGCCGGAGCCGATGTTGTCCAGTCAAAATCAAATTTTGTTGGTGTATTGGCGCGTGTCGCACTTACAGATAATACAGACGCAGAGTTGAAGATTGTCAACGGCATCCAGGATGGCATCACAGCTATGACGCTCAGCCAATGGAATGCAGCCGGACGGAAATTAGTTCGTGCAGAAGATGTTCCAGGCACCATCGCTGATTACCCTACCTATCCTGGCATGGAAACAGTAAAAGAACCCGGAAAATTGGGTGGAGTAGAATTTCTTAGATGGGTAGGACTCGTTCTGAACGATCCTAGTTTCAGCAAACAAACAGACGGACATAAGGAGATAGAAGCATTTAAGCGTTTCGAACGCTTGGGTTTAAAAGAGGGAGTTGCCTTTGACCCCGACCAATTTACGCCCGAAATAGTAACCGCCATTGAGGAAGGTATTGAAGAAGCCAAAAATGATATTCAGGCCTTATCTGAAAAAGGAGTTGGATTTAACAAGAACGGTTGGGATTTCACCAGTGATTTGGATTACAAGGATACCGATTGGTTAAGCCGGGCGCGCTATGGGTTGATCGCCGTTTTGGCGCCGGTACCATCTCGATCCCATACGGGTTCACTTTGTATGAAAGATTCTGAAGGAAGGCCATTAACAGGAGAGCATAACTATACCATTACCTTTGATCTGGACGATATGCCACCAGTTACCGAGTTCTGGGAAATGCCCCTGTATGACAACGCAGGTTACTTTGTTGACAACCCACTGGATCGCTATTCACTGAACAGTTATATGCTTGAGCGTGGACAACTTCATACGGCAGATGGCAAACTAATTATCTATGTTCAGAAGGATGAACCCATTGATCCAAATAAGAAGAAAAATTGGTTGCCGGCTCCTGACGAAGGCTTTCAGTTTGCCGCCCGATTTTATGGCGCTTATACACCACTAATTGACGGAAGCTATAATATTCCTGGGGTAGTGCGGGTAGATTAAATTGATTTAATAAAAAACAAAAAATGAAGAAATTAGCGAAGATCACCTTACGTATAAAAATCATCCTATTTGCGGTTGTAGTGCTCGTTACAGCATGCACTACAGGCACAAAAACAGGCGTACAAAATCTAACACCAGAAGAGACAAAAAATCTTGCTAAAGAAGCCTGGTTATTTGGAATGCCTTTGGTCATGTTCGAGAAACAGATCGATTACAGCACCCATGTGACCCAGCCAGAGGAAACCCGGTCACCGATTAACCAATTTGTCCACTATCGAAAGTTCGTCGATGCTTCGAACCGCTCTATTGTTGGTTTTAACGTAGACAACCTCTACTCACTTGCCTGGATCGACATCAAGGACGAGCCGCTCGTGCTTGCCGTGCCGGCCATGGGGGATCGCTATTGGATGATGCAGATCGTCGACGCATGGAATGGCGTACCAGCAGCGCCTGGTTCCAGAACGCACAGTGGTGATGACCCACACGTCTTTCTCATCGCGGGGCCAGACTGGAAAGGTACAGTTCCTGAGGGAATGGAGCTACTGCGCTCGCCTACAAACCTCGGCGGCATCGGAGGTCGCACCTACTGTTCGGGAGACGAAGACTATGTAACTGTCAACCGGGTTCAGGATGAGTATATACTCATACCATTATCTGCTTGGGGTAAGTCCTACACATCCCCTGAAGTTCCATTGAAAGATGGAGCTGATGGCAAGACATTAGTCAACGAGCAATTGATGGCGCTTAGTGCTGAACAATTTTTCAGCAATCTCAATCGACTCTTGGTGACAAACCCGGCCTATGTAGAGGATAATCCGATGCTTGAAAAGATTCGTAAACTGGGTATCGCTCCAGGTATGCCATTTTCCATAGAAGGACTCGCTGACGATTTAGTCGAGGCTCTCGAGGAGGGAGTAGCGCAGGGAAAAGCGTCTATGGGAGCAGAGATGAAAAATCTTGGCAAGATGGTCAATAACTGGGGGCTAACCTATGACATGGGGCGCTATGGAACGAAATATGCGTATCGTGCTGCATGGACTTTCGTCGGTATCGGTGGAAACGTTATCGAGGATGCCTTCTATCCGCTCGCGCTGAACGATATCAACGGAAAACAGCTCAGCAGCGAGCACAATTACACACTCACTTTTGAGAAAGGTGAATGGCCTCCCGCCGCTGCATTCTGGTCTTTAACCATGTATGATTTGGAAGGGTATTTGGTCGATAATCCATTGAATAGATATGCAGTGGGTGATCGAAGCAACATGAAGCCTAATTCAGATGGGTCGCTTACCATTTACATCCAGCCCGAATCACCAGGAGCAGATAAAGAAAGCAATTGGCTTCCTGCTCCAAAATCTGGACCATTCAAAATAGCACTGCGTTTATACGCTCCTATGACAAAAGTGATTGACGGTTCTTGGGTACCACCGGGAATTGTGCCTCAGAAGTAGCTAATTTCGAAAAAAATAGAACCAAAATGGAAAAATTGGCAAAAATCAGGTTTTATATGATATGACCACTTCTGGATTTGTTCTTAGGGCTGGTTCTAATTTTTAATTTAGATTTGGTCTTTTTAGTTGGATGGTCGTTAGAAATTAGGAATGACTTTGAAGATTAAAACATGATTCCAAATCAATATGATTTCTTAATAGTGCAAAATGGAAAATAGCATAAAAAAATGGTTCCACATGCTCATATACTTCTGGATTGGAATCTTATCCGGACAGGAAGAGCAGGTTTTAGACACTATTTTTAATAAGGATACTAAGACTTTTTTAGCTGTACCCCTCATCACCAATGACCCGGTTATGCAAACCGGATTTGGTGGACTTGGCTTATTCTTTTTTAAAATAAACCAGCAAGATCAGAAATCACCACCTTCCTTGGTTTCACTTTACGGTATTTATTCTACCAATGACAGTTATATGATTACCCCTTTTGCCAGAATTTTCTGGGGAGAAGATAGAAATAGAGCAGCTTTTGGAGTAGGTAATTTAAGGGTCAACAATGATTTTAAATACGAGGATTATGACGGCGATTTTAGATTGGTTTATACTGAGATGAGAACCTTTATGACCGCTGAATACAGTAAAAAGGTATGGCGTGATTTTTATTTGGGAATACTTTATCTGGGCACTCAGACCAGCTATGCGTTTAACAGAGGAACGCAGGAAGAAAAGGATTTTACAAAAGCGTTTTTTGAAGAAAACGGTATTCAAGATAATTTTGTATCGTCTATCGGACTTAATCTTTCCTTTGACAGTCGAGATTACCCTTACTATCCAACTCGTGGATTGAGTTTTAGTATCAGGCCAAAGCTCAACGCAGATTGGTTAGGCAGTGATAATGATTATGTAGATACTGATTATGAGTTTACCTATTTTTATTCGCTCAGCGATGATAAGATCTTGGCTGCGAGTTTAGCGGGTGGATTTGCCTTTGGAGATGTGCCCTTTGACGGCTATCAAAATTATGGAGTGAGAAACAGTTTAAGGGGCTATGAAACAGGAAAGTACAAAGGTAGAAACATGATCGCCAGTCAGGTAGAATTGCGCTGGCGTTTTTATAAAAAATGGGGTGCAGCTTTTTTTGGTGGAACGGGAAGTATTTGGGGTAATGAAAACAACGGGGAGGAGGAATTTGAGCGAGCCTGGTTACCAAGTGCCGGGTTGGGATTACGCTATATGGTCTCAAAAGAGAAAAGAATCAATATTCGCTTAGATTACGCATTGGGCGTAGATGGTAATCAGGGCTTGTATTTTGGGGTAATGGAGGCTTTTTAATCGGTTGCCTCATCGCATTGCAACCCCCACATCCATAATTTTCAGATAATAGGTATATTTGATAAAACCTATAGCAATTTATTGTGCAAGGTAAATTCCGGATAAAACTGTGCTCGAAAAAAACAACAAACGTCTGATGAATGCCTGGGCCTCTTTTGATTGGTCTAATTCTGTCTACAATTTAATTGTTACCACTGCTATTTTTCCTATTTATTATATCAGTACAACTGAAACTGCTTTTGGTGGGGAAATGGTCAAATTCTTTGGGCTGTCAATGAAGAACTCTGTACTTTTTTCATATGCTATTTCCTTTTCTTTTTTGGTTATCGTTTTTCTTTCTCCGGTACTTTCGGGTATTGCCGATTACGGCGGATTGAAGAAACGCTTTATGCAATTCTTTACTTACTTAGGATCATTGGCCTGTATCGGATTATTTTTCTTTACAGGTGAAAATATCGAATATGGGATCGCCTGTTCTGTTTTGGCAAGTATAGGGTATGCAGGTTCTTTGGTGTTCTATAATGGCTTTTTACCCGAAGTGGCCACGCAGGATAAAATGGACAGTGTAAGTGCCAGAGGGTTTGCCATGGGATATATCGGTAGCATTATACTGCTTATAATTAATCTGCTTCTATATCAAAACTATGAATTCCTTGGTTTTGAAAATGGCGGATCGGCAACGCGTTTTGGATTTATTTTAGTGGGTATTTGGTGGATGGGTTTTGCACAAATCTCTTTCTACTTTTTAAAAGACCGAAGTACTGGGAATCGTTTCAGTTTTCAAGTTTTAAGTCAGGGAAGAAAACAGTTAATGCAGGTGTTCAAGGTCATCAGGCAAAAAGAAGTAATGTTGAGGTTTTTATCGTCCTTTTTTCTTTACAGTATGGGCGTGCAAACCGTTATGTTATTGGCTCCGCTCTTTGCTGATAAAGAGATAGGGATGGGCGCCGATGAAATGATCTATATTGTCTTGATTCTACAGATTGTGGCTGTAATCGGCGCTTATTTCTTTGCGTGGTTGTCCGAAAAAAAGGGGAATGGATTTGCCATTAGTTGCACTTTGATCATTTGGATCACGATCTGTGTTTCGGGATATTTTTTACAGCAAAAAGTAACTTTTTACAGCTTGGCAGGTTCTCTGGGATTTGTAATGGGTGGCGTTCAGTCGCTTTCGAGATCTACTTATTCAAAATTGATCCCCTCGGAGACACAAGACACAGCCTCCTTTTTTAGTTTTTATGACATCACAGAAAAGATCGCTATCGTGATAGGTTCAATGGCTTATGGTTATATAGACCAGGTGACCGGAAGTATGCGTAACAGTATGATTTTTATGTCGGTCTTTTTTATAAGTGGTTTCATTTTACTTCAAACAGCTAAATTGAAAAAAAACATAGCGGCTTGAGGTTTTATGTGATTTAAATTTTATAAAAAATATTGTGTTTATTTGTTATGGAGAGATATATTTTCACATCTGAACGGATTGGATTCCGCAATTGGATAAAAGAAGATCTGTCCGAATTTGCAATGATGAATGCAGATGCCCAAGTAATGGAGCATTTCCCTAACATATTAACTCTTTCTGAAACCAAAGATTTTATCAAACGACTGCAGGATCATTACATCGAACACGGTCATAATTATTTCGCGGCTGAGTTAATAGAAACAGGCGAATTTATAGGGTTTATCGGATTGGCTTACCAGGATTATCCTACAAAATATACACCTGCCGTAGATGTGGGTTGGCGATTAAAAAATTCTGCTTGGGGAAAAGGTTTTGCAACGGAAGGCGCAGAGCGATGTTTAAAATTTGGTTTTGAGGAATTGAAATTGAAAAGAATTATTTCAACTTGCACCGAAATAAATACAAGGTCAGAAAGGGTAATGAATAAAATCGGCATGCGTAAAGTCGGTTCCTTCAAACATCCGAAATTAAGTGAGCACCCCGATTACGAAAATTGTATTTGTTATCAAATAACACAAAACGAATGGAAACAAAAAATATCAAATGACTAACACAGACTGGATTGGTTTTATAGGAGTTTTTCAAATATTACTTGCGTACTTTTTGAATGTAACAGGTAAGGTCACCCATAAAGACTTATCGTTTATTCTACTCAATACAATTGGTGCCGGGATGGCTTGTTTAGCCTCTATTCTCATACATTACGTTCCGTTTATAATTCTTGAAGGTGCCTGGACATTGGTATCGCTTATTTCTCTTTTAAAGTTTCTCAGTGGCAGTAAGCATTACCAATAAATCATATATATACGAAACGAGAATCATTTCAAAATAGATGTTTCAAATAATTATGTTGTATTTTTATAATGAAGAAAGATCATTTTAAAGTAAAATTTAATCACTAATTTTCTATTATTTGTTAACCGATTAATAAAAATACCATAAACTGCTCTCATGCGATTTTTCGATTTTAATGTCAATTCATCAGCCGTAATAATTGTTTTAATCCTTTACGGATTCGTATTGGTATTTACTATAGTTAGAATTTTGTTGGACACAAACTCTACACCCAAAACCTTAGCGTATATTCTTTTAGTCGCCCTTTTTCCGGTATTGGGGGTTCTCTTCTTTTATGCTTTTGGAGGTGATTACAGGCATGTAAAAATTACAGCTCATCGTTATAAGGAAGCAGTCGCACTAACAAGAGCATTTAATAAAGAGAACAAGGATAATACTTCTGCTTTATTGAAAGAATATGAAAATGATTTGATGCAGTATAAAGACTTGGTAAAATTTATTTACAAGCACAGTCATGAAAACCTAAATTTCAACGATTACCATTTGCTTGAAAATGGCGAAAATAAATTTCCAGAAGTCTTAAAAGAGTTAGAAAAGGCAAAATCCTTCATTCACATAGAATATTATGCCTGGGAAAATGATGTGAGAGGAAACCAGATCAAAGAGGTACTTCTTAAAAAGGCCAAAGAAGGGGTGAAAGTTAGGGTGTTGGTAGATGCTTTTGCAAGTCGAGGCATAGAGAAAAATATTGTAAAGGAATTGAACGAAGGTGGAGCTGAAGTACATCCTTTTATCAAGATTATTTTTACGCGATTGGCGAGTAGAACCAACCACAGAGATCACAGAAAAATAATCATCATAGATGGCGTGGTAGGTTTTGTAGGTGGAATAAACGTCTCAGATCGATATGATAATTCTATTGATACCGGTTTGTATTGGAGAGATACACACGTAAAAATAATGGGAGAGTCTGTAAATAATTTACAAAGGCATTTTATTATTTGTTGGAATGCGGCTGACCAAACTAAAAACCTGACATTTAAAAAGGAATTATTTCCTAATTTTCCTGAAACAAACATCAATAAAGAAAAAGAATTAGCTCAGATTGTTGCCGGAGGTCCTTTGGATAACATATCCAATATCATGCTCACCTATTTTAAGATCTTCACGCTCGCCACTCAAAAATTGTACATAACTAATCCTTATTTCGTGCCTAATTCAAGTATTTTAAATGCCTTGAAACAAGCAGCGATTACGGGTGTTGATGTCCGGATTTTAGTGCCTAAGAAATCTGATTCTGCGTTGGTTGGAGCAACTACAAATTTTTATTTTAAAGAACTTCTAGAAGTTGGGGTTAAAATTTATCTGTACGAAAAAGGGTTTATTCATGCAAAAACACTTGTTGCCGATAGTTATGTGAGTGTAGTAGGAACGGCCAATATGGATTTACGGAGTTTTGATTTGAATTTTGAGATCATGTCTGTCATATATGGTAATAAGTTTGCTGCAGAAATGGAAAGAAACTTCTTGTCGGATTTAGAAAACAGTGAATTACTTAATTATGCAGATTGGATGAAGCAGAGTAATTGGACATTCTTAAAATTCGCTACAGCCAGATTAATTTCCTCTTTCTTGTAAGATAGGACTCAAACTAACTGAAAAGTATATGATCCTCTCTTTCGATCTTTCGCTTTTGACAGATTCAATATTTTTATTTGGTAAGTCAAGTCTTGATCTCACAGTAAAAAAAATATAAGATGAAATCGCCGAGACACATATTAGCCATTATTGTTTTCGCTCAATTTTGTTGTGTTTCACTGTGGTTTGCCGGTAATGGTGTAATGAATGATTTAGTGGTGAATTTCAACCTTCAGGAAAGCGCATTAGGACACTTAACTTCAGCTGTGCAATTGGGATTTATCGCAGGCACCTTGATTTTTGCTATTTTAACAATTGCAGACAGATTTCCTCCGTCGAAAGTATTTTTTGTATGTGCTTTGATTGGGGCAATATTCAATTTAGGAATAATTTGGAAGGGGAATGGTTTCTTGAGCATTCTTGTTTTAAGGTTTTTTACTGGTTTTTTTCTTGCAGGCATATACCCGGTGGGGATGAAAATTGCAGCAGATTATTTTGAAAAAGGGTTGGGAAAATCTTTGGGTTTTATTGTGGGAGCCTTAGTCATTGGTACTTCATTTCCTCATTTGTTAAAGAACTTATCTAACCTTTTGTCGTGGAAATTTGTTTTGATTAATACTTCTGCTCTTGCGGTTCTAGGAGGTGTTCTGATGGTTTTTTTAGTACCCGATGGACCATTCAGAAAACCTGGTCAAAAAATAGATCTAGGGGCATTTTATAAAGTCTTTGAAAATAGTGAATTTCGTTCAGCGGCTTTTGGTTATTTTGGTCATATGTGGGAACTATATGCTTTTTGGGCTTTTGTTCCTATTATGATTAAAACCTATGCCCTAAGCCATCCGGAAAATTCCTTTAATATTCCTTTTTTGTCTTTTTTGGTGATTGGTATAGGTGGCTTATCATGTGTGCTAGGGGCTTATCTCGCTCAAAAGTTCGGAACTAGAAGGATTGCCTTTTTTGCACTTTTTGCCTCCTGTATCTGTTGCCTTGTTTCCCCCTGGATATTCACCTTGGAAAGGGAAAACATTTTTGTTGGATTTTTAATTTTATGGGGGATGGTTGTTATAGCAGATTCACCCCTCTTTTCTACCCTTGTTGCACAAAATACATCTCCTGAAATGAAAGGAACAGCGCTTACCATTGTCAATTGTATCGGTTTTGCAATCACAATCATAAGTATCCAATTGATAAATGTGCTCAGAGAATTTTTAGATATCAATGATATTTTTATGATCTTGGCAATCGGACCCATATTTGGCCTGATCGCATTAAAAAAAGTCCCACAAAGCCTTGATTAAATATAATCTGCAGCCTTCCTAAAGATTGTTATTTATTTACGTCTTTTTTGAACGGGATTCAAGATCTCCGAGGTGGAACTCTAGGGCCTCTACCGAGATTTGAATTTCACGAATTAAGAGGGCCAGCGATAGGATTAGTAGAATTAAGGCAAACCCAAAAACCCAAACGGCAATCAGGTGCTGCTCAATATAGATCAGAAACATGGTGAGTACACATAACAACAAACTCGAGATACCAAAAATTTGCATAGACCTTGTTAAGTAAAGTCTTTTGCGCAAATTTTTTATCTGGCGTATAAGCTTTTCGTCCTCTTTCTCTATATACTGGTCTTTCAAATTCCTGACGACTGCGGCATAGGCCAAAAATCGGTTCGTATAGGCCAGCATGATTAATGAAATGGCTGAGAAGAGTAGAGCAGGAGTTGTAAGTGTTAGCTGTTCCATGTAAATTTTTTTCAAATTTACTTAAAGTTTACTAGCTTATTCCCTTATCAGCCATCGCTGTTTCCTATTATTTTATGGTCATCACTCTTTCATAAATAATTCTCCTTTCAAAACCATTGGGCATTAAATCATCCATTTTTGTTTTATCGAGTACATCATTCCATGCTGCTGCGTTTGGAGAATTATCAGAAGTTTCTGTAAAGCGTAAATAATTCAAAGCATCAGAAAGTTTATTGAATCCATCTACAGTAAATACTGAAAATCTATCTTGATTTCCTGCCGGATAAATGACAGATGACATGCCCCAATAAGTCATCCCATTTAAAATATTTTTAATACTCGCTTCATGTAAAGGTTTCCAAAGAGACCTGTTTTCTTGTATAAAAGCATTCCTGTCTGTTGGTTTTCCATAGTTTACAAGAGCATATTTATATTCTCCGGGTACATGATCTTCAGATTGTATGTAATAATCAAAGGTTGTTGTGGTAAATGAGCTGGTTTCAATGCTTTCGGGTTTTATGTTGCCAAGGGCGTCTAAATTGTCATTCCATGCTTTTTCAGGATCCATTTTATCAATACTTTCATAGGTGTTCACAAATACATAATTAGGTGTGGAAGTGTCAGCATTAGTAATACCTACTTTACGCCATAAAGACCAAGATTGCATTTGCCCTTTTTTAACAGCTGCCTGGGCAACTTTAGACCAATGCTTTGTTTCCCTTTCCAAGAATTTTTCTTCCTGATCTGCTGGAACATGTCTGTATTGTAAATAACTAATTTGTCCGTAAGTCGCTATAGACATGAGCATGACGACTAAAATTAAAAACAATTTTTTCATAATAAGAATAGATTAGGGGTTAGATTCCTTTTAAAGTTACGAAATTTATAATATGTTTTTGCAAATTGTAAAATCTAAGTAATTTGAGGTCAATTCATTGCGATTCATTTTTGTTCAGAAGAGGATTTAACTAAATTCCACTTATATTTAAAAAAAATGTAATTACATGAATTCTGAAATGGAAAATTTTGAAACCGAAAGATTGTATTTGAGACCCACTAATAAAGAAGATGCGGACTTTATCTTGGAATTGATGAACACCCCCAAGTGGATGAAGTTCATTGGCGACAGAAATGTAAAGTCTAAAGAAGCTGCTGAAGCCTATATTGAAAATAAGATTTGGGTACAGCATAAACGATTGGGTTTCTCGAACTATACGGTCATAAGAAAATCTGATGGGGTAAAAATGGGATCTTGCGGTTTATATGACCGTGAAGGATTGGAAGGGGTGGATATTGGTTTTGCATTTTTACCCCAATATGAAGGACAAGGATATGGTTTTGAGGCATCTCAGAAAATACTTGCATTGGCGTTTGACAGATTCGGACTTAAAAAAGTAGTGGCAATAACAGATAAGAGAAATGTTGTTTCCCAGTCTCTACTTAAAAAACTGGGACTAATCTTTGCAGGTGAAATTACACTTGAGGGAGATGATAAGAAATTGTTTTTGTTCGAAAAGAGGAATGACATATCTTCGTAATAACAATTTTCTTAATATGAAAACATGTATTAAATTTTCTTTGCTTTTATTAATCCTAGTAATGGGTTGGTCATGTAAACAAAAAGTTGAATCAAAAACAGAAGTAAATGAGCTTCCAGTTGAGGAAGTTCAAGAAATTGACGGAAATCGCACGAATAAACTTCCAAGTTTTCAAAAGACATTGAGCTTACAAGGGATTACTTTTCAGATTAAAACTGAGGGAGAAGGATCCATCAGAAAATTAACCATCGCACCAGAAGGTTTGAGTATGGATGCGTCAAAAGTGGAAATGGAAACAGATGGAGCCGTGATGAATGCAGAAATTGAGGACCTCAATTCGGATGGATATCCTGAAATATTGATCTACACCACTTCTGCAGGTAGCGGTAGTTATGGAAATGTGATCGCATACAGTGTAAACGGAGGAAAATCTATAAGCCAGATTTCTTTTCCGGAAATTGAACCTGACAGTGAAGCCGCAAAAGGATATATGGGCCACGACGAATTTGCGATTGCCGAAACAACATTGCTCAGGAGATTTCCCATATACGAAGAAGGTGATTCCAATGCTTCTCCCACCGGAAATATTAGACAGATCCAATATAAATTAGTAGATGGGGAAGCTTCTAGAAAGTTTGTGGTTGACCAGGTAATTTTGATACCGAAAAACTAATTGACGTTTTAGTGGTAAGGAATACGTTAAAGAGAACACGAGATTCCTTTAAAGTATTAGAACTTTAGGGTGATTTTGATCAAAAAAAATCTGTGAACCTTATATAGTCGATATTCGTAAAGTCATGGGTAAAATAAATTGAGACAAAAAGATAGATGATGAGGTTTATTATTTTAATAATTACGGGGCTTTTGATGATATCATGTCGGAATTCGCACATAGAAACCATCAATTCTCTGGCGGATTATCCAATTATTCCAAAACCGAAAATACTCGAAATAAAGAAGGGTCGTTTCGTTTTGTTGTCGGCAACACAGCTAAATGCCTCTTCAGAATTGATAAACGAAGCGAATTACTTGCGGGATATGTTGAATCAGGTGGCAGATATTTCTGTAAATATCGCTGAAGAATACACTTTGAAAGGAAATATTACGCTTCGTTTGGTTCCGGAAATCTTGAATAAGGAAGACTATAAATTGTCGATTAGCCAACAAAGTATAATTATTTCAGCCAATTCACCTGCCGGTATTTTCTACGGTATCCAAAGTTTAAGACAACTACTACCTCCTGAGATAGAAAGTAAATCAAAAGACCACTTGGCGATTACTATCCCTGCGGTGGAGATCGAAGATGGGCCCAGATACGCTTACAGAGGAATGCATCTGGATGTCGGTCGACATTTTTTTGATTCATCCTACATTAAAAGGTATTTAGACCTAATCGCAATGCACAAAATGAATACGTTTCATTGGCATCTCACCGAGGATCAAGGATGGCGGATCGAAATTAAAAAATATCCAAAATTAACAAGTATAGGAGCTTACAGAGATGGAACAGCCATTGGTTTGGCTGGCACCAAAAATGCGCCTTATACCTATGATACGATTCGTTATGGGGGTTATTATACCCAGGAGCAAATTCGGGAAGTCTTAGATTATGCAGCTAAACGACACATTGTAGTAATTCCAGAAATAGAATTGCCTGGGCATTCTTCTGCGGCACTTGCGGCCTATCCGGAGTTTGGAAATAACCAAGGTCCATATGAAGTTGCGAAAAGGTGGGGGATTTTTACTGAAATCTATTCACCCAAAGAAGAAACATTTACTTTTTTAGAAGAAATATTGACAGAGGTAATGGAGCTTTTCCCGAGCAAATACATACATATTGGCGGTGATGAAGTCCTTAAAAAGGAATGGGAAGAAAGCCCTTATGCCCAAGAGCTAATAAAAAGAGAAAATTTGGGAGATGAAAAGGGATTGCAAAGTTATTTTATCAGGCGAATTGAATCATTCCTGAATTCTTTTGATAGAGAAATTATTGGATGGGATGAAATTCTTGAAGGTGGTCTTGCACCTAATGCGGTCGTGATGTCCTGGAGGGGAGAAGAAGGCGGTATTGAAGCTGCAAAACAACATCATAAAGTGATTATGACACCTGGTACACATTGTTATTTTGACTATTACCAAATTGACGGGGAGGAACAAAAGAATGAACCGCTCACGGGAAGTAGTAGAGTGACTACAGTTGAGAAGGTGTATTACTATGAACCAACACCTGAAATTTTGTCTGAAACAGAAAAAAAATACATTCTTGGTGCCCAAGGGAATGTTTGGACAGAGTATATGCCCACTTTTGAACATGTTGAATACATGGTTTTACCAAGAATGACTGCCCTCTCTGAGGTACTTTGGTCCAATAAGGAAAGACGAGATTGGGATGATTTTCAAATGCGATTGCAAACCATGACACAAAGGTTTGACGCTATAGGTTATCGATATGCGAAACACAGTCTTAAAATGGATTGATCCTTTGAGCAAATTATTTGCCCACTTTGAAAATCGTATAATTTTGTGTTTGATTAAAAATAGGGTACAGACCAATTGAAACAAACAAATGAATTATAAATGAAAATTCCGTATGTAACGCTCGTTTTATTGACACTTTTAATTTCTTGTAAAAAGCAAATAGGAGATAATATTGTGGAGAATTCTAAGAACGAAATTCTAAAAGTTGAGGGGGAATTTGCTGAAATGGCGCAAAAGGAGGGGATTAAAAAAGCTTTTCTTTTTTATGCGGCCGAAGACGCTGTCTTGATGAGGGGAAAAAAAATGATCAAAGGAAAAAAATCACTACAATCCTATTTTGAAGAAAATAGCAATTCGGATAAAAAAGTTAGCCTTACTTGGAAACCGGATTTTGTAGAGGTGTCCAATTCAGGTGATTTAGGCTATACCTACGGAAAGTATGTCTTCCGATCTACCGATTCTCTGGGAGTAGTTATTACCGATGAAGGATTTTTTCATACTGTTTGGAAAAAACAGAATAACGGCGACTGGCGTTTCGTTTGGGATTAATTTACATTTTATCGATTCAACTAGAGCGAATTAAAGGCTCCTTCCAACCAATTCATTCTCTCTTTATACCAAGATTTTAGATGATCCACCTCTTCTTGATAAGTATCAAAAACAACCGGGTTTGGCCAAACATAATTTCCGAAAAGATTCCATTTTTTATCATTTTCTTCTTGAGCCCATTTAAGATAATTCGCTTGGTCATCAATTTTTTGAAGGATTAGGCTTTCATTTTGCCTAAAATATTTGAAACGCTCCTTAACCAACTCAACAAAAGCAGGATCTTCAAACAGTCTGCTGTACCATTTATGATCTTTTACCCAAAATCCGGTGGGTTTTGTTGCATCTGAATAATCTACATTTCCAAATGCGAGATCAAAATCCCAAAGAGGACCCATTTTTATCTTTTCGCCAGGCATAACATTGAGAAAAATACTCGAAAAGTCTTTAGAATCCTGATTTTTACTTATCTCACTGATCAAATACCAATCTATAAAACTATCCAGGTTTACATATTTTTGATAACCGTGAATCGGGTCTTTAAAATTATTACTAAAAAGCGTATTTTCGAAGTCATTGATATAATCTTTAATGTAGGTATATGCCGTACTTTCATAGTCTAAAGAAGGTTCTTTAATATTGATTAAGAAAGAGTTCGTTCTAAAATAAACATCATCGGGATCTAATCTGTCCAATTGATCAATTTCTAATAAGTAGCCATCATCTCCTAACGCGACACGAAAATCACCTTCTTCGACTTTCTGGCTAATGTGGTAGGTGCCCATATATTCATTATTTACCATCACTTCCGCAAACGCAGATTGAGGTGTCCAATCTAATTTGCTCATATGACCCAATTCAAAAGCAATTCGATTGCGCAGCAAAGTTTTATCCGAATACTCAGCTAAAAAGATCCATTTTTTGTCCTTGGGCATACCCAGCATTTCAGTTTTATCTGAAAAATTGAGTTGATAGGGCTTTTTAGGATGAACCCACCAGGTAGAATTACCCCTTCCCCTAATTTTCATTTCACTATTCCCTAAATTCGCAAAATTCTTGTTGCCATCAATTTGTATACTTCCCTCACGATAGTCATCTTTAGAATCTATGGCCTGACTTCCAAGGGTGTTGATATAAACGATAGGTAAACCTGTAAATCTATCTAAATTTACTTCGTAAACCCTAGTTTCTCCATTTTTAGATTTTACGGTGTAGTTGAGTGTTTTAGTAAAATCATTGGCAGTTTTTCCACTCTGCTGAGGAAAATTATTCACAATTACCTCAGCACCTGTATGCTCAAATCTGGCTACTAGATTTTCCATATCTGCATATACAGGAAGTGTTCCAATGATTTTGTCATCTTCAATTTCCATGCCTTCACTGGTTCCAATACTGGGGTTTTCAGAAGGCAAAAATGTAAAGGAGGTGATGGTGGTACCATTAGCTTCCGGATCATTTGAATTACCGTCATCCCCGCAGGAGATAAGGAGAAAGCCAAATAAAAAATAGATTAGTTTGATTTTGATTAGATCAAAAAAGGTATAGGTAAATTTGGACATATATTTTTTGTTAGGGTTGAATATTCTTTCAATGATTCGTACTTCAGTTGTAAATATGTTGTGCCTTTTTTTAGCATACAAGTTTTAAGTTAATAAAACGGTTCAGATCTACTTTTTACACCATAGGACTTCCTAATTTTGGAACTATTTTTCTGATGGCTCAATTTTAAAATTCAGTGCTTTTGTATAACCTGTATTAACAAAACAGTTTTCGTATTTACAATTTTCCAGAAATTCATTCAGAGCCAACTGGACCTTGTCTGAATCTGGTTTGTTTTTCCTTATTTCAGCATAACTTGAACGATTGCTTTTGGCAAAATCTGAGATAAAATGGTAATCTTTCGGTTCTGGAAAATTCATGATACCACTTAGATTGTTCATTTTTTTATAGGGCCAGAAGCACCAACCAATGTTATTCTTATCAAGTAAGGTTCTGAAATCATGCACCCAATCATCCGAATTCTCACCTGTTTCTCCGATGTAAATAGGGACTTTGTTTTTCAGACCAAAATCTATGTAAGTTTGAATAGCTTCTTGATTTACATCGAACCAGTATTTGTGAAATTCATAAACGATATTCTCATCAAATATTGTTTCAAAAACATTAAAATTCGTACTCCAAACCGAACCATTTAAAAAGATCATATGGTTTTGGTCAACCCGTCGAACTTCCTTAGTAATTCTTTTGTACAACTCAAACAACGAACGATTCAAAGTATCCAGTTCGTTTTCAAAGTAATGAGCAATGGGTTCATTCATGAGATCATAACCCAGTACGATGGGTTCATCAGCATATTTCTGGGCTATTTTAACCCAGATTTCGGTCATAAGGTCTTGAGATGATTGGCTTTTAAAAAGATAGGGATAGCCATAACTATCATCGATGTTGTCTCCCGTTTGGCCGCCAGGGGCGCAATGCATATCCAATAAGACGTACAAGTTTTCCTGCTTACACCAATCAATGATCCTGTCAAAATATTTAAAGCCAGCATTTTTTTTACCCATGTAAAGTTCATCGGTGAACAGTTTATAATGAAATGGCAGGCGTATATGATTGCAGCCAATTCTTTTCAAATATTTGATGTCTTCATGGGTGATGTAATGGTCCAAAAAACCTTCCCAAAATACTCGTAGACTATCAGGACCCACCAACTCATATAACAATTCATCAATTTTTCGGGGAGAATTTACCTGCTCCATTTTGAACATATATCCTTCAGGGACTAACCAATTCCCTAAATTGGTTCCTTTTAAAATGATGGTATTACCATTTTCATCAAGGATATTTTGGCCATCTGTCCTTAAAAAGGATTTCATCTTATCAGACTGAACAAGTGTATCCTTTTCTGTTTTTTTACAAGAAATGAAACTTACCATAATGAAGAGGATAAATAAATAATTTCTTTGTAGATGCATGGCGGAATGTTTTAGGATGCTTTAATTTTTTATGGATTGGAAGGGAATATATTTACAACAACAGGAAAATGATCTGAAATAAATAAGCCGTTTTTCCTTTTATCTTTGATGTGTTGATAAGTTAAAACCTCAAAATCTTTTACAAATATGTAATCGATTCTCACGTCTTCAGGATAATTTGGGTCAAAATTATTAAAAGTACCTATCTTTCCCATAAAATCGTTGGAAGTAAATTCCAATCCGTCTTTCATTTTTGCTTTGATTTTTAAAATAGGTTCACTATCAGGTAGGGCATTAAAATCGCCCATGAGGACAACAGGAAATTTCTCATGATTTATTTTTTCTATTTGTTTCAGGATCAATTCTGCTTCTTTTTGCCTGGCTATCTCACCTTTGTGATCAAAATGCGTGTTAAAAACCCAAAAATTATTTTTTGATGATTTTTCTTTAAAAAGACCATAAGTACAAATTCTTTTATGTGCCGCATCCCAGCCGATGTTACAGCAAGAAGTATTTTCTGCCAACCAAAAGGTGGATTCTTCAATCAAAGTATATTTGGTTGTGTCAAAGAAGATGGGAGAATATTCTCCAGACTCCTTTCCATCTTCCCGAGCAACACCAAAATAGGTATATTGTTTTAGTTTCTTTTCAATAAAATCCAGTTGAAATTTTAAACCCTCTTGGATTCCAAAAATATCTGGTCTGTTCTTAACCAAAAGATCCGCTAATTCTTCTTTTCGCAGTTCCCATTGATTTTCTTTGTCATTCGCTGTTGCATAGCGGATATTGAAGGTCATTACTTTCATTTCTTGTGCCTGTAGATGAGTAAAAATGGTACACGCCAGTAAAACTAGATAAAATTGAACATGTCGATTTGAAAATTTCATAACAAGATTTACTTTATTTTATAATGATTTGAGGAATAATCCAATTGTTGTTCTCAAAATCAATATTTCCGTGCATTTCCTCAATCACTACTCTATCAATAATTTCTATCCCTTTCTGTGCCATTGAAGGAAAATGATCAACTCCATCATTAGGAAAATTAATTCTTGTTCTGTGAATGTTAAATTGATCAGAAAATTTTTGTCCGAATGTTTTTTCAATTCCCTCTTTGCCGATCATAAAACCAATCAGACCTCCCCATGTAGCCGTTGGGTTATCAGAATCCCAACCCGTGAGAACACCAATTTTTACAGTTTCCTTAAAATCTCCTTCTCCGTAAAATAGACTGATTAAACTCGCTCCAAAATTAATACCTGCGGCAAAGCATCCGTTGCAATATAAATTCTGAGATGTAATACCGTAACCATTTTCTTGGTTTACCTGATATTTTTCATAGAGTTGGTCTCTCGTTCTTTCCCAAGGTACTTTCGCATCATAATTCCTTTTTACAAAATCGTACATATGCCACATGTAGGAATCTTTCGGGAATACCATTTTTGCTTCCTCTGCCATGTTTTGCAGTCGGTTTTTAATGGGCAATGTTGAAGGTGAACTTGCCAACGCATGCATGATGACATAAAACTGCGATATTTTTTCTGCATTTTCTCTGGCCACAGTTTGTATGGGTAGTCTCGCCATTTTTAAAGCAATATCCGGACGAGTAGGAGCGAAGAGTCCGAAAATTTCTGTGGTGAGCTGTGCATCGATCATATCATATTGAGGGTTGTTTTTAGCTGATCCTGTTTCCGGTGGTATCACTCCCTTTTTCATAAGATCAAAGGCTTGTTGATTTGAAACCCACAAATAATTTTCCTCCTCTTGTTTGATATGTTTTAGCCAACCTTCTCTAATTTGTTCCCCCGAAAGCATACTTGTTTTGTAATTCAATAGAAGGTGTTGGTACATATATTCTATATCCGTATCATCATCTGCCCCCCAAATACTATCCGGTTTAGCAAAAATAAAATCAATGGTTGGCGATAAATTGCTAGGAACTCCTTCTCCCCAAATACTGGGCTGATCGGCTTTACCCCAATTGTTTCGAGTATAAAAATCACCCGTTTTAATCTCTCCGATATTTCCAATTTTATCCATTTCGGTGATTAAACCTGTCCAATTCGCAATGCATTGTCCCAACCAAAAACCTTCTAATTTATTTACGTATTCAGCCCGCGATAAAATATGATCCTCAGATTTTGATACTTTATTTTCTTTTATCTGAGCAAAAACTTCGATATGATTTGTGATAAAAAGAAAAAAAACTAAGCCAATTCTAAGAAAAACTTTATTGTACATCGATTTTTAATTTTTGATCAATTTTATTCGAAGCTGTTCCCACATATATGATATACTCGCCTTTCTCCAGATGCCAGTCAGAAATTGTTTCATCGTAAAAAGCCAAAGATTTTGGATCAATGGTAATAGTAATTGTTTTCTTCTCGCCACTTTTAAGGAAAACTTTCTCAAATCCTTTCAATTCTT
This sequence comes from Namhaeicola litoreus, assembly GCF_042679565.1. Taxonomy (NCBI): domain Bacteria; kingdom Pseudomonadati; phylum Bacteroidota; class Flavobacteriia; order Flavobacteriales; family Flavobacteriaceae; genus Namhaeicola; species Namhaeicola litoreus. Next base: position 65,108 of record NZ_JBHTMY010000001.1, on the reverse strand, counting down.
TCACAGCCCTCTTTACAATAGACTTTGGTTTGCCAACATACACTTGAATGACTTCTGAACCTTCTCGACTACCAATGTTTTTTATATCACAATCGATTTTTAAATGATTTTCGGCAGAAACTGTTTTGTCTAATATTTCGATATTATCAATTTTAAAATCGGTATAAGAAAGCCCTTCACCAAAAGCAAATTGCGGAGTAATTTTTTTATGTTCATGCCAACGGTAACCCACGAAGATATCTTCCTTGTAATATTGTTTTATGCTGTCTCCCGGATATGAAAGTTCTCCAAAATAGTGTGCACCATTATCAGTTAATTTTATAGGATAAGTAAAAGGGAGTTTGCCTGAGGGGTTGACATCTCCACTTAAAATATCTGCCAAGGCATGACCAGATTCACTTCCTAAATACCAGGATTGAACGAGCCCTTTCACTTTTGGCAGCCATGGCATGGCAACGGCATTTCCACTAATAAGGACAACTCCGATATTATTATTTACGTTGGAAATTTCATTGATCATTTCATTTTGACCAAAGGGTAAGTCATAAGAAAGCCGATCACCACCTTCACAATCTTGAAGGTGATTTTTATTTAGTCCCCCAACAAATAAAACGAGATCGGCTTGTTTTGCGATGTTTATGGCAGCTGATTTTAAAGAGTCAGCATTCAATTTTGAAGGGATCACATTACCGTACACCGGTGGTCCGGACGCGTATCCCATACTGTGCAAGATTGTTGCATTTTTAAATCTTTCTTGTATACCTTGAAGTGGTGATATCTCAAATTTTGGTTTTAGTTCTGAAGACCCACCACCAGGTGCCATTTTCCTGGTTGCGTTTTCACCTATAATTGCAATTGTCATTTTTTTATTTGGGTCTATAGGAAATATATCGCTATCATTTTTCAATAAAACAATTCCCTCTTGTGCAATTTTTCTGGCTATATCCAGATGTTCTTGATTATTTGCTTTTCCAAAGGAACGGGTAGGATTCATATTTGTGCGGTACATTAACCGTAAAATTCTCTTCACTTTCTCATCCAAAAATCGCTCTTCTATTTCACCATTTTTAATCATTTGCAAAAAAGGATAGGCCAGGTAGTAATTATCATAGGCATTTTTTAATGTGCTCGTTAAGCCATCTGTTCCTGTGCCCATTTCCATATCTAAACCATACAGTGCCGCCTCCTTTGTATTGTGTGCAGAGCCCCAATCTGTAATTAAAACTCCATCAAATTTCCAATCGCTTTTTAGAATTTTATTAATGAGCAGTTCGTGATGGCTACAATACTGACCTCTAAATTTATTATAAGCGCCCATTACTGCCCACACTTTTCCCTGTTCAACAGCTGCTTTAAAAGCGGGTAAATAGATTTCATAAAGCGCACGGTCGCTTACCTCAACACTGATATGACCACGCCATTTTTCCTGGTTATTTAGTACAAAATGTTTCAAACAGGCTGCTACGCCATTTTCTTGCACCCCTTGGATATAAGGAACAACTAAGGTAGAAGCCAAAAACGGATCTTCACCCATGTATTCAAAATTTCTTCCGTTCAGGGGAGTTCTGTATATATTAACACCAGGTCCTAGTAAAACATCTTTTTTTCTATAGCGAGCCTCTTCTCCTACACTTTGACCATATGCTTTCGCGAGACTCGGATTAAAAGAAGCCGCGAGGCATGTCAGTGCTGGAAAAGCGGTAATGGAATCATTTGTCCAACCTGCATAACCCCAATTATCCCAGTTTATTTCTCCTCTTACACCATGAGGACCATCCGACATCCAAATTTCAGGAATACCTAATCTGGGTACACCCGGCGTACTAAATTTTGATTGGGCGTGACACATCGCGACTTTTTCTTCTAATGTCAACAGTCCTATAATACTATCAATTCTCTCTTCAATTATTAAATCCCTCGATTTGTTCTGAGACAAGTTCTGCCCAACGCTAAAAAACGAAAGAAATAAAGTGATAATGCCAAATACAATTTTACTTTTCATATTGATTTTACTTAAAAATGGCGATCAAAATTTTGAATTTTTCAATGACCATAGTTTTGTTATAATTGTTTTAATCTTATCGTTTTTCTCATACTAGATAAAACACTTAGAAGATTATTTTACTTGAAAGCCATATAATTAAATTTTTTTATAATGAAGAAATACATCCATCTAATTCCTAATTTGTTTTTAATTATGAGGGCATGATTTTTGGGTTGTAAAACACACAAAATGAGGGGTGTATTTTCTTAAGGTAAAAACTTTAATTGACTTTAAAAGGTATATTTGCTGTTGCTGCATGATTATTTCCATCATCGGCATAGACAAATAGTCTGTAATTTCCTGTTTTAGGCGCCTTAAATTCTAACTGACCATTAGCCATGCTGATAAAATTACCTTCGATGGGTTTGGGACGTGATTCATAATCTCCACCATCTCCAAGGTCAGTACTTTCTGGCAAAATTTCCCACGTATAATTGATTTTGTCATTTTCATGATCTTCAATTGTAATATTTGCTTTATAGTTTTTCCCATCTTCTAATATGACATTATCGTATGCAGTTTTTTGATCTAACAGGAAGGACACTATTTTTGGTGTTCGATTGGATGGCCAATTTGAATTCCAAATGTAATGCATCGCATCAACTGATTCTGTTTCCTTGCCGTCCTCTAAAAATATTCCATACCATGTAGGTGTTCGTTCCTGTTTTTGGCCCCATAGAAAAACGTAAGAACCAACACATTGCTCAGGATCTGATGCAATGCCGCTATCATATCTTTTTAAATAATTCGCTGCCTTTACAGTACTGTTTTCTTCAATTGGCACATCCCAACTCGTTTTTGGCACTTCCCAATGTCCGGTGGCTCCCCATTCGGTCACCATGTAAGCTCCTTTCCAGCCATACTCCTTTATTAATTGTGGAAGCCTTGATAATTCGCCATACATTTGAACTGAAAGTAGGTCTATATCAGAACACCTTTCTTTGATCAGTGACACTTCATTCTGAGATATACCCGCAAGACTCGTGGTGGTTAAATGATTTGGATCAATTTTATGTATCATTTTGGAAATATCGTTTACAGCATCCCAAACCTTAGGATTGGTATACCGCAAGTTGAGTTCATTACCAATTCCCCAAATCATAAGAGCAGGATGATCTTTTAATGCCATGACCTCGTTTTTAATCCGTTCGAGCTGTGCTTTTACTGCCTTTTCATCATTGTAGTCAAATCCATGTCTTTCTCTCGCAACTTCGATTCCCATGGTGACCATCAATCCATTTTCATATGCTTCATCTAAAACTTCTTTGGCACTTCTTTCTCCATTATCTGTTCTCCAAGTCCTAAAAGAATTCCCATGATGTTTTGCCAAAGCTGGTATATTACCAAATTCTATACCTGCACCTTTTATATAAAAAGGTTCATTATTTATATAGATTTGAAATTTTTCGCCTACTTTTTTTAATTCAACTTTTGATGGATGATTTGTTTTCACAGAAGTTTCCTTTTTGGTTTGTTTAGAATTGCAAGCGAATAAGCTCAGGATACTCAAAACTATTACAAAAATGAATTTAAGATGTTGTACTGCCATTAGTTAGTTTTTCACCAATTCAAACTCGATTTGCTCTAATGATTTGCCTTTGGTTTCCGGTAATATTTTTAATAAAATAAAGAAACCAATGAGAGCGATTAATCCAAAAATCAAGAAGGTCAAAGCGTTTCCAAGCGTTGATAATTCCCAAGGGAATATTTGTTGTACTAACCAACTTATAAATGAATTTACAAAGCCAATGGCACCGATCGCCAAACCCCTATATTTAATGGGATACAATTCTGACAGCATTACCCACATAACTGGGCCTAAAGAAAAGGCAAAACAGGCAATAAAGCCTAAAATACCTATTAGCACCAAAGTAGCATTCATGTTTGTTGCAGCTTCTAAAATGGCGCCCTCGTTTTTGGTATATACTTGGTTGCCTAAGGCTGATTTCATATCGTTTTTAAAATCTAAATCATTGTCGTACTTTTTATTCGCAAATTGATTTAATTTACTTGAATCAAAGTTTTCAAATTTTGAAATATTTTCAGGAGTTAATTCATACGTTGCCTGATTAAAACCATGCGCACACAACAATAAACTTAAAGCAATGCCAGCCATTCCAACTAAAAGTAACGGTCTTCTACCCATTTTATCAATTAAAATAATCGCTATTATTGTAAATACCACTGTGGTTGAACTCAATAATATCCCTGACGCGAAAGAAGCATCATTGCCAATTCCAGTTTGTTTAAATATTGAAGTGGCATAAAAATAGACCGCATTGATACCTGTAATCTGTTGGAGAATTCCCAAAACTAAACCTACCATTAAAATAAACCGCAATGAAGGTTTTAAAAGCTCTACAATAGCAATTTTTTCTGCTTTTTCCCCTTCTTTTACATTTTCTTTAATTGAGTTAATTTCAATAGCTGCCAGTTTTTCTCCGTAAAGTTTGTTCAATATATTTTTTGCTTCTTGTAATTTGCCTTTTGAAAATAACCAACGTGGGCTTTTTGGTACAAAAAACATACAAATAAAATATAAAATTGCAGGAATAAACTCCACCCCAAGCATCCATCTCCAAACATTTTCATCGGTTAAAAACGAATTCCCTTCGGTATTTAGTTTGTTGAAATAATAATTACTTAAAAAAGCTGCGAAAAAGCCAAGTACGATATTTAATTGTTGGATTGAGACTAGCTTTCCTCTATTTTCAGCTGAAGAAATCTCGGCAATATAAGTTGGCGCTAATACGAGCGCTGCACCAAAAGCTAAACCTCCAATCATTCTTGCTATATAAAGCATTTCATAGGATGTGGCGTAGGCAGAGGATAAGGCTGAAAAAGCATATAAGAAAGCAACGAGGATCAATATTTTTTTGCGGCCAATGATATCACTTAATCGTCCTGCTATTAACATAGCAATCATGGCTGCAAATGAGGGTGAGCTAACTACCCAACCTGTTTGAGTATCGTTCAAATTAAATTCAGGTCCGGCGTAAGACATTACGCCTGAAATAATTCCCGCATCAAACCCAAATAAAAACCCGCCTAATGAGACTACAAATGCAATAAATACAACTTTTTTTGACATTATTAAATTGTTTAGTAGCGGTTAATTTAAAACAATGGTTTGAATAGAATGCTCGGGCATAGCTAATTTAGCGGTCTTTCCATCTACAGTTATAAAATAATCTATGCGTGTATCTGCATCGTTCATCGCTACAATCACAATGCTTCCATCTACATTCATAAAAGAGGTCGCACTAAGCGGATTAGATGTGGTGCCTGTAGAGAGTCTTTTTGCTCCCGGGCGGATAAATTTTGAAAAATGTCCGATGTAGTAGTAAGAATTGGTAAAAATTAACTTGCCGGTTTTTGTGTCTCCATGCACCGGAGCAAAGCAAAAGTTTCCAACATGGTTGGGCCCGCCATTTTCATCCAATAAGATATTCCAATCTGTCCACGCCACGGTTCCGTGGTTAAAATCATTGATCATCGCTTTGCCGTATCTTTCAGGAAGTTTTGGATCTTCGATTCTTTCCATGTCAAATCTTTCATTACATCCTTCGGTAAAAATGAGTTTTTTATCCGGAAAAGCTTCATTCACCTTAGCGACGTTTTTATACATAGGTATGCCGTCTTTCCAATCTTCATACCAGTGAAAACCGGTTCCCCAAACGTATTTATTGGCCTCAGGATCACTTAGAATGACATTCGCTCTTTCAAAAAGTAGATCACGATTATGGTCCCAAACAATTATTTTTTTATCCCCTAGTCCTTCTTCCTCTAAGGTTGGGCCCAAAAAGTTTTTTAAAAAATCTCGTTCATCCTCGGCTGTATAGATGCAAGATTCCCATCTCTGGGTGGCCATGGGTTCATTCTGAATAGAAAGCCCCCAAATAGGAATTCCCTCACTTTCATACGCTTTGATAAACTTAGCGTAATAAGTTGCCCAGACTTTCGCGAATTCTGGTTTTAATTTGCCTCCTCCCAGCATGTTTCCATTGGTTTTCATAAAGGCAGGCGGACTCCATGGACTTGCATAAGTAGTAAGTTCTCCACCAGCCGCTTCAATGGCTAATTTGGTAAATGGCAATCTGTATGTTCTGTCATGCTCTATATTAAATGTTTTTAGATCAGCATCTCCTTCTTCTATATACGTATAACTGCCACTCGAAAAATCACAACTGTGAATGATGGTTCTGGCCAATGAATATCCAATACCATTTTCTATGCTATAATAAGCTTCCATAAACACCTTTTGCTGATCCTCATCTAACTTATAAAATGTTTCGGCCGCAGCATCTGTAAGCGCAGCCCCAATTCCTAAAAGAGTTTGATGTTGTTTTGCGGTGTTTACTAAGACTGAACTTTCAGTCTCCAGTGGTTGAATAAAATCTGTGAAATTAAGTTGTGCATGGGTTAATTGTAATTTCACATCATTTGTGATGCTGGTTGTGTAGACAGCACTATTTTCGAAACTTTGTCTTTTTTCTTTTATTGTTTCCTTATCATTTTCAGTCGACGGATTTTTTGCCTCTTGTTTACAATTTGTCATAAGAAGTACAGTAAAAAATGAAAGTAAAATCTTGTTTATATAAAATTGGTTGAGCATGTGTATTTTAATTTATTGACATAAGATTTCTTTTTGATTTAGCTTATCCCTGTCTAATTCTTATTTTTAAAATCAAATCATTGAAAAAGTCTTACGTAATCAATTTCCATAGATGATTTGGTAAAGTTAGGATCGATTGTAAACCAATCACCTCCCATGGCAACGTTGAGGATAATAAATTGATCTGCAGTATATGGCCAATTCTGACTATTTTTAGAAGATGGGCTATATTCATATTTGAATTCTCCATCTATTAAAAAGCGGAGGCTATCTGGTGTCCATTCTACAGAATAAACATGAAACTCAGTGTCGTAATCGCTAATCATTGTAGCGCCAACTCGAACATTACTACAGCCACCGGAACAAGCCGGTGTGTGTGTAGCACTAGATACTTCCGCAGGAATATGTCCCCAGTGCTCCATAATATCAATTTCTCCGCAAGCCGGCCAGCCCACAGTAGTGTGGTTGGCACCAAGCATCCAAATGGCGGGCCATGTTCCATCACCTTTTGGTAATTTAGCTCTAACATCTAACCTTCCATATGTAAAAGTATGTTTTGAGTTTAAACGTGCAGAAGTGTAATTTTTGGTAGAGCTATTAAAAGTGTAGGTCTCTTTTTTTGCAGTAATTTTCAAAGTTCCATCAGAAACATAGGCATTATCCAGCCTGTCTGTATAATGTTGCTTTTCTCCATTCCACCAGCTGCCATTATTTGGGGGTACTGTTTCAAATTTCCAATTTTGCTCTGAAACGGCTCCATCTACATCAAATTCATCTGCCCAAACTAGTTTGTACTCAGGAGGTTTTACATATACTCGAATAGTTTTAAACTCATTAATCGATCTGGCATCCTTTGAATAAGCATATATAGTAATCGAATAATCATTTGTGCCTACTTTAGTGAAGGTGAATTCAAAATTGCCTGTTGTATTTTGAATTTCAGGTTCAGTTCCAATTTTCAAACCGTATTTTATCGCATCTTTTGCCGAAGCTGTGCAGGTTATTTTTCCAGAACCATCTCCGTTTGGATTGGAAGAGTCTTGTCCGTTGATGGCTAAGTTAACCACCAGATTTGTAGGAAAAATATCATCCGGTTCAGGAGTTGTGGGGTCGTCACTGCCATTGCAAGATAGACCGAACAGTATAAATAAGACGAAAAATCCTATTTTATAAAATTGATTGTACGATGAGTTTTTCATAACTTCAAAAATAGTGATAAAAATACATGTTTGAAAGTTTTAATCTTTACCAGCCCGAAGGCCGGTAAAGATCAAAACACAAATTAATCTAATTATGAATTATGAATGAGAAGGTTATTCTGGTTTAAAGATCCATGTCCATCCGCTACCGCAGGTACCATTTGGTATAAATAGGATCAATTCATCCTCTGTTAATGAAATAATTTGATATTTTGCACTGGCATTGGTACCACATTCAACAGCTCCTAAAATATTTCCACCATTGATTTGAAGCATTTGATTTCCAACATCTAAAACAAAACTTGATTTTACTTGGTCAGCATCGGGTCCTGATTGATAAGTGAAATTCGCTGCACCATCAAGATCAAATTTCATCTTGCCGGCTTGATCGAAAGGAGGACAACAAGTTCCTCCGGCATTCCACCAAACTCCGGCCCAATTATCAGGTGGACTCATATACCACCATAATCTTTCATCACCTCCGGTACCATTGAAAACCCAAGTTTTACCCGCAGCAGTATCTTCTCCAACTAAATCGTACCAATCCTGATCTAATGCATTGTCTAGTTGATCAATTTGAACATCGATTGTTTTTTCAAAAAACTCTGCTCCAAGTGTACCTACATAGGTAAATGTTGCTTTTCCAGGAATAGGATAGATAAATTCAAATTTATCAGTTAAGGCCTTACCTAAATTATAGTCCCAATAGCCGGTAATTCCGGGCGTGGCCATTTCTAAGGTAATTTTATTTCCACCTGGTGTACTTTGAGTTGCTACCAACTCAACACCAGCGATGTCTGTCGTATTTTCAAGGTATTCCTCGTCAACAATTGGATCACATGATGATACCATCAGTACCATCAATCCAATAAAAAGACCATATATTTTATTTATTTTCATATCTCTGTTATATTAAAATTTAACTTTTTTACCAGCCCGGGTTTTGTTCATAAACTCCACCTGATAGTCTGATTTCAGTTTCAGGTATTGGAACCAATCCTTTGGTTTCAGGTCTGTAGGTCACTTTGTATTGTGCATCGATTCCACCTGCATTTTTCACATTGATGACATCGTTGAAGGCCGTATTTACATCTCCCCAACGAACTAAATCAAACCATCTGAGACCTTCAAAAGACAATTCGTGTAAACGCTCTTCCTTTAAAGCTTGTAAAGAATATCCTACAGGGTCTAATCCCGCTCTAGCTCTTACTTCATTCATACCTTCAGCTGTTCCTGTAATTTCTGAATGCATCAGTAATACATCGGCGAAACGCATAAAAATAAAGTCTTGTGCATGCATCAACTGCATATCTGCATTTCCCCAGCTGTATAACTGAACAAACATACCTTTACCGCTGTGTTGCAAAGCGGTGTATTTTTTATTAAAATAACCTGTATGATGATCCGCATTATCAGGAAATTTATAGCCGTCTGTTCCTTGATCCGCTTGACCGAGTTGAAGAATAGAGCCTACTTTTCTAGGATCGTCATCAGACCAACTAGACCATAATTTAGGGTTTACTGTACCCCATCCCCAACCTTCTCCAAAAGGAGTAAGTGAGTTTCCGCGAATGGAAGTAAATAAACAAAGTCTGTTGGTGTAGATATTCCCGTTTGACCATCCCCAATCTCCAAAGGAGAAACGTTGGACAAACATAGTTTCATAGTTTCCTGTTCCAAAAGTTGGAGAGTGTCCGTCTTGACCTACCCATGAAAGTCCTTCAGCTTCTGCCCATGGCAATACGGTTGTCCCCGCACTTTGATTGAGGTAAGAATAAGGCCATAAATTTCTAAAATCACTCGCTAATTTATGTCCACTATTATTAATGCAATCTTCCAAATAACTGGTAACTTCAGATTTGGATAAAGAACCACCACCTGCTAAGGGAAGATCATTTGTTCCCTGACCTTCAATATTGGTCATATAACCGGTGTAAAACAAAAATACCCTGGCCAAATAGGCTTCTGCTACCCATTTGTTTGCATGTCCATATCTAGAAGTTGGAATGCTCGGAAATGGTGTTGCAGGCATTGTTTCGATGGCGCTCACCAAGTCTGATGCGATTTGTGCAAAAGTATCTGAATAGGAAGATCTACCTACATCTTTTGGATCATCTACAGCTACTATCATGGGAACCCCACCAAAGAATTTAGCTAATCTGAAATAGAAAAATGCTCTCATAAAAAGGGCCTCACCTATGGCTTGATCTTTAAATTCCTGGGCTTTTTCAGGACTATCAAAATAGGTAGTAAAATCTGCATCCGGAGTTTTTTCAATGATCGCATTTGCTCTGGCAATTCCTCTATAACATTGAGTCCACATATCGCGATAAGTATCCTCTGCAGGATCTTCAAAATTATCTACATACTTTGCAGATTTATCATCAGGTCCACCACCACCTAACATCATATCAGACATTAAAGTTGCTGCTACAGATTCGTTACTGTGTACATTAGGTGTGTATATGGCGTTGTATACACCAGCCATAGCTTCATCTATGTCCTGCGGAGTCTTGTAAAAAGTCTCTAAACTTTTTCCATAAAGATTATCCGTATCCAAATATTCTTCGCTGCAGCTGGTTACAAGTAACATAGCTACAAGGGAAGCAAAATATATTAGTTTTTTCATTATCTTATTTATTAAACATTAAAAATCAACACTTACACCAAACATAACTGTTCTAGCCTGAGGATATAATCCAAGATCTATTCCTGAAGCCCAACTTGCGTCATGTCCAAAACGTACTTCAGGATCCATTCCTTTATAATCGGTAAATGTGTATAGGTTATTTACGGCCATATAAACTTTAAGGTTGGAAATGGCGTTGATATTAGAAAGTGCTTCTCCAAAATCATAACCCACAGTTAAGTTATTTATTCTCAAGAAATCAGCGTCGTACATGAAAATATCAGAGATCAGGTTGGTATTTCTATTTGATCCTGAAGTTAATCTAGGGATACGATTTGAGGTTCCGGCACCATGCCATCTGTTAAAAATATCAGTGGTGTAGTTTTGATCAAAATTATCAGCGAATGATCTGTATGATTGCATGACCTGCATTCCGTATTTTCCTGCGAGGGTTGCGTTGGCATATACTCCTTTAAACTCAAAGTACAACTGAATACCTACCTCATAATCAGGGTTTGGATCACCTATCATCGTTTTGTCCTGTTCATCTATTACACCATCATTGTTGCGGTCTACAAATTTTACATCACCCGGTCTTTGATCGTTAAACATTGGTGTACCATCGGGTTTTACATATGCATCAACGTCATCTTGGGTTTGTAAAAGACCATCGGTTTCAAATGCATAGAAATAGCCGATCGGGCGACCTACTTCAACTCTTGAAATTTCTGCTGTTCCTTGTGATAGTACAGAACTTGGTCCATTGATAATACCGTTGGTATTGTCAATTCTCGTCACCTCATTTTTGTTATGCGATCCGCTCAAAGTTATTCCATATTTAAAATCACCCCAACGGTCGTTCCAGTTCAAAACAAGTTCTACCCCTTGATTTTCGATATCACCTCCATTGATATATGGAGGGCCCGCACCAAAAGTTCCCTGAATACCGGCCAAAACCAACCAATCCTTGGTTGTTTTGTTGTACCAATCAAAGGTTACACCTAATCTCGAATTAAAGAATTGTGCATCTAAACCAAAGTTGAGTTGTTCTGAAGTTTCCCAAGTAACATCTTTATTTGGCACATTTGCTGGGTAAGCCGTTGGACCTGATACTGGTTTTGTGTCACCGAAGAAATAACCTGGAAATGCATAAGTAATATTAGATGAATAGACAAAATTATCTATGGATTGATTACCATTTTGCCCCCAACTTGCCCTTAATTTTAAGAAGCTCAAGATATTACTAGAATCATCCATAAAATCTTCGTTAGTTATTACCCAACCGGCTGATACGGAAGGAAAATAACCCCATCTATTTCCTTCTGCAAAATTTGAAGAACCATCCGCACGGAATGTGGCAGAAAGAAGATACTTTTCTTTGTAATTGTATTGCCCACGAGCAATGTAAGATAATAATCCTCCACCTTGTGCACCCCAATCTTGACCCCAAGTATTGATGTCACTGATGCTTTCAGGACTTTGGGTGTTGCGGATGTAAGCATATTTTGGATCGCCAGGAAATAATAAATTATTTCTAGAACCGCCAACTTCTGTATTTATTTGGTTTTGAAGCATTTCTGTCCCAATAACCATGTCTAAATGATGATCTCCAAAACTTTTGTTATAGGATAATGTATTGGTCCATGTCCAGTTATTTCCAAAGTATTGACTTTGTTGAGCTCCATCTACATCATCTCTATAAAGAACGCCTAAATGATAAGTAGGGTTCATAGATCTTCCGTGACCAAACCATGAATCTACACCAAAAGCAGATCTAAATTTCAAGTCTTTAATGGGTTCTAATTCAGCAAAAACATTTCCTACAATCCTGTTGCCTTTGCCATAATTATAATTATGTCTGTAATACATAACCGCGATTGGGTTAGTCTGATTCGAATTTAAACCGTCTAAAGTAGGTGTAAATCCAAACTCACTCACATTGTTATCTATAGCAGGTTGCCAATAGGCCGGCATTAAAGGATTTTGCACCAATCCGTTATGAAGGTCATTCCAATAAATATTTCCTGTTGCCACACTTCTGTTTTCTGTATTGGTGTAGGTGAAATTTTCTCCAACTGTTAAGATGGCATGTGAGGAATTCTTTTTGAGAACCATTTGGGTATTTAATCTGGCTGTAAATCTTTTAAATCCCGCACCGATGATATCACCACCAATAATACCTTTTTGATCATAATAAGAAGCACCCATAGAATAGATAATATCTTCGCTACCTCCTGTAATATTTACGGCATGACTTTGAACTGGTGCATCTTTATTAGTCATTTCATCGATCCAATTGGTTCCTTTCCATCCGTTTTGTAAATCTGACCAAATTTCTTCGCCCAATTGTGTTCCAAGACCATTGTAATTATCATTTAACCAAGAGTTATTTTTGAGTATTGCTTCCCAATCATTCGGACCCAGACCATCATTTAAACGACCCTCATCCATTATGTACATATACTCCTGTGCATTCAATGGATCTAAGTTTTTGTAGATGTTTTGAAAACCGTAGAATGTGTCGTAACTAATTTTTGCCGCTTGATCTCTTCGTCCTTTCACTGTCGTTACAAGAATAACCCCGTTTGCAGCTCTAGAACCATAAATGGCCGCAGAAGCGGCATCTTTTAAGACATCAATTGAGGCGATGTCTGAAGAGTTCAAATAATCGATATCACCAACAGCAATTCCATCAACAATATACAAAGGGTTTGAATTACCTATGGTACCCAGCCCTCTAATAGTAACTCTGGTACCTGCGCCGGGAGAACCACTATTTCTGGTAACGCTAACACCCGCAGCTACACCTTGTAAGGCTTCCATAGCAGTACCTGTGTTTAAGGCAGCAATATCTTCCCCTTTTACGTTTAAATTTGCTCCGGTAGTCAATGCTTTCTTTTGGACACCATATCCAATAACGACCACCTCATCTAATTGATTGACATCTTCTTCAAGTACTACATTAATCACAGTCTGACCTGCAACCGATATGTCTTGAGTTTGAAATCCTACATAGCTAAATTCCAAAACAGAATTTTGGCTAACATTAGAAATGGTGTATCGACCATCAAAATCTGTCGTCACACCATTGTCGGTTCCTTTAACAATTACATTTACCCCTGGTAATGGACCCTGGGCATCTGAAACTGTTCCAGATATACTTTGCGCATATGAAAAACTACAAAGTATAAACAATCCTAGAAATAAAAAATTTCTAACTAATTTATGTTTCATAAAATATTTAATTTGAGTTAAGTAATATTATGCAGGTTTCTTAACAATTTCTTAATATCGACCTATACAAAAAATATACAGGGTCAAAAATGACAAAATAGTATAAATGGAATATGATCCTTTTAGTTGAGAAATAGACTCGAAGGATATATTAGGAAAGGATTTAGATATCTTTTTGACGATTTGATGAGTTAGGAGAGATGACTATATTTTACTAATCTTAAACGGTTAAGAAAGGTAAATGTTGAGGGAATGTTGAGGTAATATTTTAATATGTAAAGTTAATTAAATACTCAAAATATACTCTACTAAGCTATTTTCATGCTCTAGGTTCATTTTTTTTCTCAAACGATACCTTTTTATTTCTACACTTCTAGGAGAGATGTTCAAAAGCGGAGCAATTTCTTTAGATGTAAGGTTCATCCTTAAATAAGTGCACAGTCTCAGATCGTGCGGGGTTAGAGTGGGATGTGCTGTTTTAATCTTGTGAAGAAAATCACGATCTGTATTATTAAATGCTTCCTGAAATGTTTCCCAATCTGAATTATTATTTAATTTTTGATTAATCATATTAATAACTCGCTTAATTTTAGGTTCATCCTTAACGGGCTCGAGGCCGCTTCTAATAGATGTAAGCATTTCATTTAATTTGATCACGTTAGAGGTAGAATTCATTAACTCATTTGATTTGTTTTCTATTTCATTCTGAAGCTTTTCATTTTTTAATTGGATGATTTCTTTTTCACTATTTAATTGCTTCATGAGTAAAACCCTTTTTTCTTCTTCTAGCAATTTTTGCTTTTGTTTTCTGTAATACCACCTGTTAATTAGGTTAATCAAAAGAATAAATAAAATGAAGAGCGCAGCATAAAACAAAATCATTTTATTACTGAGATACCAAGGTTTTTCTATTTGAAAGGCGAACGAAGTTATATTTTTTGACAATACATTTCCTTGTTTTGCCCTTAGTTTAAAGATATAGTTTCCAGCTGGTAAGTTTTCATAGGAAATTTCAGATTTATTTGTCCAATCACTCCATTCATTGTATATTCCTTCTAGCTTATGTTGGTATTGAATGGGAAAAATATTGTCTAATACTGTCACGCCAAACTGAAAATAAAAATTATTGGTTTCGTAAGGAAATGGGTTTGTTTGAAAAAAGGATACGTTTGCTTTTTCCTTGTCTAAAAAACTATTTTGAACTGATGCAATGTTTACATAAAAATCATTTTTTTCTTCTTCTAACTTATCCGTATCAATGATTAAATAACCGTTTGAGGTGCCAATAAGGTAATTATTGTTTTTTAATCTTGTAATATTCTCATAGCCGGATACCGTACCTCTAAACGGATTTGGCAAAGAAAAAGCTATTCTTTTCAGTTGATTTGTCAGTTTACCCGGCATTAGTTTAACAATGTGTTCTTTAGTAAATCCCCACAAAGATTGATCTAAAGAATCTAATAATAATGTTCCGGAGACAAATTGATCCTCACCCAAAAATTGTTTTGTTAGAAGCGTATCTTTTATAAAGTGGTTTGTACTTTCTTGATATTCAAAAACTCCTTCCTTACAACTATAATAAAGTTTATTTTGAAAGTGAATTAAATCGGATTTTAATCCTTGAGGTGCGCTCAGTACAACTGAGAAATTTTTTACTTTTTCAAAGTTTTGATCCAATTCTAGTTTGTACAAACCTTGGTATTCATGATAGACAAAAAGAATATTCTCATCTATCAATTCAAATTGTCGCGATGAAATATTAAAATCTTTTAAATGATTGCGAATTTTCCATTTTCCATTTTGTTTTTCAAGAATATTTAGCCCGTTGTAATGCCCTTGTAAGAGTAAATTGGAGTTCTTAATTGGCTTTATGTCCCAAGTCCCGACAACATGAGAAATATGAGTCGCTTTTGCATCTTCAATGAGATAGGTGCCATTATTATGTCCACAAAATAATTCTCCGGAAAATTCTTTTAAACACCAAACTTGCCCTTCGGTGCCGGGAATAGGTTTAAACTTTTCATCTGACTCAAAGGGTTTTACAAAAAGCCCCTGATTTGTACCGAGATATAACAATTCATTATGAAGAATAGAAGTGTAAACTGTGCCCAAACTACCATCCCCATCATTAAATTCGAGATAAGGTGAATTCAAATTAATTAAGCTTATTCCATTGTCTAGTCCTAACCAGATATTCTCATGCGAATCTTCAAAAACAGACAGGACAGTATTATTTTGGAGGCCATGATTTTTATTAAAATGCTGAACTATATTTCCTTCTTTATTTAAATGGATTAATCCTTTTGAGATGGTTCCTATAATAAAACTGCCATCACTTAATATCGCACTACTATAAATACTTGAACTTCTTAGTTCTTCATCTGCCTCAATATTCCAATGTTTTAAAGTTTTGTTTTCAAAGAAGTAAAAACCCTCTTCCGAGGTGAGGATAAATAATTTATTGTCTTTAGAAAAAATACTGATGATGTTGTTTTCTTTGATCGATGGATCATCTGAAAAAATTTTAGAAATCCCATTCTCGATTTTATAAAGACCAAAATCCAACCTATGGTAAAAGATATCTTTATCTACTCTAAAAGCCTTTGATATCAGCGTCTCTGAATGAACAATCTTAAAAACGTGACTTATCGTGTCATAAAAATAGATGTTGTGAAGAGATTGAAATACCACCCAATTATCGAAAGAAAAAATCTTCCAAATATGTTCATCATCATCAAGTTTGTCTTTTATTTTTTCGCTGAGCGAGTAGTAATCTAAATTGCCAAATTCATTTCTCTCCCAATAACCAAACTCTCTAAAACAACCCGTATATAATCTGTCATTGATAACACTTACACTTCTTATGACAGATTGATTCGGAGAAGAATAAATCTTCCATGTTGCCCCATTATATTCTAAAAGACCTTCATTATTTGCAATATAAATATACTTGTTGCCTGCCTCAGCGATAGACCAATTTTGATTACCCGCCAAATAATCTTGTGTAGTAAAATTTTGAATAGGAGGTAACTCCTGACAGATCAGCTGATAATTTAACAAAAATGCAATAAAAGTTACAGCTATTGAGAAAAAACGGAAAACTATTAGCTTCTTCAAGCGCTCAATTTTAGAACAAATATAAACGAATAAATGAATTATTATAACCTTGATTTTGATTCAATACAAATGAATTATTTAAAAACTATTTTCACTTTTTCTGTCAGAGAAGATTATTTTTTGACAATGTTCAATAAATTAATGGTAAAAGATTTTCATCAAAAAATTTGATCAGAAAACTTTGGTTGAATCATTCTAAATGTAATAGAAAAACCTGAAGTTCATTGATAATGAAGGAATTATTTTCTAACTTTATTGGTGATTTTTTGGCTTTTGCCAATTTTAAAAAAATTACGATGAAGCAATCTGTAAAATTTAAATTAAATGGACAATCTGTATCGCTAGATGTTCATGGCGAAGAATCTCTTTTAACACTTATTCGAGTTTATTTAGACCAAACCGGAACAAAGTATGGATGTGGTATAGGGGAGTGTGGTGCGTGTACGGTTTTAATCAATAGTGAAGCTATTAGATCTTGTATGATTTTTGCAGAAGATCTAGATGGCGCAGATATTCTTACCATTGAAGGATTGAGTCAAAACGGAGAGTTACATCCACTGCAAAAAGCATTTATTACTCATGATGCCTTGCAATGTGGTTATTGTACTTCAGGGATGATCATGAATGCATACGGACTCCTAATGCAAAATCCTGCGCCTACCCGAGAAGAAATCATTGTAGGAATGGACGCTAATTTATGTAGATGTGGAGCTTATAATCGAATTGTCGATGCCATTCAAACTGCTTCAAAAGAAATGAATAAAAAAGTAAAATTATGAAACGAGATCTTCAAAATGATATATTTTTTAATGATCTATACCAAGCTCCGGTATACGACAGACGTAAATTTTTAAAAAATTTAGGAAGTGGAATCATCGTAGTTTTTTGTTTAGGAGATATTAGCTTGTTAAATGCGAGTTGTTCCAATACTTCTGAAGATCTCAATTTTAACGCTTACCTGCGTGTAAAAGAAAACGGCAGGGTGGATTGTTATACTGGTAAAATTGAAATGGGTCAGGGAATTGTCACTTCTTTGGCTCAGGTATTGGCAGAAGAACTGGAAGTGTCTGTTTATGATGTCGATATGGTGATGGGAGACACAGAACTATGTCCATATGATGCCGGAACTTGGGGTTCCCTAACAACTAGATTTACTGATCCTGTCATAAGAGCCGCGGCGGCAGAGGCAAGGGAAGTATTACTAGACCTTGCTTCAGAAAAATTTGAAATTTCTAAAGATCTACTTCAAGTAAATAACGGAGCGATTTATGTAAAAAATGATCCTTCAAAAAAAATAAGTTATGCGGAATTAACTAAAGGTCAGAAAATTGTAAAGAACCTCAAAGAGAAGCCTCAAATAAAAAAAGCAAAAGACTTTAAAATAATTGGAAAGCCTATTTTGAGTATGGATGCTGAGGCAAAAGTAACGGGTAAAGCAAAATATACTGCTGACATCAAACTGCCGGGCATGGTTTATGCCAAAATAGTAAGGCCAGACATTTTTGGTTCAGAAAAGGTAAGTGTAGACACTTCAGGATTATCAGATTTTGAGGATATTGAATTTGTAGAAACAGATGATTTTGTTGCTGTTGTGCATAAAGATCCTGAAGTGGCGAATAAAGCCATGAACAGTATAAGGGTTATATGGAAATCGCCAGAACTTAAGGTAGATCAAGAATCCATATTTAACTATCTGGAAGAACAGATTAAAGAGTCTAAAGTATTTGAAGAAGCGGGAAGTCTTAAAGTCGGAAAGGCTAAATCTAAAATCTATCTTGAAGGAAAGTATTTAGACGGGTATAAGGCGCATGCCTGTATGGAAACACATGCCGCTACCTGCTATTTTGAAGGAGATAAATTAACGATGTGGGTTTCTACACAAACGCCTTTTGGTACAAGAAGTCAGGTAGCAAAGGAATTAAATATGCCCGAGGAGAAAGTTCATGTTAAACAGGTCTTTTTAGGTGGAGGTTTTGGAGGAAAAGGATTTAATAGCCAAGCCATAGAAGCGGCCTTAATAGCAAAAAAAGTAGGTAAGCCTGTGCAACTGTCGTTTTCTCGAAAGGAAGAATTTTTTTATAATCGATTTAGGACTGCGGCAGTTGTAAATGTAGGCGCTGGAGTTGATGAAAAGGGTGAGTTGACAGTTTGGGATTTTGATATTTATTGTGCAGGGACCAGAGGTACCAATCTGTTTTATGACATACCAGATAACAGAACTAGAATGTTTAATAAATCTGGTGTACATCCGTTTGGCACGGGTGCTTGGAGAGCTCCTGGAAATAACACCACAACTTTTGCCAGAGAATCACATATCGATGTTTTAGCCAATGCCGCAGGCATTGATCCTTATGACTTCAGAATTCGTAACCTGAAAGATCAAAATATGGTGGCAACATTAAAATTGGCAGCAGAAACTTTTGGTTGGGGAAAAGAGAAAAAATCAAACCGTGGATTTGGAATTGCACTAGGGCAAGATGCCGGGACTTTAGTGGCAATGATTTCAGAAGTAGAGGTTAATAAGCAAACCGGAGAAGTAAAAGTGATACGGGTTATTTGCGCTCAGGATATGGGGCAAGTTGTAAATCCTCATGGCGCAACCATACAAACAGAAGGGGGTATTACAATGGGTGTTGGCTATGCATTATTTGAAGAAATAGAATTTGAAGGAGGAAAGATGAAAACCGATAATTTTAATAATTATGAATTTACACGCTTCTCTAAAACGCCAGAGATTAATTGCGTTTTTATAGATAAAATGGACGCGAAACCTCAAGGTGGAGGAGAACCTGCTATTATTTGTGTAGGAGCTTCTATCGCTAATGCTGTTTTTGATGCTTGTGGGGCGAGAGTGAATAGATTACCCATTACACCCCAGAGAGTTTTGTCTGGTATGAGTTAATTCTAGAGAGGTTGATATTGGTCATAAAACATTCTTTTTTTAAACCTTAACTTTGATTATAAATAAGATACGGGTGGTGGTTTTCTGATTTAAATAGTCCGCCCGAACCTTATCTTAAAAGAAGGTTGTATGAGAACAGCATTAATTTACGCATCTGTTGATGGTCAAACCAAGAAAATCTCAGATCATTTAAAAAAAGTTTTACAAAAGAATCAACAGGATATAGAAATGTATTCTATAGATCAATTTCATGAAGATGTCTTGAAATTTGATAGAATTATCATAGGCTCAAGCATTAGGTATGGAATTCATCACAAGGACATTATTGCCTTTATTGAAGAACAAAAGAAAAAGTTAGCCAAAATAAAAACTGCTTTCTTTTCGGTAAATCTGGTCGCGAGAAAACCTGAAAAAAAGAGTGCGGAAACAAATCCATATGTAATTAAATATTTTAAATCTACTGATTGGCGCCCAGATCAAGTTGATGTTTTTGCCGGGATGTTGGATTATAAAAAGTACACATTTTTTGACCGAATCATGATCCAATTCATCATGTGGATGACAAAAGGGCCAACAAATCCAGAAACTAAAATTGAATACACCAATTGGGATGATGTAGATCAATTCGGACAAAAACTTTGTAACCTTTAAATACAAAAAAGGAAATTTAAAAATAACTACCAATTCAGTTACCGACAATGTGGTATGTTACTGGGTATGATTGTATATCACACTTTTAAAATACCAACTTTTCATTTAATTTGTTTGATAGTCCCTTAGTTCGGGTTTATTTAATTATTTTTAGTTATACCAAACAAAAAGAGTCTTAATTACAATTTTTCAATCAAATTAAAATGAAAATATCTTTCGAAAAGAAAATTGTCATAGGTTTTGTCATCAATATCCTAGTTGTATTGGTGCTTGGTCTTATTTATTGGCATCGACTCGCTAATAGAGAAACAGTTACCTTGGATTGGATTGTTCTTTTACTTATTGTCATGTCCTTGATTATGTTAACAGTGGTTTACATCATCATCAAAAGACAATTAAAGGCGAGAAGAAAGTCAGAGATAAACCTTGTGGAAAATAGAATGTTGATCCAATCAATTATAGACAATACATCTTTACCTATATCTGTCAAGAAAATAAATGGTGAATATTTAACCATTAATAAGCAATTTGCCGCATTATTTGGCTTGGATGAGAAGAACATCATTGGGAAAACTGATCACGATTTTCTGGACAAAGAAATTGCAGATGAATTTAGGAATGCAGACTTGGAAGCCTTAAAAAATGGTCAGGAGATAAAGATAGAAGAAGTTGTCGAGCAGGACGACGGACCTCATACCTATTTATCGGTGAAATTTCCTCTATTCGATACAGATAATCGAGTTTTTGCCATAGGGAGCATTGGAACAGATATTACAGAAAGAAAAAATATTGAAAGATCTTTGATTGCTGGAGAGAAGTTTTTCATGCTCTCAATGGATATATTAGTTGTGGCATCTGATGAAAAATTTGTCAAAATCAATCCTGCCCTTTCAAAAGTATTGGGTTATTCGAGTGAGGAATTATTAAACCATCCATTTAGCCAATATATTCACCCAGATGATTTAGCCAAAACTGAAGAAGAAATTAAAAAATTACAACAGGGAGTTTCTACATTGAATTTTATTAACAGATGGATCTGCAAAGATGGAAGTATAAAATCACTTTCATGGACAGCTACTTCCGATATTGAAACGGGTTTCTTGTATGCGATCGCAAGAGACATGACCGAAATGTTAAAACAGGAACAGGAGGAGGAACTTGCTTTGAATCAATTATACGAAAGCCAGCAGCAGTTGGCCTTGATTGTAGATAATATAGGTGACGGTGTTATTGTGGCAAATTCTGATAAGCAAGTGGTTTTGGCTAATTACATGGCACATCAACTTTTTGGTATTCAGGATGATGAAAATATTCCTGCTCAATTTTCAGATCAATTTGAATTGTATTACCCCGATGAAAAAACAGTCTTTCCTTCACAAAATATGCCCATGGAAAGGGCTTTGGCCGGTGAGGCTTCAAATGATGTAGATGTCGTTTTGTGGCATCCAGAATTACAACAAAAAAGACGAGTGCTCATTAGCGGAAGGCCGATAATAGATCAGGAGAATAAGGTGGTTGCCGGAGTTGTAACCATTAAGGATATTGGAGAATACAAAAAGATCGAAGAAGAGCTAAAAAAATCGGAGAAAAAATTGAGAAAGGCGATTGGGTTTAAAAAAGATGATGATGAAGTATCCGATAACAAAGAAAAGAAATAGGAACTTGCTTTAAGTTTCTATGATAGAATTAGTGTACTATGCTTTACTACAAATTAATATTATTTATTATGATACAGTCGTCTATAGTTTTATGTGATTTCCATTCAAATGCGGATTTAAAGAATTGGCAAGTCGTGGATGATGTGGTCATGGGTGGGGTATCTTCTGGCAATTTTAAATTGGATGTGAAGGGAAATGCTGTTTTTAGTGGCCGTGTTTCTACAGAAAATAATGGAGGATTTTCCTCTGTTAGAGGAAGCTTAGCTAAAGCTTCGGTAAGTAATAATCAAAAAATTATACTTTTTTTAAAAGGAGATGGAAAAAAATATCAGTTCAGAGTAAAGGCCAGAAGGGGTGATTATTATTCTTATGTGTTATATTTTGAAACAAGCGGTGATTGGGAGCAGATCGAAATTCCTTTATCAAAAATGTATCCTGCTTTTCGAGGTAGGCGCTTAGACAAACCCAATTTTGACCAGTCACAGATTGAAGAAATAGCATTTTTAATAGGAAACAAAGTGGGTGAGGAGTTTTCTTTATCCATAGATAAAATTATACTTCAATAGTATTTCACCATTTAAACTCAGTTTAAGATGAAAGAAGCAAACCATATCGTAATTGCTGGAGCTGGCGGTATTGCAGAAGCCGTAGGATTATTGTTAGCAGAATGGTCTGAAAAAAGATTAGTACTTTATTTGGGAAACAGGACATTCTCTAAGGCAAAACTCGTTGCAGAATGGATAAAAACAAACAGTACAAAAGATGTCCAAATTGAGCCCTTTACATTATTAACAGAGCCAGATCAACGAATGAAGGAAATTCTGGATAAAGGGCAAGTTTTATTGGATTGTCTTCCTGGTTCTTTGGCACCTAAAATGGCTTTGTTAGCTAAAAATCATCAACTGCATTATGTCAATTTAACAGAGTATGTCCAAGAAACAGAGCAAATCAAAGAAATAGCCAAAGATGCATCAACTGCTTTTGTACTGCAATCAGGCTTAGCACCAGGTTACATCAATGTTCTTGCTCATCATTTATATAAATCTTTTTGCGAAGAGTTTAAGGTTGAAAAAGCTATCCATTTAGAAATGAAAGTAGGTGCATTAACAGAGCATGCCATGGCACCTTATTTTTATGGTTTTACTTGGAGTCCGGTTGGTGTTGCCACGGAGTACATCAAAGATGCGATTGTGGTGCGTAATCATGAGGTGGTAAATAGACCATCATTATCTGAAAGAAAAAGAATTCTGATTCACGGACTTCTCTATGAAGAAGATTTAACATCAGGGGGAGCTGCAGATTTACCAGAAGCATTAAAAGATAAAGTAGAAAACATAGATTATAAAACACTCCGTTTTCCAGGACACTATCAATGGGTAGAAGAACAATTAAAGACATTTAAGTCCAATGATAAGATTGCTGATTTGCAGAAGAAAATGGAAAGTGTAATTCCGCATTTGGAAGAAGACCAGGTCGTGGTCTTTGCCGCAGTTCAGGGCAATGATGAAAAAGGAGTACTAAGAAGAAAAGAATTTGCCAAAATAATTAAACCGCAAAAAGTAGGTAAAGCAAAATTAAGAGCGATTCAAACGACAACAGCCGCGCCCATGGTTGAATCTGCGATGTGGCTTTTAAAAGAAAATAAGCGTGGACCCATTTTACAAAGTGAGCTCGATACCCAGCAATTTCTGAATGGAAATTGTATTGCAAAAATCTATGGAAAAATAGAAAATTAAGCCTTTTGAAATAGGTTTATCTAAGGTATGTTTTTTCTCTTTGTAGGATTTCATCATTTCTTTATCCAAAAATTCCAAACACTACTTAGGTATGATTAGGTTATTGAAATAATCAATTACTTTGTTTAAACATCATATGGTTTAATTTAAAATCTTCAAAATATAGATGTTATCATACATGTCTTCAAAAATTTTAAAAATATGCAATACGGTTTTTTCGATGATAAAAATAAAGAATACGTCATTACCAACCCCGCTACTCCTTTTCCATGGATCAATTATTTAGGTAATGAAGATTTTTTTGGTCTGATTTCAAATACAGCAGGTGGATACGCCTTTTATAAAGATGCCAAATTTAGGCGATTGAATAGATACAGATATAACAATGTTCCTATGGATAATGGAGGGCGTTATTTTTATATCAATGATGGTGGAACAATTTGGTCGCCAGGTTGGAAGCCAGTAAAGACGGAATTGGATAAGTATGAATGTAGGCATGGTTTGAGTTACACGAAAATTAGGGGAGAAAAGAACGGAATAGCGGCAGAGATAACTTTTTTCATTCCTTTAGGAAATTGGGCCGAAATCCAAAAAATGAAATTGACCAATTTAAGTAAACAAACCAAAACTTTTAAACTATTTTCCTTTACAGAATGGTGTTTGTGGAATGCAGAAGATGATCAGAATAATTTACAAAGAAATTTATCTACAGGAGAAGTAGAAATAGACGGTGCTACACTATACCATAAAACGGAATACAAGGAACGAAGAAATCATTTTGCCTTTTACCATTTAAACGACACCATTGATGGTTTTGATACAGATCGGGAATCTTTTATGGGCTTGTATAATGAATTTAGTAACCCTCAAGTTGTGACAGAAGGTAAAAGCAGAAATTCGGAAGCCCATGGTTGGTCGCCAATCGCCTCTCATTACAAAGAAATTACATTAAAACCAGGGGAAGAAAAGGACCTGATTTTTATTTTAGGATATGTTGAGAATGAACAAGACGATAAATGGGAAAGTTATGGTATAATCAATAAATCCAAAGCGAAATCATTGATTGCTAAATTCGATACAGTAGATAAGGTAGATCAGGCATTGGCTGAGTTAGACACTTATTGGACGAATCTATTGAGCATTATCAATATAGAGCATGAAGATGATCGATTGAACCGTATGGTGAATATCTGGAATCAATACCAATGTATGGTTACTTTCAACATGTCTCGATCTGCTTCTTTTTTCGAAGTGGGTATTGGAAGAGGAATGGGTTTCAGAGATTCCAATCAGGATTTGATCGGCTTTGTCCATCAAATCCCTGAAAGAGCTAGAGAAAGAATTATTGATATTGCATCGACACAATTCCCAGATGGCGGTTGTTATCACCAATATCAACCTCTTACAAAAAGGGGAAATAATGCCATTGGGGGAGGTTTTAATGACGACCCCATGTGGTTAATTTTAGGCGTAGTTTCTTACATTAAAGAAAGCGGCGATTTTTCCATTTTAGATGAAATGGTTCCCTTTGATAATGACATGAGTTTAGCCAAAAGTCTATTTGATCACCTCACTATTTCTTTTGATCATGTCATCAATAATTTAGGACCCAATGGCTTGCCTCTTATAGGAAGAGCAGATTGGAACGATTGTTTGAATTTGAATTGTTTTTCTAACGATCCCAATGAATCTTTTCAAACGACAGAAAATAAGACGGATGGCAGTAAGGCCGAATCTGTGATGATCGCCGGCCTATTTGTAATGTATGGAACGGACTACGCAGAACTCTGTAGGGTTTTGGGTAAAACTGCTGAAGCTAATCGTGCTCTAAAAGAGGTTGACAAGATGAAACAAGTAGTTAGGACAAAAGGTTGGGATGGAGAATGGTACTTGCGTGCCTATGATTATTTTGGTAAAAAGGTGGGTTCGAATGAAAATGATGAAGGAAAGATCTTTATAGAATCGCAAGGCTGGTGTGCTATGGCGGAGATCGGCATGGAAGAAGGAATGGTTAAAAAATCCTTAGACGCTGTTAAAAAACACCTAGATACACCCTATGGTATCGTTTTAAATAATCCAGCATTTACAAAATATGTCATAGAATATGGCGAAATTTCGACCTATCCCAAAGGTTATAAAGAAAATGCCGGTATCTTTTGTCATAATAACCCGTGGATTATGATTGCAGAAACGAAATTGGGAAGAGGAAATGAAGCCTGGGATTATTACAGTAAAATATGTCCTTCATACTTGCAAGATATTCAAGAACTCCATAAAGTCGAGCCCTATGTTTATTGCCAAATGATTGCAGGAAAAGATGCGTATAAACCGGGTGAAGGGAAAAACTCTTGGCTCTCAGGAACTGCTGCCTGGAATTTTTATGCGGTGGTTCAATATATCTTAGGAATTAACCCTGACTATGATGGATTGGAAATAAATCCTTGTATCCCGAATGAATGGAAAGGCTATAAGGTAAAAAGAAAATTTAGAGGAGCTAATTTGTATATCGATATTCAGAATCCGAATAAGGTAAGTAAAGGGGTAAAATCTCTTACTGTCAATGGAAAGCAGATGAAAGGAAATAAAATCCCTGTTTTACCTCCCGGAGATTACCAAATAGAAGTCATGATGGGCTAGTAAGACATGATCCGAAATCTGTTATAGATTTCGGATTTTTTTTGAAATTAAACTTCGTCTCAACAAACCAACTTCGATACTGCCATTAAAAAAGAGTAACTTTGCAGTATAAAAGCATTTTCATGATTTCAATTGGGCAATACAATGATTTAAGTATTTTAAGAATGACCACGGTTGGTCTTTTTTTGGGCGATGAAGAGGGCGAAGATGTCTTGCTTCCCAGTAAATACTGTCCGGAAGAATATAGTTTAGGAGATGTTTTAACGGTATTTGTTTACAGAGACCACGATGGTAAAAAGATAGCTACTAACCTTGAGCCCTATCTTTTATTACACCAATTTGGGTTTTTGAAAGTGACGGCAGTTTCTAGTTTTGGTGCATTTGTGGATTGGGGCATGGTAAAGAATCTGCTCGTTCCGTTTAAAGAACAAAGACAAAAACTGGAAGTGGGTAGGTGGTATATCATATATATGGACCTTGATAAAGAAACGGATAGGCTTATTGGAAGTAATAAAATCGAGAAATACTTGAATAATGAGAATTTAACAGTAGAAGAAGGGGATCAAGTAGAATTATTGGTGATGCACAAATCGGATTTAGGATATTCAGTGATTGTAAATCACCTTCATAAAGGCCTTATTTTTGAAAATGAAATTTTTGGCGAAATCAAAGTGGGTGATAAACTTACTGGTTATGTAAAGAAAATTCGCTCAGAGAATAAATTAGATATCAGTTTACATCCACAAGGTTATAAAAAATCGATTGAGCCTCATGCCCAAATTATTTTGACTAAATTAAATGAGGAAGATGGGTTTTTACCCTATCATGATAAAACAAGCCCTGAATTAATTTATAGCGCATTTCATCTCAGTAAAAAGGCCTTTAAAAAGGCAGTGGGGAATTTGTTTAAAAACAAATTGATCCGTTTAGATGAAGAAGGAATACATTTAATTCAGGTTGCCCAGGAAGAACCCGAAAAGTCTTCTGAATAGATTGACTTTAATCATTTTTTAAGTCTATTTATTTAATGAACTTTATATCATTAATACTGATCTTATGAAAAAAGAGGAACCTATCGGCAAAATAATGACAACAGATGTAATCACATTAAATTTGTCAAATACTTTATATACAGCAGAGAAAAGGTTGAAGAAAAATAACATTCGCCATATCCCTGTGGTAAATGGAAAAAGATTGATGGGAATGATCAGTCTTTCTGATATTCTTCGGATCAGTTTTATTGATGCTTATAATGAAGAAGGTACAGTAGATACAGCTATATATAATATGATGAGCATTGAAGATTTGATGATCAAAAATTTGGTAACAGTCTCTTCTGATACGCCTATATACGAAGTAGCAAAATTATTGGCCAATAAAAAGTTTCATTCTTTGCCTATTGTTGATGATGAACATTTGGTGGGGATTGTTACTACAACAGATTTACTCAATTATTTTGTAGAGAATTGTTAAGCCAATATTCAAGTTTTTTTATAATCACATCAGCCAACTTGTACTTCGACTCATGAGTCCAACCTGCAATATGCGGACTTAATAAAACCTTGTCGGATTCTATCAAAAATTGAAAGGGAGCGGGCAAACCATTTTTTTCTGAAAACATGTTTTCAAAAGAGCTTTTTTCGTATTCCAATACATCCAAACAGGCACCTAGAACTTTTCCGGATTTTAAACCTTCTACGAGGTCTTCAGTAACTACGGCAGAACCTCTGGCTGTGTTGATCAAATAAAAGGATTTAGAAAAACTTTCGATAAAGTTTTTATTGACCATTTTTTTAGTGAGTTCTGTTTGAGGTGTGTGCAAACTTAAAATATCAGTGCGCTCCATCAACTCCACTAAACTTACCTTTTTTGCATTTTGATCTTCCAAATTTGGGAGTATATCATAAAAAATCACTTCACAGTCAAATCCTTTTAATTTTTTGGCAAATGCCTTACCCATATTCCCGTAGCCGATAATGCCAACTGTTTTCCCCTCTAATTCTATACCTCGATTTTCTTCTCTGAGCCAAATACCTTCGCGCACTTCTCTATTTACGATACAAAGCCGGTTAAAAAGAGCTAAAATCATTCCAAGTGCCTGTTCTCCAACCGCATTCCTGTTTCCCTCCGGCGCAGCGATAAGATGAATGTTTTGTTGTTCTGCATAGTTCAAATCAATATTTTCAAGTCCGGCACCAACACGTCCGATAAATTTTAGGTTTTTGGCTTTCTCTAAAAAAGATTGATCTATTTTAAATCTGCTGCGAATCACGATCCCATCGTACAAGTGAATCCTGTCTTCAATTTCTTGTTTTGTGGAATGGTAATCTTCATCAAACTCAAAATTCAATTGAGTAAGTCCTTCCTTAATTCTTTCGTGATTAGTATCGAGAAGCAAAACTTTCATTTTTATAATCTTTTGTTTAAGACAAAATTAGGATTATTATCTTAATGAATTAATTTTTCTATTTTAGCTGACTACACAAAATGTACACCTCATATGTTAAAAAAAATACCATATAGATTCTGCTTTCTCTTTTTTATTTTTCTCCCTTTTCAAGGAATAGCACAGGATTATTTTTTCAAAGAATATAGTCCATTTGATAGTAAAATTCCAAGCCCTGAAGAATATTTGGGATACCCAATTGGTGAGTATCACACACGTCATGATCTTGTTGTTTCTTATTTAGAAAAATTGGCAAGTATGTCTGATAGAGTCACAGTCTTCGAATATGGAAGAACCCATGAGCAGCGCAAGTTGGTCATGGCTATTATTACAAACAAATCTAATCACGATCGCTTAGAAGAGATCAAAAGAGTACATTTGGAAGTTGTAGATCCTGATAAGAAAGTTTCGTCTTTTACCGATCTCCCGCTGATAGTTAATTTGGGATATAATGTTCATGGAAATGAACCGAGCAGTACTGAGGCCGCCATGCTTACGGCATATACATTGGCGGCTTCAAGTCATCCAAAAGTAGATGAAATACTGTCGGAAACAGTGGTTTTTTTAGATCCAACCATTAATCCTGATGGGCGCGACAGGCATACGCAATGGGTAAATTCACGTAGAGGACAGCCCTTTATTGCAGATAAAAATGATATTGAGCATAATGAGGGTTGGCCTAATGGAAGAACCAATCATTATTGGTTTGATCTGAATAGAGATTTACTTTTGGCGGTGCATCCTGAAAGTAAGGCAAAATTGAAATGGTATCATGAGTGGTATCCCAATGTGGTCACTGATTTTCATGAAATGGGAACAAACAGCACTTATTTTTTCGAGCCAAAAAACCAATCTGCTTCACTTGTTCCAATTACACCGAAAGAGAATTATACCACGCTCAACAACCTTTTTGCCAAACAATTTGCAGCTGATCTAGATCAAATAGGATCATTATATTTTACAGCGGAGGTGTATGACTCTACTTATCCGGGTTATGGCTCTACCTATGGTGATTTACAAGGATCTTTGGCTTTGCTATTTGAGCAGGCGAGTGCCAGAGGCCATTTACAAGAAACACCAACAGGTGAGATTACTTTTGCTTTCGCTATTAGAAATCAATTCATCTCGAGTTTCTCAACCTTAAAAGCTGCAGTTGAGAATAAGCAAACGCTTTATGATTATCAGAGCAGATTTTTTCAAGAAGCAATTGATAAGGCATCAAAAAGTAAAGTTAAAGCCTATGTTTTTGGAGATCCTTATGACACAAATAGGAACAAGGCTTTCTTAGAAGTTTTGCTCACGCATAAAATCAAGGTATATCAAGCGGAGAAGGATCTAGACATTGATAAAAGAACATTTAAAAAAGACATGAGCTATATTGTTCCGGTAAAACAGCAGCAATATTATATGGTTCAATCACTATTTGAGACTTTCGAAAAGTATCGAGACAGTGTATATTACGATACTTCGGCTTGGTCTTTGGTCAACGCCTTTAATTTACCACATGCACAATTAAATAAATTACCGAATCTGGGTAATGAGATCACCAAAGAATTTTTGGAAAAGAAAAACAGAACTTTGCAAAAGTCGAATTATGCCTATTTAATAGATTATGCAGATTATAATGCACCATCCTTTTTATATTTTTTGCAGGACAAAGGGCTAATAGCTAAAACAACTTCAAAACCTCTTACAACAGTAGTTGAAGGTAAAAATCATTCATTTGGTCGCGGATCTATCATGCTTTCTGTACAGGATCAAAAAATAACTTCTGATGAACTATATGAATTTTTGCTAGATGGGAGTAATGATTTTGATGTGCAAGTTTACCCGATTCAAACGGGTATGACTGTTGATGGTAATGGCTTGGGCAGCAGAAGCTTAATGACTGTGAAAAAGCCTGAAGTGATGTTATTGGTGGGTGAGGGGATATCGCCTTATGAGGCAGGTGAAGTATGGCATCTCATGGAACAGCGATTGAAAATGCCCTTGGTAAAAATAGATGTCTCAGACTTTGATAGAGCTGATCTGAATAGATACAATGCCATTGTGATGGTTTCGGGTAGTTATAATGTTTTTGGTAGTGCGGAAATAGAAAAATTGAAAAACTGGGTAGGCATAGGAAATACCTTAATTACAACAAGAACAGCTAATACATGGATCATCAAGAATAAATTAGTAGATGAAACATTGGTTGAAAAGTCAAAAGACACCACCGTGCAAAGGGTTGATTATGGTTTGTCTGACGGCTTCATTGGCCGGAATAACATTGGAGGAGCTATTTTTGAAGTGGATTTAGATATTACTCATCCTATTGGATTCGGTTATTCGGAAAGAACACTACCTGTGTATAAAAATAACACCGTTTGGTTGAATCCGAGCAAAAACAATTTTTCAACGGTGGCAAGATATACCGATGATCCTCATATCGACGGATTTATTACACCGGAGAACTTAGCATTGATGGAAAAATCTGCCTCTATAATTGTGAGTAACATTGGCAAAGGAAGGGTTGTTATGTTTGCAGATAACCCTAATTTTAGAGGAATTTGGTATGGTACGAATAAATTGTTTACGAATGCCATCATGTTTGGGTCAATCATTGAAATGCCAAAATAACCTAATATTAAAATGCTGCACTTAGTGGACTTTTTAAAATGTTATATTTTTTAGTTCCAAAATGCGGCATAGAGTGCTACCAAAATAACCATGATGGTAAAGGCACCGATATTGAATTTTGCATTTGTTTTAAACATTTGTTTGTTTAAAGGAATCCCTTTAGGATCTTCAGCTCCTTTGTTTTGAATTAAGCTCGCAATAATGATGACCACCATGGTTAACAAGGTAGTATAGCCCATTTGATCCATAAAGGGAACATCCACAAAGAATGCACTATCTGACCAACCCTTAGGAGCAACTTTGAAATACATAGCGATAGGAATAGAACTCAAAGCACCAATGATCGCAGCTTTATTGGTTGTTTTTTTCCAGAAAAGTCCCAATAAAAAGACAGCTAAAATTCCTGGACTTACAATTCCGGTATATTCTTGGATATATTGAAAAGCCTGATCTAAATTTCCCAAAAGGGGAGCAATAATACAGGCAATAACCAAAGCAATTAAAGCAGAGAGTCTACCTGTATTAACAGTTTGTTTATCATTTGCGTTTGGATTGATATATTGTTTATAGATATCCATTGTAAAAATGGTTGAGGTAGAGTTGAGCATTGAAGCCAAAGAGGAGACAATAGCCGCGGCTAATGCAGCAAAAGCAACTCCTTTTAGTCCGGTTGGTAAAAACTGAAGCAACCAGGGATAAGCTTTATCAGCCTGCTCCGGTGAGGGTAAATTTTGTTGCCCGGCAGCTCCCAAACTACCCATGATTTCAGGGTCATTGACCATCACATAAGCAGCAATTCCGGGAATCACTACAATAAGAGGAATCAATAATTTTAAAAATGCCGCTAATAAAATACCTTTTTGTGCTTCAGGTAAAGATTTGGCTGCCAGCGTTCTTTGTATGATATATTGATTAAACCCCCAATAATAGAGATTCGCAACCCAAAGTCCGCCCACTAAAACCCCAATACCGGGTAAGTTTTTATATTCAGGATTTGATTTATCCAAAATCATAGCAAATCTTTCTGGCACAGCATCATAGACTGTTTTTAAACCGCTAAAAACACCTTCTCCGCCAGATACAGTATTCAGTGCAAGATAAGTAGTTGCAAGCCCTCCTAACACCAAAAAAACAACCTGTATAACATCTGTCCAAGCCACTGCAGAAAGTCCACCATATAGAGAATAGGCTGCCGCAAACAGAGCGAGACCCATAATGCCGTAAATCATTGGAACTCCCAAAATAGTTTCGATGGCCAGAGCGCCTAAATACAAAACAGTTGTAAGGTTTACAAATACATAAAGCGCAATCCAGAATATTGCCAATATGGTTTTTAAATTTGTTGAATACCGTTTTTCTACAAATTCCGGGATCGTATAAATCCCTTTTTCAATAAAAATTGGTAAAAAATATTTACCAACAATGATTAACGTGATGGCCGCCATCCATTCATAGGAAGCAATCGCTAAACCCGAGGCGAAACCCGAGCCCGACATACCTATAAATTGTTCGGCTGAAATATTTGCAGCGATTAATGACGCACCAATGGCCCACCAAGGCAAACTTTTGCTCGCCAAAAAGTAATCTTCTGCATTTTTTTGATGACCCTTTTTATCTCTTGAAACCCATAAACCAACTCCTAAAATGATTAAGGCATAAATAATGAATATGACATAGTCTATAAGTTCAAAATTGGTTTTCATCTTTTCAATTTATAATTAAGCTTCATTCTTATGTCAAGTATACGAATAAATTGGACAAATGACACTAAAAATCAATATTAAATGTAAAAAATACATTAATTATAAATGAAAGGAATATACAACGAAAATATAGTTGATCTGCACGTTTAGGTAAATTTAAAGAATAAAGGTAAAGAGATAGAATTTAAATTCAATACAAACTAAAATGACGTATAATTTCTTGTTGAAATGAAATAGTTTTATCGCAGTTTACGTTAAAAGTTGTAACCTAAACTTAGCCCTAAAAGAGGATAAAAATCGGTGTCACTATCAAAAGTGCCAGATGCAAAACGAATCCCTCCACCAGCCAATAGATCCAATGAGATATGACTTGAAAAAATGAATTGATACCCTCCGTTAAGACCTACAGAAAATGCGTTCACATGATAATCAGAATAGCTGGAATCATCGCCCTTTGTATTTAAATAGTAAAGATAAATACCGCTGTGCCATCCTTCCATCAAATCCTTGTTTTTTGAGAAATAGTATCTACCCTCGCCATAGAGACCGAAGCCCTTATTTGATTCAACACCTAAAATATCTATGACCTCAGCATATCCAATTTCTCCTAAAAAAGATATTTGTTTCGTAATTGACCTTTCGAACTGTAACCCCGAGAGAGTTCCACCAGAACCCAAAAAGCCTAATTTTATTATATTTTCCTGGGCAAAAATGGGCAGGGTTAAAAGTGTAAATAATAACGTTGTAGATTGATTTGCTTTCATCAGTCTTAATTTAATGATTAGAAATTGTATCCTAGATTAGCGCCTAAAATAAATATAACACCATTGTCTAAATTTTTAATATTAGTTGAATTAATAGAATATCCTAAACCAAACATAGTGTCTATGGTTAAATGATTTAAGAAAATCCATTGGTAACCTGTGGTTACTCCAAAGCCTTTTCTTTTTAGATATTCGGTACTAAAATCGTCTTCCATTTCTGTATCCTGGAATAAAAAATTAACACCTACATGCCAACCTTCCATCAAGTCTTTTTCTTTTTGGAAATAATATCTTCCCTCCAGATAAAGTCCTGAACCAACTTGAAATGATTCAGCGTTATCAGTGTCAAATATGATATCCGTAACAAAACCCCATTGGGCCAATAATGAAAAGTTACTTGCTATTGAACGTTCATATGTAAAACCATAATTGGTCCCGCCGTTATGTAAAAACCCAAATTTCACTATATTTTTTTGGGAATAAAACGGAAGAGAAAATAACAGAAATGCTATCGTAACCATAAAGTATTTTTTCATAAAATAAATTTTAGATAAAAATTTAAGTAGAATGGAACCCTGAATAGAAGAAATAATGCATAATTGTAACCCGTGAATTTTTTAGTTTGTTTCATAAAACATTTTAAATCAAAATATCTATAGTTTAGTGGTTTTTAGGCCACATTAATAACAAATTACAGTACCACTACTTTACTATTAATCCTATTTAAGCTCATTTATAGGAAGGTCAAATCGGCCAAACTTTATTTTCTTAAC
The DNA here is from genome assembly GCF_042679565.1 of Namhaeicola litoreus. Classification (NCBI taxonomy): domain Bacteria; kingdom Pseudomonadati; phylum Bacteroidota; class Flavobacteriia; order Flavobacteriales; family Flavobacteriaceae; genus Namhaeicola; species Namhaeicola litoreus. Next base: position 30,381 of record NZ_JBHTMY010000001.1, on the reverse strand, counting down.
CTCTCCATTGCCTCTCGCATTAAACGAAAAGTATCCCGCAATTACTTTTTTCTCAGAATCGTAGTATGAAATAGTAAAATCTCCGACATTGTTTTTATTTGTTTCATATTTCAAACTTCCAATTTCATAAACGGCATAGCTTGAATTATTCATTTTCTCAGCAAGATAATAGGTCGATCCTATAATGTTATCAATATGAATATCGTAAATTTTCAAATAAACAGATTCAAATACCCATTGACTGGTATTATCAAAAAACATTATTTCTAAAATAATTATACCATTTTCCAAAATAGTGAATTTGCAAATAGCATCACTTGGTCCATTTTTCAAGACCATTCCATCGACTAAACAGGATATTCCTCCAGTTCCGTCATATTTAATTTCGGTCAAGCTATCCTCTTCACAACCAGATAGAAAAACTATCAGCAATAAAAGCAAAACTAATTTTGTCATATGATGATTTTTACCCATATTTTTACGAGCATTACCTTTGTAACTCAATCACTTCAACAACTTTGACTTTTTGATTTAAAGAAACGAAATTGGTGTAACTATGTAAAAATAATTCGTTGTACTTGCCCATATTACCGATGAACAAGTGGTTTTTTACTTAAAAAATGTAAGGAAATTCGATTTATAGGTGAGACCAACAGGAATAGTATGATGAGCTATTGTAATTTGATTTCCTTGTAGAGTATTAATTTCATCTATGTTTACAGCAAATGATTTGTGTGTTTGAATGAACTTATTTTGAGGTAATGAAACTAATATAGAAGCAAATGTTTTGTTGGTTAGAATGTACTTATCCTTCAGATGGATTTTAACATAATCTCCATAAGCCTCAATAAAGAGTATATCATTAATATTGATTTTATGTATAGTTTTATCTGCTTTTACTAAAATTGAATTGTTTTTGATTAAGTTGTTTTGTAGAGAACTGTTTTTTGCAATTACCTTATTTACAGCGCTTAAAAATCGATCAAAGGAAAAAGGTTTAAGTAAAAAGTCTATGGCATTTACATCAAAACCATCTATGGCATATTTTGAATAAGCAGTTGTAAATATGACTGGTGGAGGATTTTGTAAGGATTTATACATCGTGATGCCAGATATTTTTGGCATATTGATATCTAAGAATAATAGGTCTATTTCATGGTTGTATTGTAATTTTTCTAATGCATCTTCTGCATTATCACAAATACAAACAATTGACAAAAAATCGACAACTTTTATGAATTTCTCGAGGACTTTCTGTGAAGAAACCTCGTCATCAACAATGAGACAATTAATTATCATGGCTAAAAAGTTTTAAAGTAACTTTAAATTCATTATTATTTTTTTCTGTTGCAAATACATGCCGGTCAGGGTAGATAATTTCAAGGTTTTTTTTAATATTTTCAATACCAACACCAGAGTAATTGTTGTTTTCATGTCCTTGGCTGATCGCGTAGTTATTGGTAATACAAAAACTAAAACTACCATTTATTTGTTTCAAATCCATTTTTATAAATGGTTTGTTTAGTCCATCATTACTTCCATACTTAAAACTATTTTCAATCAAGGGCAACAATAGCATAGGATAGATAAGATAGTTCTCATTCTCAACATTTGCATTGAATTTAATTCTTTTTGATTTTTGGAGTCTAAATTTTTGAAATTCGAGATAGCTGTTAATCAACTTAACTTCATCTTTTAGCATAACACGATTCGTGTTTGAATCGTAAATTACATATCTTAATATATCAGACAACTGAACAATTGCATCTGTCGTTTCTTCCTTTTTATCCAATGCCAAAGCATAAATTACATTCAAGGCATTGAATAGGAAATGCGGATTTATCTGAGATCTTAATGAAGATAATTGACTCTGAATTTTCTGATTTTCTATAACCAGTTTTTCATTTTCTCTTCTGTTTAGAAAAATCCAATCTTCAAAAATTTTGAGAAGAGTTGTGCCAATTAAGAATAATGTAAAGAGAACAATGAGTTTTAGGTTACTGTTATAAGAGATAAAATAATAATCGGGAAAAATCTTATCAATAACCATGTCAAAAAACCAAATATTCAATTGTGTAAAAAGCATTAAATTGATCAAAAAGACCACAGCGTAGAGTATGTATTTTTCTTTTTTAAGTAAATTGGGAATTGCGATATATAAATTAATGAGTGAAGGAATTATTATAGTAATTAGAAAAAAGGAAGTATACAGGAAATCAATTTTTTTAGGATGATTGTCCTCTGAAAATGCAAATAACATGACAAAAAACGTAGTTATCCATATAACGCCATTAAATAGATAGGGGTTGTGATTTTTTTGTTTAAAAAGTATGTTTTTAATACTAGCCATCTTTTTTCGTTAAATGAATTTCAACCTGCTCTTCGCCTGATTCCCATTTATTTGGTATGGCGGAATTCATATATCGCTTAATAAATTTCTCTAAATTCTCAGAGTCATCACTTAATATATATTGATCGTTTTTAAGACCAATTTTCTCATACTTTATTTTAATCTTATTCTCATCTATATGGTGCTTGAATTTTTCATCTCCTAACCATACTAAATTTAATGAATTCTTGTTTAAGAGCTCAACTTTTGCAAGAGAATGCAAAGGAGCAAGATGCATAGATGCAAGCTCATCTATTTCACAATCACAGGAAGATAAATAGAAATCGATGAACAAGTTATTGTCTATTTTAAAGGGCATTCCAACGAATTCAATTTCTTGGTTTTTTTCATCTTGATATGTGATTAAATAGGCATGGATGTATTTTTTTAGAAATTTAATCGAATCAGCCGAGAGATTTTCTTGTTTCTGTTTTCTCAAATAGTATTCTTTAAAAGGAATGATTTTCCATTCATTGTAAGATTGATCTTCCCAATTTCCTATAAGTTTTTTTTCGAAGTATATAGATTCTTTTGTATAAAATGGATGTATTGACAGAACAATACAAGAGTTGAATACAAAGAGTATTAATATGTGTTGAAATAGCCTTAGTTTCATAACTTTTGTGATTAGATGGTTGAAAAAGACTGCATATGGTGAAATATTCTATCAAGTATGGTTGTAAACATCTCCTAATTGTTGAATATAAAACAATTAAGTTTATTTCAATTTGAGCTTAAAATTGTAATTGTTTGGCTGACCCATGGCCCATTTTTCTTGATCTGGAGAGTTCATATACTTCGTGATGAATCTTTGAAGTTCTCTTGACGAAGCCGTTAACAAGTAGTTGTTTTCATTGTGACCAATTTTTTCATGTTTTATTTTTATTCTATTCTGATCAATCAACTCTTTCAATTTTTCTTCTTCAAAGAACTTGAGATTTACTACACTATTGTCATTTGTGAACTCCAGCTTAACCAAAGTGTGCATACCCATTAAATGTTGGCTGGCTAAATTGTTAATCTTGCCTAGATCAATATACATGGGCGTAAAATCTAAAAATACCTGATCCTCTATTTTAAACGAAAATACCGAGAAAGTTGCTTTTTTACTGCCTTCTGTTAGGACTATATAATAGGCGTCTTTGTATTTATTAAATTCTTCAATTTCTGTTGTTGTTAAATCTGAAGAGGATCGTTTTTTGTTGATTTCTAAAAATTTCTTTTGGAAAGAATAAACCTCACATTTATTGGATTTGTCATCCTCCCAAGTTCCCAGAAATCTGTTGTCAAAAAAGATCGTATTTTCTGTATAAAATGGATGTAAAGATTTTACTATACATCCATTTAATATAAACAAAATCAATGTTGTAAGTATAAATTTGACCTTCATATAACTCAAATATAATTATTTGAATGAAGTAAAAGCTTATTCTATTGAGAAAGTTACACTACAGAAATTTATATCTATAAGGTCGAGATTGTACTTTTTTTAATTTGAGTTCTCAATTAGTTTGAAAAAGATTGTTTTACCAATGGAGATTTAAACTCGAATCCAAGGTCACATAAGTTTAAATTGTCCAGGTTAACACTTGTCTTATTAAAAACCAACACATCTGTATCGTCCAAAACGCCATTTACATAATATTCGTCCTTTATGTTGAGCTTGTCGCCGACATAGGTAATAATCATTAATGAGTAATATTCTGAGGATTCAGTTGCTTTAATAACTAATTTGGTTTTTGAATTTTCTATAATTTGTAATGTATTGTCATCCTCTGAACTACCATAGATATAGCACTCCATTTCTGCGATCGCGGCCCACAATTCTATAAAATCAGTGTTTGTATCATTGAATTTTAAATAAATAGCAGGAAAACCAATTCCATCAAAAACCCATTTGGTCTTATCAAGTGATTCCAGCATGCTTTCAGCAATCTTTTTATCGTTGTCATCATCTTTGCTACAACTTGTATTGCATAAAACTACGGCTGTAAGTAAAAGTATACCTACGAAATTCTGGTTTAAAATAAAACGCTTCATCATGGTAGAATTTATTAAATTGTTAGAGCAAACAAATTACGAGCGTCCCATTGAGTTGGCAAAAATTATTCGTTCAGTTGACTGTTTTTCTCGGTAAACAATAAAAATCATCAAAAAAAAACGCCAAGAGAATTCTTGGCGTTTTTTGTGTAATATGTAAATAAATGTTATCCTTTTAATGCTTCAGCTCCTCCAACAATCTCTAAAATTTCGTTTGTAATAGCAGCTTGACGCGCTTTGTTGTATTGAAGTAATAATTCATTTCTGAGGTCTTTTGCATTATCGGTTGCTTTGTGCATGGCTGTCATACGGGCGCCGTGCTCTGCTGCAAAAGAATCGCGAATTGCCTTATACAATTGTGTTTTTAAAGATTTAGGTATAATCCCTAAAACAATCTCTTTTTTAGAAGGTTCAAAAATATAATCTACACTTGTATTACCAACTTTTTCAGGAGGTAAAATAGGTAAAAATTGTTCTTCAGTGACAATTTGTGTAGCAGCATTTTTAAACCTGTTATAAACCAATTCGATCTTATCAAAGGAGCCTTTTAAAAATACTTCCATCAAATTTTCTGCAATCAATGCTGCATTGTCAAAATTGAGGTCATCGTATAGTTCACTTTGATTGTCATAAATCTTGCTTGTTTTAGCTAAGATGTCATGACCTTTTTTACCAATGGTTAAAACACTAACGTCTTTCCCAGCATATTTTGTTTCAGAAAGCATTTTTACATGCTTAATGATCGCAGAATTAAAGCCACCACATAATCCTCTGTTCGAGGTAATTGCAACAATCAAAACTTTATTAACTTCTTTTTGTTGTGTGAAAGCACCACCATCTTCGGCATCCAATGTTGCACTTAAGTTTTGCAAAAGCTCTGTCAATTTATTGGAATAGGGTCTCATTTGAATAATTGCATCCTGTGCCTTTTTCAACTTTGCAGCAGATACCATTTTCATGGCACTGGTTATTTGCATCGTAGAACCTATGGATGTAATTCTGTTCCGTATTTCTTTTAAGTTTGCCATATCATCAATTAACAAAACACATTTTTCAATGCGCCTTAAAGCTTAGATTAATTATAAGTTGCTGCAATTTCTAGTGCTACTTTCTCAATGATTTCGGTAACTTCATCTGTTAATTTACCTGATTTTAATGTAGCCAAAACATCTGCATGCTTTTTTCTCAAAAATGCCAAGAAAGATTTTTCAAATTCTTTAACGCTTTCTACAGGTACTGATTTCAATAAGTTTTTCGAACCCGCATAGATAATTGCAATTTGATCTTCTACAGTAAATGGATCATTTTGTGCTTGCTTTAAGATCTCAACGTTTCTTCTACCTTTTTCAATCACCCCTAAAGTAGCCGCATCAAGGTCAGAACCGAATTTAGCAAAAGCTTCTAATTCGCGGAACTGTGCCTGATCAAGTTTTAAAGTACCGGCAACTTTTTTCATCGATTTAATCTGTGCGTTACCACCAACACGCGATACTGAAATACCTACGTTAATCGCTGGTCTAACCCCTGCATTAAATAAATCTGATTCTAAGAAGATCTGTCCATCAGTAATCGAAATTACGTTGGTTGGAATATAGGCTGATACGTCTCCTGCCTGAGTTTCGATAATTGGAAGAGCGGTTAAAGAACCTCCTCCTTTTATTTTCCCTTGCAATGATGCCGGAACGTCATTCATTTTCTGTGCAATAGAGTCATCGGCAATAATTTTAGCCGCTCTTTCAAGTAACCTAGAGTGCAAGTAGAAAACGTCTCCAGGATAAGCCTCACGTCCTGGTGGACGACGAAGTAATAAAGAGACCTCACGATAAGCAACGGCTTGTTTCGACAAGTCATCAAAGATAATTAATGCCGGTCTGCCTGTATCTCTGAAATATTCTCCGATCGAAGCTCCTGCGAAAGGTGCGTAGAACTGCATTGGAGCCGCGTCTGATGCGTTCGCAGCAACAATAGTTGTGTAGGCCAATGCTCCTTTTTCTTCTAAGGTACTCGCTATATTCGCAATGGTAGAACCTTTTTGTCCTATGGCAACATAGATACAATAAACTGGCTCACCTGCATCATAAAATTCTTTTTGGTTGATGATGGTGTCTATAGCAACCGTTGTTTTACCTGTTTGACGGTCACCAATGATTAACTCACGCTGACCTCTACCGATAGGAATCATCGCATCAATTGCTTTGATACCCGTTTGAAGAGGCTCAGTTACAGGTTGACGGAAAATTACACCTGGCGCTTTACGCTCAAGTGGCATTTCAAATAATTCACCTTCAATAGGACCTTTCCCATCAATAGGTTGTCCGAGTGTGTTTACTACACGACCTAAAATCCCTTCACCTACATTGATAGAAGCAATACGATTGGTTCTTTTAACTGTAGCACCCTCTTTAATTTTAGTCGATTCACCTAACAATACAACACCAACGTTATCTTCTTCAAGGTTCAATACTATACCTTCTAATCCTCCTTCAAAAAGAACCAATTCACCGTATTGAACATTGGCAAGTCCGAATACGCGAGCAATACCATCTCCAATTTGTAATACAGTTCCTACTTCATCCAAAGAAGCTTCTCCCTTAAATCCAATCAGTTGTTCTTTTAAGATTGCTGATACTTCAGCCGGTTTTATTGTTGCCATTTTTATTGTTTATTTCTTTAATTAAAATTTTTGAACATAAAAGTTGTCTTCAAATTTATCCAGTAAATTATTCAAAATACCTTTTACGCTAGAATCGTATTGTTTGTCTCCAACACGTAAAATAAAACCACCCAACATACTAGGGTCAATTTTATTTTCTACAGAAATTTCTTTTCCTGTAATTGTTTTTACTTTTTTGAGAATCTTAGCTTCGAGATCTTTGGTAAGTGGCACGGCAGTGGTGACTTGCGCAACTTCTACACCTTTTATAAAATCGTAAATAATGGCGTACTGTTTTGCGACAAGTTCTAAGATATCTATTCTGTTGTTTTCTATTAACAGTCTCATCACATCTTGCGTAAGAGGATCTGTTTTTTTGCCAAAAATCTCAGTGAGCACTTTACTTTTAAGGCCCGACTTCACAATTGGGCTTACAATTAAGTTTTTCAACTCTTTATTTTCATCGATGGTCTGATCGATCAGCAACATATCGTTGTAGACATTATCAGCAACACCGCGATCTTTTGCTAGGTTTAGGGTAGCTTTCGCATACCTCAATGCAGCTCTTGTTCCTTTCATTTGATTAAGTTAAAGGCGCTTCGTCCAACATTTTTTCGATCAATTTGACCTGTTTGTCTTTGTTCGATAACTCTTCTTGAATTAATTTTTCAGCAATTCCTATAGAAAGTTCAGCTACATTATTTCTAAGCTCGGTAATGGCTGCTAATTTTTCGTTTTCAATTGTTACTTTGGCTTGTTCGATGATTTTATTGGCTTGAACTTTTGCTTCATCTTTTGCCTCGGTAATCATAGAATCTTTGATCTCTCTTGCTTCTTTTAACATTTTCTCTCTTTCTGCACGAGCTTCTTTTAAGATCTTTTCATTACTGGCATTTAATTCAGCCATTTCTTGACGAGCTTTATCTGCCTCATCTAAAGCTTTTTTTATACCCTCTTCTCTTGAATTTACTGCATTCAGAATTGGTTTCCAGGCAAACTTATTGAGTAGCCAAACCAATAAAACAAAAATAAGGATCTGCCAAAAGAACAGCCCGAATGAAAAGTCGTTGATTAATTTTTCCATAGTATATTGATGTAATAATTTTTATTTAAAAACAACAGCTATAACCAACCGTTATAGCTGTTGGGAATTTTTGTTACACTGCAAATAAAGCAGCGAAACCAATACCTTCAATAAGCGCTGCTGCAATCAACATAGCTGTTTGAATTTTACCTGATGCTTCTGGCTGACGAGCAATAGCGTCCATTGCTGAACCACCAATTCTACCGATACCTAATCCGGCACCAATAACGATTAAACCTGCACCAACAATAGCTGGAATCTCCATATATATATATTTAAAAATTAAACATTCAAATTAATGACTTTCACTGTGCTCATGTTCGTGATCTTCAACGGCAAAACCGAAATAAAGTGCTGAAAGCATAGTAAAAATATACGCCTGTAAAGCGGCAACCAATAATTCTAAAATTGATAAGGCAAAAGCCAATAAAAATGTCATTGAACTACCAACCCAATTTTGGAAAACAAACATTAACCCAATGATACTCATTAATACGACGTGACCTGCCATAATATTGGCATAGAGACGAATCATTAATGCAAAAGGTTTAATAAACACACCCAATAATTCAATAGGTGCTAAAACGATTTTCATCAAAGGCGGCACCCCTGGCATCCAGAATATGTGTTTCCAGTAATTCTTGTTACCCGAAATTTGTGTTATAATAAAGGTCAACAGTGCCAAGGCAAAGGTAACTGCAATATTGCCGGTTACGTTCACTCCCAGAGGAGTCAAACCGAATAAGTTTAGGAACCATACAAAAAAGAAGATGGTTAATAAATAGGGCATATATTTCTTATACTGAGGATCACCAATGTTTGGAATGGCAATATCATCTCTTATGAAGAGTACGATAGGCTCAAAAAATCTTCCAACTCCAGAGGGTATAGGTCCTTTTCCAAACGATTTAGCCAATCCACCGAAAATTAAAAACATCAATAACCCGGTAACAATCATCATGACTACACTTTTGGTCATTGAAAAATCTAATGGCTTTGCATTGGTTGGATGATGCGCTTCATCGTAACTAATTGTTCCTTCTGCATCAGTTTTGTATATCTTATTATGGTAAAGTTTGTAGTAATTACCATTGTTTTCTGCCACAGTCTCTCCGTGATGAAATTTTCCCGAAGAAAAAACCTGTAAACCATTGTCCCATAAAATCACAGGCAATGAAATGCCGTAATGTTTACCTTTCTCTTTATCACTAAAAAAAGTAAAGTCGTGCGAATCTTGAAGGTGATGTTGAATTTCTTCTTTGATCTCAGTTTTTAGATCTTTCTCCTCATGCTGGGTCTCGTGCTCATTATGCTGTGCAAACGAATTGAAATTAATTACAAAAGCAATGATTGTAAGGTACTTGACGAAATGCTTACGCTGCATATTTTTTTGTTTTTGTGGCTTAAAAAAATCGGTGCAAATGTAAGATTTTTATTTCGATGAACCCAAATAAAAAAATACTAATTTTTTAGAATCTTAATCAAACCTAAGGTTTCCAAAATCAAACAGATCACATAAGGGATAAAGAATGTAATGAATTCAATTGTTTCGAGTTGATTATCTGCTTTATAAGATGGATAAAAAAAAATAAAAAACACGGCAAATTTAAGCATACTTCCAAACATGAAAAGGAAGCCCAATTGGTCGTGATATTTTCTTCTTGAATAAAATAAATAAGTGTAAATGAGAATCGCCAAGATACAATTGATCAAATAAGCCGCAACGATAAGATGATCAAAAATGGGTAGGTCTAGTTGAAAAATTATAGAGGTATGAACAAAAAAGACGAAAAACAGACTGATACACAGAACGAAAGAAAATCGTAAAACCTGAGCCATAGGTCTATTTAGTTGTTGATGTCTTTAATTTGTTTGAGTAAACTGTAAAATGAAATAACCAGCGCTAAAAGCGTGAAAATTATAGTAAACCAATTTTTGTCATTAGGATATTTGAGATCCAGCCATTTGCCAAAATAAGCCCCCAAATAGATGGTAATACCCATTTGAAGACCCGCTCCTGTTAAACGAATGTATTTGTTAAGCGGTTTTTTTGGTTTCGGATCCTCCATGATTTATTTGTTTTAGGGCGCCTTTCATCGCACAAGTGGCATTGAGTTCTGCTCCTGGCTCTACCATAAGCTTACCCAAAGTAACCTCTCCGTTTACCACGGCAGATTCTTTTAAAGACAATAATTGTTCTACCACGAGATTTCCCGAAAAATGTCCTTCAATATCTGCGTTGGTGCAATCAATGGTACCGGTAACGGTTCCTTCTTTTCCTATGACAACCCTACCTGCCGTCTTAATATTCCCTTCAATTTTACCATCGATTCTGAAATCTCCTTCAGATTGTAAATCACCAACTAAACTTGTGTTTTTACCAATGATATTTCTTTCTCCAACTACGCTCTGTGTCCCCCTTTTTTCGCTAAACATAAATTTTAATTTTTAGGTTATTTTTTTTCATCCATATTCGCCAATATTATTTTGGCATAGTTACTTTCTTCTGTATTTGGAAATTGAATGATCAATTCGTTCAGTTGTTTGGTGTAAATCTCTTTACCTTCCTTTTTTAAAGCGATAAACGCTTTTAAAAGCTCAACTTTGGGTTCTAGCGTTAAAATTTCAGCGCTGTTGTCCAAAAGATTCAACAAACTAAGTGAATAATCAAATTCGCCTTCCTCATAACAAATATAGGCCTGCTTATAAACGTTTTCGGGGGAGGATTCGTTGTTTTCAAATGAGATCACCTCTTCTGGGTGACTAATTATTTGGGCGTATTTGCTATCTGAATAATCAGTAACGATTTCTTTAGCCAGTTTATTGCCCAAATCAGGCTTAAACTGCTCGTAACATTTATACAATTGGTATTTTGCTGGTAATATATATGATTCCTGAGGGTTAAAACTTAAGAATTTTTCGAAATGATCTGCGGCAATTTCATATTCTTTAAATTGTTCTTTGTACAATAATCCTAAGTTATAATGCGCTAAATTTCTAATATTGGTTATACTATCTAAGGTTTTGGGTTCTTTGGGGATGCTTTGTATATAATATAACGGATCATAGCGCTGTTCTAAATCGATGGTTTCAGTTTGCGAAATTTCCTGAGTCACATTGCCACTGGCCAATTGGGAAAAAATCCAATTATCTGTTAGTGCTCTGTTACCAAATCTGTTTTTAAAATCTTGTTTTCCCATTTGAACAACTGGAGTGTTATAAAAATAGAACTTTTCATTGGCTCTGGGACCGCTTGTTGCACCTAAAAATTCGTTTCCTGAGGCATTCATGCGGTCTTGCTGAATTTTGATCAATTCATCCTGTTTCCGCAAAGCTTCTACATATTCTGAGAAATATTGCTTTTGCCCCGCTTCATTTAAATTAGCTAAATATAAAATACTGTCCGATACCTTTAATTCATTTTCGTAAAAAATTACATCCTCAAGACTCTTGTTTTTCGCTATAATTCTTCGAACTCTTTTGCTGTTGAGATCCACATTGGGTATCTGTAACAAACTATCGTAATACTTCCCGGCCGCTGCAAATTCGGCATTGTCAAAATACCAGTTCCCAAGAGCTTCATAGGAGAGGCTTTTTTGGTATGGCTTATTGCTATTCATCAAAATGGAAAGGGCAAAATATTCTTTTGCCTTGTCTTTGATACCTTTTTTCTCCGCAATCAATCCGGCTTGATAATATATTTCATCAAAGTATGCTCTGTTTTCTCTGTCATCAACCAATTGTCGCAAAGCAAAAATTAGAGCGTCAGTACTATCTTTTTCCGTAAAATTTTTAGCCCTTTCTATCTGTCCATGTACCATGTATTTTCTAGGTATCTTTTTGAGATAAGTAAGCGCTTCGAACATCATATTAGAGGAGTCTATTTTTTGCTGCTCACGATATAATTGCCCTAAAATAAAGAGGTTTCTGGCTCCTTGATTTTTATTGGTAAAATAATAAGTAGCCAGTTTCAAGTTATCTATGGTCTTCTGTAAACTATCCAGTTGATTATAAGCCATAGCCATTGCAGTATAGGCTTTTTCGGTTAATTCTTCATCAAGATTACCGCTTTTGATTGTATTGTCTAATGTTTCAATGGCCAACAATTCATTTTGTAATCGGATATCAGTTTTGGCCTTCCAAATTTTAGTTTCGTAATAAAGATTTGCGTTGGGATATTTTTCAAGGGCATAGGTAAAAGCTTCTCTTGCAGGAACAAAACGCTGACTAAAATACCTCGACTTACCCAGTAACAAATAAGCTTCGTCTATCTGATTATTGCGTTCGTAACCCTCTATTACCATCGAGTGTTTTTGAATGGCTTTAACCGCTTTCTCTTCGGCTTTGTCAAAGCCAACTTTCACGGGGTTTTCTGTTTGGCTTTCTCCGGGCATCGGTATTTTATCTTCGATATTGATCGCTTCAATGGGAAGAATTTCCCAAAAGTTATCTTCATATTCGGCATCAAGTTTTTCCTTGGCCTCGTCATATGCCAAATTGCCGTTATAAAGTACGTTGTATTTTGACACCATGGCATGCGATGAACGATTGATAAACGTGTCTTTTTTGGTAGAACAACCAATCAAAACAGCAAGTATCCCAAGCAAGAAGAATAAGATTTTTGTCCCTTTTTTCAAATCACAATTCCAACGGTCTGAAACCTATTTTTTAGATAAACGATGAAGTGTCTGTAAAAGTACAAATTAAAACGAAAAGAAGTGAAATTAGGCGATTTGTTTGTATTCAGGAAATTGTTTTGACATTTCTTGAAAAATCTTCTTAGGTACTATTTTGATCAAAATAAATGTGATGAGGCCCACGACAATCATCAAGGTGGAATAAATGATCAAACTTTTGTCTGTCCATTTAGTTGCGTCTAAAACATTACCCAAGATTTGAATAGGAATTCCGGCAAGGCAAACAGCACCACCTAAATTTAAAATAGTATGTTCAAAAAGCCATTTTCTTTGGGTAATCTTGGTGTTATGTTTCATCATTTTATGAAAACGATAAAGATGATGGAATAAAAATCCATAAAGCGTGGCAAAAAAAGTAATCATGAAGTATTTAGGTTCTTCAAACCATTTTAGAACAGAGAAAGAAACAGCGATCAAAAAAAGTGTGAATAAAATTTTGGGAAGCTTTAAATATTCGAGAAAATATTTCCCTACCAATTTCCAATAATGGGTTGAGAGCGAATTTTGCTTTTTTTCAATGATATCACTAAACCCAAAAACACCAAATTTTTTGAAAGATAGGTACTTTGCTTTTTCGAAGCTTAAATCTTTCTCATTTTCCATCATCACTTCAATATCATTGGCCAAATGATCTACCAATTCAGTTTGTAAATCATACCATTCAACAAAATGCTGTCGGGTAAATTGGTATAAATTCTCGATTTGTGCTTTGCTTAATTGGCTCATTCCATACTAAATTTAGGGTTGATTAGATTTTGCATGGTTTTTATAAATTCCTCCAATTCGTCCAGTTTATTCACTTTTTCTTTCTTGCCCTGTTCAGTTAACTTGTAGTATTTGCGCATGCGATTACCAATGTTCACAACTTCCACGTCTAAAAGTCCTTCTGATTCTAATTTGTGCAAAGCAGGATAAAGCGCTCCTTCGGTAATTTGAATTTTGCCTATAGTAAGTTCTTTTACTCTTTGGGTAATTTCATAACCATACATTTTGTCATTTTCAGACAATAATTTGAGTACAATCGTTTGTAATGTGCCCTTTACCAATTTTTGCATAGGTAAAAGTAATAAAAAATGCTAATACATAAGAAACTTATGCATTATATATTTTATGAGGAAAAGAAAATTTCTAGCTCTTTTAATGTTTCTTCTGATGTCTTGAGATCTTTGGTAACCTCTCCCTTTTCTAAAACAACAATTCTGTCGCATACTTCAGTGATATGCCCCAAATCATGACTGGAAATAAGCAAGGTTGAATTAGTTGTCTGGTTGAGTTCTTTGAGTAGTTTTTTTAACTTGATTTGTGTGGTAGGATCCAGATTAGCAAATGGTTCATCCAGCACGATTACTTCCGGCTGACCAATCAAAGCACCAACAATGCCCACTTTTTTTTGGTTTCCTTTAGAGAGGTCTCTTAAGAACTTTTTTTGACCGAGGATTTCTCCATTAAATAATTCTTCATACTGCATCAGCGCATTTTGAAGATCTGCATCATTCACATTTCTCAGTTTGGCAATAAATTCAAAATATTCTTCTGGTTTTAAATAGCCGATCAAAAAACTTTCATCTAAATATGCCGAGGTAAAATTTTTCCAATCTTCATTATGTCTTACATCTACTTCTTTGTTTTTTATTTTCCCTGTTGTTGGTTGGATCAGATCGAGAATTAAATTAAAAAAAGTAGTTTTCCCTGCGCCGTTATTACCCACTAGTCCGAAAGACTGACCTGAAGGAATGGTTATTTCTTCAATATTTAGAACCTGTTTATCTCCGTATTTCTTAGTTATTTCTGTTGCTGAAATCATAGTTTAATTAGTTGTCTTGGTTAAAGGCTTCTATCATTGGGTATTTTACTTCTTGGTACTTCGCCGTAATAAAACGCATGAGTTTTGTGTGAAACAAAATCCCTAATAAACCTAGTATGATCAAAAATGTAAGTCCGCTTTCAAAATTGATAAATTTATAGGGTAAGTAAAAAAATAGCACAGGCAATAACAAAAGGGGTATTCCAACCAGCCATTGTACGGCACCTGTACCTTGATAGTTAAAGGCCGCTCTTTGGTCGAGATTTATTTTCTTTCGGTTAAATGAACCTGCATATAAAAGAACATGACTGTTAACACCTATATTATAGACCATAGCCGCAAAATGGATCAGAATAATTTTCCAACCAAAATATACATAAGGTATGCTGAGTATAAATAGAATCAGAGCGCTTAGCATCATTAACGTATATTTAGAATTGAGGTAATCTTTGTATCGAATATTTTGGCTCATCAATAGTTTATAATAACTGCTATCCCAGGCAGGAATAAATTGTCCGAAATTGATCATAAAAATTCCAGTAATAAATACGCCGACAAATACAAACATAGCATCCCATTCTTGGTACATTTTGTTGGGATAGAAAAATAATCCGTATAAGAGACCAATCACCAAAATAAAAACTGTAGAACGAGATCGTTTATTTCTCCAAATCAATCTGAGATCTAATTTTAAAAAAGGGGCACTACTGCCAAATTTTTGTGTCCAAGACAAATCGGAAGAATTGATGGTCATCGTTTTTGTTCGTACAGACCGATCTAAATACAATTGTTTTTTAAGGTTTTGGAAATCCAAAAAGTAAAGTCCTACCAACACAAGAAAAGGAACAATTAAATAGACAGGTTTTTCGACAATGGATATGACTCCTTGAGCTAAAAAAGTATCAAATTGAACCAATTCAAAATAATTGAGTCCGAATAAAATAGAGGCGATGACTAATAGGGGAAGAAATGATAAGTCAGATTCAGACGATTTGATCTCTATGATGAAATTTAAAAAATTGACAATCAGTGTAGCTAAAACCACAAAAACAATCCAGGTAAACATTTTTCCGGAGTCATATCCTCCTTCCATAACAGTTACAATGCCAAAAGGAATTATCGCAAATAAGGGTAAGAAATTAAAAAATGAGAAAAGTGATTTCCTCAACACATAATGAATCACCTTTGATTTTTTAATGGGCAAGGTGAGTAATGGTTTTACTTGCATCAAAGGGAGTTTCTGGAAAAAGAAGCGCATCACCAAATCGGCTAAAAACCAATAAAAAAGAAATGAACTCGCTACAACCAAAGGGTCTTGGTCTGGAAAATACTTAAATATAATAGGATATAAACTAAAGCCCAAGGCGATAAATACAACGATAAAATAAAGGGCTACAAAACCGAGCAAAATGTTTAATGCGATACTCTTTTGCCAATAGGAAGAACGAAAGAACTGTTTTTGTTCTAGTTTTACAAAATCACTTGTCATAGTTTGGTTTTACACTTTGATTAGTGCAAAATCAAGCTTAATTGTTACATGCACGAATCAGAAATACTCAAAAGTACCAAATTCACTCTTGATCGTCAACCTCTTTTGGTTAGAACTTTCTACCCTTCCTACAATTTTTGCATCGACATGAAAAGATTTAGATATATCAATGATTTCCTGAGCCAAAGACGCAGGTAAATAAATTTCCATACGATGACCACAATTAAATACCTGGTACATCTCTTTCCAGTCTGTATTTGATTGTGCTTGAATTAGCCTGAACAATGGGGGTACCTCAAATAAATTATCTTTAACAACATGTAGATTGTTTACAAAGTGTAAGATTTTAGTTTGTGCACCACCACTGCAATGCACCATTCCATGTATTGATTTTCTGTGTTTTTCCAGTATTTTTTTGATTATTGGGGCATAAGTTCTAGTTGGAGAAAGTACCAATTTTCCTGCATCTAAATCAGTTCCAGGTACTGGGTCTGTTAATTTCATGGATCCGGAATAGATCAAATCCTGAGGTACCTGGTTGTCAAAACTTTCGGGATATTTGGCAGCCAAACCTTTTTCGAAAACATCATGTCGGGCACTTGTAAGTCCGTTACTACCCATGCCACCGTTGTAATCTGTTTCATAGATGGCTTTACCAAAAGAGGCCAAGCCAACAATGACATCGCCTGCCTGAATATTAGCATTATCGATCACATCTTCTCTTTTCATTCTAGCGGTTACCGTAGAATCTACAATGATGGTCCGCACTAGGTCTCCTACATCAGCTGTTTCACCACCAGTGGCATGAATAACAAATCCGTGCTGTTTTAATTCATCGATCAATTCCTCAGTTCCGTTAATAATGGCAGATAAAACTTCGCCTGGAATTAAGTTTTTATTTCTACCAATAGTCGAAGAAAGTAGGATGTTTTCGGTTGCACCAACACATAATAGATCATCTATATTCATGATGAGTGCATCCTGGGCAATTCCTTTCCAAACTGAAAGATCGCCTGTTTCTTTCCAATACATATAAGCCAAAGATGATTTTGTTCCCGCACCATCGGCGTGCATCACCAAACAATAAGCTTCATCCTGGGTTAAATAATCTGGTATAATTTTGCAAAAAGCCTGAGGAAAAAGACCTTTGTCTATATTTTTAATGGCATTGTGAACGTCTTCTTTTTGCGCAGAAACGCCTCTTAAATTATAGCGATTTTCTTTTTGGCTCATCACTTGTTTTTTTCTGTTTTGTTCTTTAAATATAGATATTTTTTGTCGTAATCTATGATCGCTTTTCCTTTGAAAAGGATGTCGGCACCAATAATTCCAGTCACCGGATCAGCATTTTGACTTATCAGCGCTTCATTGATGTGACTTAGATCAATCAAGACCAAATTTACTTTAGGCTGTTTGTATTTACCAATTTGAACAACATTGTTTTTAGCCAGTTTTGTCTCTAAATTAGTTGAGCCCGCACCACTGGCTTTTTGATCTGTCGGCTCAGCGTCTAACGAAAGATTTTCGATCATGTCAAATCCCACACAAGAGTTTGATGCGCCGGTGTCTAAAATAAAGTTACCTTTCACTTTATTGACTTTGGCCTTGATCTCAAAATGATTCGTATTGATCTTTTTGAGTTTGATTTTTTGGTAACCTTGTTTTGAAAGAAAATCGGTTAGTTTCGTCATCTATTTAAATTACTGATTTGAATTGATCGATAAAACGAAGGTCGTTTTCATAAAACATTCTGATATCAGGAATCTGATAAAGTAACATCGCAATACGTTCTATTCCCATTCCAAAGGCATAGCCGCTATATTTTTCAGGATCGATATTGACGTTTTTCAAAACATTCGGATCTACCATACCACAGCCCATTATTTCGAGCCATCCAGTACCTTTGGTGATTTTATAATCAGTTTCTGTTTGCAATCCCCAATAAATATCAACTTCTGCGCTCGGTTCTGTAAAGGGAAAATAGGATGGTCTTAACCTAATTCGCGACTTACCAAACATTTCTTTGGTAAAGTAAATAAGGGTTTGTTTTAAATCTGCAAACGAAACATCCGTATCGATATACAATCCTTCTACCTGATGGAAAATACAATGGGCTCTTGCAGAAATATCTTCATTTCTAAAAACCCTTCCAGGAGAGATCGTCCTTATAGGAGGTTGGTTGTTTTCCATGAATCTAACCTGAACAGAAGAGGTGTGTGTCCTCAGCAATATGTCTGGATCCTGTTCGATAAAAAAGGTATCCTGCATATCTCTTGCCGGATGGTATTCTGGCAAATTAAGCGCTGTAAAATTATGCCAATCATCTTCTATTTCAGGACCTTCAGAAACAGTAAAGCCAATTCTTGAAAAAACGTCAAGTATTTGGTTTTTTACAATAGATATTGGATGTCGCGCTCCAATATCAATAGGTTCAGCCGGCCTCGTAAAATCAGTGTTACTTTTGGTTTTTACTTTACTGCTTTCTAATATTCCTTTTTGAGAATTTAGCGTGTCATTGGCTAGTTGACGCAATTGATTTAATTCCTGACCTATTTCCTTTTTTAAGGAATTGTCTACAGCCTTAAAATCTCCAAAAAGTGATTTTAAGATTCCTTTACTTCCTAAAAATTTAATTCTGAACGCTTCTAATTCATCTGCGTTTTTTGCGTTAAACGCCTGAATTTCTTGTGTTAATAACTGAATTTTCTCCTTCATTGATCTTTGAGAGATTAAAAAAGGCAAATTTACATTTTTTTGATTTATCAGGGGGCTGGAAAATCAATTTTGATATGCAATCACATACGCATTTAATTTAAAAATAAATCGATAAAATTGAAATGGGAATGAGAAGTCATATTGTTAA
This sequence comes from Namhaeicola litoreus, assembly GCF_042679565.1. Taxonomy (NCBI): domain Bacteria; kingdom Pseudomonadati; phylum Bacteroidota; class Flavobacteriia; order Flavobacteriales; family Flavobacteriaceae; genus Namhaeicola; species Namhaeicola litoreus. The sequence continues at coordinate 11,362 of NZ_JBHTMY010000001.1, read as the reverse complement.
TTTGATTATTTTTGTTTGTTCAAATTATTAAATTACAAATAGATTAAGCTAAATATTATGAAATCAAAAATAAAAGCCTTTATGGATGAGGTGATTGAGCGAAATGGTCATGAGCCGGAGTTCATTCAAGCTGTTCAAGAAGTGGCAGAAACTGTCATCCCTTATATCGCAAAACAAGAAATTTATAACGGAAAGAATATATTATTACGCATGGTAGAACCAGAAAGAGCCATAACATTTCGTGTGGCCTGGGTGGATGATACTGGCGAAATACAAGTAAACCGAGGGTATAGGATTCAAATGAATTCTGCCATCGGTCCTTATAAAGGAGGACTTAGATTTCATCCAACCGTTAATATGAGTATTTTAAAATTTTTGGCCTTTGAGCAAGTTTTTAAAAATAGTTTGACAACCCTGCCAATGGGTGGAGGAAAGGGAGGCTCAGATTTTGATCCAAAGGGTAAATCGGATGGTGAAGTGATGCGTTTCTGTCAAAGCTTTATGTCAGAATTATATAGACATATTGGTCCGAATACGGACGTACCTGCCGGAGATATTGGTGTTGGAGGAAGAGAAATTGGGTTTCTTTATGGTACCTATAAAAGATTGAGAAATGAGTTCACCGGCGTACTAACAGGAAAAGGTTTGTCTTGGGGAGGTTCTTTAATAAGACCCGAAGCTACTGGTTATGGTGCAGTTTATTTTGCGAAAAATATGCTAGAAACCCAAGGCAAAGATTTAAAAGGGAAAACTGTATTGGTGTCAGGATCTGGAAATGTCGCGCAATATGCTACAGAAAAAGCAACTCAATTAGGGGCTAAAGTAATTACCTTATCAGATTCTTCGGGCTATATTTTAGACGAGGAAGGAATTGATGCAACGAAATTAGCGTATGTAATGGATTTGAAAAATGTGAAAAGAGGTAGAATTAGTGAGTACGTAAAAAAATATCCCAAGTCTAAATATTTTGAAGGAAAAACCCCATGGCACGAAAAATGTGATCTCGCTTTTCCTTGTGCTACTCAAAACGAACTCAATGGTGAAGATGCTAAATCATTAATTTCAAATGGCTGTATTTGTGTAAGTGAAGGAGCAAATATGCCCTCAACCCCAGATGCAATTGCTGCATTTCATAAAGCAAAAATTCTTTTTGCTCCCGGGAAAGCTTCTAATGCAGGTGGAGTAGCCACTTCAGGTTTAGAAATGAGTCAGAATTCCTTAAGGTTAAATTGGACGAGGGAGGAAGTAGATTCAAAACTGCAAAAGATTATGAGTGATATTCATGAGTCATGTATTAAATTTGGTACCCAGAAAGATGGTTACGTAGATTATGTAAAAGGTGCCAACATAGCTGGTTTTGTCAAAGTTGCAGATGCCATGCTTGCACATGGAGTTGTATAATGTTGCCATCGCAAAAAGAAAAAAGGGTTGAATTTTCGACCCTTTTTTTCAATTAGAATGACAGTATTTCCGCAATATTGAATAACTTCCGAAATCAATTTCCGAGCAAATGAAAAGAAAACCGCTTCCCGATCTTAAAACGTATGAGTTTGAAGAAGTCGCTTTCAATGAACTTATGCGAGATAGAATCAATAAGGTGTTGATCGTTTGTTCAAACTACGATTTTTATATGCTCGAGGAAGATGGACGAATTGATGAAAGAATTTTCAATGAGTACACCGATCTCAACTTGAGATTTCCTCCAAGTTTTCTTCATGCCAATTCTGCTGCTCAAGCCATAAAATTGATGCGTTCAGATAAGATTGACTTGGTTATTACCTGGCTCGATATTGGAAAATACAACGCATTCGAAACCTCAAAACAAATCAAAGAAGCATTTCCACAAGTGCATATCGCGGCGATTAGTCACTATTCTTCGGAACTGAGAAAAAAAGTATTAAATGCCCAAACAGGAATTATTGATGCTGTTTTTCACTGGAGTGGCAATGTTGAGATTTTTTTAGCGATCATTAAATTGGCGGAAGATAGAATGAATGCAGAACGAGATATCAACGAGATTGGAGTAAAAGCTATTTTGTTGGTAGAAGATTCGATCAGGTTTTATTCGCGGTATCTACCCTTAATTTACAAAATCATTTTGAAACAGACCCGCTCATTCATGTCGGAAGGTTTAAATGAGCACAGAACCATGATGTTGATGCGCGGCCGTCCTAAAATTCTCTTAGCTACTAATTTCGAGGAGGGAATAGCTCTTTTCGAAAAGTATAAACACAATTTATTGGGAGTTATTTCTGATGTAAATTATTTTAAAGGCGGGAAAAGAGATTCTAAGGCAGGATTTGAATTGCTCAAATACGTGCGGAGTATAGAACGCTATTTTCCATTTCTTATTCAGTCATCTGATATTGAAAATGAAAAAATGGCTTTAGAATTAAAAGGTAAATTCTTACACAAACATTCTGAAACTGTAGGTAGTGAGATCAAAGATTATATTACCAAGTATTTTTCTTTTGGTGCATTTGAGTTTTGGGACCCTGTACAAATGAAAGTTTTGGCAACGGTAACAGATTTAAATGAATTTCAAAAAGCATTAACTTTTGTTTCCAACGATTCGATTGTATATCATTCAAAAAGAAGCGAATACAGTAAGTGGTTGCAATCTAGAGCCCTGTTTTCATTGGCAAATTTATTCAGCAATGTAGAATATGAAGATTTTGATGATGTAGATCAAATACGTGACTTTTTGATCGATGGGATTAAAGCTTATCGAGTTTTTAGGTCCAGAGGTGTCATAGCTAAATTTGATAAAAACAGGTATGATGAATATCTCGGATTTGCAAGAATTGGAGAAGGCGCATTAGGAGGAAAGGGTAGAGGTCTGGCTTTTATTAACACTTTTCTCAAAAGACATAAATTATATAATAAGTTTGAAGATGTTATTATTTCCATTCCAAGAACAGTGGTCGTTAGTACGGAGGTTTTTGATGAATTTATGGAAAAGCATGATTTGATCAATTTTGTTGCAAATTCAAATGATGACGAGGAGATCTTGAAAATGTTTGTTTCAAAACCATTACCTAATTGGGTTTTAGAAGATATCCGCGTTTTTCTGAATGTTACGAAATCGCCATTGGCTATACGTTCTTCCAGTGTTTTGGAAGATTCGCACTACCAACCCTTTGCAGGTGTTTTTGCCACTTATATGATTCCTAATACTAGGAAAGATAAAATGTTGGAAATGGTTTCAAATGCCATCAAATCGGTCATGGCATCTGCTTTTTATCAAGACAGTAAGGCTTATTTAAAAGCTACCTCGCATACCATAGAAGAGGATAAAATGGCTGTCATCTTACAGGAAATAACAGGAAAACAATATAAAGATGTTTATTATCCAAACGTATCAGGGGTAGCAAGATCCATTAATTTTTACCCTATTGGAAATGAACTTCCTGAAGAGGGTATTTGTAACATTGCACTAGGTCTCGGAGAGATTATTGTAGGTGGTGGACAAACCTTAAGGTTTTCTCCCTATCATCCAAAACAAGTTCTGCAACTGTCCTCGCCCGGCACAACCATGAGAGAAACACAGCAATATTTTTATGGATTAGACATGGATCCTAATAGCTATGTGACATCGACTTCAGAAGCTATCAATAAAAAGAAAATAAATATCAGAAATGCTGAAGATCAATCTTCTTTTAAGTTTGTAGCATCTACCTATGACCTGCAAAATAATGTCATAAGACCAGGTGTATTGCATGATGGTTTTAGGGTCATTACCTTTGACAATATTCTGAAATACAACACTTTTCCACTGCCTGAGATTCTCCAAGATCTTTTGAAAATTGGCCAGGCAGAAATGAGTAACCCTATAGAAATTGAGTTTGCGATCAAATTAGATGTTCCTGAAGGGCAACCAAAAGAATTTAGTTTTCTACAAATTAGACCCATCGTTGAAACTTATGATGGAACCGTGGGTAGATTAGGAGAAGTGCAAGAAAGTGATACGATTGTTTATTCAAATTCGGCTTTGGGTAATGGTAGATATGAGCACATCTACGATTTTGTTTATGTTAAACCAGAAACTTTTCAAAGTGCGAAAACAAGAGAAATTGCGAAGGCTGTGGAAGAGATCAACAAGAAATTTACAGAATCAAATGATGATTTTGTACTTTGTGGTCCCGGAAGATGGGGTTCGAGTGATCCATGGTTAGGTATTCCGGTGATTTGGCCTCAAATTTCTTCTGCTAAGATCATTATAGAGGCTGGACTGAATAATTTCAGAATAGACCCTAGTCAGGGTACACATTTTTTCCAAAATCTAACATCATTTAAGGTAGGTTATTTAACCGTTAATCCCTTTGTAGATGATGGATTTTTAGATATTGATTATTTAAATAGCCAGGAGGCCGTATTTGAAAATCAGTTTTTAAGACACATAAGATTTAATGAACCACTGAATATTATCATTGAAGGTAAATCAAATAAAGCGGCAATTTTTAAAGAAGGATATAAAGCAAATTTACTTCATAGTCAGGATGAAATGTCACTTGATGATTTGCCGCCCGAAGGCTTTATGTAGCGGTATAACTTGATTCAAAAAAAGAAAAAATTAAATAAAACGATTTTTAAAATTACAGATATGAATGTAAAAGAAATATTGAATAATTTGGAGACTAGGCATCCTGGTGAGCATGAATATCTTCAAGCGGTGAGAGAGGTACTAGAATCAATCGAAGAAATCTATAATCAGAATCCGCAATACGAAGCTGCAAAGATTATTGAACGTTTGGTAGAGCCCGATCGAATTTACACTTTCCGGATTTCTTGGATGGATGATGCAGGGAATGTGCAGGTCAATTTGGGCTATCGTGTACAATTTAATAATGCGATTGGTCCTTATAAGGGTGGAATACGTTTACACCCAAGTGTTAATTTGAGCATTTTAAAGTTCCTTGGTTTTGAACAAATATTTAAAAATGCCCTAACCACCTTGCCGATGGGAGGAGGAAAAGGTGGATCCGATTTCAATCCTAAAGGAAAGTCAGACAACGAAATTATGCGCTTTTGTCAGGCATTTATGTTAGAATTATGGAGAGTTATTGGTCCGAATACAGATGTTCCTGCCGGTGATATTGGAACTGGCGGACGAGAAATTGGTTTTATGTATGGCATGTACAAAAAACTTCAATTTGAAAATTCCGGTGTGTTTACGGGTAAAGGTCTCAATTGGGGAGGAAGTTTGATCAGGCCGGAGGCTACTGGATTTGGCGCCACCTATTTTACCAAGGAAATGCTGGATACAAAAAATGACAGTTTTAAAGGCAAGATTGTTACTGTTTCTGGTTTTGGAAATGTTGCTTGGGGAGTGGCACTAAAAGTAACTGAATTAGGAGGAAAAGTAGTTACTATTTCTGGTCCCGACGGATATATTTATGACGAAAAGGGATTAGATGCAGACAAGATAAATTACCTATTGAGTTTAAGGGCTTCAAACAATGATATTGTTTCTCCTTATGCAGAAGTTTTTCCAGAAGCTAAATTTTATGCAGATAGAAAACCCTGGGAAGTGCCTTGTGATATAGCTATGCCAAGTGCAATACAAAATGAACTGGATGAAGAGGATGCAAAAATATTGATTGCAAATGGGGTTAAATATATAGTAGAAGTATCTAATATGGGTTGTACCCCGGAGGCCATAGAGCTTTTCCATCAAAATAAATTACCTTTTGCACCGGGTAAAGCAGCTAATGCCGGTGGTGTTGGAGTGTCTGGTTTGGAAATGTCGCAAAATGCCATGAAGATGAATTGGACCAAAGAAGAAGTTGATGCAAAATTACACCAGATTATGTCTTCTATTCACAGTGCCTGTTCGAAGTATGGTACAGACCACGAGGGTTATATTGATTATGTGAAAGGTGCCAACATTGCAGGATTTATTAAAGTGGCAGATGCCATGTTGGATTTGGGAGTTGTATAAATAAAAAAAGGCCTTTAAGGCCTTTTTTTATTTTAATCAATTTTCAGATTATTTTTTGCTTCTCATATAAGCGGCTAGGGCTTGAAGTTCCTCAGCAGATAAATCTTTTACAAATCCGTCTAAGTTTGCCTTCATAATGGCTACTTGTCCTGGATCGGTATCCACAATAGGTTCAGCATTTCCTTTTAAAAACTGAACGATATTACCATTTTTTTCGTCATAAATTCTAACAATATCTTTAATTGATGGACCCACAACTTTGGTGTCAATTTGATGGCAAGAAACACAAGTTTTTTCAGTAAACAATCTTTCTCCCATTACTAATTGATCTTCAGCCTTAACAGGTTCGCTTTTCACTTCGGTTTGTACTTCAGGCTTCATTTCTGGTTCTGCCGTTTTTTCTTTTTTGTCTCCACAACTTACAATAAACAAAGAGGCTAAAAGGGCTGAAAAATAAAATTTTCTCATGATGATAGGTTTTAATTTAGTATTTGAAACAAAGTTAAAGAATAAATAGATGATTTTAACAAAGATTATGCGATATTTTTAGCAAAGGTTTAGCAGAAGAAAACTCTAAAAAATAATGTAAATTTGCAGTCCTTAAAGAAAGAAAATGTTAGAGAAAATTAGGTTAGTGAAGCAGCGTTTTGATGAGATCTCAGATTTGATCATACAACCTGATGTGATATCAGACCAAGATCGCTATATCAAATTGACCAGAGAATATAAAGACCTCGAAGAGATCGTTGAAAAGGGTAACGAGTATATTGCCGTTGTTCAGAATATAGAGGAAGCCAAAGAAATTATTGCAGATGGATCTGATCCCGAAATGACGGAAATGGCAAAAATGGAATTAGACGAAGGTCAATCTAAGATTCCTTTGTTGGAAGATGAGTTGAGATTCATGCTCATCCCCAAAGATCCGCAAGATGCAAAAAATGTTATTGTAGAAATTAGAGCGGGTACCGGAGGAGATGAAGCGAGTATTTTTGCAGGAGATTTATTCCGAATGTACCAAAAGTTTGCTGCGGAAAAAGGATGGAAAGTCGAGGTTGAAGATCTGAATGAAGGGACAGCTGGAGGTTTTAAAGAAATTATTTTTAGTTTATCCGGTGATAATGTATACGGCACCATGAAATTTGAATCTGGTGTACACAGAGTACAGCGCGTTCCTCAGACAGAAACACAAGGAAGAGTACATACTTCGGCGGCTACCGTAATGGTGTTGCCAGAGGCAGAAGAATTTGATATCGACCTAAAAATGAGTGATATTAGGATTGATTATTTTTGTGCATCAGGTCCCGGAGGTCAGTCGGTAAACACTACCTATTCAGCAGTGAGATTAACACACGTGCCAACGGGCATAGTGGCTCAATGCCAAGACCAGAAATCACAGCACAAGAATAAAGAAAAGGCGCTAAAAGTGCTGAGGTCTAGATTGTATGAGCAGGAATTGCAAAAGAAACTAGATGAAGACGCGGCACAAAGAAAAACACTGGTGTCAAGCGGAGATAGGTCTGCGAAAATCAGGACCTATAACTATCCTCAGGGTAGAGTAACGGAACATAGAATTGGACTAACCATCTATGACCTGAGTAGTGTGATCAATGGTGATTTAACTAAAATTATTGAAGAATTGAAATTGGCTGAGAATGCTGAAAAAATCAAAGCTACAGGAGATTCAATTTAATCCGAATAGAATTATTTGAGTCAAGAATCTCAATACCAAAATAAGTCATAAAATAAAAGCCGAATCAATTTGATTCGGCTTTATTTATATAAGCAAGAAATTGTTTTTATTTATTTTACTTTTTCTACAATGGCTTTGAAAGCTTCTGGGTTATTCATCGCTAAATCAGCAAGAACTTTTCTATTCAAGTCTATGTTGTTAGCTTTTAATTTACCCATCAATTGTGAATAAGAAATTCCGTTCAAACGTGCACCCGCATTGATACGTTGAATCCATAATCCACGAAAGTTTCTCTTTTTGTTTTTTCTATCGCGGTATGAATAAGATAATGCTTTTTCAACTGCATTTTTAGCAACTGTATAAACATTTTTACGACGACCAAAGTACCCTTTGGCTTGTTTTAAAATCTTTTTTCTTCTAGCTCTTTTAGCTACTGAATTTACTGATCTTGGCATAATTTTAATTTTTTTTGTGTCAGGCAGTCCTGAATAATCGAGAACATTTTTTTGGGCACTAACACAGGGTTAATATGAATTACCGAATAAACTTTTAGTTTATTTCAACGTTAATTGTTCTTTGATACTGTTTACATCAGTTGGATGAACCAATGTAGCATGCGTCAATTTTAATTTACGTTTTTTGCTTTTCTTAGTCAAAATATGACTCTTGTAAGCATGTTTTCTCTTAATTTTTCCAGTTCCTGTCAACTTGAAGCGTTTCTTGGCACTAGATTTTGTTTTCAATTTAGGCATCTTCTCTCGGTTTATAATTCTTGCTTATAATACTTTATTTCTTTTTCTTCGGTGCCATGAGCATCGTCATTCTTTTACCTTCTAATTTAGGCATTTGCTCAACAGTTCCATAATCTTCCAGATCTTGAGCCAATTTGAGCAAAAGAATCTGACCTTGATCTTTGTAGACGATAGATCTTCCTTTAAAGAAAACAAACGCTTTTAATTTTGCTCCACTCTCGAGGAATTTCATAGCGTGTTTCTTTTTAAAGTCATAATCGTGGTCGTCTGTATTAGGACCAAATCTAATTTCTTTAACAACTACTTTTGTTGTTTTAGCTTTTAAAACTTTCTCCCGTTTTTTCTGCTCATAAAGAAATTTCTTGTAATCGATCACTTTGCAAACAGGAGGAGACGCATTTGGAGAAATTTCTACCAAATCCAACTCTTGTTCCAAGGCAATCGCTTTCGCTTGTGCAATAGGATAAACGCCAACTTCAACGTTTTCTCCAACCAAACGTACTTCAGGAACACGAATTTTGTCATTGATTCTGTGCTTGTCCTCTTTTTCTACTCTAAAGGTTCTGTTACCTCTACCTCTGTATACTGCGATATCTTTATAATTTTATTTCGATTAAATCGAATGGTTAATTCAAAATTGTTTTAGGGTTTTGTCAATTTCGTCCTGAACAATTTTTGCAAATTGTTCAACAGAGAAAGTGCCTAGGTCTCCTTCACCATGCTTCCTTACAGAAACCGTACCCTCATTTGCCTCATTTTCTCCAATGATCAACATAAAAGGTATCTTACTCATTTCGGCATCCCTGATTTTTCTGCCTACCTTTTCGTTCCTATTATCTACGAGGGCGCGAATTTCGTAATTTTCCAACAAATTTAAAACTTTTTCGCTATAATTTTGATATTTCTCACTGATAGGTAAAATAATAGCTTGCTCAGGCATTAACCATAATGGGAAATTACCACCTGTATGCTCTATCAGAATAGCGATAAATCTTTCCATTGAGCCAAATGGTGCTCTATGAATCATGACGGGTCTGTGTAATTGATTATCAGCACCTTTGTAGGTGAGGTCAAACCTTTCAGGAAGGTTGTAATCCACTTGAATTGTGCCTAGTTGCCATGATCTTCCTAAAACATCCTTTACCATAAAGTCCAGTTTCGGACCATAAAAAGCGGCTTCACCATATTCAATAACAGTTTCCATGCCTTGTTCTTTTGTCGCTTCAATGATGGCTCGTTCTGCCTTTTCCCAATTCTCGTCGCTTCCAATATACTTTTCTTTGTTATTTGGATCTCTCAAAGAAATTTGAGCGGTAAAGTTTTCGAATCCTAAAGAATTAAAAACATACAATACTAGGTTGATCACTTCCTGAAATTCCTGAATTAACTGCTCTGGGGTACAAAAAATATGGGCGTCGTCTTGTGTGAAACCCCGAACTCTTGTCAAACCATGTAATTCTCCACTCTGTTCATACCTATAGACAGTGCCAAACTCTGCAAATCTTTTCGGTAAATCTTTGTAGGAATAGGGTTTGTTGTTATAAATTTCACAATGGTGTGGGCAGTTCATTGGCTTTAACAAGAACTCCTCTTCATCTTTAGGCGTATGAATAGGTTGAAAACTATCAGCTCCATATTTTGCATAATGACCAGAAGTGACATAGAGTTCTTTTTGACCAATATGGGGTGTAATGACCATTTCATAACCCGCTTTTTTCTGTGCTTTTTTCAAGAAATTCTCTAATCTTTCTCTAAGGGCAGCACCTTTTGGAAGCCATAGGGGTAAACCTTGCCCAACCTTATTAGAAAAGGCGAAAAGTTCTAGTTCTTTTCCGAGCTTTCTGTGGTCCCTTTTTTTAGCCTCTTCTAAAAGAGCCAGGTATTCAGTTAATTCTTTTTGTTTAGGAAATGTGATGCCGTATACTCTGGTAAGCTGTTTGTTTTTTTCGTCACCTCTCCAGTAAGCTCCGGCAACACTCAGTATTTTAGCAGCTTTGATAAACCCAGTATTCGGTATATGCCCGCCCCTGCATAGGTCTGTAAAATCGCTATGATCACAGAAAGTGATGTCTCCATCCTCTAAATTCTCAATTAATTCTACTTTAAAAACATTATTATTTGTTCTATAATAGGAAAGCGCATCGGCTTTCGAGACAGATCGCATTTCAAACTCAAACTTTTGTCTCGCAAACTCGAGCATTTTATCTTCAATTTTTTTGAAATCAGCCTCAGAAATAGATTCCTCTTCAAAATCCACATCGTAGTAAAAACCGTTTTCAATGGCTGGACCAATAGTCAATTTTGCATTAGGATAGAAAAATAGAATCGACTGGGCTAATATGTGTGCAGAAGAATGCCAAAAAGCTTTTTTACCTTCCAGATCATTCCATGTATATAAAGTGAGTGAACCGTCCTCTTTCAAAGGCGTTTTGGTTTCAATTGTTGAGCCGTTAAATTGAGCCGAAAGCACATTTCTGGCCAAACCTTCACTAATATTTTTTGCCACATCCATGGCAGTCGAATTTTTTTCGAACTGTTTTACGCTACCGTCAGGTAAAGTTATATTGATCATTTTTCTAATTTAAGGCTGCAAAGATATTACTTTTTGAAAATTTAAGTTGATGGAGTAAAAAAATAAACTACACCTTAATATATATACTAATTCTGTCAAATTCTGAAGTTTGTAATGAAATGTTAAATTGTAAATTATTTCAAAGCCGAATATTCAGGTAATCAATAGGATATGAAATTTATCAAAATAATGGTCAAAAAAAGTTTGGATTGCAATTATATTTAGTTGTACATTTGCACCCGCTAAAAAACGGTAAATACTGTTTATTTGGTTGAGTGTTTAAGTTCTGTAGTTTATTGAATTATTTGGGTAAGGATTACGAGGAATTAGTTTTGAAAAAAAAATAATTTTTTTCTTGCCGGAATAAAAAACTATTGTACATTTGCACCCGCTTAGCTGAGGAAGTA